>NZ_RHFH01000047.1 GCF_004745075.1 Brevibacterium sp. S111
AAGTTGTGATGTTCCACCCATGAGCAACCCACCCAGGAACACGAACGGTTCCTGACGGTGGGGATCTGAATGTGTGCTCCTTAGAAAGGAGGTGATCCAGCCGCACCTTCCGGTACGGCTACCTTGTTACGACTTAGTCCCAATTGCCAGTCCCACCTTAGACGGCCCCCTCCCAAAAGGGTTGGGCCACCGGCTTCGGGTGTTACCGACTTTCGTGACTTGACGGGCGGTGTGTACAAGGCCCGGGAACGTATTCACCGCAGCGTTGCTGATCTGCGATTACTAGCGACTCCGACTTCACGTAGTCGAATTGCAGACTACGATCCGAACTGAGACTGGCTTTAAGGGATTCGCTCACCCTCACAGGTTCGCCTCTCTCTGTACCAGCCATTGTAGCATGCGTGAAGCCCAAGACATAAAGGGCATGATGATTTGACGTCATCCCCACCTTCCTCCGAGTTGACCCCGGCAGTCTCCTATGAGTTCCCACCATCACGTGCTGGCAACATAGAACGAGGGTTGCGCTCGTTGCGGGACTTAACCCAACATCTCACGACACGAGCTGACGACAACCATGCACCACCTGTACACCAGCTCCAAAGAGAAGAACTGTTTCCAGAACGGTCCAGTGTATGTCAAGCCTTGGTAAGGTTCTTCGCGTTGCATCGAATTAATCCGCATGCTCCGCCGCTTGTGCGGGCCCCCGTCAATTCCTTTGAGTTTTAGCCTTGCGACCGTACTCCCCAGGCGGGGCACTTAATGCGTTAGCTACGGCGCGGAGAACGTGGAATGTCCCCCACACCTAGTGCCCAACGTTTACGGCATGGACTACCAGGGTATCTAATCCTGTTCGCTCCCCATGCTTTCGCTCCTCAGTGTCAGTTACAGCCCAGAGTCCCGCCTTCGCCACCGGTGTTCCTCCTGATATCTGCGCATTTCACCGCTACACCAGGAATTCCAGACTCCCCTACTGCACTCTAGTCAGCCCGTACCCACTGCCCGCGCAACGTTAAGCGTTGCGTTTCCACAGCAGACGTGACCAACCACCTACGAGCTCTTTACGCCCAATAATTCCGGACAACGCTCGTACCCTACGTATTACCGCGGCTGCTGGCACGTAGTTAGCCGGTACTTCTTCTGCAGGTACCGTCACTTTCGCTTCTTCCCTGCTGAAAGCGGTTTACAACCCGAAGGCCGTCATCCCGCACGCTGCGTCGCTGCATCAGGGTTTCCCCCATTGTGCAATATTCCCCACTGCTGCCTCCCGTAGGAGTCTGGGCCGTGTCTCAGTCCCAGTGTGGCCGGTCGCCCTCTCAGGCCGGCTACCCGTCGTCGCCTTGGTAGGCCATTACCCCACCAACAAGCTGATAGGCCGCGAGCCCATCCCCGATCGAAAAACTTTCCACCATCCCACATGCGTGGAACGGTCATATCCGGTATTAGACCCAGTTTCCCAGGCTTATCCCGAAATCAGGGGCAGGTTACTCACGTGTTACTCACCCGTTCGCCACTCATCCACCAGGTGCAAGCACCCGGCTTCAGCGTTCGACTTGCATGTGTTAAGCACGCAGCCAGCGTTCGTCCTGAGCCAGGATCAAACTCTCCATAAAAAAATTATGTTGCAGTATGAATCCCAGCAAGACAGCCAAACCAGTCACGGGGTGACCAGCCGGCTTCAAAAAATACGATCAAACACCCCAACCGCCACCACAGTGAACGATTCAACAAAGAACCACCCACCTCAAGGAGGCGAACCAGACTGTTCGACCGTGTGATTGTCTCACCAGAAAAATAATGTTTCTGGCATCACAACTTGTTCAAACAAACACGCTATTGGATTCTCAAACCACAAACACTCACCCATCACCACAACCCAACAAAAAGGG
>NZ_RHFH01000048.1 GCF_004745075.1 Brevibacterium sp. S111
TAAGCCTTGATCCACCGATCGGTATGGGAGCCGTGGTGTGAATCCGGTTCTCGCAAAATGTCGACAAATGGGCAGGGAACATCGTCCCGGTCTCTCACCAGTCTGATTCCACTTTTCAGTTCCCGTAGGCCTCCTCCCCGGGCCCCGGTCTTCACGCCCGCTCGGGCTGATCGGTCATGTCAACGCACGTTGGGGAGGGCTCAACGCGGCCTGCCACAAACGAGCGAATTCCTCGGCCCATGGCCAGTCTCTGGGCAGATTCAGGATCAATCTCCTCGCTCGGTGGGCAATCCGGGCCGGGACGAGGATGATACGCGTCCTCAGTGTTTGTGCACGCGCCTTGCTCATTCGGCCACCCATGAGCCCAGCAGCTGCCCGCAGTAGGTTATGAGTCATCGCCGCGATCGTCACCCACGCTGCGTTGGCATCGAAGGCCCCTGAGGGCATATGCGCCAGTGCACCGTTTTTCAATTCCGCATTGATCTGCTCGATGATTGCGTGCTTCCGGTGGATCTGGTCCGCCAGAACAGTGTCGAAGCGCTCCTGATCGAGGGTGGTGAAGAAGGCGTGGTATCGGTACAAGTCGAATAACGGGTCCTGCCCGGCAGACCGCTTCTTCTCGTTGAGCTCGGGGACTCGTCGCACGATCAACCGGCCTGGCACCTGCAGAGCCTTCTTCTTCGACGTGAACGCGGTAAAGGCGACTTCAGCGACTTCAGCCTTGCTGATCCACGTTTTGGTCTCTTCGTCGAAGATCGCTTCCGGGTACTGGATGCCGGTCCACGCATCATCGTCGATGGTGGAGATCGCTGTTTTGACCTTCTTGTCCATACGCACCGTCACCGACACCTCGGCCCCAGCACCGCGGGCGGCTTTGGTCATTGTCGACGAGTAGTAGGCGGAATCAGCACGCACCAGCACCGGGGCCTGACCGGAATTGATGCGTCGAGTGGTGGCCAGGGCGTCAGAGACGAACTTGTCGGCACCCCGAGCTGATGAGGTAGAGCCCTTCCGGAGACGCTGACCGACGATGACCTGACTGGAGGTGCTTGTCGATGCAGTCGCCAAGAGCGCGTTGAGTCCCCGACTGCCTTGATACCCGAATCCGGCTCCTTGTTTCCTTGCGGAATGGACGTCGATGACGGTGTCGTCGACGTCAACGAAGACCATTGACGACTGCGGTGTTGTCGGACTGGTGGCCAGCAGGCGTATGTGCTGGTCGAAGCCGGTCAGAAGACGGGCGCTGATGGCATCGAGCTGTCTGACGTGGCCGAAGGAGAACGAGCGCAGAAACGATCCCAAAGTCGATGGGGCGTAGACACGGTCGAAGAGTCTGTTCATGCCGCCGTGGCGCAGGATGTTCATATCATCGATCGAATCGGCACCGGCGGCCATGCCCGCGATCAGGGTGGACAGTTTCGCGCCCGGGTTCGCGCCCTTATCGGCTCCGGTCGTCGTCACGGTCAAACGCTGCTCGGCGAGGTCGAGCAGGCCTGCCTGGTGGGCCAGACGCATGATCGGGACCAGGCCGGTAGGACTGACGAGGTTCGTGTCGTTGAAGGAGTAGGACGCTGCCGTGGGTGTGTGATTGAATAGCACCTGAGAGGTGCCCCTTTCTTGAACGGGAATGTTGACGTTAGACATCATCATTTTCCCAGTTCAGGAGGGGCATTTCCATTTCACACGCGGCTTTGAACAGCTACCCGCATCGGTGGATCAAGG
>NZ_RHFH01000049.1 GCF_004745075.1 Brevibacterium sp. S111
CCCTCTGTGTCAGCCTTAGATGAGACACCCGGATGGTCCGGTTTGGTGTCGTAGAGGGCGGGAGGAGGTATCCCCGCGATGAACACAACGATGACAACTCCGATCGAGTCGAGGCATTCTGGGGGTATGGATGAAGTCCCTGACCCGCAGGTCCCGCCCAAGGCCCGCCGGCGTCGCTACAGCGCGAAGTACAAGGCCGAGATCCTGGCAGAGTACGAGAATGCGGACCGCGAAGGCAGAGGCGCGTTGCTGCGCCGGGAGGGCTTGTATACCTCGCTGATCAGCGCCTGGCGAGACCAGCGCGACCGCGGAGCCAAAGAGGCACTGGGTCGCTCCGGGGGCGCGGCACCGGCCACAGCAGCCCAGAAGGAAGCCGCGCGGTTGCGGAAGGAAAATGAGCGGTTGCGGTCGGATCTGGACAAGGCCGAGGCGGTGATCGAGGTCCAGGGAAAACTCTCAGCGCTGCTGGACCAGTTCTCGACCAGCAGCAACGACAAGCCCGAGAAGCGATGATCGACGAGACGATCACCGAGCTGGTGGGCACCAAAGCAGCCTGCCGGGCGGTGGGACGGTCTCGGGCCACCCACTACCGCCGCCATCGCCAGTCCCCGGCACCGCCGCGTCAGCGCCGCGAGCCGGCCCGGCAGCCGCGGGCCCTGACCGAAGCCGAGGAGGCCGAGGTCTTCGCGGTCTTGCACTCGCAGCGGTTCGTGGACATGGCCCCGGCCGAGATTCACGCGGTCCTGCTCGATGAGGGTGTCTACCTGTGCTCGGTCTCGACGATGTATCGCCTGCTACGCCGCCGCGGCGAGGTCCGTGAGCGACGCCGCCAGGCCACGCACCCGCCCCGGGTCAAGCCCGAACTCGCAGCTGAGGGCCCGAATCAGGTGTGGTCGTGGGATATCACGAAGCTCCACGGTCCGGTGAAGTGGACGTACTACTACCTGTACTCGATCATCGATATCTTCTCCCGCTACACGGTGGGATGGATGGTCGCCCCCGCCGAGTCGGCGGCGCTGGCCGAAAAGCTGCTGGGCGAGACCATCGCCAAGCAGGACGTGGACCGTGATCAGCTGACCATCCACGCGGACAACGGCTCCTCGATGGCCTCGAAACCGGTCGCGTTCCTGCTGGCCGACCTGGGCGTGACCAAGACGCATTCCCGCCCCCACTGCTCCAACGACAACCCGTACTCAGAGTCGCAGTTCAAGACGTTGAAGTATCGGCCCGAGTTCCCCGAGAAGTTCGGCTCGATCGAGGACGCCAGAGCGTTCTGCAGCAAGTTCTACCGCTGGTACAACACCGTCCACCGCCACTCCGGGATCGGCATGCACACCCCGATCGACGTCCACCACGGCTACGCCGCCGAGATCCGGGACCACCGCGCCAGCGTCCTCGAGAAGGCCTATATGGCCCACCCCGAGCGGTTCGTCCGCCACCACCCAGTCCCGCCGGCATTGCCCACCACAGCCTGGATCAACCCGCCCGACCAGGACGAGAAGACCCCGCCAGCAAACTCAACGACGAAGCTCAGCAAGTGACCCAAAAAGG
>NZ_RHFH01000050.1 GCF_004745075.1 Brevibacterium sp. S111
TGACCAATTGTCGGTGAGCGTCGGGTGACGGCCTGGCGCTCACCGCCACGACCCGGTGGCGCTGAAAGGCAATATCGGGTGGCGCTCAACCACAATAGTCAGTGGCGCTCACACCACCGAATACTCAGTCGCTGTGAAAAATCGCACCTTCCAGTGTTTCTCTGTTGTTTACTGCATTCTGTAACGCATCCTCGACGAGACTGGACCGCATGTGATCGGCGATCGACCAGCCCACGATCCGCCGCGAATACAAGTCGATGACCGTGGCCAAATACAAGAACTTCCCCTCATCGCCATAGGGTAAGTAGGTGATGTCGCCGACGTAGGTCGTGCCCAACTCAGCGGCCGAGAAGTCCCTGCCGACCAGGTCGGCAAACACCTGAGCATCTGGGTCCGAGATCGTCGTAGTCTTCGGCTTACGCAAGTGGATACCGACCATGCCGTTGTTCCGCATCAGGCGGGCAACCCGCTTACGGTTGACCGGCTCGTCCACGTGCGGGTCATCGGCGAGTTCGGCCGTGATCCGTCGGTACCCGTACGTGTGGTCCCAGAATTCGAAGTGGTGCTCAATCCGCTCGCACAGAGCATCATCAGCAGCCTGCCTGGCCGCCCGTGCCGGCCGGGAGGCACGCCACTTGTAAAAGCTTGAGCGCTGGATACCCAGCACGGAACACATCCGCTTCACCTCATGGGTGTTTCGATGGTCGTCAACGAACTGGAAACGGATCACCAGGTCGTCTCTGCCGCGAAATATTTCGTGGCTTTCCGCAGGATCGCTCGCTCTTCTTCCAGCCGCTCCACATCCGACCGCAGAGACCGCTTATCGGCCCGCAACGAATCGTTCTCGACCCGCAGGCGAGCCAGCTCTTCCTCGGGTGTCTCGGGCCGATCAGGCGAGCTCGTGGACACCTTGCCGGCTTCCTTCCGTGCTTGGAACACCCACGACTTGATCGCGCCACGGGAGATGCCAAGATCGGCCGCGACTTGGGAATAAGACATATCGGGATGAGTCTCGTACAGCGCGACGGCGTCGGCTTTGAACTCATCGGAGTACTTCTTCATTGGCATGGTTTCTACTCGCATTCTCCGGCCCATTATGGGCCAGACTCAGCGTGTCCACCACTCAGGGTTCATCCCCATCGGCTCGTGCACGAGCTACGCAGCCCGCGGCAGCGCACTGAAAAAGTCTGATCGGAACGCAGAGGGAGTCGCTACACCAAGTGCTCCGGTGAGGCCGGTACGTGTTGAACCAGTGCACCCGCTCCGCCGCGGCGAGCTCGACATCATCAATGCCTTTCCAGGCACCCTTGTTCCGGATGAGTTCGGCCGGCTCTTCCGGTTTCAGAGTGCGTAGCAGGGTCTCTGCACCCAGTGTGTCGGTGATGAATGAGAGGCGGGCCTTGGGTGATGATGGAAATTCTCCAAGATCCCTCACACCCAAGGCCCTGCCATGC
>NZ_RHFH01000051.1 GCF_004745075.1 Brevibacterium sp. S111
AAGGAGAAGCGGCCGCCGGGAGTAGTGGGCCCGCGCCGACGGCCGGGGAGTCTGGAAGTCGTGCCGGAGAAGCGGCCATGGCGAGCCGCGGAGGACCGGGACTCCGGGACTTAAATGGATACCCCTTTACGAAGAAACCGTCGCTAAACGGTCATTGCGGGTGACGAAAGCCGAGCCTGCTGGATAGAGCGCTCGCACTTGAGCGGGAGGCATCGCCGACATGATGGCGCGTCCGCTCGCGGTCAGATGCGCTGGCAGGCGGACCCCCACCTCGGTGACCAACGCCGGCCGGAACTTGGCTCGCTCCTCGATGACATAGACGACGTCGCTGCCGTGCAGCACCGCAAGATGTGCGCTCTCACCGATGGTGTCGACAAGGGATGCGAGGATCGGAGCACCGAGCCGAGACAGCGGGGCCTGCCGCGCATATGAGGAACTGAGCTCGAATGCCGAGATGCCCAAACCGTACTTGCGCTCTTCGGACAGATGCACGGCGAAGCCGTTTTCGATAAGCACGGCAAGCAGGTGATAGACGGTCGACCGGGGCAGATCGAGTGCGGCGGCGATAGACACAGCAGAGACTGGAACATTGCGGGACGACAACAATGTGAGAATGCGCAGAGCGTTGTGCGCTGCGGGGACCTTGTCGCTCGGTGTGCGCGGATAACGAGTCACGATCCCCTCCTGAAGCGATGGCGGCTCCGATGCCCTCACGGACGGAAAACCTCATCAGTGTTTCCGGCCGGTCAACCCAGCGTAAACGGAGTGCCGATGGCATGTGAGCCTCGGCTCGAGCGATGAGACTGTCCCAGGTGTCTGTGATCCCAGACATAGAGACTCAAAACGATGATGTGCGACAGATCACAAGAGGCTAGCTTGAGCTTAAGTGCTATTACCGAAGGAGGCAGTCATGAGTGCGCAGGAAGAATGGGTTCGTAACGCCTGGTATGTAATCGCCTGGTCAGAAGAGATCAGCCAAGACAAGCCGTTGGGGCGCGATATCCTCGGCAAGTCTGTGGTGATCTTCCGCTCGCCCGAAGGCCGGGCCGTCGTCATGGACAATCGCTGCGCCCACCGAGGGTTTCCCCTCTCGGAAGGTCGCACGACTGAACGCGGAATCCAATGCGGATACCACGGCTTCGAATACGACACCACGGGCGCGTGTGTGCACGTGCCCGGCCAATGGCGCATCCCGTTACCTTTTAAGCCTTGATCCACCGATTCGGTTGATTCTTGGCCGTTCGTTCGGGTTCGAGTGCGAACATGACGTGAGGGCAGGAAGTAGTGTCCCGGTCTCTCACCGGTCTCTTCCACAAATGTTTCCCAAGGTCTCC
>NZ_RHFH01000052.1 GCF_004745075.1 Brevibacterium sp. S111
TGATTCGTCCTTGGTTTGATGGAGGGTATGCGGTTACCCAAGAAAGGACTACCCTCAACACATCATGCCTACCTCGAAATATCTACCAGAAGTACGTGAACGAGCTACCCGGCTGGCTCTCGAGGCCCGCCGAGACCCCGAGACTCGAAACGGTGCCATCGCCCGCATCGCCGAACAGACCAATGTGAACAAGGAAGCCCTGCGCAACTGGGTCAAGAAGGCCGAAGCCGCCAACCTGCCCGTCGAGACCGAGGACGTCCAGGCACGGATCCGGCGGCTGGAGAAAGAGAACCGGGAGCTGCGGAAGTCCAACGACATCCTCCGATCAGCGACCGCGTTTTTCGGCAAGGCGGAGTTCGACCGCCTACAGAAGTGATCGTCGCCTTCATCGACGAGAACAAGCACCGGTGGGGAATCGAACCGATCTGCCAGGTCGTGCGACAAGACCTAGGCATCAGCATCGCCCCATCGACGTACTACGCCTTCAAGAACCGTCCGGTCAGTGCTCGAGCCCAGCGCGACGCGGCGCTCAAAGAAAGGATCATGGCTATCCATACTCACCGCCGCAACAAGGTCTACGGCGTCCGCAAGATCCACGCCGAGCTGACAAGGACCTATGGCCCTGTGGCTCGCTGCACAGTCGAGAGACTGTGCCAGCAGCTGGGAATTCGCGGTGTTGTTCGGGGGACGTTCCCACGGACGACGAAACCCGGTCCCGAGACGAAACGACCGGCTGACCTCGTCAAACGTGACTTCACCGCCACGGGGCCGAATCGTCTCTGGGTCGCGGATCTGACGTACGTTCCCACCGAGGCCGGCTTCGTCTACGTCGCGTTCGTCCTCGACGTCTTCTCCCGGATGATCATCGGCTGGCAGACCTCGACGCGAATGTATACAGATCTCGCCCTCGATGCTTTAAACATGGGCATATGGGGCCGTAAACGTGCAGGTCACGACGTTGCAGGGCTGACCCACCACTCGGACAGAGGAGTGCAGTATCGGGCTCTGCGCTACACCGAGGCATTGGCTGAGGCTGAGGCAGTAGCGTCGGTGGGATCGGTCGGCGATAGCTACGACAATGCCATGGCCGAAGCGCTGAACTCGTTATACAAGTACGAGCTCATCTTCACCGACGGCCCCTGGTCCGGTCGTGACGATGTCGAAGCCGCGACGGCTGAGTGGGTGCATTGGTTCAACACCGAACGGCTACATTCAATGCTTGGGTATCAGACTCCCGCCGAAATCGAAGCAACCCACTACACGAGCCTACAGGAATTAGCAGCCTAAGAAACTGAACGAACGCTCAGCCTCTAGAAAACCCGGGACTTGACA
>NZ_RHFH01000005.1 GCF_004745075.1 Brevibacterium sp. S111
ACATCGCTATATGCGCCCGCAGCCAGGTGTCCTGCTTCATATCCAGGGCCGGTTCAACAAACGCGTAGCGCGAGAACGGCAGGCAACCGACGAAGAGAAAGACTTTCGTGTGTGTCCCCGCGACCGGGTCGGTAAGCGTCATCGTTTTGCCCGACCAGTCGACTTCGACGCTTTGGCCGGCCTTGTGTCCGACTCGAGAGGCCAGGCCGGAAACGAGCACATGGTGCTGGTAGGTCTTGCAGAAGCGGTCATAGCCCATCGCCGGCGAGTCTGTGGTGGCGCAGGCGTCACGGTACTCGCTATGCAATAGTTTCAGCGTGACCCCGACGCGCGCGAGTTCGCGGTGGACTTCACTCCAATCAGGTTGGGCGTAGACACTCTCATGCTGGCCACGGCCAGGAAACAATCGAGCGTAGACATCGGCATCCGGCATCCCGGCTGCCTCGTCGTAGGACAGCCCCACGGCGTCAGCGGCAGCGATGACGGCGTCGACGGAATGTCTCGACATGCCCTGAGCGGCAATCTGGCGGCGAGAGAGTCCTTCAGATCGGAGGCGAAGCACCAACTTCGCTTTAATTTTGCGTACCATTCGTTTTGCTCCTTCTACCGCGTGAGTGGCCACGCGGTAGAAGGAGCCTAGAAACAGGTGGCGCTGAAGTCGAATATTCGGGGGCGCTCACGACGCCGGTCGACACCCAAGACAGGTGGCGCTCAAAGACGAGCGCAGTGGCGCCCAAGAAGCCGAATATTCAGTCGAGCAACTGAGCTCTGCCGTACGCGGACGGGCACACGTCGGTGGCCGTTGTCGGTGCAACTGCCGGCCAGGTGCCCCTCCGCATGGCTCCGTAATCTCACTGCCGACTCTCTGCGCTCGCCGGAGAGGTGTTGCTGCCAGCGAGCGCAGAGACGCATCTATATCAGTGGTCCATCCTCAAATGATCGAATTGTGCGGGAGACGCCGGTTTTGAGATCGTTGGCTGGCTTCCAGCCGAGAGCTTCAAGTCTGTCCGAGGCCAGACCCAACGAAGCCACTGGAGAAAAAGCTCCACTATCTTCTTGATTGACGAACTCAAGCTTGAGCTCTTTCTCGGGCCTCGCTGTTGCGAAGGTCTCTGCAAGTTCACGAATACTGACGTTACCTGCCGGATCTGCCACGTTGTATACGGGGTCATCACCGCAGAGATGTGCATAGAACAAGCCAGAGACGGCGTCCGCTACGTACGTGTAAGTACGGGTGGCTGCGCCAGCGCTCATCATTTTGATGTCTCGGCTGTTGACGACATCGGCGAGGAAATCGGCTTGAACTCTTCCATCGTCAAGAGCCATACCCGGGCCGTATATGTGTCCGAATCGAGCGCTGAGAGGGCGTATACCGAATTCGGCGGCGTAAGCGGCCAGAGCAGTTTCTGCTATACGCTTGCCTTCCGAATAGCTCGCTCGCGGACTGAAATGTTGGAACGAGCCGACCGAATCTTCTGAGATCAATTGAGCGCCGGAAACACTTCCGTAGACCTCAGATGACGACAGGAGAACAAAGGATCCTCCGCCCTTCTCCTCCTGGGCGTCCAACAGATTCATTGTGCCCAGCGTATTTGCTTTCAACGTGGTCACAGGAGACATTTTGTGCAATGAGGGACGAGCGGGCGAAGCTCCGTGAAAGACTGTATCGAAAGTGCTGTCGAATGATTGAGGTTCGCTAACATCGCCTGCAATCAGTTTGAAGTCAGTTCGATCAAGTGCGCTTCCGAACCGCGACTTCGCTTTCTCCAGATTCCGCACCATACCAGTGAGACGCAGATTGAGACCGTGCAGATCGTTCGCTGCGAGAAGCGTGCCCACAATGTACATCGGGATCATTCCCGAAGCACCCGTGACTAGAATGTTCTGACCACTGTAGGTGTCCCAGGGTAACTGAGCTTTTGCTATCTGCTGGACGTCTTCCTTGAAGACTGGTGAGTCGAATAGGACAACGTCATTCACCGTCGAATGCCTCGCGATCTTCAATAAGCGTAAGGAATGTCCGGCAGACATAATAGTCGGAAGCGGTGGTGATCTTGATGTTGGTGCGTGGACCTTCGACTCGGTGCACGTCATAACCGAAACTGTGCATCAAGGTACAGGTGTCAATAGAGTCATTCTCGCCTCCTGCCACAGCCCGATCGTACCCTTCGAGTGCATCGACGAGGCGGAAAGTCTGGGGGGCCTGGGCGGTCCACAACGGATCACGAGGAATAACGTCTTTGATTCCGTCTCCTTCTTCCACAACGACAGTCTCGGTCATCTTGGTGCAAGTGACGGCCGATCCAAATTCAAGGCCACTCTCGATGTTGCGCGATACCAAGTCGGCGTCGATCAATGGGCGGACGCCATCATGGATAAGGACGAGGCTATCCGGGTCGTTGTTCTCGGCCACGACTTTGAGAGCGTTGTGTCTGGATTCCTGTCCGGTCGAGCCACCATCGACAATCCATTTCACTTTGGTCAGTTCATACCTTTTGACCAACCGTTCGAGGTACTCACGAAATTCGGGGAGAATAGCTACCGCAATGGCATCGATGTCGGGGTGTTGTTGAAAGACATCGAGGGTGTGAACGATGACGGGCCGGCCATGGATCTCCAAAAACTGCTTCGGACGTGAACTGTGAGCCATTCTGGCCCCCACTCCACCAGCGAAGACTACTGCAATGTTTGCCATTCGTTCTCCTCGTTTTCTTCCTCTTCGGCTGTCATGGGACGAGGTTCGTCTTCAGCCGAATTCGCTGCTGCTTCTTCTTCGTATTTGTCGTTTTCCAGAATGTTCTCGTGATCGCGAGCAGCCAGATCATCAAAATTGATCGAAGCTTCTTGTGCAGGTTCAATGATCGGTGTGGACACGACAAGCGTGTCAATCACTCTGTCAGAGTTGTTCGTATCCACGAAGTCGAAGTTCTCACGTACGAACTCCTTGGTCTTTTCCACACTCAGCGCAGGCTGGCGGATGAGGTTGACCAATTCGTCGAACGTAGTCGCGATGCTGCCAGGTGCAGCCTTTTCGTAGTCTCTGTGCATTCCACGCGTTGCTGAGTATGTTTCGAGATCGTACGCAAAAAATATCATCGGGCGTTCTAGCAGCGAGTATTCGTAAATGACCGAGGAGTAGTCCGTGATGAGGACGTCAGAGATCAGCAAGAGGTCGTTGGTGTCGGGACAAGAAGCGACATCGATCAGTCGGTCGCTGAATTCCGAAGGGATCGGAGCCGGCTCCGGGATGAAGTGGTGTTGACGGAAGAGGACAACGGTGTCGTCACCGCATGCATCGTAGAGTGCTTGGAAATCTATGACATCGTAATCGTAGTGTGCGTCGCCAGACCCTCGACCTCGGAATGTGGGGGCCCAGAGGATCTTACGTTTGTCCTTCGCCTCGGGGAAGTCGTTTTCGAATTCCACAAGAACTTCTTCCGCACGCCCTTCTCGGAGGAATCCGTCTATACGCGGTAGACCGGTCGCGAAGACCGATTCTCGTTCGATGCCGAAGGCTTCGCTATATACATCGCGAAGGTGCTGAGACCCACATATGGCATAGGAATACTGCCGGTGAGCATTTCGGAGATTCGGTGAGCCATATTGGCCGAACCGACTGTAACCGACCGATTTGAATCCGCTACCCGCGTGCCACAGCTGAATGATCTTCTGCTCATTCCGATTGCCGAGATCTTTCAGCACGGCGAAGTAGTCATCGATGAGGATGGTATTCGCCTTGCCCATCTGCCAAGCAAGGTGGAAGGCGCTTCGCCGCGAGCTTGTCCGGCCTGTTCTGAACGAATAGGCGAAGTTGTAATCCTTATCGAGACCGCGTTCGATCATCCTGTCGTGGACGGCCTTGAGGTTACCTTGCATGTTTGGTCTCGCCTCGGAAGCGAACAGAATGTTGCTGCCGTCGTCGGGGCGCTTCTTCGATCCGGCCGAGTAGACCTTTCGAAGAGCTTTTCGCTTTGTCTTTGCCCACTTACCGCGGATCTTCGACTTCATTCGCGCCACCCTGGACGACGGTTTGCCCGCGGAGCGACCGAACGAGTATGTACGCATCAGGAAGAATGGTGCGCCCTCGTCATCAGAGACACCAAAGGTCACTGTGTACGCCGAACGATTCTTGTTGTACACGAAAGCACGCGAGTACCCATCCAACTCGCCGACTCTCCCCAGGGGGAAGTTTGCGGGATGGAGCTGGCCGCGCCGCAATGCCACCATATAATACGTGCCGTTGGGCACCTGGGAGCGACGGTTGAATTGCGTGACGTTGATCGTCAGCCGGTAGCGACCCGAAGCGACGGGTTCGAAGGCGACCGGGAGCAGATTCACTCCAGGGTTCGCGTTCGAGGTGAGGTAGAAGCCGTCGACGTCCTCACCTGGGAACTCCACAGTGAAACTGAGGTTCACTCGCTCCCAGTCGAGGTCGACAATTTTCAGTTCTTCGGACACACGCTCCCCTTACCCCTGCGGGCTTCACTTCCAAGAAAGATGATATTCAACGTTTCGTAACGGCAATAGCCTAACAGCCGCGCTTTCGTGGGTCGGCCCAGACGGTCTTCGGCGCGTAGTACGTCGCCACCTTCGACAACTGTCGAATGCTTACACAGTCGATGTCGGCCTGCCCGTCAGACCATACGGTTGAAGAATCACGAGCATGATCCAGACATCAGCCTGAAGACACTTGCTTCATCGTCCGCCGATTCGGCGAAGGTAGTTCTGCCGATCAAGGACGTCGCCGTCCGAACCACTTCGGCCGAAAGCCTTTCGAAGACTCTACGTCGTCCCACACCGCAACCATGACGAACTTGGCACCCTCCTTGGTATTGATGACCGGCAGTGCCTCTTCGTCTGTGAATAGGTATCTCGTCACCGGCGGTCTGGTCCGCATAACCTTTTTCGTCCGGAATGTGCCATCAGTGCAGAACCACTGGTGCTCCCCGTCGAGATTGACACGCAGATGCCATCCCGCGAACCGCTTATCGGGCAGGGCGAACCTCTGTATCGCAAGAGTCTCGGAACCGTTGTTCGCCCAGCGCTTGGAGTCCCGAAATTCAGTCGCTCCGCTGGGAACCTTTACCACGTCTCCTTGGATTGCAGCGTTCCTGACTGCCTTTGAATACGTTTCCGATGCATCCGGCGATCCACTGTGGTAATACACTAGGAAGGGCTTCTGTCCGAAACGCCCTCTCGACTTCTCCAGCTTTTCGGGCGTCACATGGTCCGTGCACACGGTATCGACTCCGGCGTTGAGTACCCCGTCAGCGAGAACACTGTCATTGGAGATCGTGTATGCAAGGACTCTCAGGCCAGCGTTCCTAATCTTGCTCACCACATCTGCGGTGGCAAGACCCCACCGTAGCGCGACAGCACAGATTCCGGTGTCCACGCAATAGGTCGTGATTTCGTCGAGTCGCCCCATACTCATCCCCACCAAGAACTGATAATGCGAGAAATGGTGCACAGAGTCGATGTCGCGATGCATCTGCTCCGAATAGGCCTGGATCAGCAGCCGATCAAGAGCGCTCTCGTCATATTGGAAATCCTCAAGCAGAGAGCGCACACGGTTCTTGACATCATTTCCCTCGACTTTGTGAAAGTCGATCTCGAACGTGCATTCAGGGTGTTTCCTGACGATCTCGTACAGTTCCCTCGCGTCCATCATCGATTCGCCATACGGCTTCAAACGCATTGCGCGTTCGTAGGTCATCTCAACAAAATCATCGCTGTATTCGATCCCGCTGCGATCACACACAGATTTCGTCCATCGGCCGGCAACGAGCCTCCGGTCGGTGGTGTACGACAAATCCACTTCAAAATACGTGTACCCATTTTCAACAGCGTGTTCGAATGCCGCCTTCGTATTGTGGTTCGAGGTCCCTCCATATCCCCCCAACGCATGAGCCATGAGTTCATTCGAGAACATCCGTGAACCGCAGTTCGCAGTCTTTCCAGATTGGTCAACCCACTGCGCGTCCAACACGAGGTTGTGGTGGTCTAGGTGGCAAAGTTCAGCAACATCGTCGCCTGGCAGGATGAGTTGCTTAGGCGACATTTCCGCTGATGCAGCTTCCCATACTCTCTTCTCGCTGTACCACTGCCACTTGTCTGCGATTCTGCGGCGAGCGTGGAACCCACGAAACACAGCCTCGGTGTGGCCAAACCCGTCAACAACCTTCCATGAGGAGGGATCATTATCAGTAGCCGGTTGTGCCGCCAGGTGCCTGAGTGCCCCCGAACCTCTACTTGTCTGCATCCCGCGAATGCCCAGTTTCTGGAATTCCTCTTTGTAATGCTGCGAGGTAGCGCCGTTGCCTACGTACACAATGTGCCCGCAGTTTGGCATAGGAACGGTGGAACCATCGGGGCCAATGAGCTTAGTGGGGCCCGTTAGCAGGTTTTCGTTCTTCTCGGTGTCCAATTGGTCAGATCCTCAGTTTGTGCGACAGCCTTCGCCTCGGGGTTCAAATGCACGGCCTTGTGTGCTGATGAATGTTTGCCCCACACACTAACTTAGATGTAGTCGCGGCGGACGCCAGACGCCGGATCGCCAGGCATTCACTTCCATAGTGGCCAATCACATACCGGCCCTCGGAATGCGCGACCCACTGTCAGCGCTGGGTCTTCCCGCCCGGCTTCGCACCGCGCCTAAACACTCTCCAGCAAGCTCGGCGGCATAACACCAGGAGAGACTGGGTGCCCCCGTAGGGACGTGACTAGTCTTCAATTTTGGCCCGTACCATTGTGGGTGACATCGTCGACGAGGGCGACCCAGCCGTCGAACGAGCATTCTTTGAGATTCGAAAGGGACACTGTGAAGAGCCTGCTACGTAAGACAGCCCTATGGGCGGTGCGGTCGCCTGCTTGGAACACGACGAGCAAGTGGATCAGAGGCACAGAGCGCTGGAACCGGTTCGAAGACGAATACGATGGCAGCTATGCCAAGGGTGACGTGGTCGTCTACTTCGGTGATCGCAGTTCCAAGTTCTATCAGCTCGAACAGTGGCTTCCCGTGCTCGAAGAACTGCACAAGAAGCACCGAGTCGTTCTCGTCCTGCGCAAAGGTTCTTCACTGCTGCAAGCGCTGGAATCCACACATCTTCCGGTGGTCTTCAAACGACGCTTCGACCCCCTTCACACCTTCTACCACGCCAACGATTTCAAGCTCGCACTCTATGTGAACAACGGTGTGACGAACTTCCAGTCCCTGGCCTTCGCCCCGATAGTCCACGTCCACGTCAATCATGGTGAGTCTGACAAACTCAGCATGGTGTCCAACCAGGCGAAATCCTACGACAAAGTGTTCGTCGCCGGCGATGCTGCGATCGAACGCCACCGCAGAGCACTCATCGATTTCGACGAATCGGCACTGGTCAAGGTTGGTCGCCCGCAGCTCGACGTCGACCGGCCCTCAGAACTCGAGCCTTCGTCTGCGCGGACGATCATGTACGCGCCGACGTGGGAAGGCGAAAACGATTCGAACAACTACACCTCAGTCGACCTCTATGGACCTCAGATCGTCGAGGCAGCACTGAGGATCCCGAACACCCGACTGATCTATAAGCCTCATCCCCGGGTCGAAGCATCCTGCGACCCCGCTATGACCGAGGCCAACGAGCGTATCCTCACATGCATCGCCCAAGCCAACGAAACTATCGCCGACCCGACTAAGCAGCACCAGGTGCTCATGCAGGGCGACATCCTCGCCATGTTCGGCGCGGTCGACTTGCTTGTCACCGACATCTCGAGTGTCGGACTCGATTTTCTCTACCTCGAGCCGCACAAGCCCTTGGCGCTGACGGATCGCCGCACCGATTCGGCCAAACTCAACGCCGAAGCGCCCGTCAGTCGGGCCACTCCGATCATCGACGCCTCTACGATCGCCAGGGTGGAATCGATGCTGTTGGAGATGCTCTCCGATGACACGGCCGCCGCTGCTCGGCAAGATCTCAGGCGCCACTACTTCGGCGAAGGTGAGAAAGGGACTTCGACGGCACTGTTCACCGCTGCCGTCTCCAAGCTC
The DNA here is from genome assembly GCF_004745075.1 of Brevibacterium sp. S111. GTDB lineage: Bacteria > Actinomycetota > Actinomycetes > Actinomycetales > Brevibacteriaceae > Brevibacterium. The sequence goes on from NZ_RHFH01000005.1 coordinate 8,030, forward strand.
ATTGCCGATCGCACCGTCGAACTGAAGAAGTTCCACTCAGACAGCACGAATGCCGAGTCCAGCGACGAGTAGGTTCTCGGCTCCAAGCCCACCCGACTTATGATCGTGGACGAACCGAAAGATTCCCGTGCTTCGTCGTATACCATTCCCCGTTCCCTGCCTGCACGGCGCGGAACCGCCTCGGCGTTTGAATCCTGCGCTTTGCCGTCCAGAGGTCGTGAGCTCTGCGCAGATACACGTCGAAAGTCTCGTCCGGAGACTCCGAGAAGCCTGCGTAGTCCACGTCGAAGGTGAAAACGATTCTGTGTCCGAATCTGCGCGTTGAGATCTGGGCACTGTTGCTGATGAAGAACGTGCTGAGTTTCCTGCCCGCAACGACCAGTTGTAGGCTCCCGGCGATCACCGGATCAATCTGGTCGAGTTCGATCTCGATGCGGCAGCCCTGAGGTGTCGCCACGCACGTGAGCTTCTTGGCTTCGATCGTTGGTACCGGTTCTGCGCCTAGGTCGTCGGGCAGGTTCACCACGGTCACGTCCTCCAGCACCTCCTTCCAGCGCCGGTACCCGGCCTCGGGAAGGTAGCGTTCGACAGTCTTCCGTGTCTCCCTGCGCATGTCGTCGACGCGGTCTGCGTCCAATGAGAGGAAGTCTTCGATTTGGTCGGCCAGGGCGCCGATGTCGCTCCACGGCGTAATGAAACCATTGCGACCGTGCTCGATGAGATCACGCGGGCCGTAGGTGATGTCGTAGACGATGGGGATACTTCCGGCACCCATGGATTCCATCATCGACAGCGGCAGGCCCTCACTTGTGCTCGTGAGCATGGAGAACGACGCTGACTGCAAGCGATCCGACACGTCGGTGACATAGCCTGGCAGTTCGACGCGATCACCGAGGTCGAGGTCGTCAATAAGTTTCTCGAGTTTGCCCCGCTCGCTGCCTTCACCGAGAACGGTCAAGGAGACGTCGATTCCGCGATCCCGCAGTTCTGCGACCGCGCGGATAGGATGATCCACGCGTTTGAGCGCGATGAGATTGGCGATCATGACAGCCGAGTTCAGCGGACGCCGGCGCGGGGCTTCGGACAGCGCGGCCGACTCTGGGAGCTCTCCCGTCAGTAGTCGGATGTTGGCCTCCGGGAATCCCAGGGCCCTGACCGCCTCTCCCTGCTGTTCGGTCTGCACCCCCACGATGTCGAAACGGTCGAGGTTACGCATCGTGTCCAGTCTGCGCGCCAGGATCTGACCATGGTCTCCGTTCCACGGGTGACGGAGGTGCGACCCGTGGAGGAATAGGATCAGTGGGAACGCTCTGTCCGAGATCTCGTGGATGAACTCGCTGACTTGTTTGTCATCCACAATGACGAAAGCAGGTTCGGCCGTTACGATCGCGGAGATCCAGGCGTTGTAGAAGTCGCGGGGGCGTCGCCATTCCGTCATCGGGAGTCCATCCGGCGAATGCAGAACGAATCGTCTGCCGAGCTTCGGATCCTCGATGTCGGTGAGCAGGAGGCTTCCGTCCGCCCGCCGGTAGTTGCGCCGGATGACCGCCCGGGTCCGCGGGCTGCGGAACACATCGTAGAAGGCAGTGATGTTCTCGACTTCGCCGTCCTCGAACGGCAGCGGAGCCCTCAGCGGTTCGCCTTTGAGCGTTGCAAGGCCCGATTCGGTCCTGGCACGAAGTTCCGGCCAGATGTTCACCAGCTCGACATCGTCGCTGATCTTTCCTTGGGCCATCAGACGTGCTCTGGTCTCGTCGACATCCATATGCGGACTGAATGTGAGAATGGTCTGAGACCGTGGGCGTCCGAACTTCTGGAAGCTGCGAATCCGTCTGAGGGCAGCGGTCGTCATCCCGCCCATGGATTCTGGGATTCCCCACAAGACGTTGTAGACGTGCACTGCGTCGGTGCCGAGAGGACGAGCAGAGTCGACCGAGTCAGAGTGGCTACCATTGGTCTCAGGGAATGGTCGAGCAGTCAGGCTCACTGCTGATGCCTTTCTTCAGTACGTGGGCGATGTGGACGGTGAAGGCGTTCTTCACCGACTCAAAGTCATCTGACCGTAGTGGTGGGCCTGGCCGCGCCAGTTGACGATCTTGGGGTTCTCAGAGGTCTCCCACTGCGCACGGATGTTCCATTCGCTGTCGAGTTCCGCATACCGTCCACGAACTGTTGTCTGCAGTGCGTCAACATATCCGATGGGGACTTCTGACAAGAGTCCGAGAGTCTGCTCGACGATTCCGGCTCCACGCAGTGCACTCGGATTGAGCACAGCGACCTGCGGATCGAATGGTGCGAAGTCTTCGCTCATTCCGAAATGGCTGGCAAAGACGTACTTGAGCGCACCGACGTGGTCATCGCCGAAGGCACTGGCCGTCCGCCGCATCAGAGTGAGTCCGCTGGCGCGGTACTTCCTCACATCATGTTTGGCCGCGATGAATGCCTCGCCGAGATCGACAGCCGCCAGTTCTGAGACGTCAGCCGACACCTCGGCAGCCGCGGGAAGCACGACGAGTCGCTCATGGTCCGCGAACAGTTCCGGCAGGAGAGCCTGCACCACTTCATTGGTGTTCGTGACAGCGGGGAACGTCACCGGTGGGAGGACACGGATCGTGCCGTTGGACAGGTGTGACTCGATGTCTTCGACCTTTGGCGTGTCCACTGCGTCCGCCGGCAGCCACACGCGGTAGCGCGTCGACGCATGCGCGTCAATTGCTTTTACTGCAGAAGCCACCAGGGCCTGTTCACCCTTGTCGACCGTCATGACGATGTCTATGACGTCTTTCTCGGGAACCGGATTTTCGACGGTCTCGACGGCGTTCGCAACCGCGGCGCTGTCAGCCTTGGGTAGCTGGGCAGAGGCGAGGTATTCGTCGGCGACGTCCATATCGTCGGCCGTGATCTCGACCCACTTCTCATAGATCTCGTCTTCCGGTGCGCCCGTGGCGATGAGGGGAAGCAGCACGGAGAGCTTGTCGAGGATTCCGTTGCGGATCGCGTCGAATTCCACTTCGTTGATGCCGATGAGACCACCGAAGCGAGAATCAGATTTGTTCTTAGGTTCGAACTCGACGTCCGCGCCCACCGAGCGTGCGGGAAGGTTCGCGTGCAGGCGAGACGTGAGAACTTGCTTGTATTTGTAGGCGTAGTCGGCGACCCAGTTGCGCGCCAGCTCGAGGTTCTCCGGGAACGACTTGTCACGGATGGCAGTGACCGTCTGCTTCTTCTTCGGCCCCTTGTTGTCCTTCATCCAGTCGACACGCAGGGTTCCGGCACGGTGATCTGCAGGCGGTGCAGGGAAGAGCGTATCGACCGTGGTCGTGAGACATCCGGAGAAGAAAGAGGGAACTCCGACGGCGCGCAGGACTGCCACGGACTGCCAGTCACGGCATCCGACCGGCCCGTACTTCTTCAGATAGGCGATGGCCTCTGGGGTGAGCATCTCGGGATAGCGGACGAAGACCGACAGCAGGATCGGACGTAGGTTCGGATGGAACGGAATGTTGAACGACTTCCCGAAGATGTCATGCATATACCAGCCGAAGGCGATGTACCAGGTGTCTTCGGGGATCTCCTGGTAGACGTTGCCGTCGCGGTAGACCTCGACGAGGTTGAGCTCGGCCTCAGGGCCTGCATATTTCCGCTCGTCTTTGACGGACTTGCGGAACTTCGCAAAGAGTTCAGCCAGTCCTTCGTCACCGGTGAAGTTGAGGTTCTCGTAACGCAGGAGGTGCCCGATCGAGGCGATCGTCTGAATGTAGTCGCCGACGTTGCGTGAGCGGACACCCGGCTGGTCGTAGCTGAGCACACCAAAATTGCGTTTGCCTGCGGTCGTGGGAAACGGTTCGAGGTGTTTGCCGCCGGGCAGCCAGTCGAGCATACGAGTGAGTTCGTAGCGAACCGCCTCGTCGAGGTCATCGTCCTCGCTCAGACGCGGCTCCACCAGGGTACGGACATGATCGAAGGCGTCGATGCAGAAGGCTGATTCCGCGGTGCGCAGCACGGCCTTTGCACTCCACCGCTGTGTCTCCCCCGCCTCGTTGGATCGCTCGAGCAGCGGCAGCGCCTCGCGTCCTTGGGAGTCGAGCGCGGTCGGATAGTATTCTTCGGCGGCCGCGATGATGAGATCGCGATCATCGACCTGCGCGAATTCCGACCAGGCCACGGCCGGTTCCGAGGAACGCTGGTACGCCATCCCCAGCAGTGCTCTGCCGACCTGGACTTGGCTGGGCTGAGTGCACAGATTGAGCCCGATGGACACGAGTTCGGATTGGAATCCCGCGGCAATGAGGGCCCTCGCCGCCTCGACGGCTGACGGACCGAAGGACTCTCCCCTGGCCAGGGACTCGGACAGCTTCGAATGCGCTTTCAGTCGTGCCAGCTGCCGTTCCTTGGACGCGGCCTCCTGTGGCGAGGGTGCGACGTTCCACCCGTCGATGTCTTCGGCTGATCCGCCTCTGAGCCCGACTGCAAGCTTCCGATACGCCCGGGCGGTTGCGGCGGCATTCTTCTGTGCTTCAGTGACCGACTTCTTCCTGCCTTTGCCTCCGGCAGCACGTTCGCGTACGTATTTCGTGCCGGAGGCCCTTTCCACCACGGGAAGTGCCCGTCGAGCAACGCCGTGGACCACAGGTTTGATCAACTCTCGTCCCTTGCTGATGTATCGATCTGCTGAGTTGCGTCCAGTGGTCACTCGTGTCGTCCTTTGCAGAGGTTTCAGTGCACAGTCGGTGGTCGGGACCGATCAGGGTCACATTATCGGATTTCGCTGTCAGTTCGTTGAACCGACGGCTCTGGCTCTTCAGTTGAAGGTGTGCAAACCCGATCGGCGCAGACTCGCATCGAACTGCGGTGCCAGGGTCTGCGCATAGGTGGCTGTTATATGAGCGGTGTCGAAGTAGGTGATGACTCCGCCGATGACGGGTTCACAGGTGCCGTCCGGGCAGAACCAGTCCTGCGGGTACATGACGGATATCCGCTTCGAGTCGATGGTCCTCGCCGAGGCGGCCAAGGGATCCATCCAATGCCAGGACTCTGGTGTTCCCGAGCACGCTTCGAGGTCGTCCTCATGTTTGGCGACGCAGTCGGGCACGGTGATGTCGGCACCTCCAGGGTAGGGCGTATCCCTGACGACGAGAACGTCGAGCTTCGCTTCGACCCAGCTCTGCAGGATCGAGCGATGCCCCTCAGGAGCCTTCTGCTCGGTCTGATCCCAATCCATGCCCTGCAGAGGCGTAGACTGGCGTTCGGACGTAATTACTGCGTCGAACCCGCCCTCCGTGGTGCGCTCGACCACCCAGTCCGCGTAGTCCTGACAGCCCTTAGTTTCGCCCGGAGTCGACAGTTCCTGTGGCAGGGTCGAGATGCTGCAATTCGAGGCCAGGAACGTGGTGATCGTCCAGTCGTTCTTCTCTGCCAGCCTCTCCAGTGTCGGCAGCCAGTGCCCGGCATGAGAGTTGCCGACCAGTGCGATGTGCTTCGAGCCGTCGCCGTAGGTGCATTCGGGTTTGCTGGCATAAGGTGCACTCGCCCAACAGCCGTCGGCATAGGCCTTCGACTTGTCCTTCTTCGCTGCGGCGGGTTCCATCTGCAGAGTGTTCAAGTTCTCGCAGTTTGGATTGTCCTTCGCTTCAGGCAGGAGGATTCCGGCGCCGAGGCAGGACTCCGGATCCGCCAGCTTCGTCTGCAGGCTCTCCTCGTTCTGTTCGACGATCCGATTGGCAATGGTCACCTGACTGATTCCGAGGGTGCTGACTATGACCATGGCGATGACCGCGAAACCGAACGCCTTCGCTGAGCCGCTGAGGACCGCGGCCTTTCGGAACCGGTTCTCCACCCAAGTCGTCGACGCCCATGCGGCGAGGATCGAGACGATGATGATGACGACCTTCGTCGTGAATCCGAGACTCTCCGCCCCGCCCAGTTTCACCGACAGGTAGGGCACGAGGACGATGAGCGGCCAGTGCCAAAGGTAAACGGAGTACGAGATGTCGCCGAGGAAACGCACCGGTCGCAGCGACAGCAGCGGGAGTACGGAAGTGCGTCCGCGCGAATCGGCGAGGATGACCAGCGCAGTCGACACCACCGGCACGAGTCCGACGAAACCGGGGAACGGCATGTCGGATCGGATGACGAACGTGCCGACGACAATCCCTGCCAGCCCGATCCAGCCGAGCAGCGAACTGAACGGCAGGCGCTGCGGTCGGATGTAGGTCACGAAGACCGCAACGAGACCGCCGGAGGCCAGCTCCCACATCCGTGTCGGGGTGATGAAGTACGCCATCGCCGGTTCAGCGAATGTGTACCAGGCAGAGAAGACGAACGATGCAAGGAAGATCCCAAGGACGGTGAACCCGACGATTCGTTTGGACCGGCCGAACTTCGCGCCGAGCATGAACGACAAGCCGATGATCATCGGCCAGACGAAGTAGAACTGCTCTTCGACCGATAATGACCAGAAGTGCTGCACCGGAGACGGTGCGTTGTCTGCCGCCAGATAGTCAACGCTCGAGATCGCGAAGTCCCAGTTGACGACGTACAGCGCAGCAGAGACGATCTGCCGGCCCGTGTCCGCCCAAACCGATTGGGGTGCGACGAGGAAGGTGGCTACACCGACGGCAAAGAGGACGAGCAGCGAAGCGGGCAGCAGCCGCTTGATCCGTCTGGCCCAGAATTTCGCGACGTCACCCCAGCCGCGTGGAGGCTTGTTGACGAGGTGGCTGGTGATGAGGAAGCCGGAGATGACGAAGAAGACATCGACACCGACGAATCCGCCGTCGAATGTGGTCGGCCACAGGTGGTACAGCAGCACGATCCCCACGGCCAGTGCGCGCAGTCCTTGGATGTCGGAGCGGAAGCCGGCGACCCGGGGTGCGGTGTGCGCGTGGGGAGAGTTTTCAGCAACGGCGGCTGACGACGGCATGAAGCGGCTCCACTCGGTTTCTCAGTCGGTGAGGTCGGACCCGACCGCGGTCCCTGTCTGTTCTCTGTACGATCTTTTAGACACTGGGCAGATGATGCCGGACCTCACACGATCGGCGGTCGACCATGCCGGGACATGCGCAGCACGCCGCGTCCGGACAGCTTGCGTCGGTCTTCGTCATCGGCCCAGGGGTCGAGTCGCCAACCGGCACGCCATCCTTCCATCCACGCTTTGAGCTGGTGCGGCTTGTTCGCCCATTTGATGCACTGAATCACCGTCCACGAACAGACATATGCCCAACTGAGTGGCCACGGCAGGTTGCGTCGTGCCAACCAGACGCGGTTCCTCGCGTTCATATAGAAGTACTCGTCGTGGCGTCTGGGGTCGATCACAGGGTGCGCGACGGTAAGGTCGCCCATGTACCAGACAATATAGCCGGCATCCCAGACTCGCCACGCGAGTTCGATGCCCTCATGGGCGTACCAGAACGGTCCCGGCCATCCGCCGCATTCGTCGAAGGCACGTCTCTGCATGCAGACCGCGCCTTCCCAGACTGAGAACACGTTCGACGAATGATCGGCCGCGCCCTTCTTCAGCCGGGGGATCCAGCGTTTCGGTGAGTTCGGTCCGCCGGGCTCTTCGACGCGGGGCTGAACCAGCCCGATTCTCGGTTTGGTGCGCATCAGCTGGGCCATGCGCATCAGCGAAGTGTCATCAGGCAGCCAGGCGTCATCGTCGAGGAAGAACAGGAATTCACCGGAGACGTGGGGAACTCCGGCATTGCGACCCGCCGGTATTCCAAGGTTCTCCGGCAATCCCAGTTTCTTGACCCCTTCGGGGATGCCCTCAGGTTCCCAGCCGTTACCCACACAGACGATGTCGAGGTCCACGCCCTTCTGTGCGAGAAGAGACTCGAACCCACGGTTGAGGTCGTCCAACCGTTTGCCCTGGCTCAATACGACGACGCCGAATGTGTAGCGGCGGTTCTCTTCGGCCCGCTGAGAAAGGATGCGCGAGGAATCGTTCATGACAGTCGCCTCGACGCCATAATCGACAGGAAGTGTCCGATCACGGAGAGCATGCACAATGGAGCCATGATGAGTACGAGCCAGCGTTCTCCGAACAGCGGATCGGCTCCCGCCGACACTGCGAACACGGTGACGATGCTTGAGACGAGTGCCATCAGCGACATCTCGACGGAGTGGAAGATGCGGTGGAACGGCACGAAGCGAGCGATGCGTTTGAGGGTGGAGACCAGGCCGGGGTTGAGCGCGGTGGCTTCTTTGGAATCGGCGAGTTTGCCGAGGCCGTTGAACGCCCTCGACACATGGACCATGTCGTTGAGTGCCTTGTTGAGAAGGACCAGTGCGGCCAGGACCGTTCCGGCCAGCAGAAGCGGGTAGGAGCCTGCGGGATCGTCGACGAGGTTGCTCCACTCCCCCACGGCTCTGAGACCCAGGGCAACCGCGACGAGGCCTTCGGTCGTGTAATGACCGACTTTGTCGAGGAACACACCTTTGGCTCCGCTGGTTCCCCTCCACCGCGCGACCTCACCGTCGCAGCAGTCGATGTACATCTGGACCTGAGAGAAGAACACAGCAAGGACTGCGCCCCAGATCCCCGGGATCAGGAGACTGCCGGCGATGCACCAGCCGGCGAGAATCATCAGACCGGTGACGCCGTTGGCACTGATCTTCGTGCGGACGAGCAGCATCGTGAAATAGATCGAGATGTGACGGAGGTAGAGCTGAGCGGTCCAGTGTTCGGCGTTCTTGCGGCTGCGGACTTCCACCGGCTGCGCCTTGGCCCGAAGCTCCGACAGAGTCGGATGTTTCGCCGGAGACTGTTCGGGCACGTCCGTTCCTCTCTGATCCTTAGATGGTGTCCAGCCACGATAGCGCGAAGACCGCGCCATCTCGGTCAGGACTTACCCAGCTCGCTCTTGATGCGCGTCGTCGAGATCTCAGGCGTGCGCGGCAGATAGACGACCTCGCACTTGTCCTTGAGGAAGTCGAATTCGCCTTCCCAGTCGTCGCCCATCACGAAAGTGTCGATATGGAATTTTTCGACGTCGGTCGACTTCTGTTCCCAGTTGTCCTCGGGAATGACGAGGTCGACGTAGCGGATGGCTTCGAGCATGTGCTTGCGCTCTTCATAGGAGAAGTACGACTTCTTGCCCTTGCCAGCGTTGAATTCGTCGCTCGACAGGGCAACCACCAAGTAGTCGCCCTGCTCCTTGCACCTTTGGAGCAGTCGAATATGCCCGTAATGGAGCAGGTCGAAAGTTCCGTACGTGATGACTCGTTTCATTGCTGAATCCATCCAGTGTTCAAAGCCCAACTCGTGAGCCGCGGAAATGGTCCCGCGCTACTTTACCATTCTGTTACTTCAAGTTAAGAAACTGTAATGCGCTTCACTGACCGACCTTCTGCCGGTGCTCCTCAGTCCTCAGCTCGATCACCCGCTCGCTCGAACGGATGAAGCGCGCGGTCTGTGCACCCGGTGCGGTGTCGCCGAGGTAGAACTCTGCCAGAACGGCGACCGAGCCGTCCCGGGACACGGCCAGATCGATGAGGTCGACGACGTCGTCCTGTCCCCCGGGCTCCACCGTCGGGCAGTGGTCCAAGAGACCGCCGTCGAGGACTTCGGCTTCGGGTTCGTGCGGTTGGACCATGACCAGGGGCTTTCCTGATGACAGCCAGTCGAAGGCCACGGACGTCATTTCGACGACAGCGACGTCAGCTTCCTCGAGTTGCCACGACACGTCTGGGCTCTGGTCCAGGTAGCCTCTCGGATCCGATTCCACGATCTCTTTGACTGTTTCCAGTGCCTTCTCGAAATCGTGTCGCATGACTCCGGTGCGTGGATGCGGTCGGAAGATCACTCGATACCCCGCTTCGAGCAGTGCGGTGACGATGGCCTCTCCGTTGAACGCGATGGTCCCGTACGACATCGAGGGTGAGTCGCCCTCCCACGTGGGAGCGTAGAACACCGTTTTCGCATCGGGTTGGGCGGTCTTGAACTCTTCCCATTCTCGAGGAATGGAGCGCGGCCGATCCAACTGCGGCCGTCCGACGTCATACATACGATCGTCACTGAGCCCATAGAGAGTCTGCTCGATGCGCTGTCGAGCGGCCTGTCCTGCCGTGAAGACGAAATCATAGCCCTTGAGCTGGTTGGAGATCATCGAGATCTTCTCACTCTCACCGTGGCTGAGGTGAATGTGAGCTGGCTCCGGATAGCGAAGCGCCTGGAAGTTGCTCGTCGCCTGATTGACATAGAAAACAGCCCGAAGGCTCGGCGACTGCATGAACTTGTCCAGGCCGGTGGTCAAACGCGAGAACCGCACCGGGAAGTCTGTGACGCCTTGCAGGTACTCGGCGACCGGCGCGTTGCGGACGATGATTCCGAAAGGGCGACTGCTGTGACCGTTGTCTTTGAGACGAGCTTCCAACTGTTCGAAGGGCCACAGCCACTGTTCCAGCTGATATACCGAGCTCAGGTCTCCTGCGAAGTAGGCCGCCGCTACGAATTCGTCGTGATCCTGGGGGTCGAACTCGTCCGAGAGCCGCGATTCGCGAACCCGCTCACGCAGTCTCTGCGCGACGAGTTTCGCCGCTGTCTGCGCGAAGTTGGCACCACGAACCGCGGTATGCGGCAGATCTGCCGGAAGAAGACTCATGGATCCTATTGTGCATGTCTGTCTGTGCTCATCCTGAATTCGTCCTCCACTCGAGCTTGATTACGTCACCCGCAGTCCCATGTCCGCGGGGAGCACGGGCACCCATTTGCGATGCAGCACAACTTAGACTGGACAGGTGAAGAACCCCCGGCTCAGACTCATCGACGACGTCACCTGGGACAGTATCCCCGTCACGGGCGAACGCATCAGGTCCCTGCTGCGTCTTCTCGCCGACGCCGGTCCCCGCGGGCTGGCGAGCTCGAGTCTCATCACCGCGATCTGGCCCGACTCTCCGCCGACGCATCCGACCAAGGCTCTGCAGATCCTCGTCTCCCGTGCCCGCACCCTGGCTTCGGCAGAGGCGATCGCCCGCACCGAATCCGGTTACCGGCTCAACCTGGCCGACGAGGATGTCGACATCTGGGCACTGGCCTCGCTCCTCTCCGGTGCCGAGGAAGCACTGGCGAACGGAGCGACGGACCAAGCACTCGAATCCGCGGAGACGGCCGCGGCTCTCGGCAATGGTGAGCGGGCAAGGAGGATCATCGCCATCGCGCGTTCCCGGCAGGGACGACGCCGTGAAGCTCTGCCCGAACTCGAGGCACTGACCCAGGCCGATCCGCTCGATGAGGAACTCGCCGCCGAGCATCTTCGCACCCTCGCCGCGGTCAAAGGGCCCTCGGCTGCCCTTGAACGATTCGATAGGCTCCGCAGCCTGATGATCGAGGCGATCGGCACGCGTCCAGGACACGTCCTGCGCAGAGTCCACGAGGAGCTGCTGGCCCTCGACCGACCCATGCGTTCCGGTCTCCGTCATTCCGCTGCGAGCCTCCTCGGCCGGCACCGAGACATCGAAGAGCTGTCCGGGCTGCTGTCGACGGCGCGCTTGATCTCGATCGTCGGGCCGGGCGGGCTGGGCAAGACACGTCTGGCGCAGGAGCTCGCTCAGCTCAGCTCACTCCCCCGGGTCCATGTCATCGAGCTCGCTGCCATCAGCCACGCCGATGAGATCCTCAACGCGATCGCCGACGGCCTCCGCGTCCGAGAGACCGTCAACCACCTTGATCGCAATTCCTCGGGCCCGGATCTGCGCCGCCAGGTCATCACAGCGTTGAGCACGGGACCGAACCTGCTCGTCCTCGATAACTGCGAACATCTCATCGACGGGGTTGCCGCCATCGTCAACGACCTCCTCGCCGCGGTGGCCGACCTGCGTGTCCTCACCACCAGTCGCACACCCCTGCGTCTCACGGCCGAACACGTCTACATGCTCGGACAGCTGTCGCCGAGCGAGGCCGAGGAGCTCTTCATCCAACGTGCCCGTGCGGCACGACCGACCGTGACGATCGACAGTGACACGGTCGCCTCCCTCGTCGGCCACCTCGACGGACTGCCGTTGGCCATCGAACTCGCGGCCGCGAAGACTCGCACACTCACTCCCGAAACGATCCTCGACAACCTCACCGATCGGTTCGTCCTTCTGCGCGGAGGTGACAGAACGGCACCTGAGCGGCATCAGACCCTGCAGGCGGTCATCGACTGGTCCTGGCAGCTGCTCGACGACGACGCGAAGACGGCGCTGATGACGATGGCCCTCCTGCCCGATGCCTTCGGTGCCGACTGCGTCGAGGACATTCTCGAGGCCACGGCCATGCGGACGATCGAGGACCTCGTCGACCAGTCCCTGCTCACTGTCATCGAACGTGACGGCAGAGTCCGTTTCCGAATGCTCGAGACCATCCGTGAATACGGCCACCTCCGCCGAGGCGAATCGGCAGAGGCCGAGCAGATCGAGAATGCCGTCGAACAGTGGGCGGTGGATACCTGTCAGAGCCTCATCGATGACATCCTCGGCTCCCGGCAGCTGCAGGCAGTGGGCAGGCTGCGAGCCGAGGAACACAACCTCACCCCTGTGCTCAGGCACCTCCTCGACTGCCGTGACGACAGGTCCATCGTCATGCTCGCAGCGTTGCTGCCCTACTGGATGGTCGGTGGTGAGCATATCCGCATCATCGAGCATTTCCAGCTCCTCGAACGCTTCCTGAGCGACTGGACGATGCCGCGACACCTGGCCGAGCACACCCGCAGGGTGCTCGCCGTTCAGACCACGACCTGGGGGATGCTTCCGCGCTGGCACGAGCTCCCGGCGACCTCGCAGCTGCTCGAAGAACTCGGGCCCGAGTCCGCCGACCCCTTCGTCCGTGCGATGGCTCGGCTCGGGCTCGTCATCGTCAGGGCACCGGATACGAGCCATACCTCGCCTGCCGCTACCGAGCTGCGCGAGCTCACCGAATCCGCTGATCGCCTCACCCGTTTGGTCGCGTCCCCTTACCTGTCGGGAATCCAGGAGAACGCCGGGGAGTTGACCGAAGCCATCGCCCTGCTCGACAGCGCCTTCGCAGATTTCCAGGCCGATGACCCACCGTGGCTGCCCACGCGGTACCACGAGTCCCTGGCCCAGCTGCATCTTCAGCACGGTGACTTCGCCGAAGCCCGCGAGCACGCTATGGCCGCCCTGCCGACGCTTGCGCAGTTCGGCGACAGCATCGAATGCCGCTCCTGGCTGGCCTTCGCCGATCTCGGTCTCGGTGAGCTCGAGCGTGCCGAGGCGGAACTCACGGCCCTCGCCGAGGCCGAGGAACAGAACGAGCCGTTCGGCAACCGCTACATGCTCCTCCTCGGTCGTGCCGAACTCGCACTGCTGCGCGGAGACGTCGCGGCCGGCATCGAACTGCTCGCTGTGGTCCGGCGCACCGGACGTACCCGTCCCGCGCTCCCGGGAGTGCCGGACAGTGACGGGCTCGACCCGTGGACTCTGCTCATCGGCGCGGTCTCAACCGTGGTCACCGCCCGGCATGAGCCCGAGTCCTCGGACGAATTTTTCGACTCGCTGATCGATCGGGCCGAACGCGCAACCGACCCGCACCGGGTGCATTACGATTTCCCGGTGCTGGGCACAGTCGCCTACGCCGTCGCTGTCTGGCTCCGGCAGCGCGGGCAGTGCGTGCACGGCATCGATGGTGAGCAGGTGACCCGATTTGCGGCGCTGGCCGCCCGGTTCACCTTCAATCGGGTCTTTCCCTCACTCGACTGGACGAGGCTGACCAAGGAGCTCACCTCGGCGCAGATCGCTCGGTTGGACGAGATCACGACGGAGATAGATTCGCTCGACTTCGCCGAGGTGATCGCGCGGTATCACACCGACGCTCTCGCGCTCAGGCGCTCCGTTGGTACGACTTCACGGTCAGCGGCGCGAAGATCGCGATGACGACGGCGCAGCCGAGCAGGGCCCAACCTGCCTCGGCGGAGAAGGTCGCCGAGTTCGCCAGGTCCCGCACCCCGGACACGACGTGGGAGATCGGGTTGATGCCCACAAACCACTGCAGCCAGCCGGGCATGGATTCGACGGGGACGAAGGCATTGGACAGAAAGGTCAGTGGGAAGAGGATCATCATCGAAATGCCCTGCACCCCTTGGGCCGAGCGCACGATCGTGCCGATGTAGGCGAACGCCCAGGACAGGGACCACCCGGTGACGATGACGAGCACGATGGCCGAAACGACACCGATGAGGCCGCCTTCGGGTCGATAGCCCATCGCGATGCCGGCGAGGAAGGTCACGGTCGCGGCGATCCCGTAGCGCAGCAGATCCGCGACCATCGGCCCGGCCAACGGCGCGATGCGAGCCACGGGCAGGGTCTTGAACCTGTCGAAGATGCCGGAGTCCATGTCCTCTCGCAGCTGCACTCCGGTGGCCATGCAAGCGGTCAGACAGGTCATCGCGAGGATGCCGGGGACCATGATCGGCAGATAGTTCGCGACGTCGCCGCTGATGGCGCCGCCGAAGATGAAGCCGAACATCGCAGTGAACAGGACCGGTTGGATGAGCACGTCGGAGAACTGCTCGGGCTCACGGCGCATGTGCTTGAGTGCGCGCGAGGCGAAGCCCATGGTCTGGTTCCATGTCTCGGCAAGACCCGGCCGACTGGGCAGGGAAGCGGTGTCTGTGTGGGTTCGGTCGATTGTCGTGGTCGATTCGGAAACGGATCGTTCAGCGGGGGCGGTTCTCATGCTGGGACTCCTTCTGTGGTCTGGGGCTGGGCCGGACGGTCGGTCGATGCCGTGTCTCCTGTGATGGTGAGGAAGACATCGTCGAGGCTGGGTTCGGCGACCTTGATCGAAGCGACGTCGATGGAGGCCTCCCGCAGGGCGACGAGGACGGAGGCGGCCTCCCCGGCCTGCTGCAGGGAGACGGTGATCTCGCCGGCACCTGAGGAATGGACAGCGGCCTCACCGACGACGTCGGCGGTGATCCTCAGCGCGCGGTCGATCTCGTCGGTCGACGATTCCGCGTCAAGGCCCACGTGGAGGCTGGATCCGCCGATCGAGGCTTTGAGCTCGGCTGGCGTGCCCTGAGCGACGATCGTTCCGTGGTCGATGACGGCGATCCGATCGGCCAGTTGGTCGGCCTCCTCGAGGTACTGCGTCGTCAGCAGCACGGTGACTCCGGAGGCGACGAGGCCGCGGATGGTCTCCCACATCTGGTTCCGGGTCCGCGGGTCGAGGCCGGTGGTCGGTTCGTCGAGGAAGCGAAAGGGGGATGGGAAGGCAGACGTACCTCATGTCCATGAACACCACCACGATGAACACCACGACGAACAGGCTGCTGGAGCTGCCGCTGCTCACCCCGGACCTGCGGGCCGCGGTCGAGCGGCTCCGGGAGATGGCCGACGACGAATGGATTCCAGCGATCCTCTACGGGCGTGCCTCGCAGGACCGGCACAAGCTGATGCGCTCGATCGATGACCAGCTCACCGACATGGTCGGCTGGTGCCTGCCGATCCGCTGGTACCCGGAAGCGATCGTCCGCGACGCCGACCGGTCCGCCTCCCAATGGCGCAAGAAAGAACGGGAGGGCTTCGATGAGGCGATGGCGCTGATCGAGTCCGGCAAGTACGGCGGCTTCGCCTCCTGGGAGCCGTCTCGTGCCGGACGCGACATGGAGGTCTACGTGCAGCTGCGCAAGGCCTGCCAGCGTGCCGGAGTCCTCTACCTCACCCACGGACGGGTCTACGACTTCGCCCGCTCCGATGACTCGTTCATGATGGGGTTTGAATTCCTCCGCGCCGAGGCAGATGCGAACACGATGCGCGAACGGCAATTACGCACGGTCAAGCTCAACGCCGACAAGGGCCGCCCCCACGGTCGCCTCCCGTACGGGTACCGGCGGGTCTACGACCAGCACACTGGTGTCCTGCTGCGCCAGGAACCCGACCCTCACACGGGGCAGATCGTTCGTGACGCTGCTCGGGACGTGCTGGCGGGTAAGAGCATGTACTCGGTCGCGATGCGGTTGCAGGATGCCGGGGAGCCGACGCCGAAGAAGCCGTGGGCCGAGAGCCCTCGCGGCTGGGACACCTACACGGTCCGTCAGGTGCTCCAGAACCCCACGATCGCGGGCAAGCGCGTCTACCGGGGCGAGGTCGTCGGTGACGCCCAGTGGGAACCGCTGATCGACTGGGAGGACTTCCAGAAGCTCCAGCGCCTGTTCGCTGACCCGGGCCGGCGGGTCAAGGGCGGGGGCGGGATGGCTGCGAAGACCCTCATGGTCCACATCGCCCGCTGCCACTACTGCGGCAGGCCGCTGAAGCGGGCCACGCTGCGGAAGAAGGAGAGGACTCCCGCGGTGAAGTATCAGTGCCAGTTCCGGGGGTGTTATAAGACGATGATCTCCCAGCCGGGCCTGGACGCCTACGTCGAGCAGGTCGTGTTGGAGTGGTTCCAGAACCCCGCGAACCTGTCCCGCCTCACCGGCCACGATGACAACAGCTGGCTCCAGGTCGCCGGGGCTGCTGAGCAGAAGCGGGCGGCGTTGCAGGCCCGCCTGGACGAGGTGATCGAGCAGTACGCGGCCGGGAGCCTGAACCTCGACACGCTGACCAAGCTGGAAGCAGCGCTGCGCCCCCAGATTGCTGAGGCGGAGCAGGCGCTCATCCCGCCGGTGACCGATGACCGCGTCCGCGCCCTGGTCACCGCTGAGGACGTGCCCGCCGCGTGGGCGGGCCTGCCGTTGGCGGAACGGCGGAAGATCATCAAGGCCACGTTCAACGTCCGCATCCGCCAAACGCAGAATCGGGGGCAGAACAGGTTTGAGCCCGAGCGGGTCCTTATCGAGCCCCGCGCGCTCTAAAGGACGCGGGGCTCGAAGCCAGAGAGGGCAGAGTGCCAGTTCAGTAGGTGGTGTCGCCGCGGAGTTGGTGGCGGATCATCTCAGCCTGCTCAGCGCTCATGGGTGGGAAGCGGGCGGCGGTGGTCTTCGCGGCCTGCCGGATCGCCTCCCGGTCGGGCTCGGTCAGGGCCTCGTCGTCGATCGCCAGACGCGGCCTCGTCGTCGTAGTGGTGTCGGTTGGGGGTGTTGGGATGCTGTTCATAACTGACAGGTACGCTCTTACACCCGTGGCCAGAAAAAAGCAACCACAATATGTAGACATCCGAGTATCCGGGAGCTACTATATGTGGATGGTCAGTGCTGTCGTCCCTGTCAAGGCCCCACGGTCGGGGTCGGGGTCGGGGTCGGGCACGGGGGTGCCGATTCGGCACCTCCGTAGCAGTCACCCGTCAGGCCTGCCGGTGGTGAAAATTTTGCACCACCGCCAGCCCTCGGACCGGCGAGCCTTCAGGGTGCCTGCACGTTGCAGTCACCGTGGCGTCACCTGGGATCTCCACGGTGGTGCCAGCGTGGCACCACCGTTGACCGTTGACGGGGGTGAAAATTTTCCACCCCCGTGGCCGGAGGCACGGTCCTGCAAATTTTGCGGGACCGCGGCGGTCGCGCAACGGTCCCGGAAATTTTCCGGCCCCGTTGACCCGCCTTGGCTGATGGCACGGTGGTGCCGATTCGACACCACCGTACTCGGCGGCACCGTCGCGGGGCGTCATCAACTGTGTGCGAAACTTTCCCGCACCGTACGACCAGGTCTTCTGCCTCCGACTGCCCGTCGCGCGGGTGGTCAACGGGTCCGCACATTTTGCGGATCCGTTCTCCTGACGGGCTCCTCGACTTCGTGCTGGTTCATAGCCCAAGCCCTCGATCCTGAGGGCCGGGCCCGCGCCGGGGCGGAGGCCCGAAGGGTGGATCGGGGTCGAGCTGGTTTGCCCGCCGCTGTAGCGCCGCCCGCAACTCCCGATCCAGCGCCTCAACGTCCCGTCGCGGTCGGGGGCAAGTGAACTCCGCTGCTGCTTGCTCCATCCGCTCCGGGAGATCATCGGCCCTGATGGAAGCGACCGGGATGAGCGCCGGGTGCAGCAGCGCCTCAAGCCCGTCCGGGGCACGGTAGATCGCGACGGTCCGCGCGTGGGCGAACACATTCGGATCGATCTGGTTCCAGTCGATCACCCAACCAGCCTCGACGGCGAGCTGATTGAACAGCGTGAACTGGCTGCGAGTATTGACGTCGCGGAACGGGTGGATCGCCGTGGTCTCACCCCAGGTCCAGGCCAGGCCCGCGGAGAACCCGGCACGATCACGACCCTTGAGATAGTCCATCCCCGCCAGAGCCCCGAAGACACGATCGGCCTCGTCGGAGATGAACTCGGGCAGGCAGTGCGCGATCCCGGTCCCACCCGGACCGGTGTTCGTATCCCGCAACTGACCACCCCAGGTGTAGAAGCCCTCGACCAGCCGGGCATGGATCGCCTGCAAGTGCGCCAGGTCAAAACTGCCGGAGATCGGTGTCCGAGCCAGCTCGCGGACACGCAGACCGATGACCGCGGTCTCGGCTTCCTTCCACGCCGCCGGGTCGGTGTAGCCGGGGATGTTGACGAGCACTTCGGTGCCAGGATACGTGTAATGATCCGGCATCAGTGCCCACCCCTGGCCGCGAGGTCGTGCGCCCGGTTACCGGGTGATGCCGTACTTGGCGTCGATCTGCGCCAGCCGCTGGGCGATGGCCTCGTCGGCGGACAGTTCCCCGGCGAGCACCTTTCGGCCCAGGGCACGGTCGGCGTCGGTCTCCTCTTCGCCGGCCATCCGCTGGCCTGCGGTAACCTGTGCTTCGAGCCGGTCGATCTCGGCCTGCGACAGCGTCTTCGTGGTCGCCATGCTGGTTCCTCCTCCATGCTCACCTGCCACCCCCTAGTCTACCGTTCCGGACCCTCATCCTGCCGGTGCATACACGGTGATTGATCCGAGTAGCGCAGTGCGAGCAGTCCGTCGCGAGATAGGTACGGGCCGCTTCCCGGACATCGCTTTCTCGTCTCTGTGGGGTGCTCAGCTCAGGTCGTGTGCCTGTCGCATCCACGCTTGCTGCTGCGCGATCAGCCCGGTCCGATTGGTCGGGTCGAGCGCTCTGGTCTGCTGCTTGACCAGCCGGCGGCGGGAGGCCCACTGCGCCCGCTCGTCTTCGTCGGTGGCGTCGGACATCCGCGCTAGCAGCAGCGCCGAAAGCAGGGTTCACGCTTCACGAGTGATGCCATGGACGACCACGTCCTCGACCAGCATCCGGTCATACCATCCGTGGATTGATTCTGCGGAAATCGTGGCTCGCGCGCTCGGTCTCATCTTCCGCGCCTGATCATGTGAGGTCCACTTTGAGGCATCTTGTTCTCATGTCGGCGAGTCCGAGAGGCCCGCATCGTGTCCGAGGACAGCCAATCGGACACGATTGGTGATCTGCAACTGGGTGAAGATGCTGGCGAGATGTGCTTTCACTGTCGCGGGCGAACAGTGCAGGCGTTTACCGATCTCAGCGTTCGTGAGTCCTTGGGCCACGTACTGGACGACTTCTCGTTCGCGTTCGGTCAGTTGGGAAAGGGCTTCAATCGCCTGATCTTTTCTGGCATTGTTGCCGTTCACCGAGTATTTGTCGAGGAGTACTCTCGCGTGGCGCGATGAGAGAATTGTGCGGCCCTCGGCCGTTTCACGGACCGCGTCGATGATCTCGGCGGGAGGCGTGTCCTTGAGGAGGTAACCGCTGGCTCCTGCGTCGAGCACTGAGAGGACGTGCGCGTCAGTGTCGAAAGTCGTCAGGGCCAGGACCTTCGGGGGTTCCGGGAGCTTCATCAGTTCGGCGGTGGCCTCACGCCCGTCCATGCCCGGCATCCGCAGATCCATGAGAACAACATCAGGGTGAACCCGTTCGACCTCGACGATGGACTCCTTCCCATCAGTAGCCTCTCCGACGCACTCAACGTCGTCAGCAGAGTCGAAGATGAACCGAAGACCGGCCCGGACCAGCGGGTCGTCGTCAACGATGAGGACGTGAATCATCCGCTCGCCTCCGTCTGGTCGGTATCAGCTGCCGGCCACGGCAGGTCGGCTCGGACGATGAACACGGAGTCGGACTCGGTGACTGTCAGTTCGCCGCCGACCGTGCGCGCGCGTTCCTGGAGGCCGGGTAGCCCTCGCCCTCCGTGGCCGGGGCGTTCTGTCTCGGAGACAGGGTCTGTCACAGCGTTTCTGACCTCGATGACCAGGTGCTGTCCCGGAGATCCCGCAAGCGACACGATCACTGGCGCGCTCGGCGCATGCCTATGCGCATTGGTCAGGCCCTCCTGGACGATCCGGTACGCCGCTCGCGTGGTCTTCTCCGGAAGCATCTCGGGTGTGGTCAGATCGGAGGACACGAGGTCGACGATCGCCCCGCTGGAACGGCTTTCGGTGATGAGCTTCTCGATCCCGAGGATGTCCTGGGGAACGAGTGATCGTTCCGTTGCCTCTGAATCCAGCCAGTCGGGAGTCTCGATCGAGCCGATGATGGACCGGAGATCGTCGAGGGCCGCACGGGCGCTTCGTCTAATGAGCTGTGCTTGTTTCTCCACGACCTCCCCTCCGGCGTGGGCATTGAGTTCGAGTCCTCCGGCTTGCATGGTTAGCAGAGACAGCTTGTGCCCAAGCACATCATGGGCTTCGCGGGCGATGCGGGCACGTTCCAACAGGACAGCCTCAGCCGCTCGCGCTGATCGTTCGGCCTCGGCATGCTCGGCACGAATCCGGTAGCTGTCGGTGAGGTCTCGGCGCGCCGCGACGGCGGTGCCGATGAGGTAGGGGACGAGTACGACGACGATGCTGTTGAGCAACCAACTGCCGACGCTGGTCCAGGCTTCGAGGTCAACGCCATCGACCGATACGAGACGTTCCCCTCGCGCCGCGACAACACCCAAGAGCACGAAGGTCAAGGCGATGGCGAGGAGCCCGCGCCGACCTTTGCGTCGCACTCCGAGATTGAATAGTGCTGGGATGAGCAGTACTTGGGTGGCAAACGCCGTCGTCGCCCACGCCACCACGAGCAGTGCATACGGGTATTTCTCGCGGACGAGGGCGGCAGCGGCCCCCAGGGCGGCCAGCCCGATGAGGATCACCTGAGGCCAGCCGTTCATCCCACTGGCCGCGAGAACAGTTAGTGAGGCGATCACGAGCACGTACGCGGCCGACCGTGCCCAGTCTGTCGAGCGATGCACGGGCTCGGGTCGAGGTGTCGTTGGCATCCGTTCACCGCCTCCCGGGAACTGTCCATCCCCTCGTGTCCGCGTGGCTCGTCCTGCTCCTGATTCTACCTCCCCACCGTCCTTCGCCATTCGGCTAGAGAACCGTCACGAAGCCACCCTGCCCGGCACCGCCGGTCACACCCGCCCACAGAGCGCGCCGACACGCTCATGCCGCGACGCGGTCACAGCGCATTCGCGTCCGAACGGCCTATACAACAGCCTGTTCTCTAGGCCGATCGGGCGAGGAATTGTCTATCCGCTCCGCCGATGCGGGCGACACCATGATCTTGGGAGCGTAGATGGCAACAGGAAATCCTGTTCACGCCAGATTTTCAACGCGGAGGATCGCCATGAATGACCGCACACACAAATACGAGAACCTGACCAGAATCGACTATCCAAAAGTCGAGGAAGACTCGCAGCTCCCGCCGCTGACCCGTGAAGCGGTGCAAAAGGAAGCGCGTGAAGGACTCGAAGAAATCCGTGACTTCATCACCACGGACGAATTCGTCTCCCTGTTGGGCGAACTCTACGACCTCCCTCCGGAGGACCGCGACAGCTACGTCCGCACAGTCCTGCTCGATGCTGACGAGCTCGGCAAGCGGGGAATCCACACACCGGACGGGATCAAGATCCAGCGGTCTCAGTTCGGCGACCACCGGCCGACGATCTTCTGCGTCACCAAGCTCATGTCCGATGGGGTGCGCAAGGTGACGTACACCTTCGACAACGAGTCGATTCCGGCGAGGGCGTGAGGCTGATGCTTTCCACCGACGTGAGAGGCAACGGAACAGCGCTACACGACACCTACCATGCCGCCACCGTCGACGAGTTGCGCAAGAACTCCTCCCTCCGACGGTTGCTAGCCATCGTCAATCAGCAGATGCTCTTCCCTCATCGCGGCCGGATCGACCTGTCAGACGACCGCCTGAGTCTCGGGTCCTGGCGCACGCTGATGCCGAACGAGATCGCCCATGTCTCGATGAGCTTCCTCCCCGAGTACAGCAGAGTCGCTGCCGGCGGCGCACGAGGAGGATTCCCCTCCTTCGGCGCCCTGAAGCGACTCGGCGCGCCTTTGGTCCTGGACCTCAGGACCGGAGAACGCATCGCTTTGCTGATCGGATACACCTGGTGGTCCGGTACGACAAAGGATGCACATTGGTTCCCCGCGCTGAAAGCTTTCGCAGCCCGAGGCGAGTAGAACCAGCAGTAACACCCCCATCTGAATACTCAACCCCACGAGTATTCACCCCACGAAAGGAAATGCCATGTCTGTCATGGAAACCACCGACCACACCGAAGTGGATCGGACGCTCGACGAGATCCGTCATCAGGTCAACAAGGAGACGGTGACGAAGCAGATCAACGAGTTCATCGACATCATCTCCACCGACGGGTTCCTCGACTACGTCAACGGAATCGCCGCGCTGCCGACGTATTCCGAGCGGCGTGAGTACACCGCGAAGACGGCAAACGTGCCCACCCTCAGGGAGCATGGCGTGCCCACGCCCGACGGGCTGCGGCTGACCACCCGCGAGTTCGAGATGCCCGAGGACGGACGCGCGGCCAACACACCCTTGGTCCAGGTCCGGCCGGGCACCGATCCGCGGATGGGCTTCTGCGTCAGTGTCGGCGTCGTCGTCTGCGCCAGCTACGGCGGCTGAACCACACAATCGAAACGGGGTGTTCTTCCGCACGGTCGATATGCGGAGGAGCACCCCGCTTCCTGCACACGAAAGACAGGCGCCCATCATGGACAGCAGCGACACCACCATCTGCATTGCCGAGCAGATTAGCCACAGCTACGGGCCCCGCAGTGCGCTGACAGACATTTCCTTCTCCCTGCCCCAAGGAACGGTCATCGGTCTCGTCGGTGCCAATGGCAGCGGGAAATCGACGCTCTTGCGCATTCTCTCGGGCGTCCAGCGACCCAGCTCCGGAACAACCTTCCTCTTCGGAGAGAACCTTGCCGACTCAGAAGCGGCGGGCAGAGGGCTGGGGGCGGCCGTCGACGGTATGGCCCTCTGGCCTGGCTGGAGCGTACGGCAGAACCTGCGCTACATCGCCGGCCTCTGCGGAGCCACTAACGAACAGATCGATGACGCCGCCGCACTCGTCGACATCGCCGCAGAGATGAAGACCCGGCTCCGGCGTCTCTCCCTTGGCAACCGGCAACGCGTGCTCCTGGCCGCAGCGATCCTCGCTGGCACCAGGATCGTCCTCATGGACGAACCGATGAATGGACTCGACCCCGATACGCGCCAGCGGATCAGGGAAGTCATCATCATGCTTGCTGGCCAGGGCAGGACCGTCCTGCTGTCCAGCCATGACCTGCACGACGTGGAATCCCTATGCAGCCAGCTCATCGTCCTCGACGACGGGCATCTGATGTTCGCAGGCCAGACCGCGGACTTCGTCGGTGCCAGCACGATGACGATCCTCCGAATGGATTCCGACGCCACCAGTCGAGCACAGATGCTGCTCACCGACGCAGGAATCCATTGCCGCCGAGACAGTACCGGAGCACCCGTGGTCTTCACCCACGAGGCAACTGCCGCTACTCGGATTCTCACCACCGCCGGCATCAGCGTCCTCGCCGCCGACGAACGTCACGCCACACTTGAGGAGAAGTTCCATGACCGCCTCTAACGCCCCCCGCATCACGCGGACAGAAACAAGCCGATGGGTGCGAGATCCCGTCGTCCTCATCACGATCGGCGCTCTCATCACCGTCTCCGCGGCACTGACCTATCTCGCCATCTCCGTAGCGACCGGCTCCACGTCATCGGGCGGCAACGGCGTTCAACTCCAAACGGACACCACCCTCACCGCCGAATCCACCAACGACGACCTAGCGTCGATGGCGCGAAGCAGCCTGACAATGCTCGTACCCATCGCCGCGATCATCGTCGGGGTCCGATTCGCCGGAGGCGAGCTCACATCAGGGGCGCTGCTCCAGATGGGCGTGGCTGCCCGCCGCCTCCGGTTCCTCTTCGCGGTACGCCTGGTGCTGCTGGTGGTCATCGCCGGAATCGCCGGTGCCGCCACCGCAGCGGTGACCCTCGCCGCAACCGAAGCTGCACGGGCTCAGTCCGCTGATCTGGCTCACCTCACCGTGTGGGAAGCAGGCGGCTCCCCGGTCTTTGGAGCTGCGATGCAAGCCGTGGTGATCGCTGTGCTCGCGTTCGGCCTCTCCGCCCTGACCCGGAGGTGGATCGTCATCACCATCTGCATGCTCGTCTACATCGTCGGGCTGGAACCAGCACTCTCGGGCCTATTCGCCGACGCCAGCGCCTGGCTGCCGAGAACGGCGACATCCGAGCTGATGCTCCCGCAACCGGAACTCGCACACGTCCTGCCCACCGCGATCTGTGCCCTGCTGCTGGCCATCATTGCCGTCGCCAGCCTCCGCCGCGACCGGGTAGCACGATGAGTGCGCCGACAACCGCTCAGCAGGATCATTTGCTGGTCGTACAAGCGCGCTCACGACGCAGCGTCCGCTGGGCTGGTCAAACAGTCGCTGTCATCGCGGCCATCGTCGAACTCATCGTCCCTGTTGCTATCGCCTCTGGAGTCGCACGAGTCTTAGACGGCGCACCGGTTGGCATGGGGGTGCTCGTGCCAATGCTCGCCGCCATCATCGGCGCCGGAGCATTTGCTGCCGCTCAGGTGGTGCTCCTCACCCGCATCGCCGCCTCAGAGATGCATCGACTGCGCCTGACCGTCGCGGCCAGGCTGGTCGGCCTCAGGCCCCGAACCGTCGAGAAGCTCGGGGTCGGCGAGGCGACCGCGCTCTACAGCCACTACGCCAACGAGCTCGAGCCCCTGCTCACGGCCGACGCGATTCGTCGGCGTACCGCCGTGATCACAGTTGTCGGTTGCCTGGTGCTCATGGTCGGATTCGAATGGAGGCTTACGCTCGCTCTGCTCGTTGCCCTCATCGTCGCAGGCCTCATCATCGGCATCGTCATCAAGCCCGTCAAAGAACGCGCTGCCTTCGGGCTCAATGCGCTGGCCGAGACGGCAGCAGACATCGGCGAGTACCTTCGCTCGATCCGCTCAGCAACCGTGTACGGCCTGGGCGCGAGCTACCGACGTGAGTTCGAGACCCGGCTTGCCGAGGTCGCCGTCACAGAGCGTCGCGTCGGACATGCTCAAGCGCTCGTCGACCTCATTGTCAAGACGACATCAATGCTTCTGCTTGTCGCCCTCGGCGCGCTCGGAATGCTCCTGGTATCGATCGATGCCATGTCCGTGGCCAACCTCTCCGGGTTCCTCGGGGCTCTAGCCATCCTTCTCGCTCCTGCCGCCAAGTACGCCGAACTGATCCAACAGGTACGCACTGCCCAAGCAGCCCAATCCCGGATCGAGCAACTCCCATCCGAAGCGGAACCGTCTTCATCTGCTCCAGTGCCCGCGCCGACTATCAACCGGCTCGAAGTCACCGACGCGATCCTCGAACCCGCCGATGGCGCCGTCGTCGGACCGGTGTCATTCTCCGCACGCGCCGGAGACCTCGTATGCCTCGTCGGACCCAGCGGCGCCGGGAAAACCACACTCCTATCCGCGATTGCAGGATTCGCTCCCGTCACCGCCGGCCAGATGCACATCGGCGGAAAGGATCTTCCGCACTGGTCCCCGCCGGAGCTGTGGCGTTCCATCGCCTATGTCGAACAAGGCACGCCCACTCTCGGAGCAACGGTCCGAACCTTCCTCACCCCAGACGAGGCCAACCCGCCTGACGAAACGACACTGCGGACTCTCCTCACAGCATTCAACCTCGATGACAGGCTCGGCGCTGATGGCATCGAGTCGCCCCTGGAACGGGCAGGAACCAGCCTCTCCGGCGGCGAACGACAGCGTCTTTCCATCGTTCGCGCCCTCGCCAGCGACCGACCGCTGCTTCTCCTCGACGAACCCACAGCCCATCTCGACTCTCACACCGAGACAGCAGTCCTCGAAGCCATTGACCAACTGCGCAAAGACCGCCTCGTCATCGCCGCGACCCACTCCGAACGGCTCATCCAAAGAGCAGATCAAGTGGTGCAACTGGACCCAGGGGTGACTGCCAACCGACCAACATCGGACCTGGACACGAACGTCGCCGAATTGCTTGCTGCCACCCGCCCGGTCACGCCCTGAACAGCGACCGGGCCGTGAGGAAGATCCCGCGCTGGCGGAACGCCCGCGGGCTCTCCCGGTCCGCGTCTGCGCGGAAGATCGCGGGCACCGAGGGATACCAGGCCGTGGTGCGCCGTGCCGGGTCGAGAGCCCACACCGGTGGCGACCAGCCGTCGCGCTCAGCCAGATGATCGGCCAACGCCGCGAACGCGGCATCCGCCTCGCCGGCCCCGGTCAGCTCCGGCTCATCGACGAACACCCCGGCGGCGAGGCCCGGGCCACCGCGGCGCAGCGTGGACGTGTAGTCATCCAGGGTCTGGAGGACACCGAACCGCCAGCACGCGTCCAGGCCCTCGCCCTCAGCCAGGAGATTCCGGCAGGCCTTCGCGTTCCCGGCCGCGGTGTGCCGCACCCCGACATCGGTCGCGAGCACAGGCCCGGGCTCGACCAGGGAGGCTGCGAGCAGCTCACCGACCGAACGGACCTCACCCCGGAACACCATCAACCCATCTCCTGTCCTTCAGTCTCCATCTTCCCAGATCCACCACCAGCAGACCATGGACAACGCCCCGCAGCCACACGGACCTCCGTACCGCCGCTGAACAAGCACCCCAGCCGAGTCCGACCGCACCGGCTCCGCCGCCCCTTACTCCGGTCTCTCTCATGAGCCCCGCACCGGAAGAGACGAATGGACGCATGTTACCTGCGGTAGTGCCCGCACACCTTCCTCGCGAAGCGACTCGTGAGGAAGGCGGTGACCGGCATGAAAGGCGGCGTGACCCTCTTCCGCGGACCCGGAACCGCCGCGCGCCGGTACCTCGAATCCGACCGGTCGACCGCGGATGACTACTACCTCGAAGGCGGCACCGCCCTGGCGGACTTCACCATCACCAACAGTCGCGGTGAGGTCGTCGCGAACACCGGCCTGGACCCGGAGCAGTACGCAGGCTGGGTCGACTGGGTCCATCCGATCACCGGGGAGCAGATGGGCATCCCGCGCGAGGCGGGCGAGGTCCGGAAGGGCTCCCCGCGGTTCGCGGAGATGGTCGTCAACACCCCCAAGTCCCTCTCAATCGCGGCCGCCTTGCACCCGGAAGTCTCCGACGCCCTCGACGCCGCCCAACAGGACGCGGTCTCTGAGATTCGGCGGTGGCTGGCCCAGCACGCCTACACGCGGGTCGGCCCGCGCGGGCAGCAGGAAATCATCCCCGTCGAGTCGGTGCAGACCGTCGCCGTGGTGCACCGCACGAGTCGTGCCGGTGATCCGCACCGGCACGTGCACTTCCAGATCGGCACCCGCGTTCCCGCGGCGGGCAAGTGGCGTGCCCTCGATACTGCGGTCCTGTTCAAGCAGCAAGGCGCGATCCGTGCACTCGGCGCTGCAGTGATCGCGGCGAACCCGCAATTGGCTGCAACCCTGGACGCGCATGGGCTCACCCTCGATCCGGTCACGGGGGAGGTCACGGAGCTGGAGGCGTTCAATCCGGTGATGAGCAAGCGCGCCCATCAGGTCGAACGCAACCTCGCACGTCTCGAAGCCGAATGGGAGCAGGCCCATCCCGGCGAGGAGCCCGGCCCCGTGGTCCGGGCGCGGTTATTGCACAAGGCGTGGGCGTACGAGCGGCCGAACAAGAAGCCCGCCGACCTCGGCGACGAGGAAGCGTGGCGGCAGGAACTTGTCCAGGCCGGCTACGACCCCGAGACCCTCACCCGAGCACCGGCACCGGCACGGGTCTCCATTGATGATCTCAGCGTGCAGGAGGTCGCGAACCGTGCCCTGGACCGGGCTGCGGCGGGTGGGTCGACGTGGACGGTGCACACCATCCGCGAGCACGTCACCCGCATCACCACCGACCACGGCGTGCAAGCGACCGGCGAGGAGTTGCGCGAGTTCGTGCAACTCGCCACCGACCTTGCAATAGGAGATTGCTTCTCCGTGCTGCCACCCGGTGCCGTGCACCCCGAACATGTTGCACACCTCACCAGCCTGCGGGTGGTGGAGGCCGAGACGCAGTTGCGGGACCGGCTCGAAGCGCAGGCATCGAACCGCGAACCTCGCCGCCCCGACCTCAGCACCCTCGCTACTGAGCACGGTCTCGATGCCGGGCAGGCTGAGGCCGCTGCCGCGGTCGCCTCCCGTGACCCGCTCGTGGTCGTCGAGGGGGCGGCCGGGTCCGGGAAGACCACCATGCTCGCCACCGCCATCGAAGCCCTCGAACACGAGAACCGGCGGGCGCGGGTGGTCACCCCCACGAAGAAGGCCGCCCAAGTCGCAGGAGAGACTCTGAAGGTGCCCACCGATTCCGTGGCTGCGCTCGTGTACGCGCACGGGTTCCGGTGGAACGACGACGGCGTCTTCACCCGCCTCAAGCGCGGCGATCCCGACCCCACCACGGGCAAGACCTATATGGGTCCGCCGCAGGCCGCGCGGCTGGCCCGCGGAGAGAGGGTGATCGTGGACGAGGCCGGCATGCTCGACCAGGACACCGCCCTGGCCCTCCTCACCATCATCCGCGAGGCCAGGGCGTCGGTGGCGCTCGTCGGCGACCGCGCCCAACTCCCGGCCGTGGGGCGCGGCGGCGTGCTCGACATGGCTGCCCACATCCGTGGTGCGACCGTGGATATGAGCGAGCTGCACCGCTTCGACGACGACCAGTACGCGGCCCTGACGTTGCGGATGCGCGACGGGAAGAACCCGGCGGCGATCTTCGACCAGTTACACGCCCTGGGCCTGGTCCAGCTGCACGCTGACGATGACGCGCTGCGCGAGCACATCGCCGAGCACACGGCCCCCGAGGATGCGGTGACGGTGGCGACCAACGATGAGGCCACGGCGTTGAATGAGCTCATCCGCACCGTCCGCGTCGAAGCCGGCGAGGTCGATGACACCCGCACCGTGACCGGCTCCGACGGTCTGCCCATCGGTGTCGGGGATCTGGTGCAGGCGCGGCAGAACGATGCCGAGCTGCGGGTGGCGAACCGGCAGACCTTCACCGTCCAACACATCGGCGAGGACGGTACGGTGCATGCCATCGAGACCGGCACCGACCGCAAACACAACGTCACCGTCGCCCTCCCGGCCGAGTATGTGGCTGAGCACGTGCACCTGTCCTACGCTGCCACCGCCTACGGCGTCCAAGGCACCACCGTGAACAGTGCGCACACGGTGCTCTCCGACGCCCTCGACGCCGCAGCCGTCTACGTCGGCCTCACCCGCGGAAGCGGACGCAACGAACTCCACGTGGTCGCTGCGGACCTCGCGGACGCGAAGGCGCAGTTCGTCGAGGCGATGGGCCGCGACCGCTCCGACCGCGGCCTGACCGACGCCACCGCCCGCGCACACGAGGCCATCGCCGGTCTTGTCAAGGACGGCCCCGCCTCGATGGTCATCAGAGAGCTGTCCCGCCTCGACGGACTGGCGGAGAAGGCTGAACAGCGGGCCGCCTGGTGGGAGAACGTTGGTGAGCAGCTTGCCGCGCTCTCGGCGCGGCATCGGGAGGAGACGGACGAGGCCACTACCGCCCTCGCCACGGCCGAGGAGCACGCCGCCACCGTGCGGGCCGACACCCTCGCGCCCCTGGAGGCACGCGCCGAAGCCGAGGGCCGGGAGTACCTTGACGCGGTGGGTGAGGAAGCCCAGGCCGCCGGACGACTGGCGACGGCTGGGTGGTTCGGCAAGCGGCGCGCCCAGCGCGAGCACGACACCGCCCGCGACCACGCCCAGGCCCTGCGCGGTCGCCTGTCCTCGGAGTGGGGCACTCTCCCGCGGCATAGGGGCGACCTCGATGAGTGGGTGGGTCGTGTCGCCGCCCAGCAGGCTGAGGAGGCTCCCGAGGTGGTGGAGGCTGACGAGGCCGTGGTCGAGGCGCGGCAGGCGCGCACCGGGTTGCAAGAGCGGCAACGCCGCGACCGGGTCACCCTTCTGGCGCGCCTCCACGGGGCGGACAACGTCCGCCGTGACCCCGACCGGTACCTGCGCACGAGCCCCCGGAGGCAGGCGGCGAAGTGGAGGGCATCGGCGAAAGAGGCGCGGGGCGAGGCCGCCGAGCTCCGCGGCCTGCCAGCGGATCAGGCGGTGTATCTCATCGAGATCAAGCGCGCCGCCGCCGAAGCCCATGAGACAGCACTCCGGGAACGGCAGCGGCAACTCCCCGACGACCGGGACCATGCCCAGAGCACGCCCCGTCGAGACGGCCCGGCACGCGGCCTCTAGGCGGGAGGAGGCGAGCCCCAGTTACGCCGTTTGGTCAGATGCAATGACCCGCAGGATGGGCACCGGTAGATTCGGAGCGGGCCGGCCGAGCGCGAGCGTCGTAGGGCCACCCTGGCAGCCTCGGCATAGTTGCGGTACTGACGCTTGCCGCTATCTGGGCAGAGGGGGCCGGCAGGTTGATGGCGCTTCGCGCGTCGTCGCGAGCCCATGCTTTCCCTCCCGCCAGTATCACGTGGACCAATGCGACTCACACCTGGCCCGCTTCCCATTGTCCTCGGCCACACGCCGCCAGGGCCCCGTCCGATCGGTCGCGGAACTAAGACTGACTAACCCGACAAGGAAGTCCGCCGAGTTGGCCGGTTGACTCTTCACCCGAGATGTGCATCTCCCATCCGGTCGGACAGCGAGACTCCGACCAGTCGGAGGTGTTCAACGTCACGTCCGCCAAGGAATAGTAGTGATCACAAGGCACATCCGGAATAAAGGAAAACTCAAGTCGGAGCGGATTGAAAAGCACTCGGATTGAGTGGCGGCTCATTCCACGATGCTTAAGCCGGACTACGACGCCGGATGGCACCGCGCCGAGTGAAGGAAGGAGGAAACCCTCGTGAAGAACGTCATGGAGCTTCAGGAACTGGACACCATCGAGACCAGCGGAGTCGAGGCCGCGTGGAGCATCTACAGCCTGTTCGACTGCTGAAGGATGCACCAATTTGCCCGGTGCGGACAAGCGACGTCCGCGCCGGGCAAATCTGCACCCACACCCTGACCCCGCCGACTGTATGAGGAAATATGATGCCCACCTTGACTATCGATCCGACTGCATTCTGTCGTGAGGTGTGGCTCTCTTATCAGTCGGGCAAGGGGGCCGACCCCACACACGCTTTGCGAGGCGTGTCGACTGCTGTCTACCCAGGCGAGTTCGTCTCCGTTGTCGGACCATCCGGCAGCGGAAAATCATCGTTGCTTCATGCCCTCGCCGGCTTCGCTCGGCCCAGCTACGGGCAAGCAGTCCTCCTCGGAGCCGATATCTCCCGGTCTCGTCAGGCCGCGATCGCCAAGGTCCACCGGCGGGGAGTGGGAGTCATCTTCCAATCGTTGAACCTCGTGCCGTCGCTGCCGACTGTCGAGAACGTGCTTCTCCCCAGCCGGTTCGCACACGCACGAGTGGACTTCGGCAGAGCAACCAGCATCCTTGCGAAGCTCGGGCTCGAACACCGCGTCAAGCATCGCACCAGCAGCCTCTCTGGTGGAGAGCAGCAACGAGTGGCACTGGCCCGGGTACTGTACTCACCGCCCACGATCCTCCTCGCAGACGAGCCCACGGGAGCCCTCGACACCACCTCGACCGCGCTCGTGCTCGACCAGCTCCAGCAGCTTGCCCGCAACGGCACCACAGTGATGCTCGTGACCCATGATCTGGCCGCTGGAGCGCTCGCTGACCGCGCCCTGGTGATGCGTGATGGCCAGATCGTGCGAGAGGTCCATCAACCCACGATACAGCAGTTGACCGTATCCGCCCCGGCAGCCGCTTCCGCGCAGCAGGTTAACCATGGCTAGTTCCACTCTGACCGTCGCGCTCCGAGACATCCAGCGCAACAAGTGGGTGTGGAGTTCGGCTGTGCTCGTCGCGATCACCGTGTCGATCTTCATCACCTGGTGCTTGAACTTCCTCGTCGCGGTCACCACAGCACCCGATAGCTTCTTCACAGACCTCGGGAGCAGTAAGGGCGAATACGTCACTCTGGGTTCGAACATGCTGGTGTTCTCCGGAGTGCCCGCGGTGATCGTTCTTGCCATCGTTCTCGCCGGAGTCACGGCACAGACCGCCGTAGCGCAATCGCTGTGGCGGCTCGGCGGCGCGTCACCGCCACAGGTCACGGCCATGATTCTCGTGCAGGCTGTCGCGGTCTGCTGTTCAGGCGTGCTCGCCGGGGTCGTGCTGGCTCTGCCGTTCCAAGGCAGGATCAATGATCTCCTCATCGGCATCGGCCACCCCGACGCACCGTCCCTGCCCGCAGTGCTATCCGTTTGGGCGATGGTCGGGGCAGTCGCTATTCTTGCGGCCCTCGCGGTCATCGCAGCTGTCATCCCCGCATGGAGAGCGGCACAGAAATCACCGGTCGCATTGCGTTCGGCTCCGGACGTCGCCACCCGGCCAGGCCTCAGCTATCTCATCGCGGTCGTGGCCGTCTTCGTCGTTGCCGTGCTGCCCCTTTTCGCCAGCCTCGCCGGAGTGGTCATGGTCGACGAGGTCGCACTGGCCGTGGTCGTCACGTTGCCTCTGATCCAGGCCCTTGCGGTCACGACCGCGCTGGTGGCGCCGTGGCTCCTGCCACTGGTCATCATCGCCTGGACCAAGCCATTCGCGCTCGCCTCCTCACCGTCCTGGCGCGTCGCCCGACATATGGCCATCGCTCGCATCGCCGGTTCCGCCGGTACGGTAGCCCCGTTGACGCTGGGCATCGGACTGTTCGGCACGTTCGGCATGATCAGCGCGACCGCGGCCAACGTCTCGCCTCTAGGCGCATCCCTGAACACTCTCGAAGGAATCCTTCTCCTCCTACCAGTCGGTGTGATTTCCGGTGTCGGAAGTATCGCTGTGGTCGTGATGGCCGCACGGCAGCATACGGAGGACATCGTCACGCTGCGCAGTGCGACCGCTACTCAGGCCGGGACCGATCTCATCATGGTCTTCGAGGCTCTCATCATCACTGTCAGCGCCGTGATCATCGGGATGATCCCGATCGGTATTGAGTACGGGCTTCTCGCTTTCGCTCTCGCCTCGCATGGACACGACCTCGGCCAGATCGGTATCGCCATCGGCCCGACCGCGCTACTCGTGGGCGTCGCTTTTATCGGGATGACTTCGGCGCTGCTCGTCGCGGCACGATCGGCATGGCGCAAACCCCTCGTCGACCTCCTCGCAGACCGGTAAAGGAGCAGGTTCCCATGCACAGCGCCGCGCCCTACCTCTATCCCGGAGACATATTCTTTCGGCCCCGCCGTGCTCCAGAAACGCAGCCATTCCGATGCCAGGTGCCATCAGGATGGAGCACACGGGGAGGACGGGAGTGGACGGAGTATCAGCCACAAGACCATGACACCCCGAGCCAAGGATGGAAGATTCACGTCAGCGCGGAAATCGGCGAGGCCGAAGATGTGCTGAACCGCGTCGCCACCATCGCGATCCGGCACCGTGTTGTCTTCAAGCACCTCAGCGACCGTGCTCGATTCCTCGCGCGCAATAGCAAGCTGTGTGCTCGCGTCCACGCTGGTAAGTTCATCACCCTCTATCCCGCCGATGATGCCCTCGAATCTCTCCTGCCCGCATTGGAAGACGCTCTCATCGGGTTTCGAGGGCCGTATGTGCTCTCCGACCGCCGTTGGGACACCGCGCCCATCTTCCTGCGGTATGGGGCGTTCCGGCCCGTCGACGGTCCGGATGGTCGTTTCGTCGGCTTGATCACCGGCGACGGAACACGCGTCCCCGATAAGCGTTCCCTGCATTTCGCCGTTCCCGACTTCGCATCACGCCCGGCCACTCTTCGCGCCTGGCTACACGAACTCGAACACCCGACCCCAGAGACTCCTCTGCCGTTCACAGCGCATCAGGCGTTGAAGTTCTCCAACTCCGGCGGCACCTACAGCGCCGACTACGACGGCCGGCCGGTCGTGGTCAAAGAGGGCCGTCCCAGTGCCGGCCTCGACCCTTTGGGCCGTGACGCTGTTCATCGCCTCAACCACGAACACGACGTGCTCACCGCCTTCGACGGCTTACCCGGCATCCCTCGGGTCCTCGCCCGTCTGACTTCGTGGGAGAACACCTTCCTCATCGAGGAGCAGGTCCCGGGCAAGCCCCTCCACCACTGGGCCTCCGACCAGTCAGCGTTTCGCGCAACAAGCCAGAGGGACGTTGAAGCCCGGCTGATCGAACAGGCGGCGGTGCTCGACGCACTCGAATCGGCTGTTGAGGCCATGCATCGGCGTGGCTGGGCACATATGGACATCCACGTCAGCAACGTCCTCGTCGATCCCTCGGACTTGAGAGTCCATCTGATCGATTTCGAGAATGCCATCCGCCTGGAGGAGGGGTCGTGTACTCAGCCGATGGCCGCCGCGGGTTACGGGATGTCCGGGTGCCACCAGCCCGAGGCCTTCGATTTCCAGGGGTTGCGCCAGATTGCCCTGTTCCTGCTCTGGCCAGCTGTCGGCGACGCCGTCCTGGATCTGCACCGTGCCGACCATGTGGTCGCCGCGATCCGAGCCCGGTCACAGTACATGGGCGTTCCGACCTCGAATCCTCTGCTGGCGGCCGCGCTTGATCGACTCGATGCTCTCTCCGCACGCGTCCACGCCCTGCTCGATGGAGAGAACCCGCTCACCGAGCAGGATCACTCAAGCCAATGCATTCTCGATAGATCCCCAGTCGTCAACAACAAGGATGAGTGGGAGCGTGCCCTCTCCGACGGAATCACCGCCGCCAGAAAGCGCTATGTCGGCACCGGTTACCCGGTGCATCACCACGCGCTGTCTCGCAACTGGCACGGGCTCGGCTACGGTCGCTCGATCCTGGACCGACTCACCGGCTCCAGTCCACAGCCCCTTGGGCACACGCAAACATCGCTTCCAGGTCTTTTCACCGGCTTCGTCGGCGACCTCGTCGGTCGCGGAGGCCTCACTGGCAGCGACCTGACCTCCTCAATGCTGTCCGAGATACTCAACATCGAGGGTCCTCGCGTCTTTGACGGCCTGCCCGGCGTCCTCCTCGGCCTCGCGTCCCTCCCCGAACTGCACGAGGACTCCGGTATGTGGCAGGCACTGTCTGACCGGGCAGCCGGTCTGGCACGGGCCTACCTCCGCAGGCCTGAAGACTTCGCTCCTGTCGACACCCCTACTCGCACCGATTCCCCGGACGACCATGACTCGGGTCTCCTCTACGGTCATCTCGGAGTCGCTTGGGCGCTGTCACGATTCCTCAACACGGGCCCCGCCATCATAGGTGACGCATGCACACAGGCACTGCGGGCTGAACTCGGACGCTACATCACCGTTGACGAAGGTCGAGCTCTCCTTCTCAACCAGAAATCGCGCACCATTCCCTACCTCGCCATGGGCAGTGCAGGCTTCGGCATTGTGCTTCCCGGCATCCCACGCAACCTGTGGCCGGTGGAAGTCACCGAAAACGTTTCCGCACTCACCGCTGCATGCGACGCGCACGGGTGCGTCTTCCCCGGACTGTTCAACGGCATGGCCGGACTGCAGCTCGGGCGTGCCGGTCTCTTCCACGCCGCAGGGGTAGCCAACCCCTCACAGGAGCCGAGGAGCGTCCTTACGGATGCGCTCGACTTGTTCACGTTCAACCTCGACGGCACCGCTGTCGTTCAGGGAGACGGGGGAGGCCGGATCACAACCGATCTCGCCACCGGCGGCGGCGGAGTCCTCCTGGCTCTGCGCGGCCTGAGTACAGGCATCTTCGACCTCATCGACATCGTCAGCGCTCTTCCTGCTTCCTCGCAGACCCGCGAACATCCCGGACCCACGCCCACGGAGGCGCTTCGATGAGCCAGCACACGGTCCCAATTCGGCCAGGAGTACCACCTCCTGTTCGCCCCTTGCGGCGACAACGCCTCTTCATCGGCTGGTTCGCCTCCGACACGCTCGTCAAAATCGCAGGGTCGTTGACCGCGATGGCACTGCCGCTGCTCCTTGTCAGCGTCCTCGGATCACCCGCTCAGGCCGGGCTTGTCGCCGCAGCGAC
This sequence comes from Brevibacterium sp. S111, assembly GCF_004745075.1. Lineage (GTDB taxonomy): Bacteria > Actinomycetota > Actinomycetes > Actinomycetales > Brevibacteriaceae > Brevibacterium. The sequence goes on from NZ_RHFH01000005.1 coordinate 44,213, forward strand.
CAGCATCGGAACTACGCTGGGAATGCTCCCCGGTGGTTTTCTCGCCGACTTCCAGAACCGTCGTGTCACCGTCTTCGTGTGTGCGACCGCCGGTACGTGCCTGCACCTGGCACTCAGCGCCCTCGTGGTGTTCGCACGGCCCGCTCCCGCTGCTCTGTTCCTGCTCCTCGGCACCATCGGCCTGTGCTCGGGGATCATCGCACCAGCCTTCACCGCGACGCTGAAGCGCATCGTTGACCCCCGACAATTCGGGATGGCCGCCAGCGCCGCCGAGGGCCGCAGCGCCGTGATCGAGCTCGCAGTACCTCCTCTCGGCGGATTCCTCTTCGCTATCGCTCCCGTGCTGCCCTTCCTCGTCACCGCCGCCGTGATTCTGGCCGGGGGTCTGCTCTTCCTCACAGCCGATCGCGGACACAATCATGTCGCGCGCCCCTCGATGAGGAACGATGACCACGCACGGCAGCGATCGCTGACCTCTCTCTTGGCCGGCTTCGCCTACCTCTGGCACAACCCGGTGTTACGGACTCTGCTGGTCACTGGCATGATCGCGAACCTCGCGGGATCGGCGGTCCTTGCCGCTGTCGTGTTCGATCTCACCAGCCGCGGAGTCTCACCGGTGACCATCGGGCTCATGGGCACTGCCGTCGCCCTCGGGGCGCTGGTTGGCTCAGGGCTCTCCGCGGTCCTCGTCGACAGGGTCCGTAGCGGACTTCTGATCATCATCGGGCTGCTCTGGATGGGCACGTGCCTTGTGATAGCTGCGATCATCGCCACTCCCATGGCGATCATTGCCCTCTTGGCCATCAGTATGCTTGCCGTGCCTGCGATCAACGCGGTTGTTGGTGGCTATACCGTCGCCGTGGTCCCTGCGCATCTCCAGGGCCGTTCCGATGCCGCGCAGTCGCTGGTGTCCTCCCTGGCATTGCCTCTGGCCCCTGTGATCGCCGGAGTCGGCGTTGAGGTATTCGGGTTCAGCGCGACAGCCGTGGCCTGTGCGGGCCTCGTGGTTCTCAGTGCCATACCCTGCGTGCTCTCCCGCCGCGTACGCTCCATGTCGACCGCAAGCGCCTGGACCGTGCAGAACAGGCCGGAGGGCGCTGACAGGCCTGGGCGTGGTTGCTTGAGTAAGGAGAATCGGTAGATGCTTGATCATATGGATGACACACCCGCGCCAGACGCTGATGACAGTGAACCAGGCAGAATCAGCGTTCTCATCGCCGACGACGAAGCGTTCGTCCGGCAGGCGCTGCGCACGTATCTTGCCACCGACGAGAATCTTGACGTCGTCGGAGAAGCCATCGATGGCGCAACGGTCATTCGACAAGCACGGGAACTCAGCCCCGACGTCGTCCTGATGGACTTGCAGATGCCCGGCACCGACGGCGTGGAGGCCACGCGACAAATCGTCGAGGACGGATTGTCAGCAAAGATCCTCGTCATCACCGGGCATGTCGCTGACACCTTTGTCATCGACAGTCTTCTCGCCGGAGCGTCAGGTTACGTTGTCAAGGACGCAAAGCCGGCTCAGATCATCGGAGCTGTCAAGGATGTCGTGGCCGGTGACCGCCCCATCGACCCGACCGTCACACACCATCTGATCACTCAACTCCAACGCAACGGAACGAGTACCGTTGATGATGCCGATTCTGAATCTCTGCACATCACCGAACGCGAGAAAGAGGTTCTGGACCGACTATGTCAGGGAAAGAGCAATCGCGAGATCGCAGCAGACATGTTCATCTCGGAAACGACCGTGAAATACCATCTGGTGGGACTGATGCGGAAGTTCGAAGTGAGGGGACGCGTGGAACTCGTCGTCGCCGCTTTGCGCCGTGGCGTAGTGACCTAAAGAGTCCGGGCGAGTTCCCCAGACCCCTCCGGTGGGCACTTGCCGTCATCTTCGCCGTCAGCGCCCTCGACGACCTCCGCAACATCGCCGCCTCCGTAGCAGACGCTCCGTCGATCACGCTCCTTGCGGATCTCGGATTCACCTTCGGCTACTTCACCACGATCCTCACACTCGGATGGCGACCGAAATGGACGCTCGCTCCGTTCCTGCTCATGCTCGTCAGCGCCCTCTTCCTCGAAATTGAGTACGGGCCGCTCCTTATGGGCGCGATCATTCTCGCCCTTGCCTCGTATGCGGTAACGATCATCCCGCTCAGCATTATGGTCATCACTGCGCTGGCCTGGGAGATCGGCTGGCGGTTCCTCCATGACGCTGTTGATGACCGACTATTTTGGCCCATTCCTATCGTCATCCTCCTCCTCATCCCCGGCCGGTCCATCCGAATCCTTGTCCAACGCAGCCAGCGAGAACGGGCAGCAGCCATCGCTCAGAAGGAAGCTGCTCGGGAGAGGGAACAGGCTCTCGTGGAGGAGAACAAGCGGCAACGGCTCGTCGTCTCTCGTGAGCTTCATGATGTTGTCGCGCATGAACTCACCCGCATCGCGATGCAGTCCAGTCTCGGCGAGCTCAGTAACGAACCAGACGAGCACCGCCAGGCGCTCAGAGCGATCTCAACGTCAGCTCGCACCGCCATGACCGAGATGAGACGCCTCGTGCGGCTTCTCAATGATGACAACCCTGAGAACACCATCGCGCCACCGGGCGAAGGTATCGGGGCGCTCGAACTGTCGCAGGAACTCGAACGTGCAGCCGGTTATCTCGCGGACCTCGGGTTTCATCCAGACTGGTCGGTCGAGGGTGATCTCAGCCTGATCCCGCCAGGACTCCTTCCAACGAGCGTGACGGTACTGCGGGAAGCAACCACGAACACCGTCAAGCACGGCACGCCTGGCGTCAGATGCCAGCTCTCCATCGTCGTCACCGACGATAAACTCACCATCGAGGTTCGCAACGAACTCTCGCACGGTCTCCTAGACCTTCCCGAGTCCGGAGTAGGGCTGGCGGGTCTACGAGCCCGTGTGACGGACCTCCACGGCACCTTCACATCGGGGCCCCAGAATGGTTGGTGGGAAGTCAGAGCCGTCTTGCCCTTAACCGAGAGCACGACTCCAACTCCCTAGAATCTAGCGCGACAGAGCATTGGGTACCAACCGGGGTAATTGTGTACCCCCGAAGCTCTGGTCGTGCTGGTGGGCGTCACCGTAGGCCTGTGCCAGTTCCCCTACGCCGCGAGCATGAAGGCGGTAGACTGGTGACACCAACAACGGATACCGCCTAGGGCGCGTTGATCAAGTGGTGTCGTGTTCGTGCGGGCGAGTCTTGGGTGGTGGCGCGACGCGAGATCTCGGACGAGGTGTGGGCTGTGATGGAGCCGTTGATGCCGACGGCGTCGGGGCGTTCTCGGCCGTGGTCGGATCACCGGCTCGCGGTCGAGGGGATGGCGTGGAAATACCGCACGGGTGCGCCTTGGCGGGATGTGCCGGAGCGGTTCGGGAAGTGGAACTCGATCTACAAGCGGTTTGCCCGGTGGTCTGAGGATGGCACCTGGGAGAAGCTGCTGGCTGAGGTGCAGAAGCAGGCAGACGCGGCCGGGAAGGTCGACTGGGTTGTGTCGATCGATTCCACGATCGCGCGCGTGCATCAGCACGGCGCGACACTGAAGCGGGACGAGGGGGCTCTCTCGAATCACAAGGATCCGTGGATCGAATCGCCTGACCACGCTATTGGGCGCTCTCGTGGCGGGTTGACCACCAAGCTGCATCTCGTCGCCGATGGGCGCGGCAGGCCGCTGGGGATGGTGATCACGGGAGGGAACGTCAACGACACCACGATGATGACCGCCGTGCTCGAGGACATCTGCGTCCCTCGCGCCGGCAAGGGCAGGCCTCGAACCCGGCCGGAGCGTGTCCTCGCGGACAAGGGCTATCCGTCGAAGGCGAACCGAGCATGGCTGCGCGCCCGGGGCATCGCCGCCACGATCCCCGAACGCGACGACCAGATCGCTCACCGCCGCAGGAAGCCTGGCCGCCCCATCGACTTCGGCCACCAGCAGCAAGAACGCTACAAGGGTCGCAACGTCGTCGAGCGGTGCTTCAATCGCCTCAAGCAGTGGCGCGGGATCGCGATGCGCTCAGACAAGCTGGCCCGCAACTACCGCGCCGGCATCAGCCTCGCTACCACGCTGATCTGGATCAAGACCGAGGTCATTAGCCTGCCAAGCGGGTGGTAGCCGATGCCCTGTGAGAATTTCGCTTGAGGCGTGCAGCGGTCTTGTTGACCCGCCCTGCGTTGTGCCCCAGAGTATGCACAGTAACCGCCTTCAACCCGTCATAGGAAATCCCGACGAACGCGGCATGATCCAAGGTTCCCCCGTCATGCCAGTATTGTTCTCCGTCATCCCCCCCACCCGAATGGTTTTTCCCCAGGCGTTTGCTGTGCGCGGGTAATGGCGTACCGTTCGAGCGCATCGAAGGTGCCGTGGAGGCCTCCCGCGCCGACGAATGGACCAGAAAGCTTCCACTGCCTGCACGCGCGGCCAGTCCAGGTATGGAGGACGGGAACACTATTTGGATCTGGGTCTATCGAGACGTCCGTGACTCCGAGCGGGGTGAAGACGTGTCGCTCCGCGAGCGTCCACCAGTCGTTCCCGGTGGCCACCTCAAGCAGACGCGTGAGGACCGCGTATCCAAGATTCGAGTACTCGAACGAGCCCACAGGGCCGCGCAGTTGCTCTGATATGTCAGGCAAAACGTCGGAGTCGAAACGCTCAGTGGTGTACTTCGCGTAAGGATCGCGAGCATCGGCCGTAGTCTTGATCATTCCCTTGGGCAGCCTCGGTAGCCCCGAGGTGTGTTCCGCAAGACTGCGAACATCCACTTCCCTCGGGAGTCCTGTCTCCGGCAGAAACTCGCTCACGGGCGATGACAAACTGATCGAGCCCTCACGGTCAAGAAGCTCTGCAATCCGGGCAGTGACAGTCTTTGTGACAGATCCCCACTCAAGCATCGGATCCCCCTGGTGCAACGACCCGGTCTGCTCCACCTCGATGCGCGCAGCGTTCCGGAAGCGGTAAGCCTCGCTCTTCGTGCGCACTATCCAGCTCATGACGCCAAGCCTATCTGCGCAGCTCAAAGAGGTCGAAGTAAATGTTCACCGGGCTTTCGCGGAGCGCGGTCAAGGTGCTCCAGCTCACTCAGTAAGATCCGGCGCCAACCCCGAGCAACTGTCCATCGGAACCTGTCGGACTTGTTCAACGCGCCCTAGTTCCTGGCTCGCCTCATCGAGGATGAGATGGGAGGGGTCGCCCAGGAGCGCGGAGGCTATTCCGAGACGCTGATGCATACCGAGGGAGAAGTCTCCGGTACGTTTCTGTGCCACCGCAGTGAGCCCGGTCAGCTCGAGCACTTCAGAGACGCGAGCACGGGGGATTCGAGCAGCGTGCGCTTGCCATGACAAGAAGGTGCGCGCCGGCATTCGCGGCTGACGGCTTCCGGCCTCCAGCATCGCCCCCACCGTCCTTGATGGCATAGGGAGGTCCTGGAATCGTTCTCCGTCGATATCGGCCTTGCCGGCGGTTGGACGGTCGAGCCCCATGATCATTCGCATTGTCGTGGATTTTCCGGCACCATTTGGGCCAAGAAAGCCGGTGATGACACCGCTGGGAACTGTGAAGGAAAGGTCTTCTACGACAACCGTGTCACCGTAGCGTTTGGTGAGGCGGCTGACGGTGATCACGGCAACCACTTCAGTAGCGCTTCTTCCCACTCCGGATTATCCGTCTTTTCGAGGAAGGCCCGGTGGTTGAAAAGGACATAGATAACAACGCCGTCTTTGAGTTCGATAATGATGGGTGCGCCCCACTTCGCCGAGGCGCCGCCGACGAACGCTCCGTAATGCTGGTCGAACTGCCGGGTGACACGACGGACGGATTCCCGGGCGATCGTGATAGATCCCTGCCGTCCCCAGTCAGAAAACTCGAGTTGCTCAGCGGTCAGAGTTGCTTGGCCACGGTGTGGGAACAGAGCTCGTTGATTGATGAGCGCTGCGGCCCGTTTCGTGGCCCTAGCATCAGAGAGTTCCGTGCGAAGTGCGGCGATATACTTGGCAGATTTTACTGAGGAGTTCATAGCTTCGAGTGTAGGAGTGTTGTCCTGTTGTGCGAATCGTCCAAGAGGTTTGAAGCCAGTGACCAAAGTATGAAGTAGTCGGACTCTTCGGAGAACCAGTGGGCAGGGGGACTTGCGGCGGCAGCTGAGGACGGGTCCGGGTCGAGACCCCCGACGATCAGTAGCGACCAAGCAACTGCCCCTCCGAGGACCTCGTCGTTGGCTAACGCTACGGGGTGCAGCGCTGCGCCCACCACTGATCCCTGCGTCCAGTACCACACACGTGAGCATCCCCGTGGTCCAGGTGGAGGCCGTCGAGCGCAGCCATACGCTGGTGACGGTCACCGTCTCCACGCCGTGGCAGTTCGTCTTCTGCCCAACCTGCGGCGTCGTGGCGGCCAGACGCGCACGGCGACGACGCGAGCTGCGTGACGTGCCGGGCCTCGTGCCCGTGCGTTTGATCTGGCGACAGCGCACCTGGCGCATGCCAAACCCTGACGATTCAAAGCCGCGAGATGCCTCGTGTGACGGTTTCGATCAGAGCGATGACTGCCGGTGGCAACCATCGGTACCGCTGAACTCTCCCTTAAGCGGATCGACACTCAACGAGCCACACACCGGGCCGAGGACGACGAGCACACTGCCGTGCTCCGCGAGGCCGAAAAAGGAGCGGTGCGGGTGCGCGCCGAGGTCACCGCGCCGCTGACCGAGCAGGCTGAGCGCGACCGTTCTGCCTATCTCGCCATCGTCGAGGCGGAGGCGACCGCGAGTGCTAGGTTCGGGAAGCGCAAGGCACGCGATGCGTACCGCGGAGCCACTGAGCAGATGCAGGCTGCCCGAACCCACCTCCGCCAGGTTTGGGAGGCCGAGCCGCCACCCACTCCCCAAGCTCTATCCGAATGGGCGGCACAAGTCGTAGCACGACAAGTAGAGAACGACCCCGTGTGCGCGACGTCGACCAGGCCCCCGAAGCTTCCCGCACCGCATCGCCCGCGACGCCCGCGCCCGAGTCGCACTGCTCCGAGCTGAGAGCGAAGAGCTTCACGGCCTCTCGGCGAACGAAGCCGCCAGGCTCATCGAGATCAAACGCGCCGCTGCCGAAGCCCGCGAGACAGCGCTCCGGGAACGGCAACGGCTGCTCCCCGACGAGCAGGACCCCACCCGGAGTGCTCCCCGTCGAGACGGCCCGGCACGCGGCCTCTAGGAGGCAGGCGGCTTGTCCCAGCTGCGCCGCTTGGTCAGGTGCCAGGACCCGCACGACGGGCACTCATAGATCCGCAACGGACCGGCATAGCGTGAGCGGCGCAAAGCGACCCGCGCGGCTCTGAACGGGATGGTGCCTCGTGACAGATCCAGCGGCGCTTACGCCACCGGACCCGCCCAGGGCGCATCGTTCACCTCGACCCCCACACGGCCGTGACCAGTCGCGATCACACCGCAGCCAGGACATCCCTGGACCGGAACGCAGGACTCCATCTCGAGCACCAGACCCGAGGGAGCCTGCGTGACCGCGAGCAGATGAAGGCCAGGGAGGTCGAGAAGAACATCGCATCGGTCGCAGCGATCGAGCGCGGCAGGGCATACGCAACTATGGTTGGGCATCGTCGAGGTCCTCGACGTCTACCTCTAGCTACCTCGCGCCACCGGCGCACCCACACTCAACTCTGAAGAGCCGTTTTTCCGCGATGCTGCGGATGGAGCGACCAGCAGCGATCCCGTGTGATATCTCCTCGCGGTCGGGCAATGTCAGTGATGTAGGTCGAGGACGCGGGACCGGGTAGTAGATACCCCCACGGGGTTTGAGGATGGAGAATACTGATCCCGGGGGTACTCCTACGCTGGGTGAGATGGGTGGTGTCAATGCGTCGAAGCAACATGGGGCTCGTTTGCCAGGAGTCGAGCGAAGGATTCTGTCGGTGTCAGGAAGCCGAGTCGGCGGCGGGGGCGGTTGTTGATCTCCTCCGCGATCGTGGTGAGGTAGGGCTGGTGATCGGGGATCTCGGTGCCCTTGGGGAGGTACTCGCGGTAGAGCCGGTTGGTGTTCTCGTTGCTGGGTCGCTGCCAGGGTGAGTGGGGGTCGGCGAAGTAGACCGGCATCGTCGTGGCCAGCGAGACCTTCGCATGTTGCGCCATCTCGCTGCCCTGGTCCCACGCCAGCGACGCCTTCATCATCTCGGGCAGAGCGTTGAAGTACTCGATGACCGCGTCCGCAGTCCGGCCGGCGTGTTTGGAGGGCAGGGCCAGCAGGCCCGTGAACCCGCTCATCCGCTCTACCAGCGTCGCTGCGCACGAGGTGCCGTTCTTCCCGATGATCAGATCGCCTTCCCAGTGCCCAGGCACTCGGCGCTCAGCGGCGTCCTCGCCCCGGTCCGCGAGCGGGACCATGCCCACGATCGGGCCGCCCCGGGACCAGCCAGTCGTGCGGGGCCGGCGCGTGGTCCGCTTGGACTGCAAGAAGATCCCCCGGCGGGCGAGCTCACCCCGGGGCATCGCATAAATGTACTGGTAGATCGCCTCACCGGAGACGGTCCGGCCGCGTGCATCGGGAGAGTTCGCCATGCGTTCAACGGTCGGGTCTGCGGCTTCGAGGCGCAAGCGGCCAGCGATCTCGTTCGGCGTCCAGGACGCGGCCAGGTCCGCGTCCACCCTGGCCTGCAGCACCGGATCGAGTGCGACCTTCCGCTGCTGCGGACGGGCCCGGCGACGTTGCGCTCTCACGTCCGCGGTCACAGCCTGATAGCCGCGGGTCTTCGTCGAGTTTCGGTGGAGTTCCCTGGAGATCAGCGAGGGGCATCGCCCCAGGTGACGAGCGATCCTCCGCACCGACCAGCCCGCCTTCGACGCTGTGGAGATCTCCGACCTGTCACTGAACGACAACCACACTCGCGCCACCCGTGCACCTCACTGATCAGACCCCCGCCGACCGAGGGTGTTGCTTCGACGCTATGACACCGCCGGTACACTGGAGATACGAAGCACGATACGTATCACCCTTGAGCATGTTCGGCTCGTCGAGGAAGATCAGCGGCGGACGGCTGATCAGGCTCACTGCCAGGTCCAGTCGTCGACGCATCCCACCTGAGAACGTCGACAGCGGTTTGTCGGCGGCCTTCTCCAAGCCGAACTCATCGAGGAGTTCGGCCGCGATCGACTGTGCCGCGCTGCGGGACAGCCCCTGCAGCCGGGCGATGAGTCGGAGATTCTCGCGGCCGGTGAGCTTCTCGTCGACCGAGGCGTACTGGCCGGTGACTCCGATGCGCTGGCGCACTCGATGCGGGTTGCGGGCGACATCGACTCCGAAGATCTCCGCCACTCCCCCGCCGATCGTCAGCAGGGTCGAGAGCATATTGATCGTCGTCGTCTTCCCGGCACCGTTGGGTCCGAGCAGTCCGAAGACCTCCCCGGGGCGGATGTCGAGGTCGATTCCGTCAACGGCGGTGAAGTCTCCGAAGGATTTGCGCAGTCCTCGGATCGACACCGCCGGAATAGTTGATCGGTCCTGTGCGCGTCCGGTGGACGCTGTGCGTGTTTCGTTCATGCCGCCAGTGTTCGCCACTGCGGTTTCATCGTGGTTTCACGGATGGAGCACGGTGGTTTCAACAGTTCGGGCCGGGCTGAAACCGCGGTGAGCTCCGGCGACAGTGACTCGAAGCAGGAGTGGAGTCACTCGGCTTCTTCGGGATTCCTCCGCGGCAGCGACACGGACAGCACCGCGCCGAGCGCGGCGAGCCCCGTTGCCCACCAGAACGCCTGATCAAAGCCGAGCGCGAGCTCGCCGATTGTCGAGGCGCCGTGGGTGGAAGCGGCAAGGACAACCGCGAGCAGTCCAGCCCCGAAGGCTCCGCCGAGCTGACTGGCGATTCTGGTGATGATGCTGGCATCGGGCATCTGGGCGCGGTCGAGTCCGCGGAATCCCAATGCCATGAGCGGAACGGTGACCACGCCGAGACCGGCTCCGCGGACGAGGAGTGAGAGCATGATCAGCCATCGACTCGTGCCGGTGCCGACGAAGGCGAACGGCAGTGTTCCGAGTACGACGATGACGAAGCCGATGACGACGAGCCAGCGCGGACCCATCGCGTCCGAGAGGCGGCCGGCGATCGACCGGCTGGCCAGAGTGCCGATGCCCTGCGGGATGAGCAGCATTCCCGCCTCGAGCACGCTGGAGCCGTGCACCTGCTGAATGAACAGCGGCAGAAGGATCATGGCACCGTAGAGCGCTGTACCCGAAAGGAAGAGCAGCAGCGATGCCGAGGCCAGCGGCCGGCTCTTCAGCAGACGGATATCGACGAGCGGCTGCTCCTTCGTTTTCAGCGTGTGAACGGCGAAGAGGACCACGAGCACCACGCCGGCGATCAGGGGAAGGAGAACATCGACTCTGGCGAAGCCACCGGGCTCGCCGGAATTCGACAGCGCCCACAGGAGCCCGGCGAGCCCTGGAGCCAGCAGAACGAAGCCGAGGCCGTCGAAGGGGACACGTCGGAACGGCTGGTCTCTGGGCAGGATGATGATCGCGAGCGCGATCCCGATGACGCAGAAGGGCACATTCACCCAGAACATCCACGACCAATGCAGGTGCTGGAGAATCGCGCCGCCGACGACGGGCCCGAGGATCGGGCCGAGAACCGCCGGAAGGCTCACCACAGACATGACCTTCCCGATGTTCCTCCCGTGTGCCGCCTGCATGACGATGGTGGCCATGAGCGGCAGCATGATTCCCCCGCCCAAGCCCTGGATCACGCGGAAGGCGATGAGACTGCCGGCACTCCAGGCGAGACTGGACAGAACCGAGCCCACCAGGAACACGGACAGTGCGATGATCCACAGACGTTTGCCGCCGAGGCTCCTCTGCGCCCACCCCGTCACCGGAACGGCGATGCCGAGTGCGAGAAGGTACCCGGTGGTCACCCATTGGATGGTCGCAAATCCGGCATGGAGTTCGCGGGCCAAGGTGCCAAGGCCCACGGCGGCGATCGTCGTGTCGAAGAGCACGGCCAGCGCACCGACGAGCACCGCGCCGGCTGTCCACCAGACGTGTGGGTCGACTCTGGCAGAGGCAGTCTGAGTAGTAGTCATCGCGGAACTCCCGAAGAATTTTAGATACAATCTGTATCTAAATGGTAGAGCGAGATTTTAGGATACGCAATGTCTCTTAATGAGTCACCCGATACGCGACCGCCGCGCCGACGACGCGGCGCCGAGCTCGAGGCAGCCCTTTTGGATGCCGCATGGCAGGAATTTGCCGAGAAGGGGTTCGACGACTTCACCCTCGAGGGATGCGCTGAGCGGGCGCAGACGAGCAGGGCGGTCTTCTACCGCCGCTGGCCGGGCAAGGTCGAGCTGATCAACGCAGCCGCGGTCAGAGCCGGTTCGAGCGAGGAACTGCCGCATCCGGATACGGGTACTCTGCGGGGAGACACACTCGAACTGCTCAGGCACACGAACCGTTCGCGTGCACGCATGGGAATCCAGATGATGATGCGGCTGGGAGGATACTTCGAAGAGACGGGCGGAAGCTTCGCCGACCTGCGCAATTCGTTTCTTTCCCGCCGCTGCAGCGCCATGGACGCGGTCATCGAACGCGCGGCGGAGAGAGACGAGGTCGACCTCGAATCGTTGACGCCGCGCATGATCGCGGTGCCGTTCGACCTCTACCGACAAGAACTGATCATGACGCTCAAGGAGGTGCCCGACGACGTCCTGGAAGCCATCGTTGATGAGGTGTTCCTACCGCTCGTCACACGCAGATGACGGGTGAGCCCGTCAGCGCCGGGCCTCACTTCCAGCGCTTCGATTCCGGTCGGCCCTCCGCCGAGGCACACCGAAGAACAGTGTCCGATCACTGATGACGATCACGGTCGACAGCACCAGCAGCAGACCAGTCTGCAGCACCTTCGAATCAGGGTCGGTCATGAAGAGTTCGGCGGAGACATTGGCTGCGGCATGGAAGACGATGGGGACGATGATGCTGCGCCCGCTGCGGAAATAAAGCCAATTCATCAGCACAACGAAAGCCACCATCGAGGCCGGGAAGTTGAGCGTGTAGAGCAGCCCTGACTTCACGACCTCATTCTGGTAGTAGCCGTCGATGAATGACAGCGGCACATGCCAGAGCGCCCAGATGAGCGTGAACAGCAACGATGCGGAGAAGACTCGCATCTTTCGCACCAGCGTATCGGTCCCGTAGCTGTGCCAGGCGAGCTCCTCGACCACAGCCGCGCCGAGCAAGGTCACCCAGACCGGCATAAGTCCTGATGAGAAGCTGAACCCGGTGCGCAGCTGGAACTGTTCGGTCCCATGCCCGAAGAGCAGAGACAGACCCTGAGCAGCCATGAGGCTGAGAAACGGCAGGGCCACAGCACAGACGACGAAGAACCACCCGCGACCCTTCGGCCGATGCAGGCGATTGACGACATCAGCCACAAGCGCCGGCCGTCGGCGGATGAGAAGGATGACGACGGCGAGCGGAGACAACAGGCCGGCAACGGAGAGGAGCAGAGTTCCGATGAGTACGGGTTCATTCTGGTGCGGCAACCGGCTGAGGAGGGCCGCAAGAGACCAGAAGCCCCACGGAAACGCCGTCGCCAGCACGTAGAACAGGACGGGCCGGTCGTACTCGCTCAGGATCGCCTCGTTCTCCACGACCCCGGTGCGTCCTTGCCCCTGCCCGCTCCACCCCGTCGAAGCCCGCGTCGTCATGGTTCTTGGGAATGGTCAGTCGCTGTCATGTAGCGAGCTCCTCGAGGCGTTTCTGCCAGAACACGATCTCCTCGAAGAGGCGGGCAGGATCGAGTCCGGCCGCGTACTCGATGAGTTCATCCTCTTGGTTCGGTGACATCACCCCAGCGGTGCGAAGACGTTGAAACGGTGTTCTCGGTCCGTCATAGATGCGCCGACGCCAACCGTGCTCATCCTTCTCCCACCCGATCGGCTTGCGCGTGGGGGTGAAGTAGTTGAGCCGGTCGTCGACGGCCCGCCACAGCTCATTGAGCGCATGTCTGGCCGCACCCGAGTCGTACCGACGGATGCCGCCGTACTCGTGCACGAGGTGCTGATGGCGGGACGCTTCGGGAAGCCGGTCCCGTTGGTGATTTTTGAGCACCGGGCTGAAATGGATGTCGAGTTTCCGGGCCCATCGCTCGGTCGCCTCGTGGACCGCTTCGTCGGCATTGTCCAACTCCATCGCGTTGACCCAGAAGGGGATTCCCTGAACCTCGTCGAGCGACCACTCGAGCAGCTCCACGACGGCGGCTGCATCGTTGTTTTCGAGGCTGCGGGTGAATACCCATCCCGTGTGCAGACAGGTGGCGTTGATCGTGAAGATGCAGTTGTGCGGAAGGGTCGGCCCCGCGTGAGCGATAGTGTCGGCGAGGAAGAAGCCGGGCTCGGACGCGTTCGGCCCTGAGGCGAAATCGAGAAACTCCTCGGTGGGGCTGGTGAACCGTTTCGTCGACACGCGACGATCCCGATAGTCAGCTGATCGCGCGGTGCGCAGGTACCGGTCGATGGAGGCCGGACTGACCGTCAGCAGCTCGTCACGGACTCGACTGCTGTAGCCGCCGCGGCCGGGCATCAGCGCACCGTGCCGTTCGGCCGCGTCAAGGAGCTGAGGCATCACCGCGGCCAGATACTTTCCGCTCTGATATCCCGACCATTCCCACACCTTGACGAGCAGGGCCCGTGACTCGGTCGAATACCGGCAGCACCGCGTGCTCGGTTCTCCCCCAGCCGGGCCCTGGGCATCGGATCCGACCGCAGCCGTGTTGTCACTCACCACCCCGGCCGCGAGCTGCGCCAGTCGCCGCCGAGCGTGATCACGCGACCATCCGGTGAGAGTCATGATCTCGTCGAGGATGCGCCCCTTGTCCTTCTTCCGCGCCTCGGAATAGAGGCCCAGAAAGTCACGGACCAGGATCTGCGAATCCGCATTCGAATTGCCGACGATGTCGTGATTATCCTGTTGTTTGCTCATGAACGTCTTTGTTCCTCCGAATTCTGGGGGGGGTCGCATCGTAGTTTTCGATCAACCCCAACTCAATTCGCACGATGCTATTCTGTGATTAGGCAGGAGGTCTTCCTAATCGTCGGAAGACAGCGGAAATGTCACAGACCGCAGCACGGTTGCTCGGATTATTGTCATTGCTGATGGTGCCCAGGACCTGGTCGGGCACGGAACTGGCCGATCGTCTGGAGGTGAGTCCTCGGACCGTTCGGAACGATATCGGTGCGCTGCGCGACATCGGCTACGTCATCGACGGCACCCGCGGCAACGAGGGCGGCTACCGGCTTTCCCCGTTCAATTCGGCCATTCCGCCTCTGCCGCTCGACTCCGATGAGGCGGTGGCCGTCGCTGTCGGCCTCCACTCGGGGCTGAGCTGCATCATCGGCGGTATGGAGGAGACTTCGGCACGAGCATTGGCCAAGCTCGAACACATCCTGCCCGCCACGGTCCGCACCAGGGTGCACTCGCTGGCCCACTTCACCGTTCCGGTCACAGGGAACCAGCCGATGCCGATCGTTGAGCCCGGTCTCATCGTCAGCCTCATCGATCACTGCCACCGACACGAGCGACTGCGTTTCCGCTACCTCCCCGAGGACGCCCCCGGAAGTCAACCGACCGAGGAGCTCCATCTCGAGGTCGAACCCTATCGACTCGTCAACCGCCAGCACCGCTGGTACCTTCTCGCCTTCGACCCCACGGCCGATGATTGGCGGGTCTTCCGCGCCGAACGCATTTCGCCGAAGACTCCCAGTGGGCTCCGCTTCGAACCGCGCCCTCTGCCCGCCCGTGATATCGGCGACTATGTCGAACGGCACTCCATCGGGCCTCGTTGGCGACACTCTGCCACGGTCATCGTCATGGCACCGACCGCCGAAGTGAAGTCGATGATCATGCCCGCAGAAGGCACGGTCGAACCCGTTGACGACGATCGTTCGCTCGTGACCATCGGCGGACAGGATCCGACCACCATGGCGTTGGCCCTGGCAAGGTTGGAGGTCGATTTCGCTGTCGTCGACAGTTCCGAGCTCCGCGACAGTCTGCAGACGCTGGCGGACCGGTTGGGACGAGCAGCTGAGCAGAACAAGGCCGTCGGTCAACCGGATCGCCCCTCGGACATCTCTGGGTGAAAGGTTCAATCGCACAGTGAGCGCATTGTGCGATTGTGCGGAATTTGGCGGGCATGACCGGTGAGTCGTGTCCATTCATTGTGCCCAGATAATCCCCGACTGTAACTTTTCTGGACGCCTTTCAATCACAGATGAACATGATCTCGACTAATCGTCTGATGAAGAATTCGAAGAAAACAGGCTTGTCCCCCGAATGGAGAACATCGATGCTCGTGCTGTTCCGACACGCTTTCATCGTCCTGGCAGCCGTCCCCCTCATAGCAGGATCCATCCCCGCCGAGGCGGTCCCGAAGAGCACGGATCCCCTCGGCCCCGAATCCGCCCAGTCCCTCGATATCCGTCCGCGCCAGATCGCCAGCGAGGAGTTCGTCACCGGAAAGAACTCGGTGCGTATCTCCGTCGAGGGCCTGTATCCGGACGAGGAGGTGCGACTCGATGTCGATGCCGCACCCCGCGAGATCGACGACTTCCAGCAGACGAAGCGGGTCGGTCAGAACGGGTCGGTGACCTTTGACGTCATGGGAGTCTCCGCATCGGACCCGAACCGGTATGCCGGGAACTACCGAGCTCAGGTCATCACCATCGGCGGAGACCGCACGGAACGGATGACCGCCGCGTTCACCGTGATCGCGGTCGCGCCCCACACTGACCGTCTCAAACTCGACAGCGTTCCCCGATGAGCAGCGACCGTTCATCTGCCGCACCCGCAGCGACCTTCCACGCCGAGCAGCTGACCACCCGCATCGGCAAGGTGAACCGCACCTACGCCCGCTTCTACGGTCCAATGTCGCTGCTGGTCATGCTCATGTCGTTCTTCCCCTACTACTCTCAGGGGGCCGAAAGCACGACGACCTACGGAAATCTGTGGCAGGAGGTCCTCCTCACCGGTCACGACACCGATGTCTTCGCCCTGGTCGTGCTGCTCCTCACCGCCGGATTGCTGGTCCCGGCCTCGGCTGGAAGGGTCTCGACGACCGGGCTCATCGGCATCCTCACCGGCTCGATCATCATCGGGTGCACGCTCCTGCAGTCGCCGGGCTATGTCAGCCCACCGGCGCTCACGATTTTCGGCATCGTCGATATCGTGCTGAGCTTCCTCATCGCATCCGTCGCCGTCATCCACGCCTTCCACCTGTTCGCCCTCGACCTCGAATTCCAGCAGCGCTTGAGCTGACGACGTCGGCCTCCGAGTCCGTCGGCCGCACGAACCGACACCTACGGCTCGAAGCGCCCTCGTCTCTCGCCTCCGGCCCGACCGTTCTCTGCCCGTTCGCCTGACCGGCCGGCGGCGTTCACGGCGTCTTCGCCGCAAGGTCGCCTGCTCTCCGTAGCGTCACCGGCATGACACCACAGAGAGCGACATCCACCCGTTTCCGTCCCGTGACGATCTTCGCCACTGCAGTGCTCGCCGCCTCCGCTGCCTTCGGCATCGGCCTTGCCCCCGCCTCGGCCGCCTCCCTCGGCTCGAGCGACGATGCACCGGGACTCGCTTCACCCGGTGACCACGACTTCGCAGCCCCTGACAGAGTCGCCGACGTCGCCTTCCCCACCACGATCTCCCACCGCGGCGGAGCCGACGTCTACCCCGAGGAATCGATGGAAGGATTCACCGCCTCGGCGAAGGACGGGTTCCTCCCGGAGATGGATATCCAGTTCCTCGAGGACGGCACCCCGGTCCTCATCCACGATGACACCGCCGACCGCACTCTCAACGGTGTCAGCTGACCCATTCGGGATCTCAGCCGGGAGGAATGGGACTCGGCGACGATCAAGCACCCCACCGGCGGAGAAGAGGCCGCGACGGTCACTCTCGACGAACTCCTCGACGAGATGGGCGGCGAGGTCGTCATGGCGCCCGAGATCAAGCCCGGGGCCACCTCGGCGGAGGTCGTTCAGGTCCTCGACGAATTCGACGAACGCGGACTTGCCGACTCCCTCATCGTCCAGTCCTTCGACTTCGAAGCGGCGAAGACGATCGCCGAACGCGGGTACACCTCGCTCTACCTCATGGGCGCCACCCTGCCGAAGGAATCACCTCAGGAGATCGCCGAAGCCGGCATCGAATGGGTGGGACCGAGCGCGAAGATGCCGACGAACACCATGCGCACACTCGACAAGGCCGGCTTCCACGTCGCCCCCTACACCCTCGATACCGCGAAGGACGGGCACCGACTGCCCGGATGGATCGACGGATTCTTCACCGACGATGCCTGGAGCAGATGAGTAGACTGCACGGATGGAGCCTCTCGAACGCAGTGCACCGATCCCGGACCCGCTGACGCCCTACCTCGAGGTCGACCGGTCTCAGCCGCGGCACGAATGCTGGGTGACCGGACACATGGTCGCCGGCCTCGACGGCACCGCCGCCATCCACGGCCGCGTCGGCGCACTGTCGACGGCACCCGATCAGGAACTGTTCCGACGGATGCGCCAGGTCGCCGATGTCGTCATGGTCGGTGCGCAGACGGTGCGCAACGAAGGATACGCACCGATACGGCTGAGTCAGGACGCTCAGGAGCAGCGGCGCCGAGGCGGCCAGTCCGCGATGCCGCCGGTGGCCGTGGTCAGCCGCAGCCTCGACCTCGACTGGTCATCATCGGTCTTCGCCGCCGCCCCTGACCATGCCAGGACGCTCGTCATCACCTGTTCGAAGGCGGACCCCGGTCGCCTGGCGGCTGCCGAGAAGGCGGCGACGGTGATCATCGCCGGCGAAGACCGGGTCGAGCCGGCAGCGGCCCTGCAGGCCCTGGCCGGGCTCGGGCATCGTGTCGTCCTCTGCGAGGGCGGGCCCAGGTGGCTCGGCGAACTCGTCGCCGCCGACCGTCTCGACGAGCTGTGCCTGTCGATCTCCCCGCTCATGGGCGGCGATCCGCTGCCGGTGAGCATCGCACCGTCGGGAGCGGGCATCGCCGACTTCGACCTCAAGTCCACGATGGTCGAGGACAGCACGCTCTTCCTCCGCTACGAGGCGGCCGCGGCGAAGACCCCGGCAGACGCTGAGAGGAGCCCGAAATGAGTGAGACGGGAATCGACGACCTCATGGCCTCGGTCGACTCTGCGCTGATCGTGGTCACCACCTCAGCGGAAGGGGAACCGGCCGGGTGCCTGGTCGGATTCCACACCCAATCGAGCATCTCACCGGAGCAGTACTGCTTCTGGCTGTCGAAGGCCAACCACACCTACCGGGTCAGCCTGCGGTCGACTCGCTTCGCCGTCCATTTCCTCACCTCCGCTGACCTCGAGTTGGCCCGCCACTTCGGGTCGCAGACGGGTGAGGACACGAACAAGTTCGCCGACCTCGACCACACCACCGCCGAGGAGGGGGTGCCCCTGCTGACGGATCTGCCGAACCGTATCCTCGTCGAACGCCTCGCCATGCTCGACGACGGAGGCGACCATGTGGCCAACACCTGCCGGGTGCTCTGGGCGGAGTCGGCCGGGTCCTTCGAGCCATTGCGTGCCTCGCAGGTCGGTGGCCTCTCCCCCGGTCATTCCAGCGAGGAACGTGCTGTGCATCCCTAGCCGTCGGCGCCCGCCTTGGCCCAGACGGCACAGCCTCGTTCAGCAGTCGGCTCTCACTCTGGAACGTGCGCCGATTAATGAGGCTGCACCAAAGACGACCCTTTGTGACCTTGGCGAACAGCAGTACTGTCGAGCCATGGTGACAATGGCGGAAGTCATTCGGAGTCGACAGCATGCCGTCTGTCCATAATCCTCATCGCAATGCCATCGACCGTGTGGTCGTGACCAATCTGGCCGCCTGCTCATCGGAACAGGCCTGCTGATGCTGCCCGCCGCGACAACCACTCCCGGCGGTATCTCGCTGCTGTCTACTCTTTTCACTGCGACCGGTGCGCATCTCGGATCCGCCGCTGGCCTCATTCGACATCAAGCGCGAATACGGAGTCAGCGTGGTGGCGTTCAGGCGGGACGGCGAGGAGAGCTGGGACATCGCCGATCAGGATGTCACTCTCTACGCCAACGATGAGATCCTCATCGCGGGAAGCCCCCGAGAGGTGGAGGACTTCAGCACCCTCGACGAAGAGGACGACGAGGAGGACTGAAGTCCCGAACCACTGCTCTCAGACGGCGACGACTTCGACCGGGATATTGCCGCGGGTGGCCTTGGAGTACGGGCAGAGTTCGTGGGTGCGGTCGACGAGCTTCTGTGCGGTCTCGTGATCGACATCGGGAATGGAGACCTCGAGCCTGACCGACAGTCCGAAGCTCTCACCCTCCTTGCCGATTCCCACCTGCGAGTTGACCACCGACTTCGAGGTGTCGATGCCCTGTTCCTTTCCGGCCAGGCCGAGTGCGCCCTGGAAGCAGGCTCCGTAGCCGACGGCGAAGAGCTGTTCGGGGTTGGTTCCGCCGCCCGGTCCTCCCTGCTCCTTCGGCGTGCGCAGATCGACGTCGACCATCTTGTCGTCGGTGGCTCCGTGTCCGTCTCGGCCACCGGTGATCTGGGCCTTCGCGGTGTAGGCGATGCTCTCAGGTGTGTTCAACTTCTTCTCCTTCTCGTCCGGGCTGAAATTGATTCAGCCGTGTGCTTTCGTGCTGGGCTGTTCAGGACCTGTTCTTCGTCTTCCGGCTGCTTTCGCGTTCGAGCGCTTCGACGAGTTCGTCCTTGGTCATGGTCGAGCGGCCAGAGATGCCGAGTCGCTTCGCCTCTGCATAGAGGTGCTCCTTCGAGGCATTCGCATCGACACCGCCGGCTGTCTGACGGTTGGTGTTCTTCCCGCCCTTGCTCTGGGAATCGGAAGGCCCGGGCGCAGGTTTGGCCTCCCACCGGTCGCCGACCTTCTCAAAGGTGTGTTTGAGCGCATCGTAGGCGACTCGGTGGGCCCGTTCCTCATCGTGATACTCATCCATCGCCGAGTCGTAGGCCTTGGCGAACGTGCGCTGAGCCTTCTGGCTCGACCGTTTCAGTGTTGCGGGCAGCTCCGACTTCTTCGGGGTTCCCGAACTGGTGGTTTTCGGCATGATGACCACTTCTCCTCAAGGTGTCGAGGTCATGGTGCCACTGACACTAACGCAGTTCCCCCGTTCATGTAAGGGGGCGCAGAGTCGGCAGCGATCCCCGTTCAGATACGGACGTCACCCGGGTCGACGTCATCGCGCAGGCCCCGCCAGATGGGGTGGCGCAACCGTCCTGCATCGGTCTCTCCTGCGTAGCGGACTTCACCGACCAAGGCGGGCCGGACCCAGTGAGCATCACGTGATTCGGCGTCCGGAACCTCGAGCGGCGGTGTCTTCCGTGACAACCGGTCGAGGCTGCGGCGCAGCGAGCGCAGCCCGTGTTCGTCGAAGCCGGAGCCGACGCGGCCCAGATAGACGAGATCGTTTCCGTCATAGGCTGCCAGCAGGAGGGAGGCGAAGGTCGGCGAGCGCTCTCCGGTGCCGGTGCGCCAGCCCACGATGATCACGTCTCGGGTCATGGAGTGCTTGAGCTTCACCCACGTCTGCGTGCGTCGACCCGAGAGGTAGACGCTGTCTCTCCGCTTGGCCATGACGCCTTCGAGTCCGAGCTGCTTGCTGGACTCCATCGCTTCGTCAATGCTTCCCTCGAAGGCTTCCGGGACATGGATGCTCTCGCCCTCGGACACGTGGCCCCCCCAGCCGCTGCCGCCGATCGACATAGGGCACGCGCAGGAGGGAGTCCTCTCCTGCCTCGAGCACGTCGAAGACCATGAGGTGCACGGGCGTCCTCCGACGCTCGCGCTCGACGTCGGCCGTGCGGCTCAGCCCCATGCGCCGCTGGAGACGCCCGAAGTCGGGGCGGCTGCCGGGCCCGAGGGCGACGATCTCTCCGTCGAGGACGCAGTCGGAGTCGACGCAGTCCGCCAGTTCCGCCAATTCGGGATAGGTCTGAGTCATGTCCTTCCCGTTGCGGCTGGTGAGGACGACTCCTCCGGGAGAGTCTCCGCTGGCTGCTCTCACCGTCGCGAGGGCACGGATCCCGTCCCATTTCATTTCGAACGCCCAGTCCTCGGCTTCTCGTCGTACCGAGCCGAGGTCTCCGATGCGAGCGAGCATCGGCTGGATGTCCGATGCTCGCGGCCCTCCGTCCTGGCCGGTCGCAGACTTCGAAGTCTGGTCGGACTTCGACTCTCTCCCGGTGATGAGGTGGATCATCCAGTTTTTTTCGGGGTCCTTGTTCGGACCATGCTCACCGGTGTTGAACAGGGCGAAGCGGCGCACTCCCCCGAGCCCGCCGTCCTTCCGGCCGTGGAGGACGGCGATGATCTCATGCCCGTCCTCCCACTTCTCGACCTCACAGGTCCCGGCGTCCCAGATCGAGACCTCGCCGGCGCCGTATTGGCCCTTGGGGATCCGTCCTTCGAAGTCGGCGTACTCGAGCGGATGGTCCTCGGTCTGCACGGCCAGACGGTTGTGCTTCGGATCGGTCGGCGGGCCCTTCGGCAGCGCCCAGGAGACGAGCACCCCTTCGTGTTCGAGCCGGAAGTCCCAGTGCAGGCTGCTGGCATGGTGTTCCTGGATGACGAAGCTGAGGTCGCGTCCGCTCGTACCGTGCCTGTCGGGGATAGGTTCGCTCGTGTGCTTCGGATCCCGTTTGCTCCGATAGATCTCCAATCGATCGCGCTCGGGTTCCTGCGGTGCTTCGACACTGCCGCCGGTCGCCTCGGTGAGGGGCTCGAGCAGGTCTCCGTCGTTGTCGAGACGGTCGAGGACCTCTTCGAAACGCAGCTGTTCGACAGTCGTCGGATCATCGAATTCGGGCCAGGTGCGGGGCGCGGCGACCGTCGGAGCGAGTCGACCGCGCAGGGAGTAGGGGGCGACGGTGGTCTTCGCCGCCGAGTTCTGCGACCAGTCGATGAGCACTCTGTTCTGCCGCAGGGTCTTCTTCATCGCCGAGACGATGAGGTCCTTGTGGTCGGCTTCCAGGCTGCGGGCAAGTTCGTGGGCGACATCGGAGATCTCCTGGGACGTCGCGGTCTCGTCCAGCGGAGCGTAGAGGTGGACACCTTTCGAGCCGCTGGTGACGGGGAATACGTCGAGGCCCATTCCGTCGAGCAGCTCGCGGACGAGCTGGGCGACTTCGACACAGTCGGCCAAGCCCCGTCCCGGTCCGGGGTCGAGGTCGAAGACCATCCGATCGGGGTGCCTGCTGTCCGAGGAGATGGTGCCGGGATCCTTCGCCCCGCTTCGCACCGTCCACTGCGGCACATGGATCTCGAGTGAAGCCATTTGGGCCAGATACGTCAGCGTCGCCAGGTCGTTGACCAGCGGGTACCGCTTGGATCCGGTGGAATGGCGGATCGCGCGCGAGGGGATCCACGACGGGGCGGAGTCGGGCAGATCCTTCTCGAAGAACACCTGTCCCGGCTCCTCGGCCGTGCCGACGCCGTCGACCCAGCGTTTGCGCGTAGCGATGCGATCCCGAGCATGACGGATGAACGGCTCGGCGACCCTGGCGAAGTAGTCGAGGACTTCGCCCTTGGTCGTCCCCGTCTCCGGGTAGAGGGTCTTGTCGAGGTTGGTCAGCGTCAGCCGATGGCCGTCGACGGTGACCTTCTGCTCCTGACGTGGCATGGGCACCTCCTGTGGACTGCAGGGTACTCGACTTCGGCGCAGCGCAC
Organism: Brevibacterium sp. S111; assembly: GCF_004745075.1. GTDB lineage: Bacteria > Actinomycetota > Actinomycetes > Actinomycetales > Brevibacteriaceae > Brevibacterium. Next base: position 66,958 of record NZ_RHFH01000005.1, read on the forward strand.
GAGGGGGCACCACAACGCTGCCCGGACGTGGTAATGTCCCGAGCGCAAGCGCCCACCCTGCCTCGGGCAGGCATCCGGGCCGAGTTGGTCCGGCTCAGTTGAGCGACACGGAAACGGGTGTGAGACCACCGCTCGATCACACCCGCAGACAGTCGGGAGGTTGAGAATCATGAGCGAATCCTCATCGGACGAGAAGATCCCCACGCCGGACGGCATCGACATGAGCAAGATGCCGCCGGAGGACAAGCGCACACTCAAGCGCGCCATCGGAGGCTCGGCGCTGGGCAACGCCGTCGAATGGTTCGACTACGGCGTCTACTCCTATGTCTCGGTCTACATCGCCAATGCGTTCTTCCCCGGAGAATGGGGCGTGGCCCTCACCTTCGCCTTCCTCGCCCTCTCCTTCGTCTTCCGGCCGCTCGGCGGTTTCGTCCTCGGCCCCTTGGGCGACAAGATCGGGCGCCAGCACGTCATGGTCCTGACCATCATCATGATGACGATCCCGACCACACTGATCGGCATCCTGCCCACCTATGCCACTCTGGGCGCCTTCGCCCCGATCCTGCTGCTCCTGTGCCGGATGGTCCAGGGCTTCTCCACCGGCGGGGAGTACGGCGGTGCCGCGGTCTACATGGCGGAATCGTCACCGGATAGAAGACGTGGCTTCTGCGGTTCCTTCCTCGAACTCGGCACCGTGGCCGGGACCGCCTCGGCGGCTCTGGTCTGCACCATCCTCCTCGTCCTCGTCGGCAGCGACGGCATGGACGCCGGCTGGTGGCGTCTGCCCTTCCTGCTCACCCTGCCGCTGGGCGCAATCGCTCTGTGGCTGCGGATGAAACTCGATGAGCCCGAGGCCTTCTCCGAGGCGACGTCGCGGCAGAAGACGACGAGGAAGCCCTTCCGGGATCTGTTCCGCGGATATTCGAAGCAGATCACGATGCTCATGGCGTTCGTCGTCCTGCTCAACATCGGCCAGTACATGGTGCTGACCTATATGCCGACCTATCTGGCCGATACGCTGGGGCATTCGGAGGTCGAGAGCAACTTCATGCTCATCGGCCTGCTCGCGGCGATGATGGTCGTCATCACCCCGCTGGGGCGGCTGACGGACTCCATCGGCCGCAAACCGGTGCTGTACACCTCGGCGATCGGTTTCATCCTCCTCTCCGTTCCCGCCTTCATGCTCATGCACGCTGAGGGCCCCGGCTGGCAGATCCTCGGGTTGGGCATCATCGCCCTGCTCCAGGTGATGCTCCAATCCTGCGTCTCCGCGACACTGCCGGCGATCTTCCCCACGCAGGTGCGCTTCTCCGGATTCGCCATCGGCTACAACATCTCGACGGCGATCTTCGGCGGCACGACGGCGGCGGTGAACACCTTCGTCATCAAGCAGACGGGATTCGACCTTTTCCCAGCCTTCTACCTGGTCGCGGCCGGTATCATCGGTCTCATCGGCATCCACTTCTTCAATGAGACAGCCGGGCGGCCCATCAATGGTGACACGCCCCCGGGCTCCGAAGACGAGGAGCTCGCCGAGATGGGCTATGAGCTCATCGGGTTCAACGACAACGGTGTCGGCGAGGAGAAGGCGACCATGTGATCACACCTGCAATGCTGTGTTCCATCCATTGCCAGGCAGCAGCCGAGGCCTTCTCCTCGTAGAAGTCCCCGGGCGACAGGGGCTGGCCAAGCTTCGGGGCCTGCGTTTCAATGGAGGGATGAGAGCGATTTGGGCCGGGTCGATTGCGTTCGGCCCCGTCAATATGCCGGTGAAGCTGTAATCGGCGACCGAAAGCCACGATGTGCGGATGCACCAGGTGCATGAAAAGGATGGCGGACGCATCCGCAATCAGCTCCGCTGTCAGGAGTGCGGCAAGGTCACCGACTACGAGAACTTCGTCAAGGCCTACGATGACGGCGATCATCGCGTCATCCTCACGGACGAGGATTTCGAGGCGCTGCCCGCCGATGACAGCGACGACCTCGACGTGCTGCAGTTCGTCCCCAGTGATCAGATCGACCCGATCATGTTGGAGCAGTCGTACTTCCTCGAACCGACATCGAAGACGCCCAAGGCCTATCTGCTCCTGCGCAAAACGCTCGAGGACACGGACCGGACAGCGATCGTCAAGATCACACTGCGCACCCGGACCCGACTGGCGATCCTGCGGGTGTGCGGAAAGCTGCTCATGCTCCTGACGCTGCGCTGGGCCGATGAGATCCGTGACGTCGATTTCAAGGGTGTCAATTCCCGCGCCCAGATCTCTGACCAGGGTGAGACGCTCGACCTCGAGGAGGCCTTCCCCGAGGACGAGGAGGATGAAGCGCCGTCCGGCGACGTCATCGACCTGATGGAAGCGCTGTGCAAATCCGTGCACAGCATCCGTTCGCAGAAGCAGACGAAGAAGCGCACAGGCTGAACCTGCCGAAGACCAGGATCAGGGGAACGGATGAGCCCGCATCACAGCCAGGGGCGCATCGGCACGAGCACACGTTCGGCGAGCTTGGTCAGCCGGTGGCGGTTGAGCCACTCGGAGCCGAGTTCGACACAGTGTGCGGAGTCGCTTTCGAACACCTTCTCCATTTCAGCGGCGAATGCGCTGTCGATGACTTCGACATTGGTCTCGTAGTTGAAGGTCAGCGACAGTCGGTCGATGTTGGCCGTACCCACCGTCGACCATTCGCCGTCGACGGTGGCGACCTTCGAATGGATCATGCTCGCGGTGTAGAGCAGGACCGTGACCTCGGAGTTGATCATCTGCTCGAAGAACCCTCGTGAGAGCCAGTCACCGAGGATGTGGTTGGACTCCTGCGGAACCATCACCCGTACGTCCACTCCCCGACCGGCGGCTTCGATGAGGGCAGCCAACAGCTGCTGGTCGGGGATGAAGTACGGAGTTGTCAGCCAGATCCGCGTCCGGGCCCGGGCGAAGGCGTTGAGGTACATGTTCCGAATCGGATAGACGAGGTGGATCGGAAGATTCGCCGAGACCCGAAGCTTCGATTCCCAGGCCGCAGGAGGAACCCAGGGGATCTGTTCGTCCGCGTCGTGGAATTCGTTCCAGACCTGCGTGATCGTCTGCCGCAGACCCCAGGCCCCGGGACCGACCGATCGCAGGTGGGTGTCACGCCAGTGACGGGCGTAGAGAGCTCCGATGTTGAATCCGCCGACGAATGCCACATCATCGTCGATGACGAGGATCTTCGAATGGTTGAATCCCGAGTGGCGCATCGGTCCGCGCCAGAACCGCCGTGCCACCGTCGGCAGGCGCAGTACATGAATGGATTCGGAGAGCTGATGGTAGAACGAACTCGGGACCGACAGGTTCGCGAAGCCGTCGTAGATGAGGTGGACTTCCACCCCGCGTGCGGAGGCGGCGTTGAACGCGTCGATGAACCTCTGCCCCACCTCGTCGTTCTTCCAGATGAATGTCTCCATGAGGATCGACTCTCGGGCGGAGCCGATCGCATCGAGCATGTCATCGTAGAGGGTGGAACCGTCAGTGTAGATGTTGAGTTCGGACTGTTCGACCGTCGAGCTGAAGGTTCCCGGTCGCGGAGCGATGCGCGACTTCCGTCCTCGTTGCTGGATGAGATCGACGGCCATCGAAGCAACGACGGTCGCCGGCACCGCGCTGGCCACGCCGGCAATCGCCCAGGGGATGATTCGCTGCAGTCCGCTGACATGGCGGAGGGCCGAATTTCTCACAGGAGACACTCGTTCACTCTATCGCCTCCACCCCGTCAACCTCCATCAGGTGAAGATGCTGCTCACTCCCCCGAGTCCGACGAGGCAGCCGTCGACCCGACACGCGACGGCCACACCCTCTTACGCCTCTGCCGGAGCTGAACTATTCTGGCCGGAATTCGCCACCGACCTGCTGCAGTTCGCCAAGGGTGTGATCGCCGCGACCGCGGCGTGGTGGCTCTCGGACTCCGTCCTGGACAGCCAGATGGCTTTCCTTGCGCCGTGGACCGCGCTGCTGACAGTCCATGCCACCGTCTACAGGTCGTTGTCGCGAGGTGTGCAGACGACGATCTTCGTCCTCGGTTCCGGATTCGATTCTCAGCAGCCGCTGCTCGGCAACCGATTGCTCGAACTCGGTCTCGGTGTGGCCGTCGGCCTCGTGGTCAATCTCCTCGTGGTCCCGCTCCTGCAGGATCGGCAGGCGGCACGCTACATCGACAGCGTGAACCGGCAGATGGGAGACGTGCTCATCGACATGCCGGACCAGTTCCATCGCGCATGGGACGCAGATGCTGCCCAGCAGTGGTTCGAACGCACAGAAGCCATGACCCAGGAGCTCGAATCCGCATGGCAGACCGTGCGATTCGCCCGCGAGAGCCGACGCATCAATCCCCCCACAGCGCTGCGTTCCAGCAGACTGGGCCGACGGGCCGCCGCCGATGCCGGACGGTCCATCGCCGATCCCGATGCCGAGGTCCAACCGATCTTCGACCGCCTCGAGCAGCTGCCGACCGATAGCTCGAAGGATCTGACGCTTCCGCAGATCGCCTGGCCGTTCTACGGCTCACTCATCACGAGCCTGCGCCACATCGTCGTCATCGTCGACGACGTCGCCTCGGCACGCAGAGCACGAGAATCGGGCTGATGCGCGCGAGCTGAGTCTCCGATCACCCGTTGAGCCCGAGCCCGGCCTATGTCTCGTCACCTCGGCGCTCGAGCCTGCCGCGTCGATTGTGCCAGACAGCTCCCTGCCTGATCGCTTCGCGCACGGCCGCACGGAAGCGTCCCGCCCCCATCGGCGAGCCCCGATCGCGCGGTAGAGTTCCACCTCGCCGACAGGTTCCATGCGGTGGACGAAATCGATGATCCCGTTGACCTCGTTGGCAGAGACCCCGGTCGGAACATCACCTGAGGACGCCGAGGGCCACGGCGCATAGATGCCGGTCAAGTGTGACGGGGCCGGCGAAATCGCTCAGCGACCACAGGTAGATGAAGATCGGCACGTTGGCCATTGCCACACCGTAAAACCCGTGGAAGAGCGTGACGAGGTTGAAGGTGATTCCGTTGCAGAGGAACGCCTGTCCGACAAAGAGGATGAGGCAGAGGATCGACCGTTTGGGGTAGATCGTGAACGCGACCTTCATGATCTCGACGAAGGAGATCGTCTTCCGCTGTCGCACGGTGATGGTCTTCTCCGGTGCCGGCAGGGCCTGGGAGGTCTCCACCTCGACGCCGTCTTCGATGTCGCCGACGATGCGCTCGGCTCCGTCCTTCTGCCCAACAGGAACCGTTGATGATGAGGTCGATACGTCCACGCACGCGGGCCGGGATGAGTTCGTCGATTGCCGAATTCACGGCCGCGTATTCGCCGCCGATCCCGGCGCCGGTGAGGAAACGGGTGTATGACCCGACCGCTCATCACCAGGGGTTGGCGTCCTGCCACCGACGGAACCAGTACGGGTCGCCCTGATAGTGGGACTTCTCCGGTCGGCACCCGCGCAGATCCGAGTGCTCTCCCAGCCAGGTTCGCACCACGGACTGGACCTCATCCATGCGTTCGAGCCAGTCGTCGAGCGGCAGCAGGAGGACCGCCTCGTCGACGGCTTCGAGACGGCACGAATAGGTCGGCAGTCCCTCGGTGATCTGCGAATGCGTGTAGCTGATCTGGTCGCATCCGGTGGTGAGGTAGAAGCGGATGTACTCGCCGCAGACATATGAGCACAGCGTCTTGAAGTTCTGGTAACGCACAATCCATGCCGGCACCTCGTATTCGGACATAAGTTCTATTATGTGTTACTGAACGTCGTCTCACCAGCCCCGAGCACCATTCCACGTGTAATCGGGCCAGGGCAGATCGATGGGCGCCTCGAAGTCCTCCGCCAAGAGGGGCGGCATCGGCTCAGCGTCGACCCTGCGGGCGAATTCCGATTTCGCGTCGGCCAGAGAGCGGGTGACGAAACCTCTCGATGCAGGTGTCATCCGCATCTCAGCTATCCAGCCCGGCGGCATCTCGCGCAGCCGGTTCTCCATCGGTCTCGGGATCTCCGCCCGCGGGGACGTCAACGCAGTCCGAGAGCTGATTCTTGCCACACCAGCTATCCACTTCGCCGCCCGCACCCACGGCAGCTTCGACTTCATCGCCACCGTCCATGGCCAGGTCTCGAGCGAAGTGCTCGCGACTGTTGAGTCTCTGCGAACCCTGCCGGAGGTCGCTTACCTGGATTCGTGGACCCACCTCGACCTCGTCAAGGAAGGATATGCCCGCAGCGTCGGACACGAGCTGCGCCTGTGAGAGTACGGACGGAAGACAGAATCCGGCTTGCCCTCGCCCCAGGACTGCCTTCAGGGCAGGGTGCAGCCAGTGAGCAGGACCCCGACGTAGGTGGCGATGACCGAGGAGAACAGGACGCAGAAGGCGGCCAGAGCACTGCTCAGAGCCGCAGTCGGCAACAGCCCCGGGGACACCCTGACGGGCGCGACGAGCTGCCGGACCCGGTCGGGTCCGGCGATATTCAGCGCATATGAGCCGCCGAGGTGGCCGCTCTCCCCCACCTGGTGTCCGATCTTGAGAAGAGCACTGGCAAGCGCGGGTGTCCCTGCGACTTTCCGTGCACGGTCGTCGGCCGCGATCTCGAGGTAGAGAGGGACCGAGGCGGCGACCTCGGCGAAGAGCGGGATGAACCGCAGCGGCCGCACGAACGCCTCCACAACAGCCATGACGGCATGGTGGCCTTGGTCGACATGGGCTCTCTCATGTTCGACCACCGCCATCAGCTCACCGGGCTCCAGAGCCGAACACAGATCTTCCGACAGCACCACTCCCCCGTACCTGCGGGGCAGGGAGAACGCCAGAAGACGAGGACCGGCCACGGTCTTGACGATCCGTCCGGCCACCTCGACGTCCACGGCCTCGCGGCCGAGGAGACGCGCCGTCTCAGCGTTCTCTCGATGCCGCCGCCTGGCCAGAAGACCACCACGGATGAGGAATCCGAGGGAGACGACCAGAGGCAGGAGGAGGAAGAGGACCACGGGGACGAGCGTGTCGATCTGCGCACCGCCGAAGGGGTTCGCCGCGATGAGGCAGCGCTGGCACACGTCGCCGATGGGCATCGGCAGCACATCGGGGCCCTTGAGCAGCCATGCCGCCATGAGGCTGAGCGCGGACACCACGGCCCAGGACAGCAGCGGCAGGGACAGGAGGGCGAACACCGCCACGCGCGGCACGCGCATGAGCACCGGCGCGGCCGCGCGGACGAGAGCAGGGCCGGCCCAGGCAAGGACGAAGGCGAGAGCGGCGACGCACGCACCGCTGATCAGCATGCTCATTCGGCGACATCCTTCGCCTCGAGGTAGTCACGCAGCAAGCGGATGTCGGCGGCATCGATGCCTTCGACGAAGTGAAGGATCGAGGCCGCTCGGTCTCCGCCGTCGACCAGGGCCGCCTGCATCGTCCGCGCAGTGTGCTGCTCACGACTGACGACCGGAGCGTGGAGAACCGAGCGGCCGCGACGCTCGCGGCTGACGAGTCCCTTGCGTTCGAGGTTGGTCAGCACGGTCGCGATGGTGGTGTAGGCGGGCTCGGCCTCCGAGAGCTCGATGATCTGCCGAACCGTGAGCGGTTCGTGGTCCCACAGCAGTCCCATCACCTGCTTCTCGAGGGCGCCGAGGCGAATCGGCGAGGAGCTCGCGCCCCGGTCGTCGGTGTCAGTCATGAGCGGGTGCTCCGTTCGGGCGTGGGAAGCGGACACGAGTACTGGCCCTTGAGGCGGATGATCACGGCTGCCAGCAGGAGGATGACCGAGACTGCGGCCAGGAGTGGCTGGAGCGGTGCGAAGTAGGTCAAGGCGCCAGTGTAGCCCAGGGCCAGCAGCGCGATCTTGTTGCACACCGGGCATCCGACGGCGAACCATCCGAGCATTCCGCCCACGCCGCCGAGGACACCCGACCGCCCCTCGGAAGCGACCTCCGGACCGCGTGCCCCTACCTCGGGGGCGGAGTCCGGGCCGCTCGACCGCCCCTCGGATGCGGGCCCCGGGCTGCGCACATAGCTGGCGATGAGCATTCCGAGCAGCAGCGACGTGAGGATCCACACCGGGTAGTCCCACCACACGGGCGGGATGTCGCGGGCGAAGAGGGCATTGGGGATGAGCACCGTCGCGAACCCGATGATCACAGCGGACCCCGCGGCCGCGGCCGCGGCCACACCGATGCGCCTGCGGTCCCAGAGCAGGAGGCCCCGGTAGGCGTCTCTGAGCGCGTCGACAAACATGAGATCCCCTCTCTGACATGGTGACGACATGAGTCTACTATGCACATTAGTATACTATGGCCCATAGTAAATTGGTCGACTCGATCATGCCCCGACGCCCACACCCACAGGAGGCTTTTGTGCCCCGCACCGAACGCGGCCCCATGTTCTGGCTCGTCCCTCTGACCGTCATCATCCTCGCCACTGTCGTCATCGGCATCGTCATCGTCAACCAGGGAGGCTCCGATGCCGATACCCAGGGGCAGAGTACGAGTTCGCAGAACGATTCCGCCGAGGAGGACGTCGATCTGTCCTTCGTCGAGCACAGGGATTCCGAAGAGACGAACGCGGTCGGCGACGTCGATGCCCCGGCCACTCTCGTCATGTACTCGGACTACCAGTGCCCCTACTGTGCAACATGGAACGAGGACACCCTGCCGGCGATGCTGGACTATGTCGACTCCGGTGACCTCCGGATCGAAATGCGCGACCTCGCGGTCTTCGGCGAGGAGTCCGAGCGGGCCGCTCGTGCCGTCTTCGCCGCAGGCATGCAGGATGAGTACTGGGACTACCACAACGCCCTATTCGAAGGCGGCGAGCACCGCCCGAAATCCCAGCTCGACGATGACTCACTCGTCAGCCTCGGCGAGGAGCTCGGACTCGATCCTCTGCAGTTCAAGCGCGACATGAATTCGACTCAGGCCCACGAGGAGTTCGAAGCCGTCTCCGAGGAAGGGCAGTCGATCGGCGTCTCGAGCACCCCAGCCTTCGTCATCGGAGGCAAACCGCTGCTCGGCGCCCAGCCCACTCAGGAATTCATCGACGCGGTCGATGAGGCGCTCGCCCGGGCCGAGGACTGAATCATGACCCGCCCCGCAGCCCGCGCGATGATCCTGCCCGCCTGCCTGCTCACCCTGGCCTCACTGACGGCCTGCACGGGTCTCGATGAGAACAGCGCATCGACCGACCCCAGGCCGGTTCACTCGCCGGCCGAGACACTCGATCCGGCCGAGCCGGACGACCCCGGCACCGCCCGCGCCGGAGACAGCGAGACGGGCGTCGTCGACCCCGGCTGGGTCATGGCGGCACAGGAGGCCGACGGCGTGTTCCTGTCGCTGCACGAGAAGGACTCGGACCTCGAGTTCCGCGCCGTCGATTCCGCGGGGACGATCCTCTGGACGGCGCTGCGGCCGCGAGTCTGCTCCGGCTTCTTCGTCAGCGAATCAGAGGCCGGCCCCGTGGCCGTCCTCATGGACCAGCAGTCTGGATCGAACAGCTCACTGGCGACGACGGCCTCAGGCTTCGACCTCCACACGGGCAGAAAGCTCTGGGGCCCCGTCGAGGCGCCCGGGCCCCTGCTCGGCAGCGGGCTCGTTTTCGCCGGCGCACCGCAGGACTTCATCGGCAAGGGCGGCCCCCGCGTGGCCCTCGATCCCGCCACAGGGAAGAGGCTGGCTGCCGAGGCCGAGGACTCACCCCGGGTGATCACGCTGCTGGGCAGTCATCTCATCCTCGCCGACGGTGAGATGCTCATCGGCCAGGACCTCGGGGGCCACCGCCTGTGGATCCGCGACGCCGCGGACCTGGGGGTCTCAGCCGGCGAGGCCCGCGAGACGCCATGGGAAGCGATCGGCGGATCCCACGCACTCCTCGGCAGCGCCGGCGACCGGCAGCGCACCCTGATCGACCTGCGCTCTGGCGCCGCTGTCGCCAGCAACATCGACAGCGCCGGCTACGATGCGGGCAGCCACACCCTCATCACGGCCGATGCGCAGCTGCACGGCTTCGACCTCGACGGCACGAAGCGCTGGGACGCACCGCTGGCCGACGACGCCGAGCTCTCGGCCGTCGGCGACGGTCGGATCGTCACTGCAGCCGGGGCCGGGAACGGTCCGAACGGAACCGAGACGAGATCGGCAAGTGACGGCCAGACCATCGATGGGGCCGAGGACGATCCGGCCACCCGACGTTTCGGCGCTGCGCACCATATCGCCGAAACCGGCGCCCGCCTCTTCGGCGATCCCGACAGCCCCCTGCTGTCGCCGAAGAAGCAGTGATCGCGGCAGCGGAATTTTCGACCCGGAAGACCGATGATCTATAGTTTACTAAGCATCTTAGTAACCAAGGAGTGAGGGCATGGCCAAACATGCGGCGCCGCGCACGCAGTACCGCTGGTGGATCCCCGCCGCGGTGGTCGCCTCAGCCGCTGCGCTCGTGCTCATGATCCTCGTCATCGACCGGGGCGAGGACGACGGGACATCGCCCACGGCGGACAACGCCGGCCCTGCTCCGGAAGCCGTCGTCACGGAAGTCGCCGACCCTGAACAGTCCGACCTCGGCGAGGACGAATCCGCTGACGAATCCGATCCGATGTCCGATGGCCCTGTCGATGCACCGGTCAAACTCGTCGCCTTCTCCGACTATCAGTGTCCGTACTGCGCCTCCTGGTCGCAGGACACGCTGCCGACGATGCTCGACTACGTCGACTCCGGCGATCTGCGCATCGAGTGGCGAGAAGTCAATGTGTTCGGCTCCGCGTCCGAACAGGCCGCGAAGGCCGCCTACGCCGCGGCCCTGCAGAACAAGCATTGGGAGTTCCACGAAGCGCTGTTCGCCGACGGCAAGCCGCGCTCACCCGATGAGCTCACCCCCGAAGCGCTCACCGAGGTAGCCGACGACATCGGACTCGACACCTCCCGATTCTCCACGGACATGAACTCCGAGGAGACAGCGCAGGCCGTGCAGGACAACGCCGAGATGGGCACCGACCTCGGCGCGTTCTCCACGCCGACCTTCATCCTCGACGGCCAACCCTATGTCGGGGCTCAGCCCACGAACGTCTTCGTCGATGCCGTTGAATCGGCAAAGAAAGGACAGCACTGATGGACATCAGCCTGATCAGCGCCTTCATCGGCGGAATCCTCGCTCTGCTCAGCCCCTGCGCCGCACTCCTGCTGCCGGCGTTCTTCGGATCCACCGTCGGGGCGGGGTCTCGGCTGGTGCTCCACGGCCTCATCTTCTACGTGGGCATGCTGCTCGTCCTCATCCCCTTGGGCATCGGCGCCGGCACGCTCGGGGCACTGTTCACCTCCCATCGCGGCGCGATCGTCCTCGTCGCCTCGGTGATCCTCATCGTCTTGGGCATCGTCCAGTTCTTCGGATTCGGATTCGATCCGGCGAAGGTGCTGCCGGGAGCCGATGCCGCCCGGCAGCGCTCCGCGCAGGCGACGGGCTGGACGAAGACCTTCCTCCTCGGCGCCACGAGCGGGATCGCCGGCGTCTGCGCCGGTCCCATCCTCGGCGCGGTGCTCACCCTGGCCGCGACCAAGGGCAGTCTCGTCCTCGGCGGCATGATGCTCGCCGTCTACGGAGCCGGGATGGTCGTGCCGCTGTTCATCATCGCGGCCCTGTGGACCCGCGTGGGCACCCGGACGCGTTCGATGCTCCGCGGGGGTTCGGTGACGCTCTTCGGCCGCAGGATCCCGGTCGTCTCGATGGTCACCGGGATCCTGATGATCGTCATCGGCATTGTGTTCTGGGCGACGAACGGCTTGGTCTCGGCACCGTCGCTGGTGCCGACGACCACGTTGGCCCATGCTCAGGAATGGGTGAGCTCCTGGTCCTCGACCACGACAGACATCATCGTCGTCTGCGTGCTGGCGGTCCTCGCGATCATCCTGTGGTTCCGCCACGAGCGTCGGCGCGCCCGACGCGCCGCTGCCGCGGATCAGCGCGAAGCGTCCTCGGACAAGGACGGTGCGGCCGCCGACCAGAATGACTCGGACGCCTCAGCCGAGGCGTCAGCGAAGCCGTCTCAGTCACCGGGGGCGAAGCACTGAACCATGCGCAGCCGCAGACTCCTCTTCGCCCTCGCCGGACCGCTCATCGGTGTTTTCGCCCTCGCGGGCTGTTCCTCGGCCCCCGACGACTTCGACCGGGCACCGGAGCAGGTCACGACCGATCTCGATGCCGTCGACGCCTCCGATCTGCAGCTGCCGCTCATCATCGAACCCCTCGAACTCGTCGAGCCCGGGTGGGACCTGCCGCCGGCCCACCACGGTGAGGTCTTCCTCTCCGCGAGCACCGGCGACGAGAACCTCGAGTTCTCCGCCGTCGACGTCCACGGCTCGATGCTGTGGCAGGCGAAGCGCCCGAGCGGGTGCACCGGCTTCACCGTCAGCGTCGATGGCGACGGCGATCCCCTGGCCGTGCTCACTGATTCCGACTCGTCGACGGACTGTGACGAGGATGTCACCGCCAGCGCCTTCGATCTCGAGACCGGCAAGCAGAAATGGGGGCCCGTGGACGTGCCCGGCCCGATGCGCGGGCCCGGCACGGTCTTCGCCGCCGAGGATGCCGCACCCACTGACGCTCTCGCCCTCGACCCGGCCACCGGCGAGGCGGTGCAGGACGGATCCACGGATGTGCGCCACCTCGGCGAATATCGGGGAACGATACTGAGCATCGACGGTGAGAAGCTGCGCGCCACCGGTGAGGAGTCCTGGGAGCTGTCACTTCCGGACAACGGCTGGAACGCCGATGAGCTGCGTGCCGCGCCCGGGGCAGCCCCGGGTGAGACAGTCATCCACCTCGACGCCGGCGACGGTGTCGGGCCGGTGCTCGACCGGAAGACCGGTGAACTGCTCGATGACGATGCCCGCGGGGTGGCTGCAGACGCGAACACCGGGGCCATCGTCACCCTCGGAGCGCAGGGGCTGACGGTCATCGATGACACAGGTAAGAACGAACTGCCGGTCTCTGTGCCGAAGACCGTCGAGCTCGAGGCAGCCGTCGGGGGCCTGATCTATCTGCGCGAAGAAGGCACACTGCGGGTCCACAACGCCACGACGGGCAGTCTTGCCCGCGGCTATCCGGCCGAAGGCTCGGGTGTGGTCGCGGTTCCGGTGGCGTTCACCGAAGAGGGGCTGGGCACGCTGCAGGCCGGCGATCGGACACTGCTGGCCACGGACCGCGTCGTCGAGGATCCCGAAGAGTCCTGAGGAGGCGCCTGGACAGGTTCGGTCAGAGGGTGCCGACAGGACCGGTCAAGGATCTTCTCAGAGTCTCGTCCCGCTGAAACGCAGGGCGCCCCGTTCTCAGTCGCCCGGTCTCCCGACGGCTTGGCGGGCCGCTGCGGCGACGAGCGCACCGAGTTCTGCGAATCTCTCGTCGGGGATCCTCTCCTGCGGTCCCCAGATGCTGATGACCCCGATGGGGCTGTGCTGCTTTGCCCGGATCGCAGCCGAGACACCGTGCACGCCATGCTCCAGCTCTCCGGCGGCGACGCTGTAGCCTGCAGTTCGGATATCAGCGAGCTCGGCTTCCAGTTCCTCAGTACGCGTGTGCGTGGACTCGGTGTGACCGGTGAGCGGCGCGGCAAGAACGGCGCGCGTATCACTCTCGGGAAGCCACGCCAGCATCGCCTTGCCTGCCGAGGTCGCATGCAGCGAGACCCTGCGCCCGATCCACCGCACGGTATCAGGCTGGGAGTCGGCGGCACCTTCATCGAAGTCATCCGCGACTTCGTGACCCTTCTGCTGCCGGTCCGCCCCGAGGGGATCCGCACGGCCCTGCACTCCCTCAAGCTGTGGCCAGTGCTCGACGGGGCCCGCGGCCGACCACGCGCCGATGTCGATGCCGCTGTCGAGGCGATCAGCGTGATCGTCAACTGGGCCCTGGCCGACAGCACGGTCTCCGAGCTCGAGGTCAATCCGCTCATCCTTCGACAGGCCCCAACCACTGTCGAGACCATCGGCACGACGGCTCTGATCACCCTCGACCGGCCGAAGGCCAACGCCGTGGACGTCGCAACCAGCAAGGCCCTCTACGCGGCGTTCTCGAAGTTCGAGGCCGACCCTCAGCTGCGGGTGGCGGTGCTCACCGGCCGTGGCACGCGCTTCTTCAGCGCCGGCTGGGACCTCAAGGCCGCGGCCGGGGGTGAAGCAGTCGATGCCGATCACGGCCCCGGCGGCTTCGCCGGACTCACCGAGTACTTCACCCGGACGAAGCCGATCATCGCCGCCGTCAACGGCTTGGCCTTGGGCGGTGGCTTCGAACTCGCCCTGGCCGCCGACCTCATCGTTGCGTCCTCGGCAGCCGAGTTCGCGCTGACCGAAGTGCGGCTGGGCATGATCGCCGACTCCGGCGGGGTGCTGCGCCTGCCCAAACTCCTGCCCACGGCAGTGGCTCTGGAGATGCTCATGACCGGACGCCGGATGGGCGCGGCAGAAGCCGAACGGTGGGGCTTGACGAACCGGACCGTCGAGCCTTCCGAGGTCGTCAGCAGCGCACTCGAACTCGCCGAGGAAATCAGTTGCGGGGCGCCTCTGGCACTGCGGGCGATCAAGGAAGTGGTCTTGGCCACCCAGACGCTCGACGTCGAGGAGGGCTTCGCTCTCATGCGCTCGGGCCAGCTCGAGGGCTACCAGACGATGCTGAGCTCGGCCGATTTCTGCGAAGGTTCGCTGGCCTTCGCAGAGAAGCGCGGTCCTGTCTGGCAGGGTCGCTGACTACCTGTGCTCGGCCCTGGGATGCACCCTCGGTTCAGTGTGTCGTGCGCGCCGCGCGGATGAGCACGAGGGCGAGCAGCACGCACAGCAGATAGGACGCTCCGACGGCGACCCAGCCGAGCGGGAACCCGCCCGGCGAACCGACGACCACGCCCATTCCCAGCGGGCCGATGGCGAAGCCGAAGAACATTCCGGCCGTGACCATGCCGCTGGCCGAAGCCATCGAGCCCGCGGGGATGACGCGCATGAGCGCGGCCATGAGCACCACGGAGACCCCGAGTGCGGAGATGCCGTGGAAGGCCACGGCCAGCCACACCAGCAACGGCGAGCCGGCGGCGTCGGCGGTGAAGAAGAGGATCGCTCCGGCCAGGGCGATGAGGGCGAGGACGAGCAGAAGATGCGCCCCCGAGGCGCCCTTGGCCATGCGTCTGGCCCAGGTGACGCGGGCGATGACGCCGATGACTCCGGCCAGAGCCGCGGTAGCGCCGCCGAGGACGAGGGAGAAGCCCATCTCCCGCACGGCGAACAGGGGCATGTACACATTCGTCGCCTGCACGCCGATGCCGTTGATGAGCCCGAAGGCGGCCAGCGCCCACACCATTGCCGGGTGTCGGGCCGGTCCCGCAGGGGACGGTGCACGGCTGCGGTCGGCCGCCTCGGCGGGTGTGGCTGGGGTTGGGGTGCTCGGTGCCGCCTCTGCGGGCGCGTCTGCGGTGCCGACCTGTGAGCTCGGGGCGGGCAGCAGCGGGGTGGTGCGCAGGGATCGCCAGGTCATCGCAAGCAGGATGAGTGGAATGATCGCGACGGTCAGGGCGGCGCCGCGCCAGCCGACGCCGATCGCAAGCACGGGAAACACGAGGCTCGCAACGAGTTGGCTGACCTGGACTCCGGACTGTTTGATGCCGACCCAGCCGATCCGCTTGGCGACGGGGACGCGCTCGAGGAGGATCCGGTTGGTCACCCCGTTGGGGAAGGATTGGGCGATGCCGGACAGGCCTGCGGCGAGGAGCAGCATCCAGAACCCGTCGGGCACGGCCACCAGCAGCAGAGCGAGCGTGGCGAGGACGAAGATGAATGCCATGAGCGAGAGGTCGGAGTGCCGGTCGGCGAGCCTGCCCAAGGTCGCGTTGCCGATGGCCGCGGTGCCAAAGCAAGTGGTGGCCAGGAGACCGAATTGGGCTTCGGAGATGCCGAGCTCGGCAATGATCGAATCGCTGGTGGCGCTGAGGCCGTAGAGCAGGATGGGCCCGGCGGCCACGGCACCGAGGAGGACGGTGAGCAGCCCAATTCCCGGGGCTTTCCGGTCACTGCCGGTCATCGCCGACCTCTGCCGCTCATCCGAAGCTTCCCATCGCTGTTCTGTTCGTCTTGCTCCAAATGAGCATGGTATCCGGTAGGAGGCAGAGCCGGTCAGATCAGTCCACGCGCTCGGGATACGAATACACGTTGAACCTGCCCCTGCGGTTGAATCCGATGACGGTCACGCCGACCTCGCGGCCGTATTCGACGGCCATCGCCGAGGGGGCGCTGACCGCCGACATCATCGGAATGCCGGCCATCGCACATTTCTGCACGAGTTCGAACGACGCCCTGGCCGAGACCTGCAGAACGGTCGATCGCAGCGGCAGACCCCGGTTGGCCATGGCCCAGCCGATGACCTTGTCCACGGCGTTGTGCCGACCGACGTCTTCACGTCCGACGAGCAGTTCGGGTTCTTCTCGGGGATCTTCACCGACAGCGAAGAGTGCTGCGGCGTGGACTCCCCCGGTCTTGTCGAAGATCTCCTGGGTCTCGCGCAGCCGGTCGGGAAGCTCACCGATCCGGGCGGCCGAGATCAGCCGCGGGAACTCATAGTCTTCCTCGTCTTCGAGATGGCAGGAGGCGGGGATGAGCGGGAACGCCGAGGTCTTCGTGACCGCATCGGCGGCTGCGGTTCCGCAGATTCCGCACGAGGAGGAGGTGTAGACATTGCGGGCCGGGGCCGACTCGGGGTTCCACACCCCCGGTCGCAGTCGCACGCGGGCGACGTTGTAGTTCCGGGTTCCGTCGGGGGCGATTCCGGCAGAGAAGTTGATCTCCTCGATGTCATCCATCGCGGTCACGACCGCCTCGGAGAGCAGGTATCCGGAGATGAGCTCGACATCGTTCCCGGCGGTGCGCATGGTCACGGTGTACTGCTCACCGTTGAGCTGGATCTCCAACGGCTCCTCTCCTGCCAGGGAATCAGGTCCCGCGGAGATCTCGCCGGTGGCGTCGAACTTGTGGACTCGGGCGCGGACGGCCTTGCGCATCTGCATGGCTTCAGACCCTCGGTCCGTGATCGGTGGTGTCCTCGACCGACGTCTGGATGTGCTCGAGGAGGTCGTCGATGACCGTGATGCCGTCCTTGACCCCGCCCTTCGAACCGGGGAAATTGATGACGAAGCTGCGACCGCGCACACCCGCGACGCCGCGACTCATCACCGCCGTGGAGGTCGATTCCAGGCCCTTGCGCCACATCGCATAGATGAGCCCCGGCGATTGGCGCTCGAGAAGTTCGGCGGTGAACTCCGGGGTGCGATCGTCGGGGGCGAGCCCGGTGCCGCCGCTGGTGACGATGACGCGGGGACGTTCACCCTCCGGGGTGTCGACGAGGAGCGCGCGCAGCGCCTGACCGACGGGTTCGCCGTCGCGGACGACGACGGCATCGGGGGTCTCGTATCCGCGGCAGCGCAGCCAGTCGACGAGGATCGGGCCCGTGGTGTCGGCGGCCTCTCCCCTGGCCGCCGAGGTGGAGGCGATGATGACGGCGGCGGACCGTCCGGCGCCCAGGAGGGCATCGCCCTGACCATCGGCGGCGGAGTCGGTCACGTTCGTTGCAGTGCTCACGTCTCCATCGTACGTCCCACACTCCTGCACAGTCCGGCCGAACCTGACTACAGCTGGACTTGCAGCGTGGGCGGACTCCTGAAATGGTGGTCGGTCACAGCGGGACGAGATCAGTGAGGATTCATGGTGAGTCGGGAAAGTAGCATGGGCTCGGCACACTCCGAGTCATCGGCGAAGGGGCGCTCTCTGCGCGAGAAGTTCAGGAGACCTCCCCGCCTCCTGCCGGGAACGACGATGCTGGTCGTATCCTGCCTGTGCCTGGTCGGTCTCGGCCTGCTCATGGTGCTGTCCGCAACATCGATCACCTCCTATGACGGCTCGAGCGCCTCGTCCTTCTCCGTTTTCGCACGGCAGGGGGTCTTCGCAGTGGCCGGACTGACAATGATGGTCCTGGCCGCGCTCACTCCCGTCCGGGTCTGGCAGCGGATCGCCTGGCCTCTCATGGGCGGCGGTCTGCTGCTCCTCGCGCTGCCACTGGTGCCGGGGTTGGGCACCACGGTCAACGGAAGCACGAACTGGCTGCGGATCGGAAGCCTGCAGGCACAGCCTTCGGAGCTGTTCAAACCCATCCTCGCGGTCTGGTTCGCCGTGGCTCTGGCGCATCTGACCTCCCAGCACTACCGCCCCCGCAAGCTCCTGCTCACCCTCACTCCCGTCATCGTCGCGGCCGGGTTCATCCTCCTCGGAGGCGATCTCGGCACGACCCTGGTGCTCATGCTCATGGCATTGGCAGCGCTGTTCGTGTCCGGAGTGCCGAAGCGGTACTTCGCCATCGCCTTCGGGGTCATCGCAGCGGGCGTCACGCTCCTGGTCATCTCGAGCCCGTATCGGATGGCGCGAGTGCGTGCGATGTTCGCCAGCGACGCCCAGAGCGAGGCCGACGCCCTGGGCCAGCACTGGCAGTCCAACCACGGCCTGTTCGCTCTCGCCTCCGGAGGATGGACGGGAGTCGGTCTCGGAGCCAGCCGCGAGAAGTGGTTCTGGCTGGCCGAGGCCCACAACGACTACATCTTCGCCATCATCGGCGAGGAGATCGGACTCTTCGGAACACTGGCAGTCGTGGCTCTGTTCGGTCTCATCGCCGTGGGGCTCATACGCGCCTCACTGATGAGTCGGAACAGGCTGACGAAGATCCTGGGTGCGTGCGTCCTCGCCTGGATCGTCGGGCAGGCTCTCATCAATATGGGAGTGGTGACGACCCTGCTGCCGGTCATCGGAGTGCCCCTGCCGCTGGTGTCCTATGGCGGATCATCGCTGGTGGCCACGCTGACCGGCGTCGGCATCGTGCTGGCCTTCGCTCGCGCCTCTGACCCGGGTGCGGAACGCCCGCCTGCACACGGTTCGACGACCGATGTGAGCAAGACCGACCACCGCCGAGGCGAGCGCCGGGTTTCGCGGACATCAACGTGAGTCTCGTCCACCGTTGCCCTCTCACTGCCGGATGCGGACGATGGTGTTCGAAGAGCCGTACACGTGAGAGAGGACCCGATGGCGACTCCGAATGCGATCACCACTGGCCGGGGCGCCGATATCGACTCGTGGAAGCACCGCCTCGATGGCGGCTGTGCCCGCTTCTATGCACCTTTGAGCGTCGTGACCTTCGCGCTGACCTTCTTCGCCTATTACGCATCCGAGCCCGACAGCTCGGTTCGATATGGCAACCTCTGGCAGGAAGTCGCGCGGACCGGTCACAGCTTCGATGTCGCGGCCGTGCTCGTATTCCTCGCCGTCATCGTGCTCCTGGCCGTGGCAGCGCTCGAGAAGCTCGGTCCCGCTGGGCTGATCGCCTGTGCCACCGGGGCGGTCGTCATCGGCTCGATGCTGCTGACGACTCCTGGTTTCCAGCGCAAGCCCTCACTCACCGAGGCAGGGATCCTCGACGTCGCATTGAGCTTCCTCAGCGCCGCCGTGCTCCTCGGCCACGGACTGACCCTGATCATCCTCGACCTCGGCGAAAGGCGCCGCCGAGGCAGACCATCGGGATCGGCGCATGCGAAAAGCGCTTGAGAGACAGGCCGCGAATGTCTTCGAATGCCCATGGTCGGCCCGACTCACGGGCCCTGTGGGGATCCGTCCCGTTGCGAACGGATGAGATCGCTCTTCGCCGAGAAGCCGATCATCAGGGTCGGAACCGTGAGGACAAGGGCCCAGGCGACTCTGCGGGAGCGCTGTTCCCCGCAGAGGGCCACTCTGAACGTCTTTTCGGTCTCGAGCCTGTTCACCTTGGCTCTCGCCGTGGCGGCGACGCCGATGTCGGCGGCAGTGTCCATCGCGAACTCGGTCTCTTCGAACATGCTCACGGGGTAGGTCGTCGTCGGACCGAGGGCAGGGAAGCAGATGAAATGATCTCCCTCATAGAACCGCTGGTTAGCTCCATGACTGCCGAGCGTCGGAAGAATGAGCAGCAGGAAGATGACAACCGCGCCGCTCCAGGCGAGGATCCTCTTGCTCTTCGAACTCGACTCCAGACGCGTGTCCTGCCGCTGTGAGGATGCAGAAGTCCGCGCGGAGTGCGGATCAGGCGATGATTGTTCGTGTTCGGACATGTCTGACAGTGTGGCTGCAGGCAATGCCGGGGTCGAGGGCTTCACACGCCTCATAACGATGCCCGCGAGCTCCCCATGTCGATCCGGGGAAGTCCGGTCGCCCCTACCGTGCCACCGCATTCAGTGTCGCGTCATCATCGACCACCATCGTGTGATTGCAATTTCACCCACTCATGGAGAACGCTGTGCACGCTGCGAAGGGCGGCAGGGAACTCGACGGACTCCCCGCCTCGGCAAAACAGTGGTCGCCATCGGATGCTTCGTGCGCCGAAAAGTATCCGATCGTGACCACCGCTTGAGCCGCAGGCCCGCGCTATGAGTCTGCAGCGGATCCTCCAGCCGCTCCCGCAGCGGATCCTGCACCTGTTTCCGCGCCCATGCCTTACCCCCACTTCAGTCCAGGTATTGTGAGGACGAATCGCAGCGAGTGAGACGTCGGCAGAGGAGGCACAGTGGAGGAGCTGTCACTGAGCACGCTCATCTGGCTGCGGATGGCCCGCTTCGTCCAGAACAGCAATCAGCTGTCCAATGAGCACCTGCGTCGGTTCGGACTCTCCGTCGCCCAATTCGAAGCCCTGGCCCATATCCGCAACTTCCAGCCGATCACTCAGACCGACCTGGCCCGCGGACTGACGGTCAGCGGAGGCGGCATCTCCCGGATGCTCGCTCGCCTCGAGCGCGAGGGCCTCATCTGCCGGCAGCAGGACTGGAAGACCAAACACATCACGCTCACCGACAGGGGCGCCGAGGTTCTTGCTCGGGCCTACCCCTCGCAGCTCGAACAGCAGGCGTCGCTCTTCGACGAGGTCCTCGACGAGGAGGAGAAGACGACGCTGCACGCGCTGATGAAGAAGCTCTACGAGCACAGCGTCGATCGTCGCTCAGATGCTGACCAGCACCCCGCGCCCGAGCAGGCTCCGGAGACCGAGCAGGCTCCGGAGACCGACCCCTCGGATGAGACCAGTCCCTCGGAAGAGACCGACCCGCGCTGAGGAATAATTCGTCGCAATCATCAGTTGACATGGCAAATGACATTCTGAGGTCGCCCGTTCCGGTCGGCCGCCCTGCCACAGAAGAGAGACGATGAGCACAAACGCACCGCAGCAGACCACACCGGTGATGGACCAGGTCGGCATCGACCCCGGCCAGGGTCTGCAGTTCGGGATGTACAGCCTCGGCGATCACCTGCCGAATCCCGCCGATGGCACACGTGTCAGCGCCGGCGAGCGCATCCGCGAATTCGTCGGCTACGCCCAGGCGGCCGAGCAGGCCGGGTTCGACTTCTTCAGCGTCGGGGAGAGCCACCAGGAGTTCTTCGCCTCCCAGGCCCACGCCGTCATCCTCGGCGCCATCGCACAGGCGACGAACACGATCCGCATCGGCAGCACCTCGACGATCGTGAGCACCTCGGACCCGGTGCGGGTGTTCGAGAACTTCGCCACCATCGACCACCTCTCCGGCGGGCGCGCCGAGCTCGTCGCCGGACGTGCCTCCCGCGTCGGCCTGTTCCGCCTCCTCGGCTACGATCTGCGCGATTACGAGGAGCTGTACGAGGAGAAGTTCGACCTCCTGCGCAGAATCAACACCGAGGAGCGTGTCACCTGGTCGGGACAGTTCCGCGCGCCCCTCGACGACGCCGAGGTCCTCCCCCGCCCGGCCCATGGCAGCCTTCCGATCTGGCGCGCTGTCGGCGGCGCGCCCGCGAGCGCGATCAAGGCCGGTCTGGCCGGTGTGCCCATGGTCATGGCCCATCTGGGCGGGACCACCTCGTCGTTCAAACCCACGATCGATGCCTACCGAGAAGCGGCCCGGCGTTCGGGCTTCGACCCTGCCACACTGCCGGTGGCCACCGCCGGCTTCCTCTACACGGCAGAGACCTCGCAGGACGCCCTGCGCGAGTTCTACCCGCACATCAACGAGGGAATGAAGCGCACCAACGGGCAGGGCATGCCCAAACAGCTCTTCGCCCAGAGCGTCGACCCGGCCAGCATCGTCAACATAGGCAGTCCCCAGCAGATCATCGAGAAGATCCTCCACCAGCACGAGGTCTTCGGCCATCAGCGCTACCTGGGACAGATCGACTTCGGCGGCATGCCCTATGACCGGGTGATGGCTCAGATCGAGACACTCGGAACGGAGATCATCCCCGCCGTAAAGAAGTACACCGCGAAGCCCGAGGGCACCACCACCGAGGAGAACGCCCCCATCGAGGAGAACGCAGAATGAAGCTCGTCGCCCTGTCCGGTTCGAACGTCGGCACGAAGACTCGGACCGTCATGGAGCATGTCACCCAGACCGTGATGACTCGGGATCCGACCATCGAGGTAACGCTGATCGACCTCGCCGAGCTCGACATGGTCTTCGCCGACGGCCGGAATTTCACCGAGTACACCGGCGACACCGCACGGGTGGCTCAGGAGGTCATGGACGCCGACGCGGTCATCATCGGCACTCCGATCTTCCAGGCCTCGATCCCGGCGGCGTTGAAGAACGTGTTCGATCTGCTGCCGGTCGACGCCCTTCGCGACAAGGTCGTGGCCATGGTCGCCACCGCCGGATCCGCCAAGCACTACCTCATCCTCCAGCAGCAGCTGCTGCCCATCCTCACCTACATGAAGGCCCAGGTCGTCAGCCCGTATGTGTTCGTCGAAGAGAAGGACCTGCACCGGGGCCAGATCATCAACGAGGATGTCATCCAGCGGCTCGACCGTTTGGTCGAGGACTCCATCGTGCTGACAACCACCTTCTCCCGCATCCGGGAGGACAGGGAGGCCGCCTACGGGTTCTGAGCCCGGCTCGATCCCGATCACCTCGGGTGACAGACGATCCTGTTGCCAGGCTCTGTCCATATTCGGCCAATAACGTGTAGTTGTCATTTCAACCAACACCGGAGGTCTCCGTGTACGCAGCAGCTGGACTCCCGCCCCTCATCCGCGACATCGTCACCCTCATCGCTCGCATCGGCCTCGGCGCCATCGTCATCGCTCACGGATGGCAGAAGTTCGACGAATGGACCGTCGCCGGAACCACCGAATCGTTCTCACAGATGGGCGTGCCCTTCCCAGAGATCGCCGCGCCGTTCGCCACCTTCGTCGAGCTCATCGGCGGCGCCCTGCTCATCCTCGGTGCACTGACACCGCTTGTCGGCGTCCTGCTTGCCGCTGATCTCATCGGCGCACTGGTCATCGTGCATGCGGTGCCGACGCCGTTCGTCGACCAGGGCGGCTGGGAACTCGTGGCGGCACTGGCCGCAGGTGCCCTTCTGCTCGCCGCAGCCGGCCCCGGACGCTGGAGCGTGGACAATGCACTGTTCCGTGGGAAGAAGGGACAGCGCTCAAGTCGGTCCGTCGCCGCACACTCGCCGGCCGAAGTTTGAGGTCGCGTCGCCGCGCACTATCGACGGGCGACTGAGACTCAGCCCCTCAGCCCTTCAAGATGCGCAGAGAGCACGACCTTGGCACGGTCGGGCGTAAGCACGTCCGGGTGCAGGGTCGAGCGCAGCGTCAACCCATCGATGAGCGCGGCGAGCGAATCGGCTTCGAGCTCGAGGTCGAGATCGGCGCGCAGGACGCCGCGCCGGTCCATATTCTCCAGGGTGCGAGCCATGAGTGCGCGGGTCCCACGCACCGAGGTCTCGAAGACGTCGGCGAGATCCGGCTGCGTGCGCGCCTCCTCCTCGAAGGCGAGCCACACCACCGACTCCCGTCGACGCACGCCATCGAGCGGGAGCAGTTCGGCGAGGAAGTCGGCGGTCCTGGCCTTCGCCTCATCGCTGCTGAGCGTCCCGGACTCGAGCGCGGGCAGCAGAGCCTCCAGCCGCTCTTCGAGCCGTGAGCTCACCCGCTCGACCAGCGTCTCGAGGGCGAATCGGACGATACCTTCGGCGGTTGTGAAGTAGTGGCGGATCGACCCGATCGCCAGTCCGGTCTCCTCGGCGATCGCCCGCAGCGACACCCTCGAGAATCCGTGGCTGAGAACGATGTCGAAGACGGCATCGGCGATGACTTCGCGGCGGTGGGCGGGATCGACGAACTTCGGCATAGATCTTTTATAGCACACTCCTGCTACATCGTGATATCTTTTTAGCACGCTTCTGCTATATCAAGGAAAGGCAGACCTGCCATGCGTGCAGCACTGATCGCCATTGCCGTCATCGTCATCATCATCGTCGTCATCGTCCGACGGTTCCGCGGTGAGCCCGTCGACGCGAGGGACCTCGCAGTGCCTCCGGTCATCCTGCTGGCACTCTCGGCCAAGGAGCTGTGGGGCTTCACGCATTGGACGTCGGCGAACATCATCTTTCTCGCCGCCTCGATCATCGTCGGCATCGGTTTCGGCATGCTCCGCGGCGCCTCGACCACCCTGTTCGCCAGGGACGGGACGCTGCATCAGAAGTACACAGCGAAGACCCTGATCGTGTGGGCGCTCAGCCTCGCGGCGGGCCTGGGCCTGCACTTCGGCGCCCGTGCCATCGGTGCCGAGGAAGCGGTTCGTCCGATGACCCTAAGCATCGGCCTGAGCCTGCTGGGCGAGGCGATCACCTGCGGGTGGCGTGGTCTGCGCTCGGGCATTCCCTTCAGCCAGCGCCCCTCGGGAAGCCAGAAGGACTCGCAGAGCCGGGTCGACGACTTGAGTTCGCAGCTGTCTCAGCTGCTCGACCGCGAACGTCGACGCTGAGACCACCGCGACGATGCCAGGGCGACCGCGACCACCTCACCCATCGACAACGCGGCAGTCGGAATAGTCGGGCAGGACGATGTCGGCGGATTTCGCGAACTGCCTCGCCAGTAAGTCGCGCAGCGGCCACCGACCGGCCAGCCGCATCGATGTACGCATCAGCCAGATGCCGAGATCGCTTCTGGGCGCGAACCCCGCACCTCCGCCTGGCAGCTCCTGGGACTCGACTGCGTACGGGCGAACCAGGCGATCATAGGTGCGACCCGCGAGCCGAGGGTCATGGCATCGCGCGAGCTGTCCAGCCAGGACATAGGCGCCGACCAGCGCCACGCTCGTCCCCAATCCACTCAGCGGGCTCGGAGCCGCCGCCGCGTCACCGATGAGTGCACATCTGTCCTGCCACCATCGATCCATTCTCACCTGGCCGAGCTCATCGAAAGCGAAATCCTCAGCATTCGATGCTGCAGGGAGAAGGTCTTCGGTGTGCCATCCGGCTCCGTCGAACCGCTCTCTGAGCAGTGCGAGCTGCCCCTGGCGATCGTGCCGGTCAATGCCGGCCCCCTCCCCCGAACGAACACGGAAACTCAGCGCCGCCTTCGACTCTCCGGGCCGACGGCCCGGGCGAATGGAAGCGGCAAGTCCGCCCCGGCGATTGTAATTGTGATACCAGCCCTGACAGTCGGCAAACGCGGGAGCGGCGAACCAGGCGATGCACAGCCCGAGCGGCTCGACCACATCAGCCTCCTCGGCGAAGGCAAGCGAGCGGACAGTCGAATGCAATCCGTCGGCGCCGATGACATAGTCGAAGCGCTGACGCCGCCCAGAGAGGAAGACCACGTCGACGCCTTCGGCGTCCTGGGACAGTTCGACGATCGAGTCGTCGAAAAGGCAGTCGACTCCATCCACGCTCGCCTGAAGCAGCTCCACGAGGTCGCCGCGGAGGATCTCGATCTCAGAGACGAAGCCCTCGCCCCCGAAGGCATCGGCCGCCATCGAGGCCCTGATCCTGCCGTGTTCGTCGACCCAGGCGATGCCCTCCTGATCGAGGCTGCGCATGCGCGCCTCGTCGAGCAGTCCCATTCGTTCGATCACGGTTCGACCCGCCCCGCGCAGGTCGACCGCCTGACCACCGCTGCGCGGCGCCTCGGCGATCTCGACGATCGTCACCGTGAAACCATATCTGCGCAGCCAGTACGCGCATGTCAGGCCTGCGATGCTGCACCCGGAGATGAGGATGTGTCTGCTCTTCATGGTCGATGACCCTAGGAACAGGGCGGCAGCGAGGGCAATAATGTACTAGTGCACTGACGGTCACGTCGGCTCGCAGCAGGCCTCCGACCGCCGCACGATCGGTGGTGTTCTAGTACGGAAGGACGATCGACATGGTGTCCGCGGCCGATATCGCAGCCGAACTGCGGGAGACGATCCTCAGCGGGGATCTGACCGCTGGCGATCGGCTTCCTTCGGCGCGCGAAATCACGCGCACCTGGAATGTCGCAATCGCCACAGCCAGCAGAGCCCACGCACTGCTGCGCGCAGAGGGACTCGCCCACTCGGAGCCCGGAGTCGGGACCATCGTCACCAGCGGCCTCCCGATCGGTGGTAGATCAACGCAGCAGACGGCCGGAGCACACGGTCGACATTCACCTCCCGAGATCACCCGCGCCAAGACAATCGCCGTGAATCGGATCGTCGCAGCAGGCATCGCAGTCGCCGACGCCGAAGGTTTGGACGCCGTGACCATCCGCCGTGTGGCGCATGCTCTGCATACGGTGCCGAAGTCCCTGTACCGACACGTGTCGGATCGTCAGGAGTTCGAACGGCGCATGATCGATTCCGCGCTGGGAGGGTGGCATCCGGGCCGATGGAGTCCGTCATGGCGAGAGCGGCTCACGGCCGGCCACCGTGAACTCTGGCGGATCTTCCGGGCGCATCCCTGGCTGGCGCAGGTCGTCTCCGTGACCCGCCCCCAGCTGGTTCCCGCCGCGCTGAGCTTCGCCGAATGGGCGCTCGAGACCCTCAGACAGGCGGGGATGACCCCCGAAGAAGCGTTCGAGGCTCACATCGTCCTGTTCACCCAGACACGCGGCATTGCGATCCTGCTCGAACCCGAGATCGACGCCGAGTCAGAGACAGGGATCGACGCGGACGCCTGGATCGATGCCCGCAGGAACGACCTCGTCGCTCACATCTCCGACGGCCGACACCCAGCTCTCTCCGTTCTGGCCGACTCAGGCTACGAGCTCGATGTGGATCTGCTCTTCGAACGGAGCCTGTCTCTGCTCATCGCGGGACTCGCAGACCGCATCGGTCCGAGCCCCGGCAAAGACGTCGGGCTCGCAGCGCAGAAACAGCCGCCCCGCGAAGGGCGGCGCTAGGAGTCGGCGGAAGTCTCGCCGCTGCCGTTGAGCAGCAGGAAACGATCGACGAGACGCACCGCCAGGTCGTCGGTCAACGGCTCGGAGCTCAGAAGCTTCGCCGCGTAGATCGGAAGCAGCACGATCTCGACGAGGTCACGCTCGGACAACCGCATCTGCCAGCCGCGACCAGCCGCCTGGGTGAGCAGATCGGCGAGCGAGTCGAGGCGGGGCCTGACGACCTCGGCCGGGATGACGCCGCCCCTCTGGGCCGCTCGCATGAGACCTGCGATGAAGGGCGAGTGTCCGGGCGGATAGGACTCGAGCGCCTCAATGACCCTGCGGGCCCATTCGAGGAGCGCCTGCCGGAGGTCTCCCGACACCGGGGGAAGTGGACTCGATTCCTCGAGCTGCTCGAACGCGAGATCGGCGAGCAGCCCTGAGACCCCGCCCCACCGTCGGTGCAGGGTCGAACGATTCACCCCTGAACGACGGGCGACCTCGGCGGTGGTGATCTCTTCGGCTGACTGCTCGTCGAGGAGCTCGGCGACCGCTCGCAGCGCCGCGGCGCGCACCCGCGCACTGCGGCCGCCCGTTCTCTCCGTCACTGAATCTGCCTGCACGCCTTCAGGCTAACACGACGAGTGTTGCATTAGAGAATGCCGCTCTTTATGCTTAACACGCCACCTGTTGCATTAGACTTTTGGAGCGCGAATGATGAACACCGATGCCCCGACACCGAGGCGGTGGTGGACCCCGGGAGTGCTGATCCTCGGCCTCGTAGTCGTCCAGATGGATACCACGATCCTGGGAGTGGCCGTGCAGCGCCTGTCCCAGCCGGCACCAGCCGGATTGGGGTTGAGCCAGGGAGAGCTGCTGTGGTCGATCAACGCCTACACGCTGGTGATGGCCGGAATGATGCTCACGGCAGGCATGCTCGCCGACCGGCTCGGACGTCGACGAGTGCTGCTCGCCGGGATGGCGCTCTTCGGCATGGCTTCGTTGTGGTGCGCATTTTCAGTGAACGGCCCGATGCTCATCGGCGGCCGCACGGTGCTCGGTTTGGCCGCCGCGCTCATCACGCCGACGACACTGGCGGTCATCTCCCACACCTTCAGCTCCGAGGAGCGCCCGAAGGCCATCGGCATCTGGTCGGGTGGAGTCGGGATTGCGGTGGCATTGGGCCCGATCGTCGGCGGCCTGCTTCTCGACCATCTGCGGTGGGGATCGATCTTCCTGATCAATGTGCCCCTGGTGGCCATCGCCGTGATCGCTATGGCCGCGCTCGTGCCCGAGTCGCGCAATCCGCGACCGGGCAGAGTGGATGTCCCCGGGATCCTTCTGTCCATGGCGGGGATGGGTCTGCTCGTCGCCGGAATCATCCGCGGCGGAGATACGGGCGAGTGGGCAAGCAGCCGGGTCTGGCTGCCTGCCCTCGGCGGCGGCATCGCTCTCGCCACGTTCATCATGTGGGAGCGTCGCGCCCCGTCGCCCCTGATCGAAGTCGGCTGGTTCCGTATGAGGGCGTTCTCCGGATCGATCGCAGTCATGACCCTGGCGTTCTTCTCGATGCTCGGAACCACCTTCGTCATCGCGTTCTACCTCCTCAGTCTCCGACACCTCAGTGTGATCGCCACCGGTCTGCTCATGCTTCCCCTCGCCGCCGCTCAGCTCGCCTTCTCCTCCCAGACGCCGAGGCTCGCCCAGAAGTACGGTCCGCGTTCCACCAGCGCATTCGGCATGCTCGCCCTGGCATCGGCACTGCTGCTCTTCTCAAGCCTCGATGTCGACAGCTCGCTCTGGAAGGTCGGGACCGCCCTGTTCCTCATCGGCGTGGGGATCGCCTTCATCATGCCCTCGGCCTCATCGGCGATCATGGCCTCCGTGCCCCGGCAGCGAGCGGGATCGGCTTCGGCAACCAGCAACACCTTCCGGCAGATCGGCGGCGCTCTGGGCACGGCTGTGCTCGGGGCGATCCTCACGAGTGTCTACCGCTCGCAGATCACGGGCCACCTCGGCGACCTGCCTGCACAGCTGCGCGAGACTGCGGCGTCGTCGATCCAAGCGACTCAGGCCGCTCTCAGCACGGTAGGTTCCAGCGTCTCCGACCCGGCGACGATCATCGCCGCCTCGGATGCCGCATTCGTCTCGGGCCTCCACGTGTGCGCTCTGCTCGGGGCGTGCATCGCCTTGGCAGGGGCGGCGATCACTCGACTTGCGTTGCCCTCCCGCGCAGACTCACGCTGACAGGCCTCCGGTGTGCCAAGACTCTTTCCGACGCGGTCCGGCCCCAGTGATCGGGTCAATCGACGAGGCGTCTCTTGGTGAGACTCGCGTGCAGCGCAGGTGCGACGAAGTAGACGATCTCCTGGCGGCTCATGCTGACAATGGGCTCGATTCGATAGACATAGCGGGTGACGAAGACTCCAGCGATGGTCGCTGCGGCGCCGCTGGCCCAGCCTCGCGCATTCTCACCGCCGATCAGTGCAACCAGCCGCTCGAACAGCTGAGTCTCGATGTAGCTGCGTGACGCCGTGGTGCCGGCGGATGCGGAGTTCTCGTCCGCGTCGGAGAGGAGCCGGCGCAGTCGAGTCTGAGTCGTCGGAGCGTCCCAATAGACGATTGCGGCATTGAGGAGTCGACGGGCGAAGTCGTCGTCCGTCCTCGTGCTGGCCCCTGAGCCGGGCCCCGAGTCGACGACCGAGTCGAATACTGCGCCCGGGCTGATGACCAAGTCCAGTACGGCGTTGAAAAGCCCTTCCTTCCCGCCGAAATGGTAATTCACCATCGCATGGTCGACACCGGCCTCGGCAGCGATGCTGCGCGCCGAAACGGCACGGTACCCATGCGCGAGGAACTGCCGCCTGCCTGCATCGATCAGCCGGTCGCTAGTATCAGACACACCGCGGGGACGTCCTCGTCGCTTATTCACCACACTTGCCATTGTGCCTGCGTCCTCATCACGATCGCCACATGGCCGACGATGAGAATGCTCAGCAGAGAACAATCACCACTGATGCCTGCGTGGTCGGCGGTGGGCCCGCCGGACTCATGACAGGTGTGCTGCTGGCGCGTGCAGGAGTGGATGTCACCGTCATCGAGAAGCACGACGACTTCCTCCGCGATTTCCGCGGAGACACAATCCACCCTTCGACACTGGAGGTGCTGCACGAACTCGGCTGGGTCGACGAGTTCCTCTCCCTGCCCCACACCAGAATGGACTCCGTCGAGGTCGCGTTCGGAAACGATCGCGTCACCGTCGCCGATTTCTCTCATCTGCCGGTCCGGCATCGGTTCATCGCCTTCGTCCCGCAGTGGGACTTTCTCGCGTTCCTGCTGGAGAAAGGCAAGCTCTATCCCCACTTCACCTTCCTCCCCGAGGCCACCGCACTCAAGCTGATCACCCAGGGGCACCGTGTTCGCGGAATCCTCGGCCACCGCAGGGGGCAGTCCCTGCGCGTACTCTCCCGACTGGTCATCGGCGCCGACGGCCGTCGCGGCTTCACCAAGCGGGGATCCGGGCTGCCCGGCCACGACATCGGAGCACCCATCGACGTGCTCTGGTTCCGGCTACCCCGCTCGGAAGGCGAACGTCTCCCCCTCTTCACCGGCGGACAGGGTTCGCTGATCTCCATCAACCGCGGCGAGTACTGGCAGCTCGCCTATGCCATCCCGCCCGGCACCGGAGACGTCATTCGCGCCGATGGTCCGACGGCGCTGCAGCGGCGAGTGGCACACCTGCAACCCGGTTTTCGCAACAGGCTCCTCGGCCTCGATGATTGGGGCAAGGTGCAGGAACTCAAAGTCTCTGTGGATCGCCTCCGGAAGTGGCACCGACCGGGACTGCTCTGCATCGGCGATGCGGCACATGCGATGTCACCCGCCGGAGGAGTCGGCATCAACCTTGCGATCCAGGATGCCGTGGCCACAGCGAACCTGCTCGCCCCGGTACTGCGCACACGGACTCCGCACGAAGGTGAACTCGACGCCGTCCAGCGCCGTCGGTCCCTGCCGACTCGGATCACGCAGGCATTCCAAACGCGGATCCTCAGCGGCCTCTACGCCAGCTCCGTGGCGAAACGGGGCGCTGCCACGCTGCCTCTCCCGCTGAGGCTCCTGCGGCGTATTCCGCGATTGAGACATCTGACCGGTCGCCTCATCGGCTTGGGCGTGCGGCCGGAACACCCGAGGACACCTCCGATTTGAGGGCACTGACCAGCTTGGATATCCTGAAACTGGAAGGAACCGACCGGGACGACCCGGTCGCTGGATAGTCACGATGAGGACGGCCTCAGAGACAGGGAGACTCTCTTATGTCCGCCGCCCTCCGCACCATCATCACGCCGATCGCGATCGTTCGGCTCATCCTCGGCTGGGGCGCATTCCTCGCCCTGCAGCTGCTCGGTTCCCTGCTCACTCCTCCGGTGCCCATGCCGGTGCTCGTCACCGCGCTCATCGTCATCATCGCGGTCATCCTCATCTGTGCCTTCGGTGTCGTCACCGAGGCCGAACATCTCGCGACCCGCCTCGGCGATCCCTATGGCTCGCTCGTGCTGACGATTTCGATCTGCCTCATCGAGGTCATCCTCATCGCCGCCGTCCTGCTCGGCCCCGGCGATCACGCCACGATCGCCCGCGATTCGGTGATGGCGGTGTCGATGATCATCCTCGCAGCCGTGGTCGGCCTGTGCCTGCTCATCGGTGGGCTGCGCCACGGAGCCATGGAGCACAACCGCACGGGCGTCTCGTCCTACCTCGTGATGATCGTCGTCTTCGCCGCCCTCGCCTTCGCCGTGCCCGCCCTCATCGGCACGCCCGACGGCGCCTATGAGATCTGGCAGGAGATCCCGATCATCGTCGTCACCGTCGGCGCCTACGTCTTCTTCCTCTACCGGCAGATGGGACCGCAGGCCCACGAATTCACCGAGGTGGTCCCCGTCGGTGCAGCCTCGGCGGGTGCCTCATCGACTGCAGGAACGACGCACTCCTCCCCCACCGAGGCGGCGGGTCTTGGTGAGTCAAGCCGACCCGAGGCGGCCGACCAGGTTGAGAACGAGCTTCAGGGAATCGTCGAGATCCTCTCGACCCACCGATTGGAGATCATCATTCGGCTGGTCCTCCTCGTCGCCACGGTGTTGCCGATTGTCCTGCTCTCCCACGATATGGCCACGCTGCTCGATGACGGCCTGGGCCGCCTCGGCGCTCCAGTGGCGCTGTCCGGAGTGGTCATTGCGATGATCGTGTTCCTGCCCGAGACGCTCACCTCTCTGCGGGCGGCCTGGAACGGGGAGATCCAGCGCGTGAGCAACCTCTGCCACGGCGCACAGGTGTCGACGGTGGGGCTGACGATCCCGACGGTGCTCGTCATCGGAATGCTCACCGATCAGCAGATCGTACTCGCCGAATCCCCGATCAATCTGGCGCTGCTGGCGATCACACTGCTGGTCACGATCATAGCGTTCGCGGGCAGGCGGGTCACCGCCATTCACGGAGCCGCGCTGCTCATCGTCTTCGCGGTCTACGGGCTCGCACTGTTCTCATGAGCCGGGCCCACGACAGTCGGTGAGAGCTGAACGCACACGGGTAAGGTGGATTTCGAACGTTCAATCAGCCTCTGGTTGTGTCCCCTCGAAGGAGTACCTATGAATAACGACGCCGCCTCACAGCCCAACAGTGCGGCACTGCCCGATGTCTCTTTGCAGGGTTCGAGCCGGTTCGTTGCGGCCACCGGCCTCGTCGTCGAGGAGGTCACGGCCACCTCGGTGCGGGGACATGCGGATCTTGATGAGAACCACCACACTCCGTGGGGCGTCGTCCACGGCGGCGTCTACACCAGCATCGTCGAAAGCGCCGGCAGCATCGGTGCGAGCCATGCTGTAGCCGATCGCGGCGAGTTCGCCGTCGGTGTCCACAATGCCACCGACTTCCTCCGCCCCAGCCAGGGCGCTCGGGTCGCCGTCGAAGCCACCGCCCTCTACCAGGGACGGACGCAGCAGCTGTGGGAGGTCATCATCACGGATGCGGCGACGGGCAAACAGCTCTCGCGCGGTCAGCTCCGTCTGCAGAACGTGCCGCTGCCGAAGCAGGACAGCTGATGTGACGCTGCCCGCCTCAGACCAGCGCGACGCGCTTGTGCGCAACACGGGCCAACCGCTCCAGCATTCCTGTGCCGGGCATGACAGCTCCATTTTCGATTCGGGCGATGGCCGCCTGGGTTGTGTGCATTCGCTTGGCCAGTTCAGCCTGAGTCAGCCCGAGCTCCATCCGCTCGTCGTAGAACAGCTGAGAAATGCGAATGCCGGCGTCGATCTCCTCATAGCCAACTTCATATTCGGTGCGCTCTTTTTCGGACATCCGACCGAGCCGTTCCGCACGCATCTGCTCCAAAGTCTTCATGCTGCGAATAATACTCGCTCCTCCACAGAGCCGTCGTCCCAGAAGACTTCAGCTCCCCGCCATCTCCCGCAACGCGTTCTTGCGGATCTTGCCCGTCGACGTCGTCGGCAGCGCGTCGACGAATTCGATGCCGGCCGGTGCCTTATACGAGGCGATGCGGGTCTTGACGAAGGCGATGAGTTCGTCCGCGTCGAGGCTCGCTCCTTCTCTCAGCACCACGTAGGCCAACGGTCGCTGTCCCCACTTCTCGTCGGGCATTCCGACGACGGCCGCCTCGGCGACGGATTCGTGGGCGACGATCGCCTGCTCGACCTCGATGGTGGAGATGTTCTCTCCGCCGGAGATGACGATGTCCTTGGCCCGGTCGAGGATCTGGACATAGCCGTCGGGGTGCATGACGGCGAGGTCGCCGGTGTGGAACCAGCCGCCGCGGAAGGCCACCTCGGTGTCCTCGGGAGAATTGAGATACCCCTTCATCACGTTGTTGCCGCGCATGACGATCTCGCCCATCGTCGCTCCGTCACGGGGTACGTCGGCGAGCACATCATCGTCGCGGAGCTCGACGACGCGCATGCGATCAGCGCTGATCATGCCGATCCCCTGCCGTGATTTCAGGGCCGCGCGTTCCTCGACGGGCAGGCCGGTCCATTCGGGCTGCGGTTCGCACGAGGAGTACGGGCCGTAGGATTCGGTGAGCCCGTAGACGTGGATGACCTCGATTCCCAGTCCCTCCAGGAGAGCGATCGTCGTCGGTGACGGCGGGGCTCCGGCCGTGGTGATCGACAGCTCGCCGTCCATGGAATGGGCTTCCTTGGCACCGGCGATGGTGTTGAGCACGACCGGTGCGCCGGCCATGCGCGTGACCTGCTCGTCGTCGATGAGCCGCCAGGCCTCGGGTCCGCGCACGGCCCGGATGCACACGTGTGTGCCCGACACTGCGGTCAGCGCCCAGGTCGTACACCAGCCGTTGCAGTGGAACATCGGCAGCGTCCACAGGTAGCGGGTCAGCGGTGCGAAGTCCTGCGTGATGACCTCGCCGAGCGAGTTCAGGTATGCCCCGCGGTGGGTGTACATCACGCCCTTGGGTCGGCCCGTGGTGCCCGAGGTGTAGTTGACCGTGATCGTCGCGGTCTCGTCTGCGACCTCATAGGCCCGGGGTGATTCCGGCGCCGAGGCGGTCCAGTCGGCATACGCTTCCAGGCTGAGTTCCGCGGCGCTGACGTCACCGGGGGTGCCGTCTTCGTCGGGGTGGACGACGATGGTTTCGACTGCGTTCGCTGCACCGGCGTCGATGACCGGCTGGAGGAGGCCGGCGTCGCCGAAGAGGAACTTCACTTCGCTGTGTCCGAGGATGTATTCGACCTCGGGCGGGGCCAGGCGGGTGTTGAGCATGACGAGCACCCCGCCGGCCAGAGGGACGGCGTAGTGGGCGATGAGCGCCTCGGCGCTGTTCGGGGCGAGCACGGCGACGGTGTCGCCCTCCTTGAGGCCGCGGCGGACCAAGCCTTCGGCGAGGTTCTGCACGGTCTCGGCCATGTCTCGGTAGGTGAAGCGGCGGGGCCCGTCGACGATCGCCTCGCGATCGGGGTGAGCTTCGAGCGAGCGCTCGAGGAAGCGCAGCGGGGTCAGGGCGGTATCCAATCCGGACATGGTGGGGCTCCTCATCGTCGGTGACCAGGGTCGGTGTTCGCGGTGGGCTCGCCGTGGTCGAACATCGGGTCTGCGCTTAGATTACCTACCGGTTTTGTGAGCCAACACACCCACCCCGCCGAGGCGGCTATTCGCAGCCGACTCCATCGCCGTCCCGGTCGAGGTGGGACCCATATCCGGGGTCGCCGCGGTGGACGGGGGCGGCGCCGGCTTCGCGGGCGGCAGTGCAGTTTTCGAAGGATGTCGATGAGTTCGACGATCCGCTCGATGACGAGCCTGAACCTGACGCTCCGGTGCCCGACGGCGAGCTGTCCGAGGATCCTGAGCTCGAGGACTTCTGTTTCGCTGGGCGGGTCTCTTCTTTCGTGGTGACGTTGTCACCGTCGCCGGGGCCGGGCCAGTCGACATCCTCGGTGAAGGCGGGCTGGTCCTCGCAGGTGTCGAGGACGCGCTCCATGGCGGTCTTCTCCGGCGGGACCACCCACAGCTCGTATTTGTGTTTCACGGCGATCTGTCGGGCGACGTATTCGCAGCGGTAGGACTTGTTCGGAGGCAGCCAAGTCGCGGCATCAGCGTCGCCCTTCTGCCGGTTGAGGCTCGAGCTCACGGCGAGCAGGTTGAGGGGGTCGTTGCCGAATTCCTTCAGCGTCTCCTCGTCGAACTGTGCGGCACCGGTCTGCCAGGCATTCGATCGGGCGACGACGTGGTCGATGTCGACGGCATTCGCGCCGCGATCGAAGTCATAGGTCTCGCCCTTGTACGAGTCGGCGATCGTGCCGGCCAGGACGATGCATCCCTGCGTACCCGCCTTGAGCGTGATGTCCGTGAGATCGCGGCGGAGCACATCGTTGCGGGTGTCGCAGCCGTTGTGGTCGGTGTCCGAACGCCATTTGAACAGGTCACCGTCGTAGCCGGTCTTCGGTGCCCGGCCCTTGACCGCAAGTTCGTCCAACATCGCCGAGGCGGTGCCGGGCGTCGAACTGCCTGCTCGACCTTCGTCCCCGTCCTGGCCGTCGTCGTCGTCATCGGGTGTCGTCGGCGCAGCGGAATCGCTGGTCGGTTCCGGGGCCTCCCGACTGGGCTTGGGGTCGGCCGTGCTGGATGAGGCGGTGTCGACGGTCGGTTCGGTCGCCTCGGCGCATCCGGAGAGAAGGCCGAGAGTGAGGACTGCCGCGAGTGCCGCATGGGCGCGGCGTGGGGAAGAGAGCATGGGCATGGACTTTCGCAAGGTGCGGGCTCGCCGGTGGGGCGAGATCGTTCAGACGTGGACGTGGACCGAGCCGACACGAATGCCGCTGCTCGATCCACTTCGATCAGTGTAGAGCGGGCGGAGTGTCGATGGCGCACGATAGGCCAGAACGTATCCCATTCGTTAGATGACCGGAGAATCTCTCTGTAGAGCGCTGCCGAACGAGCGAATTCCGGGCGTAGGCTGACGACTACACGCATAATCTCGACCGCCGGAAGGCTGTGACACTCAATGAGCGAGGACCCCAACGTCGAGGCGCTGCGCCAAGACGATTCCAACTGGAAACTGGGCCTCTTCTACGCATCGATGCGAGACCACGCTCCGCTGATTCCCAAACGCTATGGGTGGGGCTGGACCATCAACTTCGGTAGTCCTTGGACGTGGCTGGTCGGAGTTATTCTCGCAATCGTGATCGTCTGGGGCGTGTTCTCCTAAAGGCTGGTCTTTCACGCATCAGTGCGGGCACAGCGCACGACCTGACTCCTGCCTACAGCCCCTTCTGCCGGCCACCGCCCCTGACTCCACCGGCGGGTGGGTGCATGATGGAAGGGGACGGTGAGCAGCCTCGGCGAGGAGGATTGTCGATGCGACACGATGAGGAGCGACCGCGCACCAGCGGATTTCTGGCCGACGGGACGGTGCCGGGGCACTGGACGCAGGTGCTCGGGTCGATGCGGGCGAATCCGTTCACCCATCTTTCCCCTGATGAAGTGCGCACCGAGGCGGCCGGCCAGCTCATCGTCGCGCCCTCCCCCGAGGTGGCCTGGGCGTGCTTCGGGGAGTTGCTCGCCTCAGTCGATCCAGGGGCTCGTCCCGGGCCACGCATCACAATCACCGCTCCCGACGACCTCGTTGCCTCCGACGTCCCCGCGGGGATGTGGGTCTACCTGCCGCACCGACAAGACGGGTGGACGGACCTCGAGGACGCTTCGGCGAAGTTGCGGGCGACCCTGGTCAAGGAGAACTCGACGCGAGAAGCAGGCAGCAAGCTGGTTCTCATGGAATACGGGATCAACCTGTGGATGTGGGCCGAGCCGCCGTCAAGCGGAGGCGACCCCGTCTGCCACGCGGGCGAGCTCATCAGCTGGGAGAGCGCGTGGGCCCTGGGCGCCGGCGGTGCCGCCGATGCCGGCAGCGCCGGTGGCTCGACGTCTGCCTCCGGCGATGACGCGGTTGCCACCTCGGCACACGCTGCCGATTCACTGCATGCAGCCGACTCAGTGCCCGGAGCTTCGGCGCGCCCGCCGATCTACTTCGGCCTGCCACCCATCCTGCGCAAGCGCCGCTGGGAGAGCTGAGCACCTTCTTCGAAACCACTGTCTTGCGCCGAGACAACGGTGCACGCACAGTGGTCTCGGCGCTCAGGCGTTGTCTCGACACTGAGCTGCCACCCCTCACGCCACCGCGACGACGACTCCGGCGGCGATGAGCAGGATGAAGTAGCCCCAGGCGTGGAGGATCTCCGGGATCTTCGGGACGCGCCTGCGCAGGAAGACGATGATCGGCATGCCGCCGATGAGCAGCGCCAATGCCGCGTGGAGGTCGAGGGCTCCGACGATGCCGGGGGCGTCGATAGAAGCCGGGGCGAGGATCGTCACGAGCACGGCCGGGCTCATGATCACCAAGGTCAGTGGGTTGGCCAGGGTCGTGGCCACGGTCATCGTCGCCCCCGACCGGCGCATCATCGGCACGGTCATCACCGATCCGCCGACGCCGAGGAACGACGCCAGTCCGCCGATCGGCACACCCCAGATCGCTGCGATTCCGCGCCCGCCCTCGCCGGTCTCCTCCCTGAAGCGGGCGGCGGGGCGGAAGAAGCCCGGACGCAGCAGCAGGTCGACGGCGGTGACGGCGATGTAGATGACGAATCCCCACTGCAGCAGCACATCCGGGGCGAAGCCTGCGCTGAGCGCCCCGAGCCCTCCACCGAAGGCGAGCAGCCCGAGCAGCCACCACCGTCCCTTGAGGTGGGCGAGCGTTTCCCGCTTCGTCGAGACCGTGGCGACGATGGCGTTGACGAGCATGACCAGCGCCGAGGTGGCCGCCGCAACCCGTGCCGTGTCTGATCCGAGATCGGCATCGACGAGCGTGATGATCGGGACGGTGACGAAGCCGCCGCCGAAGCCGAAGAGCACGGTCGTCAGCCCGACGAGGCAGCCGATGAGAATGAGTCCGATGAATTCCACTCACCTATCTCAGCGCACCGCACCCAAGGCAGGCAATCGATAGTCTGCCGCTGATCTGTGAGAATTCGCCACTACACTCGAGTCGTGCCCAACCTCGCCATCGACGACGTCGACTCCCATCCGTGGGACGTGCTGTCCGTCGGCACGCAGTACCCGCCGGACACGGTCCTGCCCTATCACCGCCACCGGCGTGCGCAGCTGCTCTACGGGTCGACCGGGGTTATGCTCGTCGAGACTCAGGACGGTTCGTGGACGGTCCCGACGCATCAGGCCGTGCTCATCCCCGCCGAGGTGGACCACCTTGTCCGCTTCCTCGACGTCACGACGTGGAGCCTCTACATCGAACCGGCCAGCGTGCCGTGGTGGCCGGAGACGTGCACGGTCATCACGGTCACACCCTTACTGCGTGAGCTTTTGAAAACCGCGGATTCGTTCGAGATCGCCGAGGATATGACCGCCTACCAGCATCATGTGTTCGCGCTCATCCTTCTCGAACTCCAGCGAGCCTCGGCGGTTCCGTTCGAAGTGCCGCTCCCCCGTGAGACCCGTCTGCGGCAGGTCTGCATCGACTACCTCGACGGACCCGAGCTCGGGCTGAGCAATCGCGACTGGGCCGGGCAGCTGCAGATGAGCGAACGCAGCCTCGACCGTGTCTTCCGTGCGCAGACTGGGATGAGTCCGGCGGCATGGCGGACCCGCGCACGCATGCTTGTCGGGCTGCGGCTGCTCCGGTCGGAAACGATCACGCAGGTCTCCGAGCGACTCGGCTATTCTTCACCGGCAGCGTTCTCCACGGCCTTCTCCCGCGAGATCGGCCGCGCCCCGTCCTCGTTCCAGTGAGAACTTCTGCGCCTAGGCAGTCCGCGAGCACATCAGCCGCCGCACCTGCCACGGCCGCCGTCTCAAACTGAGGCCGCCCATCGGCCTGGGACCAGCCGCGGCTAAGGTTGGCAGGGATGTCAGACGCACCCGATTCCCCATCGCCGCGGGGTCGACTTCCCCACCCGCTCGCGGCCCTGATCCTGGCCATGGCTGCGATCCTCCTTGTCGGGCTGAGTCTGCGGATCCCGACCATCTCACTGTCTCCACTCGTGCCCGCCATGATGGACGACACCGGACACGGAGAGACCTTCGTTTCCCTGCTGACCAGCGTGCCTCTGGCCCTGACGCTGCTGGCAGCGCCGATCGCTCCGGTGTTGGCGAATCGCCTCGGGCGCAGCCGCACTGTCAGCCTCTCCCTCCTGGCGATCGTGGCCGGAACGGTCATCCGCTCCATCCCCGGAGAGGCCCCGCTGCTCATCGGAACCGGGATGCTCGGCTTTTCGATCGCGATCGTCACAGTGCTCGCCCCTTCGATCATCTCCGCCGAACGCACCACCCTCCGTTCCCGCCTCACCGGGGTCTATTCGATGTCATTGAGCCTGGGCCCGGCACTGGCCCTGGCACTGACCGTCCCTGTCGGAGAGTTCCTCGATCTCGAATGGCGCGGCACACTGCTCATCTGGATCGTGGTCTCCGCCGGTGCGCTCGTGTTGTGGTGGTTCTACTCGCGCACCTACGCCGAAGGCACCGAAGGCACAACTGATGAATCGGTTGACCCCGCAAACGAACCGCGGGGCAGTAATCCACGTGGCGGGCACGATCCGCGCGGCGGACACGGGGCGAAGGCCGTCCTCGGCGATGTCGATGTGTGGATGCTCGCGCTGTTCCTCGGTGTCACCTCTCTGATGTTCTACACCACCTCGGCGTGGCTGCCTACGGTGTTCGTCGGCGACGGGATGTCGGCTCAGGTCGCCGGAGGGTTCGTCTCCCTCATCAATGTCATCGCCATCCCCTTCGGGCTCATCGCACCTGCTCTCCTCGGCAGAGGAGCCTCTCGCATCCTCGCTCCGTTCGCTCCGCTGCTGGCCGTCGGCGGCGTCGTGCTCCTGCTCATCGCAGACTCTCAGACCGCTCTGATCGTCACGATCCTCCTCGGTGTGGCCCAAGGTCTGTGCCTCGGGGTCTCCTACGACCAGATCATCGGATACGGCCGATCACCGGCTCACACCGCGTCCGTCTCGGCCGTGACCTCGGCAGTCGGCGTGGCACTGGCAGCACTCGGGCCCTTCGCCTTCGGCCTCGGCCTTGAAGTCGCAGGGTCGGCGGCGGTTCCGCTGCTCGGTCTCGCACTTGTCGCTGCTGCCCAGTCGGTCATCGGACTGCGCACCTCGCGGCTCTGAGCTGTCCCTGAGCCACCGTCTCAAACTCCGCACCCACATCTTGTATCCAAGATGGATCCAAGATAGTTTTGGCGGGTAACTCGACAGCACTACTGCGCAGGGAGGCGAGGCATCGATGACGAGTCGCGCTCGCGAACAGGCCAAACTCATCACCGCCCAGCTGCTCTCCGGAGCCGGCATCGCCTCGGGATATGCCGTCGGCGGTCTGCTCGCCGAGGAGATCACCGGCCAGACCTCGATGGCCGGACTCGCACAGATGAGCGTCATCCTCGGTGCCGGTCTCATCGCCTATCCCCTCGCGGTGCTCGCCGGCAGGTCCGGCCGTCGCAAGGCACTGACCCTGGGCTTCGGCATCGGCACGCTCGGCGCGGTAGTCGTGCTCATCGGTGTCGCCCTCCAGCTCCTCCCGGTGTTCATGCTCGGGATGATGATGTGCGGGTCCTCGACCGCCTCGGGGCTGCAGGCCCGTTACGCCGCCGTCGATCTCGCCGATCCTGCAGCCGCGGGCCGTGCGATGTCCCTGGTCGTGTGGGCGACGACAGTCGGGTCCGTACTCGGCCCGAATTTCACCGATCCCGGCGCCCACCTCGGCGAGGCCCTGGGCATGAACGGTCTGGCCGGGCCCTACATCATCTCGATGGCCGCGTTCGCTCTCGCAACCCTGTTCGCCTCGACCCTGTCGCGGTCGATCGCCGCAGGCACGGAGCAGCCGCCCGCGAACGCCGACCTCGACGCCGATCCGGCCATCGAACACGATGCCTCATCCGACGCAAACGCAGCGGCCACCTCGGCGAACGCTGTCGACGGATCCCCCGCCGAGGTGGTCCCCGCCCGATCCGCTCGATCGGAACAGACGGCACCGCCGGCCCAGTTGAGACTCGGCCAGGCGCTGCGGTTCGCGCTCGCACGCCCGGTGCCGCTGTTCGCGATGATCACGATCATCACCGGGCAGATGATGATGACCAACGTCATGGTCATGACCCCGGTGCACATGGATCACCAGGAGTTCAGCCTCGGCGCGATCGGCATCGTCGTGAGTATCCACATCGCCGGCATGTACGCCCTCTCCCCCATCTTCGGATGGATGGCCGACCGGTGGGGTGCGGGCGTGGTCATCGCCGGCGGCACGGTCATCTTCGCCGCCACGATCGCCCTCGGCGTCATGGACGCCCTCGCCCCGGTGTCGTCGATGGTCCTGCTGAGCACTGCGCTGTCGCTGCTCGGAATCGGGTGGTCGATGTTCCTCATCGGCGGTTCGGCGCTGCTGACCGCCTCGGTGCCGGCCCATGCGAAGGTGCCGCTGCAGGGGGCATCGGACTCGGCGATGAACCTCGGCGGGGCGCTCATGGCGGCCATGGCCGGCACCGTGCTCGAGGCCGGTGGATTCCTCTGGATCAATCTCATGGCGACGTTCGTCCTGCTCATCACCCTCGCCTTCGCGATCCGCGCGGTCCCGCTCATGACCTGGCCCGGCCGCCGAGCATCGACCCGCGCCGAGGCGCCCGCCGAGGTGTCCGAATGAGCACGAAGACGGAGTCGAAGAGCGCGGCCGAGCGCGCCTATTCATTCATTCGCGGGCAGATCCTCGATGGCGACCATCCCCCGGGAACGATGCTCGGCGAGGCAGCACTGGCGGCCGAGATCGAAGTCAGTCGCACCCCGGTGCGCGTGGCTCTGGCCAGACTGCAGGACGAGGGATGGATCCACATCTACCCCAAGCGTGGGGCAATCGTGCAAGGCGTCGACGAACGGACGATCGTCGAACTCGCCGATGCTCGCTATGTGCTTGAGACGACCGCAGTCGAGCGCGCTTCTGAACCTCTGAGACAGAGTCTGACCGACACACTCACTGAGCTCATCAGCCAGCAGCGGGCAGCCTTCGCCGAAGCGGACATCGCCCGGTTCATCGAGCTCACCCTGGAGTTCCACCGTGGCTTCGTCGAGGCCGGTGACAATCAGGTGATGCTCGAAATGTATTCGATGCTCTCCGATCGGCACAGGTTCATTCTGTTCATGAACGGCAGGCACCTCCTCAATCGCTGCGATGAGATCATCGCCGAACACGAAGCGCTGGTGAATCATCTCCGGGCAGGCGCTTCCGAGGAATTCGCGGCCACACTGCAGGGGCATATCGAGGAGAACGCCGGCCCGCAATCGGCCGGGTTCGGAGTACGCTGAGAGCCTTCTGCCGGTGACGGCACAATTCGAAACGAGCTGCGCCGGTTTGACCACGCCTGTGGCACCGACGCTGTCCAAGCCGAACGTTCAATAGACGGCCGACCAACTTCGCGGCTCCAGTAAGGCACCACCTCGGCGTTCATCCGTCCCACGCCATCAATCGTAGAACCTATAGTTTCTGCACTTTGTATATGTGGGAGGTGAATGTCCAACTGGACTCCGGTTGGCTCTCGTAACTGCCTCGATACACAGGAGCTGCTTGACCAACACCTGATGAGATTGAGAGGAAAGTGAAAACTATGGTTGAAACACTGA
Organism: Brevibacterium sp. S111; assembly: GCF_004745075.1. Classification (GTDB taxonomy): domain Bacteria; phylum Actinomycetota; class Actinomycetes; order Actinomycetales; family Brevibacteriaceae; genus Brevibacterium. Next base: position 110,327 of record NZ_RHFH01000005.1, read on the forward strand.
GCGATTTCCTCGACCACAATGCAATCAACCGTGAGAACGTTGACAACCACAGGCAGAGGATGCTCGCGGAAGTCCGCGCCTACCGTCTGAAGGAACTCCGATCAACCGCCGGACTCACTCAGCACGAGCTCGCGGACAGAATCGGCGTTTCACAACGTCAAGTCTCCAAGATTGAACACGGAGACCTAGAGAACACCAAGATCGGCACGGTTCGACGATACCTGGAGGCAGTTGGAGGAAATCTGACGCTCGACGTCGTCTTCGGAGAAACTCGAATCCAAATCGCCTGATCCGTTCTACTGGTTTTCACCGCTTGTCACACCGGCGATACCTCAGTGTCGTGCCGCCATGTCTCCGGCCAGCTTCTTGACCAGCTCCCGTGCCGAAGGAGGATCGATGACTTCGATGTGATCGGTGAACTGCATGAGCTGTCTGACCCCGTCGAGCTGGTCATAGGCGACAGTGATACGCATTTTCAGATCATTGGTCGGTAACGGTTCGACTGACCGCAGTCGACTGCCGAGGATCCTGTGAGCCAAGTCCTCTCTGTCAGCATCGAGATACGCAGTCACGATGACGTCATTCCTGCTCTCGAGCCGATCGACCAGATCACCCGCGACGTCCTGCAACGTCGCTTCCGGCCTGGTCCTCCGGTCGGCGTCAAGTTCAGTCCACCCCCTCAACCGAGACATGGCGAACATGCGTGGACGGCTATCGACATCGCCAACGAGGTACCACCGCCCACCGCGCAGGTAGAGCCCATACGGGTCGACCTCATAGATTCGCGATTCGGCTCTCCCGCTTGATCGGTACTCGACGCGAAGCCGTCGAGTCGACCGGAGAGTCTCGACGAGGTCAGCGAAGTCGACTGCTGCTTCGTCGGCGAACCAGCCCGAACTGTCGATCTCGACGACCTCGCTGAGAAGAACCCAATGCTGATCAGCCCGCCCCAATGGCTTCGAGCGACGTGTGTCCAGCCGCTGAAAGGCGCGAAGCATCCCTTCTTCGAGACCGAGTTGACGTGCGCTCCTGCTATCCAGACCGACCAGCGCCAATGCTTCAGCTTCCGTCTCCGAAAGCCGATTGACATCGATCTGAGTCCCCACTTGCAGGGAGATTCCGCCGTAGCGGCCAGGCTCGGCAGCGACTGGCACATCGGCCTCGATCAATGCTTCTATGTCACGCAGAATCGTTCGCGCCGAGACACCGAACTGTTCGGCGAGGCGGGCCGCCGTCGTCTGCCCCGCGGACTGGAGCGCCACGATGATCGACAACAATCGCTGCGGACGTTTCACTGCAGACTCCCTCCGACCACTTTCTTCCGAACCGCATCGCCAAACACGACATGGACTGTCACCTATTGCTGTCAGTGTAGAACCACGGCCCCGCAAAGAGTGGTTGCCGAGTACAAGAAGCCCCAAGACTGAGCAAAGAAAAGGAGTTGCCCGTGCCCACACCCAACCTGTTCCTCACTTACGTCACCGACACCGCCTCCGCAACGGATTTCTACAGCCGCCTCTTCGAGATGGAGCCCGCCATGATCACACCCCGGTACGTCTCGTTCGAAATCGCACCTGGCGTTCTGTTCTCCCTCTGGAGCGGCGCCAGCGATGCGGTGACGGCAACACCGGTACGCACCTCAGAAGTCGGGCTCATGGTGCCCGGATCCGCCGAGGCAGTCGATGCCGTCTTCGCCGACTGGTCCGCAAAGGGCGTCGATGTCGTCTCAGAACCTCACGACGCGGTCTTCGGCCGAACTTTTGTCGTCGCCGATCCGGATGGGAATTACATCCGCGTCTCACCGGTGGACTGAACCTCGGGCCCAGTGTGCACCTCACCCCTTGACCTGCGGACGTAGGCTGGGGACATGGAGCACAGATATCTGGGAAACAGCGGCCTTAAGATCTCCGAAATCACCTACGGAAACTGGCTCACGCACGGTTCACAGGTCGAGAACGACACGGCGACGAAATGCGTCCATGCCGCACTCGACGTCGGCATCTCGACCTTCGACACCGCCGATGTCTACGCAAACACCGTGGCCGAACAGGTCCTCGGCGATGCCCTGAAAGGTCAGCGACGCGAATCGCTCGAGATCTTCACAAAAGTCTACTTCCCCACCGGCCCGAAGGGTCACAACGACACCGGCCTGTCCCGCAAGCACATAATGGAGTCCATCAACGGGTCGCTGTCTCGACTCGGCACCGACTACGTCGACCTCTATCAGGCGCACCGGTATGACTACGAGACCCCACTGGAAGAGACGATGCAGGCCTTCGCCGACATCGTCCGCGCCGGCAAGGCCCTTTACATCGGGGTCAGCGAGTGGAATGCCGATCAGCTGCGGGCGGCCCATCATATGGCCCGCGAGCTAGGAATCCAGCTGATCTCGAATCAGCCGCAGTACAACATGCTGTGGCGAGTCATCGAGTCGCGAGTGGTGCCGACGTCGAAGGAGCTCGGCATCTCTCAGATCGTCTGGTCCCCGATCGCCCAGGGTGTGCTGACCGGGAAGTACAAAGTCGGGCAGCCGCTGCCCGAAGGCTCCCGCGCCACCGACGAGGAAGGCGGCGGCGCTGACATAATCAAGAGCCGCTACCTCAACGACACCACCTTGTCTGCGGTCGCGAAGCTCGAACCCATCGCCGCTGATCTCGGACTGACGATGGCGCAGCTCGCCGTCGCCTGGGTGCTGGCCAACGACAACGTCGCCACCGCCCTGGTCGGCGCCTCTCGCCCCGAGCAGATCGCCTCGAATGCCGAAGCAGCCGGTGTCACACTCGACGCCGAAGTGCTCACCCGCATCGACGAAGTCCTCGGCGACCTGCCCGAGACGGCCCCGTCGAAGACCCGGTCACCCGAGACCCGCCTGGTCTGAGCTTTCCGCAACGAGCTGACGGTCCGGCGCTGGGCTGAGAGCAAAGCGTCGGACCACGTGCTGCGCGGCCCTGCTCTTCAGCTCGGCAGGAGGGTGCCGTAGTGGGCGGTATCGACGGGGCGCAGGATGATCGGGCCACAGGCCGCCGTGAGCAGTCCCGAAATCACCGGAAGAGCGAAGGCCAAGGGTTCGATTTCTGTGTTGGACACCGTGTACACCATCGGAATATTGCCGTGGAAGAACAGCGCCAAGACCCCTAATGCGACCACCGCCGAGGCGGCACCAAGTCCGAAGAGAAACAACAGCGACGATGCACGGCTGGAGAGGCGACGGACGAACAGACGCAGAATCGCATAAGCCGGGGCGCTTGTCACGAGACCCAACGCGGCTCCGGCAACAGCAAAGAACGGGGCCCACGCGAGATTTCCCGCCAGGTCACCTAGTCCGCTGGATACGCCCATCAGGACGAGACTCCAGATGGCCGCACTGACAGCCCCGATACCGGTGACAACGAGCACAAATCGTCCCAGAGTGCTCCACTTCCCGAGACTCATCTGCCTGACCGCTCCTCATTGACAACGTAACCTGACCTCAACCGTACTGCCTTTCGGCCAAGATCTGGGAGAGCTTCCAGGCGAAGCTCCCCTTCTGGTCCCGGATCACGGGCAATAGTGACTCAGTCGTGCCGTCTGCTGGACCCACCGCGCTTCCCCTGGCAGGTCTCTTCCGCCACTCCCTGACCGGCAGTTTGGTCGTGAGGGGAATTCTCTGGTCGATCCACGGCGCTGTCGACGCCTGAGACCGCGGTGGATCGACCAGAGAATGCCGGTCAGGTGCCGCTGCGAAGACACTTCCGTCGTGCGATGGCGCATAACCCGTTTTTCGATGGCGCCTTCGCCGAGGCGGCCCGCCCTTCGACGGCGCACTCGCCGAGGCGACCCCACCCCCTGAGGCACCCCCGCCGAGGTGCCACCCTCCGTCGTGCGATGGCGCACAACCCGATTTTCGATGGCGCCTTCGCCGAGGCGGTCGGCCTCCTTTCGAACCGAACGACAGATGAACTCGATGAATCTCACACTGCCCCGGGGCCGCCTCGGCGAGGGTGGTGCGCTAAACTGCATGAAGCGGTTATATAACCAAGGAATTGACTTCCGGGCGCGATGAGGGGCCGATTCAGCGCACCGCCTCAGGCGGGCTGGCGCTGAAGGACGAGAAGAGACGCAGACGACGAACAGGTGAGGGGATGCCATTGACGAACGGAGACAGCAACCAGCAGGAACCGGCAGACCGCACCCCGATCAACCGGAACCTCGTCCTCGCGGTCCTCGTCTCCGGCGCATTCGTCATCATCCTCAACCAGACCCTGCTCAACACCGCCCTGCCGGCGTTCATGGACTACTTCGACATCACCTCGGGCGCTGCCCAGTGGGTGACGACAAGCTTCATGCTCGTCAACGGCATCATGATCCCGGTGACCGCCTTCCTCATCCAGAAGTTCACCACCCGCGGCCTGTTCTTCACTGCGATGGGCCTATTCATCGTCGGCACCCTCGTGTGCGCCATAGCCCCGGTCTACCCCGTGATGCTCATCGGCCGTGTCATCCAGGCCTCGGCCGGCGGCATCATCATGCCGCTGATGCAGACGATCCTCTTCGCGATCTTCCCTGTCGAGAAGCGCGGCTCGGCGATGGGCACCTTCGGCCTCGTCATCGCCTTCGCCCCGGCGATCGGGCCGAGCCTCTCCGGCTGGATCGTCGACCACCTGCCCTGGCAGGTGCTGTTCTACATGATGCTGCCGATCGCCATCATCGATCTCGCCGTCGCCTACTTCCTGCTCAAGAACGTCACCGAACGCACCTTCCCCCGCCTCGACATCCTCTCGATCATCCTCTCCACCTTCGGCTTCGGCGGTCTGCTCTTCGGCTTCGGCACCGCCGGTGATGCGGGGTGGATCAGCGCCGAGGTGCTCATCCCGCTGGCCATCGGCGCGGTGACTCTGACGCTGTTCATCCTGCGCCAGTCCAAGCTCGAGCAGCCGATCCTCGAGTTCCGCATTCTCCGCTACCGGATGTTCACCCTCAATACGCTGCTGGGCATGTGCGTGTTCATCGTCATGGTCGGCGGCATGATGGTGCTGCCGCTGTACATGCAGAACATGAACACCTTCTCGGCCATGGAGTCGGGCCTAGCCCTGTTGCCGGGAGCTGCCGTGATGGGGTTGATGTCGCCGGTGACCGGCCGTATCTTCGATGCGATCGGCGCGAAGTGGCTGGCCGTCGCCGGTTTCACTCTGCTCACGGGCACGACGTTCATGTTCGCCCGCCTCGAACCGGACACGTCGTTCGTCTACCTCGCCGTCGTCAACACCGTTCGGATGTTCGGTGTGGCCATGGTGATGATGCCGGTGACCACGGCAGCACTCAATCAGCTGCCCTCACACCTCATCCCGCACGGCACCGCGCTGAACAACACCATGCGTCAGATCGCGGCGTCCGTCGGCACCGCGGCCCTGGTGACGATCATGGTCTCGGCGGCCCGGAACCCGGAGGCCTACGGCGCGGCCGGACTGGTCCACGGCGCGAATGTCGCCTTCTTCGTCGCCGCCTGCGTCGGCGTCCTGGGCATTCTCGGATCGTTCTTCATCAGGAACTCCCACGGGCTCGAACCGGGGCAGAAGAAGACGACGAAGAAATAGCCTCAGACCGTCCCTCCACCATCTGCCACGAGGTGCGCGGCCACGGCGCGGGCCTGCTTGAGCGCATCCTCCGGCTCCACTGCGCCACTGAGGACAAGCGTGGCGTAGCCGTGGACGAGAGACCACGCGGCCACCCCGAAATCAGCGTCCGGACCCGACCGGGTCTCGGCCACGCTGACCGAGAGTGCGGCTCCGGCTCGCTGACGCGCAGCAGCGAGATCCGCATCATCTTCGCGCAGCAGTCGAGGCTGGAACATCACGGTGAAGTGGGACGGGCAGGCCAGCGCAAACTCCACATAGGCGACACCGCGGGCGACGAGCCCGTGTTCGTCGCCGCCGGCATCTGCCGCGCCGTCGCGGCGATCACCGACGGAGTGGGCCCCGCCTCCGTCTCCGAACCCGCTCATCGCCTCCGCGAGCAGGTCGAACCCTTCGGCCGCGAGCGCCGTGAGCAGCCCGGCCTTGTCGCCGAAGTGATAGGTCGGCGCGGCATTCGAGACACCCGCCCGCTTCGCCAGAGCCCGCATGCTGAGTTTGGCGACGCCGTCCTCGGCGATCGCCGAGGCGGTCTGTGCCAGCAGCGTCCGCCTCAGATCCCCATGATGATAAGTCACACTTCGATCGTACCCGAGCAAACTTTCCATTGAAAAGATCTTTTTCGGCGCTGTGCTCCGTCACCGGCCGCGAGGTCGGGCGAACCCGACGCCGGCAGAAGCGGAGGACGCGTCACCATCCTGAGTGCCGTTCCTGCACGGTCCGCGCAATCCATGAAAGAGCCCCGGCGAGCAGCAGGGCCAGAGCACACAACAGGAACGTCGACGACGATCCGAGATAGGTGAAGCCGACCCCGCCGACCACTCCGGCGATGGCGAGACCGATGTCGAAGTTCATGTTCCACGCGACGCTGGCACGACTCGGCGTGCTCACCGAGGAGAAGGCCATGACAAGGCTCGCCGACTGCATGGTGCCCAATCCCAGACCGATGATGAGCATCGCGATGAACAGCGTCCCACCATAGAGGATCACGGCGCAGACCAGACCGATCGCGGCCAAGACGAGGCCGAGGATGTTGAGCGCGAAGGGCGGGAAGTTGTCGGCCACGTTGCCGGCGACGAAGCGTCCGATCACCGCCGAGACCTGCATGCCCGCAATGAACACGGCCGCTGCAGACACCTCGTCGCCCGGGCCGAAGCCGACGATGATGCCGAAGACGATCATCCCGACAAGGAACGGCGAGAGCATGAGGACGAGGCCGAGTGCACCACCGGCCCGGCGTCCGGCCCAGCGCAGGTTCCGCTTCTCGTTGCGCCCGGATCGGACCTCGACGGCGCCACCGCCATTGTCCGAGGTGCCGGCTTCGCCCTGCCCCCGCCGAGGGGCCCGCCCGGGAACGAACTTCAGCACCGTCGGGACGGCCAGGAGCAGACAGGCGCAGACGATGATGCGGAACACCGAGATCGGGATCGTCTCCACCAGCCACAGTCCCAGCGGAGCACCGACGGCGGCGGCCAGGGAGGTGATTCCACCGAAGAAGCCGAGCGCCTTGCCGATCCGTCCCGGCGTCGTCGTGGCCGGCACCGCAGCATTGGCGAGGACGACGAAGAGACCGAACCCGATGCCTCCGCAGAGACCGGCGAGGACCAGCGCCGGCAGTGCCGGGCTGACGAACAGCCCGAGGAGCTGGCCGAGGAACTGCAGGACGATTGCGAACAGCAGCGAACCCTTGAAGCCGAACACGCGACCGGCCCACGGTGCGAAGGGCTGGACGGCGATGACGCCGATCATCATCGTCGTGAGCACGGAACCGCCGGTGACCGTCGACAGACCGCTGGCTGCTGCGATCGTCACCGTCGTCGAATAGGTGAAGAAGAAGGCCGAGAAGCCGAACATCGCCGTCCACACCAAGCCCAGCAATGCCGGCGTGTAGGTCCGCTGGTGATGATGTTCAGGGCTCATAGTCCGAGGTTACGACATCTGAGCCTCCCCTGCTGTGCGCACAGACATGTCGACCGGCGAGCCTGCTATCAGCAGAGACGTCTCAGCCGGCGAGCCTGCCGGCGGCCAACAGCGCGGGGATCACCTCGTTGCGGGTCAGGGGCGCGAACTGGCGGTCCGCGGTGTCGGCCGGCAGCGGTGAGATGGGAAACCATCCGGCGTCGGCGATCTCGGCCAGGTGCGCGATGTTCTCGACATCGAGTCCGTCCGGCAGACCGTCGTAGCAGAACACATCGCCGATGACCCGATGATCGGCCTCGTTCGCGGCAGCGGCGGTGAATGTGCCCAAGGGCTGCAGCCGAGCTGAGCGCAGATCGAGTCCGAGCTCCTCGGCGATCTCTCTGACGATGGTGTCCTCGGCGGACTCCCCCGCCTCGGGCTTCCCACCGGGCAACATGAACGATGTGGTGCCCGCCTTGCGGACCATGAGCAGTTCCTCCCGCTCCGGGTGGAGGAGGACGAGTGCGGAGACGCGGATATCGTTCATTCCGACCACACCCCGGAGGTGCCTCGGCGGTGGGAGTCGAGCAGGTGGGTGTCGACCATGCCCACGGCCTCCATAAGGGCGTACATCGTGGTGGGGCCGACGAATCGGAACCCCTTCTTCTTCAGCGCCTTCGACAGTGCCGCAGATTCCGGCCCGGTGGTCGGGATTTCGGCGACGGTGCGCGGGCGCGGCGTCTGTGCCGGTCTGAACGACCAGAGGAACGCGTCGAGTCCGCCGTCTTCGCGCAGTTCGATGACGCGTGCGGCATTGCTGATGCAGGCTTCGATCTTCCCGCGGTGGCGGATGATGCCGGCATCGCCGAGCAGCGCATCGATCTTCGCCTCACCGAAGGCCGCCACGGTCTCGGGGTCGAAACCGGCGAAGACCTCGCGGAAACGTTCCCGCTTCTTGAGAATCGTCAGCCACGACAGTCCGGCCTGGAATCCTTCGAGGCTCATCCGCTCGAACAGTCCCGCTTCGTCGTGGATGGGCAGCCCCCACTCGGTGTCGTAGTAGCTCAGGAGCAGCGGATCGCCGTACGCCCACGGGGAGCGGGCCAGCCCGTCCTCACCGACGACCGCTCCCCCGCTGGCGGCTGACTGTGGTTCTTCGTCCATGGGGCAACCGTATCGCGACCGACTGACGCGGCTGCCCGGAGGACCGGATCGCGAATGTCAGACCGCTCGACTAGGGTGCGGCCATGACCTCTGTGCTCTTCCTCGGATTCGGCGCCATCGGCCGCCACATCGCCCAACTCCTCACCCCCGAGATCACCGCCGGCACGCTGACTGTGACCGCCCTGGTCTCGGACATGGCCAAGCACGCCGATCGTCCCCATCACGGCGCCGAGGTGGTCGACCTCGCCACGCTCACCGCCGACCTCGGCGAACCGAGCCCGTCACCGACAGCATCGCCCATCCCGTCACCGTCACCGTCACCGTCACCGTCACCGTCACCGTCACCGAGGATGTTCGACGCCTTCGACATCATCGTCGAATGCGCCGGGGTCCCTGCCGCCGCCCGGTTCGGTCCCGCCGTCATCGCCGCGGGCAAGCCGCTCGTGCTCACGAGCGTCGGCGCCCTCGCCGAGGCCGCAACCCGCGCAGCCCTGCTCGCCGGGCCCGGTCGCCTGCACGTGACGAATGGAGCCATCGGCGGACTCGATGTGCTCGAAGCCGCGGCACAGGCCGGCGGACTCGACGCGGTCGAGATCACCACGTCGAAGGAGGCGACAGGGCTCATCCGACCGTGGATGTCCGAGACCGAAGCCGACCGGCTCCGCGCTCTTCGCCCTCAAGACGGTCCCGTGAGCGTCTTCACCGGCAACCCCGCCGAGGCGATCGTGAAGTTCCCCGCCAACGTCAACATCGCGGTCGCCTTGGCGTGGGCCACCCGCGGCCTGCCCGGATCCGCCGCGCACACCGGAGGCGGTCTGCCCACCGGTGCCGACTCCGGGATCGAGGCCTCTCTGCTCGCGGACTCTCTCCAGCGGGTGCGGGTCGAACTCCTCGCTGTCGCCGGCCAGACCCAATCGGCGCACCAGGTACGGGCGGCAGGATCGGCCGGCAAGTTCGCCTTCGACATCCGTTCGACCCCGAGCCCGGAGAACCCGGCCACCAGCGGCCTCACCGCCCTGTCGGTCACCCGCACCCTGCGCCGCGCGCTCCGCGCATAAGCGCTCACCCACCGCTCGGCCGCCTCGGTGAGGCAATGACAACGCCCGGGACCATCGACCCATAGGTCGGTGTTCCCGGGCGTCGATCTCCGCATGAGGACATCAGACTTCACTGAGGACCTCAGCGCCGGTGTCAGTCCTCGCCGGTGGCGATGTTCTCCTGCAGCTGCAGGAACTCGACGTGGCGTTCGTACTTGTCGAGCACGTCATCGATGATCTGCTCCTTCGAGTAGCCCATGATGTCGTAGCCCTGACCCGCACCGCCGTCGAGGTAGACCTCCATGCGGTAATAGTCCTCGCCGGAACCGCGGGGGACCATACCGCCGAAGGAGGGCACGCTGACCTTGTGCGGCCAGACCTGGTAGCGGAAGGGGTACTCCCCTTCCCCGTCGACCTCGAACTGGATGAGTTCGCCGTCTTCGACGAAGACGCCTTCGCTGTCGACGCGGCCGCAGCGGGAACTGATGCCTCGGCCTTCCATCTCTTCGGCCACCTCGGTGAGGGTCGGGGTGAGCACCTTCCGTTCGAACTCACGGGCCCGGGCCTCGTTCGGGAAGGACAGGACACGGCCCAGCTGACGCTGCCAGGTCTCGTGGCCGGGACCGCGGGAGCGGCGGGCCAGAGAAGCGGGCAGGCTCGTGTCGATGCTGTCGACTCGGTGTGCTTCGACCCGCAGCGCCTTGTACAGACCGATCATCACGAGGATGACGACGAAGGCGAAGGGCAGGCCCATGATCACCGTCGCATTCTGCAACGCTCCGATCCCGCCGACGAGCAGCATCGACACCGTCAGGGCGCCGGTGGACAGTGCCCAGAAGATGCGCAGACCGGCACGACCGTCCTCCTGCGGGTTACGCAGATTCGACGACAGATTCGCCATCACCAGGGCAGCGGAGTCCGCAGTGGTGACGTAGAACAGCAGCGCCGTGATCGTCGCCAGACCGGCGATGAAGGTGAAGGCCGGGTAGCGGGAGAGCAGATCGTAGAAGCCGCCCTCGGGGTTGAGTATGACCGACTCGCCGAACTTCTTGTCACCGCTGCGGATGACGTCCAGCGCCGAGTTCCCGTAGATCGAGATCCACATGAAGATGTAGATGAAAGGAATCGTCAGGGTGCCGAGCACGAACTGGCGGATGGTTCGTCCGCGCGAGATGCGAGCGAGGAAGAGGCCGACGAACGAGGCGAAGGCGATCCACCAGGCCCAGAAGAACAGGGTCCAGTCGGTCATCCACGTGCCGGTGTCCTCAAAGGCGAAGGTCTGCCCGGCCATGTTCGGGAACAGGCGGATGAAGTCGGTGACGTTGAGGACGAGCGCATTGAGCAGGTACTGGGTGTTGCCGGCCACGAGCACCCACAGGCTCAGCCCGATCGCGAGGACGACGTTGAGAATGGACAGGAACTTGATGCCCTTGTCCACACCCGACACGGCAGAGAGAGTTGCGACGCCGACGCCGACGACGACGATGCCGACCTGAGTGGCGGTGCCGATCGGAATCCCGAAGACCGTGTTGAGACCGACGTTGACCATGACGACGCCGATGCCCAACGAGGTGGCCACACCGAAGATCGTGCCCAGCAGAGCAGCGAGGTCGACGGTCTCGCCCAGTGCACCTTGGACCCGTTTGCCGAAGATCGGGGCCAGCGCCGAACGGATCGCCAGCGGCATGTTCATCCGGTAGGCGAAATAGGCCAACGCCATACCCATGAGCGCGTAGAGACCCCAACCGCTCAGTCCGTAGTGGAACAGCGCCCACACGGTGGATTCGCGAGCGGCGTCGACCGTTTCGGCTTCGGTGCTCGCCGGAGTCAGATACATCGTGACCGGTTCGGCCACGGCGAAGAACATGAGGTCGGTGCTGATACCGGCGGCGAAGAGCATCGACGCCCAGGCCACAAGACCGAACTCGGGCTTCGAGTGCTCGGGACCGAGCTTCGTATTGCCGTAGCGGGAGGCGGCGAGGTAGATGACGAAGACGAGCACGGCGAGAACGAGGAGGACGTAGAACCATCCGAACCAGTCGGAGGTCCAGCCGACGACGGCGCCGAGAACCGCCTCGGCATTCGCGGGGGCGATAAGCGCCCAGAGGGTGATCGCCAGGGTGCCGAGGGCTGCGGCGATGAATACCCGCTTATTCACCGGCGGCAGCGAGGGCTTCGCACCGCCCTTCGTCTCTCCCTTCGAGTCACCCGGCGGGGTGTCGAGTGATGCTGACATGTGTGAGCTCCTTATCCGGACGCGGTCGCGTCGTGTCATCGGACCCGGTCGAACAGCATGCTCAACCGAGCGTGATCAACGATTGTTGCGTAATGGAAAGTTCCGTCCTTGCCCGCTCCCTATGACTGGAGATGGCCAACATCGGAGGTTACCACAGAGACACATACGGTCACTTCCCAGGGTGGTCACAGCCGACTTACAGGTCGGCGGATCACACTCCGCCGCGGGCCGGTGCGAGTCAGAGGGAGACGAGGAGGAGTGCGGCGGCCATCACCACCCCAGCGCCGAGGAACGTGATGACGGTGTAGCCGAGGATGTCGCGCATCTTCAGCCCGGCGATCGCGAGCACCGGCAGCGCCCAGAACGGCTGCAGCATGTTCGTCCACTGGTCGCCGTAGGACACGGCCATGATCGCGATCGAGGGATCGACACCGAGCTGGTTGGCCGCATCGAGCATGATCGGCCCCTGCACGGCGAACTGCCCGCCGCCCGAGGGGACGAAGAAGTTGACGAGACCAGCCGAGAGCAGGGCGAGGACACCGAAGGTGGTGGTGTTCGAGATCGAGACGAAGGCAGCGGAGAACACGGCGATGAGGCCCGTGGTCGACATGATGCCGAGGATGCCGGCGTAGAGCGGGAACTGCAGCAGGATCTCGCCGACGTTCGAGGCGGCTCCCTTCGTCAGGTGGATGAGTTCGAAGGGGTTCTTCACCAGCAGCAGGATGAGCGCGAGGAAGGACCAGTTGACGATGTCGAGGGTCAGTCCCCCACCCTGAGCGAAGTGGATGGCGAGGTAGACGACGAGAGCGAGCCCGACGACGAGGGTGAGGATCCTCGAAGCATCGATGCGGTCGGCCGGGGTGACGACCTCATCGTCGGCCTCGGACTGCTCCTCCGACGTCACCGAGGCGGGCAGTTCGTAGACCGGAGCACCGGACTTCGGGGCGATGAGGAAGAAGAGGAAACCGCAGACGACGATGACCCCGAGGATGGCGAGCAGATTCCAACCGGCGAAGATCGTCTCGGACACGGGGACCGTCTGCCCGCCGAGGGAGTCGGAGAGGAAGGAGTCCGAGGTGGCCGCAGTCAGCGGACCCGAACCCGAATAGCCCATGTGCCAGACGACGAAGCCGGAGTAGCCGGCGGCGACGAGCAGCGGGAAGTGGACCTTGATGCCGCGCTCACGCGACTGCACCGCGATCTCGCGGGCCAGCAGGGCGCCGACGACGAGACCGAGGCCCCAAGTGATGAGGCTGGCGAGGGCAGCGACCACGAAGACGAAGATGTAGGAGAAGGTGGCGTTGCCGGGCACCCGCGCCAGCCATGCCAGCAGCTTCCGGACGGGACCGGTGTTGGCGAGGATGTGACCGAGCAGGAGGATCAGACACATCTGCGTCATGAACTCGAGCAGACCGGCCAGGCCCTCACCCCAGCCGGTGACGACTTCCACCGGGCCGGCGTCGGTGAAGATGAGCGCGAGGACCGCGACGATGAGGCTGAGAACGATGGCGAAGGTCAGTGCCGACGGTATCCATTGTTCGAGGAATCGGTTGATCGGCCGCATGATCCCCTTCGAAGCTGCGGCATTGACCTGAGTTGACGGCTTCGGTGCCGACATGGGGAGACCTCCCGCTGAGAGTTAGCTGTGTGCAGTCTCAGCATACAATCAGGGCGCTGTCCCACGGAACGGAACAGCGCCCTGACGGAAATCAGCACTCAATCGTGACCGGATTCGTCGGTCACCGACGACTGTCTCTCCGTCGGTGACCGGCTCCTGGCCAGTGGCTGTCAGCCAGCCAATGACCCTCGGCGGCCCGAGACAGCGATCAGTGCTGCTTGTACACGAGCTGCTTGTTGACGAACTCGTCCATGGCCAGCGGCCCCAGCTCACGGCCGACACCGGAGCGCTTCACGCCGCCGAAGGGCAGGAATTCGCGTGAGCCTTCGGGGGCATTGAGGAAGACCATGCCCGAATCGATCTGAGCGCCGACGCGCTCGGCCCGCTCCACATCGCCGGAGAACACCGCAGCACCGAGGCCGAACGGGGTGTCGTTGGCCAGTTCCACAGCCTCTTCCTCACTGCCGACCCGGTAGACGATGACGGCGGGACCGAAGAGCTCCTCGTAGTACCCGCGCATCCCCTTCTTCACATCGGTGAGGACGACGGGTTCGACGTAGGCTCCGCCGCCGTCGTAGCGCTTGCCGCCGGCAAGAAGGGTCGCACCCTGGCTGACGGTGTCCTGAACCTGCTCCACGAAACGGTCGGCCGCGGCCACCGAGGACAGCGGGGACAGGCGGGAGCCCTCCTCACCGGGGGTGGCGGGGGTGGACTTCTTGGCCTCCTCGGTGATGGAGGCGACGAAGTCGTCGTAGAGGTCGTCCATGACGATCATCCGCTTCGGCGAGTTGCAGGCCTGCCCGGTGTTGCCCATGCGGGTGCGGAAGAAGGTCTTCGCCGACGCCTGGACGTCGGCGGAGTCGAGGAGGATGTAGGGATCGGACCCACCGAGTTCGAGGACGACCTTCTTGAGGTTCTTGCCCGCCTCGGCGGCGACGGCGGCACCGGCGCGTTCGGACCCGGTCAAGGACACGCCGTGGTTGCGCGGATCAGGCAGGATGATCTCGGCGACCTGCTCGTTGCTCGCATAGATGTTGATGTAAGCACCTTCGGGCAGACCCGCCTCGATGAAGATCTCCTCCATGATCTGAGCCGAACGCGGGCACTGCGGAGCGTGCTTGAGCAGGATCGTGTTACCCAGAGCCAGGTTGGGGGCGGCGAACCGGGCGACCTGGTAGTAGGGGAAGTTCCACGGCATGATGCCCAGCAGCGAGCCCACGGGCTTGCGGCGGATCATCGCGGTGGCGTTCTCGGGCCCACGCAGAGGCTCATCGGCCATGAACGCCTCGGCGTTGTCGGCGAAGTACTTGTAGATCATCGAGCTCAGCTGGACTTCGCCCTTGCCCTCGGGAAGGGCCTTGCCCATCTCGAGTCGGATGACCTCGGCGAGCTCCTCGGCGCGTTCGGCGTAGATCTCCGAGACCCTGGTGAGGATGGCCGCACGCTCGGAGACCGGGGTCCGCCCCCAGTCGGTGAAGGCCGTGGCCGAACGATCGAGTGCGGCGAGGATCTCGGAATCGGAGTTGGTGGCGAACTCTTCGGCGACTTCGCCGGTCGCCGGGTTGGTCACGCGGTACATGGTGCTGGTCATGACTGTCCTCGTTTCACTTCGATGTGGGGGTCTGTGTCACCTCCCACGCTATGGCCGAATGCCGGCGGCGGCAACGCAGATCTCACCTCCTGGGAGGATTCCCAGGCAAGTCTCCGCGGCCGCCGCCGGTCTCATCCTCAGTCCTGACCTCCGTGGGTCCGGTCTCCTCGGCTCGAAGTGACTCGGCGCGGGCCGACCCCGGCCGAGGGTGACTCAGCCCGAGGACGGCTCAGCCCGAGGTCGGACTCAGCCAGCGACGCCGGTGAGTTCGTTCGTCGCATGGGGCAGCTTCTCGCTGGCCATCACCTCTCCGTCGTCGAGATCGACGATGTGGATCACCTGCTCGGCCGGATCGCTGACGTAGGCGACCTCGTCCTGGACGAAGAGAGTCGGGCGGGCCTTCTGCCATTCGACCGGTTCCTCCCATGCGTCGATGACCGGGTACTCCTCCGTCACCGAGGCGGTCGCCGGGTCGATGATCTTGAGCGTGCCGTCCGTGGTCAGAACGACACCCTCTCCCTCGGGTCCGCGGTCGAGGGAGCGGAAGCTGTAGGAGGCACCGAGGTCGACGAGCGAGAGAGTGTTCTCCTTCGTGTCCGTCACGCTCACCCGCTCCGGACGTTCGAGTTCGGCATCCTCGTCGACCTTGTAGTCGCCGAGGACGTACCTGGAGTCCTCGTCGCCGGCCTGGTTGCCGATGCGGCCGAAGTCGTCGGGGGCGTCGAGCTTCTCGAACTTCCCATCTTTGAACAGCAGGATTCCGTCTTCGCAGCCGAGGGCGATGACTTCGCCCTTCGCCGAGGCTTCGCCGTGGACGCCCGGGCACTCTTCGCTGCGAGCGATCTCCTTACCGGACTTGTCGATGACCTTCGCACCTGCGCGCTCGTCCTCGGTGCCTATCGTGTGCAGAGTCTTCCCGCCGGAGAGCCTCACCGCGACTCCGTGATGGGGCTCTTCGGCTTCGAGGACTTCCGGAGTCGGTTCATCCTCGGCGAAGTCGTCCGTGTCGAAGGTCTGAATCTTGCCGTCGCCGTCACCGAAGAGCACGGTCGACCCGTCGTGGCTGACGACGTGGCCGGGCAGCTCGGTGTCGAAGACGGTGTCGGTGAGGACGGGGTCGGCAGCGTAGCTGTGGGTGTGGTCGCCGTGCGGCTGAGTCCACACGCCGGCGTCGAAGAGGCGGAAGCCTTCGGCCACGGAGACCATGAGGTGGCGGTCATCGCCGACCGGGTTGAGCCGGTTGAACCCTTCGAGCTTCGTATCGGCGATGACGTCGAGGGTCGTCGCGTCGAGGGTCATGATCCCGCCGTCGTAGGTGGTCACGAGGCGAGGCTGGGCCGCGGCGACTTCCTGGGCGTGACCGTCGTCGGACTTCGCTGTGTCTTTGCCGTCGCCACTCGATGCCCCGCCGGAGGACTTCTCGTCCTGACCGACAGCGTCGTAGTCGGTTGTGTCATCGCCGGGCTGACATCCGCCCATCAGCAGCGCCGAGGCGACCACCGCCGTTCCGAGCAACATCTGAGATCGTTTCATCATCCGCAATCACTTTCTAGTGAGAATCAGTATCAATAGCATGTCGATACTAACCCGATCGCGGGCGGATGCGCGAAATGGGAACACTCCGACGACGCTCATCGGCCTCGGGCACGGCTATGTCCTGGGTCACTGCTACGGTAAGACCATGGCCAGTGTGACTGAACTCGTGAAGCGCTATTACACCACCGTCGACGCCGGAGACGCGGACGCCACCT
Organism: Brevibacterium sp. S111; assembly: GCF_004745075.1. Classification (GTDB taxonomy): domain Bacteria; phylum Actinomycetota; class Actinomycetes; order Actinomycetales; family Brevibacteriaceae; genus Brevibacterium. The sequence continues at coordinate 127,232 of NZ_RHFH01000005.1, forward strand.
CGGCGCTGTTCTCTGCCGACGCCAGCTATGACCGCCCCGGCTACCCGACGCTGGTCGGGCAGCAGATCGCGGATTTCTACCACGGTGAGCGGGTCATCGAATCCGGCTCTCACTCACTGCAGGAGATCCTTGTCGAGGGCGATCGCGCGTCCAGCCGCGGCGTCTTCAACGGTCACCTCAAGGACGGTTCGGAGACCTCGGTGGGCTTCGCCGATTTCTTCCTCTTCGACACCGACGGCCTCATCGCCGAACGCACCACGTACTTCTACCAGCCGGCCGTCTGAGACGGCGCCCCTCCGCCTGCGACTTCACAAGACAGACGTTGCCGTCGGGCCCGTCGTTCGGCGCCGAGCCCGTTCGCGGCTGTGACCGTGGCGGAGCAGACGGTCAGACTCACTGGCCGCGCGCGTCGAGGACCGCGCGCTGAATGCGATCGCGGACCGCAGCGGCCTGCGGTGTCGGGGTCGGCCTGTATGCCTGCTCCACCTGCTCGAAGACCTCGCCCATGGCCGCCGGATCGACGTCGACGGGCAGGTCCTCGATCGCGGCGAAGGCCGGACCGATGTGGTCCATGAACCCGCGGATGCCGGATGCTCCCCCGCCGAAGTGCATGCCCTCGAACTGACCGACGGCGGCCCAGCGCAGACCCAGCGAATTCTTTATCACCGTGTCGAGGTCGGGAGCGGAGATCACGCCGTTCTGGACAAGAGAGATCGCTTCCCTCATCAGCGCGTTCTGCAGACGGTTGCCGACGAAGCCGCGGATCTCCCGGCTCAGCACCACCGGCTCGCGCCCACAGCTGCGGTAGAACTCGACCGTCGCCTCGATCGTGTCCGCGGACGTCGCCGGTGCGGGCACCACCTCGACGAGCGGCATGAGATGCGGCGGATTGAACGGGTGGCCGACGATGACCCGGGCGGCCGCGTCTGCCTCGAGGTGTTCGGCGATGAAGGATGCGGGGATCGTCGACGATGACGTCGCGAGCACGGCTGCGGCGGGGGCCGACTCGGCGATCTGGGCGAACAGCTTCGGCTTGGCCTCGGGGTTCTCCGGACCGGATTCCTGCACGAACATCACGCCTGCCACGGCGTCCTCGACGGTGCCGGCGACCTCGACGGTGCCGACCTGCGAGGCCAGCTCATTGAGTGCGGAAGCCGCTGAGGTGACCTCGGCTTGGAGGTCGGCGACCACCTCGGCGAGGTCATCACGCGGGTCGAAGACCCGGACCGTGAACCCGCTGCGGGCGAAGAGGTAGGCGAAGGATCGGCCGATGGTTCCGGCACCGATGACAGCGACTGACGAACTCATGCATCCAGGCTATACCCGCCCGCCGCGCCGCACCTGCTCACCCGAGATGCCGCCGTCGCTGTGCCCGAAACGTTGCCTGAAGCGCTCACCTGCGGGTGGGCTTCGGTGGCACAATGTCACCATGACAGCGAACGCAGAACTGAGAACAGTGGACTCGGAGATCATCGCTTTGGCCGAGGACGAATACGCCGCCGCAGCCGAGACCGCGCGCATCGAGGTGCGCGAGATCCACACCGCCGACGAGGCGGCCAAGGCGTCGCTGCTGCTCGACGAGGTGTGGAACGTCGACGAGACCGGCACCAACGTGTTCGAGCCCAGCCTCATCATCGCCTTCGCCCACGCCGGAAACTATGTCTCTGCCGCCTACAGCGCCGATGACCCCGAGGAGATGATCGGCGTGACCATCGGCTTCTTCGGCCAGCCGCTGGGCACCGTCATGCATTCGCATATCGCCGGTGTCCGCCATCAGGTCATCGGGCGGGGCGCCGGTTCAGCGATGAAGCTCCACCAGCGCCTGTGGTGCCTCAACCTCGGCATCACGGAGATGACCTGGACCTTCGACCCGCTCGTGGCCCGCAACGCCTACTTCAACTTCCAGCGTCTGGGCGTGAGCATGGTCGAATACCTCGAGGACTTCTACGGGCAGATGCGCGATGGGGTGAACTCGGGACAGGCCAGCGACCGGATGATGGTCTCGTGGCCGCTCGACCGACCCGCACGGGTGGCGACGGCTGATCCCGGTTCGGCTTTCCCCTGCCTGCGCGCCGACGAGGACGGGGAGCCCCTGCTCAGCGAGGTGCCGAAGGAGACCGAGTTCGTCTCGCTCGACTTCCCCTCGGACATCGAGGATCTGCGCGGACAGGACGCGGACCTGGCCAGCCGGTGGCGCCTCGCGCTGCGGACCGCGCTGACCGCGCTCGTCGCCGACGGCTGGGTCGTCGACACCTGCCTCAAGGGCGGAACATACCTGCTCCACCACCCCTGAGGCACCCACGGCGCCCGCCCCTCCCCCAGCTGCTGGCTGGTTGCCACTCGCCGCCACTGGCTGGTTGCTGCCACTCGCCGCCGCGGGCTGGCCGTTCACCGAAAAACGGGTTGGCTGCCGAAAAACGCCTGCACGCAGGCGGGTGTCGGCAGCCAACCCGTTTTTCGACGCCTGCCGCGTAGCACGGGGCGTGTGGGCGGGGCAGCCGACGGCTCGGGCCGTCGCTGCTGTCGCGGCTAATGTCGCCGCTGCTGCTGGTGTTGCATGCCGTCGAGGCAGCGTTTGATTTCGGCGAAGACCTTCGGACGGAACAGGTCGCCGAATGTCAGATTGAAGACTCGGTAGCCGGCATTGAGCAGATTCATGTTTCGCTGATGGTTTGCCTTCGCTGCCGCATCGGGACCATCGGGATGCAGGTAATACTTGCCCACTCCATGCACCTCGACGACGACCGGAAGAGTCTCGTGCTGGAAATCGTTGCGAGCGATGAAAGCTCCGGCCGCAGTTCGGACGTCGACCTGTGGGACCATTCCCGTGATGCCGTGCTCGTGGAACCGAACCGCACACAGCGCTTCAGATGCCGCCTCGAAGAGTTCGCTCGAAATCTCCAGCGCCAGCCGCGCTCGTCGCACTCCGCGCGAACCGTTCATCAACAGCCGCCGGATCTCCTCCCGGGTCATGCCATGATCCCTCAGCGCCTGTGAGATCAGGGGAACAGACACCTCGAGAGAATGGTCGAGAGCGATATCAGCGAGGGTGCGCCTCAGGCTGGTGACCGGATAGCTGTTTCGCAGCGCGACCTCATCAGCGGGCACCGCGCGGGAGTAGACATACAGGCCGGGATAGCTGCGGGTAGGTGCTCGCCTCGACACCTCCACCCGCTCGGCCCCGATGATGGTCGGGTCGAGACCGTGGATGAGCCCTGCCGAGATATGCGAGAAGACATCGCTTCGAAGCAGTGAGTCGCGCCGACAGGCGATCTGAAGTCGGAGTCTCTCCGCGTCATCCCGGATATCCCCGTGGAACCTTGGGAAAGTGATCCCCTGCTCGGTGGAGAACTGCGCGAGCACTGCATGATGGGGCTTCTCACACGTGCTCAGAACCACGAACCACCCTCGACGAGCACGGTAGAGGCAGCAATCGACAGCCTCAGCGAGATGCGCCCGGGGCATTCCGAGGTCATCGAGCTGCTTCCTCGTCAGCACTTTGTACATGAGATAAGTATTGCGTCAAACTGCATCTAACGCAATCAAACACCATCAATAAACACATTCTCTCGCAGCCTCACACATCCACCACCCAGCGCCATCACCAGCCCTCGGTCGGCGAAAAACTGGCTGAGCGCCGAAAAACGCGGGCGCACAACCGTTATTCGGCCATGCACCCGCGTTTCGACGAGCGGAGTCTTAGTTCTCTTCCCAGTTCTTGCGCAGCAGCTTCTTGTCGAGCTTGCCCACCGAGGTGCGCGGCATCTCCTCGACGACGTTGACCTCGTCAGGCATCTGCCACTTGGCGAAACGCGAACTCAGCGTTTCGATGATCAAGTCCCGGGTCACCTCGGCGCCGGGGTTGGGAACGACGTACGCGATCGGGCGCTCGTCCCACTTCTCATCGGGAACACCGATGACGGCGGCCTCACTGACGTTCGGGTTGTCGAGGATCGCGTTCTCCATGTCGATCGACGAGATCCACTCGCCTCCGGACTTGATGACGTCCTTGAGGCGGTCGGTGATCTTGAGGTAGCCGAACTCGTCGATGGTGCCGACGTCGCCAGAGCGCCACCATCCGTCGAGGAAGCGGTCGGCGTTGTCGGGCAGCTGATAGTACGACTCGGTGATCCACGGACCGCGCATGACGATCTCTCCCATGGATTTCCCGTCCCGCGGCAGCTCGTTGCCTTCGGGGTCGACGGTCTTCATCTCGACGCCGATGATCGGCAGACCCTGCGAGCGCTTGAGGTCCCAGCGGGCCTCTTCGTCGAGTTCCATGCCGGGCTTGAGCGCCCAGTTCGTCGTCACCAGCGGCGTGGTCTCGGTGGCACCGTAGCCGTGGATGACGTCGGCGCCGGTGATCTCCTTGAACCCGCGCATCATCGACAGCGGCGGCTCGGAGGATCCGGAGACGAGGCGGACACCGCTGAGATCAGGGGCCTGCGGCAGCTTCTTCATCATCTGGAGCATCGGACCGAAGATCGCCGGAGCGCCATTGGCCAGGGTCACCTTCTCATCGATGAAGGCCTGACCGATGGCACCGAACTCCTCGGCGGCGAACTTGCCCGGCAGCACGAGTTTGGCACCGGCGGCCACCGCGTTCTGGGGGAAGCCCCAGGACAGGACGTGGAACATCGGGGTGATCGGCATGACGCAGTCGTCGAAGGTCGCGTTCAACGCGGCCAGACCGCCCATGGTGTGCAGGTAGATCGACCGGTGGGAGTAGTACACGCCCTTGGGTCGGCCCGTGGTCCCGGTCGTGTATCCGGCGTAGGCCGCGGTCTTCTCGTCGATGACCGGCCAGTCATAGGTCTCGGGCTTGTCGCCGATGAGATCTTCATAGAAGACGACGTTGTCCAGGCTCGTCTCGATCTCGCTCGCAGGCTTGTCGGTCATCACGACCCACCCCTTGACGTCGAGTTTCGGGGCCAGGGACTCGGCGACCGTCAGGAGCGTTTCGTCGACGAAGATCCAGTCGGACTTCGAATGGCTGACGACGTAGGCGAGGTCTTCGGGTGCCAGGCGCAGGTTGAGCTGCAGCATGGTTGCGGCCACGCCGGGCACGGAGAAGTAGAGCTCGAGGTGGCGGCGGGAGTTCCAGTCGAGGACACCGACCATGGACCCGGCACCGACGCCGAGTTCGCCGAGGCCGTGCGCGAGCTGCGCCATGCGCTTGAACTCGTCGGCGTAGTTCGACCGTCCCCACGATCCGTCCGAGCGGCGGTAGACGACCTCGGAGTTGCCGAAGACGGTGGCCGCATGGCGGATGAGGTTGGTGGTGTTGAGCTGGTAGCTGTCGCCCTGGGTGGACGCGATTCCTGTCAGCATGAGACTCCTTCGTTCGCGCTCTGGTCCTGCCGTGGCCCGAGGGCCGCAGCAGAGGAATGGGGTGATCACCGCTTTCAGCGGCGGGTGATCCTACCGTCGACCGCCGGGTGCCCGGTGGGCGGTCATCACCGTCAGACTATCCGTGTCGGGACAGTGGGCAACGGTTCGGACAGGAACGTTATCAAGCGGTGATGGACCCGTCCGCCCGCCGAGGCGCGGCTGTCATTCGCCGGTGAACTTCGGCGCCCGTTTGCCGACGAATGCGGCGACGCCTTCGCTGAAGTCCCTGCTCGCGCGCAGTCCCGCCTGGCCGTCGACCTCACGGTCGAAGGCGTCGTCGAGGGATGTCAGACTCGACTCGTTGATCGCCTGCTTCGAAGCGGCCAGCGCCTGTGGTGCGCCTTGAGCGAACTGGGCCGCGAGTTCCTTGGCCCGGTTGAGCTGTTCACCGGCGGAGGCAACCTCGCTGGCCAGCCCCCAAGCGTAGGCGTCGGCGGCGTGGAGCTTCTCCGCCGTCAGTGCCATCCGCAGCGCGCGGTGACGACCCGCCGAGGCGGCCACGAGAGCCGTGGCTCCGCCGTCGGGCATGAGACCGATCTTCGTGAACGGGAGCATGAGGTAGGATTCCTCGCTCATCACCACGTAGTCGCATGCCAAGGCCAGGGAGCAGCCGATGCCGGCCGCGGGCCCCGAGACCGCTGCGAGCGTGGGGATCGGTGCGTCGATGATCGAACGGATGATGTCGTTCGCTCCGGCGAGGTCGATGCTGGCATCCGTCGCGGCCTCACCGCGCAGGTCGGCACCGGAGCTGAAGGCCCGGTCGCTGCCGGTGAGGACGAGGGCCCGAGAGTTCGCGGCCGCCTCGGCGACGGCTGCGCCGATGGCTTGGAACGTCTCCTGGTTGAGTGCGTTGAGGCTCTCCGGGCGGTTGATGGTCACGGTCGTGACATCGCCGCTGACCTCGGTGAGAACACTGGTGGACAATGCGTCTCCTTCGTACGTATCCGGTGGTGGATCGTGTGCTTCGTGCAGCTGTCGGGGATGGCGGGGCTTGTACAGTCACACGTCCGCGAGGGGCGCATGAGCGTCATCCGCCACTTTAACGTACGTTAAGTTGATCTGCGTCACATGTCCGCGACGAATCTCCGGTGCCATGTCGGCGCGCCTCAGTTGAGCGTCGCGTCCAGCTGGGCAGGAGTGAGTTCGCGATCGGCGAAGACGAGGCGGACGGCCGCCGGGTCCGGGTTGCCTGCGTCCGGTGCCCGGTGGACCAGCTCGAGCCCGAGCTTGCGAGCCACCACCTCCGACGCGGTGTTGTGTTCGAGCAGATACGCCACGATCGGCAGCTCGGCGTCGATGTTCGTGGCCGCCGCGATCGCATCGCGTGAGACCGCAGTGGCCAGCCCCTGCCCCTGAGCTTCGGGCCGGAACCGGTATCCGAGGTTCCAGAACGCTCCGGTCGCGCGGCGGGAGGCGCCGGGTCCGGGCACACCGCGCAGCGAGCATCCGCAATGGCCGAGGATCTGCCCGCCGGACGTCCGCCTGACCATCCACGGTCCGATCCCGTCGAGCTCCCACTGCGAGTCGAGTCGGACGAGGATCGCCTCGGCTTCCTCCCGCTCCGTCATCCGCCCGCTGGGCAGGTGCCCCCACACCCGCGGGTCGGCGTCGATGGCGAAGAACTGCTCGAGATCGTCCGCGCTCGGCCGGTCGAGCACATAGTCGGGTGCTTGTCCCATCAGGACCGACTTCCCATTACGACCGACTTCCCATCAGCTCGGGCTTCCCATCAGGTCTAACTGTCTGTCAGCCCTTCAGCCCAACGCGGCTTCGAGGTCGGCCCACAGGTCTTCGAGGTTCTCGATGCCCACGCTCAGCCGGATGAGCCCCTCGGGCACGGTGACGGGTTCGGAAGGGTGCCGCCGACGGCGTTCGATGAGGGACTCCACCCCGCCCAGGGATGTCGCCGGGGTCCACAGTCGGACCGCCTCGGCGATGGCGGTGGCCTTCTCTGCGGTGTCGACGGTGAAGGCGATGATCGCACCGAACCCGCTCATCTGCTCACTCGCGCGGGCATGTCCGGGATCGTCGAGCAGCCCCGGATAGCGGGTCTCGACGACGCCCGCGTGGGCGGTGAGGCGTTCGGCGATGGCCTGAGCGTTGGCCTGGGCGCGGTCGAGACGCACGGCCAAGGTGCGCAGTCCGCGCAGAGCCAGCCAGACTTCGAAGGGCCCGGCGATCGCCCCGCGCATCGAGCGTTCGGTGTGCAGCCGCTCCCGCAGTTCGACACTGCTGGTCAGGGCCGCGCCGAGGACGACATCGGAGTGCCCGGCGAGGTACTTCGTCACCGAATGGACGACGATATCGGCGCCCAGGTCGAGCGGAGTCTGCAGCAGCGGTGTGGCGAAGGTGTTGTCGACGGTGACGAGGAACCCGCGATCACGCGCGGCCGTCGTCAGCGCCGGCACGTCGGCGACTTCGAGCATCGGGTTCGTCGGCGATTCGATCCACAGCATTCCGAGCCCGGACTCGGACCCGACGCGGCCCTCCCCCGCCGAGGCGGCCGCCGCGTCCGCTGCCGCCGTTCGCGTCGACGCTTCGTCGAGGGCGGCGATGACCGCCTCGGTGTCGGCGATGTCGACGGTGACGAGGTCGAAGCCCTGACGGTGAGCGATCTGCTCGGCCGAGGCGAGCGCTCCCTGATAGCTGTGCGTCGGGATGACGAGGGTGCCGCCGGCCGGAACCAGGCTGATGACCGCGGAGATCGCGGCAAGCCCGGAGCCGAAGACGAGCCCGGGCAGAGCGGAGTGTTCGAGCGAACCGAGCGCCTCTTCGAACGGTGACCAAGCCGGGGTGTCGAAGCGAGCGTAGGCATAGGGTGAGGCGTCGATGTCCCCGGTGCTGACGAAGGTCGAGGACAGGTCGATCGGCGGGTTCACCGAAGCACCGTCGGTGCGCGGGGGCCGCCCGGTTTCGACGACGAGGGTGTCCGGGGCGAACTTCGGGCTGGCAGCGGTTTCGGGTTCTCGGGATGTCATGTGCCCAATATATGCCCACCGCATGACCAGAAACGCAGGTGGTGCCGCGACCGTGCTTCACCGCGCCGCCTCGCCGCGGCCTGCGCGATTCCACTCAGCCGAGGCTGCTGACCATGTGCTCGAGGAGGAGCCGCGCCCCGGCGGTCTGACGCCTGGTCGGTGACCACACGGCGTGGAGTTCGCGGGAGAGGTCGACGTTGTCTTCGACCGGCAGCGGCAGCAGTCGCCCGGCCCGGAAGTCATCGCGCAGCGCCAGCTCGGACAGCACCGCCGGTGCGATCGCGGTGGCAGCGGCGATGCGCAGCGCCGAGTTCGAGCCGTACTCCCCGGCCATCCTCACCCCGCCCACGGAGTCCAATGCCGAGTCGATGACCTCCCTCGTCCCCGAGCCGACCTCACGGACGAGCAGGGGAACCTCCGCGAGCGCCTCGGCGGTGATCGGCTTCGTCCAGGCTCCGGCGAACTGCGGGGCACAGGCGATCATGAGGCGGTCACGGCCGACGACCGCGGCGTTGAGCCCCGTCGGCCGGGACACGGATTCGATGAGACCGAGGTCGCAGGTCTGCTGGCGCACCCGATCGATGACGGTCGCCGAGTTCTCCACGGACAGTCCGATGTCGATCTGCGGGTGCGCGGCGCGGAATGTCGTGAGGTGGTGGGGCATGAGGTATTCGGCCACCGTCAGTGAGGCGCTGACCTTGACGGTGCCGGCGCGGGCGTCCTGGATGGCTCGCGCTCCGGCGTAGAGGGTGTCATAGGCTTCGATGACCTTCGAGGCCCATTCGGCGACAGCCCGGCCCTCGACGGTGAGTTCGGTCCCGCGCGGCGAACGCCGCAGCAGCGGCACCTTGAGATCGCGTTCGAGATTGCGCAGGCTGCGCGAAGCGTTCGGCTGCGCGAGGTCGAGCTGGGCGGCGGCCTGACCGATCGACCGCGCATTGCCGCTGAGCGCGACCAGCAGGCCGAGGGCCTGGAGTTCGGGCCAGTCCTTCATCTCCGCGAGATCATGCATACCCCCATCATGCCATATCGATTTCATATGGGTTGCTTCGAAATCACCGTCTACCGGGCCCGGAACAACGTTGACACACTGAAGTCATGAATCGAATTGCATCCCTCTTGCCCGGTCTCGCCGTCGCCGCTGCGGCCACGGCAGTCGCGTGGCCGATCTCCATGCTCCTGCCCGTACTCTCCCCGCTGCTCGTCGCCATCGTGCTCGGCATCCTGCTGGGCAACCTCGTGCCCAACCTGCCCGAGACATTCATGCCCGGGCTCAACTTCGCCGCGAAGCCGCTGCTGCGTCTGGGCATCGTCGCCCTCGGCGCACAGGTCGTGCTCGGTGACATCCTCGATCTCGGCTGGCTCGTCCTCGTCCTCGCCGCTGTCATCGTCGCCGCAGGAATCCTCTCCGCCCTGGCACTGGCGAAGCCACTCAAGGTCGACCGCCCCCTGGCAGTGCTCATCGGCAGCGGCTTCGGCATCTGCGGCGCCGCGGCCGTCGCCGGCATCGAATCGACGCTGAAGTCGAAGAAGGAGGATGTGGCCGCCGCCATCGGCCTCGTCGTCCTCTTCGGCACCTTGATGATCGCGATCGTGCCGTCCCTGTCGACGGCGATGGGCCTGTCCCCGGAGACCGCCGGCATGTGGGGCGGAGCCGCCACCCATGAAGTCGCTCAGGTCGTCGCGATCGGCGGCATCATCGGGCCCGCCGCGCTCGAGATCGCCGTCCTCGTCAAGCTCGCCCGCGTCATCATGCTCGCCCCCACCGTCGCAGTGTTCAGCTACGCCGTGCGCCGCAGCGAGGCGAAGGCGATGACCACCGGCACCGAGGCGGCCCCCGGATCGGGTGCGACCACCACGGCAGGTGCCCGCTCGGGATCGACCGACAGCGGTGCGGGTTCGGGCTCGACGACGACCACCGCGGAGAAGGCTCCGGCGCCGACCAAGCGTCCGCCGATCGTGCCGCTCTTCGTTGTCGGCTTCCTCGTCATGGCGGCCCTGCGCACCTTCGGCCTGCTGCCCGAATTCGCGGTCACCGGTCTCAACTGGGTGCAGACGGTGTGTCTGGCCATGGCGATGTTCGCCCTCGGCCGTGGAGTCCAGTGGCGTTCGCTGAAGAACCTCGGCGCCCGCCCGCTGGCTCTGGCCGCACTGGTGACGATCGTCGTCGCCCTCCTCGCCCTCGGCGGAGCCGTCCTGCTCACCTGAGTCGGGCGCCCCGTCTCACACAGCGCATCCCCATCTCGGGCCGCCGGCACCCGCCGGCGGCCCGCTGTTTGTGCCGTTATTCGGGATTTTTCGAGCGGTCGGACACACGGATCCTTTACCGGTCGGTAACGCTGGTAGTGTCTCTCAGCAAATCGCCCAGCGATGCTCAGTGTCGCTTCAGCCTTTGCGAGGACTTCATGCTCATACAGATCATCGCTCTGCTCATCTTCGTCGCGCTCTTCGCCATCGGCGCGGTCCGCGGCGTGCAGATCGGCGTGCTCATGCTCGTCGGCGCTGCCGGAACCGGACTGCTGCTCACCGACATGGTCGTCGAGGACATCATCGCCGAGTTCCCGCTCGACATCATGGTCCTCCTCGCCGGAGTGACCTACTTCTTCGCCATCGCCCAGGAGAACGGCACCGTCGATCGGATCATCGATTGGGCACTGGAGCGCGTCGGCTCCTCGGCAGTGCTCCTGCCGGCGGTCTTCTTCGTCATCACCGGCTGCATTGCCGCCATGGGTGCCCCGCTGGCGGGCCTCGTGATGATGCCCGTGGGCATGCAGGTCGCCCGCAAATACGGAGTCGACTACGCGCTCATGGGCCTAGCGATCTGCTTCGCCATCGGCGCCGGCGGCTTCGCCCCGACCAGCCTCTACGGCATCGTCACCTACAGCACCGCGCGCGGGGCCGGCATCGACCTCTCCCCCTATGTGCTCTTCGGCATCGCCGTCGTCACCTACCTCATCATGCTCGTCGTCGCCTACTTCATGTACGGACGGTCGCTGTTCGGCCGGAACTCCGCGGCAGCCGTCGCGAGCCGGGCGGGAGCCGGGTCGACCGAAGCCGGCGCTGACGGCTCCGATGACACTGATTCTGCCGGGACCGGTTCTGCCGGGACGGATGCGAGCTCACGGATCTCTCGCGGCTCCGCCTCGGCGACGAAGGTGGCCTTCGGTGAGGACGACGAGGACGAGGCGCTCTTCGGCTCCTCGAGCTCGGAGCACACCGGCGACTCCGCACCGTTCACGTTCGTGCAGATCCTCACCGTCATCTTCATGATCGGGCTCATCGGCACCGTCGTCGTGCTCGCAGCGATCGGCAAGGATCCGGACATCGGTCTGCTGTGCTTCATGTTCGGAGCGATCCTCTCCCTCGTCGACCCGAAGACCGGCAAGGCCGCGCTGCCGAAGATCGACTGGTCGACCGTGCTGCTCGTCGGCGGCATCATCACCTTCGTCGGCGTGCTGCAGAATATGGGTGCCGTCGACCTCCTCGGTCAGGGTGCCGAAGCGATCGGTTCGCCGCTCATCGCCGCTTTCGTCCTCTGCGTCGTCGGCGGACTCGTGTCCGCGTTCGCGTCGACCACGGGTATCCTCGCCGCCCTGGTGCCGCTGGCCCTGCCGCTCATCGCCGCGGGCGGGGTGCCCGGGTGGGCGCTCATCGCGGCGTTGGGTGTGTGCTCGGCCGTCGTCGACGTCTCGCCGTTCTCGACGCTGGGCGCCACGGTCGTCGCGACCGCCCCCGTCGAGGACAAGCCGCGCCTGACGCGCATCCTCGTGAAGTTCGGCATGTCGATGGTGATCATCGGGCCGGTCGCGCTCGTCGGCGGCCTGGTTGTGCCCGCGATGATCTTCTGAGGCCGAGCGCCTTTCCGCTCACTGTGAAGCGCGCGGGTCCGCCCCGACAATCAGGCTGAGCGCCGAAAAACGGGCTGGCGCCACAACCTGCCGCCGAAAAACGGGTTGAGCGCCGAGGAACGGGAGTCTGCGTGCGTGCCTCGGCACTCCACCCGTTTTTCGGCGATGGCGGCTGGCTGGCACCCTGGCAGCTCGCGGGGCAGACCCGCAGCGAGCTCAGCTCAACCGTTTACGCAGCAGCACGAACTCGAGGTCGTCGACCTTCGGCACTCCGAAGCGTTCGTCGCCGTACGGGAAGGGCTCGACTTCTCCCGTGCGTTCATAGCCGCGCCGTTCGTAGTAGGCGATGAGCTCTTCGCGTCTGTTGATCACGCTCATCGACATCGCGTGTGCGTTCCACCGTTCGACCACCCATGCCTCGGCGAGGTCGATCAGCGCCGACCCCACTCCCTTGCCCTGCCCGAGCGGGGACACCGCGAGCACCCCGAGATAAGCCTCCCCGTCTGCGGGTTCGCGCACGTACACGCTGGCCACTGCCCGGCCTTGGGCGTCGCGGACGAGCAGGATCGCGGAGTCCGCCTCGGCGAGCATGGCCTCAGCCATCGGAGCGTCGAGGCGCTGTCCGTCGAGCAGGTCGGCCTCGGTCGTCCACCCCTGCTTCGACCCCTCACCGCGGTAGGCCGAGGAGACGAGTTCGACATAGTCGGCGATGTCGGCGGCGGTGAGTTCGGCGACTTCGAACCCGGCCTCGCCCAGGTTCAGACGGTGCGCATCGACCGTGGTCGCCGAGGGGTGTGAGGACATGCGGGTGACTCCTAAGTGAGATGACGGACAGCGGCAGTCGGCGCTCGACCGCTGCCGGATACTGCACCAGGCTAGTGCCTGCCGCGCTGACAGAACTATAGTGTCAGCTGTCAGGACAATGACATTCGCGCAGTGCCACCGGCACGGACATTCGGGAGGAATGACCATGGACATCGAAATCTCCGGAGAGACCTTCACCATCGCCGAGGATGCTGCGGCCCACCGTTTCACCATCGCCCATGCCGGCAAGGTCATCGGCGCAGCCGATTACGTCGACCGTGAGGCCGGCCCTGACGACACCGCCGAAGGCACCGTGCGCACCTTCACCCACACGAATGTGTCCCCCGAATGGGGTGGACGCGGCCTGGCCGGCCAGCTCGTGCGCTATGCGCTCGAGACCAGCGCCGAGGCGGGGCTGAAGTTCCGCACCACGTGCTCCTACGTACAGAATTTCCTGCAGAAGAACACAGAGTTCGACAAGTACGTCGCCTGAGTTTCAGTTCGCACTCCGTCGACCGGTGGTCGGTCGTCGACTGATCATCAGTCCTGCGTTCGCTCGTCAGCCGGGACTCGGCGCACCGAATGAGGGACACCCTGCCGAGGCACCTCTGCCCAGAAGCTCCTTGCCGACCCCGAGGAGGAGGTCACAAGCGCATATCGACCCACTGCTTGACGCCGCTGCGGCGTTCGGCACCTGCCGTGAAGAGGCTCGGCACCGCGGAGAGCGCGACCGACGATCCCAGGATCCTCTCCGTGGGGACGGTGGGAAGCAGGGCGACCGCCGCGGCCATGTCGTTCGGGTGCTCATAGATGAAGGAACCACTGATCCGCAGCTGCTTCTGGACGATGTCGAAACTCGAAGCGCCGAGGTGGTGGTGGTCCTCCCCGACGAGCGTGACGGTCGCGAAGGGCATGAGGTGGTCGACGACGGATGCCAGAGCCTCGGGCACCCCTGCCGCGTCGATGACCGCATCGGGGGCGGGGCTGGTGCCCGGCTCAAAGGGGCGGGCACCGAGCTCGACGGCGAGGGCTCGTCGTTCGGCCTGCGGTTCGCTGATATAGGGGCGATGTCCCTGGCCGCCGAGGATCATGGTCGCCAGCAGACCCTGCGACCCGGCCCCGAGGATGAGAGGCGTCTGCGAAGACGTCAGCCCCGCTCGCCGGATCGCCGCGGCGGCGACCGTCAGCGGTTCGGCGCACACAGCGCGTTCGATCGGCACGTCGTCAGGGATCCTGTGGCAGAAGTCGCTGGGATGGTCGATGACCTCGGCGAGGAACCCGGGTTGGGTGAGCACGCCCGCGCTGAGCCGGTGCGTGCACGCCGAGGTGGTGCCGAGCCGACAGTAGCGGCAGCTGCCGCAGGTGATATTGGGTTCGAGCACCACCCGGTCTCCGACGGTCCACTCGTCGTCTCCGAGCCCCACTTCGGTGACGACGCCGATGCCTTCATGGCCGAGCCTCCACGGGAGTTCCGGCGGCGTGCGGCCGCCTGAGGCCAAAGCGTGGTCGGTGCCGCAGATGCCCACTGCGAGCATCTGTATCCGCAGATGCCTGTCGGCCACGCGGCCTCGTGGTCTCGGGCTGATGAGGAGTTCGACTTGGCCGGCAGCGGTGATCTCGGCCGATCGCATCCGGCCATCCTGCGGGACGGGTCGTTGAGCAGCATGTTCGGCCAAGTGCGCAGTCCCGTGTTCGGCACCTCTGCGCATCAGACCGTTTCGGGCTTGAGCGCGACTGTCGCGGCAGAGGCACTGCTGCGTTCGGCCCTGCGTTCGACCTGCCACTGCCGGACGAGGTAGAGCGCGATTCCGATCGAGACGAGGCAGCCACCGGCAAGGTAGGCGCCGACGAGGTACCAGGTGCCTCCGCCGAGGCCGACGAGGAATGTGGCGATGAACGGAGTGAAGCCGCCGGCGATCGCACTGGCCAGCTGGTAGCCGACGCCGGCACCGCTGTAGCGGAATTCAGGGCTGAACATTTCGGCGAACAGCGGCTGTTGGACACTGACGACCGCGTCGTGGGCGATGTTGATCAGCAGGACCGCGAAGATGACGATTGCCACCAGATTGCCGCTCTCAAGAGCGAAGAAGAAGGGGATCGCGCTGACGAGGCCGACGATTCCGCCGGTGAGGTAGACGCGAAGGCGACCGAACTTGTCGGAGAGATAGGCGAACGCCGGGATCGTCACGATTCCCAGGCCGCCGACGACGAGGGTGACGTTGAGCATGACGCTGCGGTCGAAGCCGAGCTCATCGGTCGAATACGACAGTGCGAAGGTCGTGACGATGTACATGGTCAGCAGCTCGATGAAGCGCAGCCCCACGATCTGGAAGATCTGCGCCGGGTAGCGCTTGAATGCTTCGAGGATCGGCAGTTTCGCCACCTTGTCCTCGTCGGCGTTCTTCACTCGTTCGAGGTATTCGTCTGATTCCTGGACCCCGGCACGGATCCAGAGTCCGACGAGGACGAGCACTGCGCTGAAGAAGAAGGGAATCCGCCAACCCCAGGCCAGGAACGCCTCCGGGGAGAAGTTGCTGCTCAGAAGTGCCACCAGTCCAGTGGCCAAGAGGAGTCCGACGGAATAGCCGATCTGCACACCGCTGGAGAAGAAGGCACGCAGCTTCGGCGGCGCACTCTCCACCGCCATCAGAGCAGCTCCGCCCCATTCTCCGCCGACGGCGATGCCTTGGACGCAGCGCAGAAGCACGAGCATGGCCGGCGCCAACCAGCCGACAGTTCCGTAGGTGGGCAGGACGCCGATGAGTGCGGTCGCCACGCCCATGATCGTCATCGTCCAGATGAGCATCGACTTGCGGCCGATCCGGTCGCCGAAGTGCCCGAAGATGATGCCTCCCAGCGGCCGGAAGACGAAACCGACGCCGAAGGTCGCGAAAGCGGCGAGCGTGCCCGCATGGGAACTGTAGTCCGGGAAGAAGAGTTCGCCGAAGACCAGCGCGGCGACGATTCCGTAGAGGAGGAAGTCATACCATTCGACGACCGCCCCGATGAACGACCCCGCAGCCGCTCGTCTCGCCTGCTTGAGCTCGTCCGGTCCAGATGCTGTCCGGGCGTCTGCACTCGTCATGTCATTCCCCTTCGAATGGTGGGTCCTCTTCTGTCGGCGCACCGTCTGGATGTCGCCTCTGTCACAGTGCACAGTAGCACTTTGTTCGCTGTTCGTACACATGTGCATTATGCGCACACCACTGGCCGGACGGGATGCTTCTGAGGGCCGTACCGGTTGCCCTGGCCCCGGCAGATACCCTGGAGAGGTGAAATCAGAGTCGAATTCCAATCCGCAGCCCGCGTCCGGGGACCATTACGTGAAATCGGTGGAGAAGACGCTGGCCGTCCTCCTGGCGTTCAACACCGACAGTCCGCATCTTTCCGTCACTCAGGTGGCGAAGGCGACGAGTCTGACCCGAGCCGCGGCACGGCGCTTCCTCCTCACCCTCACCGACTTGGGGTATCTCAGTTCGGATGGACCGACCTTCTCCCTCACCCCGCGGGTACTCGACATCGGTGCCGGGTTCCTCGCCGGCCTGGATCTGCCGAAGATCGCCCAGCCGCATCTCAATCAGCTCGCTCACGAACTCGACGAGTCGGCGACACTGAGCATTCTCGACGGCGATGACATCGTCTACATCGCCCGTGCCGCCGCCCCGCGCCTCCACGCCGTGACCGTCAACCTGGGCAACCGTCTGCCGGCCTGGGCCACGTCGATGGGTCGCATGCTCATCGCCGAGCTGCCCGAAACCTTCCAACAGGAGTTCCTCGAGCGAGTCGAAATCTCGCCATTCACTGACCACACCGTCTCGTCTGCGGCCGAGCTCGGCAAGGAACTGCACCGCATCCGAGCCCAGGGATGGTGCCTGGTGTCCCAGGAGCTCGATGACGGACTGCGAGGATTGGCAGTCCCGGTCCGTCGGGGTCAGAATACTCTGGCCGCGCTCAACGTCTCCCTGCACACCTCACATCTTCGCGGTCTCTCGATCGAAGACGACCTGGTACCGCACCTGCAGCGGATCGCGGTGTCAATCGCCGAGGACTTCGGCGGTCGGGCGGACTGATCCGGCGCCGACGACGCCCTGCACACGAAGGTGCCCCGCACTCATCGGTGCGGGGCACATCGGGTCCACGCCGAGCGGTCAAGGACCTCAGATCAGGGAAGTCGGCCCCGCCTCGGCAGTCGGCAGGATCATCGGTGGCCCCTCCCTCGGCGAGTTCAGGTGCGGCGGCGAGTTCAGGCCCCTCTGCGGACTCAGGCGCGGCGGCGGGCGAGGACGTCGTTGACCGCTGAGAGGTCGGCGGACTTCGTGGTCCGGATCGCCTTACGGCCGTGCTCGAGCGGAGAGTCCTCACGGGCCGAGTCACTGAGTTCCGGACGGTAGCCGAGTTCCGCGGCGAACTGTGCGGCGATCTCCTCACGGCTGCGCGCTTCAGTCTCGTACGAGCTCGCATCGGCTGCGGTGGCTTTCGGCACCGCATGCTCAGCTTCCGGAGCGTCGACATAGCTGGGCACCGGCAGAGGCGTCGGCGACCAGCCGTCGCGTGACTTCAACCGCTGCATGAACGGATCTTCGACCTTCGGGGCGGCAGCGTCGAGTGACGCGTGCACGTCTTCATCGGCAGCGGTGCCCGCCGAGGCATCAGTGCCTTCTGCCTCGAGGTCTGCACCGAGAATGTTCGACGAGTCCGCATCAACGGAGCCTTGGGCCGGCTCGCCCCCGCCTGCCTCTGCGGCGGATGTCTCAGCTGTCGTCGTGTGCTCCTCTTCGCCCTTCGGAGCTTCCTCCGTGGTGCTGTCATCGACGATCGGAATCGGTCCGGTGAGCAGGACCTGGCGTGTCGTGTGGCCTTCGCTGGCTTCCTTGCGGATGCGCACGAGTGGAATCTCGCCGGTGTCGGCTTCTTCGCGAGACTTCTTCGCCTCGGTGCTGCGGTTCGCCTTCGCTTCTGCGCTGCGGGCCATGGCAGCACGAGCCTGTGCGGCCTTCGTCGTTCCGCTCGCACCCTGCGCCGCAGCGGCGATCCGAGCGGCGGTTCCGCTCGAGACCGGTGCCGCGGGGGCGCTGCCGGCGGCGGTTCTGTCTGAGGGCGCCACCGCGGTGGCGCTGCGCTGTTCCTTCACGTTCACGGTCGGGGCCTTCGCCTCCGAAGTGGACCGCGCGGAGGTCGACCGCGCGGAGGTCGACCGCGCGGAGGCGGACCGATCCGAAGTGGCCTGCGCCGAGGTGGCCCGCGTAGGTGCGGTGCTCGACTTCGGTGCAACGGGCTTCAGTCCGCGGAGGCGCTTCTTCACCTCGAATTTGCGCAGGTTGAGGGTGCGCACGATGAGCAGGGAGACGACGGCGAGGCCGAGGAAGACGCCGGCCAAAGCGATGTGCACGACCGAGAAGAGAGCGAGGACTCCGGACACGAGGATGCCGAGCATCGAGGCCAAGAAGACCAGCGCGAAGCCCTTCACCATCGTGTTCAGCGACTTCAGGGACTCGCGCAGAGTCGTTGCTTGCTCAGTCATCGCATGTTCCTCGTCGGTTCCGCTGCTGGGATGGGAAATCTGTGGACCGTTCTCTGATCGGGTGGACTCGACCTCGCCGAGGCGACCGCCCCGATCCGTGTCCGCCGCGCCATCGCGTGGTGCGCCGCCTCGGGGGCCCTGGCCGGTGACCGGTCGCGATCCGGACGATGCCGTGGAACCCGTCGCCGAGGTGCGCGGCGAGTGAGCCTGTGGGGTGCGTCCCGCCCCGGTCTGCTGCCGGCCCGCCTGGGAGCTGTCGTTGAACACTGCGTGGACGGCGGGGTGGAGCAGGCGCACGTTGTCGGCTCCGACTCCGGCGCCACCACCGGATGCGGCCCCACCGTGTCCGGCGGGGCCACGATCGGCAGACAACGCCGAGTGGGTCTCGCCGACCGCGACAGGTAGGACGTTGAGCTGGGAGTGTTCGGCCGCCTCGGGGATGGTGTGGCTCTGTCCATGGCCGTCGATGACGGCGAAGGCAGGAGTCGAGGCCGAGAGGCTCAGGGTCGGTGCGTCCTCGCCCGGGGAGACCTCCGGGCTCGGGACCGACGGCGTTCTGCGGGGTTTGTCGTGGAAGACCTGGGTGCGTTCCGAGTGGTCGTGCCCCGGGTTCGGAGTCTCGGCTGCGACGACGGCCGCGTTGTCGGGAACCGTGTCGATTTCGGCGCGCGAAAGTTCCGTCGCGGACTTCCGAATCATTGCGGGCACAGCAACGGCGAAGACCACGACGATGGCGATGACGACGATGATGCTGGTGTCCACACTGCCACCCTAAGTTGCACGCATCGACGAAGACGTGAAGGCACTAGGTGTGTCGGTCAAACGGGCACGAAGTTCACGCAATTCTCAGGCTGGGGCGGCAGAGATTCGCTCACTGCGGTGCGGTTCCGCTCGTCCCGTGCCGGTAAGCGGCGAGCAGGCCCTGCGGGACCTCCTCGGCGAGGAGAGCGAAGGTGCGGTGGTCGCACCACTGCCCGTCGATGTGCATATAGCGTTCGCGCAGCCCTTCGTCGCGCAGACCGAGCTTGTCGACCACACGCAGGCTCGCGGTGTTCTCCGGGCGGATGTTGATCTCGATGCGGTGGAGGCCGAGGGTGAAGAAGCAGTGGTCGGCGGCCATCGCCACGGCGACCGGGGTGATGCCGCGGCCGGAGACTCGCGAATCGATCCAGTAGCCGATCTGGCCGGACAGGATCGAGCCCCAGCTCAGACCGGAGACGGTGATCTGTCCTCGGAATTCACCGCCGACTTCGATGGCGAAGGGCACGCTCTGCCCACGTTTGGCCTGTTTGTCCTGCATCCGGACCATGGTGCGGAATCCAGGCAGCTCCTGGCCCGGAGCGGGCAGGGTCGCATCCCATGGGCGCAGCCAGTCGCGGTTGAAGCGGCGGACTTCTCGCCAGGCGTCTTCGTCGCGACGTCGCAGGGGACGCAGCACGATATCGGACCGGCGGTCAGTCAGGATGACAGGCCACACGCTGCTGCCCTCGCTCTCGGGTTCGGTTGCGGTCGGCTGTGCGGCCCGGGACGGAAGGACCGTGAGCCGCGGTCCGCTCGAGACCCGCGGTCCGCCCGAGACCCGCGGTCCGCCCGAGACCCGTGGTCCGACCGGGGTCCACAGCCCGCCCGGGGACCGTGGTCAGTCCAAGGTCGGGACGAACTCGCGCAGCCAACCCTTGAGGTCATCACCGAGGTCCTCACGATCACACGCGATCTGCACGACCGCCTTGAGGTAGTCGAGTTTGTCACCGGTGTCATAGCGGGCGCCCTTGAACACGACCCCGTAGACACCGTGCCCGTTCGCGTCACCGGCGAGTTCCTGGAGCGCGTCGGTGAGCTGGATTTCGTTGCCGCGTCCGGGCCCGGTCGTCTCGAGGACGTCGAAGATCTCCGGGGCGAGCACGTAGCGGCCGATGACGGCGAGGTTCGAGGGAGCATCCTCGGCGGCGGGCTTCTCCACCAGACCGGTGACCTTGACGACTTCGTCATCGGACGTGGTCTCGACGGCGGCACAGCCGTAGAGGTGGATCGCTTCGGGCGGGACCTCCATGAGTGCGACGACGCTGCCGCCGGTCTTCTCCGCGACTTCGATCATCTTCGGCAGGATCGGGCTGCGTTCGTCGATGAGGTCATCGCCGAGGAGGACGGCGAAGGGTTCGTTGCCGACGTGCTGGCGACCCTTGAGCACAGCATGGCCGAGGCCCTTCGGGTCACCCTGACGCACATAGTGGATATCGGCGAGCTCGGAGGGGTGACGCACAGCGGCGAGCTTCTCGTCGTCGCCCTTCTTCGCTAAGGCGGCTTCGAGTCCGTCGACCCGGTCGAAGTGGTCCTCGAGCGGTCGCTTGTTCCGGCCGGTGATCATCAGGACGTCCTGGAGGCCGGCATCGACGGCTTCTTCGACGACGTATTGGATCGCCGGTTTGTCGACGACGGGGAGCATTTCCTTCGGGGTGGCCTTTGTGGCGGGGAGGAACCGAGTTCCGAGACCGGCGACGGGGATCACGGCCTTGCGAACGGTGCACTGCGCTTCATCACTCATGAAGTCATCTTAACGAATCCGCCGCCCCCGGATAGTCTGAAAGGCGTGGATCCACAAACTTCGAAGGCGCAGCTGCGGTCCCGCATCCGCTCGGCTCGCGCGAACCGCTCCCGCACCGAGGCGGCCCCGGGCTCAGCATCGACCGATTCCCGCACCGAGACGGCCCCGACCTCCCCTCCGTCCGTTGCGGACTCAGCGTGGGAAGTCATCCGCGCGGTTCCGGTGCGCGCCCTGCTCGGTTATGCGGCACTGCAGGGTGAGCCTGACCTCGACCCCGCGCTCGATCGTTTCCTTGCCTCCGGCGGGACCGTCTACCTGCCGGTGGTGACGAAGGTCGGTCAACCGCTGCTGTTCGGTGAGATCACGGGATCGATGTCACGCCTCGAGCCGCAGGGGAAATGGGGGATCCGCGAACCCGCAGACGTTGCCGAGCTGCTCACTGCCGCACAGCTGCTGTCACCCGAGGTGGGCCTTGACCTCGTGTTCGTTCCGGCGCTGGGCTTCGGCCTCGATGGGGCACGGTTGGGCAATGGCGGAGGCTTCTATGACCGTACCTTCGGACCGCAGGGCGTGGCGCCGCTCGGGCGGGAGGCTCGTGTTTTCGGGGTGTGCTTCGCCGAAGAGCTCGACCTGTCCGGACTCGTCGCCGAGGACTGGGACCTGCGCATCCCTTCAGCGGTCACCGAGCACGGCACCCACGCCTTCGCCTCGTCGTGACGGCCGCCTGCGACGCAGACGACCCCGCCACGTGACAGGCGACGACCGTTTCAAGTCGACCGGCGGAGGCTCTCGCCGCCTCGTGAACACTGCCGACTGGGGAATCACGACCCACTCAAGCGCGTTGATGTGTGGATAAGCCTGTGCACAAACCGTACCGGTGCGCATCCGAGTGCCTGACGTGCACTATAATCTTTTCGTCGAAGAAAGGTCTCGAATGCCCGTTTACTCCTATGCCTGCAAGAGCTGTGGTCACGCCTTTGATATCCATCAGGACTTCAGCGATGACTCGCTCACCGTCTGCCCGGAATGCCAGGGTCGTCTGAAGAAGGTCTTCGGCGCTGTGGGCATCAGTTTCAAGGGCTCCGGCTTCTACGCCACCGACTCCCGTTCCTCGACATCGAGCACCGCCGGCTCCTCGAGTTCGTCGAGTGCTGACTCATCGTCGAAGGACTCCTCCAGCTCTTCGTCGAGTTCGTCCTCACCGGCTTCGTCGGGCTCGTCGTCCGATTCTTCGTCCGCGAGCACCCCGGCCGCAGGCTGAGCACTCCCGCCTTCCCCTTCGCGGAGGTGGCTGCCGCTCCGGCACCTGTCGCGGCTGCAACACTGGCCATTGGTCCAGAACCGGCCGTTGCTCCGTCACCCGCCCCGACTCGAACACCGCTCGCGTGTGGATGACGGACTTCCATCCACAGGGTCAGGATTCGTCCTTGCCGACGCCCGCTGATCCGTCGATGCTCAGGCCATGAGCTTTCTACAGCGCATCCGCGAGACCTCGACAAGCTGGGCTCGATCGGCTCGCGTCCGACCACAGCGGATCTTCGCCGCGGTGTGCCTTGCCAGCGCATGCGCATTGATCGTCTGGATGTTCACTCCCGACGAGGCCGGTACGGCGGTCGTCGTGGCCCGGTCCGATCTGGCCCCCGGTGCGGAACTGACTGCACAGGATCTCACCCTCACGGACTTTCCTCCCGACCTTGTCCCCGACAAAGCTTTCACCGCTGTCGAGGAGGCGAAGGGCCGCCACACTTCGGCGGGCCTGTCGAAGGGTTCGCCGCTGACAGAGTCGATGGTCCTCGACCAACAGGCGCTGCCGAAGGGAAGCCGGGATCTGCTCATGCCGATCCGTCTCGCCGATGATGCCTCCGCGGCCCTGCTGCAGCCCGGGCAGCGGATACGACTCTTCTCATCCCTTCCCGACGGCGGATCGGAAGTCGTCGTCGAGAAGGTGACGATCGCACGGCTCGTTGATAAACCCGACGGAATAGCCGCCGAATCAGGGCAGCTTGTATCGGTGATCCTCAACGCAGAGGACGCCGGACGTGTTGCCGAATTCGCCGGGCTGCCGATCAGTTTCGCAATTCTGCCCCGCTGAACATCCCTCCCAGCCACACCGGCTGCGCCCCGTCGCCTCACTCATACCGGATGGCTGAGCGGCAGGTTGCCGACTGAACACGGCGTGCCGAAGAGTTCCTATCTGTGGAATGGGTCAACAATGGGGCGGTGAGACTCGCGCCGCATTTCTGCTGACAACGTGTTAACGATGTGTACTATTGGAACGTAATCGGCCAATACTCAACCGCATTTCAGCGAACACACGCCGAAAGGGTTTCTCTAATGTTTAAGGGCTTCAGAGACTTCATTCTCCAGGGGAATGTCGTCGAACTCGCGACAGCGGTCATCATCGGCGGCGCCTTCACCGCGATCGTCACCGCCTTCTCCGACAAGATCATCAACCCCCTCATCGCCGCCGTCGGCGGTGCCGAGGGCCCGGCGCTGTCTTTCCAGCTCAAGCCGGACGTTCCGGAGACGACCATCGATCTGGGTGCGGTCGTCACTGCCGCGATCAACTTCCTCATCGTTGCCGCCATCGTCTACTTCATCATCATCGTTCCGATGAACAAGCTCAACGAGCTGCGTAAGCGCGGAGTTCCCGAGGAAGAAGTTCCTCCGACCACCGAGGATCTGCTCGGCGACATCCGCGAGATCCTGCGCAACCAGACCGCTTCCGCTGCCGGACCTGCTGAGGGCCCCGCCAGTGACGGCGGACCGTTCGATCCGAACCAGCCCCCGCGTCACTGATCCGTCGGCGCACGAGAAGGGCCCGTCCACCACTTGCTGGTGGACGGGCCCTTCTTCATTCCCGAAACAGCTCGCGTCTTCCTGAGAACCTCGGGCTGAGATCTCGAGCTGATGTCCTCGCGCTGTGGTGCCCGCCCCGCGATCCGTGAACTGAGCTCCGTGAACTGAGATCATCACCGAGCAGCTATGACCAGTGGGGTGGCTTCTGCGAGCGATAGTAGTCCTTGCTGAAGCCGCCTTCTCCGGTGTCGGCCTCGTTGCGCAGCGTGGCCCGGTAGCGGCGTTTCGCCGCTTCGACCCGTTCTCTGCGCTCTGCTTCGTCCGCCGGAGGATCGTCGGACACCGCTTCGCTCGGCGCAGCCTCGTCGGGCTGCTCAGGCATCGTCGTTCTTCGACTCCGACTGTGCGCTGTCCTCGGATCCCGGCTTCGCATCTCCGGCGGACTCCGCCGCGTCATCACCGGCCGAGTCTGACGTCGCTTCGGCATCGGCACCGTCGGCCGCCTCGGCGACTTGGTCGTTGCTCGCGGTCTGGACGAGTCCGGCGGACCGGAGCTCATCGGCGCGGATCTTGCCGGTGTCGAAGGTCGGCAGGATGTCATCCTCCACGGGGCCGGTCGAACCCGAACGCGGGATGAGCACCTCGGAGCCGGTGACCTTCTTCGCCTGCGCGTGACGTTCACGGTACCGATCGACCGCTGCCTGCAGCCGGGAGTCTCCACGGGTGGAGCTGCCCTTCTGCGCGAGCGCGGTGCGCAGCAGATCCTTGATCTCCCCGTCCCCGCGCACGACCGCATCGGACTGGATCCAGTCGATCATCTCATCGAGACCCTCCGCCGAGTACTTATGCATCGGCAGTCCCGGCACGAGCTTCGGTCGGCTGCCGGTACGCCCCACGACCACCGAGGCGGCCCGGGCGGCGTTGAGCACGGCCTGCGGGCTCATCGTCTCAACCGTGGTGCGCCAGACATCGAAGATCTTCTCCGTCTCGGTCTGCGGATCGACGAACGCATCGGTCGACCACACACGCATGAACTTCCATCCGCGTCGGCTCAGCTGTTCGGGCAGCACCCGGTCACGCTGGCGCAGGCTGCGCATCGACGCATATTCGGGACCGTCGCCGGCGACGGCGATGATCATCCCGTGTTCGTCCTCCGCCGAGTTCGCCACGGCCAGGTCGATGCCGTTGTAGTGTTCATGGGCGACGACGCCGAGCTGGAGCAGACGATCGGCGATATCGCCCATCAGCGGATCGTAGATCTCGCCGTGCGGTCCGGGCTGGCTGACGCCGCCGGTGGCGATCTCTTCGAGCAGCTGCGGCAGCATGGCCGCTCCCCCGCTGAGTCTGCTGCGCTCGAAGTCGTCGGCTTCGATGCTCGAGACCAGGGTCAGTCGTTTGCGCGCACGAGTCATCGTGGCCGCGAGGATACGCCTGCCGTCGGGGCCCGAGAGCGCGCCGAAGTCGTGGATGACCCGACCGTGGACGGTGCGCCCGTAGCCGAGGGTGAAGATCACCGCGTCGCGGGACATTCCCTGCACCCGTTCGGCGTCGGTGACGACGAAGGGCTCCTTCGTCGAGTCGCTGAAGAACGCCGCCACATAGGGCAGGTCCTTCATCGCCCGCGAGATCGCCGTGGCCACCCTCTGCGCGTGATGTTGGGTGAGCGCGACGACGGCCAAAGACTCACGCGACCGGTTCCGCGCGTGCTTGAGCACGAGTTCGACGACGCGTTTGACCTCGGCATCGGGACTTTCGACCCGCCCGGTGCCGATGTCCGTGGGACCGCGACCGTCGGCGACATAGGAGAATTCGAGCCCGCTGCCCTCCCCCGTGTGCGCGGTCGGAAGCGTCGAGATCGTCGAATCGTAGAAGTGCCGGTTGGCTAGGTCGATGAGCCCGACCGGGGACAGTCGGTAGGAGTTCGACAGCCGCATCCGCGGCAGGAACTCGCCGAGGTGGTCCTGCACAGAGCGCGGATGGTTCCCATCGTCCATCCCGAAGCGGTCGACGGCGATCGAGAACGGGCGCGGGCCGAGCAGTCGGGAGTCACCGAGGGAGATGACCTGGCGGGCACGCGTGATGCCGGGGACGACGTCGACGACCGAGAGTCGCCCGGCGTCGGCGATGACCACGGCGTCGAAGAGCGGCAGTGCGGAGAACAGCTCAGGCACCGTGTAGGGACTGCCCATCCACACCGGGGCCAGGGTCGTGAGCAGCTCGGGCGCCTGGGTCGAGATCCGATTCACCGAGGTGTGCTTCGACAGCAGCTCCTGCTTGATGACTCCGGCGGCGATCGGGTCGGCTTCGATGCCGCGCTTCCAGGCCTGGGCATGGTTGTACCGCAGGCGGGAGGCACCGGCGGCAACGAAGGCGCGGTCGTTCTCCCGGAAGTCCTCGGCCACCTGGTGGAGAGCGTCACCGTCGTGTCGGCCGATCGCCGGGTCTTCGCCGGCCATGGTCTGGAGCACCGAGGCCCAGTAGGCGAGGTCGAATTCGGGGCCGACGAGGGAGTCATCGACCTTGCGCCTGCGCAGATCGGCCATGAGGTCGCTGAGGCCCTCGGCATCGAGTTCGCGCTGCAGGCGGGAGCGTTCGGGCAGTTCGGCGAGGTTCTCCGAGTCTCGGCCCATCGCCTCGGTGCGGGCCTGGAGCTCCTCGATGAGCATCGAGCCGAGATCGCCGCCGTCGGGTGTGGTTTCGAGGATCGGCGAGAGCTTGGCCATATCGGCTTCGACGCTCTGCAGGATCTCGTCGGCTTCGAGCACGCCGCGCGGAATCTGCGGGCGACCGTCGTGGCCGGCGAGGTCGGAGAGGATCACGCGTTGGGAGCGGACATCGATGAGGGCCGAGTGGAGGTCGGCCACCTCGGCCCCGGGACGGAGGAACTCGGCAGCGGACTTCTTCAGTCGGCGACGCTGCATCATGCCCATCTCGACGCCGACCTCGGTGCGGTATTCGGGCGTTCCGGTGGCCGCGATGAGGTCGTCGAGACGGTGGTCGTAGACGTCAGGGGCGAAGCTGTCGAGGGTCTTGCGCACGCGCAGCAGCACCCGGATCGCCCGAGCCCAGTCGTCGACGTTGCGACGCGGGTTGAGTTTCGCCTTCTGCAGGACAGGTTCGGTCGCCTCCACCAGGTCCGGGATCATTCGGCCGATGCGTTCGGCGACGGTGCGTGCGGCTTCGGCTTCGTCGACGGATTTGAGATCGGCACCGAACCAGACGGTGTCTTCGACGTCGAGGGTGAAAGCGCCGAGCGAGGCGAGTTCACCGAGCTTTCCGCGCAGCGCATTCCGGCGGTCTTCACTCGCCCCGAGGATGTCCTCGCCGAAGCGTACGGGTGTCTGCGGAGAATCATCGCCCGAGGTCAGCTCGGCGAGGTGCTGCATCGTTTCGTAGACGGAGACGTCCCAGGGGGCACGTCGGCGATGGAGAGACGAGACATGGTCGGCCAGCGTCGCCCGCTGTTCGTTGAGGTCGTTGAGCAGCTTCGACAGGTCGGGGCGTTCGGACTTCTCTGCCGAGCCGATGAGGCCGATGAGCTGTCTGCGGATGTCCTCCGAGCCTTTGCGGGTATCGACGGCGAAGTCGGAGAGGCCCACCTCGTCGAGGCGGGAGGAGAAACTGTCCAGCGCGTCGGAGGTCTGGGCCAGGAAGAGAACGCTCTTGCCCGTGTGGGCCAGCGTCGTGGCGACTGCGACGGCGACCTGAGTGGCGCCGGTTCCGGGCGGGGTATCGACTACGACCGAGCGACCGGAGACGGCAGCGTCGACGACGGCCTGCTGGTCGCCGTCGACGTCGATGACGAGGAACTCCTCCTGCGGTTTCCGGTCAGGAAGCGGGGTGATCGGTTCCTTGAGTGCGGCAGGGACGACATCGTCGTCGGAGGTCGATTCGGCTTCGGCGGTGTCGCTGTCGGCGTCCGCGGCCTGGCTTTCTTCGACGGTATTGCCGTCGGAGTCCGTGCCGGTGATCGTCGTGGCCGCCTGAGGGTCCGTGGCATCCGATTCGGTCACTGCGTCCGCCGCGGACTCATCGTCGGTGGAGCCCGGGGCCCGACCGGCGGCGGGTTCTGTTGATGCGACGGCGGAGTCGGTGGACTCGTCGGAGCCGGTAGTCGCCGAGTCCTCGGGCGACGCGGCGCTCAGCGGCTCGTCGGTGATCGGCACGGTCGGCTGACCGTAATCGTCTTCGTCCCAACCTGGTTCGACCGGCTTCTCGTCCGTGTCACCGGGCTTCTCGCTGGAGTCGGTCAGGGTCTCAGCCGACTTGTCGTCGGCATCCGGCGTGGTCTCCGTTTCCGGTTTCGCCGGGGAATCCTCCGGTTCGACCGGATCGTTCGACGCCGCTTCGGCCTTCTTCTCCTCGGCCGGTGACAGCGTGTCCCCCGCTTCGGCTGCCTGTGGCACGTACGAGGGTCCGCCGAGGTTCGCCCGGACGTCTTCGTCACCGGCCAGAGCCCGCAGGACGGGGTGCTGCGTGGGCAGATAGTCGGTGGAGAACGGGGTCGCGATGTTCGCGAAGGTCGAGATGATCAGACGGTGGTTGACCCGCAGTCCTGGGACGCTCTGACCGAGCTCGCGGAGGCGGTCGAGCGCCGGCCCGGGGTCGAACCCCTGCGCTCCCCCGGTGGCATCGATCCAGTCGTCGACGGGCACCTCGAGGTCGTACTCCTCGTGGAGGTGCTGGACGAGGGCCGGGTTGATCGTGATCTCGTTGCCGAGCACGATCTCATAGTCCTCGACTCGTGAACCGCGGGGAACGAGAGTGATGTGGCGCATGACCACAGGAGCGTTGAACTTGTACTTCGCGTCCTTCTCCGTCCACGACGCGAGGCCGATGGCCAGATGGGCGGCGCGGATGCCGCGCTCATTGTCGAGCTGCTCGGCCTTCGAACGGATGGATTTCGCGCGGCGACGTGCGTCGGCGAGGATGTCGTGATCGCGGATCAGGCTCGATAGGCGGGTGGCTCGACCAGCCAGCAGCTGCGCAAGACCGGAGGGGTGGGCGCCCGAGAGGTCGATGCTGCCGTCGCGGGAGTCCCTGAAATGAAGCATGGTGTCGCGACCGCCGAGGTGGGCGGCCTGCTTCTTCCACTCGGCAAAGACCTCTCCGAGTTCTGGGAACTGTTCGTCTGCAACGGAATCCGACACAATCCGACCCTAACGAGAAACTGCTGTTTATCAGTGCTGGCACACCGTGGAACACTGAGGTTTCTTCTACGCTACACTGGGTGATCGTGGTTGAGCACGACCACCTGGCCCCCGTAGCTCAGGGGATAGAGCACCGCTCTCCTAAAGCGGGTGTCGGCAGTTCGAATCTGCCCGGGGGCGCACAAAAAGTCCTGGTCAGACCTCCATCGCAGTGTTTACTCCGATCATTCTTGCTCACTCGGTCCGCAAGAGCCTCCGCCCGCCGTTCTGCGAGCTTGTCGGCAACTGCATCCAAGTCTTCATCAAAGAGGTCCGAGTTCACATCGAGCGTGGTGCTGGGCTTGTCGTGACCAAGCATCCGCTGCAGTGCAAGTACGGATGCCCCTGCGGACACCGCGAGCGAAGCAGCAGTATGCCGTAGCTCGTGCGGAGTCAGCCCATCGACGCCGGCCCTCCTGGTGACGCTATCCCTTCTGGGGTTTCGGAATCTCATCCACTAAATCGCTCGGAGCTTGCGCAAGGCGGATCGATTCAGTCCTCCATCGCGCCCTTAACTGCGAAGTGCCCTTTTGAAGAGTCGTGTCGAGCTCATGGTGGCCGCCCTAGTGGCAGGGCCTCGGCGAGGGAGCAGTTGAGGCTGCAGCCGCGGGGGCGTTTCCCGAAGTAAGAGGGCACCGGACGAAGCAATCACCGACTCGCGGACACGATCGATCACGATGCTACCAACGGAACTACCCTGCTGCCGAGAGGCACTTTCAAACACTACACGCCGCCATGCCCGACGATCACGCGAATTTTCCAGGCTAATGGACCGACGGGATACGCGAGGCGCTCTTTCGTCGTGAAAGCGCGAATGCGAGCAGAATCGCGAGAATTGCGGTTCCACCCCAGATTCCCACTGCGGTCCAAGTCAGGCCGGCGATAATTAGTGTCGGAACGAACGTCACCGCAAGGATCTCATTCTGATTGGCCACCCCTTGGAGAGCGTACTGCTCGAGCGTGCGCGATTGCATATTAGGATCGACGATTCGTAGCAGTGCGATGCCTTGCGGAACCGCACCGAGGGCCCAGCCGAAGGTGAAGATTTGCTTCTCGAACCAGTTCTCTGTAAGCACTCGCGGTGCGATGACTAGTCCGATAAAGAGGACGAGGGCCAGGCCGCAGGCGAACAGGATTACCAGCGGAATGGCGTAGTCGGCGACGACAGCGGGGGAAATAGAGGCGATTCCGCAGAGTATGAGGACGTCCGTGGCCACTCCGGAGATCGAGTTCATCGATGACTCATCGACCAGCCGATTCGCCTTGAATCGCTTGAAGAGCACGTTAACCAGCAGTCCAATAAGGAAAGCCACTGAGAACACGGGAACTGAGATTCCGGGCATCAGTTCCTTGAGCCACAACTGGATGCCGTATGCGGCGGCACTGATTGCGGCGATGATCCCGACTTGAAAGGCGAGGGATTCAATGCTCGAGCCAGAGAATACATGCCTACCGATGATCGGCCGCTCCTGAGTATCGCTGAGCACTCCGGTACGCACCTCTTTAGGGATGCTCGAGAGACCAGCGTAGTGCTTAGCGTACCCGCGTTCGGCGCCGACCTTGGCCAGGATGATTCCGCCGGTGATGCCGATTAGCAGACCCACAGTCGCTGAGGTGATTGCGAGGTCGGTGATCTCAGGATATCCCGCCTCGGCGAAGACCTGGCCCATGGCCGCGGCCGTGCCGAAACCTCCGGCCCAGCCAGCGAACAGGACGACTCCGAACGAATCAGTTACGTCGAAAACCGGTTTGAGCAACAAGAGCACGAGGACGATTCCGAAGACGACCTGTACCGAATACATGAATACGGTGTAGCCAAAGAACTGGCCGATCGAACGGCCGACTAGCCCGGCGCGGAAATCAGTATTAATCGCGATGCATGCGAATACGATGACGACGAGCACGGACGAATAGTTGCCGAATTCCTCAGAGAACGGCAGGACGGCGAGTCCGGACGGGCCGAGCGCAAGACCCAAAGCGCCGCCGATGACAGAAGAAGGTACGAGTAGCGAACGGAGCGGTTTGATCCACGCGCGCAGTCCGGCGCCGACGGCCAGGAGGGCGCCGATGAGACCCGCGTCAGTGAGCAAAGCCCAGGCGTTGAAATCCATGGTGTGTCCTCGGTCCTCAGGCGTCGCCGACTTTGGCGAACCGGTCGATGCGATAGTTGTGGAGGGAGAAACGGGGCTCACGCTCGAGTGCAACATCAATCGATGCGCGAGCCCATGCTGGCGTGAGTTTAAAGCCGTGACCGGAATATCCGGTTGAGACGGTGACTCGTGGCGAGGCCTTATCGATGATCGGCCGTGAGTCGGACGTGTAGACGTCCATGTGGATAGAGCTGCGTATGGGGTAAGACGATAGGCCGTTGAGAAAGCCACAGATAGTCTCCGCACTTTCCTCAACCGTCGCTTGGTCGAGTCGGTCTGGCAACAGCGCGGCATTGTCGATCGGTTCTCGTCCGTGTCCCGACCCCGCTTTCATCGTCATGCCGTCCAGTGATGGGAGCCCGTAAACATGTTGACCGTTCTTGTCACGGATGAAACCTGGAAAGGTGCCGGTGGAGAAATCGTACTCGGGGTCAGTGAGAAACCATAAAAGTGGGATTGGGCGGATGTCGAGGAGCGATGACACAGCCGGGACAAGGTCCTTGGTCCAGACACCGGAGGTGACGATGACCTGTGAGGCCGACCATTCCTCGTCGCCAGCCACGATGCGTACCCTGTCGGGGCCTTCTTCGATGGCATCGACGGGGGTCCTATCGAAGAGTGCGGCTCCTGCCCGCCGCGCAGCATCTTGGAATAGCCAAACGGCTAGTTCGGGTCGCAGTACCCCGCCGAGTTCATCGATGATGGCGATATCGTCGGCAGTGTCTTTGAGCTGAGGTAGCCACGTCGAGATCTCGTCGCCGTTTAGCCGGGTGTGCGGAAGTGAGAACTCGTCAACGGAATCGAGCACGCCGCGCATCTCGTCCGAGCTTTCGGCCCCGATCGAGGCGACGCCGTTGCGCAGAAAAACGTTTGCGCCGCTCATGCGATCGAGTCGGCTCCACTCTTGTCGGGAATAGAGTAGGGCGTCGACGTATTCAGGCCCCTCGTGGTATGCCACGCGAAACAGACGACTGTCGCCAGCGTAGGCAGCAGTTGGGTGTAGAGCGGTGGCACGCTCGAATCCTGCGACACTATAGCCAGCCTCAGCGAGGTCCCGAGCGATGAGTGAACCCACTGCACCGAGCCCGACCACTGCAACATCGAAGTTCGTCATTGAACTATCTCCTTCAGTCTCCATCCGGGACATGACCGCCCGAACGAGCGATATTTGTTATGCAAAACACATTGCTTCAATTAGAGTAGATTTTTCTACATTGAGGTGTCAATGCGTAGCAAAATAAATCATTACGATGCGGCCACTCCCCGAAAGAGTGCCCCGCGCGGGGCACGGCAATGCCATACTGAAGGAGTGAAGCGATCAATTCCGACCGAGGCTGCTGACCGGCAACCTGCACTCACACGCGCGGAGGCACGGGTCCAGCTGTATGCCCGTCAGGACCCACTGGCCTTCGCTACCTCGACGGCCGTAGAGATTGCCGAGGCGAGTTCGACAAGCGATGCAACTGTCGCGAGGACGGCGAGGAAATTGGGATTCCATGGCGTGCGAGAGTGGAAGCGCGTGTGTGCAGATTCGGTCGATTCGACTCTCGGCCTCGACGCTCTACTCCGCGTTCGGCTTGACAATCTCAGTAAAGCGAAGTCTGTAAAGTCCTCCGGTGGTCTCGCGCGACAGGTGCTTGCCTCCTCTGCAGAGGCATTACTTGCTCTAGCCGAGATTCTCGAGTCCTCAGCGCTAGACCACGGCGTAGACGAGCTCGTGAACGCGCGACGGGTGCTCGTGTACGGTCTCGGCGCGGCTTATCACGTCGCGGAATACCTCAGCCTCGCGCTCGAGCGGGTCGGCGTCGACGCGAGAGCGGTCACCGGCAGCGGTCATACATTAGCTGATGCGATTCCCCGGCTTCGCAGCGATGACGTAAGTATCGTTCTCGCCCCGAGGCTACTATTTCCGGACATTGTCTGGTATGCAGCGGAGTCCGCTCAGCGTTGCGCGGCGACGATCCTAGTCACCACTGAACCTGCGCCCGAGCGCCTTCGGCAGTCGACAATTACTCTCAGGTTGCCATCGACGGCCCAAGTTGTCGCAGATGATACTATTCTCACTCTCGCTCTCGCTGATGTGTTCGTCGCTGCCATCGCCCGGCAGGAGCCGAACCGTTCGCTTGCGACCCGGCAGGCCGTTCAGATGTTTCGCGATCGGATCTACTCGGGTCAACGGTGCGATTCCCGGTAGTGCGAGCGTGTTCAAGCACGATGCCCGCGGATCGCCGCCGGGATATCGGCATCTCACCCGCCACGTCGCCCGGAGCCTACTCGAGACGTCATTCAGGACGCGATTGCACCCTAAATGCGATGCACCGTGTTAAGTACTCGTCAGATGCGAGAAGCGCGAGCAGTTCTTCGTAAGTAATGGTGCGAAGCTCAGTCTCGCCCTCGTTCATGAAGCGAATCCTCTCGGAAAGTGGGTTCGGGTCGTGTTCTAGGCAATAGATAGGCTGCCCACCACCTGAACCTTCCGCTTTAACGCCGCCCACTGTGCAGATGACACCGATCTTTTGAAAGGTGAAGGCTTTTGAGACGAACATTCCGCAGTGCTTGCAGAAGGCGGACGAACCCAGCGCCGTTCATGAAGCCACGGGCTTCAAACTCGTGCTCGTTGGCTTCGGAAGAAGAGCGCTGTATTTCAAACATGCGGCTTCTTCTGTTACTTCAATAGTTGAGCCTTCACCGCGTATGAACGTTCGTGGTGAAGTTAGTGCCCCTATGTCTAAGTCAAGGGGCAGCGAAGAATTGGCCGTGCTCATCCACCTTGAAGATGAGTTGCGTGACAAGGGGTGTTCGGTGGCTAGGGCCGATGCCGCTCCTGGGTCACCGCCCACAGTGTCCATCGATGTGCTTTCGATACTCACGATTTTGCCACCTTGAAGCGCATCCTTGGTACTAGAGGCGAAGTAGGGCGGCCTTGCCGGAGTCTTTCTGTTTGCGCACCCGGACCCGCAGAGCCTTTGCTTAAGCCGAGTTCATTTACCATACGGGTGATCGCCCCGTTTGCTGTCCGGGATCGGCCTGGGTGTGGATGACGAGTTCTACGGCACGGGACTTGAGTCCGTCGGTGTATTTCTCTGGCAAGAGAAAATCCCCTTCTTCCAATCTCCCTGACTCCAACATCCCCGAGGCGATTCATCAGTCCTGAGCAGATCCGACTACTGCTTGTGACTGAGCGGGCTCACGGGACTCTCCTTACGGTGATCGTCGCTGTCAGGGCCGAACCGCGCTCGCACGTACCATACGCATTCGACGATTCCCGTTAAGAGTGCCGTATTGATGATCCAAGTCGCCACCAGTGTCAGGTCAATCTGCTTGTGCATCAGCACGGCTGCTGCGGCTCCGAACAGAAAGCTGGTGGCCGCAGCAGCGAGCACGAGAATGAAATGTTTCATCTGGTCATCCGTTCTTGCCCGATGAGGCGACCTGCGGGCAGATGCCGGGTCCCGAATTCCTCAGAGCCCGGGCTCCTGCGGAGCCTCGTGCTGCTTGCGACGCCCGTGATCCCGCGCGACGCGCACGACCATCGTCGGGCACTGCGAGTACGGCAGAACCGACTGAGAGGTCGACCCCAGAAGGAGACCGGCGAATCCGCCGCGTCCACGCGAACCGATGACGAGCACCTCGGCCGTGTCCGAGGCTCGCACGAGCACCTCGGCGGGCTGACCGTCGAAGAGCGTCCACGTGACGTCGAGGTCCGGGAACTCCTCCGCGAGGCGCTGCTTGGCCACGACGAGCTTGTCCGCACCTTCGTTGACGAGGCGTTCGAGATCGGCGGTGCTCGGCAGCCATTCGGGACCGATGACCGTCGTCGTGATCACGGCGACGATATGCAGCGGGGAACCACGCCGGACTGCCAGTCGAGCGGCCTTCCACAGCGCCGGGGATTCGGCACCGAGGGAGTCGACACCGACGACGACCTTGCCGTCGAAGCGCAGCCCCTCGATCGCCTCGGCGTCGGCATCGTAGTCTTCGACCTCGACACCGTCCTGGCGGATCGGGCGCGAGGAGGTCGGGTGAGCCGGCCGCTCGGCCCGGTCGTCCCAGCAGGCGGGTACGACAACGGTCGGGCAGGCCGAGTGCGCCGGCAGTGCACTGGAGACCGTGCCGAGCAGACGACCGGCGAAACCGCCGCGACCGCGCGAGCCGACGACGGCCAGACAGCCGGTCTTCGACTCGTCGATGAGCACGCCGGCGGCATCGCCGATCTCGATGACTGCTTCGACGGGAACGCCGGCGGCCTTGACCTCGGCCGCAGCTTCCTTGAGCGTGTTCGTCACGGCCGCTCGGATCGAGCTGTCGTCGATGGGCACATAGGAGACGTCGATCGCGGCCGCGGCCACGCTCGGGATCGTGTAGGCGCCGACGAGGCGGATCGGCCGGTTGAGTGAACGCGCTTCCTGGATCGCCCAGGCCAGGGCATTGCGGCTGGGTGGGGAACCGTCGATTCCGACGATGATGGACTCGGGTTCGCCGGCCGGAGCCGGGTCTGGGTTCTGCGGACGGTCCTGCTCACTCATCGCAAGCTCCTCGGGTCGAAGCGAACTTCTGTTTCGTCCACCCTAGAACACATTGCCGGTGAGTACTTCACCTATGTCACATCGTTATCCGATTTCCACCACAGTGCGGACAACACCGTCCCCTATCTGGGATGATGCTGAACGTTCACGGCACCTAGACGACCGTCGGGCGCAGCCTCGGCGACAGACAGGCCCACGCCCCTCAGGCGGCTGCGGAGAGCTCGAGGAACGGACGCCATTTCTCGACGGGCTTCTCGATGCCGCGCATCCACAGCTGGCCCAGCCGGGGCTCCTGAGGACGGAAACTGAGCTTCCAACCGATTTCGTTCAAGGTGCGGTTGCCCTTGCGGTTGTTGCACTCTCGGCAGCAGGCGACGAGATTCTCCCAGCTGTTCGCTCCCCCGCGCGAGCGCGGAACCACATGGTCGACCGTATAGGCCGGCTTGCTGCAGTAGGCGCAGCGATGGTTGTCCCGGCGCAGGACACCTCGGCGAGACAGGGAGACCCGGCGATTGCTCGGCGGTCTCACATAGCGGGTGAGCAGGATGACTGAGGGCTGATCGAGACTCATGTGCTCGGATCTCACCGGGATGTCCTCTGCGGCCAGCACCGTCGCCTTACCGGTCAGCACGAGCACCACGGCGCGTGTGAACGGCACGATCGACAGCGGTTCGTAACCGGCATTCAGCACGAGAGTCTTCATATCTCGCCCCTCATCTTCTTCTCTTGGGGGCCGAAACCGGCTGCCTCGGCCCCAGGAAACACAAAAGGCGCCGTGCTCATGGGCACGACGCCTTGAAAGAGGGCACGGAGACACGTATGTACTCCGCACCAGAGACTGGAGCGGCTATTCGAACTATTCGACTATGCCCCATCTGCTTTCCTTCTGATCGACGGTGCGATGCTGTCGCGTCGAACCGTACAGAGAACTCAATCTTCTCCAGAGTAACGCCGCGAACGGCTATGACCCAATTCACAGGCCCCGCGTCGCGGAAACTTCTCATTTCGTTCACCGAGTTCACGTATTTCGGCGCGAAATCTTTCCGGGCATACAAAAGCTCCCCGCCCGACTCGAGGACCGTCGAGTCGACCGGGGAGCTTTCGGTGAAGAAGATCAGAGAACGCGGATGAAGGTGACGTCGCCCATCCAGCTGTAGCTGCGCTTCGAGGTTCCCGAGCCAGGCGAACCGGCATCGTACATCTGTCCGCCACCGGCGTAGATGCCGACGTGGCCGGGGTGCCAGATGAGGTCACCGGGCTTGGCCTCCGACTGGGAGACGACCTGGCCGGCACCCTTCTGCGCGCCGGAGGTGCGGGGCAGGTTCACACCGACGTGGCTGTAGACCCACGAGGTGTACCCGGAGCAGTCCCAGCCGCTCTGCGAGGTGCCGCCCATGACGTAGGGGGTTCCGACGCCCTTGGCTGCCCAGCCGAGGACCTGCTCGGCCTTGGAGCCGTCGATCGATCCGGCATCGGAGCCGGAGTCCTTGGATTCGCTCTTGTCCGAGTCGGACGAACCGCTGTTGGCGGTTTCGTTGCTGTCGGAGCCGCTGGTGGAAGCGGCGGTTGCCGTCTCAGAGGGTTCCGGCTTCGGCTCGGGCTTCGGAGCGGCCTCGGCGGTGATGGACTTGGTCTCAACGCCGAACGAGTCGGTCTTCTTCTCGGACTTCTTGTCCTTCGAATCGTCACCGACCGTGACGGTCTGGTTCTGGAATTCGACCTGCTGCGTGTTCTCGGCCTCGGCGGAGACGGCTGCCTGGTCATCGGCGCCCTGTCCGGCGGCGGGCATCACAGCCGCGGTGAGCAGGCCACCGCTGGCAGCAACAACGGCTGCGCGGCGCCCGAAGACACCGGAGTTGGCGTTCAGAAGTTCAGTGAGTTCGGTCAGTGGAGTCTTGACCTTGGCATCTGCGGCGCGGCGGCCATGCTGCTTAGTTGCCACGTTTTCCCTCTCGTACCTATTGGCTTTCCGGGCCAACCGCCACTCTCGGTCCTTGAAATCTCACAGCCAGCGTGGCGTTCGGTTCTCGCTGTGAAGTCGCCATTGCGTGAACGACCTCCACAACTGTAACCAATCGGTGACCCATTGTCACGTTTCTGTCACAACTGCGGGAGGGAAACCGTGATGTTTTCCATAAAAGCCCAGGTCAGAGGCTTAAAAAGTCTTGAAACTTTCGTAACATTCTTCCGTTATACGACGTGCCCCAAGGGGTGGGGAGCCACTCCTTGGGGCACGGATCACAGTCAATTGTAACGACTCGAGACTTGTCGATCGGCGGCGTCGTTACCGCACGTTTGCCGCTTCGTCACCGCTGGTCCGGCCTTGAGCCACCGCTCGTCCTGCTGTTCTTCAACTCGAAGGCAGCTCGTGGGGCCGGACTTCGGCCGCGGGGCTGGACTGCGCACTGTCAGGAGTGCGCGGTTGTGACCTGTCGTTCCGGCTGCCGTGAGTCGGCCCGCCCGCCGACTCCAATCAGTGAGCCGACTCTAGTCGGTCAGCCGGTCAGCCGGTGAGCAGGTCAGCTGCGGTAGGCGAAGACGTGCGAGGCCGTCTCGAGCGGCAGGTCGAGCACATCCTGTGCGCCGGGGACCTGCACGGTGATGTACTCGCCGTTGCGGGAGATTTCGACTTCGCACTCCGGCAGGACACCGGCGACCTGGAACTGCTGGAGCAGGTGGATGTCGACCTGCAGCGGTTCGGCCAACCAGGCGATCGTCAGCTTCTTCGCACCATCGCGACCGACGGCGGTGGCGAGGTCGATCACCTCGGTCGTCGGCGAATCCGCGCCTCCGATGACGTCGAGACCCGGGATCGGGTTGCCGTAGGGGCCGGAGGAGGTTTCGGGCAGCAGCTGTACGAGCTTGCGCTCGACCTGCTCGCTCATCACATGCTCCCAACGGCAGGCCTCGTCGTGGACGAGTTCCCACTCGAGTCCGACGACATCGGACAGGAGGCGCTCTGCCAGGCGGTGCTTGCGCATGACGTCGGTGGCGATCCGGCGGCCTTCGGGCGTGAGCTCGAGGTGGCGGTCGTTGCCGACGTGAAGCAGCCCATCGCGTTCCATGCGGGCCACGGTCTGCGACACGGTGGGGCCGGAGTGGTCCAGTCGTTCGGCGATTCGAGCGCGCAATGGCACGATCGACTGTTCCTCAAGCTCGATGATCGACTTGAGGTACATCTCAGTTGTATCAATGAGGTCGTTCACTTCTGACCAGCCACTCCACTCTTCGTCTTCAGGTCGTTGCGACCATTTCAGGGGTTGTCACCATTTCGGGTCGTTGCGACCCTGCTCCGGTCCGTGCCCAGGCGAACCCGTTCGCGGCCATTGCGATCTGTCCCAATCCTATCGTGCGTTCAGCATTTCCTGTGAGTCGAGAATCCGCTCCCCCGCGACAACTCAACCGCATGCGTCTCACCCGGCGTTCGTGTAGGTGGTCTTGTGCACGGTGTAGAACTCGCGCGCGGCTCGGGCCTGTTCCCGGGGCCCGTAACTCGATCCCTTCCGACCACCGAAGGATACGTGATAGTCGACACCGGCGGTGGGCGCGTTGACCATGACCATCCCGGATTCGGCATAACGCTTGAAGTGGGCCGAATATTTCAGGGAGGTCGTGAAGATGCCTGCGGACAGCCCGAACTCGGTGTCGTTGGCCACGGCCAGCGCTTCGTCGTAGTCGGCGACTTCGATCACCGAGGCGACCGGCCCGAAGACCTCGTCGACGTTGATCGTGTCGCCGGGTTTCGTTCCCGTGACGAGCGCGGGGGCGAGGAAATATCCGCCGGTGGTCGATTCGACGAGTGTGCCTCCGGTGATCTCTCCGCCTTCGGCCCGGGCTTTGTCGATGTAGGCGAGGTCCTGGTCGAGCTGCGTCTGCGAGACCACCGGGCCGATGTCCACTCCGTCTGCGCGGGCGTCACCGACGCTCAGCCCTGCCATCTTGTCCTTGAGCAGGGCGACGAATTCGTCGTGGACGTCGGCGGTGACGATGAGGCGGGACGAAGCGGTGCAGCGTTGCCCGGTCGAGAAGAAGGCCCCGTTGATCGCGGCGTCGGCGGCCGCTTCGAGGTCGGCGTCGCCGAGTACGACGAGCGGGTTCTTCCCGCCCATCTCGCACTGCACCCGGATCTGGTTGGCCGCAGCGGAGGCGATGACCGACCGTCCGACGTGTACGGATCCGGTGAAGGTGAGCGCATCGACCTTCGCCGAGGTGGCCAGAGCGTCCCCGACGACGGAGCCGGGCCCCATGACGAGGTTGAACACCCCCTCGGGCAGTCCCGCCTCGGTGAGGATGTCGGTGAGCGCGTAGGCGCTGGCGGGGACGAGCTCGGCGGGTTTGAACACGACCGTGTTGCCGAAGGCCAGGGCCGGGGCGATCTTCCACGCCGGGATCGCGATCGGGAAGTTCCACGGGGTGATGATGCCGACGACGCCGATGGGTTCGTGGGTCATCTCGGCGATGAGGCCGGGGCGGACGGAGTCGACGATCTCGCCGGTGTTGCGGATGGTCTCCCCGGCGAAGAATTTGAAGATCTGGGCGGCCCGGAGCACTTCGCCCTTGGCTTCGGCGAGTTGTTTGCCCTCTTCCCGGGCGAGCAGATCGCCGAGCTCATCGGCGCGTTCGGCGATGAGGCTGCCGGCCCGATCGAGGATCGCGAAGCGCTGCTGGGCACCGTAGTCGGCCCATGCCGGCGCTGCGTCACCGGCCGCGCGGATCGCTTCGGTCACGGTGGCCGCATCGGCGCGGGCGTAGCGGCCGAGCACATCGGCCGGGTTCGAGGGATTGCGATTGAGACAGCGGTCCTCGCTGCCCACGCGGGTCCCGCCGATGAGGTTGTCGAAGACGGCATCGGAACCGTACTGGGTGGACTGGGCCATGGACACTCCTTTGTGTGGCTGGGTCGTGTGTAGCTGGGTCATGTGTAGCTGGGTCGTGGGTCGCAAGTCAGCAGCAGGGACTGCCGGGGTGCGGGCCGCGTGCCCGCGGTCAGGGGTAGAGGCGCACCGGCGTCCATGCCGAGGCCGCGGAGAGATCCCCGGGTTCGCGGCTGCCGTCGCTGCGGCGGAAGACCCACCGGTCGTGGAACCGGTTCTGCTGGCCCTGCCAGAATTCGATCTCGAACACGCGCACGCGGAAGCCTCCCCAATGGTCGGGCCGCGGTACCTCGCGACCGTCGAAATCGGTGACTGCGGCATCGTATTCGGCCTGCATCTGCTCTCGGCTGGCGGCCGGCTGCGATTGCTTGGAGACGTTCGCGCCGATCTGCGAACCACGGGGACGCACCGCGAAGTATGCGTCCGAGTCGGCGGGGTCGGCCACCTCGGCGAGGCCGCGGATGCGCACCTGTCGTTCCATGTCATGCCAGGGGAAGTTCACGGCGATCCGGGGATCGTCGGCCAGCTGCCGTCCCTTGGCGGAGTCGTAGTCGGTGAAGAAGAGGAAGCCGCGTTCGTCGAGGCCCTTGAGCAGGACGATTCGCGAGCTCGGACCCCATTCGTCGAGGGTCGACACGGTCATTGCGTTGGGTTCGCGAACGTGGTCGGCCGCCTCGTCGTACCACTGTCGGAACAGTGCCAGCGGTGAGGCGTCCGGGTGTTCGAAGACGCTGGAGTCATAGGACTTCCGGGTCTGCGGCAGGCGATCAACGGGCTCAGTCATGGTTTCACCTTACGACGCGGGACGGACACGCGTCACCGTCGGTCGGGATGCGGGGCTGGTGGGTCCCCGATCGGTCCGTGCTCGCGTCCGTGCTCAGTGAGTGACCACGTCCGTTTCAGGCTCGCGTCCGGGCCCCAGCCAGGGCCCGCGTCCGTTCGTCACATGACGGACCGGTGCCGGGCCGTGACCGTGCCCGCCGTAGAATATCGAACGTGACTGCGACGAATATTGAGATCCCGAACGACCTTCTGCCCGCCGACGGACGCTTCGGGTCCGGCCCGGCCCGCATCCGCCCCGCCCAGATCGAGGCCCTGAACTCTGCCGCGGCCGAGGTGCTCGGCACCAGCCACCGACAGGCACCGGTGAAGAACCTCGTCGGCCGCATCCGCTCCGGACTGGCCGACCTGTTCAGCCTGCCCGAGGGCTACGAAGTGGTGCTCGGCAACGGCGGGTCCACCGTTTTCTGGGATGTCGCCGCGTTCGGCCTCGTCCGCAGCCGTGCGGCACATGCGACCTTCGGCGAGTTCGGCCAGAAGTTCGCGAAGGCCACCGACACCGCCCCGCACCTCGAATCCTCACTCATCCTCCAGGCCGAGCCCGGCACCGCGGCGATCCCCTCCCCCGAAGCTCTGGCCTCAGCCGGCGTCGTCACCTCTGCCGCCGAGGCCGCCAGCGGTGACCTCGCCGCTGACTTCTACGCCTGGCCGCACAACGAGACCTCGACCGGTGTCGCCACGACGATCACCCGCCCCGAAGGCATCGACGAGGACGCGCTCGTCGCCATCGACGCCACCTCTGGTGCCGGCGGCCTGGACGTCGACATCGCCGAGACCGACGTCTACTACTTCGCGCCGCAGAAGAACATGGGCTCCGACGGCGGCCTGTGGGTGGCGATCA
Organism: Brevibacterium sp. S111; assembly: GCF_004745075.1. Lineage (GTDB taxonomy): Bacteria > Actinomycetota > Actinomycetes > Actinomycetales > Brevibacteriaceae > Brevibacterium. Next base: position 169,535 of record NZ_RHFH01000005.1, read on the forward strand.
TGTCGCCGAAGGCCATCGGCCGTGCGCAGGAGATCAAGGACTCCGGCCGCTGGATCCCGACCTCGCTCGATCTCGTGACCGCGATCGAGAATTCGCGCAAGGACCAGACCTACAACACCCCGGCCGTGGCCACCCTGCTGCTGCTCGCCGAACAGATCGAGTGGATCAACGGAAACGGCGGCCTGCAGTGGGCGACCGAGCGGACTCGTGAATCCTCCGGCCTCGTCTACGACTGGGCGAATGCCGCCGAGGCCGCCCACCCCTACGTCACCGAGGCGGCCGACCGGTCCTCGGTCGTGGCCACCGTCGATTTCGATGAGTCCGTCGATGCCGCGGCTGTCGCGTCTGTGCTGCGAGCCAATGGTGTCGTCGATGTCGAGCCGTACCGCAAACTGGGCCGCAATCAGCTGCGCATCGCGACCTTCGTCTCCGTCGACCCGGCCGACGTGCGAGCCCTGCTGGCCTGCATCGACTTCGTCGTCGACGCCCTGAAGTAACTCGCCGGGGCTGCGGGGCGTCCCGGCGTTCCGGCGACGCACTTCTCGCAATTCCTCCAGTCAGCGCCATAACCTCCCGGTGCACCGGGGCGTTATGGCGCTGACTGTAGGTGATGCACTCGCTTCGGGCTCGCAGTCCTGCAGCCCGCCAGCTCGCGGGCTGCATCATCAGCCGAAGAAGTGGATGAGCAGTCCGATGCCGTAGGTGATCGAGGCCAGCAGTGCGAGCCCGAGCTCGATGCCCGCGCCGAGACCGATCGCCTTGATCGATTCCCAGCTCGAATTCCACGCGGTCTTCGCGTCCTTGAGCCGGCCGTATTCGGCGAGGAAGAGACCGAGGACGAAACCGATCGGCAACCCGAGCACGGGAATGACGAAGAACCCGATGATCGCGAGCACGCCGCCGAGCAGCACCGAGGAATTCGGCACCTGCAGGGTCTTGAGCTTCCGGCCGGTGAGAACGAGCGACGAGCTCATTCCCGCCGCGACGAGGACGGCGACGATGGCGAAGATGATCCAGGCGGTGGGCCCGCCGATGATGATCGCCCAGATGAGGACCGCGATGCCGATGAGGATCGAGCCGGGCAGCACGGGCACGATGATGCCGAGGCAGCCGACGAGGATCGCCAAGCCGACCAGCACCGAGGTGATGATGTCAGTGTTCACAAACCGTCCGTTTCCTGCGCCGAGGTGGTCCCCGGACTGCTCCGAGGTGCCCCTCGGACCGTGCCGAGGTGTCCCCGAACCGCGCCGAGGTGGTCCCCGAAATTCTATGCGACGGACCTCCGTGCCCGCCCAGAGAGTCCCTCAGGGTCGGCCGTGGTAGCTGAGATGAAGGCGGATCCGCGACTGCGGATCGCGGTGGAGCCGCAGATCCTTGGCCGTGATCATCCACAGCAGGCCCACGGCGAAGGCGATGATCCCCGAGGCCGCTCCGACGACGAGCGCCATCCGCGGCCCGAAGACGTCCGCAACCCAGCCGGCCAGGGGCGCGCCGATCGGGGTGCCGCCCATGACGACCGCCGCGTAGATCGCCATCACCCGGCCCCGGTAGTTCGCGGCCGTGGTTGTCTGCACGTAGGCGTTGGCCGAGGTCATCATCGTCAGTGAGGCGAACCCGACGAACACGAGCGAGGCGGCGAACAGGTAGTAGTTCGGCATCAGCGAGGCGACTCCGACGGCCAGGCCGAAACCTCCGGCGGCACCGAAGATGAACCGCAGTCGGGGTTTCTCCCGCCGCGCCGAGGCAAGCGCCCCGGTGACCGAACCGATCGCCATAACCGAGTTGAGCAGACCGAATCCGGACGCGTCCTTGCCGAACTCGATCTTCGCCATGGTCGCGGTGTAGATGTTGAAGTTGAATCCGAAGGTCGCGATGATGAACAGCACGACGAGCACGACCGTGATGTCCGGCCGTCGACGCAGATATTTCAGTCCCCCGAGCACACCGCCCTTGCCGCGACGCCCCGAGGGGTGCAGCCGGGATTTGTCGAGCCGGATGAGCACCGTGAGTGTTGCGGCGAATCCGAGGCCGCTGATGAGGAACACGGGGCCGGCGCCGATGACGGCGGTGAGCACTCCGGCCACGGCCGGGCCGATCATGCGGGCACCGTTGAACGAGGCCGAGTTCAGGCTCACCGCGTTCGGCAGCAGCTTCTCACCGACGAGTTCGGAGACGAAGGCCTGCCGGGCCGGGTTGTCCAGAGTCGTGAGCATGCCGAGGGTGAACGCGAGCACGTAGACATGCCAGAGCACGATGACATCGGTGATGACGAGGGCGAAGAGGATGAGGCCGATGGTGCCCAGCAGCGCTTGGGTGACCATGAGCAGACGCCGTTTGTCGAACTTGTCGACGAGGTTGCCCGCGAACGGGAACATGATGAGCTGCGGGCCCAGCTGCAGAGCCATCGTCAGTCCCAGCGCCGAGGCGTTGTTGTCGGTGAGCATGGTCAGGACGATCCAGTCCTGCGCCGTGCGCTGCATCCACGTTCCGGTGTTGGAGATCAGGGCACCGGCGAACCAGTGCCGGTAGTTCGGCTCCGACAGCGACCGGAACGTCTGGGACATCGAGTGGTTCAGCCCTCCTGGAACTCGAGTTCGCCGGAGTAGTCGTCGACGACGGCTGCCGCGGGTTCGTGGTTGGGTCTGCGCACATCGGTCTCCGAGTGGGCACCGCAGCCGGATTCGAGTCCGACCACGCGACCGTCGAAGGGCGACCAGGCATTGGCGCAGACGCCGAAGGACTTGCGCAGCGAGCCGGCGATCGGCATGAGGTAGCCGCAGCTGCCGCAGTTCGCCGATGCTCGGGAGGCGAATTCGCCTTCGGGTCCGGCGTCCGAATCCGCCCAGCGGCTGGCCGCCGCGGAGAGCCCGTCAGAGGAGAGGACGCGCTCTCGGCCGAGGCCGAACTCGAAGTTCGCGATCTGGTCGACATTGTCGGCCGAATTGTCCTCGGTCTGTTGGAAGCCCGGCTGCAGATTCGGGTCCTGGTCGAGCTTGGGCAGGGTGTCCCGCGGGCTGAGGTCTCCGGGCTCGAGGCGCTCTTCCCACGGCACCCATTCGGGGGCCGTGAGGGCATCGGGTCCTGGCAGCAGCGCGGTCTCGCAGACCGTGACCTTCTTCGCGCGCGGGGCGCGGGCGAGCACGGCCACCCACCGCCATCCGCGGTAGGTCGGTTCGGTGCACACGAAGTAGTGCGTGACCAGGCGGGTGCCCTCGGCCACGGTTCCCAGGTGTTCGCCGACGGCGGCACTGCCGGCCACCTCGGTGATGGCCGACCGAGCGATGTCGATCGCCGCGGCCAGCTGGGTGTCGAGGACGATCTTCTCCTGGCCCGACCGCGCGCGGCCGGTCTTCGCAGCGTTCGTTCCCTTACCTGCGGCGGGTGCGGCAGCGGCCGCGGTCGTCTCTGCCGCCTGTGCGGTGGCCTGTTCGACGTCGCTTTCGGCGGGCGCGGCGGTCTGCCGGGCCAGCCAATCACTGAACAGTGATGACATCAGGACTCCAAATCGTCGGCAATCGCCCGCAGCAGGCTGGCCACCTTGTTCCCGTGCGTCGGGTCCGGGTAACGGCCGTGCTGCAGTCCGTTGTTGAGGTCATCCAATACTTTGATGACATCTTCAACCATAACTGCCATGTCCACGGCCGGACGTCGGCGGGCCTTGGCAACCTTGCCGGGAGTGCTCAGCGGGCGGGCCTTGAGCACCTGTGCTCCGCGGCGGGACTCGACGACGTCGTATTCGAGGCGAGTGCCCTTCGTGACCTCGGCTCCCTCGGGAAGCACGGAGGAGTGGAGGAAGGCCTGGGAGCCGTCCTCGGCGATGACGAAGCCGAAGCCCTTTTCGGCGTCGAACCATTTCACGCGTCCGGTAGGCATGATGTCCTTTCTTCTCATCTGCCCGCTTGACTCAGCGGGCGGTGTCCCGGCTGAGGCGGGCGAGTCTGTTCTCGTCGGTACTGGTCTGGTCGGTATGGGGCGGTGCTGGTCGGTATGAGTCGGTGCCGCAGTGGCTGCGGCGGGTGTGGCAAGTGCGGCGGGGCGGTGTGCATCGGTGACCTCACATGCCGCCGCGGTGGCGGGTGCGGGACCGGGCGGGTCCACGGGTGGGGGCGGCCGCCTCGGCGAGGGTGTCAACCGCGGTGTCTGCTGCTGTGCGGGTGTCGGGCCGGTGCGGGGTTCGGAGCCGAGTTCACGGTTCCGAACTGCCCGGTCGAGTTCCTCGACCGCACCGTCCTCGCCAGGGTGTTGGCGAGCGCCGGGCGAGGTGATCGCCGCAGTCGCAGGTGAGCTGCGAGGGTGTCTCCGTCGTTCTGTGCGGTTCCCGGCCGGCCGGTCCCTGCTGCGCGATTCCTGCTGGGCGGTGACCGGTCGGGCAGGTCAGTCGACGTGTGCGCGGCTCATGCCCGGCCCCGCCTCGTCCGCGGCTTGGGGATGAGCGGTGAAATCAGCTGTGGCCCACCTCGGTCTGTCTGCGTCGGTACGCCGCTCGGACCATGGCCACACAGGCCAGAGCGATGGCGATGGGCACGAGGATCATGGGCAGGAATGTGAGGAACGAACTCGGGGTCAGCCCCATCCACGCCTGTCCGAGGACACCGATGAGGCCGAGCGCCCCGACGGCTGCGGCGACAACCGCGGCGACGACTATGGTCGTGTCGACTCGAGTGGCTGACAATGCGCGTCCTTCCTGACGGTCCGTGGGCTCAGCCCAGTTCCTGTTCTGCCCTCCATTGTACCCCTCGCGATAGACTGATCTGCGATGTCAATGACCTTCAGCCAGTGGCTGTCCCACACTGCAGATGCCGAGTTCGAGTCCTTCGTCCGGACCCGACGCGACCTCCTCCAACCCGAGTCACCGACGATCCCTGCGCTGGCCGCGGCCGCATCCTCCCGCATCGGGGTCTCCCGCGGCATCGAGGCCCTCGACGCCGAGACCCTCGAAATCTTCATTGCCCTGGCCAAGGCGGCCCGAACGGCACCGGAGATCCCGGTCGCGGACAACCCCCACTTCGACCCCGTCCGCACCGAGGCGGCTCTGCCCCGACTGCGCGACCTCGGGCTGGCCTGGCCGACCACTGAGACCGGCGCTTCGGGCGGGGACGGATCCCTGCTGGAGAAGCACCCTGTCTGGAAGATCCAGTCCGAGGCGATCACTCTGCTGCCGACCTCGGCGGCGGAATCCGCCCGCACCCACCCGTGGCAGATCGACCCGGCCACGATCGATGCGAGCACGGCTGCGATCAGCCAACCGCTCATCCACAACAGCGAACAGGCCGCCGTCGCCGAGGTGATCTCGTCCCTGCGCGGCCTCGTCGACGAGCTCGCCGCCGCCCCCATCTCCCGGCTGACCAGCGGCGGAATCTCGAAACGGGATGTGTCCCGGCTCGCCCGCACCCTCGACCTGGGGCTCGAGCAGACGATCACGCTGCTGCTGGCCGCGAAGTCTCTGCACCTCATCGGGGTCCTCGACGATGCGCTCGACCCGCAGTGGACGGCCGCCGACGATGCCGACTCCGTTCTCGCCGGCGACCGGGCCGAACTGTGGGCGGGGCTGGTCTCCGCGTGGCTTCGTGAGTCCCTCGACGTCACGCAGCTGGCGGCCGGGGCGAGTGAGAACGAACGCCTCACGGTGCTCGCGACTCCGAAGAAGGCGCTGTTCAAGGGCTACGCCCAGTCCGTGCCGGCGATGCCGCTGCTGCGCGTGACCGTCCTCTCCGTCCTCCACGACATCGGTCTGGGCATGACCCGGTCGGCGCAGTGGATCCACGCGGAGGTGCTGCGTCGGCGCCCGCTGCTGCAGGCACATGGGTCCGCCATGACCGAGGCGGTGCTCCACACATGTGTGAACCTGGGCCTGGCGACGACTCCCCTGCAGCAGCCCGACCATTTCGGGCCGAGCCGATTCGGTCTGCGCCTGGCCGCGGGGCTCGAGCGGGCGATGGTCGAGCATGCGAAGCAGGATCCCTCGATCGCGCCGCTGGGCGTCGCCGTCGAGGCTCTCGAGGTGCCCGGAGACGTCATCGCTGCGGTCACCGAGGGGCTCGGGCGGGAGGTCGATACGGTGCTCATCCAGTCCGACCTCACGGCGGTGGCGACGGGGCCGATCGAACCCCGAGTCCACCACATCCTGCGCAGGTACGCCGTCGTCGAGGCGCGTGGTCAGGGCACGGTGTACCGCATCGATGCCGAGACGATCGAAGACACGATGCAGGCGGGGCTCACCCCGGAGGAGGCGCTGAGCGAGCTCGCCGAGATCAGCGCAGAGGAGCTGCCGTCGACCTTGGACTTCCTCGTGAAGAACACCGCCTCGAAGCTGCGGCGGGTCCGAGTGGCGGGTGCCCGCGCCGTGCTCGTCGTCGATGATCCGGTCGACCTCGACGTCATCGTCTCCGATCAGACGATGCTGCCGGCCGGTCTCGAACGGCTGGCCCCGACGGTCGCGATCTCTCAGCTCGGACCGGAGCGGACGATGCACCTGCTCGAGGCCGGGGGTCATCATGCGCTGCTGCATTCGGCGGCCGGACCGGTGCGCAAGCGGAGGGTGATCACTCAGTCGGAGCCCGACGTGAGCGTGCGGCGACGTCCGCGCGTCACGGACGGCCACCTCGGCGAATACATGCGGATTCTGCGTTCGGCGCCGGCGGGGGTGCCGGAGTCGGTGAGCACCGATGAACCGCTGGGGCACATGGATCTGCTGCGGGAGGCGGCCGAGGCGAAGGAGCGGGTGCTCATCCGGATCGCGGATTCGCAGGGCCGCGAGCGCAGCATCGAGATGCTGCCGGCCACGCTCAACGCCGGGCGAGTGCGCGGAACGGTGACGTCGACGGGCGCCGAGGCGTCCCTGTCGATCGCCCGCATCGTCTCCGTCACCCCCGCAACCACCCCCTAATTGCTACCCGACGGCGGCCCAGCAACTTGGCGCGAGGTTGCTGGGCCGCCGTCGAGTAGTTCTGGGAGGGAACAATCGGGGCGGGGGACGTGTTGTCCTCTCTGGTGTCATGGCACTTCGGGAATGGGAGTTTGAATGAATGGTCCGCTGATCGTGCAGTCCGATCGGACTGTGCTGCTGGAATCGGGGCACCCCCTCGCCGTCGAGGCGGCCGTGGCGATCGCCCCGTTCGCGCAGCTGTCACGGACCCCCGAATACATCCACACCTATACGATCACCCCGCTGGGCCTGTGGAACGCCCGAGCCAGCGGTCACGACGCGGAATCCGTCGTCGACGTGCTCCTCGAGTTCGCAAAGTACCCGGTCCCGCATGAGCTCCTCGTCGATATCGTCGACATCATGGACCGCTTCGGCGTGCTCACCCTCATCGACCATCCGATCCACGGGCTCACGCTGACCTCGACGGAGACGGGGCTGCTCGACGAGCTGCACGGCCAACCCGATCTCGTCGGAAAATTCGGCAAACGCATCGATGACGAGTCTGTCCTCGTCCACCCCTCGGAGCGTGGTGAGCTCAAGCATGCGCTGCTGCAACTGGGTCATCCGGTCTCCGACCACGCCGGCTACGTCGACGGCGAAGCCCACGAGATCGCGCTCTCCGATGACGCCCACGGCGGGCAGTGGCATCTGCGCGATTATCAGAAGCAGGCCATCGACCAGTCCCTGTCCGGTGAGTCCGGCGTCGTCGTACTGCCGTGCGGAGCGGGTAAGACGATCGTCGGGGTGGCCACGATGTCCCGGGTGCAGACGACGACGCTCATCCTCGTGACGAACTCGGTCTCGGCCAGGCAGTGGAAGGATGAGATCCTGCGGCGGACGACGCTGACCGAAGACGAGGTCGGCGAATACTCGGGTTCGACGAAGGAGATCCGCCCGATCACCATTGCCACCTACCAGGTGCTCACCACGCGACGGAAGGGCTCCTACCTCCACCTCGAGCTGCTCGACGCGAAGGACTGGGGGCTGGTCATCTACGACGAGGTGCACCTGCTGCCGGCACCGATCTTCCGACTCACCGCGAGCCTGCAGGCCCGCCGTCGTCTCGGCCTGACCGCGACCCTCGTGCGCGAGGACGGTCGGGAGGATGAGGTGTTCTCCCTCATCGGTCCCAAGCAGTACGAAGTGCCGTGGAAGGAACTCGAACGGCTGGGCTACATCGCCTCGGCGGCCTGCCATGAGGTGCGTGTGCGTCTCGACGGGGGAACCCGCACCGCCTACGCCCGCGCCGACGGCGAAGACCGGTACCGGCTGGCCGCGACCTCGGACGCGAAGCTGCCGATCGTGTCCGAACTCGTCGCCGACCACCCCGGTGCGCAGATCCTCGTCATCGGCCAGTACCTTGATCAGCTCGAGGAGATCGGCGCCGAGCTCGGCGCGCCCGTCCTCACCGGGCACACCCCGGAGTCCCAGCGCCAGGAGCTGTTCCGCGAGTTCCGGTCCGGGGACATCCCCGTCCTCGTGGTGTCGAAGGTCGCGAACTTCTCCGTGGATCTGCCGGCCGCCTCGGTGGCGATCCAGGTCTCCGGAGCCTTCGGCTCACGGCAGGAGGAGGCTCAGCGGCTCGGACGGATCCTGCGCCCGAAGGAAGATCAGGGTTCGGCGACGTTCTACACCGTGGTGGCCGCCGACACCGTCGACGAACACTTCGCCGCCCAGCGCCGCCGCTTCCTCACCGAGCAGGGCTACAGCTACAGCATCGAGGTCCGCTGAGCGACGCACGCGCACCCGACCCGCCTCCGACCCCAGAACTACTTGACGACGGCCCAGCAACCTCGCGCAAGGTTGCTGGGCCGTCGTCGGGTAGCAATTGGTGGGGTCTCAGACGTGCAGTAGGTCGGTGTCCGCTGCGGTGCCTGCCTCGGACTTCGCGACGATCTGGCGGCGGGCGACGCGGCGGGCCAAGCGGGCCTCGCCCCATTTGATGAAGCCGACGCCGCCGAGGATGAACACACCGCCGAAGAGCTGGATCGGCGCCGGCATCTCGAAGAGCACAAGCCAGGCGACGATGACCGAGAACGGCACCTCGACGAGGTTGACGAACGACCCGACGGTCGCGCCGACATAGCGCAGACCGAGGATTCCGGTGACGTAGGCCCCGACGGTGAAGACAACGATCATCGCCATCGGCACGACCCACGACATCGACACTCCGCCGAAGTCCACGTCGCCGGTCACCGCGCCCCACGGCATGACGCCGACGGCCACGATGAGCGACATCGCCAGGGATCCGATGCCCATGCCCAGCCCGGTCAGCGCGACCGGCGGAATCGTGATCGTATCCTTCGCGGAGACGAGGAAATAGCTGGCCAGACACACAGCCGCGGCCATGGCCATGACGGCGCCGATGATGCTGATCGACGATCCGCGCAGGTTGAGCACGAGCAGCAGACCGACCATCGAGACGAGGACTCCGATGAACGTCACGGTCGCCGGACGGGTCCGCGTCCGCGCCCAGATCCAGAAGACGATGAGCATCGGAGCCGTCATCTCAAGCAGCAGCGCCACGGCCACGGTGAGGTGCTCGACGGCGATGAAGTAGAACCCCTGCACGCCGGCCATCGACACCAGACCGTAGGTGACGACGGTGCGCCAGTGCGTGAGCACCTCGCCCCACCGTCCGTGCAGTGCGATGAGGCTGGGGATGAGCAGCAGGACCGCGGAGCCGGCCAAGCGGATGAGCACGACCGCGCCCGGGGTCCACCCGATCGCGTACATCGTCTTTGCGATCGGCCCGGACACCGCGAAGAAGAACGCGGAGGCAAGCGTGAGCAGGAACCCTACGACGACGGTGCGACTCATTCTTGACCTCCTGAAGGGACGAAACGTTTGTGGATCGGTTGGTTCGGACGGCGGGGTTCCCCACCGAGGTGGTGCGTTGGACGAGCATCCCCTCGCCGAGGCGGCTCGACGTGGGCGTCGCCGTGCCCGTGCGATGCCCGGCCGTGCGCGTCGTTGTCGGGCACCGATGATCGTGTGGTTTCAGTATCGGCCCCGAATTTGAAATGAGTCAAATGCATTTTGGTGCTTACATGGTGTGGCAGAATGGTTCCCGCTATGGCCTTCATCTACGACATTCGCGCGAATCTCACGATGCTCGTCGACCTCCTCAACACCTCCGGGGACGTCGCCGTCGACGGCGACGAGCTGACGACAGCCGCACAACTCCGCGAATTCGCGGCTCGCCACGACTTCTCCGGGCCCCTGACGGCCACGAGGAGCGACGTCGAGGAGACGCTGCGACTGCGAGCGCGGTTCGCCGCCGCACTGGACTCGAGCATCGACGCGGAGGGCGAAGACGCGGTCGAAACGGCGACTTCGGCGGTCGTCGATGAGATCAATCTCACACTGAGCGACTCGGGTTCCGTGCCGCAATTGGTCAAACACGACAACTGGGACTGGCACCTGCACGCCACGGGCGCGCAGGCTAGTCTCGCCGACCGGGTCGCCGCCGATGTCGCCCTCGTCCTCATCGACCTCATCCGCTCCGGAGACCTCGATCGGCTGGGCCGCTGCGCCGCCGAGGACTGCCGCGCCTATCTGGCCGACTTCAGCCGCAATCGCTCGAAGCGCTTCTGCGACACCGGCAACTGCGCCAATCGCACCCATGTCGCAGCGTTTCGCGCCCGGCAGACCGAATCAGACTGAGGCACACAGCCATGTCACTGCAGCCCCTGCCGATCACCGGCCTCCGGAAACTGGCCTGCGGCTTGGCCGGCATCATCGCCACGACGAGCATGGCGGTCGGCTTCGCCCTCTCACCAATGACCGTTCTGCTGACCATCCCCGGCGAGAAGCTCAGCGCGAACCTTCCCCTCTTCGGCATCACTCTCGCGGCGACGCTCGCGTTCATCCTCATCGGGCAGGTGCTCATCCGCGCCGCGCTCGGTCGGTTCCGCACCGGGGGCAGCCTCGCACGATTCTTCCGCTATCAGCTGGCGGCCATCGGCTTCGGCGCCGGACTGGGCCTCTGCTTCACCCCTGCCACGCTGTCGGCACCACCCGGGTGGTGGGTCGCCTCCATCATCGCGGGCGTCGCACTCTGCCTTCTGTCGCTGCTGGCGTTTCGCGGCACCCGTCGCTCAGTCCTGCACAGCCCAACTCATCCGAACATCACGTTGACCGAAGGCATCGTGGTCGACCACTGGTGGGGCGCGCCCCCTCTAAGCGCGACCGCGCAGTTGGCAACCGTCCGGTTCGTCGACGAGTCCGGCCACGCGAGGTTCACCCGACACCTCATCCAGCAGAGCCCGACGGTGCTCGGCACCATGGGTCAGGTGCAGTACGACCGCCGCTTCCCCCGCCGCGTTCGGCGCTTCAGCATCCCGACCAGGCGTTCTCCCGGATAGAGTCGCACTCCCTCCGGACCGCGGCGAAGATTTCTGACCTCGAGCTGACCGCAGCCATCTTTTTCGCTGAAATCATCCCATGATTCCTGAGAACGACGACTCCGATCGGGATCGAAATCGACTTTTCTGAGAGTTTTCTTGTGAGGCAGTTCACATTCACGTTCAGGATACCTCCAGCCGACTCCCAGAAATGGCCCTCAGACTGGTCACATGACTACAGCACAGAACGATGCCGACATCGAAGCCACCCTGCTCGTTGTCGATGATGAGCCCAATATCCGCGAACTCCTGTCGACCAGTCTCCGCTTCGCCGGCTTCGACGTCGTCTCCGCCGCAAACGGCGCCGAGGCACTGCGTCTGGCCGAGCAGACCGACGTCGACCTCCTCGTCCTCGATGTCATGCTCCCGGACATGGACGGCTTCACCGTGACCCGCCGTCTGCGCCAGATCGGCATGAACGCTCCCGTCGTGTTCCTCACCGCCCGTGACGACACCTCGGACAAGATCACCGGTCTGACCGTCGGCGGTGACGACTATGTGACGAAGCCCTTCAGCCTCGAAGAGGTCGTGGCCCGCATCCGCGCCGTCCTCCGCCGCACCCGCAACCTCGAGGACGAAGAGAACGCCGTCATCGTGGCAGGCGACCTCGAACTCGACGACGACACGCATGAGGTCCGCCGATCCGGCATCCTCATCGACCTCTCCCCCACCGAGTTCAAGCTGCTGCGCTATCTCATGCTCAACACGAACCGCGTGCTGTCGAAGTCGCAGATCCTCGACCATGTGTGGGAGTACGACTTCGGCGGGGACACCGGAATCGTCGAGTCCTACATCTCCTACCTGCGTCGCAAGATCGACATCACCCCGGAGACCGACGCCGCCGGCCACCCGGTCGAGATGGAATGGACTCCGATGATCCAGACCAAGCGCGGGGTCGGCTACATGCTGCGCACACCGGAATCCAAGTAGTCGTCCAAGCAAGGACGATAGATTACATACGTGGCAAAAGAATCCCGTCCCACCCGTCCCGGCTTCTGGGAAGAATGGTCTCTGACCACCAAGCTGCTGGCCATCATGATGCTGCTCATGCTGCTCGTCCTCACGGGGACGAGCGCGTGGGTGTTGGAGAACCTGCGCGACAGCCTCGTCCAACGCACCGATGAACGTCTCATCAGCGCGTCCGAGACCCTGGCGAAGCAGGCCTACCGTGATGTGTTCCAGCCGGCCGAACTCCAGTCCGGTTCGGGCGATGACAGCGCCGAGGATGCGCCGTCGTCGACGACGATCGATTCGAATTCCTGGGATCAGCTCAAGAGCCTCCTGCCGGGAGGCTTCTATGTGCAGTTCTACAACACGGACGGCGATCCGATCCGGGATCCCGTCGCCCCGGAGCCGCAGAATCAACCGATCCTTCCGAAGATCGACGAGAAGGAAGTCTATGCCCGGGCCGGCGAGCCCTTCACCGTGGCCGGGACGAGTTCGCAGTGGCGGGCTCGGGCGATGAAGGTGAAGAACACCGACGTGCTCGTGTCCATCGCCGTGCCCTTCGACCGCGAGGTCGACAACATCAACGAACGCGCCCGCAACACGATGATCGGCATCGGGCTGCTGGCTCTGGCGATGGTCGCCGGCGTCGGCTATTGGGCGATCAACAACACGTTCCGGCCGCTGCGCGACATCGAGAAGACCGCGTCGCGGATCGCCGCCGGTGATCTCTCGCAGCGGGTGCCCAGCTATCCGCGCAACACGGAGCTCGGGCGCCTGTCGGCGGCGCTGAACACGATGCTCGGACGCATCGAGGACTCCTTCGACGGGCAGACGCGGTCGGAGAAGCGCATCCGCCAGTTCGTCTCCGACGCCTCACACGAGCTGCGCACTCCTCTGGTGACCATCCGCGGCTATGCGGAGCTGTACCGACAGGGCGCGATCACGAAGTCCGAGGACGTCGCGAATGCGATGGAGCGGATGGAGTCCGAGGCCAAGCGCATGGGTGTGCTCGTCGACGATCTCGTCGTGCTCGCCCGTCTCGATGAGCAGCGTCCCGCCGAGATCGGTCCCATCGACCTGCACAAGGTCGTCCGTGATGCCGCTGCCGATGCGGCCGCACAGGCCCCGGATCGCGACATCAGCTTCATCGGACTCGATGGTGAGGATGCGCGTCCGGTGCCGATGATCCGCGGTTCCGAATCGAAGATCCGCCAGGTCATCGTCAACCTCGCCGGCAACGCGGTGCGCCACACCCCCGAGCACGCCGCGATCGAGTTCGCCGTCGGCGTCGTCGGCCTCCCCGAGACCACCGATACCGGCGGTGCGGACAGCGGAGAGATCCGAGAAGGCGCGGCCAAGGGCCAGAACGGTCGCAGCGGGGCAAAGGAGAAACCGCGTGAGCGCGGTTTCGTCACCGGCGGGGTCCGCATCTTCCGCCGAGGCGACTCCACCGGCAGCGACCAAGCAGACACCCAACCCACCCCACAGACCGATCCGCAATCGGCCCCGCAGACCGGACCCCAGCAGGCCGCCCGACCGACAACGCCGTCCGGCGCCCAAGCGGGAGACCAGCCCGGCGCGCAGACGGGTGAACCGTCGACGGCGCAGACAGGTGCGTCGGAGCCGGCGGGCATCGTGCCCGATGTCACGGCGGCCGGCTCGATCACGGTCGATGATTCGCTGCGCGGGTTCCCCAACGGTCGGGTCCGCTTCGAGGTCCGCGACCACGGAGACGGCATCGACCCCGAGGCGGTGCCGCGGATCTTCGAACGCTTCTACCGTCTCGACGTCTCCCGGACCCGGGACACCGGCGGTTCAGGTCTGGGCCTGTCGATCGTCAAGGCGATCGTCGAGAACCATCACGGCGCGATCTCCGTGCACGAAACTCCGGGCGGCGGTGCGACCTTCCGCATCGACCTGCCCATCTCCGAATCCGGCGGCCCCACTGCGGATACACGAAAGGACGAGCGATGAGCGACAACAGCAATCCCCAGAATCCGGATGAGGGATCCACCGAGGGCCGTCGTGGGCCGAGCGCCGGCGGCCACCGGGGATCGTCTGCGGAGGTTCCGCGCACCTTTCCCAACGCGTCGCAGTCCTCCGGACCGGCCCGGGTCAGCCCACCGGTGACCCCGCCGGAACGTCGCTCCGACTACGCCCCCACTCAGGCGCAGAACCCTGTGGACGACGCTTCTCGCCGAGGCGGCTCTTCGTCCCAGCCGCCCGCCGGCCCCCAGTACGGCCCCACTCATCAGCAGGGCTCTGCGCAGCAGCAGAACTCGCCCTACCCGCAGCAGTCAATGCCCTACGGTCAGGACGAACGGCGGCCCGCCACCGGGCATCAGCCCGGCACTCAGCAGCCCGGCTATCCGCAGCCCGGCACTCAGCAGCCCGGCTATCCGCAGCCCGGCACTCAGCAGCCGGGCTATCCGCAGTCCGGCACCTATCAGCAGGCGTCCTCCCCGCAGCCGAGTTCCCCGCAGCCGAACTATCAGGAGCAGGGCGGCGGGCAGCCCCACCCCCACAGTCCTCAGTACGGGGGTGCTCAGTACGGGGATGCTCAGTACGGCGGATCGCAGCATGGTGGAGTCCCGCAGCCCGACGAACCGGGAGCCACGCAGACGAACCACGTCTACGCCGCCCCAGGAACTCTGCAGACAGGCGTCGGCTCCCAGCCGATGAACCCCTCCGGGCAGCCGGGATTCTACGGTGGACCGGGAGGCTCGGGGCCGTACGGGCCCGAGCAGCCGCCTCGGCGAGAGAAGAGGGGCCCCGGCTGGGGTGCGACGATCGCGATCGCGGCCATCGCCGCCCTCCTCGGTGGCGGTGCCGCGTTCGGCGGCAACTATGCGCTCTCGGCGCTGCAGGGCGAGGAGCCGCGCAAGGTCGCCGAACAGACGATCGAAACGCCGGACTGGACCCAGGTGGCCGAGCAGACTTCGGAGAGCGTGATGTCGATCCAGGTCGGCGCAGGCGGCCAGGTGGAGGGTCTGGGTTCGGGTGCCCTCTATGACGATCAGGGCCACGTCATCACGAACAATCACGTCGTCGCTCCTGCGGACACCCCGAACGGAGAGATCGCCGTGACGATGAAGAACGGTGAGACGACGAAGGCGAAGATCGTCGGCCGCGATCCGTCGACGGATATCGCCATCATCAAACTCGAACAGGTCCCCGACGGCGTGAAACCGTTGGACGTCGGTGATTCGAAGAAGCTGTCCGTGGGCGATCCGGTGATGGCGCTGGGCAACCCGCTCGGGCTCGCCGATACGGTGACCACGGGCATCGTCTCTGCCCTCGACCGGCCCGTGTCGACGGAGAACATCGGCGAGGATGCGACCTCGCAGGAGAAGGAGCTGACGATCACGAATGCCATCCAGACGGATGCGGCGATCAACCCGGGCAACTCGGGTGGTCCGCTCGTCAACGGCGATGGTGAGTTCATCGGGGTGAACTCGGCCGCGGCGTCGCTGAGCCAGGCCGGCGAAGGACAGCAGTCGGGGTCCATCGGCATCGGCTTCGCGATCCCCGCCAACCAGTCAGTGATGATCGCCGACCAGCTCATCGCCAACGGCAAGGCTTTGCACCCGTTCCTCGGCATCACACTGACAGACGGGCACATCAACAGCGGGGGCATCACCCGCGGCAGCGCCAAGGTGCAGTCCGTCCAGGGCGGATCACCCGCGGCCAAGGCCGGCATCAAGGACGGCGACGACATCGTCGAGGTGGCCGGAACCAAAGCGAACAACGCCATCGCCCTGCGCGCGCTCGTCCGCGCCCAGCCGGTGAACTCGCCCGTCGAGGTCACCGTGGTGCGCGGCGGTCAGGAGCAGAAGCTCGATGTGACGCTCGTGTTGAAGTAGTCGCGATCGGGTCGGGGCGGGCCGCGACTCGGGCACACGGACCTGAGGATCGCGCCGCGACTCGACCACGACGAGGGTGTGGACAGCGGTCGGCTGTCCACACCCTCTTCCTGTGCCCTTGGCGCCCGTTGACCGCGTGATGACACTGGTCTCATCCCTGCCGACCGCCGCGGGGCATCACTGACCATGAGGAGTCATCATGAGCTTCGAAGTCGACGCCGAACGCGTCCAATCCGCCGCCACCGCCACGGCAGGCACCTCCCGCAACCTCGTCTCCGAATCCGACACGATGCTGCGCAACCTGCTGGCACTGCAGGAATGCTGGCGCGGCAGCGCTGCCCAGAACTTCCAGGCCGTGATCAACCAGTGGGAATCCGCGCAGAAGCAGCTGATGGAGTCACTGAACTCCATCCACGGTGCACTCAACACCGCGGCCCGCCAATACTCCGAAGTGGAAGCCGCGAACTCGCGCCTCTTCGCTCCGTGAGAAACGACTGTTTCGCTGCGTGAGAAGCGGCTGCGCTCCCGCAGCTGAGGCCACCGCACGTCTGGTGCAGATCCCTGCCATCACGCGGTCGAAGTCTCCTTGTACTCGTGACCGGCATCTGGCAAACTATCAGCCTTTCTTAGTAGGCTGAGAGCGATAGTTCGCGGCGGTGTTGGCCAAGAATCTCCGGATGGGAGTGGATCGGCTCGGCAGCGTCGGGTCAAACCAATGCAGGAGTCGACTACGGATGAGCATCTTCCAACGGATCGCGACGATCTTCGGCGCCAAGGCCAACAAGGCTCTGGACAAGGCCGAGAACCCCAACGAAACCCTTGACTATTCGTACCAGAAGCAGCTCGAATTGCTGCAGAAGGTGCGTCGCGGCGTCGCCGACGTCGCGACCAGTCGCAAACGTCTCGAACTTCAGATCAACCAGCTCGAACAGCAGCAGGACAAGCTCTCCGGCCAGGCG
This sequence comes from Brevibacterium sp. S111, assembly GCF_004745075.1. Lineage (GTDB taxonomy): Bacteria > Actinomycetota > Actinomycetes > Actinomycetales > Brevibacteriaceae > Brevibacterium. Next base: position 186,636 of record NZ_RHFH01000005.1, read on the forward strand.
CAGAAGGCCATGGAGATCGGGCGTGAGGACCTTGCTCGCGAGGCACTGACCCGCAAGTCCGGACTCACCCAGCAGATCACCGATCTGCAGTCCCAGCACGAAGGCCTCCAGGGCGAGGAGCAGAAGCTCACGCTCGCCTCCCAGCGCCTCCAGGCCAAGGTCGACGCCTTCCGGACGAAGAAGGAGACCCTCAAGGCGACCTACAACGCCGCCGAGGCGCAGTCGAAGATCGGTGAGGCCTTCTCCGGCATCTCCGAGGAGCTCGGAGACGTCGGCATGGCCGTCCAGCGTGCCGAGGACAAGACCGCCTCGCTTCAGGCTCGCGCCGGTGCCGTCGATGAGCTGCTCGCCTCGGGCGCCCTCGAAGATGTCACGGGCACGGCCAAGGACGACATCACCTCTCAGCTCGACGCGCTGTCGAGCGACAGCGATGTCGAGATGGAACTCCAGCGGATGCGCGAGTCCCTGCCGGCCGGTTCCGAGAAGGAGCAGAAGTCGCTCGAGGGTGAGGAACAGCAATGATCATCCGCATCATGGGCGAGGGTCAGTACGACGTCAACAATGTCGACCAGGACCTGCTCCAGAAGTACGACAACCAAGTCGAAGCCGCCGTGGCTGCCGGTGATGAACAGGCCGCTCGGACCGCGCTTTCGGCCCTGCACGACTACGTGACCGGCAACGGTCAGCCGGTCGCCGATGACTACCTCGGTTCGTCCGAGGCCGTCATCCCCTTCGTCGACGCCACACTGGCCGAGATCGCCGAGCTGCTCACCGGTGAGGGCTTCATCCCCGATCCGGCCTGAACAGCAGAATCGTCCACCGATGCACCCGGCCCATCGTCTTCGATTGAGATGATGGGCCGGTTCTGACATACCCAGAGAGGAACTACGATGAAGAGTCGCTTCGTCAAAGACAACGGACTGACCATGCGGATGGGATGGACGATCTTCCTCAACGGGCTCATCTATGTCATCCTCATCCTCGCCATCTGGTGGATGTTCGGCGGAAGCGTCTCCGGCGTCATCATCGCCGTGCTCATCAGCGCCGGCGCCTTCTTCTTCCAGTGGTACTTCTCCGACTCGATCGCGATGAGAGCGATGGGTGCCAAGGAGGTCAGCCCCGAAGAGGCACCCGAACTGCACACGCTCGTCGATCGGCTCTGCCAACTCTCCGACGCGACCAAACCGCGAGTGGCGGTGTCGAACTCGGCCATCCCCAACGCCTTCGCCACCGGCCGCTCACCGGAGCGCTCGGTCGTGTGCGTCACCCGCGGCCTGTTGGAGAAGCTCAACCGCGAAGAGGTCGAAGTCGTGTTGGCCCATGAGCTCTCCCACGTCGCTCACCGCGACGTCACAGTGATGACGGTTGCCGGAGTCACCGGAGTCGTCGCCGCTCTGATGATGCGCGCCGGGTACTACATGAGCTTCGGGCGCTCGAACAACAACAGCAACGGCGTTCCCATCCAACTGCTGTTCATCCTCGTCGGTGCCGTTGTCTACGGTCTGTCCTTCGTCCTCATCCGCAGCCTCTCACGCTACCGCGAGCTCGCCGCCGACCGCGCCGCTGCCATCCTCACGGGTGCCCCCTCGACGCTGGCCTCGGCGCTGACGAAGCTCAGCGGAGACATGAGCAAGATCCCGGAGAAGGACCTGCGCTCTTCCGCCTCGGCGAACCACTTGGCGCTCATTCCGGCCATCAGCGGCAAGGCCGCGTTCGGTCAGCTCTTCTCCACCCACCCGTCGCTCGAAAAGCGTCTGGAACAGCTGTCGAAGATCTCCGCGCAGCTCTCCCGCCCTGAGTGACCCTCCACCGCACCACTCGCGACCACACCACCCCCGAACTAGGAGTTCCATGGGCTTCTTCGACGCACTGCTCGGCCGCACCAAACCGAAGCGCGCCAACCTCGACGACCTCTTCGCACTGCCGCCTGCCGCGCTGACCCTGCAAGCGGCCACCGGCTTCACCCCGACCGGAGTCGGCGCTGTTGCCTTCCGCCAGGTCGAAGGAGCCGCGTTCCAGTCGGCGGAGTCCGAAAGCGTCGCCCTCATCGGTTCCGACCCGGCCGCCTCGGTGCGACAGGAGAACGACGGCTATGGGTTCACCTGGCAGGTCGTGTCGGATGAGAACGCCGAGGTGGTCAACCTCGTGACGAACATCCACGCCGTGAACTCGGCGCTGGTCAGCCAGGGCTTCGACACGATGCTGCTGTGCACCACCGCGTACTTCGTCCACCCCGACGGACGCCGGATGGCACTGGTCTACCAGTACAAGCGCGGCACCTTCTACCCCTTCGTGCAGTTGGGGCCGAAGCAGCGGGACAACCCCTTGGAGATCCAGGTCAAGGGGGTCCTCTCCGGCGAGCTGCCCTTCGAAGAGGATACGTCGAACTGGTCGGCACTGTGGGACGCCCCGGGTATGAACGACACTCCAGGCGCTCCCGAGCTGCAGTAGGCATTTCAGCTGCAGTAGGCAGTCCCAGTCCGAAGGCAGGGTCCCGTCCGAGCGCTGGGTCCAGTCCGAAGGCAGGGTCCCGTCCGAGCGCAGGGTCCCTAAGGACAGACAGTTGGAGGGCGTCCCCGCGGGGACGCCCTCCATTCACATCAGAAACTAGTCTTCAGACAGGTTCGTCGGGTCCGGCTGTCTGCTCGTCAAACCGGTTCGTCGGGTCCGGCTGTCCGCTCGTCGAACAGGTTCGTCCGGCTCGTCAGGCGAGTTCGTCAGTCCTGTTCGGCACTGATCTCGATGACTTCGCCGAGAGCTTCGACGCGGTCGCCGGGGCGGATAATCGCACCGCGGCGGGTCTCGACCTCACCGTTGACGGTGACCTCACCGTCGGCGATCATGTCCTTGGCCATGGCACCGTGTTCGGCCACACCGTGGAGTTTGAGCAGCTGACCGAGCTTGATGGACTCGCCGCGGATCTCGATCGTATCCATCAGAAGTCGAATCCTCCGGAGTCGAAGCCGCCGCCGTCGCCGCCGAACAGGCCGCCGCCATCACCACCGTCGCCCCCGAAGAAGCCACCGCCGTCACCGCCGCCCATGTCTCCTCCGGCGTCGCCCATGTCTCCTCCGTAGGCACCGTCCCAGCCGCCGCCCATTCCGCCGAAGAGCATGGCGCCCATGAGAACGCCCGGCAGCAGACCGGAACCGGCATAGGAGTTGAAATAGCCGCGGTTGTATTCGGCATAGGCCGGACCGGCCTCCCAATAGGCGCGGCGGGTGTGTCCGTCACCGGTGACGACCTTGCGCACCATCGGTTCGGCACCGACAGCCACGCGTTCGGCGTCTGCGGCGCACACGGGCACGGGGCGCAGCTGGCCTCCGGCCGGAGCCCAGTCGATGTCCTCGACCGAGGGTCCGTGCTGCGGATTGAAGAAGCAGGGCGGTCGACGCACGGGAAGGGGTTCGCCTTCGACCCGGGCCCGCACGCACTTCGCGGCATAGCGGCCGTCCTCGAGCGCCTCGGTGACGTGCCGGATATCGGTGGGCTCGTCGACCTTCGCGAGAGTCTCCTTGGCGATGTCGTAGGAATCCAGCGCCTGCTTGTAGTCCTGTGCCCCACCCGTGTCGAGGTCGACTCCCGCGGTGATGAGATCGAGTTCTGCGACCTCTTCCCCGAAGGAGGTGACGTCCTCTTCGGCGGTCTTCTTCACCTGCTGAAGTTCGGCGGCGTGCAGTTCCCGCTGACGCTGCTTCTCCTTACGGTGACCGACGAAGAATACTGCCCCGAGAACCACGAGCAGCAATAGGAATACCGTACTCACGATCTATGCCTCCCCCTATGCCTCCCCGGCTGTCTATGTCCTCGAACAGTATGCCTGACTAATCTGACAGGCGTCTGAGCCTGGGCCTGACATCCACTCAGTCCCGAACCGCGCTCAGACCAGCGCGAACACACCTTTGACCAGGGCGGCGACTCCCCCGCCGAAAGCCAACACGAGCATGCCGATCCGTGCGATCGACACGTCGATGTGCCGGGCGAGCCGATCGCCGCCGACCAGTCCTGCCACGAGCACGACCCCCAATGCGATCCAGGTGAACGGCTCCAGGTGCGGCCACACCCCACCGTGGACGATCAACTTCATCACCACCGCCGAGGCGGTTCCCACGACGAGGAACGGCTGCAGAGTCGCCGCGAAGGACCGCTGCTCCCATTTCGTCAGCACCGCATAGGCGCTGACTGCCGGTCCCCCGGCTCCGGCAGCCGCCGACATCGCACCCGAGAGCAGGCCGGCTCCCATGCGGGTGCCGATGTTCGCGGGAATCCGGCGCCCGAACCTCCCCAGAGTCAGAGAGCTGATGAGGGAGACGATGATGAGCAGACCGATGAGGATCTGCAGCGGTGGGGTGGGCAGGACCGAGGCGAGGAGCGCCCCGGGGATCGTTCCGATCACCGCGCCCAGGGCCAGGTGGCGGAAGGACGGCCAATCCACCTCGGCGAAGGTCCGGGTGAAGACCGAGAACGCGGCGACGATCCCGCAGATGTTGACGAGGATGATCCCGCTGAACGGATCGAGGAGAAGAACGAGAAACGGGCCGCTGACCAGGCCGAACCCCATCCCGGTGACACGTTGGGACAGGGCACCGAGGAAGACTGCGAAGAGGATGAGCACGACCACGGGTTCCACTCGGTCGAGTCTAGTCCAGCCCGATTCCCGGCTGATCCTCAGTCTCACCGCTGACCGCGGGGTTAGAGTATTCACCATGAATGCCAGTCCCCTCTGGTCGCGATTCAGCGCAGATCCGCGATCGTATGGGCAGGTCCGAGCCTCCGATGCCGATCGCGCGGTCGTCAGTGATGTCCTCTCGGAGGGTTATGCCCTCGGTCAGCTCGATGTCGAGGAATTCGATGAGCGCACCGAGGCGGCTGCGAAGATCAAAACGCTCGGTGAAGTCCCCGCGCTGATCGAGGACCTCGTCCTCACCGACCCTGCCGAAGTCGAACCGGGCACGCTCGACGAGACGGGACGGGCGCAGGCCCTGGCGCGTCTCGAAGAGGACCGGGTGCCGATCACGCCGGAGCAGATCGATGCAGCGGCGCAGAAGTACTATCGGGATCGGGTGCGCCGGGCCCTGCTCGGCGCCGTCGCGGGTCCCGTTGGGATCGTGCTGGCGATCTGGGCGTTCTCATCGATCGTCTCGGGGCAGGTCATCTTCTTCTGGCCGATCTTCGTCATCGTCCCCATGCTGTTGGGCGGATTGGGCCGGATCGCGCACAAGGACGAGATCATCCGCAATCGGAAGAAGGAGCTCACGCGCCGGGCCCGAGCCCACCTCGGTGACGCCGAGGCCCGACGGAAGCTCGAGCAGAGTGAGACGCCCGAGCGAGACTATGAAGCCGAGTTCGGCAGGGGGCTGCAACCGCCGCATCCGCCCCACCCGCCGTACTCCCCCGGTCAGATCTCACGTCGGGATGAGAGGCGCCGGCGCAGGTCGCGGCACCGGCATCACCGCGACAACCCTTGGGACTGAACTCAGGCAGTTCGAGGGCGACCGGCTGCGGCAACGGCGGCTGATCGCCCGATGGCCGAGGGACCTTCGCTGGAGGATCAGGTGCGTCCTAGGTCTGGAAGATTCGGATCTGCGCAAAGGCCTCCGCCTTGTGCGTGGTGAACCACATGGTGTGCGAGAAGTGACGCAGATCGTTGCTGTCGGCCTCGGTCTGCCAGTAGCCCCAGGCGGCTGCGGCTTTGCCGTGGGTGATCGCCGCTTCGAGATGACCGGTCTCGGGCACATGAGCGGACAGGGCCAGCAGCGCATCGACGACTTCGGCCCGGCCGGTGGCGGTCTCCACCGTGCCCATCCGCATGATCTGGAGGACGCAGTCGTCGGCGACCACCTCGGCGAGGGGATCCCGTGCGCCGGCGAACAGGTGCTCTTCGAAGCGGGCGACAAAAGTGTTCTTCGGGCTGTTTCCGCAGGAATCGGTGCCGGTGAAGGTCATGGGCCCAGCCTAGGCGTGCCGCGCGGGGGTGACAATGCTGCGGGCATGAAAAAGCCGTGCCGGCGCCCCTGGGGGCACCGGCACGGCCGATCGAGCAGCGGGGGCTATCAGAAGCCCATGCCGCCCATTCCACCCATGCCGTCCATGCCGGCAGCTGCGTCTGCACCTGCTCCGGCCTTTTCGGGCTTGTCGGCGACGACCGACTCGGTGGTGAGGAACAGACCGGCGATCGAGGCGGCGTTCTGCAGAGCAGAGCGGGTCACCTTGACCGGGTCGTTGATGCCGGCGGCCAGCAGGTCCTCGTAGCCACCGGTTGCGGCGTTGAGACCGAATCCGGGTTCGAGGTTGGCGACCTTGTCGGCAACCACACCGGCTTCGAGGCCGGCGTTCGTGGCGATCTGCTTGAGCGGGGCTTCGATGGCAACCTTGACGATGTTGGCACCGGTGGCCTCGTCTCCCTCGAGTGAGAGGTCGGCGAAAGCGGCCTTGCCCGCCTGGATCAGGGACACGCCGCCACCGGCGACGATTCCCTCTTCCACAGCAGCCTTGGCGTTGCGCACGGCATCTTCAATGCGGTGCTTCGTTTCCTTGAGCTCGACCTCGGTCGCGGCTCCGGCCTTGATGACTGCAACACCGCCGGCCAGCTTGGCCAGACGTTCCTGCAGCTTCTCACGGTCGTAGTCGGAGTCCGAGTTCTCGATCTCCGCGCGGATCTGAGCGACCCGACCGGCGATCTCCTCGGCGTCTCCTGCGCCCTCAACGATGGTGGTCTCGTCCTTGGTGATGACGACCTTGCGGGCGGTGCCCAGCAGATCGGTGGTCACGCCGTCGAGCTTGAGCCCGACTTCCTCGGACACGACCTGGCCGCCGGTGAGGATGGCGATGTCGGCGAGCTGAGCCTTGCGGCGGTCACCGAAGCCCGGAGCCTTGACGGCCACGGACTTGAAGGTGCCCTTGAGCTTGTTCAGCACCAGGACGGCCAGGGCTTCGCCCTCGACGTCTTCGGCGATGATGAACAGGGGCTTGTTGGACTGCTGGACCTTCTCGAGGACCGGCAGCAGATCCTTCACATTCGAGATCTTGGAGTTGACGATGAGGATGTAGGGATCCTCAAGGACAGCTTCCTGACGATCGGTGTCGGTGACGAAGTAACCGGAGATGTAGCCCTTGTCGAAGCGCATACCCTCGGTCAGTTCGAGCTCGAGTCCGAAGGTGTTGGACTCTTCGACGGTGACGACGCCTTCCTTGCCGACCTTATCGATGGCCTCGGCGATCAGTTCGCCGATCGCAGGATCTCCGGCGGAGATGCCGGCGGTCGCGGCGATCTGTTCCTTGGTCTCGATGTCGATGGCGTTCTTCAGCAGCACACCGGTGACAGCTTCCACTGCCTTTTCGATGCCGCGCTTGAGGCTGAGCGGATCAGCACCGGCTGCCACGTTGCGCAGGCCTTCGCGGACGAGAGCCTGAGCGAGCACGGTAGCGGTGGTGGTTCCGTCGCCTGCGACGTCGTCAGTCTTCTTAGCGACTTCCTTGACGAGCTCGGCGCCGATCTTCTCGTAGGGATCCTCGAGTTCGATCTCCTTGGCGATGGAGACACCATCGTTGGTGATGGTCGGTGCGCCCCACTGCTTTTCGAGCACGACGTTGCGACCGCGGGGTCCAAGGGTCACCTTGACCGCGTCCGCAAGCTGGTTGAGTCCAGCTTCGAGTCCTCGACGAGCTTCTTCGTCGAATGCAATCATCTTTGCCATAGCGGCTTAGATCCTCCCTGATGGAGTGGAGTGGGAAACCAGAGCAGTCGTCAGCGCCCGCGACGGCAGAGAGTGTGCCCGCATGTTCCATTCCACATAAGGACCACGCTCTCGAGACAACTGATGGGAACCCATCGGTTTTCACCACTACTAGATTTAGCACTCTCACCATGCGAGTGCAAATATTCGTCGCCCGCCAAGATGGACGAGAACAGTTGAGATCCGCGAGTTGTCGGCCCACGGTGAAGGCACAGAGGGCAGTTCGGCCCAGCGCGAAACGGTGGCGCGGGCCGATTGCGAGAGGCCCACTCAAAGTCGAGCAGCACGGTTTCAAACATGTGCTGTTCAACCCGAACCGTGCCGAATCGAATCTCCCGCCCTGGAGGACCCTTCCCACGCGGGCACTGAAAAGCGCCGAGCAGTTGCCTGCTCGGCGCTTTCCCCGTGCGATTGGTGCCGGTCGACCCGAAAGCCGTTCCGACGCCCCGCCGCAGCGGATCAGAAGACTGTGTTGATAGCAGTCAGTCTCAGAGGAGGGTGACGGACTCCGCCTGAGGACCCTTTTGTCCTTCTCCGACTTCGAACTGAACCTGCTGGCCCTCTTCGAGAGAGCGGTAGCCGTCCATCTGGATTGCGCTCCAGTGAACGAACACGTCCTGGTTGTCGCCTTCAAGGGTGATGAAGCCGTAGCCCTTTTCAGCGTTGAACCACTTGACGGTACCTTGTGCCATTACTTCTCCATACAGTGCAGTGCCATTGAAATCCCGTACTTCAGCCGCGATCGGGCGACCGCATCTGGAATACGGAAGCTGGCAAAACTCAACCGACCCCGCGACTTCTCTCATTGACCTCGGGAGAATAATCTCGGTGAAGCACGAATAGAACACAAGGTGCTGTGCTTGCCTAGCTGGTGCAACTCTACCGCAGGCATGCACCCCACCCCGGGCCGCTCAACACTGTTATAGATTCGTTACATAAGAGTTTTCGCCCAGTTCACACCAGGGGTTGCGGTCAAAGGACCCGACCGACCGGCTCGGACTATTCCGAGTCCCCGCCTTCGCTGGGCTCGGGGCCGCGATCGGCGATGTCCGAACAGATCACGACAGTGACATCGGCGTCGAAGTCCTCAGAGGCCTCCGTGGCCGAAACGCCCAGCGATTCGGCGACGAGCTTCGCCTGCGAGGCGTTCTCCTCGCCCTTGTAGTACACGGTCGAATCGGTGAGGTTCGTCGAATAGTTGCCGACCTGGCCGAGCTTCCAGCCCTTCTCCTCGACCGCTTCGGAGAACTTCTTCGCAGCGCCCGAGACGCCGGAGCCGTTGAGGACATCGACGGTGATCGAGTCGTCGGCGACGCTGACTTCGCTTTCGCTCGGTGAGGGTTCGGCAGAGGTCGACTCCGATGCCGCGGGGTCCTCGACCTTGGATTCGGGGTTGCCCATCGACGAAACGATGATGTTGATGGCAGCCACGACGAGCAGGACCGCGACCAGCGCGAGCACGATGACCAGCGAGATGGCACCGATGTTCGACGACGCCGCGGACTCCTGTCGATGGGCACCGCTGCGCCGGCCGGGCTCGATCTCGTCGAATTCGTCGGTCATGTCTACCTCGAGACGCGGGCTTGGGCGCGCTCGCTCTGCCGCGTGCTGCGGATCCGGCGAAGGCGCTTGACCAGCATGGGGTCGCTGGCCAGAGCTGCAGGGTTGTCGAGAAGCGAGTTCAGGATCTGGAAGTAGCTGGTGGCAGACATGTCGAAGCGCTCACGGATCGCGTGGTCCTTGGCACCGCCGTATTTCCACCACCGCCGCTCGAACTCCAAAACGGCCACCTCGAGCTCGCTCAGTTCTGAGGTGTCGTTGTTCGACGGCATAGAGGGTGTGCTCCTTCGAGAGATGTCTGTGCTTCTATATTATCGCCCGATCGACGGGACTGAAATTCCCGGCGCGCCGATCGGGCTGTGACCTCGCTCCCCACCGGGGTGAAAACGGCGTCACCCCGCCGCCCGGCATCTGTGCGATGACCGTTGCGACGGGGTGAGGAACCGGACCTTCGCGCCGATGGAGGCGAATCAGCGGATGCGGATGTTGACCTGCTTGATCTGGGTGAAGCCCTCGAGCATGCCCTCCAGCGATGCCTCGCGGCCGAAGCCGGAGGTCTTCATGCCGCCGTAGGACTGGCCGGCCAGCTGGCCGCCGCCCTGGTTGACCTGGACCCAGCCGGACTCGATGCGGTTGGCCATGGTCAGCGCCGCATCGACATCCTTGGTGAAGACGAAGGCCGCGAGCCCGAAGTCCGAGTCGTTGGCCATGTCGATGACCTCGTCGATGTCCTTCCACGGGATGACCGAGAGGACGGGGCCGAAGATCTCTTCGCGGCTGGTCTGCCAGTCGTTCTTCGCCTTCGAGAAGATCACCGGGGCGTGGTAGAAGCCGGGCTCGCCGACCTCGAGGGAATCGGAGCCGTCGTAGGCGATCTCCACGCCGTCCATCGACTTGCCCATCTCGATGTAGCTGGAGACCTGGTCGTACTGCTTCTGGTTGATGATGCAGCCGATGTCGGTGTCCTCATCGCGGGGGTCACCGACCTTCATCTTCGACACGGCATCGACGAGCTTGGACAGGAAGTCGTCGTAGATGTCCTCGTGGAGGAACAGGCGCGAACCCATCGTGCAGGACTGGCCCTGGCGGGCGAAGCGCGTCGACAGGAGCACCTGGTCGAGGGTGTCCTGGTCGTTCGAGTCGGGGAAGATGATATTCGGGCTCTTGCCGCCGAGCTCCATCGACGAATGTGCGAGACGACTGCCGGCCACCTCGGCGACGTGACGGCCGACGCTCGTCGAACCGGTGAACGAGACCTTGTCGACATCGGGGTGGACGTTGAGCGCCTCACCGATGACCGAACCCTTGCCCGTGACGACGTTGAGCACACCGGCGGGCAGGATGTCGGCGATGATTTCGGCCATCTTGAGGATCGTCAGGGGTGCGTCTTCGGCGCACTTGAGCACGATCGTGTTGCCGGCGGCGAGCGCGGCAGGGGTCTTGAAGGCGGCGATCATCAGCGGCGAGTTCCACGGCAGGATGCCGGCCACGACGCCCAGCGGCACACGCTTGGTGTACTGCAGCTGCTTGTCTCCGGCGGGCAGGGTGTTGCCCTTGATCTCACCGGCGACTCCGCCCATGTAGCGGAACAGGTCGGCCAGGGTGATCGTCTCCGGCCGAGCCTGGGTGCGGATCGCGTTGCCGGTGTCGATGGCAGTCAGCTGAGCGAGTTCCTCCGATGCCGCTTCGAGAGCATCGGCGCAGGCCAGAAGCTTCTTCTGGCGTTCCTTGAACGGTACGGCGGCCCACTCGGGGAAGGCCTTCCGCGCGGCCTTGACGGCACGATCCGCGTCGGCCTCCTTGCCGTTGGGCACCTTGGCGATGACGACGTTGCGGTCGATCGGGGTGATGACATCGGTGGTGTCACCGTCAGCGGCGTCGACCCACTCGCCGCCGATGAGCATCTTCCAGTTCCTGGCCTCTGGGAATTCCGGCATTTCGGTCCTTTCGTTCAACGATGAACTTCTTAGGGCGAGCATAACGTGTGCGCTCGGCGAGCAATACACCGGCTCAATAGGCGATCGTGCACACCCGATCTGCGCTTCGTGCACACTCGCGCACCTTCACCGAGGCGGGGCCGGCGACCCCGGCCCCTCCCCGAGGCGGCCCGACCTCTCCCACCTTCGCCGAGGCGGCACGTCCGTTCTCGTCACTGTCCTCGTTACACTCGTGCCCATGACGTCGACACCTCCGATGACCGAGATCATGTCCCCCGATTGGGCTCAGGCCCTGGCCGGAGTGGAGGAGCGCATCCATGAGATGGGCGACTTCCTCCGCGCCGAGCTCGCCGCCGGCCGCGAGTATCTGCCGTCCGGGGATGCCGTCTTCCGCGCCTTCGCCGAACCGCTGTCCCAGGTCAAGGTCCTCATCGTCGGTCAGGACCCCTATCCGACGGTCGGACATCCCATCGGCCTGTCCTTCGCCGTCGACCCCGATGTCCGGCCGCTGCCGAGATCGCTGGGCAATATCTACAAGGAGCTCGAGGCCGACCTCGGCATCGCGCCGGCACCGCATGGAGACCTGCGGGCGTGGTCCCGGCAGGGGGTGATGCTGCTCAACCGTGCGCTCACCGTCGCTCCCGGGCAGCCGGCTTCCCACCGCGGCAAGGGGTGGGAGGAGATCACGGAGCGGGCGATCGTGGCCCTGACGGAACGGGAGCAGCCGCTCGTCGCGATCCTCTGGGGTCGGGACGCTCGCAACCTTGCGCCGCTGCTGACTTCGGGCACCGCCGAGGTGGCCATCATCGAATCCCCGCACCCCTCGCCGCTGTCGGCCAGCCGCGGGTTCTTCGGTTCCCGCCCGTTCTCACGCACGAATGATCTGCTCGCGCAGAAGGGGATCGCGCCCATCGACTGGGCGCTGCCGCCTCAGGACTGATCCGCCCCGGGCTCGGGCTGTGCCTTCGTCGACACGGTCGGGATCTTCCCGGTCGTCGGGGTCTTCGCCGCACCCGGCTGGACCGAATCCATCACGGCCGTCGACGGCTCATTGCTGCGCACCGAGGCGACGGTCTTCTCCGCCGAGCTGCGGCTCTTGAGGTTCTTCAGCGGCAGCGCCAGGTAGCTGCCGAGCACGGCGCCGACGGCCAGGGCGGCATTCGCGAGGATCGCGGTGAACAGTGAGGACAGTCCCACGGCGAAGGACACGTTCTCCGAATCCGAGGCGATCTGGTAGACGGCGGTGAAGATCGACAGACCCTGGAGCAGGGTGTAGATGCCGGGAATCATGAGCACGATGGCCGGTGCCCCCAGCCGCAGAGCCAAGGGCCTCGAGAGGAATCCGGTGACGGTGGCGGCGAGGAGACTCGCGAGCACATTGTCGATGTGCAGCAGCGTCAGCGTCATCATCGTGATGTGCGAGGCCAGACCGACCAGGGCGGCGGGCAGGATGAACCGACGCCGGGCCGACATCGCCACGGCACCGGACATCGACACCACGGCGGCGGCGACCATCGACAGGATCGCCGTGACCACGTGCGGACTCGTCTTCGGCACGAGGACTTCGATATGGCTGAGCCCGATCGCCTGTCCGCACACGACGCCCAAGGCGATGCCGGAGACGATGCCGGCCAAGGCCATGAACACGCCGACCACCCGCCCGGCCGCGGTGAGAGGGAAGTTCGTCAGCGCGTCTTGGACCGCCGAATACAGCGATTGGGTCGGCAGGAGCAGGACGATGCCGGCGGCCACGAGGTACTGCGGCGAGTTGATGATGCCGATGTCGCCGGCGATCGTGGCGATGAGCGTCGCCGAGGCGGCCTGCGCCGCGGTGATGAAGAACGAGGGCAGATGGGTCCGGCCGAGCAGTTTGCCGAGCTGGAAGACGACGATGGCCATGACGATGCCCAAGGGCACCGCGACCGGTCCTCCTCCGAGCAGCAGGACGAGCGCACCGACCATGAGTCCCCAGGCGCCGGTGACGAACCATTGGGGAAACGGTCGCCGCTGAGACCGGATCGCGTCGAGGCGGCTGCGGGCCTCTTGGAATTCGAGACGACCGTCGACGAGGTCGGTGACGAGCTTGTGCACCGAGGCGAGCTTCGCGAAATGCGTGGACTCGCTCCGGTTGACCCGCATCACGGTCATGAGTCGGCCGTCGGAGGTCGAATAGTGCACGACCAGGGTGTTCGAGGTCAGGTCCACCTCGACGGTGGCCAGGCCGCACGCGGTGCAGGCGGCGATCACGGAGACTTCGACATCGCTGGTGCCGGCGCCGGCGCGCATCATCATCGCCGCGATGTCGGCGGCGAGGTCGAGGACCATCCTCGCTTCGTCCTCGCTCGGTTCGGTCGCCTGCACCGGTGCCTGGTACGGGGTGCCTTTGAGCGCGGTGACGATCGGCACCGGCTGCGTATTCGTCGTGGTGCCGGAGACGAGTTTGCCGACCGTGCGCCGGGCGACTCGCTGGGCGATCCGCTGAGACGCACCGAGGTGGTCGGTGCGCGGCTTGGACCGTCCACTGCTGCGGTTCGATTTCGCGGCTTTCGCGGCCGCGGCCTTCGCAATGTCCTCGGGCAGGGGTTCCGGCGAGGATTCCCGCAGTTCGGCCAGGCGCTGCAGGCGGGTGCGTTCGAGCAGCTCCCGCAGGGCATGGGATCCGGCCTCCGGGTTGCCGGCGACTACCGGGGACGGCGACGACCCGCGGACGGGACCGGGCGCGGTCGGTTCATCGACCCGCACCTCGGCGGTGGTGGCGTCTTCGAGATTCTCGTCGCTCACGGCTCGCAGATGAGTGTCGGGCCGTGTGAGTCGGCGACGTTCGCGGTTCCCGTCCCGGCGTCGAAGTCGAAGACTCGGCGTCCGGAGACGAACACGGTCTCGGCACGCGAGTCGAGGTCGAGCGGGTCGCCCGACCAGATGACGATATCGGCGTCGCGGCCGACGGCCAGGGACCCGAGGCGGTCCTCGAGTCCGAACATCGCGGCCGGGTTGATCGTCAGGGCTTCGATGGCGACGACCGGGTCGAGTCCTTCCTTCACGGCCAGCGCGGCCTCGTGGATGAGGAAGTTGATCGGGATGACCGGGTGGTCGGTGGTCAGGGCGATACGCACCCCGGCCCTGGCCAGGGCCGCTGCGGTGGCCAGGGTGCGGTCGCGCAGTTCGACCTTCGAACGCGAGGTCATCAGGGGGCCGAGGATGACGTCGATGCCCTTGGCGGCGATGTAGTCGGCGATCTTGTGGCCTTCGGTGCCGTGGTTGATGATCAGCCGGTACCCGAATTCCTCGGACAGGCGGATGGCCGTGGCGATGTCGTCGGCACGGTGGCAGTGCTGGTCCAGGGCGAGCTTTCCGTCGAGGATGTCGGCCAGGGTCTCCTTGACCAGGTCACGGTCGAACGGTGTGCCCTCCGCTTCGGCGTGGGCGCGTTTGGCCTGGTAGTTGCGGGCGTCGACGAAGGCGTCGCGGAGGATCTTCGCGGTGCCCATCCTCGTCGAGGGGGTCGTCTTCTTCTCTCCGTAGACGCGTTTCGGGTTCTCCCCGAGTGCGGACTTCACGGACAGGTCTTCGCTGATGAGCATCTCGTCGACGATGCGTCCCCAGGTCTTGACGAAGGCGGTGCGGCCGCCGATGGGGTTGCCGGACCCGGGTTTGATGAGGGCGGAGGTGACGCCGCCGCGCAGGGCGTCCTTGAACCCGAGTTCGGTGGGATCGATCCCGTCGAGTGCACGCAGACCGGCCCCGTTGGGATCGGTCATCTCGTTCGTGTCATCACCGGACCAGCCTTCGCCGTCCTCATGCACGCCGAGGTGGCCGTGGGCTTCGATGAAACCGGGCAGGACCCAGCGTCCTCCGGCATCGATGACCTCGGTGTCCGACGGCAGGTCGGCGGTGTCGACGGAACCGGCGACCACCTCGGCGATGCGGCCGTCGGTGACGGTGAGCGTACCCGATTCGATCGCCTCGGCGCGGTGCCCGTGCGCATCGGCGACGGGCACGATCCGTGCGTTGGTGATCACGAGATCTGTGGCGGCGGGGACCGGAACCGAACGGTACATTGTGCTCCTAGCAATGGGGACGGCGGCGTCGTCTGGCTGCGGAAACGAGTCTACGCCACTTGACGTTTCGCTCGGGTCACTCCGCCGCCCTCGTGAGTGCCCCGCGTCAGCTCCGGCGTATAGTCTTGGACAATCGTTCGAAGAGAGAAGGTTCCCTGATGCTCGAGACCATCACCTCATACGTCGCTGTCGGAGATTCGTTCAGTGAAGGGCTGATGGATCCCGACCCGCGCGGGGATGATCGGTACCGCGGTTGGGCCGACCGTCTGGCGCTCATGCTCACCGAATCGTCGATCGGCAGCCCCGATGTCTCCTATGCCAATCTCGCGATCCGCGGTCGCCTGCTCGACCGCATCCTCGACGAGCAGGTGCCGCGTGCGCTCGAGATGAAACCCGACCTGGTCAGTCTGTGCGGAGGCGGCAACGACTGCCTGCGCCCGAAGGCCGATATCGATGCTCTGGCGGCGAAGTACGAACGCGCGGTCATCGCCCTGCGGGAGGCCGGCATCGAGGTGCTCATGTGCAATGGCTTCGACACCGAGTTCAGCACCCCGCTCATCCGCGCGGTGCGCCCTCGCGTGGGCATCTACAACGCTCACCTGTGGTCGATCGCGCAGCGCCACGGCTGCCATATGGTCGACCTGTGGGGTCTGCGCTCGCTCTATGCTGTGGAGATGTGGGCCGACGACCGCATCCACCTCTCCCCCAAGGGGCATCACCTCGTGGCCGAGCAGGCCCTGGCCACACTCGAATCCGGACATTCGCTGCCGACCGAGGGCTTCGGCATTCCGGCCCGCCCGACACGGGCGATCCGCGAGGTCATGAGCGAAGAGTCCCGGTGGGCGCGGCAGTATCTGGGCCCGTGGGTCGGTCGGCGTCTGCGCGGAGAGTCCTCCGGTGACAAGCTCGACCCGAAGCTGGCCGAACTCACCCGCGTCGCCGATCTCATCGAGCGGGCACGCGACTCTGCCCGGACCGACGACGTCGACGGGGCGAACGGGCCCGGCCACGCACAGGGATGAGCAGCGAAGGCGAACGGATTCCCGCACTCGCGTCCGCCGGAGCCGAGCTCGCGGGCGCCGTGCGTGATTCGGGACCCGGCAGGACCGGCGCAGAGGCGGGCGCGGTCGAGTCGGAGATGAGCGTGCCGGCGTTCCGGTACTCCTATGGGGACTCCCCCGAACAGTTCGTCGAGGTCTACGGTGATCCGGCGACCGCCTCGGCGACGGTGATCTTCGTCCACGGCGGCTACTTCCGCCCCCGCACGGATCTCGCCCACGCCCGCCCTCTGGCCCGTGCGCTGGCCGAGTCCGGGGTGCTCGTCGCCGCCGTCGAATACCGTCGGATCGGCGAGCAGCCGCACCTGCTCGACGATGTCACCGCGGCCATCGACTCGGTGTGTGCCGCACTGCCGCGCTGGGGTGCCGGCGAGCAGGTGCGGGAGAACCTCATCGTGTCGGGCCATTCGGCCGGAGGCTGCCTCGTGCTGGCGTGGGCGTCGCACCTGCCCGCGACGGGACCGCAGATCCGTCTGCGGCCCCTGGCACCGGTGACCGATCTGCTGCGAGAGGTCGCCGGCCACCTCGGTGATGGAGCCGTGCTCGACTATATGGGGGTGCGGCCGGAAGAGGATCTCGAGGCGTATCTGCGTCACGATCCGCGGTCTCGGGTCGCACTCATCCCGACCCGGGTGAACGTGCATTCGATCCACGGGGATGCCGATGGGATCGTCGATGTCGAGTTCTCTCGCGTCTTCCCTGCCGCCCTGACCGAGCTGCCCGGAGCCAACCATGCCGATGTCATCGACCCCGAGTCACCCTACTTCGCGCAGGTGAGGGACCTTCTCCTCGAGTGAGGCCCGGCCCTCAGACCCCTTCGGGGCTGATTCCGGGGCCGTTCTCGATGCCGGTGCGGATCTCGAAGAGTTCGGGGAAGAAGGTGAGGTCGAGCGCCTTCTGCAGGAAGCCCACTCCGCTCGACCCGCCGGTTCCGCGTTTCATGCCGATGATCCTCAGCACCGTGCGCATGTGCCGGTAGCGCCAGAGTTGGAAGTTCTCCTCGAGGTCGACGAGTTCTTCGCAGCTTTCGTATTCCTGCCAGTACTTCTGCGGGTTCTCATAGATGACCCGGAAGGTCTCGAGCAGCTCTTCGTCGAAGGTGTGCGCCACCGATGTGTCCCGGTCGAGCAGTCGCTGCGGGACCGGGAGTCCGCGACGGGCGAGGCAGGCGAGGAACTCATCGTAGATGCTCGGCTCCTCAAGGTACCGCTCGAGCGTCGCACGCGCTTCGGGTTCGCCGTCGAAGACCGGCAGCATGGCTCGGTTCTTGTTGCCGAGCAGGAATTCCACTGCCCGGTACTGCCAGGATTGGAAACCGGAGGCCCGACCGAGGTGGTCGCGGAACCCGATGTACTCGCTGGGGGTGAGAGTCGCGAGGACCGACCACTGTTCGGTCAGGGTCTTCTGGATGTGTTTGACGCGGGCAATGCGCTTGAGCGCGGTCTGCAGCTCATCGGCGGCGATGAGCCGTCGGGCGTCGAGGAGTTCGTGGATGACGAGGCGGAACCACAGTTCGGCCGTCTGATGCTGGATGATGAAGAGCATCTCGTCGTGATGCTCGGGGCTGCTGACGGGGTGCTGAGCGCCGAGCAGACGATCGAGGTCGAGATAGGACCCGTAGGTCATCGTCTCCTTGAGGTCGGTGTGGACCCCGGCTTCGAGATCGCGGACGTTCTTCTCCGCCGTCGACCCGGCGGTGGGAGACTCGTTCGCTTCTGTCTGTGTGCGGGTGCGATCGTCAGTGGTCGTCCGGGCCTCGTCGCCCGGAGCGGAATTCGAATCGGTCATGGGTTCCAGCATAGGGCTCAGCCGGGTCGCCGCCTCTGCGGTTCGGTGACCTCGCGGACCTCGTCGATGAGTCGCTGCCATTCCTGCGGCATCTGCCCTTCGCCGAATCGGACGGAACCGTACCGGCTCTCGATGAGGTAGGCGAAGCGGTCGGCTCCGGCCGGTGGCGCACCGGACTCAGCTTGCGACCACGGCAGTTCGGCGACCGTGCGGCCGAGGTCCTCTCGACGACTGCTCGCATCGATATCGACCTCCCACACGAGCAGCATGCCGCCGATCCCGCCCGTGCGTTCGACGAGCAGGCGACCATAACCGTCGTCTCGCCCGTGCACAGGTTCGCTCGCGTCCCCGCGGTCGCCCCCTGCCGGGCCTCCGGCCGCGGCATCGGCCTCGCTGTCCATCACCAGCTGCTCCCTTGGTTTCCCCTGGCCGAGGCCGCGTGGGAGATGCCGACTGCTTCCCATCCGGCAACGACCGCATCGTGTACGTCGGATCCGGCACCGAACTGGTCGGCCGCCTCGGCGATGGTGAGCTGGGCGAAACCGGCGAAATCGGTCTGCTTCGTGATCTCGGACCCCGTGAGGACCGAGTACCAGACCTGTCCGGCGCTCTCCCAGGCGGAACCGCCGATGCTCGTCGCCGCGAGCGCGAAGGCACGGTTCGGGATGCCGGAGTTGAGGTGGACCCCGCCGTTGTCGGAATCGGTGGTGACGAAGTCGTCCATGTGCGCGGGCTGCGGATCCCTGCCGAGGACATCGTCGTCATAGGCCGTGCCGGGTTCGATCATCGATCGCAGGGCTCGACCGGTCACCTCGGCGGTGAAGATCCCAGCGCCGATGAGCCAATCCGCGTCCTCGGCGTTCTGCCCGGCCGCATGCTGCTGGGTGAGGGCCCCGAAGACATCGGCGCAGTGTTCGTTGAGCGCTCCCGGCTGGCCGGAGTATTCGAGGTCGGCGGTGTGGCTGATGACCCCGTGGGAGAGCTCGTGGCCGATGATCGACACGGATCCGGTGAAACCGGTGAACACCTCGTCGTCGCCGTCGCCGAAGACCATGAGGCGGCCGTCGAAGAAGGCGTTGTCGTAGTCCTTGCCGTAGTGGACGCTGGCCATGAGGGGCATCCCCTGACCGTCGAGGGAGTCGCGGGAGAACGCTTCGGAGAACAGCGCATAGGCGGCGCCGAGGCCGTCGTAGGCCTCATTGACCGGCTCATCGCTCACCGGCGCTTCGCCTTCGGAGAGGACGAGGGTGCCGGGCAGGACCTCGGTGTTCTCGGCATCGTGGATGAGGCGCTGCAGCCCGGCCCGAGCCGGAGCGGCGAGCGCGGCCTCATCCTTGTCGAGGTCGGCCGGAGGGGTGTAGCGCAGACCGGCCAGGCGGAGGTTCCGGCAGCTCTCGTCGGACATCCGGCAGCTGCGGGCTGCGGCGGCGGCCCTCGGGAAGCGCTGGGTTCCACGCTCGGCGATGGCGTCGAGGAGGTAGGGCGGGATCACGCTGCGGATGTTGACGGCACTGTGAGAGATCATGATTCCAGCGTCCCACGTTCGGCACGGATTCGGTAGGGCACGGTCCGCTCTGAGGACGGGGCGAATGCATCGTGCGTGGGAGCTCTCCGCACAGGGCGGGAATCCGTCGGAAACGAATGCAAACAAAGTATTGCAAAGCTTTCTTTGCAAGAGTATCTTTGCATTATGAGCGAGGAGATCACCCACCCCAACGGCGTCCGCGAGATCAGCACCTCAGCCCTCAAGGGCCTGGCGCATCCCCTGCGGATGGCGATCTACGATGCCCTGTCGGCGCTGGGACCGCAGACGGCGACGACCCTGGCCAAGCGCCTCGGCGAATCATCCGGCTCGACGAGCTATCACCTGCGTCAGCTCGCTCGGCATCGCCTCATCCGTGAGGTCGAAGACGAGGCGAGCGGCCGCGAGAAGTGGTGGGAGAGGATTCCCGGAGCCATGCGGGTCCCCGGTCCCGAAAGCGATTTGGATCCCTCGACCCGGACCGCTTCCCAGTACGTCAATCGGGAGCTCGTGCGCAATATGCACCGCAATTTCGAGGCCTTCGTCGACGCCGCCTACGACCAGCAGCGGATGCCGACGGCATGGGTCGAAGCCGCCGTCAGCGACACGAGCAACCTGCGCCTGACGAAGGAGCAGCTGTCGGAGATCGCCGCCGAATTCGAGAAGACCACCATGGCGCTCATCAATCGCTATCGCGGCCGCAATGATCCCGGCTCCCGCCCGGTGCAGGTCCAGTTCAACGCCTTCCCCCTGATCGATGGAGAGGAATCCCCATCATGAGCACGCTCACCGCCCCCAACCGCCCAACATTTGCCACACACCACCGCCGCATCGTCGAACGCACGGTCACCGTGACCCGTGAACTCGTCATCGACACCGGTGAGGACACGAGCACCGAAGCCACCGGCCTCGACCGCGTGCTCCTGCGCCTGGCGCTGTGGATGATCGAACGCCGCCGCATCCGCGCCCTGAGACCCCGCGTCGACTCCGCAGAGATGTCGCGCCGTGTCGATGCCGCCAAGCAGCTCCACCTCGACCGTTACCACGGCCTGCCGTTCTGAGTCGGGCCCGGCTCAGCCCGCTGGCCCGGCTCAGTCCGCGGGCCCGACTCAGCCCGCAGCCGCCTCGGTGCCGCCGGCCGCCTCGGTGCCATCAGCCGCCTCGGTGCCGCCGGCCGAGTTCGCGCCCGGGTCGGGGTCGTCCTTCGGCGGGCAGACGACGAGGACGGCGACGATGGCGATCATGAACAGGGTCGTGAGGAACGTCGGGATCGGGATGATCGGGTCGAGGAGGACGAGGACGGCGCACATGGGCACGGCGAGGTTGATCACCCAGTGGGCGCTGGCACGGATCGCAAGCAGCCACACCCCGAGGACGAACACGACGATCGGCACGGAGACGGTGAAGGTCGCCGCCACCGGATCGAGCGCGCTGACTCCCAGCTGGGAATCGACCTCGATGCCGACCCCGGCGGAGAACGCACCGGCCGCGGCGAAGATGAGGTAGTGGCCGTAGCCGTAGGTCAGCGCCGCGGGCAGTCCGGTGAGCATCCGATGGTGCGGCGGCCAGAAATAGATCCACCACAGGGCCGCGGTGACGATCAGGCAGAGCACGCCCAAGGAGATGAGCGGCACGAGCTCGTCGACCTCGGAGAAGGCTCCGAACACTGCGTTCGCCGAGGCGAGGAGGGATTCGCCGATGACGATGATCGTGAAGCAGCCGTAGCGGTCGGCGATGTGCTCCGGGTGAAGCGGAGTCGTCCCGCGGGTCTCGGCGACGACGGGGATCGCGAGCTCGAAGACGATGAGGCAGATCAGCACCGCGGTCGGGAGCGTCCCGATGACGGCTCCCGAAGAGGTGGGAATGAACAACCACGCCACCCACAGCACCTGCGCCACGGCGATCCCGCCGACATAGACCAGCGTGGTCGGCCGTGCAGGACCGGCCCGCCGCGATGCCCGCAGCCACTGCGAGATCATCACCACGCGCATGAGCACATAACCGGCGACGAGCAAGCGCAGATCCCCGTGGGCGAAGACCGGTTCGATCCCGGCGGCAAGCACGAGCACCCCGGCCATCTGCACGATCGTGAGCACCCGGTAGGCCCAGTCGTCGACGTCGAACGAGGTCGCGAACCACGTGAAGTTCATCCACGCCCACCAGATCGCAAAGAACACGAGCAGGTACTTTCCCACCCCCTCACCGAGGTGGCCCGCCGTGACCGCGTCCCGCAGGTGAGCCGAGGCGATGGAGACGGCGATGACGAAGACGAGGTCGAAGAACAGTTCGAGCGAACTCGCCGCCCGGCCCGGTTCGTTCGGGTCACGGGGGTGCATCGGCATGAGACGGAAGTGCGGCGGCGCCTTCTCTGTCCCCGGCGCGGTCGGCGTGGCCATCGGTCCTCCAGACGGTCGGTCGCGGTGCCCGTACAGTCTAAGACCGAGCGAATGTCGTGGAACGCGGCCTGCCTCGTCTGCGGCCTCAACTAAGCTTGTGGCGTGCTCAAACCCATCCTGTGGCCGGTGCTCGTGCCGTTCGCGCTCTTCGCCGTCGGCTTGGGTGCGATCATGCCGATCCTCGTCCTCGGTGCACTGTCGCTGGGCTCGACGCAGGCGTTCGCCGCGGCCATCGTCGGCATCATGGGGGCCGTGTCCTTGACGGCCACGGTGCCGGCCGGAATCCTCATCGACCGCCTCGGCGATTTCCGGGCCATGGCCGTGTCCACGGCGGCCGCGATCCTCGTCCTCAGCGCCATTGTGGCGGCCTTCATCTGGGAGTCCCCGGCCTCGCTGCTCGTCTACACGGTCGCGCTCATGCTCTTCGGTCCCGTCTCCGACGTGTGGAGTCTGGCCCGACAGGCGGTCGTCGCCGAGGTGATGCCCTCGGCCGACCTCGCGAAGGCGATGACCGCGCTCGGCGGGACTCAGCGGGTGGGCAACCTCATCGGACCGATGATCGGTGCCGGCCTCATGCTCGTCTTCCCCATCTGGTCGGTGTTCGTCTTCTCCGCCCTCACCGCCGTCGCCGCGATTGTCATCATGGCCCTGCCGATCGCGCAGATCCCGGGATTCGACGATCGTCCCTCTCCCGCCTCGGCGGGTGATTCCGACCCCGAGGCGGCCCCCACCTCGGCATCGACCGAACCGGGCGACCACGACGGGCCCTCAGCCGCCTCGGCGACCGGATCCGGACGGGGGAAGGGCCCGAAGAAGGATCGCCGCCCACCCGGGGAGGTGCGGTGGAAGTCGGTGGTGCTCGTGGGCATCACGATCATCACGCTCGCGGCCGCCCGTGCCGCCCAGCCCGTGGTCATCCAGCTGTGGGGCGTCGAGATCGGACTCCACAAATCGTCGATCTCCCTGGTCATCGCCTTCGGCGCCGGGCTCGAGCTCATCGTCATGTTCCTCGGCGCCTACATCAAGGATCACCTCGGTCGGGTCGCGACCCTCGTCGCCTGCCTGAGCATCTTCGGCACCGGGTTCGTCGTCATGGTCGCGGTGCCCGATCTGACCGGAATGGTCATCGCCGCAGCCGTCATGGCCTTCGGCAACGGTCTCGGCGCGGGGGTGAACATGACGATCGGTGCGGACCTGTCCCCGGCGGTCGGGCGGCCTCGGTTCCTCGGCATCTGGGCGATCTTCAACAACGGCGGCAAGCTCGGCGGACCGACGCTGCTCTCACTCATCATCACTGTGACCACCCTGCGGTTCGGGGTGCTCTTCCCGGGACTGCTCGCCTTCCTCGGCGCGGCGTGGATCCTCATCTGGGCCCGCCAGGTCGGGCTGCCCGGAAGGCGGCGACGCCTCGACCCGCCCCGCACGGGCGGAACCCGCGCGGGCTGCCCCTGAGTGGGACGGGCGCCGCACAGGCTCGCCCCGCAGGGGCTGAACCCGGCCACGGCACCGCGTTCGGTGAACGGACTAGGCTGGTGGTGACCGATTCGACGAAGTTCGGCTGAGAGCCCGAACAGGATCAGGAGAGTCATCGATGGAAGCACTGGACGTCGGTGGATATGTGCTGGTGAGCCTGGCCGCACTCGTCTTCCTCTTCCTGCAGTCGTGGTTCGCCGCCACCGTGGTCCGACGCGTCGTCGGCGTTCCCACCGGCTGGCCCCGCACGCTGGCCGTCGGCCTCGTCATGAGCGCCGTCGTGGCCGTGACCGTCCAGTACCTCTATCGGGCCGGCACCGGCCAGAACGTCAGCGGCCTCGACGTCTCCCCCGGAGTGGCGATGCTGTTCATGGTGCTCGCCCTCGGCTGGATCTTCGCCCTGGGCGTCGGCGCCCTCGTCATGCTCGAAGCGGCCTTCCCCACCGGATCCCTGCCCGGCCCGCAGTCGCTGTTCTTCGGGTGGAAGTCCCGCCGTCGCCGCGCCCGCCGCTATGCCCAGGTCGTCTCCATTGCCGTCAGGCACGGGCTCGGTTCCCAGCTGCGCGGCTTCGGCGGGGATTCGCCGGGCCGGGAGGTCAAGACCGCGCGGGCGCTCAAGGAATCCCTCGCCGAAGCGGGGGTGACCTTCGTCAAGCTCGGACAGATGCTCTCAACCCGCCGAGACATCCTCCCGCCCGTGTTCGTCCGTGAACTCGAGACCCTGCAGACGCAGGTCACCCCGGAACCCTGGTCGGTCATCGAACCGGCCATCGAAGAGCGGCTCGGCCGACCGATCCGCGAAGTCATCGCGCACATCAGTCCCACTCCCCTGGCGGCCGCCTCGGTGGCACAGGTGCATGAGGCGACACTGCTCGACGGCACGGAGGTCATCGTCAAGGTGCAGCGGCCGAAGGCGCTCAACCAGGTCACGCAGGACCTCGACATCATCCTGAGGCTGGCGGCATGGCTGAACAAGACCACGACCTGGGGCCGGGATCTGGGGGTGAAGTCGCTGGCAGCGGGGTTCGCGAATACGCTCGAAGAGGAGCTCGACTATCGGATCGAGCTGGACAACATGGCCAGCATCGAGGCCTCGCTCAAACGGTCGGGGAAGTTCGACGTCACCGTCCCACACGGCTACCCGCAGCTCAGCGGCGAACGCCTGCTGATCATGGACCGGCTGCCCGGTCAGCCGGTATCACGAGCTGGGGAGCTGCTGAGCGGACTCAGCGATGCCGAACGATCCCGGTTGGCGACGACGCTGCTGGGAGCCACGCTCGAGCAGATCATCGGTGACGGGATCTTCCACGCCGATCTGCACGCCGGGAACATCTTCATCACCCCCGACGGGAAACTGGGACTTCTCGACTTCGGTGCCGTCGGTCGACTCGATCCGGGCACGCAGACGTCTCTGGGCCTCATGCTCTATTCGATCGATCAGAACGACAGTGCCGGAGCCACCGACTCACTCATCGAACTGCTCGGACGGCCCGACGGGCTCGATGACCGAGAGGTCGAACGCGCCGTCGGCGAACTCCTCCTGCGCTACGGCGGAGGCACCCGTGCGACACAGGGGCAGAAGCTCTTCGACGACCTGTTCAATCTCGTGCTCGCGCATCGGTTCTCCGTGCCGGCGCCGATCAGCGCCGCCTTCCGGGCGATGGCCTCCGTGGAGGGAGCGCTGCTGACGATCGATCCGAATTTCGACGTCGTCGCCGTGTCCCGGCAGGAGGGCAACAGGCTCGTGAGGTCGAAGCTCAAAGGCACGAAGATCACCGATGAGCTCCAGCGTCGGGCGCTGCAGCTGATGCCGATGATCGACCGCATGCCCCGCCGGATCAACAAGATCACCGAGGACCTCGAACGGGGCCGGTTCTCGATGAACATGCGTGTGCTCGAGAACCCCTCCGATCGCAGCTTCCTCACCAGCCTGTTCCAGCAGCTCATCGTCGCCGTCCTCGCCGGGGCCGCCGTGGTGGGAGCGATCATGCTCATCACCAGCAATGAGGGACCGCTGCTGACGAATGACATCCGCCTGTATTCCTTCTTCGGATTCGTGCTGCTCTTCGGCGGCTTCGTGCTGAGCATGCGATCGCTCATGCTCGTGTTCAAACGCGACGCGGACGAGTAGCGCGACGACTGCGCCTCGGCTCCTCCGTCCTCGACCGAGCTTTCGGGCAGCGCGCTTCGACACACGAACACGCACAAGCCCCGCGCTCCGCTGTTTCCAGCGGTGCGCGGGGCTTGTTCTGGTGGAGCCCCCTGTCAGACTCGAACTGACGACCTTCGCTTTACAAGAGCGGTGCTCTACCAACTGAGCTAAGGAGGCGTGCCGCAGACAGAGCGTCTGCGCCTACATGATAGTAGTCCATCGGCCGCGCCTGCCACAAAACCGCGGAGACGACGATGACCGGCCCCAGCCCCGGCCGGGCGACCGGCCCCAGCTCCGGCCGGCCGGGCTAGGCTGGTTCCGGTCCGTGTCCCGTCCGGTCCCGGGCCGGAAGTCTCAGGCGATCAGCCCTTGAACTCTCCGGTCGCCTTGAGGATCTCGGCGGCCAGAGCCTGCGCGTCGCTGGTCTTGTCGGTGTGCTTGCCGTTGATGAGCACCCACGGGGTGGCTTCGACGCCGTCGTCCAGGGCATCCTGGCTCGACTTCTCGACGAACTTCTCGAAGCCCTTCTCGCTGACGCAGGACTTCACAGTCTGCTCGGAATCAGATGACAGCTTCTTCGAGGTGTCGACAGCGGCCTTCTCGGCGACCTCGAGCAGCTCTTCGTCGCTGCGCCCGTCGCCGCCTTCTTCGGGCTGCTGAGCGTAGAGGGCGTCGAAGAGGTCCATGGCCTTCTCGGGCTGGCTGTCGATGGCACACGCCGCGAGGTTCGCCGCCCGGGTCGAGTACTCGTTGCCGCTGGACATGCGGTCGAGGAACGACACCGGCTTGTAGTTGACGACGATCGATCCCTCATCGGCGAGCTTCTTGAGCATCGACGAGTTGGTCTGCTCGAAGGCCTGGCATCCGGGGCACTGGAAGTCGAGGTAGACGGTGACCGTGGCAGCGTCCTTCTTCGCTCCGGCCTCGCTCGGCGCGGGCAGGTCAGAACTCTCGCCTTCGGGCATCTTCAACGGCTGCACGAGTGCTTCGTCCTTGCCGACGGTGATTCCGTCGGCGATGTAGTTCTCGGGGTTCGCTGCAGGCTTGCTCTGCTGGAAGACGAGCACACCGACGACGGCAAGAACCGCGACGATGACGACGCCGATGCCGACGTAGAGGACCGTCTTTGCGGTTTTCTCCTTCTTCGCCTGATTCGCCGCGATCTGACGGGCGTTCGCGCGCGCCTTGTTCCGCTTATCGTCTCCGGAGCTGTTCTTCGCCATTGTTCCTCACGTTGGATCGTCTGACATCGGTGCGGCCTGGGGCCCGAACGGTTCGGGATGCCTTCCGCTCCCCGACGGCACCACTGTACCGAAACCCGTCGGGGACCGATTCCCAGAAATATTCAAGGTTCAACTACAACGTTCAACTACCTGCCGCCCGGTGAGGGCCCCTCGGCGCGGCGCACACGGCTTCGGCTCGCCCAGGCTGCATCGGCAGCACGCATCGGCTCAGCTCACACCGGGCCGGGCAGGTGATCGAAGGGGCTGATCGTCAGCGGCCACCAGGACATGGCCGCACCCGATTGAATGACCATCACGGCGAGGATCACGAGCAGCACGATCACGGCCAGAGCAATGAGACGTCCGAGCTGATTGCGGGTGGCGCCCGAGACCAGCAGCCGCGAACCGTAACGCAGACTCGACGCTCCAGGACCCACCCACAGCACGAGGGCGCCCGCGGCCCCGGCCGTCCACACCGACCACTGTTCGGAGGCTCCGCTGGGCACGACCCCGCCGATGTCGAGGCGAGTGAGCACGAGTGCGGCGGTGGCCGCGATCGCCGGCAGGATGACTGAGGCCACGGAGGTCAGGGCCGAGGCCAGGACAGCGCCCGGCGCCGAGGCGAGCGCCCGCCCGAATCCGCCCGTCTCCAATCCGCGGTCGAACCGATACCGCTGGACCTTCCGATCCAGACGCGTACCGGTGCGTGCGGCAACCGACCAGATGAGTGCGATGAGGCAGACGACCAGAGGGCTCAACGGCATGACGGCCACACCGAGCACGATGAGGCCGAAGACGACCCAACCGCCGCTGCGCACCCGCCGATAGGTCATCGGCATCCACGGTCGGCCACCGGGCTGCATCCCCTGACCGCCGGGCGCAATGCCCTGACCATCGGGTCCGCCGGGTCCGGTCCACGGACCCTGACCCTGCGGCTGCATCCCCTGACCGTTCGACCCGACGAAGCCCTGTGCCTGTCCGGGTGCCAGTCCCTGTCCGGGGTGGCCGCCCTGCCCGTGCTGGGCGAATCCGGACCGGCCGAGGTCGGCTCCGGCCAGCGGGGATTCCGGGCCGGCCTGGATATTTCCTTCGGGGCCGAGCGGCGCAGCGGTGCCCTGCTGGGGTTGGCCGGGCATCTGCCCGCCCCTGCCGAACTGGTCCGCCCCGTAGCCGGAGCCCGAATAGTTCGATGGTCGGCTGGCGCCGGGATACTGCGGCTGTCCGCCGGGAGTACCGGCGTACTGTCCTGGGTGCGGACCGCCCTGTCCCGCGACACCTGCGGCACCATACCCCGCGGCACCGCCCAGGGCCGCGCCGCCGGCGGCCGCCCCGGCCGCGCCGAATCCGGCGCCCGGCCCGTCATCGACCGCGGGCATGACAGCGGTTCCGCTCGGCGAACGCTGCACTCCCCCGCCGGCTCCTCCGCTGGGTCCCGATCCGAGCTGCGGCATCCGCCCGGATTCGATGTCGACGAGAGCGTCGAGGATCATCTGCCCCGACGGCCGTCGTTCGGGTTTCGGGTCGAGGCAGGCGGCGATGAGCGGAACGAAGTTCCTCGGTGCCCCGTCAAGATCGAATTTGCCCATGGCGACCCGACCGAGCACGGCTTCGAGGGGACCCGAACCATAGGGGTTGCGGCCGGTCGCGGCGAAGGCCATGGTCGCGGCCCACCCCCACCAGTCGGTCTTCTCGCTCGAGCTCTTGCCGTCGGCGATCTCCGGGGAGAGGTAGCCGGGTGTGCCCATGACGAGGCCGGTCGCGGTCACTCGCACTTCGTCGGCGACCTGCGCGATGCCGAAGTCGATGACCATCGGTTCGCCGTCCATGATCATCACGTTCGCGGGCTTGAGGTCGCGGTGGATGACGCCGGCCTCGTGGACGGCGTTGAGGGCGTCGAGGAGGGCGTGGCCGAAGTGGACGAGCTCATCCTCGGCGAAGGGGCCGTTGTCGCGGACGTCATCGGACAGGGTCTGCCCGTCAACGAATTCGGTGATGATGAACGGCTGCGCGGAGTCGAGCTCGGCGTCGAGGACCTCGGCGATGCGCGGGTGGCGGATGCGCCGCAGGGTCCGAGTCTCGCGGGCAAGGCGCTTGCGCGCGGTCTCGTCGTTGGCGATGTGAGGGTGCAGGACCTTGACCGCGACCGGGTTGTTTCCGCCGTCGACACCGAGGTAGACGACACCCATGCCGCCCGAGCCGAGCTCCTCGATGAGGCGGTAGCCCCCCAGTTCCTGTTCCATCACCTGGCCAAGCCTAGTCGAGCGAGTACAGTTCATTCCAAGGACCGACACAGGAGGAGGCGCAGATGAGCACCGTCAACTCTGCCGATTCACACACCGAAACCCAGTACGGAGACAGCGATTTCGTCGTGGTGGCCAACCGCCTTCCGGTTGATCGCGACCCCGAGGACGAAAGCCGAGGATGGCGCACCTCACCTGGGGGTTTGGTCACAGCGGTGGCTCCCGTGATGAAGGCCCAGGAGGGTGCGTGGATCGGGTGGACCGGGGTGCCGGATCAGGATTTCGACTCCTTCACCATTGATGGCATGCACCTGACCCCGGTGACCCTGACAAGTGAGGATGTCCGCAGGTATTACGAAGGGTTTTCCAACGCGACTCTGTGGCCGCTCTACCACGATGTCATCGTCCCGCCCGAGTTCCACCGCACATGGTGGGATGCGTATGTGCGGGTCAACGAGCGCTTCGCGCAGAAGGTCGCCGAGGTGGCTGCGGAGTCCGCGACCGTGTGGATCCATGACTATCAGCTCCAGCTCGTTCCGCTCATGGTTCGTCGTATGCGCCCCGATGTGGCCATCGGCTTCTTCAACCACATTCCGTTCCCGCCCTATGAGCTCTTCGCCCAGCTGCCGTGGCGGGACGAGATCCTGCGGGGCCTCCTCGGCGCGGATCTCGTCGGGTTCCAGCGTCCGGCGGATGCGGCGAACTTCCGCCGTGCGGTCCGTGGTCGGCTGAACTTCACGACGAAAGCCTCGACGGTCCTCGTGCCCGAGGGCGAATCCTTGGCCGCGCATGTCGTCCGCGCCGAAGCGTTCCCGATCTCGATCGACACCCCGTATCTCGAGCAGCTCGCCGAGGATCCCGACATCGTCGAACGGGCCCGGCAGATCCGCGAGGACGTCGGGAATCCGAAGGTCGTCATGCTCGGTGTCGACCGGATGGACTACACGAAGGGCATCCGGCACCGGCTCAAGGCCTATGGTGAGCTCATTGCCGAAGGCCGACTCAACGTCGAGGATGTCGTGCTCATCCAGATCGCGACCCCGTCGCGGGAGCGGCTCGAGCAGTACAAGATCATCCGGCATGACGTCGAGCTCGCGGTCGGGCGGATCAACGGAGAACAGGCCGATGTCGGATCGATTCCCGTCCGCTACCTCCACCATTCCTATCCGCGCGATGAGATGACCGCGTTCTTCCTCGCCGCCGATGTCATGCTCGTGACCGCTCTGCGCGATGGGATGAACCTCGTCGCCAAGGAGTACGTGGCGTGCCGGAAGAACGATGACGGGGCGCTCGTGCTCTCCGAGTTCACGGGCGCGGCCGAGCAGCTCAAGGGGGCGGTGATGGTCAACCCGCACGACATCGGCAACCTCAAGGCCGGAATCCTCGAAGCCGTGGAGATGGATGAGAAGACGCGCACGCGGCGGATGCGGCAGATGCGGCGGAAGGTCGATACGGACACCGTGAGTCTGTGGTCGAAGAACTTCCTCGCCGAGCTCGACCACATCAAACACAATCCCGAGGCCATCGTCCCCGACCGTCCCGTGGTGCAGAAGAGCCGGACCGCTCCCCCACCGGATACTCCGGCAGCGCCGTCGGATCGTGCGCAGCGGCCCGAGGACGCCGACTGGGTCTCCGAGATCTCCACCGCCCGCTAGAAGACACCTGGTGAGAATGGAAACGACAGTGCCCTCCCCTGCCCTGATGACCCCCGCCGAGGTGGATCTGCGTGAGCTCGTCAGCGCCGATTCGCTGCTCCTCGCCCTGGATTTCGACGGGGTGCTCGCTCCTCTGCAGGATGATCCGGAGACATCCCGGATGGTGCCGGCTTCGGCCGCGGCCATCGCCGAGCTGGCCCGGCTGCCGCACACTCGGGTGGCCTTGGTCTCCGGCCGTGACATCGCGACCCTGCAGCGGCTGACGCAGGTGCCGGAAGCGGTGTGGATGATCGGCTCCCACGGCGCCGAAGCCGATTTCGGTGCGGGTTCCGAACTCGGCGCGGGTGCTCATCTCGACGTCGAGGCTGATGTCGGCGCGGGTTCAGCGCTCACTCGGTCCCCCGAGCTCACACCGCACGAGCAGGAGATGCTCGCGGCCATCGACGCGCACATCGCTGCCTTCGAACACGCCCTGCCCGAGGCGGGAGGCTTTTCCGATGTCCTCGTCGAGCGCAAACCCTATTCGCGCACGGTGCACACGCGCGGTGTCGCCCCCGAGGTCGCGGCGGCCCTGCACGAGCACGCCACCGAGGTCGCTGAGGAGTTCCCGGCCATCCGCGTCATCGAAGGCCACGACATCACCGAACTCGCGGTGAAGCAGGCGACGAAGGGCGACGGCATCCGGCTGCTCGCCCGCGCCGGGGCACCGAGTGCGATGGGCTACCTCGGCGATGATGTCACCGACGAAGACGCCTTCGCCGCCCTCGGCGAGCTCACGGCTCCCTCCTCGTCGCCTGCAGGCGCGGGCGAAGCTCAAGCGGACTCGGCACAGCCCGCCCTCGACGCCGGCCTGACCCTCAAGGTCGGGACCGCCGCGACCGCGGCCACCTGGCGGATCGCCGATCCCGCGGCCGTCGCCGAACTCCTCGGCCGCCTCGCTCGGGAACGTGCCGAGCACCTCGGTGCCGGTCGCCACTGAACTGGACTCACCGACCCAGGGTTCGAACCGCGGTCGGGCACGGCCGCCTCGGCGAGGGGCGGGTCCGATTCCGTCCGCCTGGGCGTCAGCGGCGCTGCGGGGGAACCGCGCTGGCGCGGAGCACAAGGTCGGGGTCGACCGTGTAGTCGACGTGCACGCGCTTCTCACCGGCGGCGATCATCGTCCGGATCTCATCGATCGCCGACTGCGCCACGGTCGTCCAGTCATAGACGACCTGCGACAGCGGGGGCTGAACGACGTCGGCGTCGGGAACGTCGCCGACCGTGAGCAGCGACAGGTCCCGGGGGACGTCGAGCTTGAGTCGCTGCGCGGCCTCGAGCAGACCGAACGACAGCGAGGGAGCGCAGGCGATGACGGCCGTGCAGCGCAGGTCGAGGAGCTCATCGGCGGCGGCGACTCCGGCCATGGCACCGCCGGCGGCCTCGACGACGGGGGCCTGATCGCGGGTCGCGGGGATGTGGAGGATGCCGGCCATCGCCTTGCGGAATCCGGCGATGCGGGCCGGTGCCGCGGAGTCGCGCAGCACCGCCAGTCCGATGCGGCGGTGTCCGAGGTGGACGAGGTGAGCCACGGCGGTGTCGATGCCGCCGGTGGCGTCGAGGTAGATGCGAGAGATCCCGTCGTCGTGGCGGGCGTTCGAGATGCGAATGAGCGGCAGTCCGCGTTCGCCGAGCATCCCGGCGAGCGCTCCGGCCGCACCTCCGCCGACGACGATGGCGCCGGAGACCCTCGGACCGCCTTGGTCATCGCCGAGGATCGTATCGGCCAGAGCCGCATTGCGTTCGGCGATCGCCTCGACGTGGACGACGGCGATGCGCAGGGCGAACATCCGGTTCGTCAGGATCTCTGCCAGCCGTGAATAGGGATCGACGTTGCCGGCGGAGACGGCAGGTTTGATGAGCGCGATGAGCGGCTCCCCGGTCCCGGCTCCCGCCGGCTGAGGACGTCCGATGTGCTGGGTCTCGGGACTGTGACCGGCGGCTCCGAGGATGGCCAGCGCCTGCTGCACCTTCGCCAGCGAGGCGGCTGAGACCGAGTCGGGGTCACGCAGGGCTCGGGAAGCGGTGGCCTTCGAGACTCCCGCGGCGCCGGCGATCTCGGAGAGGCGGACGTGCCGGTGTTCGGGCTGCGGCTGGCCCGGGTGGTGGCCGGTCATTGTCTGGCCGCCGTCGTCGAGGTGCGGGCGATGAGTCGCGGGCGGAAGACCGGAGGCACCGTCGGCAGTCCGGTCGGTGTGATGCGCAGGGTGTTGAGAGTCGCGGCGATCAGCGCATTCGACAGACCTTCGACGTCGAGACCGAGAACCGTGGCAGGAGGGCCGGTGAATTTCATCGTCGGGGAGTCGCCGAAGCCGACGACAGACATGTCCCGCGGCACCTGCAGATGCCGGTTGCGCAGTCCGTGCAGTGCCCCGTGCAGCTGCAGAGCGGATTGGACGATGACGGCGGTGCAGGTCGCATCCTTGAGTTCGAGGACGGCCCGGGATCCGCCGGAGAACGACTTCGGCACGCGGGCGATCCAGTCCTCGAGGTCGAGCCCGAGGTTCCTCGCCGGGTGCTCGGCACGGAAGCGGCGGATGAGCTGCACGGCGAGTTCGCCGCTGTCGTTGCAGATCAGCCCGATCCTCCGGTGCCCGATCGCTCGCAGATGTTCGAACGCCGTCGTCATCCCACCGCCGAGGTCGAGGCGGGCGGCGATGATATCGGCACTGCCGCGCCCGGACTCACTGCTGGGCTCACCGCCGGGGTCGTCGCCACCGGCTGCGGACTGTTCGTCGACCCGGATGCAGGGGATCTCGGTATGCAGACTCGTCAGGGTCGGGGTCACGAGAGCCACGGCACCGGCATCGATCGCCATTCGCAGCGGCTCCGGATCGGTCTCGACCAACGGGCGGGTGACGAGCAGATCATGATCCTGCAGGGCCTTGGCCACCCGGGTGCAGACCTGGACCTGCCAATGTTCGGGATTGCCCGGAGCGCTCACCGCCACAAGCCGCCTCGGCGCGTCATGGAGCAGGGTCGAACGCGAGTATCCGAGCTCGTTCATCGCTTCGAGGACCTTCGTCCGCGTCGCCGCGGCAACGGCATCGCGCCTGCCGAGGACGCGAGAGACCGTGGCCAGGGACACTCCCGCCCGGGCGGCGACCTCCTCCAGCGTGACCTTCATACCTTGCAGTCTACTTTCGGCCGATGTCTGCATCTGTGCACTGTGGTCGTGCTGAGAATCACTCTACGCTTTGTCGAATAGACTGAGCACCCGACCGATCCACCCCGTAGGATAAGGGTGACTGAGCATCCCCGCCAGGTCACCGACGACCAGCTGCTCACCGATTTACCCAAAGGAGGACGTATGTCAACGGTGTCGTTGAATGGCCTCAGTCATATCTACGAGAACACGACGTCCGAATCCGTACACCCCTTCAACCTCTTCGTCGACACCGGCGAATTCCTCGTCCTCTACGGTCCTTCCGGGTCGGGCAAATCGACGATCCTGAGGATGCTCCACGGGCTCGAGACCCCGAAGACGGGCACCATCCTCATCGACGGCGTCGACATCACCCATGCCGCCGTCAACGACCGCGACGTGACCCTGGCCCTGGAGAGCTACGCCCTCTACCCACACATGAGCGTGCGCGACAACCTCGGCTTCGCCCTCCGGGTCGACGGACTGCCGGCCGAGGAGATCACAGACCGCGTCGAAACCGTGATGGACAAGATCGGCCTCACCGAGATCCTCGATTCCGTCCCCGGCGACCTCACCCAGCTGCAGCGGCAGACCGTGGCCCTGGCCCGGGCCGTCGTGCGCCGCCCGAAGGTGCTCATCATGGACGAGCCCGTGGTCAACCTCGTC
Source organism: Brevibacterium sp. S111 (assembly GCF_004745075.1). Classification (GTDB taxonomy): domain Bacteria; phylum Actinomycetota; class Actinomycetes; order Actinomycetales; family Brevibacteriaceae; genus Brevibacterium. Next base: position 221,284 of record NZ_RHFH01000005.1, read on the forward strand.
CCCGAACAGCAGTCCGAGACGCTGGCGCTCATCAAGGAACTGCAGCAGGAATTCGGTCTGACCACCATCTACGCCACCTCCGACCTCGAGGACGCGAAGATCCTCGGCGACCGGATCGCCTTCCTCGACCACGGTCGGCTCATCGGGGTGGAGACACCGGAACTCGCCGAGGCGATCGCGGCGTCGATCTCCGACACGGACTCCTGAACCGTGGCGGGCACCCCGACTCCCGGTGACTCCGCGGCCGGGACCGCCGCCGCGATCGCCCGTCCCCCTGCGCCGCAGATCCACACGATCCGGGATTCCAACCATGCCCAGCTGGCCGAACTGCCCTGGCACCTGCCCTTGGCCGACTGGCCGGAGACCCTGCTCGGCGGTCTGCCCCGCGGCATCTCCCGTCATGTCGTGCGCTATGTCGAGATCGGCGACGAGGTGCTCGCGATCAAGGAGACCGAGGACAAGCAGGCGGTGCGCGAATTCGACATCCTCGGTGCGCTCGGCAACCTCGATGTCCCTCTCGTCGAACCTCGCGCCGTCGTCACCGGCCGCACCACCGCGTCCGGCCAGAAGCTCAACGGCGCACTCATCACCGCGTACCTCGAGTTCTCCCTGCCCTACCGCGCCCTCTTCTCCCGGGACCTCGCCCGGGACACCGGCGATCGCCTCGTCGACGCCCTGGCCGTGCTGCTGGCCCGCCTCCACCTGGTCGGCTTCTTCTGGGGTGATGTGTCCCTGTCGAACACGCTCTTCCGCCGCGACGCCGACGCCTATGCCGCCTATGTCGTCGACGCCGAGACCGGGGAGCTGCACGATCAGCTCTCCGACGGGCAGCGGAACATGGACCTGCGGATCGCGCGGATGAATATCGCCGGAGACTTCCTCGATCTTCAGGCCGCGGGCCTCGTCGCCCCGGAGACCGACCCGCTGGCGGCCAGCGAACGCCTGTGCGAGTCCTACAACGCCCTGTGGGCGGAGCTGACCCGGGTCGAGGAGTTCAGCGTCAACGAACGCTGGCGGATCGACGAACGCATCCGCCGACTCAATGCCCTCGGCTTCGACCTCGGCGAGCTGACCGTGACGACCGATATCGACGGCATCAGCCTGCTCGTCGAACCGAAGATCGTCGAACCCAACCACCACTCTCGGCGTCTGCTGCGCCTGACGGGCATCGGCGCCAACGAGAACCAGGCCCGCGCGATGCTCAACGACCTCGATTCCTTCCGCTCCGCCCCGGAGATCGCCGAGGTCGACGAACTCGACGAATCCCAAGCCGCCCGTCGGTGGCTCGACGAGGTCTACAAACCGCTCATCCAGGCGATCCCGCAGAACCTCACCCGCAAGCTCGAGCCCGGTCAGATCTTCTACGAATTCGCCGAACACCGCCGCACCATGGCCCGCGCCCGCCAACGCGACATCCCGACGATGGAAGCCATCGCGTACTTCATCGTCGACTACCTGGCGAACCTGCCCGACGAGATCCGCTACGTCGACAGCAAGAAGTTCTGAACACGCGCCGTTCCACAAGGTGAAACGACGAGGGCGGGGCCGCCTCAGCGGGCATACCTTGGAATTCGACGGAGGCGACGATGACGTCCCTCTCGCACCGATTCCGCCCTGGAAGGACCCCGATGACCACGAACGAGCCGATGACCACGAACGAGACCAACCCGTCGATCACCTCCCTGTTCGACCTCAGCGGACGCACAGCCGTCGTCGTCGGGGCCGGATCCGGGCTGGGCCAGGCCAGCGCCATCGGCCTCGCCGATGCCGGTGCCCACGTCATCGCCGCCGATCTCAACCTCGCCGGCGCCGAGGACACCGCCGCGCTCATCTCCGCCCGCGGTGTCGGATCCGCTGAGGCCCGCGCCGTGGACATCACGGACACGGACTCCGTCGAATCTCTCGTCGCCGACCACGCCGATGCCCAGGCCCTCGTCGTCACCCCGGGGGCGAACGTGCGCAAACGCCTCACAGCGACCAGCGATGACGAGTTCGATCGGGTCATCGACATCAACCTCAAGGGCACGTACCGGCTGCTGCGCGGGTTCGGTCGGGAGATGGCGACCCGCGGTCGCGGCTCGATCGTCACCTACGCCTCGTTCCGGGCACTGGCCATCGAACCCGGACAGGGGCTCTACGCCGCGGCGAAGGCCGGTGTCGTGCAGCTGACGAAGACTCTCGCAAGCGAGCTCGGCGGGCAGGGTGTGCGCGTGAACGCGGTGCTGCCCGGACCCTTCGACACCCCGCTCACCCAGCAGATCAAGGCCGACGAGAGGTGGTGGGGCGCCTACGCGGACAAGACCGCACTGGGCCGGTGGGGACGCCTGCACGAAATCGCCGGGCCCGTCGTGTTCCTCGCCTCGGACGCCTCGAGCTACGTCACCGGCCATTCGCAGCTCGTCGACGGCGGGTGGATGGCACAGGACGGACGGTTCACCCCCGACGTCTGAGATCTCGCCCGTCGGGCTCGACGTCTGAGATCTCGCCGGTCGGGTTCGGCAAGCGTGGTTCCCGATCGTCGGGCTCGACGTCTGAGATCTCGCCGGTCGGGTTCGGCAAGCGTGGTTCCCGATCGTCGGGCTCGCGGTGTGAGATCCGCGACGATTCATGCCGCCGATGCCCGTGATCGCGGGGCTCCCACCCGAAGAGTCATGTATTTTTATGCAAAACTATGTATATGACCGTTTCGCCTGATCCATCCACCCCGCCGACGCCCACCCCCACCGGGGTGCTGCGGCAGCTGGGACGACGCAAATCGATCAGCGCCATGACCGCAGAAGCGCAGGCCGCAGCGGAGTCCGGTGAGTCCGGTGGTCTGCGTCGGACCTTCGGCGTCTTCCAGCTGACGATGATCAGCGTCGGCGCCACCTTGGGCACGGGAATCCTCGTCATCCTCGGCGAGGCCGTTCCCGTTGCGGGTCCCGCCGTCTGGCTGGCCTTCGTCCTCGCAGGACTCACGGCGCTGCTCTCGGCAGTCAGCTATGCCGAGATGGCGGGCATGGTTCCGGTGTCGGGATCGAGCTACTCGTACTCCTACGCCACCCTCGGCGAGGGTGTGGCCTGGGTCTGCGGCTGGTGTCTCGTGCTCGAATACGCGGTCTCCGTGGCCGCGGTCGCCGTCGGAGCCGCCGACTACGTCAATGAGACCCTGCGCGTCTTCGGTCTCGAGCTGCCGGCTGCGCTGACCACAGGACCCGGTCTGGCGGACAATCCCGGCGGGGTCATCAACGTCTCCGCGCTCGTCGTCGTGGCTCTGGCGACCGTGCTGCTCATGCGCGGTGCCCGAGAGTCCGGCATCGTCAACACGATCCTCGTCTTCGTCAAGCTCGGCATCCTCGTGTTCTTCGCCATCGTCGCCTTCACCGCTTTCAAGGCCGGCAACTTCGCTCCGATGCTGCCGATGGGCGCCGCCGGTGTCACCGCGGCCGCCTCGAGCGTGTTCTTCTCCTATATCGGCTTCGACGCCGCCTCGACAGCCGGTGAGGAGGCGAAGAACCCTCGGCGTGACCTGCCGCGGGCGATCATCTTCTCGATGCTCATCGTCACCTCGATGTACGTCCTCGTCGCCGTCACCGCGATCGGCGCCCGTCACTGGCAGTGGTTCGAGTCCGCACACGCCCCGCTGGTCCAGATCGTCGAAGAGATCACCGGGTCGAACATCGCCGTGCTCGTCTTCGCCGTGGCCGCGGTGCTCGCGATCTTCTCCGTGGTCATCACGGTCCTCTACGGGCAGTCGCGGATCCTGCTGACGATGTCCCGCGACGGAATGGTGCCGAAGATCTTCAGCCGCGTCTCCCAGCGCACCGGCACTCCCCTGGTCGGCACGCTCATCATCGGCGGACTCGTGGCGCTCACCGCGGCGTTCATCCCCCTCGGCGAACTCGCCGACGCCACGAGCATCGGCACGCTCTTCGCGTTCTGCCTCGTCAATCTCGCCGTCATCTACCTGCGCTTCAAGCGCCCCGATCTCGACCGGTCGTTCAAGGTCCCCTTCGGCCCGGTCGTGCCGGCGCTGGGTGCGCTGGCGTGTGCGTTCCTCATGGTCAACCTCGGCGGTCGGACCTGGATCGTCTTCGGCGTCTGGATGGCCGTCGGTGCGCTGGTCTACTTCACCTACAGTCGCCGCCATTCCGTCGTCGGGCAGCTGTCCGAGACCAGCTATCGCACCACCGTAAACTCCTAATTGCTACCCGACGGCGGCCCAGCAACCTCGCGCGAGGTTGCTGGGCCGCCGTCGGGTAGCAATGGGGAGGGTCAGGGGCGGCGGGAGCGGGCCACCTCGTAGAGGGAGACGGCCGCGGCGATGCCGGCGTTGAGCGACTCGGTGGTCGCGGCGATCGGGATCGACACGATCTGGTCGCACTTCTCCGAGATCAGACGCGAGAGCCCCTTGCCTTCGGAGCCGACGATGATGCACAGCGGGTCCCTGGTGAAAGTCAGCTCCGGCAGCTCGACGTCGCCGTCCATGTCGAGGCCGACGACGAAAACGCCTCGCTTCTTCAGCTCATCGATGGCCCGGGCGAGATTGACGACCTGGGCGACGCGGATCCGCGCGGCGGCTCCGGCCGAGGTCTTCCATGCCGCGGCCGTCATCGAGGCGGCGCGACGTTCGGGGATGATCACTCCGTGCCCGCCGAAGGCCGCGGTCGAACGCACGATCGCACCGAGGTTGCGCGGATCGGTCACGCCGTCCAGAGCCACCAGCAGCGGAGTCTCGGCGCGATCGGCCGCGTAGTCGAGCAGATCGGAGGGATCGGCGTAGTCATACGGCGGCACCTGCAGGGCGATGCCCTGGTGGATCGCGTCATCGGTGAGCCGGTCGAGATCGGGCTTGCTCGCCTCGAGCATCGAGATCCCCCGCTGTGTGGCCAGGGTGATGGCCTCACGGACCCGGTCATCGGAGTCGATGCGCCCGGACACGTACATCGCGGTGGCCGGAACGCCTTCACGCAGCGCTTCGAGCACCGAGTTGCGCCCCGCGACCATGTTCGGCCCGAGCTCCTTCTTCTTCCGCTTCGCCTGCGCCGAGGCGTTCGCGGACTTCCGGTGCTGCGCGGCCTTGTGTGCCTTGTGGTAGACGCGATCCTCGGCCTTGGGCGTCGGCCCTCTGCCGCGCAGGCTGCGCTTGTTCTTACCGCCCGACCCCTTGGTCGGACCCTTCTTCGAACCGCCGGAGCGGGGTGTGGAAGCCATGTGATTCCTATCGGATGCGTTGGGAGTCACGGGCCTGCGCCCATGACCGAAGTTCGTGGTCCTCAGCCCTCGCCGAGGTGGTAGCGGTAACCGTCGGCCGTGTCCTCGATGATGACGCCGGCCGCGGCGAGTTCGTCGCGGATGCCGTCCGCGGTGGCATAGTCCTTTGCCGCCTTCGCCTCGGCCCTCTTCTGCGCCATGGCGGCGACGAGGGAGTCAAGCGCGGATTCGGCCTTCGCATCGGCCGCAGATGCGGTCCATGCCTCGGCGCTGGGATTGACGCCGAGGATGTCGAGCATGAGTTCGACCTCAGCGACGACCGTCGCCAGACCCTCACAATCACCTCCGGCATCGAGAAGCTTCGCCCCCTCGGTGACGGTCGCGAAGACCACAGACAGGGCTCTGGGCACACCGAGGTCGTCATCGAGGGCCGCGGCGAACTCGACGGGAACGTCGACGCTGCGTCCGGCGTAGCCGTCGGTGACGTCCGGCAGCGCGGGGGCCTGCGCGCCGAGCGTCTGGCGGGCACGCTGGAGGAAGTTCTGCAGACGCTCGAGCGAAGCCGCCGAGCGTTCCATCGCCGTGGTCGAGAAGTCGAGGATCGACCGGTAACCAGCTCCCGTGAGGAAGTAGCGCACGGCCAACGGGCTGAAGCGTTCGAACAGATCGGAGGCGAAGACCGAGTTGCCCAGGGACTTCGACATCTTGTCCCCGCCGACGTTGAGCAGGCCCGAATGCATCCAGATGTTCGCGAAGCCGTCACCGGCCGCCCGCGACTGAGCGAGTTCGTTCTCATGGTGCGGGAAGCGCAGGTCGAGTCCGCCGCCGTGGATGTCGAAGTTCGACCCCAGGTACTTCGTCGACATGGCCGAGCATTCGATGTGCCAGCCCGGACGCCCCCGGCCCCAGGGTGAGGGCCAGGAGGCGGTGATCGGCTCGGATTCCTTGTGCGCCTTCCACAGTGCGAAGTCCCGGGCGTCCTTCTTCCCCCGCAGCTCGGCGCCCTCGGACAGCTCCATGTCCTCGAGCTTCTGGTTGGTCAGGGCACCGTATTCGCTCCACGAGGCGGCGTCGAAGTAGACATCGGCACTGCCGTCGAGTGCGGGGTAGGCATGACCGGCCTCGATGAGTCGGGAGATGAGTTCGATCATCTCGGTGATGTGCCCGGTCGCACGCGGTTCGCTGCTCGGCGGGAGCACGTCGAGTGCGTCGTAGGCGGCGGTGAAGGCCCGCTCGTACTTGAAAGCGTGAGCGAACCACTCACGACCCTCTTCGGTCGACTTCGAGAGGATCTTGTCGTCGATGTCGGTGACGTTGCGGACCATCGTCACCCGGTAGCCGCTGTAGAGCAGCCAGCGACGCAGGGTGTCGAACACCGCTGCAGACCTCAGGTGCCCGATGTGCGGTTCGCCCTGCACCGTGGCGCCGCAGACGTAGATCCCCACCTGACCGTCGCGGACGGGGCGCAGTTCTTCAGTCGTGCGGCTGGCAGTGTTGTAGAGCGAGATAGTCACGCCCACAAGTCTACCGGGCTTGGTCGCTTTCCCCGTTTTCCCGCATTCGATACCAGACTGTTATGCACATCACGTGATGTACAGCACATCGCACAGTGAATTCCCAGTAAAGTGGAATCATGCAATGAAGTCCGTTGCGGGAACCTTTCTCGTATAGCGGACTTCAGACGTGCCTGCCGGTCTCACAGATGAGACTGCGAAGGCGATCCCCGGTCTCGAAGATCCGCGATCGGTCAAGAAAGGACATCATGTCGACTAAGTCATCACCCCAGAGGGAGGTCTTCGTCTCCCGCTCCGCGTTCATCTTCGCGGCGATCGGATCGGCGATCGGCCTCGGCAACATCTGGCGCTTCCCGTACGTCACCTATGACAACGGCGGCGGCGCCTTCATCATCCCCTACCTGGTCGCACTGCTGACTGCGGGCATCCCTCTCCTCTTCTTCTACTACGCCATGGGCCACCGTGCCCGGGGATCGGCTCCGCTGGCCTTCCGCATGACGCACAGAGCGGCCGAGCCCATCGGCTGGTTCGCCACCGGTGTGGCCATCATCATCGGCATCTACTATGCGGCGATCATCGGCTGGGCCGGTTCCTTCATGTTCTTCTCCCTCGGCGAGTCCTGGGGAGACGACGCGGAGGGGTTCTTCTTCACCGACTACCTCCAGATGGGCGACCCGGGCATCTCGTTCGATTTCGTTCCCGGAGTGCTCATTCCGCTCATCATCGTGTGGGTCGTCGTCCTGGGCATCCTCCTCCTGGGTGTGCAGAACGGCATCGCGGCCTTCTCGAAGATCTTCATCCCGCTGCTCATCGTCCTGTTCCTCGCCCTGGTCATCCGCTCGCTGTTCCTGCCCGGTGCTGTCGACGGCCTCAACGCTCTGTTCACCCCGGACTTCGCAGCATTGGGCGACCCAGGAGTGTGGATCGCGGCCTATGGTCAGATCTTCTTCTCCCTGTCGATCGGCTTCGGCATCATGATCACTTATGCCTCGTACCTGAAGAAGAAGACGAACCTCACCGGCGCCGGCCTCGTCGTGGGCTTCTCGAACTCCGCGTTCGAGATCCTCGCCGGCATCGGCATCTTCGCCGCACTCGGCTTCATGGCCACAGCGCAGGGCGTAGCGGTCGGCGATGTGGCGACCGACGGCATCGGACTGGCTTTCGTCGGCTTCCCGACGCTGATCTCCGAGATGCCCGGCGGAGCGATCTTCGGGTTCGTGTTCTTCGCCTGCCTCGTGTTCGCGGGACTGACCTCGCTCATCTCGATCGTCCAGGTGCCGATCCAGGCCCTGCGAGAGAAGTTCGGCGTCGGCAACAAGGCTTCGACGATCTGGGTCGGCGGAGGAATGGCGGTCATCTCGCTGCTGCTTATGCCCACGATCACCGGCCTCTACGCCCTCGACACCATGGATGCGTTCGCCAACAACATCGGCATCGTCGGCTCGGCCATCCTCGCCATCGTCGTCGTCTGCTGGATGCTGCGCATGATGCCGAAGCTCAGCGGTCACCTCAATGCGGTCTCGAGCTTCAAGCTCGGCATCACCTGGATGATCCTCATCTCGATCACCGGGCTCGTCCTCCTCTACATGCTCATCTCGCAGATCATCAACTACGCGACGAACGGCTACGAGGACTATCCGGCGCTGATCACCGGCACGTACGGCTGGGGCATGATCGCCCTCCTCGTCGTGGCAGCGATCATCCTCTCGGTCGTGAAATGGCCGAAGAAGACACTGGAGGACATGGACGTCGCGATCGCCGACTCCGTGGCCAATGAGAAGACCGAAGACAACAAGGGAGCACTGTAATGGGCACGTCAGCAATCGTCATGATGATCATCGCCATCGTCACCGTCTGGGGCGGCCTCGGCGCTGCGATCCTGCATCTGCGCAAGCACCCGGACGAAGGATGATCCGACTCGGATGACCGCCCAGCGGTGATCCGACGGCCAAGGCGGTTCGATGCTCTGCGCATCGGACCGCCTTCGTCGTCTGCGCCCGCCTCGGCCGAGCCCTCCCGGCCCCAGCCCTCCCCGCCCCAGCATCCGCCGATCTTCCCGACTCCAAGGCACGCAGGACCGAAGCGCTGCCGTCTGCAGGGATCTGCCCGCTCAGGGTCCGGACACACTGGTCGGACACAGCCTGCCTGGTTAGGGTGGACGTGTACGCACTCAGCGCCGGGGCCGACTGCGGCTGAACGCGGCAGCATGCCCCGCGATTGAAGACTCAAACCACGACAGAAGGAGACGCAATGCCACAGACCGTCAAGGGCGTCATCTCCCGCAGCAAGGGAGCGCCCGTCGAGCTCACCGACATCGTCATCCCCGATCCGGGCCCGGGCGAGGTCATCGTCGACGTGAAGTCCTGCGGCGTCTGCCACACGGATTTCCACTACCGGGAGGGCGGCATCAGCGATGACTACCCGTTCCTGCTCGGCCACGAGTCCGCCGGGGTCGTCTCCGAGATCGGCGAAGGCGTGACGAACGTCGCCGTCGGCGATTTCGTCATCCTCAACTGGCGCGCCATCTGCGGCGACTGCCGCGCCTGCAAGCGGGGCGAGCCCTGGTACTGCTTCGCCACCCACAATGCTTCGCAGAAGATGACCCTGCCCGACGGCACCGAGCTCGAGGCGGCTCTGGGCATCGGCTCCTTCGCCGAGAAGACGCTCGTCGCCGCAGGCCAGTGCACGAAGGTCCCCGAGGCGGATCCCGCCGTCGTCGGTCTGCTCGGCTGCGGCATGATGGCCGGCATCGGCGCGGCGATCAACACCGGTGAGGTCACTCGCGGCAAGACCGTGGCTGTGATCGGCGCCGGTGGAGTCGGCTGCGCTGCGATCGCCGGTTCAGCCCTGGCCGGAGCGAACACGATCATCGCCCTCGACATCGATGAGAAGAAGCTGTCCTGGGCGAAGGATCTCGGTGCCACCGATACCGTGGACACGAAGGGCATGAGCGAGGACGAGGTCGTCACCGCGATCCAGGAGCGCACCGGAGGCTTCGGCGCCGATGTCGTCATCGACGCCGTCGGACTCCCCGCCACCTGGCGTCAGGCGTTCTACGGTCGTGACCTCGCCGGCACCGTCGTCCTCGTCGGTGTGCCGACCCCGGAGATGGAGCTGACGGTTCCGCTGCTCGACGTGTTCGGTCGCGGCGGCAAGCTCAAGTCCTCCTGGTACGGTGATTGCCTGCCCGACCGCGACTTCCCGATGCTCGTCGACCTCTACCAGCAGGGTCGCCTGCCGCTGGAGAAGTTCGTGTCCGAACGGATCAGCATCGGCGACGTCGAGGCGGCATTCGACAAGATGGCCCAGGGCCAAGTCCTACGATCGGTGGTGGAACTCTGATGACTGCTATTGAACATCTCGTCACTTCGGGAACCTTCTCCCTCGACGGCGAAACCTTCGACGTCGACAACAACGTGTGGATCATCGGCGATGACTCCGAGGTCATCGTCATCGATCCCGCCCATGACGTCGATGCGATCGCCGAGGCGGTCGGATCCAGAGACGTCAAGGCCGTCCTGCTCACGCACGGTCACGACGATCACGTCGGAGTCGTCCGCGATTTCGCGCAGCGGGTCGGCAATCCCACCGTGTACCTCAACCCCGAGGACTACGTGCTGTGGGACATGACCTATGACAACTACCGCCCCGACGGCCAGATCGCCCACGGCGACACCTGGACCGTCGGCGGCGTCCGCCTCAAGGCGCTGCACACTCCGGGCCACTCCCCCGGCTCGACGTGCTTCTTCGTCGAGACCGGTCTGCCCGCTCCCGCATCGGCCGGGGCAGGACGGGCCGTCGGTCCGGTGCTGTTCGCCGGAGACACCCTGTTCAACGGAGGCCCCGGCGCCACCGGGCGGTCGCACTCGAGCTTCGAGACGATCATCGAATCGATCCGCGATGTGCTCTTCCCGCTGCCCGAGGCGACCGTCGTGCTCACCGGCCACGGTGAGTCGACGTCGATCGGTGCCGAACGTCCGGCACTCGATGATTGGATCAAACGCGGTCACTGAGGGGCTCGGTCTCACTGAGGGGCTTGGTCTCACTGAGGGGCTTGGTCCCAGTGAGAGTCCTGGTCACTGAGAGTCCTTGATGCTCTTACCGCAGCACTGAAGGATGGACGCGGGTCGCGCCCCCCCCTGACGGGGTGCGACCCGCGTCTGCGTGTTCCGGCTCCGACGGCTAGACTCGTCGGGTGCCCGAATCACAGTCTTCACAGTCCGCCGGTGCAGCGTCAGCCCCGGCCTCCGCCGCCGCGTCCACCGGTCTCAAGGCGGGGATGAAGCCCCGTCATCTGGTGATGATGAGTCTCGGTTCGGCGATCGGTGCCGGTCTCTTCGTCGGCTCCGGTGCCGGAGTGCAGGCGGCCGGTCCGGCCGTGCTCATCTCCTATGTCGTCGCCGGCCTCATCGTCATCTTCGTCATGCGGGCCCTGGGTGAACTCGTCGCCGCCGACCCGAACCCGGGTGCCTTCTCCCACTATGCGGGCAAGGCCATGGGTCCGGCAGCGGCCTTCGCCGTCGGTGCCCTGTGGTGGGTGCAGCTGTGCCTCGTCGTCGCCGCCGAGGCCACCGCGGCCGCACAGATCGCGGCCTCCTCTATTCCCGCCATCCCGCAGTGGGTCGTCGCTTTGGCGATCATGCTCATCTTCACCGCCATCAACCTCACCACCTCGGGCAGCTTCGGTGAGTTCGAGTTCTGGTTCTCGCTCATCAAGGTCGCGTTCGTCGTCCTCTTCCTCGTCCTCGGCGCCGCCTACCTCTTCGGGTGGACTCCGGCCGAACCGCCGAGCCAGATCTTCGCCGACGGTTTCACGCCCACCGGCGTCCCCGGCATCGCTGCGGGTCTCCTCGTCGTCGCGTTCGCCTTCGGCGGCATCGAGATCGTCGCGGTGGCCGCGGCCGAGACCGCGAATCCCGAACGGAGCGTGAGCCAGGCGATCAAGACGATCGTGTGGCGCATCCTCTTCCTCTACATCGGCTCCGTGGCCATCATCGTCCTCGTCCTGCCCTGGACGGATGAGAGCCTGGCCGAGTCACCGTTCGTCGCGGTGCTCAAGACCGCCGGTCTGCCGTTCGTCGCCTCCCTGCTCGCTGCGGTGATCGTCATCGCGCTGCTGTCGTCGATGAACGCGAACATCTACGGCGCCTCCCGGATGGCGTTCTCGATGTCGCAGCGATCGATGCTTCCGCGTGGGCTGGGCCGGACGAACCATCGCGGCGTGCCCGTGCCCGCGGTGCTGGCCACCTCGGCGTTCGGTTTCGTGGCCGTGGCGCTCAACTACTTCTGGGCCGCCGAGGTGCTCGGTGTGCTGCTCAACATCGTCGGCTCGACGCTCATCGTCACCTGGGTGGTGACCTTGGTTTCGCAGATCGTGCTGCGCCGTCGCGCCGAGGCGGCTGGGCGCCCCCTGCCTCTGCGGATGTGGGGCTACCCCTGGCTGTCGTATGTCACCCTGGCCGGCATCGCCGTGATCATCGGGCTCGGCTTCACGGTCGATTCCGTGCGCTTCCAGATCGTGGGCACGCTCGTCTTCGTCGTCGCCCTCTACCTCGTCGGTCTCGTCGTCACGAAGAGGAACCCGACCGCGAAGGTGTGAGCTCGGCGGGGAGGAACCCCGACCGCGAAGGTGTGAGCCCGACGGGCCCGACCTGCCCCACCGCCTATGCGCGCGCCGCTGCCTCTATGCGCGCACCGCCGTCTGTTCGTCCAGCGCCGCCAACTGCTCTTTCAGCGTCGGTGTCGGATGCCCGGATGACGCCCACCCGGTGAGCATGTCCCGTGTCTGACCTCTGTGACGGGCGAAATGTCGGCCCGCATATGCGGTGACGTCGATCGGGACGATGGTCTCCATCGTCTTCAGCACGAACCGAGCGAGGTGCCCGGAGAAGGGAACTCGCATTCCCAAACGTGTTCGGACCGCCTCGGCGGCGGCAAGCGCGGGGCGTTTCAGGTGTGATTTCAGTGCCGCCCAGTCGCCGTCTCGGATGCTCAGTTCGGCGACGAAGGGGATGAACACGGCTGGCGGTGCCAACACGGCGACGAGCGGCACGGGCTGGACGAGCCCACCGAGTCCGCGAGCCAGTGAGCGCACCCCATTCCTGCTCCCGCCGATGAGGAATCGCGGCAGCCCCGCCGGTGCCCAGTAGCGGACCTCGCGCCCGGCGGCGACTGTGCCGGCTTCGACGCGTTCGGACAGGAACGCCGGACCGACGATGACCGCCTCGGCATCGGGGAATTCCCTCTTCGCCCGCTCGAGGTCACCGTCGACCTGGCTGGTGATCGCAACGAAGCTCGGAGAGATCTCCCGAATCGCCGAGGCGACCGCCGGGTCGAGGTCGCCCGGCCGGGTGGACAAGACGATGAGATCCCAGGGAGTCGCTTCGCGCGCCCGCTCCCACCCGGTGACCGTCACCCTTCGAGTCGCCGCGACCCGATTCACTGTCCAGCCGGCGGAGCCGGAGTCGGAATCGGTCGGATCGAGATCACTCACTCGCCGCGGGTACGCGTTCCGCGGCTGGTCACCCCCGGTGCGGGAGACGACAGCGACGTCGTGGGAATCGGTGAAGAGGGCGGCCCCGGCGATGCCGATGGCGCCGGCCCCTTGGAAGAGGACTCTCATGACGGGTACACGAGGGCGGTGGCCATGGCCGCGATCCCCTCGCCGCGGCCGGTCAGCCCGAGCCCGTCCGAGGTCGTGCCGGAGACGGAGACCGAGGCCCCCACGGCCGCAGACAGTGTCTGCTGGGCTTCGTGGCGGCGACTGCCGACCTTCGGCCGGTTGCCGATGACTTGGACGGCGATGCTGCCGATCTCGACACCGGCGGACCGGACGATTCTGGCCGCCTCGGCGAGCAGTTCGGCACCCGCGGCGCCCGCGAACTCCGGGCGGTCGACGCCGAAGTGCTCGCCGAGGTCGCCGAGTCCGGCGGCAGAGAACAGCGCATCGCAGCATGCGTGGGCGGCGACGTCGGCATCCGAATGTCCGGACAGCCCAGGCTGTCCCGGCCACAGCAGACCGGCGATCCAGAGTTCGCGGTCCGGGTCGGTGGAGAAGGCATGGACGTCGACGCCGATGCCGGTGCGGGGAATGATCGCAGTCATTGCGGTCCTCCTGCGTTCGCATCGCGCATCCGGGCCAGCTGTTCGCCGAGGATGCGGTCGAGTGGGTAGGTGATCTTCAGCGCCTCCTCGTGCCCGGGCACGGCCACGACGTCGACGCCGAGGCGTTCGACCAATCCCGCGTCATCGGTCGCCGGGGCGGCCTCGGCGCGGTGGTGGGCATGGGCGCGCAGCAGGGTCGCGGTCCTGAAGCCCTGGGGCGTCTGCACCCGGCGCAGGCGTGACCGGTCGAGGTCACCGCGCAGGACTTCCGTCGGCTCCGCTCCTGCCGATTCGCTCGGCAGAGCACGCCGAACGGTGTCGATCATCGGCAGCACCGGAACGACTGCCTCGGCGCCGGATCGCACTGCCGTGTGCACGCGGGAGAACACCTCGGGCGGAGTGAGACAGCGGGCCGCGTCGTGGACGAGGACGATTTCGGAGTCTGCGGCATATTTCAAGGCGATTTGCACTGACTCGATTCGGTCTAAACCGCCTGCTACGGCTGTAATTGAAGTTTCGCATTCCGCATCAGCCATTGCCGCGGCGATTTCATCGCGTGCGCGGAAAAGAAACTCCTCGGGAGCTGCCACCACAATTGTGGAGGCGACTCCCGAGGAGAGGGTCGTCTCGAGGCTGCGGGCCAGAAGGCTCCGTCCGTGAAGACGGACGAAGGCCTTCGGCTCATTGCAACCCAGACGCGATCCCGACCCTGCGGCCGGGATGATGACACAGGTGCTCAGGATGCGAGCACTTCGTCCAGCAGCGCTTCTGCCTCGGACTCTTCCTTCTTCTCAGCCAGGGCGAGTTCGGAGACGAGAATCTGACGTGCCTTCGAGAGCATGCGCTTCTCCCCGGTCGACAGGCCGCGGTCCTGCTCGCGGCGCCAGAGATCACGCACAACCTCGGCGACCTTGATGACGTCACCGGACTGCAGCTTCTCCAGATTCGCTTTGTAACGGCGCGACCAGTTCGCGGGCTCTTCGACGAACTCTGCGCGGAGGACATTGAAGACCTTCTCCACGCCTTCCTCGCCGACGACGTCTCGCACACCGACGAGGTCGCAGTTCTCAGCGGGAACCTCGATCACTAGATCACCATGGGCGACCTGGAGCTTGAGATACAGTTTCTCCTCACCTTTGATGGATCGCTTCTTGATTTCTTGGATTGTCGCTGCACCGTGATGTGGATAGACAACAGTGTCGCCGACCTGGAAACTCATATTCTCTTCAAACCCCTTTCGCGGAATCCCAGTTTACCATGAGGCGCGCCACAGAAATCGTTCAGGGTAACGAATCTTCATGCTAGGCTCCGCCTCCCGTGGCTCGTGGGAATCGCCGATCGGCGGCCTCGCCAGCGCGAATATCGGCATCGGGCGCATTGCCGTCATCACGGATCGAGCAGATGAGCCGATCTCGTCGGGAAATGAACTTCCCATGAACTCGACCTGCGCGACGACGCCATGGGGCTCCGTTTCCTCAGCAGGCTTTCGTCCGCACCTGGGATGCGGTTCTACAGCGGGTCAAAAACCGGGTAGTATACAGACTGATCTTGTATTGCCACTTCAAGGAGCATAATGAAACGGCACAACCGCGCGGCCCTCGCCGTTGCCGCACTCGCTCTCGTTATTCCCGTCAGCGGATGTGCAAGCCTGCTGTCTCCCCATCAGACTGCCGAATACCATTACAACGGCGGCGATGGAGCCTCGGGCACAGTTGGTGACGTCGAACTCCGTGGGCTCATGCTCATCACGGACAAGTCCGGCAGCGGTCCGGCACAGCTGTTCTTCACCTTGATCAACAAGGGCGAGGACAATGCCAAGGTGTCCATCGATGTCGCCGGCACATCGGTGAGCGAATCGGTCAAGGCGGGCGACACCTTCGTCCAGGATCCGAACAGCCCCGAGACCTCGGCGAAGGAAGTCATCACGGTCGACGGTCTCGATGCCGAGCCCGGTGACCTCGTCGACGTCACTGTGAAGAGCGGCAGCGACGAGAAGACGATCCAGACTCAGCTGCTCAGCGATGTGCTCCCGTACTACAAGGAGTACGTGCCGTCCGAGTCGCCGTCGAGTGTGCCCAGCGAAAGCGCTGACGCCGCCGAAGGAACCGGCAGCGTCAACGGCTGACCTCCTCCCTCCGCGAACACGAAGGAGCCGCTCACTCGAAGTGAGCGGCTCCTTTCGCATTCACTGCCGAATCGTCGACCGAGTGCGGGCCCGGCCCGCCGACCAAGCCCAACCGAACCCAGCCCGCCGGCCAAGTCCAGCCGGTCCCGGCCCGCCGGCCGGTTCAGGCCTCGAACTTGTACCCGAGTCCGCGCACGGTCGTGAGCAGGCGCGGTTCGGAGGGATTCTCCTCGACCTTCGCGCGCAGGCGTTTGACGTGGACGTCGAGGGTCTTCGTATCGCCGACATAGTCTTCGCCCCAGATCCGGTCGATGAGCTGACCGCGGGTCATCACCCGTCCGGAGTTGCGCACGAGGATCTCGAGCAGCTCGAATTCCTTCAGCGGCATCGACAGCTCCTCACCACGGACCGACACGACATGGCGTTCGACGTCGATGCGCACTCCCCCGGCTTCAAGCACGGACTCGTCCTCGAAGTCATCGGTTTCGACATTGCGACGCAGCACCGCACGCACTCGGGCCAGCAGCTCACGCGAGGAGTACGGCTTCGTCACATAGTCATCGGCGCCGAGCTCGAGCCCCACGACCTTGTCGATCTCCGAGTCCTTGGCCGTGAGCATGATGATCGGCACGTTCGACTTCGCGCGCAGCTCGCGGCAGACCTCGGTGCCGGACGCTCCGGGGAGCATGAGGTCGAGCAGGACCAGGTCGGCGCCGCTGCGGTCGAATTCCGCCAGAGCCCTGAGTCCGTCATCGGCGACCGTCACCTCGTACCCTTCCTTACCGAGCAGATACGACAGCGGGTCCGAGAACGACTCCTCGTCCTCGACAAGCAGAATACGAGTCACGTTGTGAGCTTCCTTTGTTCGCTTTCATCGGTCAGTTCTTCGGGTGAGCCGGTCTTCTCGGCTCGGGTGGCGTCGCCGCCGTTTCCATTATCACCAGCACCGGGCGTCGTGTCGTCCACGGCGTCATTGTGCGCATCGTCGCCGGCATTCGCCGAGGCGGTGTCGTCGTCGGCATCAACCGCCGAGCCTGTCCTGCCCCGCACCGAGGCGGTGCCCGCCGGATTCGAGGAATGTTCGATGAGCACGCCTTCGGGGGCCGAATCGCTCGCCGAGTGCTCGGGCGCGGTTCCGGCCAGAGGGAGCACGATCGTGAAGGTCGATCCCTTTCCGAGCCGGCTCCACACCCGGACTTCGCCGCCGTGGGTGGCGATGATGTGCTTGACGATGCTCAGTCCCAGCCCCGTGCCGCCGGTGATCCGCGACCGGGCCGGATCGACGCGGTAGAAGCGTTCGAAGACGCGTTCGGTGTCCTGCGCAGACATGCCGATGCCTTGGTCGGTCACGGCGATCTCGACGCGTTCGTCGACGAGGTCGACCCCGACCCCGACGCGGGTGCCGTCGGGTGAGTAGTTGATGGCGTTGTCGATGAGGTTGCGCACGGCGTTGACGAGCAGTTCGTAGTTGCCCTCGATGAGCAGGTCCCGGGGCGGGGAGATCTCGATGTGGATGTTCTTGCCTTCCGCACGCGTGCGGGCCCGGTCGGCGGCGTCGTCGACCACCTCGGCGGCGGAGATCTTCTCAGTCGTCGCGGGTGCCGCGTGGTCCTGGACGCGGGAGAGGTCGATGATCTCCTGGACGAGCTGGGTCAACCGCTTCGACTCTCGCTGCATCCGCCCGCCGAAGCGTTCGACGGCGGCGGGGTCGTCGGCGAAGTCGGTGACCGCCTCGGCGAGGAGCGCCATCGCTCCGATCGGAGTCTTGAGTTCGTGGGAGACGTTGGCGACGAAGTCGCGGCGGACGGCGTCGACGCGTTTGGATTCGGTCTGGTCATCGCAGAGGACGAGGACGAAGGACGTGCCCAAGGGCGCGACGCGGGCGTGCAGGAAGCGAAGCACGGAGTCGGAGTTCTCGCGCTTCTGCTCGAGGTCGATCTCTTCGATGAGGCCCCGGGCGCGGACGCGGCCGACGACGCCCAGCATCTCCGATGATGCCAGCGAATGGCCTCTGACCAGGCCGAATGTGTACGCGGCGGGTGAGGCTTTGACGACGTCGTCGCCGGCGTCGACGACGATCGCGGCCGAGGGCAGGACGGCGAGGACTTCGGCGATGCCTTCGGGCAGGTCGTCTTCGGAATGCAGATCGGCAGCATCGCGGGAGCGTTCGCTGAAACGGAACGCGAGAATGCCCGCTATGCCCAGGCCCAGGCCGACGACGCCGGTCAGGACCGCCACTACTAAGAGATCCACAGTCTCAAGCTTAGGCGCTGTCCATCGTCTCGGTGCACCGAATTCACCGACGCGTGACCTATTTGCCGAGGAATTCACCTTCCCGACAAGCGACGTTCACCCGTCTCTGCGAAGCTGACGTCTGTGTGCCTGCGCTCCCCCACCCGAATCTGCCCGCTTCCGGGAACAGACCCGAAAGCACAGCACCCGAAAGTACAGCACCCGAAGGCACAGCCCCGGAGGCGCAGACCCGAACGCACAGATCGGGCACGCACACCCACCGACGTTCCGATGAGGAACTCCTCGCACGACCGAGAGTAAGGATCCGCCGCCAATGCGCGAAGTCTTCAGAAACGAACTGGACGATCTGGCCACCCAGCTGGTCGGCATGTCCACCAAGTCCCTCGATGCGATCCGTCTGGCCAACCAGGCGCTGCATGCGAATGACCTGGAGCTGGCTGAGCAGGTCATCGAGGCCGACGCCGTCATCGACAACATGCAGTTCACCCTCGACCAGCAGGCCGCTGAGATGCTCGCGCTGCAGGCTCCGGTGGCCGCCGATCTGCGTGCCGTCATCGGATCGCTGCGGATGTCGGCATCGCTCGAGCGGATGGGCGACCTCGCCCGTCACATCGCTCAGCAGGTGCGCATCCGCTACCCGGAATCGGCGATCCCGGAGGTCTTCGAGTCGACGTTCGCGCGCATGGGCGAGTCCGGTGAGAAGATCGCCGAGGCGACACAGCGGCTGCTGTCGAACCCTGGCCTGACCGATGTGCCCACTATCAACGCCATCGACGAGGAGCTCGACGAACTGCACCTGAGCGTGTTCGCCAAGCTCGCCGAGGTGCCTGCGGGCTCGCTGGCCCCGCGCCACATCGCCGATGTCACGCTGCTCTCGCGCTACTACGAGCGCTTCGGCGATCACGCGGTGTCGGTGTCGCAGAAGGTCGAATACCTGCTCACCGGCAATTGGGAGCCGCATCTGTCGAAGAAGTGACGGCGCCGCGAACGAAGAACGATGATCGCCGAGGCGGGCTTCCACCTCGGCGATCATCGTTTGCGTTCGGGCTGGCCAGGCGGCCGAGACCTCAGGTCTCAGCGGCCCTGGTTGGCCACTTGGCCGATGGCGGCAGCAGCGGCCTCGGGATCGAGGTAGGTGCCGCCGGGCGTGACCGGGGTGAAATCCTCGGTCAGTTCGTAGTGCAGCGGGATGCCGGTGGGGATGTTGAGTCCCGTGATATCGGCATCGGAGATTCCGTCGAGGTGCTTGACCAGCGCGCGCAGCGAGTTGCCGTGGGCGGCGACGAGCACGGTCTTGCCGACGGTGAGTTCGGGGACGAGGACGTCGTACCAGTAGGGCAGGAGGCGGTCGATGACATCGGCGAGGCACTCGGTGCGGGGCATCGAATCACCGAGGTTGGCGTAGCGAGCCTCACCGGCCTGCGAGAATTCCGAGCTGTCGGCCAGCGCCGGCGGCGGAGTGTCGAAGGAGCGGCGCCAGGTCATGAACTGCTCTTCGCCGAACTCCTCCCGGATCTCCTTCTTGTTCTTGCCCTGCAGCGCACCGTAGTGGCGTTCGTTGAGGCGCCAGCTGCGGTGAACGTCGAGCCAGGACAGGTCAGCGGCCTCGAGCGCGAGGTTCGCGGTGAGGATCGCCCGCTTGAGACGGGAGGTGTGGACGACGTCCGGGATGAGGCCCTTTTCGCGCAGCAGCTCACCGGCGCGCTGGCCTTCTGCACGGCCTTTGTCGGTGAGGGTCACATCGACCCACCCGGTGAACAGATTCTTCTGGTTCCATTCGCTCTCGCCGTGGCGCAGCAGGATGAGGTTATACGTCATGGCACCATTTTGGCACGAGAGTGCGCGGGCGTCTCCCGGGCTCGTCGCACGAGCAATCCCCGGGCCCGTGGCACGAGCGCTGCGCGGACCTGACCGGTGTCTCATCATTCGGCTCAGTGTCTCGCATCACAAAACGCCGAGAGTAGTCTGAGCGCATGTCTGACGCACCGATACACCAGTCCCCCGCGAGCTCTGACGCTCCCGCCGCCGACCGCAGCTCGATCATCGCGGTCACGGCACTGCCGGTCCTCGTCATCATCGCAGGCGTCCTCGGATTCCTCCTCCCCGAGGCGTTCACGCCTCTTGCGCCGTCGATCACTTGGGCTCTCGGCGTCGTCATGTTCTTCATGGGACTGACGCTGACCCTGCCGGACTTCACCCGCATCGCCAAGCGCCCGTGGATCGCGGTCCTCGGCGTCGTCACGCAGTTCGTGGCGATGCCGCTGCTCGGCCTCCTCGTCGTCACCGTCTATTCGCTTCCCGCCGAGATCGCCGTCGGCGTCATCCTCGTCGGCTGCGCGCCCGGCGGCACGGCGTCGAATGTCGTCACCTATCTGGCCAAGGGCGATACGGCTCTGTCGGTGTCGATCACGACTCTGTCGACGCTGTGTGCACCGATCCTCACCCCGCTGCTGACCCTGTGGCTGGCCGGTTCCTACATGGATGTGCCGTTCTGGTCGATGTTCGTCTCGATCTGTCAGACCGTGCTCGTGCCGGTCATCGTCGGCGTGATCATCCGCATATTCGCCTCGAAGTTCGTCGACCTGATCGCGCCCGTGCTGCCGTGGCTGGCGTCAGTGTCGATCGCCTACATCGTCGCCATCGTCGTCGCCGGTTCGGCCGCTTCGATCGCGACCGCCGGGGTGCTCGTGCTGCTGGCCGTGGTCACACACAATCTGCTCGGACTCGGCGTCGGCTACGGCGTGGCCGCCGCCTGCCGCCTCGACACTCCGACCCGCCGGGCTCTGTCGTTCGAGGTCGGGCTCCAGAACTCCGGGCTCGCCTCGACCCTGGCCACGACCTACTTCTCGCCGCTGGCGGCTCTGCCCGGCGCGGTCTTCAGTGTGTGGCACAACGTCTCCGGTGCCCTGCTCGCCTCGGTCTTCGCCCGCCGCCCCTACGGCAAGCCCCCGGTCGGGGCCGCTCATCGCGAAACGGCGTCGGTCGGCACCGGCCCCACCGAGGAGACCCGGGGTTGAGCACCGAGGCGGCTCCGGGCCGAGGCTTCGACTCCTTCCGTCCCGAGGTCCTCGAGGTGTCGGGACGGACGTTCACGGTCCGTCGGGCCGCCGAATCCGATGTGCCCGCCCTCATCGCGCTGCTGCGCGATGACGTCCTCGGCGCCTCTCGAGAAGCTCCTGCCAGCACAGACGCGGCCGCCTACCATCGCGCGTTCGCGCTCATCGCAGCCGACCCGAATCAGCTGCTCGTGGCCGTGGAGGAGGATTCCACTGTGGTCGGGACCTTGCAGCTGAGCCTCATTCCCAGCCTGTCCAGGCGAGGCACGCTGCGGCTGCAGATCGAGGCGGTGCGCGTCGGTGCGGCCGCGCAGGGAATCGGACTCGGCACGGCGGTCTTCGAATGGGCGCACGCCTGCGGTCGTCGCGTCGGGGCAGGCATCGCACAGCTGACGACTGACCGCTCACGCACCGATGCGCACCGCTTCTATGCTCGGCTCGGCTATGTCGCCAGCCACGAGGGTCTCAAACTCTCCCTCGATTGAGTGAGCTGCGGTTCGGATCGGGCCTGGCCGCTCTCGCCGTCAGCGTCCGTGCTCGTCCTGCGCCCTATCGGATTCCCCGCTCGACTCCGCGCTCTGCTCATCCGCGCCGTCTTCGCTCGTGGTCCGCGGGCTGCCGGCGATCGCCGTCGTCTCGGGCAGCTGCGTCTGAGAATCGTCGAAGGTGCCGAGGAATTCATTGTCCTCTCCGCTGAGCACCTTCTCGAACGCGGCGAGATTCCGCGTCGATTCTCCGCGGCTGACCCGCCACGCCCATTCCTTCTTCATCCCGGTGATGAAGCCGATGAGGAGGAGTTCGTTGAATGAGGAATCCGCCGTCGAGAGCATCGCGGCGAGCAGCGTGTCGAGCTCGTCGAGCAGATGGTCCCTGGGCACGCTCGCCCGCAGATACACATCGCCGAGGCTGTCGATCGCGAAGGCCACCGGTCCGGGCCTGAGGTTCTTCTGCAGCAGCCACCGGTTGAATGCGGCCGGGTTCTCATCGGGGTGGCGGATGACGAAGGCCTGCAGGTGAGCGGTGCGGGCGAAGACGCTGATCGCGACGTTCGTCTTGAGCTTCTTCTCCCCCGGCAGGGTCACGACGATCTCCGCGTCCTCCACCGAGTCGACGGGAACATCGTTGGCCTCGGCCCAGGTGCGCACACCTTCCAGGATCGCCTCGGTGTCGGTGCTCATGCTCTCACGCCTTTCGCTCGGCCTTCATGCTCACCGCCGACTCTAGTCCTTCAGCACGCTCCGAGGGCTTCCGACCGCCGTGATGCCGCTTCGGGCAGCTCGGATCGGCTGGAGCGACCGGTCGATTCGGGCAGTGCGTCGAGGACGGCCGCGACGGTGCGGGACCAGTCGAAGCGTTCGGCGCGCGCCGTGGCGTGGCCGGCGAGTTCGGTGCGCAGATCCGCATCGCGCAGCAGGGTTTCGATCGCCGTCGCCCAGTGGTGCGGGTTGTGGTCGGCGATGAGCAGCCCCGAATGGCCGTGTTCGACGATTTCGGGCAGTCCTCCCACCGCCGAGGCGATCGCCGGCAGTCCCGACGCCGCCGCTTCCGCGGCAACGAGTCCGAACGACTCGCTGCGAGAGGGCACGATGAGCACATCGGCGGCCCGGTAGTAGTCGACGAGGATGTGCGAGGGCACGGGCGGGCGGACTTCGACGCTGGGCTCGGAGGCGATCGCCGAGTTCAGCCCTCGCAGGTACGACGAGGACGCACCGCCGGCCCGCGGCGCCGCGGGCTGCGGCATCGCGGGCTGCGGCTTCGCGGGTTGCGGCGTCGCGGGTTGCGCTGTTGAGATCGTCGTCGCGGGCTGCGACATCGCAGGGTGCACTGACGAGATCTGCGCCGTACGTCCGGTGTCGATCCCGGAGACCGCGCCGAGGAGGATTCCGCGGGTCCGCGCGGCCAGGTGCGGGTCCCGTTCGCGCAGGTCGGCCAGGGCGTCGACGGCGACATCGGTGCCCTTGATGAACTGCATCCGCCCGACGTAGAGGACGATGGCTTCGTCGTCGGAGAAGCCGAGTCGTTCGCGGGCCGCCGATTTCGCTCCGGGTACATAGAGGGCATGGTCGACGCCGGGACGGGCGACGACCACGGTGTCCGGCTCGGCGCGCAGTTCGGTGATGAGGTCACGGCGTTCAACGGGTGTCGCGGCGACGAGCAGGTCCGCCTCCGCGGCGATCCGCTCTTCGGCTTCCAGCCGCTGGGGCCGTTCGTGGCTGGTTTCGGAGTCGCGGTTCTTCACCGCGCCGATCGTGTGCATGCTCACCGCGATGGGGGCTCCACCTGCAGTCCCACCTGTGGCCCCACCTGCAATCTCGTCTGCGACCTCACCGGCGATCTCACGGGTGCGCAGGGCCGCCTCGGCGGAGATCCAATAGTGGGCCCACACGAACTCCGCGGCGCGAAAATCCGGATGGTCGATGAGCAGCTGCGCGAGTTCGTCAATGGCATCGGCGAGCTCGTCCTTCGTCGTCGCGCCGACGGAAAGATGGTGGATGGTGATGGATTCGGAGAGTTCCATCCGCTCTCCCACGGTGCCGGCTGCATCACCCGCGCCCGTGCCGTCGAGTCCGCCCGGGTCGGCGGTGAACACGTCGACACGGTGACCGGCGGCGGAGAGCGCGCGCACCGTCTGGTCGACGTAGACGTTCATTCCACCGGCGTCACCCTGGCCCGGTTGGGCCGCGGGAGAGGTGTGGAGGGAGAGGACACAGATGCGCACGGAGACAGTCTAGCCAACGACCTCGGTCTGGTGACTATCCGAAGAATTCGCCGAGGATGCGCCGCACCTCGTGACGCCCGCGCCACAGGATCGAACCGGCCGGCAGCACCTCGAGGCGGGAGTTCGGGATCGCACGATGGATCGCCTCGGCGATGGCGACCGGATGAGCGGAATCGTCTTCGTGGGTGAGGATCAGGATCTCGCCGGGGAAGGCCCGCAGGTTCTCGGCGGCCTCGGCTGTGTCGTCGACGGCCGTTTCGAGGGCGAGTCCGAGGCCGTCGGACATGTCGGTGCCGATGAGGTTCTCGGCCTTCGCCTTCGTCCACGCCCGGGCGGGAAGCATCTGGGCCACCTCGGCGGGTTCGCGGGAGAGCATGAGATCGACGATGCCGTCGATGTCCTCGTCGGCGACCAAGCCGCGCAATTGCTCCAGGTAGGAGCGGTTGGCGGTGGCCACCTCGGCGGGGAATCCGGTGAACGAGGCGGGGAGGACGAGAGCGACCTTCTCGAGGCCGCGCACGGTTGGGTGGGCGGTGCTCAGCAGGTGGAGCAGACCCCCGGCGGACATCGACACGCCCAGGGCGCGGCTCGCCGAGGTGGTCTCCACGGCTTCGGCGAGGACCCTGCCGATCTGCGGGTAGGTCCACCCGGGACCGGGTGAGGGACGGCCGCCGTGTCCGGGCAGGTGGAGGAAGTGGCGGGTGCCGCTGATACCGGTGCCGAAAGGACGGGTGTCGCGGATCGCGCCGGCGAATCCGTGGCCGAACAGGGTGCGCGGTTCGCCGGATCCGAACGTGGCGATGTAGCCGGATTCGGGACCCGGAAGGTTGAGGTCTGGGCTCATGCGATGCGGGGGCTCAGCGGTTGCGGTAACGCGGGTCGACGGCGCGGACCTTCGGACGCACATCGGTGAGGTACACGATGCCGGCCACGAGGGCGATGATGTTGAGGAAGATCATGCTCATGCCCATCGGCGGGAGTGCGATGAGGGCGAGCGCGAGTCCGACGCCGAGGAGGATGACCCAGAACTTCTTGCTCTGCTTGTCCACGGCGCGGTAGTTCTCATCCTTGAAGCGGAGGCAGTCGATGAACGCCCACAGTTGGACGACGAATGCGGCCACCGTCAGAGCGAGAAAGACGAGACGCTGAAAGCCCGCGATGTATTCCATCCCCACAGCCTAGCAATCGCACTCGTCGAGGTCAGGCCCCGGAGGCGAATCCTCGGCGAGTGCCCACCCGCGTCCCACCGGTCTCTCAGCGCGACTGCGCGTCGATGGGCAGCAGGGCCGCATCTGGGCCGCCTCGAGCTGACCGACGGGGCTGAGGCACAGGTGGACAGCGGGGCAGACAGCCTCAGAGGACGCCGGTCATGCGGATGACCGCGCACACGGCCATGCCGATGGCGACGGCGAGCAGCATCGGCACGCGCACGATTGCGGCGAACACACCGACCCCGACACCGATGAGCCGGGCCGGGTCGGCGATGTCCTTGCCGTCGAAGATCGCGGTGGTCGCGAAGACGGCGCCGATGAGCACGACCGTGGCCCGATCCATCCACTTGGTCACCCGTTCGGTCGAGTCGGCGGGGGCGGCGTTCTCGACAGCGGCAGGGCCCGCGCCTCCGGCAGCGGTGGCGGAGTCTCCACCACCGGCGGCAGGTGCATCCGCACCAGTCGGATCCCTCTCCGCTCCCACCGAGGCGGTCACCGGAGTGCGGCGGCGACCCTTCGTGGCGATGGCCGCGCCGAGTTTCACCCCGGCAAACCGCATGAGGTAGGTTCCGATGCTCAGCGCCGCCAGGGCGATGAGGAAGTCTCCAGCGTTCATCGGCGGTCCTCCCCTGCAGTGCTGGACTGGTCGGTTCCGCGGCTGACGGTGCTGGGCCGATCGGTTCCGGGGCCGGCGGTGCTGGTGGTGGGTTGGGACGGATCCTGCCGAACAGCGGAACGCTCTGCCCCATTGCGGTCGCCATCGCGCGCATGTTGTGTCTCACGACGGCGACGCAGCGTCGAACGCACGGCCCAACCGGCCGCGACGAGCACGAACACGGACAGCGAGGTCACCGCGCCCAGGCCGAGCGGCAGCACCGGGGTCAGACAGACCGCGACGAGGATGCCGACGAGAGTCAGTGACAGCGTCGCGCGGTTCTTCAAGTCTCCGCGGATGAGGCAGAAGAGGATGATCGGGAATGCGGCGTCGAGGCCGAGCAGATCGGCGTCGATGACGTTGCCGAGCCACTGCCCGACCATGGCACCGCTGGGCCACATGAGAGCGATCGAGGCGCCCATGAGAAGGAAGGCATGCCATTTCGCACGGTCGTTTCTCCCGGTGCGCGAGATCGCGGTCGACTCGTCATTGATCCAGTGGGAGGCGATGAGGGCGCGCCAATCCTGCGGGAAATAGGGTCCGACGGCGACGCCGAAGGCGAAGTTGCGGGTGTTGACGAGCAGCCCGGCGAGGACCGCGAGGATCGGCGCACCGCCAGCGGCGATGACGCCGACGAAGGTGAATTCCGCGGCACCGCCGAGGGCGAACATCGCCAGCAGAAGAGTCTGCCACCACGCGAACCCGGAGACCGCAGAGATCGCGCCGTACGACAACGCAACCGCGATGATCGTGACGGTGACGATGGCGACGGCCCGATAAATCGAACCCGGAAGCGTCCGCTCGACGCGGCGCGCTCCGAACCGATTCCGAGTCCGCGGAAGCGCCCGCTCAGCCGTACGAAATAATGAACCCATGTTCTATACAGTGCACTCCGTGCTGTTGTTCGTCAACCCGAACGAGCTTGCCGCTATAGTGAACGTATGAGTTCTCGACGCCACGACTCCACGCCCGATGATCTCTCGGCCGATGTGTCGACCCGTCCGTCGGCCGATGCTCCGGCGGATCTGCCGGATGCGTCGGCCGGTGCGCAGGCCGATCTGCCTGCCGACGGGCAGGCCGATGTGCAGGATGCGTCGGCCGGTCTGCCGGCCGGTCGGTCGGCAGATCCCGCACCCGGACTGTCGCCGAGTGAGCAGATCGCGGCCGCGCTCAAGCGCGAACGCGTTCGTGCCGGGCTGTCGCTTTCGGAGGTCGCACGGCGGGCGGGGATCGGCAAGTCGACGATGTCCGGGCTCGAAACCGGTACCGGCAATCCGAGCCTGGAAACCATGTGGGCGCTGGCTGCCGCACTCGACATCCCCTTGGCCCGCCTGCTCGACCCGCCCCCGCACGAAGTGGCCCTGCAGCACGTCGGCGAAATGCCCAGCCTGCCGTCGACGACGGCGAACTATGTGGCCACGCTGCTGTCACCGTCTCCGGCGCACTCCCGACGCGACATCTACTTCATCCAGGCCGAACCCGGCGAGCCGAGGGAGTCTCAACCGCACCCGCAGGGAACGATCGAGCACGTCATCCTCGGCAACGGGGCAGCGCGCATCGAGGTGCTCGGGCAGTCTTTCGAACTCGGCGTCGGCGACTATCTCACCCATCCCGGAGACCAGCCGCATCGCTTCACGGCACTCGCACCCGGCACGAACGCCGTCTTCGTCGTCGAAAGCACCTGAGGGATCGGACCGCAGGCCGAGCCCGGCTCGGATTTCCGGCGCCCCCTGACGACCCGTCGCCGAGGCACGTGCGCCTTCTACTCGACGATCGGGCCTTCGTCGGCCTCGGCGGCCGTATCGTCCAGCGGCGGCAGCCGCGACTGGGCCTCGTCTCGAGTCAGCCCGGCCGCTTGGAGCAGGTCGACGGCGACGGTGCGCAGGAGCAGGACGAGGGATTCGTCGTGGATGTCCCAATCGGAGTTCGCACGCGGATCCAGGGCGCCCGCCGCTTCGGACAGGGCCGCCTCGGCGAGGGAGCGATCGGTGCCGCGCCGCAGCGCGATCTCGAGCTTCTTGGCCCCTTCGGCCAAGGAACCGACGTAAACGGCGATGACGGGTTTGTCGACGCCGAGCTCGGTGATGCCGACAACGCGGCGGGCGATCACGCGCATGGTGCGCATCGCGCGGTCGGAGAAGGTATGGGCGCGGGCGAGTCGGGTCACCTCGGCGGCGTGCCGGCGCGCGCGGGCGTTGATCTTCGCGGCTTCGCGGGAGATCCGCAGCGATGACCCCCAGGAGTCGATGATGTTCTGGGTTTCGCGGGCACGTTCGAGGGCGCGGCCGGCCATGGAGGTGTCGGCGTCCTGGAGTGCGCGTTTCATCATCGTGAGGACGTCGTCGATCTCCTCGAGCATGTCCGCGGCCAGACGCCTGGGGACCTTCCTCGCGTCGCGCGGGATGAGGAAGGCGAGCAGGATCGCGCACACCGACCCCGTCAGAGCATCAAGGGTGCGAGGGAACGGCATGGACGTGGCGGTGGCCGGAACCACGACGACGTAGACGGATTGGACGGCGATCTGGGTGATGAAGATGCCGCCGGAGTTGAGGATCGTGCCGATGACCAGCCCGATGACCAGGGTCAGCGCGAGCTGCCAGATGCCGGAACCGTAGAGGTTGACGAGCATCTCTCCCACGAGCACACCGAAGGTGGCGCCGATGCCGATCTCCAAGGCGCGTCGCAGGCGGCGGTCAGCGACGGGGCCGATTCCGACAGCGGAGGCGACCGCGGCGAGGAACGGGTACGGGTGGCCGAGCACATAGACGCAGAAGGTGTAGGCGGCGGTCGCGGCGATGGGGATCTGGATCAGCTGACCGGAGTTCACCCACACGCGCTTGAGACCCAGACGCAGGCGATGGGAGACGACGTCGAACCCTCGCCGAGGCAGTCCGCCGACCCGAATCTCTGCCATCAGTCCCCTCTGCCATTCGCCGGTGCTGTACTCAGAGTACCGGAAATATGGCATGCTAAAGTCTGTCCGCCGAGGAGGCTATTGAATGACAACGAATCTCACCCGAAACGAAGCGCAGAATCGGACACAGCTGCTCGAAGTCGATACGTACACCGTTCACATCGATGTCAGCAACGCCGAGACCGATGACCAGACCTACCTCTCCCGCACCGTCGTCGATTTCACCGCTCGTTTCGTCGATTCGACATTCATCGACCTCATCGCCGATTCCGTCACCTCTGTGCAGATCAATGGTGAGATGCTCCCTCCCGCCGAGGTGTTCGACGGTGCTCGTGTCACGTTCCCCGTCCGCGCCGGCCGCAACAGCCTGACCATCGAGGCGCAGGCTCGCTATTCGACTTCGGGCGAGGGACTGCATCGCTTCACCGATCCTGCCGACGGCAAGGTCTACCTCTATACGCAGTACGAGCCCACCGATGCCCGGCGAGTGTTCGCGAACTTCGATCAGCCCGACCTCAAAGCCGAGTTCATCTTCTCCGTGACCGCGCCCGCCCATTTCCAGGTCCTGTCGAACCGCGGCGAGGCGAGCACGGAACCGGGGCCGGGACCGCGCACGGGACAGACCGGTGACTCCACCTCGGCGGGAGTCGTCACCCACCATTTCGAGCCGACTCTCCCGCAGTCGAGCTACATCACCTGCATCACCGCGGGCCCGTACGAGGGCGCGCGGGACGAATGGAAGGATCCGCGCACCGGGCAGACGGTGCAGCTGGGCGCGTGGACGCGGGCCAGCCTCGTCGATCATCTCGATGCCGACGACATCTTCTCGATCACGAAGTCCGGCCTGAACTTCTTCACCTCCGAATTCGACTACCCCTACCCGTGGGGCAAGTACGATCAGATCTTCGTCCCCGAGTACAACCTCGGGGCGATGGAGAATCCGGGACTGGTGACGTTCACCGACAGCCTGATCTTCCGCGACAAGGTCACCGACGCCCAATACGAATCGCGCGCGAACGTCATCCTCCACGAGATGGCGCACATGTGGTTCGGCGATCTCGTGACGATGAAATGGTGGGACGACCTCTGGCTCAAGGAGTCGTTCGCCGACTATATGGGCGGACTGGCACTCGCCGAGGCCACGCGCTTCACCGACGGCTGGGTGACCTTCGCCCTGCGGCGCAAGGCGTGGGCGTACACGCAGGACCTCTACCCGACAACGCACCCGATCGTCGCCGACATCCCCGATGTCGAGGCCGCGAAGCTCAACTTCGACGGCATCACCTATGCCAAGGGCGCGTCCGTGCTCAAGCAGCTCGTTGCGTTCGTCGGCCGGGAGGCGTTCTTCGCCGGATCCCGCTTGTACTTCAAGCGGTTCGAGTACGGCAACACCGAGCTCGCGGACTTCCTCGAATGCCTCGCCGAGGCGGCTCCCGACCGTGACATCGCCAACTGGGCGGGCGCGTGGCTGGGCACGTCCGGGGTGTCCGAGCTGTCCCTGCAGCTGACCACGTCCGATGCGTCGTCGGCCGGTGATTCCTCGGCAGGAGTGGGAACCCGGCCTGACGCGAACGGCGCGGGGGCTGATGCGTATGGCACGGGGTCCCGAATGCGAGTGTCCTCGAGCACGGGGGCCCGGCTGCGCGGCCCCGGCGATGCCGGTGCCGGCCAAGCCGGTGCGAGTTCGGTCGAGAACGATTCCGGGTCTGCCGGTGCCGGCGTTGACTCGGCGTCCGCGTCCACGGTCGAGCCGCCTCGGCGAAGGTCTGGGTCGGAGACGATCACGGGTGCGATCATCACTCAGGCCGATTCGGCCGAGGGTGCGGCGCTGCTGCGCCCGCATACGTTCGAGATCGCCACGCTCGGTCGGTCGGGGCGGGAGATCGTTCCGCTCGATACGTTCCGGTTCGAGTTCTCCACGGAATCCGCCGAGGTTGAGCCGCTCATCGGGCGCAGCGCCGGTGTGATCACTCTGCTCAACTACAACGATCTCGACTATGCGCGTGTGCGCCTGGATCCAGAGTCGACGGAGGCGGCGGTCACCTCGGCGTCACGGATCACCGATCCCCTGTCGCGGGCCCTCGTGTGGTCGGCTTTGGACAATGCGGTCCGCGATGGGCTCATGCCGGTGCAGAAGTACCTCAAGGCCTATGCTCGCAGCCTCGGCAAGGAGAGCCATGCGGGGATCATGGCCGGGCTCAGTCAGACGGCTCTGACCTGCATCGATCAGTGGGTGGCGGATCGGAATTTCGATGCCGCGATCACCGGCCTGCTGGGAGCGGCGCTCGATGCTCTGGCCGCGGCGAAGGCCGGTTCCGACGCTCAGCTGCATTTGGCGAACCTCGTGCTGGCGTTGACCTCGCGGACGGCGCGTTGCGCGAGCGACAGTTCGGCCGTGGCCATGGGGCGCGGATTCGCCAGTCAGATCCTCGCCGTGCCCGTCGGCGAAGAAGTCGATCGCATGTACCCGGAGGCTCCGGTCCAGGCTGATGGCGATGCTGGTGGTGCTGGTGATTCTGGTGACGCTGGTTTCGCCGGTGATGCCGGTGGTGCTGGCGGTTCCGGTGGTGCCGGCAGTTCCGGCGGCGCCGTGCATTCGACGGCGACGCTGCCGTTCCGCGGTCTCGTCAACGATCATGCGCTGCGGTGGAATGCTCTCACGGCGCTCGTATGCCTCGGTTGGGCGGATCAGACGGACATCGCGCGGGAGAACCAGTCGGATCCGAGCTCTTCGGGCCGGCTCCATGCCGAGACGGCCAGTGCTGCGCTGCCTCTGCCGATCGTCAAGATCCGCGCTTGGGAGGCCATCCGCGAGGCGGGTGCGCTGAGCAATGACGTGCTCTCAGCCATCATCTCCGGGTTCGTCGCGCCGAGCGCGCTGCCGCTCATCGAGGGCTATGTCGACGCGTATTTCGCGGGTCTGCTCGGTTTCTGGATGGACAATTCGATCGAGATCGCTCGGCGCCTGGTGCTCGGTCTCTACCCGAAGTGGTCGATCGACGAGGAAGCCGTCGTAGAGAAGACCGATGCCTGGCTGGCGGCCAACCCGGGTGCCCCCGCGGCTCTGCGCCGTCTGGTCATCGAACGCCGCGACGATCTGGCCCGCGCGGTCTTCCTCAAGTCGACGCAGAGTTCCCGTCACTGATCCACGGGTCCGCTGCGGGCCGCGGGTTCCTGCTCACGCTCGTGCAGCTGTTCTCGCCGAGGCGGCCGTTCGCTCTCCAGCGTCGATGACATCCGTGCGTTGGAAGTGCACCGGTTCCGCGCGTTCGATGCCTACCAGCTCCGCGCGTTCATTGGACACCAGTTCCGCGCGTTCGTTGTACACCGGTTCTGTGTCTTCGTTGCGCACCAGTTCCGCGCGCGTTCGATGGACACCAGCTCCGCGCGCTTCCTGCGCAGCAGACCGGTGCACTCGACATGGACGCAGATGGCCGGTGCCCCATCGCGGGGCACCGGCCATCTGTGAGCCTGTCAGCAGCACCGAACCGTCCGGCTGCTGGCTTCGGGGTCAGAGGATCCTGCGGGCTCCGGAGAATTCGTTGCCCGTATCCCACTTCTTCCAATCGGTGACGTAGACGTCCTTCGACGCGTTCGGCGAGTGGATCATCTTGCCGTCGCCGACGTACATGCCGACGTGGTGGACGGTTCCCGTAGAAGTCGAGAAGAAGAGCAGGTCTCCGGCCTTGAGGTTCGACGACGACACGGCCTTGCCGGCCTTCGCCTGGTCTCCCGAGTCGCGAGGCAGGTCGATGCCGTGGGCTTTGTAGATCGAGTAGGTGAATCCTGAGCAGTCGAATCCGTATGCGGAGACTCCGGCCCACAGGTAGCGGAGGCCGTCGAACTGCTTCGCGGTCTTCACGAGGTCTTTGCCGCTGGGCTTCTCAGGCTTCTCACCGACGTCGTAGACGTCAACATCGTCGATATCGATCCAGGCAGCCCCTCCCCCGGGGAGAGCGACACGAACATCGTCGACGTCTTGGGCGATGAGCGGCAGGTCGACGTTGAAGCTGACGTCGGCTCCGGCGTCCTTGGTGAACTCAATGCCTTCGAGTTCGCTCTTGGGCGTGGTCACAACGGCGCGGGGCTGCGCATCGCGGAGCTTTCCGAAGCGGTCGTTCTCGACCAGTTGCTTCGTCGGCAGCCAGCCGGGGTATCCCTTCTTGTTCTTCGGGGTCTTCTGGTCCTTGACGCTGACCTTGGCCCAGCTGCCCTTGATGTCGAGGACGGTGACTTCCGAACCGTAGGTTGCCTGCGTCTCGGTCTTGCCTGTCAGGCCACGCCGCACCTCGGTGGATTTGAGGTTCTTGTTCCACTTCTTGAGGTCGACCGGATGGCTGAGGGCAGGCTTGTCCACTTTGCGCGGTGCCTTCGGGTCGGTCCACAGTGTCGCCACAGTGACATCGACGTAGGCCGTTTCGCCCTTTTCGATCTTTCCGTCGGTGATCGGTTCGAGTTCCTGGCCGGGAACGACATCAGCCGAGATGCCTGATGATTTCGCGGCGTCGGCCGAGGACAGATTACTCGACAGTGCGGGAGCACCGGCGCCGAAAACCAGTCCGACCCCAAGTGCTGCCGAAACAGCAATTTTGGTACGCATCATTTCTCTTTCGGTCTGCGGGCTGCAGGCCCGCTTGGGGGAAGTCTCCGAAGTTGCGCGAGCGCCCTCGGCGTACTGCTTTCGCTGCCGGAGCGGTCTCCCTCAAGAGGGTGATCGCACTGGCTTCGGGTCACAGCACGGTGACAATTCTACTGACTGTCTGATGACGGCCAGCATTCATGACACTGTGACAGGATAACGCGATCGGCCTGCGGTTTGAAGCCCACTTGCTCGAATCGATGCGGAGCCGAGACTTCGGCCCCGCATCGAATCGCCGGATACCACCGGATCGAGCTGCTGAGGAGGCTCTGCTCCGGTCAATACAAGTCCAACAGTTTCAGGGGCCAGGCATCAGCCGTCGGGCGCAAGGCATCGGAGGTGAGGGAGGTGAACCGACCGGCACAGAGCATCGGACGTGAGGGACGTGAGCCGACCGGCGAAAAACCTCAGGCTGCATCCGTTTCGTCCTGGAATCAGGTTTCGGCTGCTGTGTCGAGCAGTTCTGCGGCAAGGAGCTCGATCGTCTCGATTCGACCGGGATCTTCGCGCACGTCTTCGCCTTCCATTGCTCCGGCGATCGGCTGGATCATGATTTCGTCGACTTCGAAGCGCGCGGCGAGTTCCTCGAGCTGCGCGGCTGCAGATTTCGGGTCACCGATGATCCAGTTGGTCGACAGTTCTTCGCCGACCATCCGCTCACGGTCGGTCATGACCGACCGGACGTCGTCGCCTGCCAAGTGCAGTTTCTCCATGGGCCCTCCGGTGCGCAGGCGCGACATCTGGAGCAGGAATGGCTCCGAGCGCAACTGGGCTTCTTCTTCGGTGGGTGCGACGACGACGTTGGCGGTGACGAAGGTCTGCGGCTGGTCTCCGTAGCTGCCGGGGGTGAAGTTGTCGCGGTAGATCTTCATGCCGGTCGTTGCTCCGGAGGCGAAGTGGTTGGCGAAGACGTAGGGCATGCCGAGTTCGGCGGCCAGTCGAGCCGAGTACCCGGAGGAGCCGAGCAGCCACGGCAGCGGCTGGGTGCCGGGCACCGCGGCGGGGGTTGCTTTGAGTACATGTTCGCGTCCGCCGTGCAGCGGAACTCGCATCCCATCAGGCTGCATCAGGCTGAGGGTATCGATGACGTGCTGAGGGAACTGCTGCACCGGATCGATGGTGTTGCCCTCACGGTCGACCATTCGTCCTTCACCGAGGTGGCCGCGCATTGCCGCAGAAGTGACCGGGTCGGTTCCGGGCGCCCGGCCGATTCCCAGGTCGATACGATCGCCGTAGACTGCGGAAAGCAGAGCAAAGAGTTCAGCCACGGCCAGGGGCGCGTGGTTGGGAAGCATGACTCCGCCGGATCCGAGGCGGATGCGTTCGGTTCCCTGACCGAGATACATGAGCTCGGGCCCGGGCATCGTCGATGCGATGGATGGCATGTTGTGATGCTCGGCAACCCAGTAGCGGGTGAACCCGAGCCTGTCGGCAGTTTCGATGATCTGCTTCGACGCGGCAAAGGAGTCTGCGGTGGTCTGTCCCGTGCGAACAGGGATGAGGTCAAGGATGGAAAGCTTCATATCGAAGCAACAGTGTCCGCTGCGGGTTCATTCCGCTCGTGGGCAGGAGCACACATCGGCTGCGCGGACGAGCACTCGAGTGGTCGAGCGGACGAGCAGTCGAGCAGCCCAGCGGTCCAGCGGTCGCCGTTTCCGGCAACGCCCCCGGGGCGGATATCGGCCGACGCGAAGGCAGGCGTCCGGCCGACTCGCCGCCGGCGCTCACCCGAAGAGGGTCTCTCCGATCTCGCGCGCGATGAAGCGGGCGTGGAGGATCGGTTTTCTTTCGGGGTCGAATGAAGCCGGCGGCACCCACGCCGGTCGCCCATCCAAGAGCGTTATGCAGAACCAATCGGATTTGTCGATCAGGTGGTGGTGAGCCGAGCAGACCAAGGTGAGGTTGTTGACGTCGGTCTTGCCTTTGTCGGCCCACGGGACGATGTGGTGGGCTTCGCACCAGCCGGGAGGAGTGTCGCATCCGGGGAAGGTGCATCCTTGGTCGCGACTGGCGAGGACAGCCAGCTGTTTCTCAGTTGCCAATCGTCGTTCGGTTGCCAGCGCCATCGACTTGGCCTTCTCTCCCATGAGGTGAAAGAAGACCGAGCCGTTGAGCCCTTCGAGTGCCGCAGAGGTGATCGGGAATGGCGCTTCGGCTCCGGTCACCGCTTTGCCGGTCTGCTTGGCAAGGTCCTCGGCCTTGGCCGTGACGACCAGGGCGTAGGCAGCGCCGGCCTTGATGCGGTTCATCTCGATTCCGCCGATGAGACTGGAGAAGCGTTCGTAGATGCGGCGACGCACGCTCGGCTGCTGTTCGGCCATTGAGACTAGTGAGCCGTCTTCGCGCACTCCTGCTCCTTTGGGGGCTTCTCCGGTTTCGCTGACCTGCGGCGGCGAGAAGTCGAGCGAGGGGTCTCGGCAATCGGAGCGGTCTCCGCGCAGAACCTCGGTGAAGGTGTCCACGATGGACTGGTCGCTGTCGGGTGTGTCGGCGTCGCCTCCGGTCGCGACGCCGCCGTTGTCGGTCTCGGTGACGCCGTCGTTGTCGGTGTCGGTGGCGTCGTCGTTGGACGTCGCGTCGTCGCCTCCGGTGGCCTGCCCGTCGTTGTCGATGTCCGACTTGTCGTCGGTTTTGATCCGCGAAGTGAGCAGCCCGTTGAGGACTCCACCGGTCTCTGCGTCGAGGCGACCCTTGAGAGTCCAGGTTCCGTCCTTGAGCTGGCGCAGGTTGACGTTGAAGTCCTCCCGGTCGATTGTGTCTTTGGGTTCCTGCCCGTCGGGGTCGATCCAGCCGAGGATCTCCTCGAAGAGAGCGTGGATGTCGCGCACACGGACGGACGGCGCTTTCTCCACGAGCAGGCGTTCGGCCTTGAGCCGATCGTCTTCGGAGATCCTCGGCGACAGACTCTTCAGGCATTTGATGATCGTCGACGCTTGGTTGGAGGACAGGATGCCATCGCGCAGAGCCGCCGATAGCGTCGGGAACTCAGGCTCGATCGATTCTCCGCTCATGGCAGTGCGCTTACCGAGGTGTTCGGCAAGGTGGGTGCGGCGGTAGGCCTCCTGGGAGGACACGTTCAGGCGGTGCTGGACCAGCGCCCGTGTCGACTTGGCTCCGTAGTCGCGGGGAGTCCCGACCCGCTCGAATATCGACAGTGTGACGACCGACAGCGATTCGGTCAGGCGATTGAGCGTCTCAAGGCCGTCGAGCATGATCACGGCGTCGTCAGGACCCATGGGACGGGTGAAATCATGGAGTTCGCCCAGCAGGCTCTGCAGCATTTCGGCGCTGTCGGTGACTTCAGGAGCAATGTGTTTGAGGTCCGACCAGCGATAGTCGTCGAGCAGAGGGTGCGGGTGCGCTGCCCCGCCGGAGTTCACGGTCCCTGTGTCCTCGGCTCCCGTGGCCTCAACCGCTGCGTTCTCCACCGCCAGGCTTTCTGCCACGGCCCTGTGTCGCTCGGCGCGCTCCGCTTCCGCCGCGAGATCGGCTTCCTGTTCTCGCAGCTTCTGTTCGTCGAACCGCGCGAAACGAGCGTCCAATTCCGCGCTTTCGCGCTCGAGTTCCTCCCGAAGCCGCTCCGCTTCGAGCTCCTCACGCGCCTCGCGCTCTTCTCGCGCTGCACGCTGCTCTGGGGTCTCCCCTTCTTCGCGTTTCTTCTTCATCCACGCAGCCTGGCGCGCTTCGATCTCCTCGATGCACGCTTTGACCTCCGCTTCGGTCTGGGGTCGGCTGCGCCTGCGTGTCCACAGACCTTCTCCTTCGCGGAAGTCGCTTCCCTGCAGCGTCGACTGGCTCGAGGCCGAGGCTGCGTCGTCGGGATCGGACTCATCCGGCTCTTCGGCGATGGCATCGAAGCGGTCGGCAAGCGGGTGTCCGGTCAGGTCGAGACCGGCCTGCTCAAGAAGCTCCCGATAGGTCTGGCCGGAGGTGCTCTTCTCTCCAGGGGGTGTGGGTGCTGGGGAATCGGATTTGTGCGCGTCAGAGGCAGCTGGTTGAGCTGCATCGTCGCTCTGATTTTCGTGCCTACGGTCGGGGATGAGAGCCATGTTCTCTGTGTCCGTTCATCATCGTTGATGTCTTCGGCTACTTATATTCTAATCCCGGAATCGAACGGAGTCCATAGTTAAGTACGATTTATTTGAGATTATTTTCTTGATGTTCGAGTATGTCCGATTTCAAACGCGTCAGCGATGTTCATGTGCGAAGCAGTCGTGAGACCTGAGATTCGTGGATCTTGCTGTCATTTCACCTCAGCCGCTGCTCACCGTCGCCCGTTGCTGCTCATGACCGCCCATTGCCATGGTCCACCGTCGAGCGAGTGGCTTCAGCCTACGGGTCGCTCCTGACATGAGAACCCCAGCCGCCAACCACAGCAATCGCTTCGTAGCCATCCAGCCACAGCAACCGCTCCGCATCTCGCCAACCACAGCAACCGCCCCGTACCCATCCAGCCGCGGCCCCGCCGCAGGAGCTTCCACCAGTCGCTTCCCGGTGCGAGCCGCGCGATGTTCCCGTTGGCTCACGGTCACATGCATCGCAGAGTTTGCCGTTTCTGCAAATTGTCTTGCGCACCGGAGAACAAGAGGACCACACTCAAGTTGGCATCAAACTGGGGTGTCATGATTTGAGTAGACAGCAGAACCCGATGAAAGGAAACTGCTGCACATGACTACCAACCAATCCCCGCGGCGGCCCCGCAGAGAGTTCACCTCGGAGTTCAAGGCCGACGCCGTCGCG
>NZ_RHFH01000053.1 GCF_004745075.1 Brevibacterium sp. S111
TGCGGTGCATCTGGTCAGCAGCGACAGTGTCGAAACGATCCCGGTCGATGGTGGTGAAGAACGCGTGGTACCGGTACAAGTCGAACAAGGGGTCCTGTCCGGCAGTGCGTTTGGTCTCGTTGAGCTCCGGGATGCGGCGGACGACCAAGCGTCCGGGGGCGTGCAGGGACTTCTTCTTCGAGGTGAATGCGGTGAACGGGACCTCGGCGACTTCAGCCTTGCTGATCCAGGCCCTGGAGTCTTCGTCGTAGATTGCTTCAGGGTATTCGATGCCAGTCCATGCGTCGTCGCTGATCGTTCCGATCGCTGCTTTGACCTTCTTATCCATACGCACGGTGATCGACACATGAGCCCCGGCATCGTGGGCGGCTTTGGCCACTTTTGAGGAGTAGTACGCCGAATCAGCCCTGACCAGGACCGGGAGGTCGGAGTTGATTCGGGCCGTGGTGGCCAAAGCGTCGGAGACGAACTTGTCAGCACCCCGGGCTGACGAGGTCGAGCCTTTGCGCAGACGCTGGCCGACGATGATCTGGCTGGAGTCGCGGGTCGAGGCTGTGGCCAACAGCGTGTTGAGTCCACGACTGCCTTGGTAGCCGAACCCGGCTCCCTGCTTCGACGCGGAGTGAACATCGATGACGGTGTCGTCGACATCGACGAAGATCATCGAAGTCTGTGCCGACTCCTGGTTGGTGGGCAGCAGTGGTGTGTGTTCGTTGAGGTTGGTCAGGAAGCGGGAGGAGATCGCGTCGAGTTGCCGAACGTGGCCGAAGGCGAACGAACGCAGAAACGAACCCAGCGTCGAAGGGGCGTAGACACGGTCGAACAGGTGTGTCATGCCGCCGTGGCGGAGAAGGTTCATGTCATCGATCGAGTCAGCCCCGGCGGCAATTCCGCCGACGAGGGTGGCGAGTTTCGCGGCTGGGTTCGCGCCTTTATCAGCGCCGGTGGTCGACACGGTCAACCTGTCGTCGGCGAGGTCTGGCAGGCCGGCTTTCTGGGCGAGGCCCATGATCGGGACCAGCCCGGTGGTCGCGGTGAGGTTCTCATCATCGAAGGAATGAGACACAGCCGTGGGCGTGTGATTGAATAGCACCTGAGAGGTGCCCCTTTCTTGGCCGGGAATGTTGACTTAGAACATCACCATTTTCCCAGCTCAGGAGGGGCATTTCCATTCCACGAACGGCTTGATCCGGCTACTTACATCGGTGGATCAAGGTT
>NZ_RHFH01000054.1 GCF_004745075.1 Brevibacterium sp. S111
GGCTCATCGTAATTGAGAGTGTAGAACCGGTCTGAAGCCACCGGACTCGAGCAGACACCTCGCGATGTAATGCGTGAGGTTGCGGAATCCCAGCGCGGACCCGCGTAGATGCTCGAGTCTGCCGTTGATCGCTTCAGTGGGACCGTTCGACGTTCCCGGTCGGGTGAAGAATGCGAGCACATCAGCAGCTCGACGCTTCAACGTTCGTCCTAACCGTTTGAGCTCGACAAGTTCGGGTGGCAGATTCGTTGTCAGGGCGTCGATGACCGTTTGCAAGAGTCTCTTGCCCTCTTTGCGGTCCGCGGTTCGGTAAGCGCTGACAATGTCTTGGTAGACGGCCCAGGTGACTTCGACTTCGGTGAAGTTCGGGTCAGCGAAGAGGTTCGCGATTCTTTCCTGCTGCTTGGTCGTGAGTAAGCTGCTGCCCGTGTGAAGAGTTCTTCTTGCCCGGTACAACGGGTCCTTTGCTCGTCCGCGATGGCCGGTTGTCTCCTGCT
The DNA here is from genome assembly GCF_004745075.1 of Brevibacterium sp. S111. Lineage (GTDB taxonomy): Bacteria > Actinomycetota > Actinomycetes > Actinomycetales > Brevibacteriaceae > Brevibacterium. The sequence continues at coordinate 498 of NZ_RHFH01000054.1, forward strand.
GAACTCGGCGACGTACCTCGTCGAGGGCATCACCGGCGAGTTTGACGACGTGGAAGGGGTCCATGACTTCGACAGCGTCGGGCAGCTCCTCAGCTGAGGCTGTTTTGAAGCCGGAGAATCCGTCCATCGCGACGACGTCGATGCCCTCACGCCATTCTTTCGGTCGGTCTTTCAACCATTGTTTGAACACCTGCTTCGAACGGCCAGCCACCATGTCGAGCAGACGTGCCGAGCCTGTTCCCTCGCTGATCGGGGTGAGGTCGATGATGACGGTGACGTACTTGTCACCACGCCGGGTGTGCCGCCATACATGCTCGTCGACACCAATGACGCTGACCCCGTCGAAACGGGTCGGGTCGTTGATCAACAACCGCTGACCTTCGGCGAGGACGGCGGAGTTCGCGGTGTGCCAGGACACGGCGAGTTTCGCAGCGATGACGGACACGGTGTCGTGATCGATCACGAGAGCACGCAACGCCCAGTCGAGGCCGGTTCGCGAGATCTTCGCTCGTGGTGGCGCCGCAGCTGTGGTGTCTTGACGCCAGACGCGGCCACACTCGACGCACTTGTAACGGCGGAGGCGAATGTGAAGCGTGGTTGGTCGGTGGCCGAAAGGTTCGTGGGCCAGCTGGCGGACGACGGTATCGCGAACGATCCCGTGACCACCACATCGTCGGCACCAGTCATCAGCAGTGTTTGGACGGCATTCCAGAATGGC
>NZ_RHFH01000055.1 GCF_004745075.1 Brevibacterium sp. S111
AAGGGGTATCCATTTAAGTCCCGGAGTCCCGGTCCTCCGCGGCTCGCCATGGCCGCTTCTCCGGCACGACTTCCAGACTCCCCGGCCGTCGGCGCGGGCCCACTACTCCCGGCGGCCGCTTCTCCTTGACCCGAGACGCCCGCACCAGGTCCCGATACCCCACCGGAGCCGCCGCCACCGCTCTCTGCAACAGACGCATGAAGACCAGCCCCCGATGACGAGAATGCCGTCGGTTGAACCGGAACACGAACTCATCCAGGTACTCCTGCAGATGCCCCACACTGCCAGAGCCTTGGTACGTACCCTCGACCATCCGCTTGACCTGAGCGAAGAGACGATGCACCGCCGGCAACACCTCGTGGGCTGGCTTACCCGACGCTGACACATTCACCGGAACATGCTCATACCCGCCCAGCGCGGGCGGGTACGATCGCCACGCATCGGAGACCACGGTCGCTCCTGGTGCCACATTGTCGGTGATGAACGCCCGCAGACTCTTCGCTGAGGCATCATTGATCACGGCCAGACGCGCCCGTCCCCACCCGTGGTCGTCGATCTCGATCGCTCCCGCCACCAGTGTCTTCCCGGCAGCACCACGACCTGCCACGCCCGGGCGAGGACCGCCGAAGAACGTCTCATCGATCTCGACACGGCCTGTCAGGGGCTGGCTGTCGGTCGTCGACATCACCTGCCGGAGCTTGGTAAGCATGGTCCACGCCGTCTGATACGACGAGACCGGCAGAACACGGTGGACGTGGGACGCGGAGACGCCCATCTTCGGTGCTGTCATCAGCCAGGTCGCCTCGAACCACACCGTCAGCGGTGTTCTCGTCCGGTGAAAGATCGTTCCCGCGGTGACCGAGACCTGCTTGTCGCACTTGCGGCACCGGTAGCGTCCCGTGGCTTCTCGTCCCGCTTCCGCTGATGCGCAGTGCGGGCAGATGAATCCACCTGGCCAGCGCAGCCAGTCCAAATAGTCAAGGCACGCAGCATCTGTGGGAAACCAGGACCGGACTTTAGCAATATCAGATGGATAGTCGCGACCGGCAACGGGCGCGCCGGTAGGCTTGTCCATGACGTACACCCCTTCCTGGTGTATGTCCACGCTCCCGGCTGTTGGCGCAGCGCGGGAGCCCTCTATTCGTCTGTTCAGCCTACCTCGGTACCAGGATCCCGGTTTCGGGATTTAAATGGATACCCCTT
>NZ_RHFH01000056.1 GCF_004745075.1 Brevibacterium sp. S111
AAGAACTGCCCAGTGGCGGCCACGATTTCTGCCCATCCGAGCATGTAGAACCTCTCATTGAGACACGACCCCGAACCACTTCCGGGAGATGATGACGGTGTCTAATCGATCAACATCCACCACGAGAGGGTTCGGGGCCGCGTATGAAGTCTGACGGAGAAATCATGGAAATTCTAGAAGCGTATGACTCCACAGGGTCCTACCGAGCCGCAGCCGAGTTGGCAGGGTGTTCACACCACACAGTCAAGGCCCACGTCACCGCCCGCGCTCAAGGCCGCCCGGTGGGCGTGCCCGTCCGCCGTGATCGGGTCACGGACGAGTTCATGGACAAAATCACGGAGCTGGTAGCCCGTTCAGGGGGCAGGATCCGTGCCGATAAGGTCCACGAACGCCTTCTTGGACTCGGCTATGAAGGTTCGGAGAGATCAACTCGCCGTGCCGTCGCCCACGCCAAAGCGATCCATGAAAGAGCAGGTCGTCGTGTGCATCGTCCCTGGGTGGCAGAGCCGGGACTGTGGCTGCAATACGACTACGGTGACGGGCCCGTCGTCGGTGGCGTGAAGACGGTGTTGTTCATCGCGTGGTTAGCGTTCTCGCGGTTTCGCATCGTCATTCCGCTTCGGGATAAGACGCTGGCGTCGGTGTTCATGGTCTTAGACCGCACGTTTCGACTCATCGGCGGCATCCCGACCTATGTGTTGACTGATAACGAGAAGACCGTCACGACGATGCATATCGCCGGGGTTCCGGTACGCAATCGCGACACAGTCTCATTCGCGAAGTACTACGGAACGACGGTCCTGACGTGTCAGCCGGCCGATCCGGCATCGAAGGGCGGGGTGGAGCGGTCCGTCCAGATCGCGAAGGCTGATCTGGTGCCCACAGCCACGAACCTGCGCAATGAGTACGCTTCGTTTGCTGACCTCGAGGCCGCCTGCCAAGCCTTTATGTCCGAGATCAACGAGAAAGAGCATCGGGTGACGAAACGATGTCCGATCGACTTGATCGGTCAGGAGCAGGAGAGGATGCATCCGGTCCCGGATCGGGCGCATACGATCGCGTTCGGTCTGTCGAGGAAGGTTCCGGTCAATACGCCGATGGTCGCTTTCGAGTCCGGGCAGTATTCGGTACCGCATGCACTCCTGGGGTCCGAGGT
>NZ_RHFH01000006.1 GCF_004745075.1 Brevibacterium sp. S111
CGTGGGCTCGGAGATGTAGATAAGAGACAGGCCTCGGTGACGGTGGTGTGCGGTGGGTCATAGGGATCGTTCGGTGAGAAGCGTAGGGTCGGGACCATGACGACACAGCGTGCATCAGATGTCATGATCAGAGCCTTGGAGAACGAGGGCGTCGACCGCATCTTCGGCATACCCGGTGAGGAGAACATCGATTTCATCGATTCCCTGCGCCGATCGTCGATCGAGTTCGTCCTCACTCGGCACGAGCAGGCCGCCGCGTTCATGGCGGCCACCTACGGTCGGCTCACGGGCACACCCGGGGTGTGTCTGACGACGCTCGGGCCGGGGGCGCTCAACCTTGCGACGGGGGCCGCGTACGCCCACCTCGGCGGCATGCCGGTCATCATGATCACCGGGCAGAAGGGCATCCGCACGGCTGAGCAGGCGGCGTTCCAGATGGTGAATACGGTGGCGACGATGGATCCGCTGACGAAGGTGAGCAAGCAGATCACCTCGGCTGCGATGATTCCGACCATGGTCCGAGAGGCATTCCGCGTCGCTCAGGCCGAACGTCCGGGACCCGTGCATCTCGAGCTGCCCGAAGACATCGCCGGCCTGCCGGTCGACAGGTACGAACTCATCGAACCGCACACGAATTCGCGGGCCGTCGCCAGTGATCTGGCGATCAAGAACGCCGCAAACGTCGTCCGGGAGGCGAAGCGACCGCTGCTCATGCTCGGTGCGGATGCCTCCCGATCCGACTGCAGCGAAGACCTCTCCCGTTTCGTCGCGCAGATGCGCATCCCCTACTTCACCACGCAGATGGGCAAGGGTTCGGTGTCCGGGTCCTCCGACCTGTACCTGGGCACGGCGGCGCTGACGTCCCGCGATTTCGTCCATGACGCGATCGAGGCCGCCGACGTCATCGTCACGATCGGTCACGACACGACGGAGAAGCCGCCGTTCATGATGGATGAGAACGGACCCACCGTCGTCCACATCGGCTACCGCGCGGCCGTGGTCGAGCAGGTGTATTTTCCGCAGTTCGAGGTCATCGGTGACCTGGGTCCGACCCTGCAGCGGCTCGCCGAGGTGGTCGACAGCCCCACCTCCACCGCCGAGGCGCTGCTGCCGATGCGTGAGGACATCCTCGTCAAGATCCACGAAGGTGCCGACGAGGATCGGTTCATCCCCCAACGGATCGTGCAGGAGGTCCGCGACGTCATGCCCGTCGACGGGATCGTTGCTCTCGACAACGGGATGTACAAGATCTGGTTCGCCCGCAACTATCGGACGACTCGGGCGAACACTCTGCTGCTCGACAACGCGCTGGCGACCATGGGAGCCGGGCTGCCCTCGGCGATCGGAGCGAAGCTGACGTATCCGGAACGTCGGGTCATGGCCGTCGTCGGCGACGGCGGATTCATGATGAACAGTCAGGAGATGGAGACGGCGGTGCGGTTGGGCTTGGACCTCGTCGTGCTCATCCTCGAAGACGATGCCTACGGCATGATCCGGTGGAAGCAGGAATCCGACGGCATGCCCGACTACGGTCTGACCTTCGGCAATCCGGACTTCGTGAAGTACGCGGAATCCTATGGAGCCTCCGGTCATCGGCTCACCGACGTGTCCGAGATGAATTCGGTGTTGTCGTCGGCTTTCGAAGCCGGTGGTGTGCACATCGTCGTCGCGCCCGTCGACTATTCGGAGAACAAGCGGGTGCTCATCGACGAGCTGGGCAAGCACTGAGCCTGCTCGATCGGTGAGGTCTGACTCCGGTGAGGTCCCGCCTCGGCGACTCGCACGGGGCCAAGGCGGGACCCGTCTTTCAGCTCTTTCAGCGCACGCGTGAGTTCCCCACCCGCCACATTCCCGCGCTCTGCTCCTCTTCGTTGCCGACAGAGAGATCGATGCCTTTGCGGTCCCTGAGCAATGACACGGCGATAAGAGATATCACCGCCATTATCACCAGATAGAGCGAGACCGAGGCTGTCGTGCCCGTCGCCTGCAGGAGTGCCTGGGCGATCGTCGGGGCGAACGCACCGCCGATGACAGCTCCCAGGGCATAGGAGATCGCGACTCCGCTGAATCGGATCGAGGCCGGGAAGAGTTCGACATAGAGCGCGGCCTGTGGCCCATAAGAGAGGCCGAGTCCGATGGAGAAGACACCCAGAGACAAATAGAGCAGGCCCAATGATCCGGTGTCGATGAGCCAGAACAGCGGGAAAGCAGTGACGATGAGGATGACGAATCCGATGACATAGGTGCGCACCCGGCCGATGGCATCGGACAGGTAACCTGAGACCGCGGTCGAGACCAGCCAGACGAATGACCCGAAGGTGATGGCCAGCAGCACATCGGTCTGCGAGAAGCCCACTGCATCGGTCGTCGCATATTTCGTCACGAACCCGCCAGTGGTCATATACCCGCTGGCATTGTTACCGGCGAAGATGAGTGCGGCGACGAATACAAGAGGCAGATGCTTCTTCAACAGCACGAGGATCGGTGCCTTGCGCTTGGCCGACTCGACCTGGATCTCTTTGAACACCGGAGTGTCCTCGACGGCCCTCCGTACCCAATAGCCGACGCCGATGAGCACGACCGAGAGCAGGAACGGCACTCTCCATCCCCATTCCATGAATGCGTCTCCCGGTGAGATGACTCCGGTCATGAGTGCAATAACGCCTGACGACAGCAACATGCCCAACGGAACTCCGAGCTGCGGGTAGGATCCGGCCCGACCGCGCTTGTCCACATCGGCGTGTTCGACGGCCAGCAGGGCCGCGCCGCCCCACTCCCCTCCGGCCGAGAGGCCCTGGATGATGCGCAGGAGAATGAGAAGGACCGGTGCTGTCACCCCGATGGTCTCGTACGTGGGAATGAGACCGATGAGGGCAGTGGCCACACCCATCGTGACCAATGTGACGACGAGGATGAAGCGTCTGCCGAGCTTGTCGCCGAAGTGGCCGGAGAGGAAGGCACCGAGCGGCCGGAAGAGGAAGGAGATGCCGATCGTCGCGAAGGCGAGCAGCTGGTCGACGCCCTCACCCGCCGGCGCGAAATAGAGGTGGGCGAAGACGAGCGCGGCCGCGGTCGAATACGTGAAATAGTCGTACCATTCGATCGTCGTACCGATGATGGAGGCGAACGCGACCCTCCGCTGATTCGCTTTCTGCGCCGTCGGCGTCAGTGCGTGTGTGGCAGTCATGAGAACGTCCTTGTTCTGTCGTGGTGGTTAGAAATTGTCAGTCCAGAGTCACCGACAGCCGTGGTGCGACATCGGCACCCAGGCGAGACACTGAAATCCGGTCGGGGCATCCGCCGCCGGGCTGGAACAGCCGGTCAGACCGGTGAGAGCGTCTCGGACAGATTCGTCAGAACTCCTTCTGCCCACTCACAGGCCGCTTCGGTTGCCGGTACCGGCCCTCCGGCATCGTGGCGACCGTATTCGCCAAGCCGAGTCGCTCCCTGAGCCTCGAGCGCTTCTGTCATCAGTTCGCTGCCCCGCGAATATGTCTTCGTGTAGCTGGCGTCGCCCATCCCGAACACGGCGAATCTGACGCCGTCGAGCTCAACGGGCAGGTCGCGCAGTTCATCGTAGAATTGCGCGGCCGAGCTCGGGACATCACCGTCGCCGTACGTCGAGCACACGAGCAAATAGAATCTCTCCGGCTGCAGGTCCGACGGTGACACCGCGGACAGGTCCGAGACCTCCACCTCGGGAAGCTCTCGCAGGACCGTGCCGAGTTCCTCGGCGACGAGTTCAGCGTTGCCGGACTCCGTGCCGAACAGGATCGTCACCGGCATCCCGGGAGACAGGCCCTCAACCGTGCTCGCCGCAGCGTCCGGCAGATAGTCGTCGAGGTCGGTGTCCTCAGCTGTGGCCATCAGGTCCTCACGAGAGGTGATCTTCGCTCGGCAGCGACCTTCACCGGCGCCGAGGCGCTCCTTGAGGTCGATCCGGCGCCAACCGTCGAAATCGATGGCGGTCTCCCCCGGGTCGAGCCCTGGAGCACCGGTGGCGATCGACCCGGTGCTCACCTCAGCGGCGATGGTCGCAGCAAGGATCCTGGCGTCTGTGCGCTGGTCGGGGATGGTTCCGCGGCCGGCACCCTTGAGCCAGCCGATGGCGAAAAGGTTCTCGTCGATCCTGCCGTCTGCGGGGATCGGCGTCGCCGGGCAGATGCCCTGTTTCGCCATCGACATCGGGTCTCCGACAAAGCCGATGGCGGTGATGACAGAATCCACGTCGAGGTGAACGGCCGCACCGTCATGGGTGATGTCGATCCCATCGACCTGCCGAGCGGAGGAAATCGAACCGGTGATCGCATCGGGTGTGCTTGAGAACCACCAGTGCATCTCGATCGCGTCTGCTGGCCCTGTTTGGTATTGGGTATTTTCTGCCGGTTCGACGAGGTCACGGAGGGCATCGAGCTTCGCGTCCTTGCCCTCGGCAACCGTCGACAGATCGACACCATGAAGTGTGTGAGTCAGCCCCGGAACTCGAGCCAGTTCACGGATCATGACCGGATCGAATTTCGCAGTTCGCGATGCTGAACGACCGATGATGTCGATGCGAGCGATCGATTCTCTCATCGGCCCATGTATGGTGTCGTCGATGTCGCTGCCGACCAGGGACTCACGTGCACAGGTGAGCAGCCGGACGATGTCGATGGCGACATTGCCCTGACCGACAACGGCAATTCTCCTACCCAGTTCGACCGCCGACCGCTCCTCATCGGGGTGCCCATTGAGCAGGCGGGTGATCCTGCCTGCCCGGTGCACCTGGGGCAGGTCGTCTCCGGGGATGCCGAGGGTACGGTCGAGGGAGAGCCCGCTGGCGAGGACCACGCTGTCATAGTTCTCCTTGAGCTCATCCATCGACACGTCGATGCCCAGTTCGGTGTTGCCGATGAATCTCACTCGGGGATCGGTGAAGAGTCGGTCGAACTGACTCGTCACGGATTTGGTGCCCTGGTGATCAGCCGCGACTCCATAGCGCAGCAGCCCGTATGGCACAGGGAGCTTGTCGAAGATGTCGACGCGGCCTCCGGGCACCTGCCGCAGTATCTCCTTCGCACTGAAGCAGCCTGACGGTCCGGCACCGATGATCGCGATCGTGGGTCCGTGCGACCGGCCAGCCGCATCGTCACTCGTCGCGGCCGCTCGGCCATAGGCGGACTTTCCGTAGTCGGGCTCTGTCCGCGCGCTCGACCACGCCACGGGGAGTTTGAGCATGCCGCGGAACACCCAGCCTCCGACCGCAGTTTCACGAGATTCATCGACGCGCAATCCCTCAAGACTGTTGAAGAGGAGCGGAAGAGCCACTTCGGCGATCTCGGCTCTTGCGGCCCAGTTGCCCAGGCACACGTGCACTCCTTTGCTGAAGGCCAGATGCGGTTTCGCTTCCCGATGGATGTCGAACCGATCGGCGTGTTCCCATACGGTTTCGTCGCGATTGGCCGAGAGCACGCAGATTCCGAGCTTCGCTCCTGCAGGCAGGTGGGTGCCCGCGAGGACGGTGTCCTGGGTGGTTTGGCGGGAATACATGCCGATGGGGGCGATCCACCGAATGGTCTCCTCGAACACAGTTGGCCACAGCTGCGGGTTGGCCATGACGGCCTCACGCTGATCGGGGTGGTTGAACAGGGCAAACGCCGCAACTCCGAGAGCATCGCGGGGCTCGTTGAGTCCCCCGCCGATGGTCATCTTGATGTTCGCCCGGATCTGCTCGATCGGCATGGTTTCGCCCGGCATCGATAGGAGCCCCGAGATGAGCGAATCATCACGGTGGGTGAGATGGTAGTCGAGCATTTCGTCGAGTGCCGCGTCGACCTCGTTGAACGACCGCTCCCCTTTGGCCCAGACTTCGGGGTCGTCCGCGTAGTTGCCAGTGGCGTCGATCATCGTCTGCGACCAGCGCTGCAGGTCGAGCTGATCGGCGTTGTACAGCCCGAGCATGCGACGCAGGGTCTCCGCTGCGAAGGGCGCGGCGAAGTCCCAGATGAGGTCGATATCAGTGCCTTTTTCGACGAGTTGATCCAAACGATCCTCGGCAACTTCGCGGTACATAGATGTCCACACGCGTTTGACGTAACCGGGCTTGAGCACCGGTTGCCAGGCTCGGCGCTGCTCATAATGTTCGGGATCATCGCGTCGGAGCATGGAATGGCCCATCGCGCGGATCTGCAGGGAGCCCTCTTCGTTCGCGGAGAAGATGTCCTGGTCATGTTCGGTTGCGCTGACGGCCTCATATCTGGTGATCAGATAGCGGTTGACCGCAGGAACCCAGTGCACTCCGCCTTCGGCACGGAGCCGTTCATAGATCGGAAACGGATTCTCGTAGAGTTCCGGGATCTTCACCCAGTCCGCCACCGGTGCCGAGGTGACTGCCCTGCGGGTGTGTTCGTGAAGACCTGACGTCATCATCATCTCCTCATCGTTGCGACAGCTTATGTCGGTGCGATCACTCTGTGATCGTGTTCACAGTCCAGTCTGCGATGGGTACTATGAAAGGAAAAGCGGAATTAATCTGAGAACTAATCCGGAAATACGAAGATGCATTCTGATCACGCCCCGAACTATTCACTGAGGCAACTGTCTTATCTCCTCACCGCAGCCCGGCTGGGTACGATCTCGGCTGCGGCGGCGGAACTGCATGTCTCCTCCTCGGCAATCTCCGATTCGATCACCGCGCTCGAACATCAGATGGATGCACAGCTGTGCGTGAGGAGGAAGGCTCAGGGACTGGTGCTCACTGCCGCCGGAAGACAGGTGGCCGCCCGAGCCACGCGCCTGATCTCCGAGGCGAACGAACTCGAGCGTGAACTCAGATCACACGATGGCGAACTGGCCGGTCCGATCACCATCGGTTGCTATCCGACTCTGGCACCGGTGATTCTGCCCGTACTGCTCGACGATTTCGGCAAGCAGCACCCACGAGTAAGTCTCGAAATAGTCGAGACCACACAGGACCGCTTGACCGGAACTCTGGAGTCTGGAGAGATCGACGTTGCTTTTGTCTACGAGACGCTCATTCCGGGGACGCCGAACCACGCGAGGCTCTTCGCACAGCCTGCCCATGTGATCCTGGCAGCAGATGATCCCTTCGCTGCTCGAGAGGCCGTGCGTCTGGAGGATCTCGTCGAACGTGACATGATCCTCCTCGACTCTCCTCCTTCGAGCCAACACACGCTGGGAATGTTCCACGACCGAGGTTTGGCGCCGAGGATCCGTCACCGAACGACCAGCTACGAAGTTGTGAGAACACTTGTCGGTCGCGGACTGGGCTACGGCGTCTTGGTTCAGAGGCTGACGAATACTGCCAGTTATGAGGGGTATCCTCTGGTCGTCAAGGAGATCAAGCCGGCAGTTGAGCCAGTCGGCGTCGAAGTGATCTGGCCCTCTGACCACGCGTCGCCGAAGCGCGCACAGGCTCTGGTCGAGTTCGCCAAGAACCAGCAATGGACATGATGAAGCAGCTGATGGCTGCAAGACTCGGACGCAGGGTCAGCGACCGCCTTCCGGCCCTCGGACGTCCGACGCAATGCTGTTGTACGCTCGCGTGTTCTTTTTGAATCAAGACCGATTCCCATGTCCGAGCGTGGACGACGCGCATGGACGAATACTCAGGATGCTCATTCCACGGTGATGCCGAGCTCCCGAGCGAAGAGGTCGGCAAAGAGCATGAGCTGGGTGTCGTCGATCGTCGCTCCGCGCAGCGAGTGCACCCCGGAGATCTTGTGCGGCTGCAGCCCACGGATATCGACACTGCCGAGAGTCGCTCCCTCGCATTGGAATGCACCGACACTGCTCCCTGGAAACGCGACCCGATTGACTTTGGCGCGGTCCAGGTCGATCTCGTCGATGACGCAGTCCCGGAATTCGACATCGGTGAGTGTGGCCCCGCGCAGGTTGAGATACGAGATGCGACAGTTCTCAAATCGCACCTTCTCCCACACGCTGTCATGAGTCACCCCCGCGCCGATCCGTGTGCCTCGGATCTCCGTGTGCAGAAGGCTGCCTCGTGGCATCGTCCACGTGTCGGCCCGACAGTCGTCGACCCGTGTTCCGGAGAAACGCCCGCCCGTCAGGTTCGCCGGCGCCTCTGCTAGGCCGAAGTTCACTCGCGTCAGCGTGCAGTCGAGGAACGTCGCCTGTGCCGAGTCAACCTCGGTGAGGTCGAGATCGTTGAATTCCATACCTTCGAGGAATTCTTCTGCGCCAAGGTCTCCGAGGTAGCCGGGAGTCAGTGAGCCGAGGGTGATCTTGGGTGCGCGGGGAGGTTCGGTCGTCATGTGCTCACCGTATCTGGCTCGCCGGACACGGGGCGTTCTCACCTGTTCGGCCGACGTTGCAGCTGCGTGACCGATACACTGCAGGAGGAGTGCTCTCAGCATGCGCCGCTTCGAATCGGCTTCGTTCCAGGAGGTGATCGATAGGTGTTCTACCCTCCGATGATCGGCTATCTGGTCATTGCCGCTGTCTGCGTCCTTATGCAACTGGGAATCGCTCGGAGAATGATCGGTCGCAATCGGATAATCGGGATTCGGACGAAGCACACTCTCAGCTCAGACGAGTCGTGGGAACGCGGCCAACGGGCGGCTGCTCCTTATGTCTACGGCGTGGCCGTGGTCGCGATCGGCCACGTGGCGGCTCTGGCCGCTGTGGAAGCATTCGAGCTCCCGCGAACCGTGGGACATCTGCTCGCCATTTCGGGGTGGATCATCATCCTGGCCTGCTGCGTTTTCATCTGGCGCGCCGCCAATTCAGCGGCAAAGGCCACACCCCCAGAACCTCTCACCCGCTGATTCCGAGCACTCCCGCAGATGCGCACGCTCGCAGTGTCTCGTTCAACAGCTTTTCAGGTTTTCGATACGAGGCACCATCGATAGTCTGAATGGCTGTTGATCCACGACGCCGAATCGGTCGCTTCCGACATCAGCCGGTGCGAGCGCTGCGCCGCTCGACGCTCTCTTTGATCCTGAGAAAGACGTCCGCAGAGAAAAGATCCTGCCAGCGAAGGCGAAAAACCGCGTAACCGAGATTCCGCAACTTGTTTTCTCGGCGACGTTCCTTCTCCATCTCATCCCGAGGGTTCTTCCCCGGCAAATGGTATTTCCCCTCGCCGTCGAACTCAGCGATGACTCTTGCCTTCTTGTTCGCGAAATCCGTGCGGCCGATGAAACGGTCCTGCTCATCGTAGAACTCCACTTGCGGTTCGAACCCCGGAACCGAATACTCAACAAATCGGACAGCACAGATCGATTCCGACACCGACTCGCGACCGCCATTCATAAGGTGCACTGCGTCAGCGACTCTCCGTGCCAAGGTCCGCGGAGGATGTGCCTCGCAATACCTGATGATGGCTTGTTCCGATGTGAACCCGCGATGCACCGCGGCATCAAGGACTGCCACGGCAAAAGCCAACGGGTAGTCTCGTGCAATGTCAGAGAGAGTCCTCAACACTGACGTCACCGGAATCCCAGCTACCTCGACGATGTCCGACTCCGCCAAGTCTCGACGCCGAACCAGCATCGTCGCATGGCGCACTCCGTACTTCGGATGAATTGCTTCGGCCATCGGACTGCTGTCCTTGTCGAGATACGGGATGGGCAACCCGTGGACGATCAACGCGCTGCGATGAGATAAGACGCAGCGGGGCGGCATACGGCCAGCGTAGGATCGGACCAAGATGCGCAAGTCCTCATCCCGCTTCCGCATCCCAGATTCTTCGACTGGAAGATTGACATCCGCCGCTGCGGCAAAAGTTGCCACGTAACCGTGGTCAGGGTGCCTGCACTCTTTTGACACAACGTAGATGCCGTGGCGCACACGTCGAAGACAGCATCGCAAGGCGTGGGTGATCTGATGCGTTGACCACCCGGCGTCTTGGAGTTCTGCGGTACTCAAGCAGATGAACATGCTCACCAGCATGTGCCGTGCCACAGCAGACAGGCAAGGGCGGCGCAAGGGGCTGTGGACAACCCCCGACTCGTGCGCACAGGGTCAGAAAATCAGGCGCCTTCGTCGCCCAACGTGGCCGAATATGCGCTTCCTCCCCGGCAAGCTGCGGACGGGACGACCGGGCTCGTTCAACCACGAATCAGGTTTTCGATGCTAGCTCGTATCGAAAACCTGATTCACCGTTGAACGAGGCGCTCAAAACCGTGCGGCCGTTGAGCCAGGCTCAATTATCTGTTCCACAGTGCCGCTGGCTCAGCAAAGATGGCCGCGCCCACGAAACCTCACATCCGTTGGTTGCGCGCACTCTCGTAGATGCACACGCTCGCAGCGGTCGCGAGATTGAGGCTCTCGGCCGAGCCGTAGATCGGCACGGCAACAGACGAATCGCACAGCTCCAGATCGTCGGCACTCATCCCCCATGCTTCGTTGCCGAAGACCCACGTGGTTCGCGCCGTCAGGTCAAGCCCGGTATCCCACGGGTGGTGAAGATCGTGCGCCTCGTCGTTCGCGTCGGCCGCGAGGACCTGCAGGCCGCGGGCTCGCGCAAGTTCAGTGACCTCGGACAGTCCGACTCCGGTGACGACGGGGATGTGGAAGAGAGAGCCGGCAGTTGAACGCACCACTTTGTCGTTGTAGGCATCAACGGACGACGATGTCAGCACCACAGCGTCGGCGCCGGCGGCATCGGCCAGTCGGATGATCGTACCGGCGTTGCCCGGGTCGCGGACCTGGGAGAGGACGACGACAAGCTGCGCTTCCTTGTTCAGTACCGAGGTCAGCTCGACATCGAGAGTCTTGCACACGGCGACGACCCCCTGCGAGTTCACGGTCGTCGCCAGCTCGGTGAGCACCTCGGGGGTGACGATGCTGCACTGCAGACGCCCATGTTTGGCCGAGGCCATGAATTCGGGATGCTCCTCGGCGGCTTCCTCGGTGATGAACAGCTCGACCACGGAGCCCGCCAGCGCCAATGCCTCACGCACGGCCTGCGGACCCTCGACGAGGAACTGCCCCGTGGCCTTGCGGTCACGACGCTTGAGCAGCTTCGCGGCGTTCTTGATCCGCTTCGACTGCGGCGAGGAGATGACGTCAGGGAGCTTCATGCGTGCGTGGTCCTAAGAGTCGATGGAGGGAGCTGCTGGAATACGAGAACTTTGCCGGGAGGGAGCCAGGCCGGGTCGGTGCCGCGGCCGGCACGAACCGACCTAGAGCGCGAGCGATGGCCCGAACAGACTCGACGGCCCCGAACCATGTCAGTTCGGGGCCGTCGACGGTCACCGAGGTGACCAATCAGTCACGAGTGTGACTGGAGTATTCAGGTGACGCTGCTCAGGCGGCGTCGGTCTTCGCTGCGTTGACGTCAGCAGGAAGAGCGTCCTTGGCGACCTTGACCAGGTGCGCGAAGGTGGCCGAGTCGTTGACGGCGAGTTCAGCGAGCATGCGACGGTCGACCTCGACTCCAGCGGCCTTGAGGCCCTGGATGAAACGGTTGTAGGTCATGCCGTTGGCGCGGGCGCCGGCGTTGATGCGCTGGATCCAGAGGCGACGGAAGTCCCCCTTGCGCTTGCGACGGTCACGGTAGCTGTAGACCAGCGAATGAATGACCTGCTCTTTGGCCTTGCGGTACAGGCGCGAGCGCTGTCCGCGGTAGCCGCTTGCCCGGTCGAGGATGACCCGGCGCTTCTTGTGGGCGTTGACCGCCCTCTTCACACGTGCCACGTGTTACTCCTTTGAAAAGTTCGTATCTTCCGGCGGTGCCGGACTCTGGTTCAAGCTGTGGGAGCCGGTGATCGGCTGCCCGGGGAGATCCCGGAGACTCGTCCGAGAAAGAAGACCCGAAAGGGGTCTCACCTGCCCTTGAGCTTGCCCAGAAGCTTGCGGGCCATGGCGCGGTCTCCACCGGTGATGACCTGGTCGGTGGACACCCGGCGCTTGCGGCCCGAGGACTTGCCCTCGAACTTGTGCTGGTTGTTCACGCCTTCACGCATGATCTTGCCAGTGCCAGTCACGCGCATGCGCTTCTTGGCGCTGCTGTTCGTCTTCTGCTTCGGCATAGTGCCGTTCTCCTTTGCAATTCGTTGTCGGCGGTGGCCGCCGGCAACTACTTCACACGCACAGACCAGGGGGCCTGGAACGCGACGTTACCTGTTTGCTCACGCCTCGGGTTGAGCTGAGTTCTTCTCTGCAGCAACCCGATCGCGACGGGACTTCACCTCAGCGGACTTGCCCTTGGCACCTGCCGATGCCTTGCGAGCCTCCGCCTTGGCGTCAGACTTTGATTTGTGCGGGGCGATGACCATCACCATGTTGCGTCCGTCGACTCGCGGGGAGGATTCGACGGTGCCGAGGTCCGACACATCTTCGGCCAAGCGGTTGAGCAGCTTGATGCCCATTTCCGGGCGGGACTGCTCACGTCCGCGGAACATGATCATGACCTTGACCTTGTCGCCGCCTTCGAGGAAGCGGGTGACGTGGCCCTTCTTCGTCTCGTAATCGTGTTCGTCGATCTTGAGACGGAAGCGGATCTCCTTCAGCGCAGTGTTTGCCTGGTTCTTCCGAGCTTCCCTGGCCTTCTGAGCAGATTCGTACTTGAATTTTCCGTAGTCCATGAGCTTGGCTACGGGTGGCTTCGCCTGCGGGGCTACCTCGACGAGATCGAGATCCGCCTCACGGGCGAGATCGAGTGCCTTGCGAATGGCAACGATACCGACCTGTTCACCATTGGGTCCGACCAACCGGACCTCGGGAACCCGAATCCGGTCATTGATGCGCGTCTCGCTGATGTGTTCACTCCTTTTGCTCAAATGTGGTCGTGGCAACGAAAAAGGCTCCCGTTGACACATGCCAAGGGAGCCTGCACACACGAGCAGTACGGTCAACCGTACGTCTTCGGTGAATACACCTCGATCTGCAACCCATGCGGACAGTCGTCCGCGGGAGAGATCTTTGGACCCGATCGCTCTTCGCGATCAAGGTGGGAGTCAGACTCCGCTTCGCACCAGCTACCAGTGTACTACGCTTCATGACTCTTCGCACATCGAGACCCTGGTGTGATCGCCGCGTTGATTTATATGTCAAGCTTATGGCATGAGTTCTGAAGAATCCGTTCCCGCCGAGGCGGTCGCCGAAGTCACCCGCGATATCGCCGAGGTTCCCGCCGTCGAGGTCATCACCTCCAGCGCCGTCCATCTCATGTCCGCCGCCGCCATCAAGTGCGGCCTCGCCGACGACGGACCGGACGGCCCCGGGTCCGACCTCAAGGACCTCGATGAGGCCCGTAAGCTCATCACGGCGCTGGCCGGCTTCATCACCGGCGCCGCCACGGTGATCGGCGATCACCACGCCCGCCCGCTGCGCGATGGACTGCGCAGTCTGCAGCTGGCCTTCCGTGAGGCCTCGGAGATTCCCGACGCCCCCGGCGAAGGCCCCGGAGAGAAGTTCACCGGCCCCGTCCGCTGACCCCACTCCCCCGCCAATAGCTGATCCAGCGGCCCTCGATCATCGATCGGGGGCCGCTGTCGCATCCTCACTCGCCGAGGCGGCCGACCACCGCGGACATGAGGTTGTCTTCGACGTCATCGAATCCCGGCCCGAACTGACCGAACCGCAAGGCATTGATGAGCCCGACGATGCCGACCCAGATCGTGACGGTCTCCAGAATGACGGAATCGTCGTAGCCGAGCCCGAGCTCTTCGAACCCTTGTCGCAGCGGCTTGAGCGTCGCGCTCGGTTTCCGCACTTCGACACCCGAGGTGCCCTGCACCTGTCCGGCCCGGCTGGCAACCTCGAAATCATTGCGGGATTCCGCCACCAGGGATGCCAGGGCGACCATGATTCGTGTTCCCGGCACCACGGTCTCTTCCCGTGGGGCCTCATAGTCGGCGATCGGAGTGCCGTAGATGAGCGCCCAGCGGTTCGGATACCTCCGCGCCCAGGCGAGCATCGACAGCGCCAGAGTCTCCACGTTCCGCTGCTCTGCCAGAGCCTCATCGACGGTGTCGGCGATCTGGGTGAAAGCGTCACGGATGAGGATCGTCAGCAGCTCATCGCGGCTCTTCACATAGCGGTAGACCGCGCTCGAGACGACACCGAGCTCGCGGGCGATCGCCCTCAGAGACAGGCCGTCGACCCCGTCTTCGTCGATCATCCGGTTGCCGATGCGTGTGATCTGCGCTTCGGTCTCGACGCGAGCGCGCTGGCGTGGGGTCGTCTCAGTCATGGATCCACTCTACGATCCGAGAACAGAGATAACAATTGTGAGCACTGCTCTTGAATTGAACCGCCTTGAGGTCTACGCTGATTTTTCGAGATCACCGCTCTCTCAATTTGATTCGAGGTCATCGGAAAGGACCCGTCATGAAGCAAGCACTCGTCATCGGCAACGGCCAGATCGGTTCGGAGATCGCCGCCCAACTCATCGGCTCAGGGGTCACCGTGCGCATCGCCACGCGCTCGGGTGGCCGTGCACAGCAGGCCGTGACCGTTGGGGCACCGGCACCCAGTCCCGCTCCCGCGCATATCAGGGCCGACGCCACGGACCGTTCGCAGCTGGCTCAGGCTGCGGAGGGCGTCGATGTGATCTTCGCCTGCGCTCATGCCCCCTATGACAGCCGGAAATGGGAACAGGTCCTCCCGCGGCTGGATCAGGCGGTCCTCGACACCGCCGCCGAACTGAGCATCCCCGTCGTCTTCCCCGAATCGGTATACGCCTTCACCGGCCTCACCCGACCGATCACCGAGACCTCACCCTTCGCTCCTGTCGAAGACAAAGGCCGAATCCGGCAGCGGCTCCTCGAGGCTCGCTCCGCTCATTCTGCGACGTCTGCCAGTGTCATCGCCGGGGATCTGCTCGGCAGAACCGCAGAGAAGTGGTCATCGGTCGTGCGGATGTGCATCACCGAGCCGATCTCCAAGGGGCGCCGCGCCCTGGTCCCGGCACGGACAGATGTCCCTCATGGAATCACCGTCATCGCCGATCACGCGGCCGCAATGATCCAGGCGGCAGAGGATCTGACGACCGTCCCCGCGGGGACGCATCAGCTGCGCATCGCACCGGCCTCGAATCCGACTCTCACTGAGATCGCTGATTTCACCGCGGACGTTCTGGGGCAGAAGCACAAGCGTCCGGTCCCGGTGCCGCGCTGGGTGACCAGGGCCGTCGGTGCGTTCGAACGCTCCTTCTATGAGCTCAACCAGCTGGCCCCCATCTGGTACGAACCCTGCGTCATCGAACCGGGCACCTTGGCCGACGCGGTCCCGATCACCGATTGGCGCGACGGCGTGCGGCAGATGCTGTGAGCACTACCCGGTGCGCCCTAGTTGAGGAAGATCCCATTGCCCGGTCCCAGCGGCAGGTCGAAGAAGTACCAGATGGCCAACAGCGCAGCCCACGCGAGCCAGAACGGGATGACGAATGGGAACATTCGCGAGATCACGGTGCCCAGCCCCGCGCTCGGCTCGTAGCGGCGGACGAGGCCGAGGAGGACGATCATGTACGGGTTGAGCGGGGTGATGACCTGAGTGGCTGAATCTCCGACGCGGAAGCCGGCCTGGATGAACGCGGGTTCGTATCCGAGCAGGGTGAACAGGGGCACGAACACCGCGGCCATGAGAGTCCACATGGATGAGCCGGAGATGATGAACAGGTTGAGCACGCTGGCCAGGAGCATGAAGCCGATGACCGCGGCAAACCCTGTCAGCCCGATCGCCTCGAGCCCCGAGGCACCGGCCACAGCGATCCACGAACCGATGCCCGTCCAATTGAACAGAGCGATGAACTGGCCGAGGATGAACGCAAGGATGAGGAATGACATCATGTCGATAATCGACTGACTCATCATCCTCACCAGATCGTTCATCGACCGCACGGTGCGCACGGCGAATCCGTAGACGACTCCCATGAGCATGAAGTAGGCGAAGACGATGAACACGATCGATGACAGCAGCGGTGACTCCGGCAGGAATCCGCCGTCCTCGTTGCGCCACGGCGAGTTCGGGATGAGCACGGAGAACAGGATCAGCGCGGTCAGCAGCAGCGCTGCGAGAACAGCCCAGATCAGACCCCGCTTCTCCTGCGGTTCGAGTTCGGCCCTGATCTCGGAATCTTCGTCTTCGGCTCCGCCACCGCCTGCACTCCCGGATTCGCCGTACGGGTTGTCCGCTCGATACTCTTTCGCCAGCCCCTGAGCTCCTGCATTCGCGTATTCGCGGGGGACGCCTCGGCGGATCATGTTCGGTTCGATGAGACGGTCGATGATGAATCCGGCGACGATGGCCAGCACGATCGACGACGCGATGTTGAAGTAGTAGTTCGACACGGGGTTGACGGCCGTGAAGTCGGTGTTCGGCAGGGTGTCCATCACCGAGGTGGTGATGCCGGCGAACAGCGCATCGAGGCTCGTCGGCACGATCGACGTCGAATATCCGGCACCGGTGGCGGCGAATCCGCCGATGAGCCCGGCCATCGGGTGGCGACCGGCGGCTTTGAACACGAGCGCGGCCAAGGGCGGGATGATGATGAACGCAGAGTCGGACATGATCGACCCGGTGACTCCGACGAACCCGACGGCATAGGGCAGCAGCCAGCGTGGACTCCTGCCGAAGGCGATGCGCACGGCCGCGGCGAGCATTCCCGACTTCTCAGCGACACCGACGGCCAAGAGGATCGGCAGCACGGTGGCCAGCGGCGGGAATCCGAGGTAGTTCTCCCCCATCGTCGTCGTCAGCCACGACAGCCCCTCACCGGTGAACAGTCCTTTGATCGCGATGGTCTCGTCATCGCCGGGGATGGTGACCGAGACCCCGGCCATCGCCATCGCCGTCGAGACCAGCCCGGTGATGATGAACAGACCGAGGAAGAGGGTGAAGGGCTCCGGCAGCTTGTTGCCGACGTTCTCGACCCAGTCCAGCAGTCGCTGCCCGATGCCGACCTTGCCCTGTGTCGTCGTTGACATGGATGCTCTCTTTCTTGCGGTGGTCAGAGTCCTCAGGCGATCAGGCGAAGTAGTTCTCGACGTCGATGGCTCCCCCATCTCGGGCGAACTCTTCGGCGACTTCGGCGGCCAGGTCGTCGTCGACGAGGAAGTCCAGGGCCGTACACGCCAGTCCATAGGCCGCGTCGCTCGCTGCTGACTCTGCGGCCGGGGTCTTCGCGGCTTCGGCGAATTCACGGGTGTGCAGGGCCACCTCGGCGTCGGCGGTCTTGATGAGCGGGTGAATGCCGGGGATCCGGTAGGAGACGTTGCCGAAGTCTGTGGATGCGGCGATCGACTCGTCGAGGACACCGCGGGGAAGCGGAGACCGCCCGCGGGCCTGTTCGTGCTCTGCCCAACGTCGGGTCAGCGCCGAGTTCGCGCGCACGGGCAGCGACGGCGGGTGTTCGTCCCAGGCGACGTCGACTCCGGTGCCGGTCATCAGTGCAGCACCCTGCGCGGCGTCTTCGACCCGGTCCGAGAGCTCCTTGAGCGTTTCTGGGAACTTCGACCGGACGTAGCACTGGACCGTGGCGGCCTCGGTGATGATCGACGGTCGGGTGCCGCCGTCGGTGATCACGGCGTGCAGGCGCGAGATCGGGGGCATCTGCTGCCGCAGCAGGCCGAGTCCCTGGTAGAAGAGGTTCGCCGCGTCGAGGGCGTTGCGGCCCATGAACGGCTGCGCCGAGGCGTGGGCTGCGATGCCGGAGTAGGTGACGGTGAGCAGTCGCCGTCCCAACCACACCTGGTCGGCGCAGTCGTAACCGTAGCCGTGGACCATGATCGCCGCATCGAGACCGTCGAAGGCACCGGCCCGGGCCATGACCTCCTTGCCCGAGTGCCCCTCTTCTGCCGGGGTGCCCAGCAGCACGACGGTGCCCGGCACAGCCTCGGGATCCTTCTCATACAGTGCGTGGAGTGCGAGGAAGGCGCCGACCCCCGCGGTGGCGATGATGTTGTGTCCGCAGGCGTGTCCGATCTCGGGCAGGGCATCGTATTCGGCGAGGATCGCAATGGTCCGCCCCTGCCCGGAACCGGTCGTGGCCCGCAGCGTCGTCTCGACCCCGTACAGTCCCGTCTCGACGTCGATGCCGTGCTTGTCCAGCACCGAGGCGATTGCGGCGACGGATTCGAATTCGACGAAGGCGGTCTCGGCCAGCGTATGGATCGTGTGGAGCAGGTCCGTCAGCTCGCTCTGTGCGGCGTCGAGGCCTGCGGCGATTCCGGTGCGGCTCGTCTCCGGGGCACCGGCGAAGTCCGAGTCCCAGTCGGCGGCCGCTTCGGCCCGAATCCGGGTCTGGTGGGCCATCTGGTCGAGGTAGCTCTCGTCCGGTGCGGTCGGGTGATTGAGATCACGGAATCCACTCATGGCTGTAAGCATAGGTGTCTTGCCGTTGTGGCACACCCGATTCCGTCATTTCCGATCCCGTCATGTCCGAATCCGCCGAGGCGGCACCGCATGATCCGGTGGCCGTCGGGGCCTCGTCGGTGCCGGGGTTCAGTGAGTCTCAGGCTTCGATGATGCGGATGGCGAGGGAGTCGATCTTCGCGACGAGTTCCTCGTCGGCGGCGACGGTCTCCTGGAACCGGCGCACCTCTTCCTGCGGCACCTCGGATTCGACGCCGAGGGTGATGCCGAGCTCCGGTCCTGCGAGGTGGACGGAGTTGCTGCCGGGGCTGACGCCCAGCCGAGCCAGCCACGGAAACGACTCGGCGATGGCACGCAGACGCCGGGCCACCTCGGCGTCGGCCCAGGATGGGGTCCAGGGCTGGGACTGGACGAAGGCGAACATGGCCGGCCGGCGCAGCAGGAAGGAGGGCTCGGCTCCCGGGTCGAGGACGACGAGCTGGGATTCGGCCTCGATCGCACCGAGCACGAGCCGTTCGGATTCGATCGGCACGGGGCGGGCATCCGGATGCCAGGCGGTCAGCGGCGGAATGCCGGAGAAGCCGGGCGTGCACTCGCGTCCGTCCTCGGCCTGGAGGCGGACCATCGCCATCTCCGAAGAGTTGTCGGCCATGAGCCCGTTCTCTCCGACCTCCTGGTCGACGACCATCGGCACGATCGGGGCGTAGAGTCGGGCCCCGGACAGTGCCGTGACGACCTGCTGGTGTGCGGCGGGTTCCAGGGGCGTTTGTGCGACCTGGTTCAACGCTTCCAGCAGTGCGGTGTCGGCCAGTCCGGAGTCCCCGGAGAACGGGTTGGGTTTGAGTTCCCGCCCGGCCCAGGCCTGTCCGGCCGAGTCCGTGGGCTGATGGGAGTCCTCTGGACCGTGCGAGTGTGTGCTCACCGGTTCATCGTCCTGCGACGTCGAGGGCCTCTTCCAGAGTGAACTTGCCGGCGTAGAGTGCCTTGCCCACGATCGCCGAGTCGACGCCGAAGGGCACGAGCTCACGCAGGGCGCGCAGATCGTCGAGGCTGGAGACACCGCCGGAGGCGACGATCGGGGTCTCGGTCTTCTCGGCCAGGGACTTGAGCAGTTCGACGTTGGGGCCCTGCAGGGTGCCGTCCTTGCGGACATCGGTGACGACGTAGCGAGAGCAGCCGGCCGCTTCGAGGGTCTCCAGGACTTCGTAGAGGTCTCCGCCGTCCTGCGTCCAGCCGCGGGCGGCCAGCGTCGTGCCGCGGACGTCGAGTCCGATGGCGACCTGGTCGCCGAAGCGGGAGATCATCTCAGCCGTCCACTCCGGGTTCTCCAGTGCCGCGGTGCCGATGTTCACGCGTTCGGCACCGGTGTCGAGTGCGCGCTCGAGGCTTTCGGTGTCGCGGATTCCGCCGGAGAGTTCGACCTTGATCCCCACGGCTTTGACGACCTGGTTGAGCAGGTCCGAGTTCGAACCGCGGCCGAAGGCGGCATCGAGGTCGACGAGGTGGATCCACTCGGCTCCCCTGCTCTCGAAGTCCTGAGCCGCGTCGATGGGTGAGCCGTAGTCGGTTTCGGTGCCGGCTTCACCCTGGACGAGGCGGACGGCTTTGCCGTCGGCGACGTCGACTGCGGGAAGGAGGACGAGCTTGTTCGGGGTCTCTGTCATTGTGACCTTTCTGCGAAGGGTGCCAGGGGTTTCGGGCAATGCTAGTCGGTGCGCTCGGTCAGGAACTGAGCGGGGCTCTACGAGAACGTGCCGATCCAGTTGCGCAGCAGCTGCGCTCCCGCTTCGGCGGATTTCTCCGGATGGAATTGGGCCGCCCAGGTGGTGTCGTCTTCGACGGCGGCGATGAAGTCGCTGCCGTGTCGGGCCGTGGTCACCTTGGTGCCGGGAGGCGGCTGGGTCGCGGCATAGGAGTGGACGAAGTAGAAGCGCTCCTCGCGGATGCCGGCGAACATCTGCGAATCCTCCGGCGCGGAGACCTGCGACCAGCCCATGTGGGGAACGACCGGGGCCCTGAGGCCGGTGACGGCTCCCGGCCACAGGCCGATGCCGTCGGTCTGCACGCCGTGCTCCTCGCCTCGGGCGAAGAACACCTGCAGGCCCACGCAGATGCCCAGCAGCGGACGGCCCTGTGCATGGCGGGTCCGGATGAGTTCGACTCCCCCGACGTTCTGCAGTCCCGTCATGACGGCGGAGAAGGCACCGACGCCGGGGACGAGGAGACCATCGGAGTCGTTGATGACGTCGTGGTCGGCCGTCAGTGTCACCTCGGCGCCGGCGGCAGCGGCCGCGCGCACAGCGGAGCGGACGTTTCCGGCGCCGTAGTCGAGGACCGCGACCGTCGTCATTGCTTCGCGCCCTTACTCAGCACCGACCAGATCCGCCACAGGGAGAATCCGAGGACGATGGAACCGAAGACGGCGACGACCCAGGCGACGGTGTTGCCGCCGAGGCCCAATGCGACGCCGAAGGCAGCGACGAGACCGGCGAGGACCGCGGCGACGATCCACAGCAGCGCGGTGCGGGCCACCGCGGCACGTCCCGGCGTCATGGTGGCGGCGCTGGCCTGCAGCTTCGTCATCGAACTCGTCGGGATATTGCCGTCGACGTCTTCGGCGGCGACGGTTTCGAGCAGGAGACCTTCGAGCACATCGGGCAGGTTCTTCAGAGCCAGCCCGGCGGGAACATCGGATTCGCGGTTGCCGTGACGGTAATGTCCGGCATCGATCTGCTCTTCACTGCGGACGAGGAGGAGGACCTCATGTTTGCCGGCGAGCTTCGAGATCGCGGCAGCCGCCTCGTTGCCGGCCTGCACATCGGTGTCGGCGAGGACGATTCCGGTGAACTCCCCGATCGGAACGATGGTGCCGTGGATGTTCGACAGCACGCAGGCTGCGGCCAGCTGCTGGGCGACCCCGAAGGGGGTCACGAGAACGGTCGTGCTCACAGGACTCCCTTGGTGCTGGGAACGGAATTGCTGCGGGGGTCTTCTTCCACGGCTTCGCGCAGGGCACGGGCGAAGGCCTTGAACTGGGCTTCGACGATGTGGTGCGGGTCGCGACCGCGCACGAGGTCGAGGTGGACGGTCAGTCCGCCGTGGAAGGCGATGGATTCGAGCGAGTGGGAGGTCATCGAACCGGTGAAGTGACCGCCGATGAGGTGGTACTGCTGACCGTCGGGTTCGCCTGCGTGGACGAAGTAGGGGCGACCGGAGACGTCGACGACACACTGGG
Source organism: Brevibacterium sp. S111 (assembly GCF_004745075.1). Classification (GTDB taxonomy): domain Bacteria; phylum Actinomycetota; class Actinomycetes; order Actinomycetales; family Brevibacteriaceae; genus Brevibacterium. The sequence goes on from NZ_RHFH01000006.1 coordinate 21,521, forward strand.
CCAGGGCTTCGTCGAGTGGAACCGCGGCGAAGCCGTAGCGACGGATGCCGATCTTGTCGCCGAGGGCTTCGCGCAGGGTCTGGCCGAGCACGATCGACGTGTCTTCGACGGTGTGGTGGACATCGATGTGGGTGTCGCCGGTGGCGGTCACGTCGAGGTCGATCATCGAGTGCTTCGCCAGGGCGGTGAGCATATGGTCGAAGAACGGCACGCTGGTCGAGATGTTCGAGGTGCCGGTGCCGTCGAGGTCGACGGACACGGACACCGTGGACTCGGAGGTGGTGCGTGAGTTCTGGGCCTGCCTCATGGTGTGCCTTTCGTCGGGGCGGAGGATGACGGAGCTGAGCCGGAGGGAGCCGAGCTGGAAGTCGTTGAGCTGGGAGCCGTTGAGCTGGGCGGAGACGTCGGTCGTTCGGCGAGGATGTCCGGGGACTCGGCGAGGATCTCATCGATGGCGCGAAGGAACGCGTCGGTCTCATCCTCGGTGCCGGCGTTGACGCGGGCGTGGCCGGCGATGCCGATGTCGCGGATGAGCACGCCGCGGTCGAGCAGCTCCTGCCACAGTCGTGCCGGTGAGGAGATGTTGCCGAAGAGCACGAAGTTCGAATCGCTGTCGTGGACGGTGAAGCCGACTTCAGCGAGATGCTCCGACATGCGGTTGCGGGAGTCGATGAGCCGGTCGACGTTGCCGAGCAGCACGTCGGCGTGTTCGAGGGCGGTGCAGGCAAGGACCTGTGTGACCTCGGACAGGTGGTAGGGCAGACGGACAAGGCGGAGGGTGTCGATGAGTTCGGGGGCGGCGATGGCATAGCCCAAGCGCAGCCCGGCACAGGCGAAGGCCTTGCTCATGGTGCGGGACACGACGAGGCGCGGACGGCCGTCGAGCAGGGTCATCGCCGAGGATGCGGCCGGGCGGGAGAATTCCGCGTAGGCCTCATCGACGATGACGATGCCCGAACAGTTCTCGTAGGCGGCGTCGATGACGTCGAGGCCGATCGAGGTGCCTGTCGGGTTGTTCGGGGTGCAGAGGAAGACGATATCGGGGTCGACCCGTGCGACCTCGGCGGCGACGGTCTCAGCGTCGAGGGTGAAGTCGTCCCTGCGGTCGACGTGCCTCCATTCGGCTCCGGTCCCGGTCGTGATGAGCGGATGCATGGAGTAGGACGGGGTGAAGCCGAGGACGGTGCGGCCCGGGCCGCCGAAGGCCTGGACGATGTGGCTGAGGACTTCGTTCGAACCGTTGGCTGCCCAGATCATGCCGGGTTCGAGTGCGACTGTGTCTCCTGCGCGTTCGTTGACACCGTTGAGATAGGTGACGAGGTGTTCGCGCAGCGCAGTGAATTCCCGGTCCGGGTAGCGGTTGAGCCCGGAGAAGTGATTGTTGACGGCGGCACGCATGCTGTCGACGACGACGTCCGGGAGCGGATAGGCGTTCTCATTGACGTTGAGCTGGACCGGCACGTCGAGGTGCGGAGCCCCGTAGGGCTTGAGCCCGACGAGGTCGGCACGCACTGGCAAAGATTCGATGTTTCCCACGCGATCAGTCTACCGAGAGACTCCCACCGCTCCGGCGGCGGGTCGAGCCTCGAGATCCGACATCGGAGCTCCGGCCCGATGCGGCCGAAAGCAGCTCCCCGGCGACCTCGCACGTTGCCACGCTGCGCGGCTGCCGGTCTCACCCGGCCGGCCCTCAGCGGACGGGGACGTCGAGGGTCTGGCCAGGGTGGACGGTCGGAGTCGTCAGATGGTTGATGTCGACGATATCGGCCACGACATCGCGGGTATCGCGATCAAGTCCGAGGCTCGAGGCCACGGTCCACAGCGACTCGCCTTCACCGACGACGACCGCGTCGGCTTCGATGCCGATGCTCTCGGATTCCGGTTCGGCGACCGCTGCGGCCGAGAACGACTGGGTGGCGAGGAGGAGCGCTCCGCCGATGACGACGAGAGCAATGAGCAGGGTCCGGAGAAGGCGAACCGCCTGGCGTCCACGAGTGGTCAGGCGCAGCCCGGTGTTCTGTGCAGACATCGCATTACCTCTTTCATTCGTACGATTCCACCAGCAATCGGTAGAACGTCTGTTCTATTCAACATGCCAATCGAACAAATGTCCAGTCCAACTCGAACATCTATGCGACAATGAGAGGGAACCAGCGTTGTTGATTGATCTGTCAGAACCATCTCAGCCGGCACTGACACGAGTATCTTCGAAGCGGAGATCACGGCGTCCAGCGGCAGGGAATAGAACGAAGGGGAACGAGCAATGGTTCAGAACAAACGAGGCAGAGGCCGGCCTCGCAACGAAGATGTTGCCAGTGAGATCGCTGCCGCTCGCAGCGATGACGACGAGATTCAGATCCCTGAGGGTTCGACCGGCGAAGACGACTTCCGCCTCACCCCACGTCAGCGTCTCGTGCTCGAAACCATCGAACGCGCTGTCGTGACCAACGGCTACCCGCCGAGCATGCGCGAGATCGGCAAGGCCGCCGGACTCGCTTCGCTCTCGAGCGTGGCCCACCAGCTCTCCCAGCTCGAACGTCTCGGTTATGTCCGCCGCGATCCGAAGCGCCCGCGCGCCATCGAGGTCGTCAATCCGTTCGAAGAGGAAGAGGCGGAGCGGGCGAAGTTCGAAGAGCTTGCCAACAACACCGTGCAGGTGCCGGTCGTCGGACGGATCGCCGCCGGTGGCCCGATCCTCGCCGAACAGGAAGTCGATGACATCTTCTCGCTGCCGACGCAGGTCGTCGGCTCCGGTGAGATGTTCCTGCTCAAGGTCGTCGGCGATTCGATGATCGAAGCCGCCATCTGCCACGACGACTGGGTGGTCGTGCGCAAGCAGCACACCGCGGACAACGGCCAGATCGTTGCGGCGCTGCTCGACGGCGAGGCGACCGTGAAGACGCTCAAGCGCAAGGCGGGTGAGCAGTGGCTGATGCCGCAGAACGAGAACTATGAGCCGATCGACGGCACCTACGCCCAGATCATGGGGCTCGTCGTCGCTGTCATCCGCCGCCTCTGAGCACACTGCCGGCGGCCCCGGCACTCAACGCTCGAACACAGAACGCCTGCGACCGGATCGGTCGCAGGCGTTCTGCCATTCAGGCGGAGCGATCGGTCGTCGAGGCGCAGTGCCTAGTCATTCCGTTTCGGACTCGGCGAGGCGGGCCAGGCTCGTGCGCACGAGCTGAGCGTTCGTCGTCGGCCACATCCGCGGCATCGAGTTGACGAGGAAGCCGGAGTACCGGGCCGAACGCAGCCGCGAATCGAGCACGGCCACCACTCCCCTGTCCTTGGTCGAGCGGATGAGCCGACCCGCTCCCTGTGCCAGACGCAGCGCGGCATGTGTGGCGGAGACGGCCATGAAGCCGTTGACACCCCGCTGATCGGCATCCCGCGCGCGGGCCTGCATGAGCGGGTCGTCGGGGCGCGGGAACGGCAGCCGGTCGATGATGACCAGCCGGTTCGTCCGGCCCGGCACGTCGACTCCCTGCCAGAGTGACATGGTGCCGAACAGGCAGGTCTGGTCATCGGCGGTGAATTGGGAGACGAGTGCGGGCAGGCCGTCATCTCCTTGGAGCAGGATCGGAAAATCGAATTTCTCCCGCAGGTGTTCGGCTGCGGCATTGGCCGCCGCCCGAGAGGAGAACAGTCCCAGTGCCCCGCCGTTCGAGGCTCTGACGAGCTCTTCGAGTTCGGTGAGCGCTTCGTCGCTCAGGCCGCTGCGTCCGGGTTTGGGCAGGTGGGAGGCGACGTAGAGGATGCCCTGTCTGCCGTAGTCGAAGGGCGAGCCGACGTCGAGGCTGTCCCATTTCGGGGCGTCGGGGCCGAAGAGTCCCAAGGATGCGGCGACCGCGTCGAAGTTCCCGCCCAAGGACAGAGTCGCCGAGGTGGCCACGACGGTGGACTCTTCGAAGATGCCCGAGCGCATGGTCCCGGCCACACTCAGGGGTGCGACGACGAGGTTCGTCGTCTCCTTCTCCCGGAATGTCGACCGCGAGAGCCAGATGACGTCGTTCTTGCCCGGATCGCAGAAGCGTTCGGCGAGTTCGAAGATCTCCTGACACCGGGCCTTGGCCATCTGCCGGCCGGCATCGGCGTCTTCGGTCTTGCCTCCGATGTCGTTGATGATCTGTCGGGCGGAGTCGCGGATCTGCGTCAATGCCAGCCCGAGGGCTTCGCTCATATGGAGGATGAGTCCTTCGGGCACCGAGGACTGTGCGCGTTCGAGTGCCGCCGCAGCGGAGTCGAGAAGGGAGACGACCCCGTCCTGGACGGTGGTGTGTTTGCGCACCGAACTCGTCGCGGCCGAGAGCATGCTCGTGTTGATCTGCCCGGACAGGGCGTTGGTCACCCGGTCCTTGAGCTCGTGGGCCTCGTCGATGATGATGACATCGTGTTCGGGCAGCACGTTCGATTCGCCGAAGGCGTCGATGGCCAGCAGCGCATGGTTGGTCACGACGATGTCCGCCTCGGCGGCCTTGTTCCGGGCGATCTCAGCGAAGCATTCGGTGAACAGGGGGCAGTTCGATCCGAGGCAGTCGAAGGCGTTGACGGACACCTGCGACCAGGCGCGGTCGCTGACACCGGGCATGAGGTCATCACGGTCACCGGTGTCTGTGGTCTTCTCCCAGGTGCGGATCCTCTGGATCTCCTCGCCCAGGCCGGAGCGTTCGGCCGGTTTGCGTCCCGCCTCGGCGTCAGCACCGAGGTCGAAGAGCATTCCTTCGCCTTCGTCGGGGTACCCGCCGGAGAGCTTGTGCTTGCATACATAGTTCCGTCGGCCCTTGAGCAGAGCGGCCCTCGGCAGCGGGTCGAGGTCCTTCTTCACGGCTTTGAACAGACGCGGCAGGTCACGGTGGATGATCTGCGTCTGCAGCGCCAGGGTCGCTGTCGATACGACGACCTTCCCGCCGGTGCGATTGACGTATTCGGCCGCCGGCACGAGGTAGGCCAGGGACTTGCCCGTGCCGGTGCCGGCCTGCACGAGCAGGTGGATGCCTTTGTCGACCGCCGAGGCGACCGCTTGAGCCATATCCTGCTGACCCTGCCTGGGCGATCCGCCGATGGCCCCAACGGCGGATTCGAGGAGGTCGTCGACAGCCTTCACTCGTCGATGACCAGGTCCGGACGCTGGAACTCACGCAGCTCGTCGACGATTTCGGCCGGCACCTTCACCTGCAGGCTCGTGCCTTCGGACCCGTGGGATTCGTGTTCGACGGTGCCCAGGGCGTAGATCTTCGACACGAGGTCGCCGCGTTCATAGGGGACGAGCAGCGTCATGTCGATGTCCGGGGCGGGAAGCCGACTCTCGATGGCCTCGACGAGGGCGTCGATGCCTTCCCTCGTCACGGCCGAGACGAACTGCGCCTTCGGATATTCCGCGCGCAGACCGGTGATCACGGCCTCCTCGGCGAGATCGGACTTGTTGAACACGAGGAGTTCGGGGATGTCCCCGGTCTCGACGTCTTTGAGGACTTCGCGCACGGCGTGGATCTGCCCGTGCGGGTCCGGGTGGGAGGCGTCGACGACGTGGAGGAGCAGATCCGAACCGGCGGCCTCCTCGAGCGTCGAGCGGAAGGCTTCGACGAGCTGGTGGGGCAGGTTGCGGACGAAACCGACGGTGTCGGTGTAGGTGAAGACGATGCCGTCGGCGGTCTTCGCCTGTCGGACGGTCGGGTCGAGGGTGGCGAACAGCGCGTTCTGCACCATCACCTCGGCATCGGTGAGCCGGTTGAGCAGGGAGGACTTGCCCGCGTTCGTGTATCCGACGATCGCGGCCGAGGGCACATGGTGGCGGGCGCGGTTCTTCCGCTTCGTCTCCCGTGACGGGGCCATTGCGGCGATCTCACGGCGCAGTTTGGACATGCGGGTGCGGATGCGGCGGCGGTCGAGTTCGATCTTCGTCTCACCGGGTCCGCGGGAGCCGATTCCGGCACCGCCGGCGACACGACCGCCGGCCTGCCGGGACAGCGACTCGCCCCAACCGCGCAGGCGCGGCAGGAGGTATTCGAGTTGGGCGAGTTCGACCTGGGCCTTGCCTTCACGGGATTTCGCATGCTGGGCGAAGATGTCGAGGATGAGGGCGACACGGTCGACGACCTTGACCTTGATGACGTCCTCGAGGCCGCGACGCTGGCTGGGGGCGAGCTCGGAGTCGATGATCACGGTGTCGGCGCCGACGGAGGCGACGATCTCGGCGAGTTCGTTCGCCTTGCCTTTGCCGAGGTAGGTGCCGGGGTCCGGTTTGTCACGGCGTTGGATGAGCGCGTCGAGGACGTCCGAACCGGCGGTTTCGGCCAGCGCCGCGAGCTCACGGATCGAGTTCTCGGCTTCGGCCTGAGTGGTGTTCCAGATGCCGGCGAGCACGACGCGTTCGAGTCGGACCTGGCGGTATTCGACCTCGGTGATGTCTTCGAGTTCGGTGGAGAGTCCGGCCACACGGGTGAGTGCGGCACGCTCGGCGAGGTCGAACTGGTCGTCCTCGCGGGTGGTGTCGTGATCGTCCAGGGCCTGGGCGCCTCGGGAGAGCACACGGTCGAGCATCGCGTTGCGACGCTCCTTGTCTTCAGACGTCATTCATTCCTTTGTTCTCTGCCGCCCGCACGGGACTGATCGTGTGGGCGTGGTCCTGCTGCGCACCGACGGTGGCGCATCGCACCGACGATGGTGTCCATCAATTCTCCCACAGCCGTCTAGACTGAAGTGGTGTCAGAGCACTATTTCACCGAATCTCCGAGCAGTGAGGCCAAGACCCGCGAACTGCGCCTCGAATTGGCCGGCCGCGAGGTCACCGTCGAAACCGTATCAGGCACGTTCTCACCGACTCGCCTCGATCTCGGCACCGCCGTGCTGCTGCGGCATCTGCCCGAACCGCCGACCGGTGATGTCCTCGACCTCGGCTGCGGGTGGGGGCCGATCGCCCTGCACACCGCATTGGAGGCCAAGGACGCCGAGGTGGCCCTGCGAGTGTGGGCACTCGACGTGAACTCCCGGTCCCTGGAGACGACAGCGGCGAACGCGCGCCGGCTCGGACTCGATTCGATTGCTCCCGTCACCGCCGAGCAGATCCCCGCGGACCTCCAGTTCTCCGCCATCCGGTCCAATCCCCCGATCCGCATCGGCAAGGCCGCCCTCCACGAACTGCTTGAGACCTGGCTGCCGCGACTGGCGCCGGGCGGTCGGGCCGATCTCGTCGTGTCGAAGAACCTCGGGGCCGATTCCCTGCAGAAATGGATCGCGCAGATGCTCGGGGACGGGTTCACGATCGAACGCACGGGTTCGTCGAAGGGCTTTCGCGTCCTCACCGTCCACCGCGGCTGAGTCTTCGGTTCGACACGTCATTCCGCGCCGAGGCTGAGGTCTTCCCTCGCCGAGGTCGGGCTCGGCTGCGCGTACGAAGTGCGGTCCGCTCGCGCCTCAGCTGATGGTGCCGCTGGCGACGAGGGTCGCGGGGCCCGCGAGGCTGACACGTCCGCTCGTGCCCTCGGGGTTCGGGTCGATCTCGATGCGCAGCTGTCCGCCGGGCACGTCGACGCGCCACTGCAGCGGCGAGGTCTCCCCCGCCCAGTGGTGGGCGGCGATCGCTGCGGCGCATGCGCCGGTGCCGCAGGAGCGGGTCTCGCCGACTCCGCGTTCGAACACCCGCATGCGCAGTGCGCCCTCTCCTCCGGCAACGTCGGAGCGAGCGGGCTCCATGACGATGTATTCGACGTTCGAACCGTCCGCGGGCACCGGGTCGAGGACCGGGGCGTCACGCAGATCGGCGGCAGAGAGTTCGGAGTGTTCGGCCAGCGCGACGACCGTATGCGGATTGCCGGTGGACACGCGCAGTCCGGGTCGAGCGACTTCGACGCCGCCGGTGGTCACGAGCACCGAGCTCGACGGGTCGAGTGACCAGTCGCCCATGTCGATCGTGTACCAGGCGTCGCTGGCCGAGCCGGGTCCCGACGCTCCCGTGCCGACGACGTCGTCGCCGGTCTGGACGCCGAGTGCCGGGTTGAGGGTGGTGCGCACGGTTTTGATTCCGTCGCGGGTGCCGACGAGGATGTCGCGGGTATCGGCCGGAACGCGACCGCTGGTCACGAGCACGTGGGCGAAGACACGCACACCGTTGCCGCACATCTCGGACAGGCTGCCGTCGTTGTTGTAGTAGTCCATGAACCATTCGGCGCCGGCTGCGGCCTGCTCGGCTGCGCCGGGGATGCCGCTGGCGGCGGACCGGACGATGCGGATGATGCCGTCGGCGCCGAGCCCGGCTCGCCGGTCGGCCAGTGTGGCCACGGTTTCCGGATGCATCTCGAGTTCGCTGTCATCGTCGGACAGCAGGACGAAGTCATTCTGCGTGCCGTGTCCCTTGAGGAAGGAGACATCGGTCCAGGCGGCGAACGGGGTATCCGGAGTGCTCATGGCACCATCCTATCGGTGGACCTCGGCGGCTCGATACAGTCTCCGATCAGGGACCGAATCTCTTCGCCAGCTCGAGGCCCCTCTGCGCCCACGCGATCTCGGTTCGTGCCTTCTCGGCCAGTCCTTCATAGGCGAATCGCTTGAACGCGATCGTCTTCTCGCGGTCTTCGGGGCGGGTCACTTCCAGTCGCCGCTGGAGCATAGGTGTGGTCAGTGTGTCGATCTTGTCGATCTCGTCTTCCCAACACTTCAGTTCAGAAGTCCAATGGGCGATGTGATCGTTGAGGAAGGCTGTTCGGGTCTCATGATCGGCTGATTCCAGATACGCGGCTTTGAGATGCGCAGCGTCACGCGTGCGCTGATACTTCAGCGGAGTGCGCATCCATTCGGCGAAGTTGTCCTCACCGGCATCCGTGACGTGATACACCCGCCGGGTGGCCACGCTCCCCCGGGTCTGCTCTTCGGGCTCGACGAGTCCTTCCTTGGCCATCTTCCTCAGCTCGGGATAGATCTGCGAGTCCGGAGCGTGCCAGACGTATCCGACGGACTGCGAGAACTGCTTCTGCAGCTCGTAGCCGGACATGGGTGCTATCCGCAGGAGCACGAGGAGGGCACTGCGTAGGCTCATAGGTCTGAATCTCCCTGTAGTCGAACGCATTGAGGGCCCGAACCGAAGTCCGGGCCCTCTCAGGATAGCGGTGTCAGTTCGTGTAGCCGGTCCGCCAACCGCCCTTATACGTCTGACGTGCGACCGTCGAATACGGGACCGGGCTGACAACAGCACGAACCTCGGTCTGCTCGTGCGGCTCGACCGATGCCTTCGAGGTGCCTCCGTTCGGCTCGCCCCACACGACCTTGAGCTCCGCGCCTTCGGGAACTTCTGGATCGATCACGGCCAGTGACAGTCCGCGACGTTCGTTGGCCGAGTATCCGGTGAACATCGAGAAGCCGACTGTGTTGCCCTCGGCGTCGATGACCGAGTCGTAGTTCGCCGAACCGTAGTTCGCCAGCGGCAGATCGAAGTACTTGTAGTTCGGACCGTCGACATTGAGCGGCGAGGACAGCACCTGGCCGAGGTCGTCGGCGTCCCAGGCGAGGGTGACCTTCCGACGCTGCTTCGCCGGATCCATCTTCTCCAGGGCGCTGCGGCCGATGAAGTCGTGGTCGAACTTGACGAAGGAGCCATAGCCGAGCTCCCACGGGGTCAGGTAGTAGTCTTCGATGTTCTCCGAGACGAACGATCCGGCCAGCGTTCCTGTCGCTTCGTAGCTGTCGACACCGAGCCATTCGCGGAAACCGCGCTCTTCCTCGCCGGTGTAGATCGCCGGCAGCGGCGAAGGGATCCAGCCGGATTCGAGGGTGTTCGACGGGTAGGCGCGAGCCCCGACCGGCAGGAGGCCGAACTCGGCTCCCGCCTCGACGATGGCATCGCGGATCAGGTGGTGGTCTTCGTAGGGGCCCCAGACCTCGAGGCCCGGAGCGCCGGCCATTCCGTGCCGCAGCGTGCGGACCTGCTTGCCGGCGATCGACATCGTCGACATGTTGAAGAAGCCGAGCTTCTCGAGCGGGCCGCCGTTGAGCTTCTCAATGATGCTCCACGCGTTCGGACCCTGAATCTGGAATCGGCAGTACTGCCGTGAGACCGCGTCGCCATACGGGCGCGAGGGCGAACGACGATCGATCTCGATGTCGAGGTTCGAGTAGCCGCCGGTCTCGCCGTGGTAGAGCAGCCAGTTCGACGCCGGGGCGCGTCCGACGTAGACGTACTCGTCTTCGGCCTCGTGGAAGAGGATGCCGTCGCCGATGACATGGCCCGAGGCCGTCGTCGGAACGTACTGCTTGGCCTTGTTCACCGCGAACTTCGCCGTTGAGTTGATGGCGGTGTCGGAGATGAGCTTGATGGCGTCGGAGCCGCGCAGGAACACGTTGTCCATGTGATGTGATTGGTCGTAGAGGACTGCGGTCTCCCGCCATGCCCGCTGTTCCTTGATCCAGTTGCTGAAGTCAGCGGGGACGACCGGATAGATGTATGACCCGATCTGGGAATTGCGGAGCAGGTCGACCGGGTTCGTGGTCTCGAGGAGCTGCTGGAGATTGTCGGTCATGGGATGTGAACCTCTCTGTTCTGATTCTTGCTGATGGTCGCGTTCTTGCTGGTGGTCGCTGACAGCACTTCTCGTTCGGCGTGGGCCCCCTAGAGTCCGGGCGAGAAGTCGCTGACCCATTGGGCCGTGTTGAGCAGGCCGCCGAAGGTGTAGAAGTGCACCTTGATGTTGCTCCTGTGCGGGCCGTCGTTCCTGCTCGGGTCGTCGATTTCGCCTGCCAGCTCGGTGAGGAACCTGTCGGGGCCTGCCGTGCCGAGAAGATTGGTGAGGGAGAATCCGTACTTCTTGACGATCGAGGCGCTTGTCCCGACCCCGAATCGGCCCGCATATCCGAGCAGCCGCTTGATTCCGGCTGGGCCGGGCGTTCCGATGCGGATGAGGGAGTCGATTCCGTGCTCCCGGGTCTCCCGGATCCACGTACAGACCCGGTCGGCATCGAAGGCGAACTGGGTGAGGACCACACGGTCCAGCCCTTGGGCTTTCAGGGACTGGGTCTTTGCCTCCATATGAGACCACAGGTCGTTCGTTGCGATATCGGGGTGACCTTCCGGGTATCCGGCGATGCCGACCTCGGTCACGCCGTAGTTCGGCAGAATTCCGGTATCGATGACCGACAGCGAATCGGCGTAGGGTCCTTCCGGTTCCTTCGGGTCTCCGGCGACGACGAATACGCGCTCCGAAGCCCCCACCTGCTGAAGTTCGCCGAGGAAGTCTTCAAGCTCAGCTGGCGATTTCAGTCTGCGCGCGGAGATGTGCGGAACCGGAACGAAGCCCAGCTCGCGGACCACCTTCGCAGCGTTGACTCGCATCGCGAGCTCCTCGTTGCCGAGGAAGGTGACGTTGACGCGAGTGCCTGGTGGTATGGCAGGAGCCGCTTCACGCAGCTTCTCGACGTCCTTGCCCGTCATTTCGAGTGAGTAGTCGTCAACGAGCTGAGTTCCGGTTGCTGTGACCACGAGGCCGCCTTTCACGAACACTTCAATGGGTTCCGTGAGTCACTATACGCATAGGTATTTGCCTCAGTCCATAGGTACTTTGCGCATCGCCTCCCCGGAGTGAGCCCTGGCCGCGAACCATTGCCCTGCGGCTCGGGCGATGCTAGCGTGACTGGCATCTCATTTTCACTATCATCATAGGGACTCTGTATAGGGAAGTCGCATCGGGGCGACGTTCCTGCTCTTCACCAGACCTCACAATGACGGAGACTTCTCGTGGATCTACGCACTCGCATCGACAACTCGCCGATGTCCTTCTACCAATGGCTGATCGTCGCGATCTGCACACTTCTCAACGCCTTGGACGGCTATGACGTCCTGGCCATCTCCTTCTCCTCCAATCAGGTGACCGAAGAATTCGGACTTACCGGGACTGCTCTCGGACTCGTCATGAGCGCGGCGCTCTTCGGCATGGCCGTCGGAGCCCTGGTGCTCGGCCCGGTGGCAGACCGAATCGGGCGCAGGAACATGATCGTGATCGCCATCATCATCAATGCGATCGGTCTCTTCATGTCCGCAACCGCAACCTCGGCGAATCAGCTCGGTCTGTGGCGGATCGTCACCGGCTTGGGCATCGGAGGCATTCTGGTTGCCACCAACGTCATCTCAGCCGAATACTCCTCACGCAAGCGTCGCGGCCTGGTCATCAGCATCTATGCAGCGGGGTACGGAATCGGTGCGGCGATCGGCGGATCCGTGATGGTCGCGCTCATCGCGAGCTCCGGCTGGCGATCGGTGTTCGTCCTCGGCGGTGCGCTGGCCGTCTTCTCACTCCTGCTGGTCATCTTCTTGGTACCGGAGTCCCCGTCGTTCCTCTACAACAGGAAGCCGCACAATTCGCAGGCCAAGCTCGAAGTCATCGCCCGCAGGCTCGGTTTCGACGAGCCCGTCGATATCGATGCCAGGCCGGCCGCATCTGCTGGAGGAGCGGACTCCGGGACGGGAATCATGGCTCTGTTCAATCGCCAGAACCGCCGCGTCACCTTCGTCGTCTGGACGACGTTCTTCATCATCATGTTCGGGTTCTACTTCGTGAATTCGTGGACTCCACGGCTCATGCACGAAACCGGTCTGACAGACACCCTGTCGATGATCGTCACCGTCGGTCTCACCTTGGGCGGGGCCATCGGTTCTGTGGTCTTCGGCCTCTTCACCTCACGCTGGTCCACGCGAACCGTACTCATGACGTTCTCGGTGGTGGCTGCCGTGCTCATGGCGATCTTCATTTTCATGGCGCAGTGGATCGCAGTCGTCGTGGTCTTCGGTGTGCTTGTCGGCATGTCGATCAACGGCTGCATCGCCGGACTCTACGTGCTGACGCCGCAATCGTACCCGTCGACGCTGCGGTCGACGGGCGCAGGATGGGGCATCGGAATCGGGCGATTCGGCGCCATCATCGCTCCGACGGCCACCGGTGCCCTGCTCGACGGAGGATGGAGTCCGCAGCTGATCTATGTGTTCGTCGGAGCGGTGCTGCTCCTGGCATCGCTTGTGCTCATGGGGATGCGCGGCATCGACGTCGAAGCGAACAAGCGACCGCAGACCGAGAACCGGGCACATGCGGGAGCGGAGTGACGAGCCGAGCAGAGGCCGGAGCGAAGTGGCGAGCCGAGCACATGCCGGAGCGAAGTGGCGAGCCGGACAGAGGCCGGAGCGAAGTGGCGTACCGTCAGTCGAACCTGCGTCGGCGGACGCCGATCAGGGCTCAGTGAGCACCTTGAGCGCTGCTGCCAGGTTCTGTTCGGTGTCGGCGGCGCTGCCGTCGATCCAGTGGATGCGCGGGTCCCGGCGGAACCAGGTGTCCTGCCGTCGGGCGAACTGACGGGTCCTGATCGTGGTTTCCTCCTGCGCCTCGGCGACGGTGAGCTCCCCGGCGAGGTGGCGCCGGATCTGGGCATAGCCGATGGCTCGGGACGCGGTCTTGCCCTCCGCCAGTCCGTGGTCGAGGAGGTCACGGACCTCGTCGACCCAGCCGTGGTCCCACATGAGTCCGACACGGGTCGCAATGCGTTCGTGGAGGACGGTCCGGTCCATGCTCAGCCCGAGGTGGATCGTCGGTTCGATCTCCTGGTAGTCGGGCAGCTGGGCGCTGAAGGGGCGTCCGGTGAGTTCGATGACTTCGAGGGCCCGGGCGATGCGCCGCTGATCGTTCACGGTGATCTTCGCGGCTGCGGTCGGGTCGAGTTCCCGCAGCTTCTTGTGCAGGCTCCAGCGATCGGCTGAGGCTTCTGCTTCGAGACGGGCACGGACAGCCGGATCGGTGCCGGGGAATTCCATATGATCGACGGCGGCGCGGACGTAGAGCCCGGACCCGCCGACGAGGATCGGTCGGTGCCCATGTTCACGCACCTGCGCGATGGCGGCCCGCGCACGCGCTTGGAAGTCCTGGACGTTCGCCTCTTCCGTGACGTCGAGGATGTCGATGAGATGGTGGACGATGCCTCGGCGCTCCGTGACCGGCAGCTTCGCGGTGCCGATGTCCATCCCCCGGTAGAACTGCATCGAGTCCGTGTTGATGATCTCCCCGCCGAGGCGCTCGGCCAGATCGAGGGCGAGCTCGGACTTGCCGGTGGCGGTGGCTCCGACGACGGCGATGATCGGCGGCGGATCGTGGTGCTCAGTCACGGTCATTCACGCCCGGGTGTTGGAGAGCGCCAGTCTCCGCTGCCGTCCAGGAACCTGTACCGCACAGTGACCGCACATCGTGGACGCGCTCGTCGAACCTCACGTCGACTGACGAGATCTCAGCGCCCTGTTCGATGAGGTGTTGGATCCCGGCCTCAAGGACGGAGAGATTCGCATGCATGGACTCCCCCTGGGCACAGAGGTCGACAACGGCGGCCGCCTCAAGGGTCGCGCCGGCGGTGAGTGCCGCGACGACCGCGGTGTCGAATTCTGCGGCTCCGTCGACCGGGGCCAGAGGAGCTTCTTCGGCCGCGGCTCCGGACAGGTCGACGGGCAGCAGCAGATTCGCACTCGACCCGAGCGCTCCGACCTCGACTCCGGTGGCATGAGCATGAAGGAGGGCGACGATGATGGCGGAATCGACCGCCTCGGCGAGGGACCGTTCGGTCTCGGTCAAAGATTCGACGAGCTCGACCCAGGCACCACCGGTGTGGAGTCGGTCGGTGCGGAGGTCGAGGCCGCGATCGATGCCCCAGCCGCCGAGCCCGGCCACGGGAGGCAGGGTGTCGATAGGCAGTGCCCAGTTCGAGTGGGTGCCCAGGATCTCGCGGATCTTGGCGCGCAGTCCGGCGGTGCGGACCGTTTCGGTCCGGTCGATGTCGTCGAGCAGCACGGGGGCTGCCGGGATGATGGCGAAGCCGCTCATCTCAGTCGCGGGGGCGGATGGTCGGCATGCCGAGGTTCGTCGCCCCGCCCGCGCCCTGTCCGGGCGCAGGAGCGCCGCAGCTGTCGGCCTGCGCACGGTCGTAGGCGTCGCCGGCGCGGGACGGGCGCAGCGAATATCCGGAATCGGCGAGCAGGAAGTAGGGTTTCGCCTCGGTGACGGTGGCGGTGACGAAGTCGCCGGGGCGAGGAGGCTCTGCGCCTTCGGGGATGCCGACGTGGACGAGTCGGTTGTCCGCGGCGCGACCGCTCAGTCGTGGGGAATCATCGTGCGGAAGCTTGGTCACGAGCACCTCGACCTCGCGGCCGATCTGCTTCTTGTTCTCGTCCCAGGCGATCTCGTCCTGGAGTGCCGTGAGGCGTTCGAAGCGTTCCTGGACGACGTCCTTCGGGATCTGGTTGTCCATGGTCGCGGCCGGGGTGCCGGGCCGGATCGAGTACTGGAAGGTGAAGGCCTGAGAGAAGCGGGCGCGGCGGACGATGTCCATGGTGCCTTGGAAGTCCTCCTCGGTCTCACCGGGGAAGCCGACGATGATGTCGGTGGTGATGGCCGCGTGCGGGATACGTTCGCGCACGCTGTCGAGGATGTTCATGAATCGCTTCGTCCGGTAGGACCGGCGCATGGACTTGAGGATGGTGTCCGAACCGGACTGCAGCGGCATGTGCAGCTGCGGCATGACGGTGGGGGTCTCGGCCATCGCTTCGATGACGTCGTCGGAGAAGGCGGCCGGGTGCGGGCTGGTGAAGCGGACGCGTTCGATTCCGTCGATGTTGCCGACAGCCCGCAGCAGTTTCGCGAACGCGCCTTTGTCACGGAATTCGGCACCGTAGGAGTTGACGTTCTGTCCCAGCAGGGTGACTTCGACGACTCCGTCGGCCACGAGTGCTTCGACCTCGGCGAGGATGTCGCCGGGGCGACGGTCCTTCTCTTTGCCACGCAGGCTGGGGACGATGCAGAAGGTGCAGGTGTTGTTGCAGCCAACCGAGATCGAGACCCATCCGGAATGCTGGGATTCGCGGCGGCTGGGCAGGGTCGAAGGGAAGACGTCGAGGCTCTCGAGGATCTCGACCTGGGCTTCCTCATTGTGTCGGGCGCGTTCGAGCAGCGCCGGCAGGGACCCCATGTTGTGGGTGCCGAAGACGACATCGACCCAGGGGGCCTTCTTGACGATGGTGTCGCGGTCCTTCTGTGCCATGCATCCGCCCACGGCGATCTGCAGGCCCGGGTGGTTCTCCTTGACCTTCGCGAGTTGACCGAGGTTGCCGTAGAGCCGGTTGTCGGCGTTCTCGCGCACGGCGCAGGTATTGAAGACCACAACATCGGCTTGGTCGTCGGTGTCGGCCTGAACATAGCCGGCGTCGTCGAGGAGTCCGGAGAGACGTTCGGAGTCGTGGACGTTCATCTGACATCCATAGGTCTTGACCTCGTAGCTGCGAGGTGCGGTCTCGGATGTCGCCGGGGATTCAATCAGTTCAGTCATGGCGCACCTATTCTAGCCCTTCCCCGGACTCGGTTCAGTCTTCGGCGAGGACCTCGCGGGTGACCTTGATGCAGATCGCCGAGGGGAAACCGCGGCGGGCGAGCATGCCGAGGATTCGGCGCTCTCGCACGTGGTATTCGAGACGGCGGGTCGAGGCCGCTTTCTTCGCCGCGACTTCGCGTGCGAGTTCTTCCTCGCCATCGACTTCGGCGACGGCATCGTCGGCGAGTTCGGGGCTGATGCCCTTCTTGCTCAGTTCGCGTTTGAGTACGGAGCGAGAGAGTTTCCGGTTCTCTCTCTGCGCCCGGACGAAGCGGTGGGCGAATTCTTCGTCGTTGAGCAGACGGGAATTCTGCAGCTTCTCAATGAGTTCGTCGACGGCCTCGGGCATGAGGTCGCGTTTGAGCAGCTTCTTGCGCAGCTCGTCGCTGGCATGATCGCGCATGGCGAGCATGTTCATTGCTGTCTTCTTCGCCTGCGCATAGTCGGCCTCGAAGTCGGGGGCATCGTCTTCGTCGTCGAAGCGCAGGCCGCCTTCGACGTCGGTGCCGGCACCGGTGTCATTGTCCTCAGATGCGAAGTCAGGGGCGTGTGTGCCATCGAGTGTCTGCGCAGAGTCCGGAACAGCGACGAAGTCGGGAAGCGCGTCGGTCCCACCTTCGACCCAGCCGTTTCCTGCGTCCTTCTGCGGACGTGGGCTGCGGGACGCCTTTTTCTTCTTTCGCGGCGCATTCCTCGGAGCAGGGTCCGCGTCGATACCAGAGAGCCCGGCGAAGAACCCGCCGTCGCCTTCGGCATGGCGCTGGTCGATCTCGGTGATCGCACTGCGCAGCTGGGAAAGCGTCGTCGCCTGACCGGAGTCTCCCGCACCGACCTGGGCGGCCGGTGCGGTGAACTCGTCGTCAGGCATCGGGGTGTCAGGAGACTTCGACGTCATCCGTCTGTGCTTCTCCGGCCGCTTCGGCGTCTTCCTCGGGTTCGTCGACCTTGATGAGACCCAGCTTGTGCTTGATCTTCAGTTCGATCTCCTCCGCCAGTCCGGGGTTGTCCCGGAGGAAGTTGCGGACGTTCTCCTTGCCCTGGCCGAGCTGATCGCCGTCGTAGGTGAACCAGGAACCGGACTTGCGGATGATGCCGTTGTCGACGCCCATATCGATGAGGCTGCCTTCGCGAGAGATGCCGTGGCCGTAGAGGATGTCGAATTCGGCCTGCTTGAACGGCGGGGCGACCTTATTCTTCACGATCTTCGCGCGCGTCCGGTTGCCGACCGCGTCCTGGCCCTCCTTGAGGGTTTCGATGCGGCGGACGTCGATGCGTACGGAGGCGTAGAACTTCAGCGCCTTACCGCCCGAAGTGGTCTCCGGCGAACCGAAGAAGACGCCGACCTTCTCACGCAGCTGGTTGATGAAGATCGCGGTGGTCTTCGACTGGGCCAGGGCGCCGGTGATCTTACGCAGCGCCTGCGACATCAGACGTGCCTGCAGGCCGACGTGGCTGTCACCCATCTCGCCTTCGATCTCCGCCTTCGGCACAAGCGCGGCCACGGAGTCGATGACGATGACGTCGAGGGCTCCCGAGCGGATGAGCATATCGGCGATCTCGAGCGCCTGCTCACCGGTGTCCGGCTGGGACACGAGCAGCTGATCGGTGTCGACGCCGAGCTTCTTCGCGTACTCCGGGTCGAGCGCGTGCTCGGCATCGATGAAGCCGGCGATTCCGCCCGCCTTCTGAGCATTGGCTACAGCGTGGAGGGCCACGGTCGTCTTACCGGAGGATTCCGGGCCGTAGATCTCCACGACGCGGCCGCGCGGCAGACCGCCGATGCCCAGAGCGATGTCGAGGGCGATCGAACCGCTCGGGATCGAGGCGATCGGCTCCCGGACTCCATCGCCGAGACGCATGATCGCGCCCTTGCCATAGTTGCGATCGATCTGTCCCATCGCCGCTTCGAGCGCCTTCGACTTGTCGCCGCCGGTGGGGACCTGAAGGTTCTTGGGTGTACGTGCCATGACGTCTCCTCTTCGTTGCTTTTCCGTTGAGACCAAGGCTAGAAGATGGCACTGACATAACGACAGAGGAAGGATTTCCCCCGTGGATAACCAGCCACTCATGGTCACAGGTCCCGTGATTCCCTACCAGCATAACCGACATGGGAACAGGTGTTCTATATATTGGGGTGTGTCGCGCATTTCGTTCGAGCGCGACGTCTGCGGTCGGCGGGAATCAGCACGAATCAGAACGGGGTGGCGCGCGGTTTCTCTTTGCCGAGGCGGCGGGATTCGGGCACGCCCATGGAATCGCAGACTGCGATCCAGATGTCGCGGGGTTCGACTCCTGCCGAGAACGCCTCTGCGGCGGTGCGTGAGCCGAGCGAGCTGAGGGTGAGGTCGGTGTGCAGGGAGGCAGCACGCGCCTCACCGAATTCCTCGTTCATGAGGATCCAGTAGAGCGTGTGCCGCATCAGGGCTTGGCGGCCAGGCGTGGCCCGGAGTAGCTCTCGGGATGGCCGAGGATCTTGTCCGACAGTTCCTGCGGGATGGTGTCGGGGATCTGCACTCCCTCTTCGAGGGCGAAGCGATCGGAAACCGAGGACAGCAGCGCTGACAGCGGCAGATCGAGTGCCTCGCAGATGGCCGACAGCAGCTCCGAGGAGGCTTCCTTCTGTCCGCGTTCGATCTCGCTCAGGTAGCCGAGCGAAACGCTGGCACCGGTGGAGACATCGCGAAGGGTGCGTCCTTGACGACGGCGGGCGGAGCGTAGCGCGTCGCCGATTTCGACTCTCAATAACATAACGCGGCCCTCCCTTTGTCAGCGCGTTCCGTCGTGGTGGTTCCAATAACCTTACAACCTGGCCGTGACACAGCACCAACCTGGTTCCCCGAGCGGATGGTTTTGCCAGTCCACTCGAAGACTTTGGAGAGATTACGTCCGATGGTCATCACTCGGTCAACCTCTTAAGCATCGAAGTTATTCCCCTGACGGCCCGACCGCCCCGGGCTCGGTGCTCTCGGCAGGGGCAGGCTGCGACTGTTCGGGGGCCGGGCCGAAGGCAAGTGCGGTGACGAATTCGTCGAGGTTGACCGCCATCGCCTGCACCGTCTGATTGCGGATGGCGTTGCGGTCGCCGCTGAACTCGTGTTCGAAGATTGTGGCTTTGCCGCCGAAGGCGATCGCCGTGTAGGCGAGCCCCACCGGCTTGTCGTCCTGCGGGTCGGGCCCGGCCACCCCGGTGCATGAGATCCCGATGTCGGCCACGCATCTCTGAGCGGTGCCGACGGCCATCTGTGCGGCGACGACCGGGTCGATCGGCCCGGTCTCCTCGAGGTGGTCGGCATCGACTCCGGCGAGGCTGGCTTTGAGGTCCGTGGCGTAGGTGACCAGTCCCCCGCGCACAACGGCTGAGGCACCGGGAACGTCGACGAGTGAGGCGACGAAGCGCCCTCCGGTCAGGGATTCCGCCGAGGCCAGTGACAGACCCAGTCGTGTGCAGGTGGCGATGATCCGCCGGTTGGATTCGAACAGCTCGGTCTCAGTCACGGGCCCCGTCCCCTGCCGCACTCGAACCGCCGGCCTTCGCCTCCTTGTAGAGCTTCGCCGCCTGCACGCAGTAGTCGATGCCGGTGACGAGGGTGACGACGATGGCCCCGGTCATGACGACCCACGCGAAGACGAGCAGGACGACGTAGACGACGGGCGGGACCAGGTGCGCCAACGGGAAGATGAGCAGGAAGAGTCCGATGGCGACGGTCTGCAGCACCGTCTTGATCTTCCCGCCGCGTGAGGCGGGCATGACGGCGATGCGGATCATGAAGAACCGCAGCACGGTGATGCCGAGTTCGCGCACGAGGATGATCACCGGCACCCACCAGGGCAGTTCGACGATGATCGCGAGCCCGATGAGGGCGGCGGCCATGAGCGATTTGTCGGCGATCGGATCGGCGATCTTGCCGAAGTTCGTCACGAGGTTGTATCTGCGGGCCAGATCACCGTCGATCTTGTCGGTGAGCATCGCCAGGAGGAACACGACGAGGGCCCACCAGCGGGTGGTGACATCGTCGCCTCCCTGGGCCAGGAGGAGGACCAGGAAGACGGGCACCATGAGGATGCGCAGCACCGTGAGCGCATTCGGAATGTTCCATGGGCTCGGTTCTGCGGCGGGCTGCTGAGAGGCTCCGGCCTCGACTCGATCGTTCACGACTCCACCCTATCGGAGTGAGCTGGACAGATCATCGCAGCCACAATCGCCGAGGCGGCCGTCCGTGGTCACGGACGGCCGCCTCGGCGAAGGGGTGGGTTCGAGACTCACCGCCCGGTGAGCTGCCAGGCGTCGTCTCCGCTGGCTTCGACGACTTCGAGCCCGGTCTCCGGGTCGATATCGCCGACGCTGAAGTCTTCGGCGTGGCCGACACCGTGGGCGTAGCGGTCGCGTCCGTGGTCCGACGACTGCGAACCGGGGTTCGACGACTGTCCGTAGTCCTCGAACTCCTCGTCGTAGTCTCCCGCCGCCGAGGCATGCCCGGACTGGCCATGGTCCTGTCCTTCGGGTTCGGCCGCGGCCCCGGAGGAGTCATCTTCGGGCGGAGGAGTATCGCCCTTGATGATGGCCAGGGTTCCCGGCAGGTCGTCGGGGCGTACGAGCACATCGCGGGCCTTCGACCCCTCGGAGGGCCCGACGATGCCGCGGGACTCCATGAGGTCCATGAGCCGGCCGGCCTTGGCGAAGCCGACACGCAGCTTGCGCTGGAGCATCGACGTCGAACCGAACTGGGTGGTCACGACCTGTTCGACGGCCTGGAGCAGGAGGTCGAGATCGTCGCCGATCTCCTCGTCGATGACCTTCTTGGGCGCCTCGACGGCGACGTCTTCGCGGTAGTTGGGCTTGAGTTGGCCCTTGACGTGGTCGACGACCTTCTCGATCTCGGACTCGTTGACCCAGGCGCCCTGGACACGCATCGGCTTCGCCGCGCCCATGGGCAGGAACAGGGCGTCACCCTGGCCGATGAGCTTCTCCGCACCGGGCTGGTCGAGCACGACTCGTGAGTCGGCCAGCGAGGAGGTTGCGAAGGCCAGTCGTGAGGGCACATTGGCCTTGATGAGGCCGGTGACAACGTCGACGCTGGGACGCTGGGTGGCGAGCACCAGGTGGATGCCGGCGGCACGGGCCAGCTGCGTGATGCGCTGGATCGAGGCTTCGACGTCGCGCGGGGCGACCATCATCAGGTCGGCGAGCTCGTCGACGACGACCAGCAGGTAGGGGTAGGGCTGGAGGACGCGTTCGGATCCGGCCGGCGGATGGATGCGGCCCTCGCGGACGGCCTTGTTGAACTCCTTGACGTGTTTGAACCCGTACTGGGCGAGGTCGTCGTAGCGGGCGTCCATTTCGCGCACGACCCACTCGAGCGCCTCGGCGGCCTTCTTCGGGTTCGTGATGATCGGGGTGATCAGATGCGGGATGCCCTCGTAGATCGTCAGCTCCACGCGCTTGGGGTCGACGAGGATCATGCGCACCTCGTCGGGTGTCGCGCGCATCATGATCGAGGTGATCATCGAGTTGACGAAGCTCGACTTACCGGCACCGGTGGCACCGGCGACGAGCAGGTGGGGCATCTTCGACAGGTCGGCGACGACGAATCCGCCCTCGACGTCCTTGCCCACGCCCATGACCATGGGGTGGTCGGTCTTGCGGGCGGCCTTCGAACGCAGCACATCGCCGAGGGCGACGTTCTCACGGTCGGAGTTCGGGATCTCGATGCCGATGGCCTTCTTGCCCGGGATCGGCGAGAGGATGCGGACGTCGGCGCTGGCCACCGCGTAGGAGATGTTCTTCGACAGCGCCGTGACCTTCTCGACCTTTGTGCCGGCGCCCAGCTCCACCTCGTAGCGGGTGACCGTGGGGCCACGGGAGAATCCGGTGACCTCGGCGTCGATCTTGAACTGCTCGAGCACATCGCGCAGGGCTTCGACGACGCGGTCGTTGGCCTCGGAGCGTTCCTTCGCGGGAGGTCCGGGCTGGAGGTTGTCCGAGGCGGGCAGGGTGTAGGTGACGTCGCCGGCCAGCGTGAGCTGTTCGACGCGTTCGGGCAGCTGCTCCGTGGGCGGCGGCGGGGGTGCATTCGTCACCGGCACCGGCGTCGAGGCGGCTGCAGACTCGGACTTCTTCGCCTGGTTCGCGTCGTCGTCCATGCCGATGGTTTTCTTGAGCTCGGCGACCTCGCGTTCGGCCTTGGTCGGACGGCGCTGGCCGGGCTTGAGCTTCGGTTCGGTGTCGATGACCGTGGTGTCGGCCTCTTCGTCGCTGACATCGTCTTCGTGGATGTAGGCCTTGTCGTAGGCCTTGGTGACAGCGTCGTCGTCGGACTTCTTGTCGGAGTCCGGGATGTCGGTCTTCTTCTTCCGGCTCCGGCGCTTCGCGCCCATCACGGGCTTGAGGTCGGAGGTGCGGCTGTTGTCGGCGACGAGGTCGACGGGGTTGCCCTCGGAGTCCACCTCGGCGGTCCGGCCGGGTCGGGCACCGCCGGTGAGTCGGTAGTACAGGTCGGTGAGACGCTTCGGAATCGCGCGCACCGGGGTCGCGGTGACCACGAGCAGGGAGAACAGTCCGAGCAGGACGAGCAGCGGCACCGCCACGTAGACGGTGGTCGCGACGACCAGGGGCGAGGACACGACGAAGCCGAGGGCTCCTCCCCCGTTGGCCATGGCTTCGCGGGAGTTCGTGAAGGACGGGTTGCCGGCGGCGATGTGTGCCAGGCCGGAGGCGGCGAGCAGGCCGAAGATCATCCCGATGAGGATGCGGTTGTTGCCGCGATTGTCGTCGCCGCGCAGGAACAGGCGGATCGCGTAGCAGGTGAAGATCACGGGCAGGGCCAGAGCCACTCGCCCGAAGGTGCCTTCGACGATGCCGCGGACGCCGTCGCTGATCGCGCCGGGGATATTCCACCATTCGAAGGCGGCGATGACGATCGAGAGGCCGATGAGGAAGAAGGCTGTGCCGTCCCGCTTCGTCGGTGACTGATCGGTCGGTTCGTCGCTGAGAGTCTTTCGCGCACGGTTTCCGGCCATGTGGGCCACTCCCCTCCATGCACCGGTGACAACGTTTGTCCCGGGTTCTTCGGTCCCCGCTTGACCGGACCGACCAGCGTTTTTGCGCGCTGTGCGTTTCCCGGAACCAGAAGCGGGGGAAGTCGTTCTGGTTGCCATGTCTCTCATCTTAGGACGATATTGCGCTCCTGCCCAGCAAATCCGCAGGTTTCGGCGTGTGGCGAGGCGGGTGGTGTGGCGTGTGGTGGACGAGCCGTGCCGGACAAGTATCGACGTCAGCTGGGGTGTCGGAGGCCCGATCAGCCGGATGTTCCACCCCTGAAGTTCGCCGAATTCGAAGGAACCTCATCCCGGGCACCGTCTCGCCTGGGTTGTCTGGTCGATCCCTCGTGGCTTCCCGAGCGAATTTCGCCGTGGATCCGCCGGCAAACCCGTCTGCACCCCAAACGTAGGTCACCTTCGGAGAGAAATTTCGCGAAAAAGTATCCATTACCGACCTATATTTGCCCGAAGCCGCTGCTGCGGATGCGCGAGCTGCCCTGCGAACACGATCTCCTCGCCGGTGATGCCGCCTCGCGTGCGACCGATGAATCTCAGAACCGAGTCGCCTGAAGCGGTCGTCCTGCACGAATCTCGCAGAAGTACACCTCGCCGGTCGTTCTGGGCCGTTGTTCCCGCGCCGCGTCCGCCCTTTTCGCCCACTCAGCGCAGGCGGCCCCACTCGCCCGTGCAGGTTCAGCGGGTGGCGTAGAGGTGTTCGGGCCTGCCCGTCGACCCGTACTGCAGGGAGACGGTGATCGTGCGCGCTTCGGCGAGCTTCGCCAGATGCCGCTGCGCGGTCGCGCGGGAGGCCCCGACCGCCTCGGCGACTTCGAGGGCCGTCATCGGACCGCTCGCCTCCTCGAGGGCTTCAAGGATCCGACTCGTCGTCGACGACCCGGCCGGACTCGCCCCGGATCCGCCCGACGCGGACGCATCGTGGAGGTTGCGCAGCTGACGTTCCAGATCGGCCTGCCCGACCTTCTCCCGCTCCCAGTACCGACGGAACCGGGCATAGCGACGGAGGAAATTCTGCAGCACCTCGGCCGCGAAGGGTTTGACGATGTACGTCATCGCCCCGGCCCGCAGCGAGGCCCTCACCACCTGGGGATCCGTCACCGCCGAGAGCACGATCGCATCGATATCGGTCTCACGGACGAGCTCGACCCCGGTGCCTTCGGGCAGCACATAGTCCGCGAGCAGCAGGTCGACACCGCCGGAGGCGATGACCTCGCGCGCCGTCTTCAGGTCGCGCACGGGTTCGAGCGCGGTGAAACCGGGCACCTCGTCGACGTAGCGGGCGTGGATCTGCCCGACGAAGAAGTCGTCATCGAGCACGAGAACGTTGACCATCATCTCTCCTCAGATCGCTGTGAGCTGTCGTCTGCCGTATCGTCGAGCGCCTCGGGCAGGACCATTCCGAAGCTCGCCCCGCCGAGGTCCGGATCGCGGCCGTCGATGAGCCACACCCGGCCGCCTCCGGACTCGGCGATGCGGCGGCTGAGTGCGAGACCGATGCCCAGCCCATGAGCGTCCCCGGTCCCGGTTCCCGTTGTCAGTCCTATGCCGAAGTCCGTCGCCGAGGCGGCCTCGACGGTGGAGAATCCCTCGTCGAAGATCGTCTCCGACAGGTCCGCATCGACCCCGTCGCCGGTGTCCGTGACGACGGCGTGGAGTTCGGCGCCGGCGCTGAGGAGCTGCACTTCGACGCGGCCGCCCGATCCCGGGAATCGGTGCCCGGCAACGGCCGCACGCACGGCATTGTCGATGAGGTTGCCGAGGATGAGTGTGACCGCCTCGGGATCGCGGACCGTACCCACAGCCAGGGAATCCGGGGTCACGGCCAGGGTCACTCCCGCCTCGGCGGCAGTGGTCCCCTTGGCCTCGAGAACGGCACGCAGATACGGGTCGGAGATCAGATCGATGTCCTCGACTGGGGTCGTGATCGGCCCGGTGCCCAGCAGCGAGGACAGATACGTGTGGGCCTCGTCGGTGGCTCCGGTGTCGACGAGGCCGAGCACGGTGTGCAATCGGTTGGCGAACTCGTGGCGCTGGGTGCGCAGGGCCCGCGCCATGGCCGTGACGGATTCGAGCTGCCGAGCCATGGCGAGCATCTGGGTCTCATCACGCAGAGTCACGACCCCGCCGACGGACACCCCGTCGCGCTGAACCCGCACAGCGGTGGCCAGGAGGATCCGCTCACCGATCGTGATCCGCCGGCGCAGGGCTCCTTCGGCCGGGGCTTCGGCCATCATCGCGGTGATTTCGTCGGGCACGTCGATCTCGTCATCCCCGTCGAATCCCCGCGCCGAGGCGGCCCTGCCCGTACCGGCGACCCTGTCCTCCCCCGAGGCCGCCCCAAGCAGCTCCTTCGCGTTCGAGTTACTCAGGGTCAGCGCGCCGTCGTTGCCGAAGCCGAGCACTCCGTCGTCGAGACCGCGCAACACGGCTGCCTGGTCTCGCGCCATCTCGGCGAGCTCTTCGGGCCCGACTCCGAGAGTCTCCCGACGCAGCCGACGCCCGAGCAGGTACGACACGACACCTCCGAGCGCCAATGCCAGCACGGCCACGGTGCCCAGCAGCAGCATCTCCCGGCGCACATCGGCATCGAGCACCGAGGCGTAGATACCCACAGACACTTCGCCGACGACCGTCTTTGAATCCTCACTCGAATAGATCGGGACCTTCGCTCGAACGGTCTCACCGAGCGTGCCCGATTCGTGGGAGACGTTCTCGCGTCCGGCCAGCGCCTCATCCGGTGAGGTCGAGACCTTGTGCCCGATCTTCGTGCGGTCCGGGTGAGTCAGCCGAATGCCGCGGTCGTCGGTGATGACGGCGAAGCTGATACCAGTACGGTCACGCAGATCGTCGGTGATCTTCAGCATCGACTTCACAAGCTGCTCATCGGGCGCAGAAGCGTGCTCGGCCGAGGCCTGTGTCGCGGCGGCCCGGACATCCGGGTCGATCGCGAGAGTGCGGGCAGTGGACAGCGCTTCGGTCTCGGTCACCTCGGTGACGGTGCGCGCCCCCATCCACGCGAACACCCCGGTCACCAGCGCCAGGATGACGACGACGAGCGCGAGCTGAGAGATCAGCACACGACGGGAGAACGATTGGCGGGGCCTTGGCACGCGGCAAGCGTAGACCGGTTTGAGCGCAATGCGCAAAAGGTGGTCAATGATCTAAACGCCATCAGTGCACACAAGCGCGCGAAGCATGTGATCTGGACCCTACGGTGTTCTCAGCCTCACATTCGCCTTCGAAGGAGAAGCTCTCGTGCTCGTCATCCTCGGTTTCGCCATGATCGGTGTCTTCATGACGCTGATCATGACCAAGCGACTCTCACCGATCCTCGCACTCATCCTCGTGCCCACGATCTTCGGCCTCTTCGCCGGAGCCGGTCTGGGCATCGGAGAGATGGTCATGGACGCGATCGCCTCGATGTCGTCGACGGCAGCGCTGCTGCTCTTCGCCATCATCTACTTCGGCATCATGATCGACGTCGGCCTCTTCGACAAGCTCGTCGAATTCATCCTCAAGGTCGCCGGCCACGACCCGGTCAAGGTCGTCATGGGCACCGCCCTGCTCACCGGAGCGGTCTCCCTCGACGGCGACGGATCGACGACATTCATCGTCGTCACCGCCGCAATGCTGCCGATCTACCAGCGCCTCGAGATGTCCCCGGTCGTGCTCACCTGTGTGGCCGGTCTCATCAACGGCACGCTCAACATCGTCCCCTGGGGCGGGCCGACCGCACGTGCGTCATCGGCGCTGCAGATCGACGCCAACGAGATCTTCGCCCCGATGGTGCCCTCGCTGGTCGCGGGTCTGCTCGTGTGCTTCCTCTTCGCATATCTGCTCGGCCTCTCCGAGCGTCGTCGCCTGGCGAAGAACGGTGTGGCCTGGGTCGAGGAGTCCGGATCCGGCCGGTCCCGGTCGGATCTCGTCGGCGCCATAGCCGGAGGCAAGGCGGGCCGATCGTCGACGACGACCACCGCGGGCAAGTCAGCGACGGCAGGCACCGGGCAGGCAGCGACTGCGAGCGGGCACGGCACGGCCGCCTCGGGGACGGGATCGGACGGCACCGCCACCGAGGCGACCCTCGACTCCCCTGCCCCCGCAACTGGATCCGCCGGTTCGGGTTCGGCCCTGGCGAACACCGCGCTCGATCCCCATCGCGCGACACTGCGGCCGAAGCTGTTCTGGTTCAACCTCGCACTCACCGTGGCCGTGATGGTTCTGCTCATCGCCGACATTCTGCCGCTGCCGTACCTGTTCATGATCGCCACCGTCATCGCGCTCATGGTCAACTTCCCGAAGATGAAGGACCAGCAGGAGGAGCTCGCCAGCCACGCGACTGCGATCATCTCCGTCGTCGCCATGGTCATGGCCGCGGGCGTGCTCACCGGAATCATGTCCGGCACGGGAATGGTCGATGCGATGGCCGCGTGGCTCGTCGACGTCATCCCGAACGCGATGGGCCCCTATATGGCCGTCATCACCGGTCTGCTGTCGATCCCGATGACGTTCTTCATGAGCAACGATGCCTTCTACTTCGGCATCCTGCCCGTGCTCGCCGAGACCGCTTCCCACTTCGGCATCTCCGCGGCCGACATGGCCCGCGCCTCGATCACCGGCCAGCCCGTGCACATGCAGTCACCGCTGGTGCCGGCGATCCTGCTGCTCGTGTCCCTGTCCGGCGTCGAACTCGGCGACCACCACAAGAAGGTGCTGTGGCGGGCACTCATCGTCGCCCTCGTCATGCTCGCCGTGGGTGTGGCCATCGGCGTCATCGGAATCGGCTGAGCGGAGCAACCATGACTGATCTCTATTCGACTCCGCACCGCCGCTTCCCGGCCCCCACCCTGCGGGTGACGGCGTCACCCGGTCTCGGATCTGCGACCGCGACCGTCGTCCTGGCCCTGCGAACGGATGCCTCGGAGGCCGTGCTCGAGCAGGCGATCGCGGCGGCCCGACGTGAGAACGCCTGCGTGCGGGCGGTCGTGTTCGGCACGGACACGACCACCGCCCCGTCGACGTCCCCTCTGGCCGAATGCTCCCGTTTGGGCACCGCCCTCGCCGAGGCGGGCCTGGAGTTCGAGGTCCACCGTGCCGGTTCCGACCTCGCCGAGCAGATCCTCGACCTGGCCTCCACGCATGCGGCACGGCTCATCGTCATGGCGGCCAAACGCCGCTCCCCCGTGGTCAAGCTGCTGCTCGGGTCGAGTGCCCAGCAGGTGATCCTCGAAGCCGACTGCCCGGTGCTGTTGGTGAAATAGAGCAGTCGGGTTCAGATCCCGCCGAGGCCACGGCCCGGCGCGAGGATTCCGCGCGGGTCGAGCAGGTCCTTGATCTCCTGCAGCCCGCGACTGCCCGGCAGCGGCCCCCACGCGTCGAGTTCGTCCCAGACCGGCGCCGGAGCATGGAGCAGCCGTGCGCTGATGCGGTGCAGGCCGAAGGAGCGCAGGTGTTCGAGCACGACGCGTGTGGCCACTCCCGGTTCGGTCTCCGGGGCGCCGACTCCGAGTTCGACACGTCCCGACGCACTCCCCCGCAGCTGCAGCGGATAGCCGATCGCGGTTTCGAGCCGGTCGATCGTCGTGAGCAGGCTCGGCAGGAAATCGGGGGCCACGGACACACTGATCGTCACGGGAGTCCGCACCCGTGTGCCCCACCAGCTCGGACGGGCGCAGGCGGTGGCGCCGGGGATTCGCTCGACGAGGCGGTCGCTCTCGGATTCGACGAGCTCGCCTGGGCCTTCGAAGAGGACCACCGTCGCCGCCGGTGAACCGGGCGGGCGTTCGAGGACGACCGCATCCGGCACACGGCGAGCGCCCACGAGGGCGGGGGCCGCCTCGGCGCCGGGTATCCACACGAATCCGCGGGATTCGGGTCGGGCTCTGACACGGATTTCGGCCTCGACGATGATCGCCCTGCTTCCCCACGAGCCCGTGACGAGTCCGGGCAGCTCGCAGCCGGCCAACTCCGGCGAGAGCCCTTCGGTGGTGCGGGCGATGGTCCCGTCGGCGCCGACCGTGGTCACGGCCAGCACCGTCTCGGGCAGTCGGGGACGGTTGAGGTGGGCCGGGCCGGTCGCGGCCGTGGCGATCATCCCGCCGAAGCTGGACCCGGCATCGATGCGATCGGCGGGCAGGTCGGCGAGGATCTCCTGCCCTGCGTTCTCAAGCTGCCGATTGAGTGCGCTGATCTTCGCTCCCGCACCGGCACGAAGGGTCTTGTCGTCGCGGGAGTGTCCGGCCACCTCGGCGAGTCCGGACAGGTCGAGCAGCAGCCCCGGCGTGGGCGCGGGTGGATGGTCGTCGAAGGCGGTGCCGCCGCCGAAGACGGCGACGGTGCGGGATTCGGCATGGGCGCGCGAGAGGAGTTCGGAGAGCTCGGCGATGCTGCCGGGGCTGGCCAGTCGGGGCAGTTCGTCAGTGGTCCGGGTCATCCCTGTCTCGGTTCCTGCTGGTGGTGGCACTGCTGGTCGCTCTTCGTCGTTGCGGTCGTTCCTCCGACCGTTCCTCTGTGCGGTCATCGGGCCGCGCCGATGTATGTCGAGCTTAGCGAAGAACGCCCCCGAAATCGGCGCTCTGGGCACAGATTTCGGGGGCGTTCGGTGTCAGCACCGAATCCGGATCACGGCATGCGGGCGTAGGCCGGCAGGGTGAGGAAGTCGACGTAGTCGGGAGCCAGCGCGACCGAGACGAAGGTGTCGGTGGCGTCCTTCCAACCGGCGTCGTCACCGGGCAGCTTCGCGACCTCCTCGGCGACGACGCGCTCGACGAGCTCCTTCGTCACCTTCTCCCCCGAGTCGAGGGTGATGCCGGCATCCAGCCACTGCCACACCTGGGAACGGGAGATCTCCGCTGTCGCCGCATCCTCCATGAGACCGTTGATGGCCACCGCGCCATTGCCCTCGAGCCAGGCGCGCAGGTACTGGATGCCCACGGAGACGTTGGTGCGCAGACCCTGCTCGGTCATCGACCCCGGGGTCGACTTCACATCGAGGAGATCAGCGGCGACGACATTGACGTCCTCGCGCTTGTTCTCGATCTGGTTCGGCTTGTCGCCGAGGGTCTCGGTGAAGACCTCCTTGCAGAGGGCGACCATGCCGGGGTGAGCGACCCAGGAGCCGTCGAAGCCGTTGCCGGCCTCACGGGATTTGTCATCGCGGACCTTGTCGAAGGCGGCCTTGTTCTCAGCCTCGTCCTTCGACGGGATGAACGCGGACATGCCGCCGATGGCGTGCGCCCCGCGCTTGTGGCAGGTGCGCACGAGCAGTTCCGTGTAGGCGCGCATGAACGGCACGGTCATCGTCACGTCCGAGCGGTCCGGCAGCAGGTAGTCGTCGCCGCGCGAACGGAAGTTCTTGATCACGGAGAAGATGTAGTCCCAGCGACCAGCGTTGAGACCGGCGGAGTGCTCGCGCAGTTCGTAGAGGATCTCCTCCATCTCGAAGGCCGCGGGGTAGGTCTCGATGAGCACGGTCGCGCGGATGGTGCCACGGGCCAGGCCGAAGGCATCCTCGGCGACCTCGAAGACCTGGTTCCACAGACGGGCCTCGAGGTGGGATTCCATCTTCGGCAGGTAGAAGTAGGGACCCTTGCCCTTCTCGATCTGGATCTGCCCGGCGGTGGAGAAGTAGAGGGCGAAGTCGACGAGCGAGCCCGAGGTCTCCTCACCGTCGATGCGGATGTGCTTCTCCGGCATGTGCCAGCCACGGGGGCGGACGACGATGGTCGGCAGCTCCTCCTCGGGGGCCAGGGTGTAGGACTTGCCCTCGGGCGAGGTGAAGTCGATCTCGCGGTTGAGCGAATCGAGCAGGTTGATCTGGCCCTGGATGACCGAATCCCACTGTGGGGTGTTCGCGTCCTCCTGGTCGGCCAGCCACACCTTCGCACCCGAGTTCAGGGCATTGATCGTCATCTTCTTGTATGTCGGCCCGGTCATCTCCACCCGGCGGTCCTCGAGGCCGGGTGCCGGCGGTGCGACCTGCCAGCTCGGGTCGTTGCGGATCTCGGCGGTTTCGGGCAGGAAGTCGAGGTCCTTGCCTGCGGCGATCTCGGCCTGACGTTCCTTGCGAGCTTCGAGACGGGCCAGGCGCTCGCCGTTGAACTTCCGGTGCAGGTCGACGATGAGCTCAAGCGCTTTGGGGGTGAGGACCTTTTCAGCCCCGTCCGGCAGCTCACCGGTGATCTCCATCCCGGCGGGGATGTCCAGGTTTTCGATATGAGCGGTCATCGATGGTTCTCCTTAGTCAGCACAGAGTTGCTGCGTCTTTGTCCGCACCGCGTGGTGCGTCGTTCTCGCTGGTCAACGGGGTTTGGCCTGCGAAACTTTCACATCGTGAAAATGTATGTTCACACAACGAAAGACTATGAGGTGATGCACGTCTCGTCAAACCCTATCCCGGATTCGAGACGGTGTGTTCGTTGACTCCGCGACGCGGGCCGGAGACGATGTGCAGAGCACCATCTTTCGTGGATTCGCCGAGGCGGCCGACCAGCACCGACCACCCGAAGTTCTCGGTCGGAGAAGGGACAGCGTCGCCCAGGCTGCGTCCTTGGATCGACGCGGCAACGACGCCGCAGATCGGACTCGCAGTGGACAACCTCGCTGTTGCAGCTCTACTGGCCCTCTCCCCCATTCTGTTGGCGGGAATCCTTCTCATCGGCTTTCGCTGGCCGGCCAAATACGCGATGCCCGTCGGACTGATCGCCGCCGCGCTCGTGGCGAACTTCGCGTGGAAGATCGAGTGGGTGACGATCGGCGCCTCCGTCGTCCAAGGTCTCCTCGTGGCGATCGGTCTGCTGTGGATCGTCTTCGGCGCGCTTCTGCTGCTGGCCACGATCACCCGCTCGGGAGCGATCGAGACGATCCGCTCCGGCTTCATCGCGATCTCTCCGGACAGGCGTGTGCAGGTCATCATCGTCGCGTGGCTCTTCGGCTCCTTCATCGAGGGCGCTGCCGGCTTCGGCACCCCGGCGGCCGTCGTCGCTCCGCTCATGCTCGCCCTCGGCTTCCCGGCGATCGCCGCGGTCCTCGCCGGTCTCCTCATCCAGTCGACGCCGGTGAGCTTCGGCGCCGTGGGCACACCGATGGTGCTGGGCATCGGCACCGGACTCGCGCAGGAGGACGGATCGATGTCGGCCGATGTCGCCGCACGTGCCGGGCAGCTCGGTCTCAATCAGGCCGAGTTCGTCGCCCATACCGCCGCACAGGTCGCTCTCATCCACGCCATCTGCGGTATCCTCATCCCGCTTCTTCTGGCCTGCATGATGACCGGGTTCTTCGGCGCCAATCGTCGGTTCGCCGATGGACTGGCCGTCGCTCCGTTCGCGATCTATGCGGCGCTGGCGATGATCGTCCCCTATCTCATCGTGGCGAATCTGCTCGGACCCGAGTTCCCGTCCCTGCTCGGTGGTCTCATCGGTCTGGCGATCGTCGTGACGACTTCGCGGATGGGCTTCCTCATGCCGAAGAAGACCTGGGACTTCGCGCCCAGGGAGAAATGGCCGGCGTTCTGGATGGGCACCGTCGACCCGAACAAGGAGAAGGCTCAGCTGCAGAAGAAGATGTCGATGGTCCGCGCCTGGTCGCCCTACCTCATCGTCGTCGCGCTGCTGCTCATCACCCGCAATGTTCCGGCTATCAAGGAGTTCCTCAACGGCCCCGCGGTGATCAAGATCGACGGCATCTTCGGCACTGCGATCAATCAGAACATGGATCTGCTGTGGTCCCCGGGCGCGATCTTCGTCCTCGCCTGCGGGCTGACCTACTTCATCCATCGGATGACGAAGAAGCAGATCGCCGGGTCTTGGCAGATCGCCGGTTCGCAGATCGCCGGTGCCGCCGTGGCCCTGCTGTGTTCCCTGCCGCTGGTGCGTGTCTTCATCAACTCCGGTGCCGATTACAACGGGGCCGGGCTCGAATCCATGCCGGTCACCCTCGCCGAGGCGGCCGCCTCGACCGTCGGAGACGCGTGGCCGCTGCTTGCCCCGTTCGTCGGTGCTCTCGGCGCGTTCATCGCCGGTTCGAACACGGTCTCGAACATCATGTTCTCGCAGTTCCAGTTCTCGACCGGCACCGCCATCGGTGCGGCCAGCCCCGAGACGGTCGTAGCCGCGCAGGCCGTGGGCGGTGCCGCGGGCAACATGGTCGCCGTGCACAATGTGGTGGCCGCCTCGGCGACGGTGGGTCTGGTGGGCCGCGAGGGCGAGCTCATCCGCCGCACGTCGGTCCCGATGCTCATCTATTCGCTGGCTGCGGGCGCCTTGGCGTTCATCGGCCTCAACGGCCTCGGGTTCAATGCCGGCACCGTCGTGCTCACGGCACTCATCGTCGGCCTCGCCGTGGCCGTCGTCCTCGCCCGCAGGTCACCGGGCAAACCCCTGCCGGGCATCGAGGTCGGTGCCGGAGGCCATGCAACTCAGGGCGACGGCAACGGCTCTGCCGCCGGCGGTTCGAACGGCGGCACGAATGGCACAGGCGCTGCCGCCGGCGATTCGCACAGCACCGGCGCGGAGACCAACGGCTCTGCCGCCGATGGCTCTGCCGCCGATGACGACGAGCCGGAGCCCACCGCCCGCGCCTGACACCCGCTTCGGCGCCGGAGCGTGCATCAGGGTGGGCGTGCCCTGACACCACATTTGGTACGCGGATCACCACATTTGGTGCAGGTCGCACTACATTTCGTACCGTGCATCAGCTTTTTTACTGATGCACTGTACGAAAAGTGGTTAGTGAGACGAGCAGGCGCATGGAAGCGCCCATGCAGGCCTGTGAATGGCATCAGCGCGGTCGTCCGACTTCAGCTCGGGGCAAAGACCGTGCTGTTTCCGGACGACCGCGCTGAAAAGCACACGCCGTGGGCGCAGGAACTCGTAGGCGCGCTGCCAATGTTGCTCGGCAATGCGCGCGCTGGCAAAGGTGCTGCTCGTCGCGCTGGCAACGGTGCTGCTCGGCGGTCTGGCAAAGGTGCTGCTCTGCGCGCTGATGCGCGCGCTGCTGCTCGGCGATGCGCGCTGCTGACGGCAGGCGGCCCTCATGAGCGCGCCTGCCGACAGAGCCGACTCAGACGATGACGACCATGGGGACGATCATCGGCTTGCGACGCAGCTTCGACGACACCCAGCGGCCGACCGTGCGGCGCACGACCTGCTGCAGCTGGTACTGGTCGGTGGTGCCGTCGCGCAGAGCATCCTCGACGGCCTTCTGGACCTTCGGCATGATCGAGTCGAAGACATCGTCGGACTCGGCCACACCGCGGGCATGGATCTCGGGGCCGGCGATGAGCGACTTCGTCTGCGAGTTCACGGCCATGAAGATCGTCACGAAGCCCTCACCGGACAGGACGAGACGATCCTTGAGGTCGGCCTCGGTGATCTCGCCGACCGACGAGCCGTCGACGAAGACGTAGTTGCAGTCGACAGCCCCGACCACCTCGGCGTGGCCGTCCTTGAGGTCGACGACCCAGCCGTCGTCGGCGAGGACGATGTTGTTCGGGTCGACTCCCGTCGCCTCGGCGTGGCGCGCATTGGCCAGCAGGTGGCGCCATTCTCCGTGGACGGGCATGACGCCGCGGGGCTTGACGATGTTGTAGCAGTAGAGCAGCTCGCCGCCGGAGGCGTGGCCGGAAACGTGGATCTTCGCATCGGCCTTCGAGATCACGCGAGCACCGAGCTTCATCAGGCCGTTGATGACCTTGAACACGGAGTTCTCGTTGCCGGGGATGAGCGAGGAGGCGAGGATGACGGTGTCGCCGTCGCCCACGTCGACGCGGTGGCTGCGGTTGGCCATGCGCGACAGTGCCGCCATCGGCTCACCCTGAGATCCGGTGCACATGAGGACGATCTGGTCCTCCGGGTAGTCATCGACCTTCTTGATGTCGATGAGCGTGCCGTCCGGCACGTCGAGGTACCCGAGGTCGGCGGCGATCTTCATGTTGCGCACCATCGACCGGCCGACCAGTGCGACCTTGCGTCCGTGGGCGGTCGCAGCGTTGAGCACCTGCTGCACACGGTGGACGTGGGAGGAGAAGGAGGCGACGATGATCCGGCGCTCGGCGGTGCCGAAGAGGTTTTCGAGCACGGGCCCGATGTCCTTCTCCAGCGCGGTGAAGCCGGGGACCTCAGCGTTCGTCGAGTCCGTCATGAACAGGTCGACGCCCTCTTCGCCGAGGCGGGCGAAGGCACGCAGGTCGGTGATCCTGCCGTCGAGCGGCAGCTGGTCCATCTTGAAGTCACCGGTGTGGAGGATGTTGCCGGCCCCGGTGCGGATGAACACGGCCAGGGCATCGGGGATCGAGTGGTTGACGGCGACGAACTCGAGGTCGAAGGGACCGAGCTGATCGACATCGTCTTCTTTGACCACGCGGGTGATCGGCTTGATCCGGTGTTCTTTGAGCTTGGCTTCGATGAGCGCGATCGTCAGCTTCGAGCCGAGGATCGGGATGTCTCCCTTGCGGCGCAGCAGGTAGGGAACCGCGCCGATGTGGTCCTCGTGGCCGTGGGTGAGGACGAGGCCGACGATGTCGTCGAGGCGGTCATCGAGGTACGAGAAGTCGGGGAGGATAAGGTCGACGCCGGGCTGGTCCTCTTCGGGGAAGAGCACGCCGCAGTCGACGATGAGGAGTTTGCCGTGGTACTCGAACACGGTCATGTTGCGCCCGACTTCGCCGAGGCCGCCGAGTGCGACGATGCGGACGGCTTCCTTGTCCATCCTCGGCGGACGGGACAGTTCTTGGGTCAATGCATTATTCACTGAGGTAACCACTCCTGGTCAATTGGGCGGTGACGAACGCCACCTGCTCCTCATCAGCTGGGAGCAGCGGCATCCGCACATCGCGGTTGTCGAGTATTCCTTGGGCCTGCAGAGCGGCCTTCGCCGAGGTCACTCCCGGCATGTGGTTCATGAGCGCATCCACGACATCCGCGGTATCGCGGGAGAGGACGCGGGCGGTGTTGAGATCGTTGTTCGCCACTGCGGCCACCATCGCCGCGAAGCGGTCGGAGCACACGTGTCCGGCAACGGATACGAGTCCGAGCGCGCCGAGGGACAGCAGCGGCAGGTTGAGGGCGTCTTCGCCGGAGTAGTAGACCAGCGATGAGTTGTTCATCACGAACGAGGACGCGAAGAGGTCGCCTTTGGCGTCCTTGACCGCGAGGATGTTCGGATGATCGGACAGCCTCAGCAGCGTATCCGTGATGATCGGTGCGCCGGCCCGTCCGGGGATGTCGTAGAGCATCACCGGCAGGTCGGTCGAGTCGGCGGCCGCGCGCATGTGCGCTTCGATCGCCGGCTGCGTCGGCTTCGAGTAGTAGGGGGTGACGATGAGGATGCCGTCGGCTCCCGCATCGGCCGAGCGCCGCGAGAGTTCGATGGTGTGGGCGGTGACGTTGTTGCCGGTGCCGGCGATGATCTTCGCCCGGTTGCCGATGACCCCGCGCACGACGCGCAGCAGTTCGACCTTCTCGTCGTCAGTCGTCGTCGGTGATTCGCCGGTGGTCCCGGAGACGACGAGCATGTCGTTGCCGAGCTCGACGAGGTGGTTCGCCACCTTCTCCACGGACGCATAGTCGATGCTTCCGTCGCGTTTGAATGGGGTCACCATTGCCGTGCCGACGGTACCGAACGCGTCAATGGCAGTCGCTGCTGCCCTGTCACCGAGAATCGCCATAGTCCCAGGATACCGCCCACGTCGTCTCACAAGTGCAGTGGTCCACCCGCGTTGCGGATGGTCTTCGTCGCGAATCACGCGCACGAGCTATCACGATCTGGTGAACATCCTCACGGGTTCGCGTTCTCCGCGCCCTCGCGCCCCTGGTCCCTTTCCCTCGCCGAGGCGGCCCCGCCGTTCGTCGGTGAGAGACAGATCACGGCCGGTGGCCGGGAGTCGTTTACGCTTGGACCCTGCCCGCCACCGAAACCGAAGGAGTTTTCGATGACCCGCACCCGCATCCGCGATTTCCATGATGATGATCTCGACGGACTCATCCGTCTCTTTGAGGCCGCCATGCCGGAGTCTGCAGCGACCGCTCCCCCGCTCTATCCGCTTTCCGAAGTGCTGGCCACCTGCCAGCGCAATCAGGCGGTCGTTGCCGTACGCGATGAGGAGATCGTCGGCGCCGCCGTCGGCCGTGCCGCCCATGGTCAGGGCGTGCTCGTGTTCTTCCATGTCCTGGAGAGGGTGCGTGCCGATCCGGGGCAGGGACCTCGCGCCGAGGCGGGGCTCCTCGATGCGCTCGAACGTCGCCTCATGCCGCTGGGTTTGGGCAAACTGTCGATGCTCATTCCCGCCGGAACCCCGGCCTGCGATGGTCTTGTGGCCAATGGTTTCGAGGCCCGTTCCGGGTTGAAGTACGTCGAACGGCACCTGCCCGTCCAGCGCCGTGAGCTCGACCGGCTCAAAACAGTCGGAGGACGGATCCTGCCGCGCCACCTCTGGGACGGGGTGAGCGGAATGCAGGAGGAGAAGGACATGCTCGAGGACCGCCTCGTCGTGCCTTTGGCCGAACCGGATCTCGCCGATCATTTCGGGGTGGTCCCACCTCGAGCGGTCATGCTCTTCGGTCCTCCGGGGACGGGGAAGACGACGTTTGCGAAGGCGGTGGCGTCGCGTTTGGATTGGCCGTTCGTCGAGGTCTTCCCCTCACGCCTCTCCGGTGAACCCGGTGGTGTGGCCGCTGGTCTGCGCACGACGTTTGAGCAGATCAACGAGCTTGAGCATGCTGTTGTGTTCATCGACGAGGTTGAGGAGATCGCGTCGAAACGCGGCGGTGAACCGCCCTCGCCGACTCAGGGAGTGACGAATGAGCTGCTCAAGCAGGTCGCGGAGTTCCGGGACCGGGAGGGCCGGCTGCTCATCTGTGCGACGAACTTCGTCCGCGCTCTCGACGCGGCGTTTCTACGGCATGGGCGTTTCGACTATGTCATTCCGATCGGTCTGCCCGATGCCACGGCCAGGGAGGCGATCTGGTCGCGTTACATTCCCGAGCACACGATCTCCGGTGTCGATCTTGCTGTACTCGTCGATGCCAGTGATGGGCTGACCCCGGCAGATATCGAGTACGCGGCCCGGCGTGCTTCGCAGGAGGCTTTGGCATCATCACTGCGTCAGGAGCTGGTCGACATCGCTTCCCGGACGAATGTGCTGTCGACGGCCGACTATCTCGAGGCGCTGCGTGCGACCCGTGCGACCGTTTCCGACGAGACCGCCCGGCAGTTCGGCGAGGACGTGCAGACCATCGCGCGGCTGTGAGCTCCGCCCCGTGGGCCTAGACGATCATCGGTGCGCACACGCATGCCCGATTGCCGTCCGGGTCTTCGAGGACCCAGTACGAGGGAGCCGCCGCATCAGAGACAAGGCGTCCGCCGGCCGATATCGCAGCGGCGATCCTTCCCTCTGCCTCATCGTGGCTGACCCACACATCGAGATGCCAGCGTTGGTCGACGACTGAGTCCGGCAATGGGAACCGGCTGTCGGTCTTGGGTTCCTGCCACCACAGAAGCGTATTCACCTGTCCGCTGGGGTCGACGAGATCACCGTTCGAGTGGATGCCGGCCGGCACACCGTCGAGGAGAGCCGCATAGAACGGTGACACACGATCGCTGGCCGAAGTGTTGAGAGCGAATTCCGCTTGGATGAGATGCGTGGTGTCCGCGGGCAGTCCGACATCGGCTGCGATGGCGCTGATCTCTCGTGCGAGGTCGATCTCGGAAGCTGTCACGCCCCCAGCGTCAATGCTGGTCAGAGTGATGATGACCTGGCCGCCGGCGAGGAGGACTTCGGGAGGATGGGTCACCGCACCGGGGAGCTCGCTGGTGCGGCTGACGAAGGCCGCCGCATCGGTGAAGCTCCGCGGGAGAAATCGAGCACGGATCGGGCCAGCCAGCTGCCTCCAGTCGTCGAGACCGGCGTCGGCGATCCGAGCGGGGCTAAACACTTCTTCACTCATCTCGACGCTCTTCCTCTCAGCTTTCGAGCAGCTTGTCGGCGGTTTCGATGAGCATACGCGCCATCGTCCGCGGATTCGGTCCGTGCCCGGCGACGGTGGCGAGGTCGAAGCCGTCGATGATCGCGGTCAACGTGTCGACCACCTCGGCCACGGTGAGCCCGCCGAGGCGGAACTCGCCCTTTTCCACCCCGTCGTCGATGATCTGCCGGAACAGTCCCCGCCAGCCGTCGAAGACGGCGTCGACGCAGTTCTGCAGCCCCCGGTCGGTGCGGGCGACGGTGACGAGTTCGAGCCAGATCCGGGATCGCTGCTCGTGTCTGCCGACCTCGTGAATGGCGGCGAAGGCGGTGTGCAGGCGATGCCGCGCGGTGTGTCCACGGTTGTCCTCGCGAGCATTCGCGATCTTCTCGATGTCGGTGAGCACGGTCGCGGTGTGAGATGAGAACGACTGCGCGAGCAGCTCATTGCGTGAGGCGAAGTAGTACTGCACGGTCCCGACCGACATGCCCACCGCACTCGCCACATCGGCCAGTCGCACGGCGGCGGGCCCACGGTCGACGATGACGTCGAGGGTGGCCCGGATGATCGCTGATCTCTTCGCTTCGGCCCGTTCGGGCGGCTGCGCAGGACGGGGACTCATGCCGGAACAGTCCGCTGCCGGGCTGCGATCTCGGTGGCCGCGGTGAGTCCCTCGTACACGGCTTCCTCGACCGTGCGCGGGGCCAGCGCGTCGCCGATCACCGTCACCGAGGCGGTCCCGAAGTCGAGATCGACCGGCACCGATCGCGGTGCTGCCGAGACGATCGTCGCGGCGACGTCTGCGACCTCGTGGACGATTTCGCACAGCGTGGATTGCAGATACCCGGTGTCGGCGTCGACTCCGACGAGCCGAGCGTCGTTCAGGAACTCGATGCGCCCGGTCCGCAGGGCTTGAGAGACGAGCAGGGTGCGCGTGTACTGCTGGATGGCGGCACCGGCGAAGTTCGCCGCGGTCGCCAAGGTCACGTGCCGGCCGGCCTCGGCCAATCGCAGCGCGATGCCGAGGCCGATCCAGTCGCCTTTCCAATCCGTGACGAGCACCCGGCCGGTCGGCAGGTTCGGGTCCTCGCGCAGATAGTCGCGGGCTCCGATGACGAGAGAATCGTCGGCGATCTCGAGCGCGGGCAGCCGCTGCTGGGCCCCGGTGGCGACGATGACGTGATCGGGGACGATGTCGTCGATCAACGCCTGGGTCACCGGCGTCGAGGTGCGGATGTCGACGCCGGCGCGGGCCGCCTCGGCGGTCAGGTTCGTCGCAGCTCCCCCGAATTCGGATCGATACGGAAGTTCCTGAGCCAGCAGCACAGCTCCGCCGAGGTGGGGCTCCTTCTCGCACAGCACCACCTCGTCGCCCTGTTCGCCGGCGACGGCCGCGGCTTTGAGTCCGGCGGGTCCCCCACCGATGACGAGGACCTTGTCTCGGGCGCGAACGCGGGGTCGGGGCAGGAAGGTGAGTTCGCGACCGGATTCGGGGTACTGAATGCACGAGATCGGCACTCCCTGCTGGAAATGACCGATGCAGGCCTGGTTGCAGCCGATGCAGGCACGGATCTCGTCGACTCTGTCGGCCTGGGATTTGTTCGCGATCTCGGGGTCGCAGATCATCGCGCGAGTCATGATCGCCATGTCGGTGCGGCCCTCGGCGATGGCCGCTTCGGCTTCATGGGGCTGGTTGATGCGGCCGGCGACCATGACGGTCTTATCCGTGATCTTCTTGACCTGCTCGGACAGGTTCGTCGCATAAGCGGCCTCGACCTGCATCGAAGGCACGATATGGACTGCTCCCTGCAGGGTCGAGGAATCGCCGGCGGTCACGGAGTAGTAGTCGAGACAGTCGCGGCCGTCATGGTCAAGGCCGTCGAGATGGTCGATGAGATCGAGGATCTCGGTGGCGACGAGTCCGTCTTCGGTCTTCTCCTCTCCGGAAATCCGCAGGCCCACCACTGCGTCGGGACCGACTGATTCGCGGACGGCTGCGACCACCTCGGCGAGGAACCGGCGGCGGTTCTGCGGACTGCCGCCGTATTCGTCGGTGCGGGTGTTGACACCCGGATTGAAGAACTGGATCGGCAGGTAGCCATGGCTGGCGACGATCTCGACGCCGTCGATGCCGGAGTCGGTGATGCGTTTCGCGGCACGGCCGTATCCGGCGATGATGTCTTTGACCTCGGCGGTGGTCAGCGCTTCGGGGACGACCTTGAATCGCTCCTGCGGTTCGTCGCTGGGGGCTTTGGCTCGCGGGGCCATGCCGCGCTCACCGTCCATGACCTCCCGGCCCGGGTGGAAGAGCTGAGCGAAGATCGTGGCACCGTGGCGGTGGACCGCCTCGGCGACGGCTTGATATCCGGGCACTGAGGATTCGTCGGTGGCCATGAGCACGTGGCTGGTGTAGCGGGCGGTTTCGTGGACGCCGGAGACCTGCAGGACGATGAGTCCGGCTCCGCCCTGCGCGCGGGCTTCGTGGTACGCGACGAGATCGTCGCCGATGTGACCGTGATCGTCGAGGACGGTGTCATGGCCGGAGGAGACGATGCGGTTGCGGACGGTCAGGGGGCCGAGGGCGATGGGTTCGAAGAGGTGCGGGAACAGCTGAGACATGATCGTCCTTGATCACTCGAGGATGCGGCTGACCCCGTTATTCATATCACCATATGACGAATGGCGGCAAGGGTTCGTCCTCGCACAGATCCGAGAGGCAGGGGACGGCGCCGTGGCAGTCATGGCATAAAGATGCCGTGGCCGATCCGGCATCGGCCACGGTTGCCCTGAACTCGTGTGAGAATCGTTCCATGAGCTCTCAGCAGGCGAACTCCCACCGCGGGCACGGATCTGACCCGGCCACCGCCTCGGCGATGGTGGCTGACCGACTCAGCCCCGCCGGTCGACTCATCGGACTCGATGTCGCCCGCGGGATCGCACTGCTGGCGATGATGGTCACCCATATCTTCGCGCTGGCCGACGAAACGGGGATGCCGACCTGGGCGGCGGTCTTCGCCGGTCGCGCCTCGGCGCTTTTCGCCGTCCTCGCGGGCTGTTCACTGGTCCTGTCCACCCGCGGGCGGCTCTCCGAACGGGGACGGCTGCGCGATGCGGCGCCGAGCGTGCTCATCCGGGCGGCGGCGATCGTGCTCGTCGGACTGTGCCTCGGGTCGATCTCCACGCTGCTCGCGGTCATCCTCGTCAACTACGGGATCATGTTCGCCCTCGCTCTGGTGTTCCTGCGTCTGCGGGCCGGTGCGCTGTTCGCGATCGCCGGGGCGTGGATGCTCATCTCCCCCGCGGTCTCGATGCTCGTGCGGTCGACGTACTTCCTCGAGCCGAGCTACCTGCCGATGGGCTTCTTCGACTTCGCGACTCCGGGGACGATGCTCACAGATCTCCTCCTCACCGGCT
The DNA here is from genome assembly GCF_004745075.1 of Brevibacterium sp. S111. GTDB lineage: Bacteria > Actinomycetota > Actinomycetes > Actinomycetales > Brevibacteriaceae > Brevibacterium. The sequence continues at coordinate 64,324 of NZ_RHFH01000006.1, forward strand.
ACTACCCCGTGCTGCAGTGGATGTCCTACAGTCTGCTGGGCATGGCCGTGGCCAAGCTCGACATCGACAGGCATCTGCTCGGACTGTTCACTGCCGGACTCGGACTATTCATCCTCGGGCGCGGCACCTCCTGGATCCTGCTCAACGTCTTCGGCGGTGATGCCGCGCTCGTGCAGGACTCGCAGATGTGGGGCATCGATCTCAGCGCGGCGCTGTTCACCGGCAGCTACGGGGTAACTCCCGCGACCTCGTGGTGGTGGCTGGCAATCGCCGGACCGCATTCGGGCACACCGTTCGACCTGCTCTCCACCGGCGGGACCGCGGTGATGACGATCGCGGCGTGCCAGGCCGCCGCGGTGCTGTTGGGACGCAGGTCCTGGGCACTCGCGCCGCTGTCGGCACCGGGATCGATGCCCCTGAGCGTCTACGCGGCACATGTGGTGCTGCTTGAGATCACCCGGCCGCAGATCGTCGGCGACCCGGTCGAAGGTGCGGCGACCGTGGCCGAGCAGACCACGGAATACTCGATCCACGCACTGGTCTTCGTGCTCGTCCCGCTGCTGTGGAAGATGTGCGTCAACTCGCGCGGACCCTTGGAAGGCGGAATCGCGGCTACTATTCGGGCGTCTTCGCTCAGGCGCCCTGCTTCTGCCCTTCGCGGAAGAGGCTGATCGACTTCCGCATCGTCGCCCGGGCGCGTTTGCGATCCCCGCTGGCGTCATAGGCGCACGAGAGTCGGAACCAGGAGCGCCAGTCTTCGGGGGCGGATTCGGCTTCGGCCTGGTATTTCACGAATTCCCGATCGGCGGCTTCGCGGATGATCTTCCCGCCCGGCGTGCGCGGCAGATCGTCGACGGGCAGTCCGCCTTCGGCGCCGAGGATGCGGGCAAGCTTCTCGGTCCGTGCTCCGAAGATGAGTTCGACGGTGAGCGTCCACGCGCCGATGAGCGGGAGAACGAACAGGGCGATGCCCATGATGCGCGGGATGAGGTCGGGTTCGCGCACGAGGATCCACGCCCGCTGCCCCATGAGGACGAAGTAGAAGACGAGGACGACGGAGACGATGATCGCCCCGATCTTGGCCTTCGACATCAGAGGTCGAGCATGTTCTCGAGGCCGTGGATGAGCCCCGTGTAATCGGCGATCGAACGCACCGCGGTGATGATGCCGGGCATGAACGCCGAGGTGGAATGCGAGTCGGTGCGGATGGTCAGTGCCTCGCCGTCGGAGCCGAAGAGGATCTCCTCGTGGGCGTTCATGCCCTGTTGGCGGATGGCGTGGACATGGATGCCGTCGATGACGGCACCCCGGGCACCCTGCGGGTCGGATTCCGTCGAGTCGGGCACAGCGGGCAGTCCGGCGGCGTTGCGGGCCGCGGCGATGCGCTGGGCCGTGTGGTTCGCGGTGCCCGAAGGTGCGTCGAGTTTGCGGGTGTGGTGGATCTCGACGACTTCGGCGGAGTCGAAGTAGGGGGCGGCGAGTTCGGCGAAGCGCATCGCCAGAACCGCACCGATCGAGAAGTTCGGGGCAATGAGCACCGCGGTCTGCGGATGAGCCTCGAGTGTCGATGACAGCCGGGCCAGGCGGTCGTTGTCCCAGCCGGTGGTGCCGACGACCGTGTCGATGTCATGTTCGACGAGGAAGGTGACGTTGTCCTCGGTGGATTTGGGCACGGTGAGTTCGACGGCGACGTCGATGTCCTCATCGAGCAGGGTCTCGAGCGAATCGCTGCTGCCGAGTGCCGCGACGAGTTCGATGCCCTCGGCGTTCTCGATCGCTTCGACGGCGTGGGATCCCATCCGCCCCTTGGCTCCGATGACGGCTACGCGAATGCTCATGTGTCTTTGACTCCTTGTGTGATGATCCCGGCGATCTCCGCACGCCAGTCTAGCGACTCGACCACCGTCACCGCTCACCCACCGCCCTTTATTACTACGTGACGGGGTCCCAGCAACCTCGCGCGAGGTTGCTGGGACCCCGTCAGGTGGTTCGGAGAGGGAGGTGTGGGCCGTCGGCACGGGCGTCGATCTCGTAGGCGCCGACGTCTCCGGCCGCCTCGGCGCCGGATCTCTTCCCTCCACACACGTGACGGCGGCCCAGCTACCTCGCGCGAGGTAGCTGGGCCGCCGTCAGGTAGCAATTGGGGTCAGCCGAGGAGAAGGCCCTTGGTCTGTGCGACAGCGCGGTCGAAGCGTGCGCCGGCGTCGGCCCAGTTGACGATGTTCCACCAGGCCTTGACGTAGTCGGGCTTGACGTTCTGGTAGTCGAGGTAGAAGGCGTGCTCCCACATGTCGAGCTGCAGAACGGGGGTGCCGCCGAGCTGGATGTCGGACTGCTGGTCCTTGAGCTGTTCGATGAAGAGGTTTCCGCCGAGCTGGTCGTAGACGAGGACGGCCCAGCCGGAGCCCTGGATCGTGGTGGCTGCGGTCGTGAAGTGCTCGCGGAACTTGTCGAACGAACCGAACTGGTCGTCGATGGCTGCGGCGAGTTCACCGACCGGCTTGTCTCCACCGTCCGGGGACATGTTGTTCCAGAAGATCGAGTGGTTGACGTGTCCGCCGAGGTTGAATGCGAGGTCGCGGGTCAGCTTCGGCACGTTCGCGAGGTTGCCGGACTCGCGGGCCTCGGCCAGCTGCTCAACGGCGGTGTTGGCGCCCTTGACGTAGGTGGCGTGGTGCTTGTCGTGGTGCAGCTCCATGATGCGAGCCGAGATATGCGGCTCGAGAGCGGAGTAGTCGTAGGGCAGTTCCGGAAGTGTGTACTGCTCAGCCATGAGATTCCTCCTGATGAGATTTGATGACCACCACATCGGTGGCTTCATTTCGACCCTATCCCAGGGTCTCATCTCGGACAACAAGGGTTTCCCGAGTCCTATTCCCTTTTCCGCTGATCAGCCCGTCGAAGACACGACCGACCCGTCTCGATGACACATGAGCCCCTGTCCGCTCCTCAGCCGAGGTTGCGCGAGATGAGCAGCCGCATGATGTCCGAGGTGCCCTCTTCGATCTCCTCGAGTTTGGCGTCGCGCATCCACTGTTCGACCGGGTGTTCGCGTGAGTAGCCCCAGCCGCCGAGCGTCTGCACCGCCGCCCAGGTGCAGAACATCGCCGTCTCCGAGGCGTTCAGCTTCGCCATCGCCGCCGCGGCCGTCATCTTCTGCCGCTCCACCGCGTCCCCGGCGTCGAGCATCCGTGCGGCGTTGAGCACCTGCAGCCACGCGGCATCGATGCGTGAGGACATGTCGGCCAGGCGGAAGGCCACGGCCTGGTGGTCGATGATCTTCGTCCCGAACTGCATGCGCTCGTGCGCGTAGTCGCGCGCGTATTCGAATGCCGCCCGCGCCGTGCCCAGGGCCGCCGCCCCGAGCACGACCCGTGAGATGTCGAAGGTGCGCATGAGGCCGTAGAAGCCCTTGCCTTCCTCGCCGAGGCGGCCCGACGTGGGCACGAATGCGTCGGAGAAGAAGATCTCCCGGCACACGATCGCCCGCTGGCCCATCTTCTTCATCGGCGCCCCGAACTCCATCCCCTCGGTCTCGCGCGGCAGCAGGAAGGCGCTGATTCCGCGTGAGCGCTGAGTCGGGTCGGTCTTGGCGAAGACGACGTAGTAGTCCGCGAGTCCGGCATTGGAGATCCACGCCTTCTGCCCGTTGAGGACGTATCCGCCGTCGACGGCGTCCGCGCGTGTGATGATCGAAGCCGAGTCCGATCCGGATCCCGGTTCCGTCGTCGCCAGTGCGGTGATCACCGGCTCCGATCCGGTCAGGGGGCGCAGCCAGGCCTCCTTCTGCTCATCGGTGCCGAGAGCGAGGATCGGATCGGCGAAGAACCCGTTCGAGCACACGAAGTTCCCGATGCCCGGGTCGCCGAAGCACAGCTGCTCCTGGACGAGGCATTGGGTGAAGACATCGGTGAACCCGCCGCCGCCGAACTCCTCGGGGACCATGAAGTCCGTGATCCCGAGCTTGGCGGCGGCCCGGAAGATGTCGACGGGCGATTCGGTGTCGGCTTCGTCGACGCGGCGTCCGGCGGGCCGGATCGTGTCCGCGGCGAATCCGCGCACCAGGTCGAGGATGTCATGCTGTTCTTCCGACAGCGGCCAAGGTGTGTAGCTCATGCTGATCTCCTTCAGATTCGTGTGCAGGTCGGACGCGCCGTTGCGCCCGACCGAAGTCCTTCGTTCTTCACCGGTTGACGACAGCGGCGCCGGCGCGCCCGCCTCACCGGCGAAGCATGTCCGCCCCGGCCCGTGAGTTCTCTGTGATGTGGATGAGCGTCGGACCCTCCGCTGACTCGGCGTCGGTCAGGGCGTCCAGCAGCTCCTGCGAGCCGTCGACATGGATGCCTCGGGCGCCCATCGCCTGCGCGAGGGCTGGGAAGTCGGGTCCGGTGAGCTTGACGCCGGAGGGCGTATCGCCGCGGTCTTCCATCTCGTTGCGGATCTCGCCGTACCCGCCGTTGTCGACGATGATGAGCGTCATCCGCACGCCGGCCTGCACGGCCGCGGCGAGTTCGGCGATGGTGAACATCGACCCGCCGTCGCCTTCGACGGCAACCACTCGGGCTCGGGGTGAGGCGAGTTTCGCGCCGATTCCGGCGGGCAGTCCGTAGCCGAGCGTTCCCGCCCCCGCCGGGTAGAGGAACCGGTCACCGCGCCGAGCCGCCCACCCGGTCTGCACTCCGTAATAGCAGGCCATCGTCGAATCCGCGGCGACGATGAGCGGAGTGTCGTCGGCTTCCGCGAACGCAGTCAGCGCTGCCGAGAGCTCGACCCAGGGCCGCCCTTCGGATTCCGCCGCCGAGGCGGTCCGTGCCTTCCAGCCGGCCGTCCAGTCCCGTGCGGTGGCCGCATCGGCGGCGGTCCGCAGACCCGCCACACGAGTATTCAGATCAGCGGCCGCGGCGGCCGCGTCCGCGAGGATCGGGTGGGTCACGGCCGCGTTCGTGAGCATCTGCACCTCGTCGATGTCGATGCGCACGACGGTGTCGGGCAGCGACAGCGGCTCGGGCCAGAAATCGCTGGACGCCAATTCGGTGCCGATCGCAATGACGGCCTCGGCATCGCCGAGGAGTGCGGGCAGCACTTCGAGGAACCCGACAGCGCCGAGGCAGCTCACCGTCCGATCATCGACGAGTCCCTTGGCGTTCGAGGACAGGAGGATCCCGGCCCCGAGCGTGTCCGCCAGCGCTTCGATCTCTGTGCCGGCACCCCCGCCGAGCGCGCCGGCGCCGGCGATGATGAGAGGGCGCTTCGAGGCGGCGATCGCCTCGGCGGCGGTGTCGATCTGGGTCTGTACCGGGGCCGGCAGGGCACGGGTCACCGACGGGTGGAGGCGGCCGGGTCCGGTGGTTTCGATGAGGTCGAGCGGAATCTCGATGGCGGCCGGCCGCTTGCGTCCCGAACGCATCGCCGACAGGGTCTGTCCGACGGCCAGGGACACCTCGCCGGGGCTCGTGACGCGGTGGACTTCGGTGAGGACCGCGGACAGCGCCGCCTCCTGGTTGCGCACCTCGTGGAGGAGCCCGTTGCCGCGGCCCGGGTGGGTCAGCGGCATGCCCGGGGTGATGAGGAGGACCGGTACGGAGTCGGTGAATGACTGCAGCAGCGCGGTCAGGGCGTTGAGCGCGGCCGGACCGGTGGTGGTGACGATGACCTGCACCTCTCCGGTGGTGCGCGCGGCGCCGTCGGCCATGTACCCAGCGCCCTGTTCGTGGCGGGGAGAGACGATGTCGATGCCGTGGGCGCTCAGCTGCGCGAAGATCTCGAGGTTGTGGGTGCCGGGGATCCCGAACACGCGGGTGATCCCCTCGGCCTGGAGCGCGCGGGCCAGGTGGGCACCGCCGGTGATGGTCATCTGTTCCATTCTCATTCCTCGCTGTCAGGGTTCTCTGTGGTCACGACGAGTGCGTCGACGGCAACCGCCCCATCAGGGGCGACTCGCACGGGGTTGATTTCGATCTCGGCGATGTCATTGCTGCCGGCGACCAGCCGTGAGACGGAGACGATGACTTCGGCGAGTCCGTCGATATCGGCGGCGGGTCGTCCCCGCCACCCGGTCAGCAGCCGCGAGCAGCTCAGTCGCGAGATCATCTCGAGCGCTTCGGTATGCGACACGGGCGCCAGTTCGAGCCACGTGTCGGCAAAGAGTTCGGTCTCCGTTCCGCCGGCCGCGACCATGACCAGCGGCCCGAAGTTCTCATCCTGCCGACCGCCGACGAGGATCTCGACGACATGATCGCGGGTGTCCATCTCCTCGAGAATGTACTCGCCGTCACCGAGGCGGCCGACCATGTCCGCATAGGCCTCCTCGACGGCGCTGAGATCGTTCAGCCCGAGGGCAATGCCGCCGACTTCGGTCTTGTGCGCCGGCCATCCGGCCTTGAGGGCGAACGGCGGGTGGAGTCCGGAGCCCGGGACCACCTCGGCCGGTTCCCTGCCTCTGCCCAGGCTCACGGCGGCGGGGACGGGAACACCGGCGGTGGCGATGACGTCGCGGGCGGCGGCGTATCCGGTCCCCCATGGGGTGACGGTGCCGGTGACGTCCTGGGTGTCGGTGAGTCGGCCGGAGTGGGCGGCGTAGAAGCCGGCACGGCAGAGCACGCGCATGGCGGCCTCGATCGAGGTGTAGGCGGGGACGCCGAGCTCCCACAGTCGGGTCACGGCCTGCGAGTCCGCGCTCATCGAATGGACGATGACGGGCTTCTTCGCCTCCGCGACGATCCGGCCGAAGCGTTCGACGACGGGCAGCTCGGTCTCGAGGAGTTCGGGGACGTCTTGGCCGTAGCAGCCGAAGTAGCCGCTGAGGACGACGGCGTCGATGTCCGGGTCGGCCAGCAGCGCCTCGGTGAGGTCGGCGTAGGTATCGAGATTCTTCTCTCCGGCCCCGTCGAGGTCGATGGGGTTGTCGATGTGGTCGGCTTCGGGCAGTGCGGCACCGATTCGGGTTGCGGTGTCTGAGTTGAGCTCGTGCACGTGGAGTCCCCAGTTCTCGGCGGTGTCGGCGGCGATCGCGCCTTGGCCGCCGGAGTCGGAGAGCACGGCGATGCGTGGGCCGGCCGGCAGCCACGCGGTGGTGAAGAAGCCGGCGAGTTCGACGAGCTGGCCGGGGGTATTCAGCCGGATGGCCCCGGCCGCGCGGCAGGCGGCATCGACGGCGTCCATCGTCGAGGTCAGCGAACCCGTGTGCGATTTCGCCATCCGCGCGCCCGCCGAGGAAGCTCCGGTGGTGAGGATCATCGTCGGCTTCCCTGCTGCCCGCAGCGCTTTGAGCGCGGCGACGAGGGCGGGGCCGCCGGCGAAGGATTCGAGGTACAGGGCGACCTGAGTGGTGGCGGGGTCGTCGACGAGTGCGGTGAGGATCTCGGCGGCGCGGACATCGGATTGCCCGCCGATCGAGGCGAAGCGGGAGATGCCCAGTCCGCTGCGGGCCGACAGAGTCGCGATCTCTGTGCCGAGCTGCCCGCTCTGCGTGACCACGGCTAAGGAGCCGGGGGTGAAGTTGCCCCAGGCCAGGAGCAGGTCGTTGCTCGAATCGACGAGGCCCAGCGAGTTCGGGCCGATGAGACGTCCGCCGGCGGCTCGGATGGTGGCGGCCAGCCCGGCCGCATCGGGCACGCGTGCGGAGATGACGAGGAAGGCGCGCACCCCGAGCTCGAGCGCCTCGGCGACGACTCCTGCCACGGTGGGGCCGGGCACGGAGACGACGAGGAGTTCGGGCACCTCCGGCAGTTCGCCCAAGTGCGCAAAGGTGGGGTGGCCCTGGATCGAGGCGGCCTTCGCGTTGATGAGGTGGACGCTGCGGCGGTCGGCTCCGCGCAGTGCGCCGGCGGCGAGCCAGAATCCCCATTTGCTGGAATCGTTCGATGCTCCGAGGACGGCCACGCTGCCGGGATCGAAGAAGGCATCCATGCCGCTAGCTTTCCGGCACCGAGGCGGGGGCTGGGCTGAGGTCCGCGAGTTTCACGAGGTTCATGTCGACCTTTTCCTGGGCGGCCTGACGTGGGCCCATGCCCTGGTCGCGGGCGGTGGTGAGCACCTCGGTGGTGAGGTCGCGCAGGGTCGTGGTGACGAGGGCGCGGCTGTCGTCCCAGCTGCCGTCGACGTCGCCGAAGGTCACCCACCACCACCAGGCGTTCGTCGCGGAGTTCGCAAGGAAGTCCGGGACCACGGTGACTCCGCGGGCCAGCAGCTTCTCTTCGGCGGCGGGCAGGACGGGCATGTTCGCTGCTTCGACGATGAGTTCGGCGCGGATCCGGTCACAGCTGTCTGCGGTGATCGCGTAGCTGACGGCGGCGGGGACAAGGACGTCGGTGGCGGCGGCCAGCCAATCGTCGCGGTCACCGTCGTGGTCTGCCGGCCGCAGTCGGGCACGGTCGATTCCACCGAATGGGTCGCGGCTGGCGAGCAGGGTTTCGACGTCGAGTCCGTCCGGGTTGGAGACGAACCCGTCGGCATCGGCGATGCCGACGATGCGCAGTCCCGCCTCGGCGAGGTAGCGGGCGGTGGCTCCGCCCATGGAGCCGAAGCCTTGGATGACGGCGGTGGATTCGCTGGGTTTCCGGCCGGCGGCTTCGAGTGCGGCGATCACCGAGGTGGCCACGCCGAGTCCGCCGACGAGTTCGTCCTGAGCGACGCCGTCGACGATCGTGGAGAATGCGGTGTTCGCGCGGGCTTCGACGGCGTCCGGATCATCAACGAGTTTGTTCACGGCGGAGAGTCCGGAGCCGAGCTCGCGACGGGCGAGGATCTCGTCGATGTCGTCCTGGCGGACTCCGAGATCTTCGCCGAGGGCCCAGTAGGTGCGCATGATCGGGTTCATGGCGACGAGGAAGCGTTCGAGGACGTCTTTGGCTCCCGGTGCGCGGGGGTCGAAGTCGATCCCGCCTTTCGCCCCGCCGACCGGGACGTAGTGGCGGCCTTCGCGCAAGTGGATGGCTTCTTTCCGCGTCATGCCCTGAGCCAGTCCGCGCACTTCTTCGAGGGTGCAACCCTTGCGCATGCGCAGTCCACCGGAGGCCGTGCCGCGCACGAGGGTGTCGATGACGACGTAGCCGAGTGCGCCGGTGACAGAATCCTGCCACGTGATGTCCATGAACATAGGGCCTCCAGGAGGGCATCGGGGTCAGACCGCAGCAGAAGTTTACTGAACCGCGATTCAGTAACGCTGTGACACCAGTCTGACGCGGCGAGGCCTGGCGCGTCAAGACCACGTGCGGCGAGGGCTGGCCCGTGCTTGTCCCTCAATGAGTTGTCAACGTCCGGTGCCACCGTCGGACGACCCGCGAATGGCTTTTCGCTAGGATCATGACATGTCAACAGTCCTCATCACCGGTGCCGGTCGGCAGAACAGCATTGCCGCTGGAGTCTCCTCGAAACTGGATTCCGATGGCTGGGCGGTCTGCACGAGCGATCTGGAGGCCGGTGACTACCCTTGCGATTTGTCGTCCGCTCAGGAAGCACAGGAGCTGGTCGACAGAGTGTCACGAGATCACGGCACTATTGATGGGCTGGTTCTCAGTCATGCGCACGATAGCGAGTCGGGCATTCTCGACACAACCGCAGAAAGTTTCGACCACCACGTCGCAGTCAACGCTCGGGCGTCGCTCCTCCTCATTGCGGCATTTGCGAATCAAGTCGGTGATTCGGGAGGAGCCATCGTCGCATTCACCAGCGACCACACCACGGGAAACCTTCCCTACGGTGCGTCAAAAGGCGCTCTGGATCGCATTGTCATCTCCGCAGCACGAGAGCTCGGGCCGAAGAAGATCTCCGCGAACGTGGTTAATCCGGGACCGATCGACACAGGGTGGATGGATGAAGAGACCAGGACTGGTTTGATCCCGTATCAGCCGCTCGGCCGAATGGGCACTCCACGCGATATCGCTGGTCTCACCGCATTCCTGCTCTCCAAGGAGGGACGATGGATCAGCGGTCAGCTGCTCTCCGCTGACGGTGGGTTCTCTGCTCGCTATTGACGCGAAGGAATCAACTGAGATGGCTGAAGGTGTCAGCCGAGTTCGCGGCCGAGGAAGTCCTCGACCCAGACCGCGATCCGCTCGGCGTCGACGGTGTCGGGATTGACCATCATCTGGATCGCCAGGCCGTCGAGATAGGCCAAAATCCTCGTCGCACAGGCTTCCGTGCCGCCTTCAGGAGGCCGGCACTCCCCCGCGGCGATGCCCTCGTCCATGAGACCGCTGAGCACCGACTTCCATTCGCGGTCGAGTCCGGCGAACGTCGACTTCACTTCCTCGTCGAAGAGACCAGCCGACCAGGCGTCGATCCAGATCCGCCAACTGCGCGACGAGCCGCTGGGCATGTACCACCGGATGACATTCCACAGACGCTGCCGAGCCGAGAGCGCCGCTGAGTCCGGCTCCGCAACCGCGTCGGCGGCAGTGGCAGTGGGATGCGCGGGCGGCGCCCCCGAAGCGAGGTCCCGGGCATGGTCGATGTCCTGACGTCCGGCATAGCCGAAGGCCTCGGAGACGAGAGCTTCCTTCGTCTCGAAGTGATAGATGACCAGGCTCGCGCTCAAACCGAGCCGAGCAGCGACATCGGAGACGCGCAGGGTCCGCAGACCGGAGGCTTCGATCTCCTCGACCGTCGCCGCCAGGATCTCGTCCCGGCGCACGGCCGCGTTCTTCCGCGCCATCGTCTCAGACTCCCTTCAGGGCAATTCGACCTCGGCCGTCGGGCCGACCATGGCCAGGGCCTTCGGCCGCGAGAGCAGCCGACCGGCCATCGCACTGACGTCCTCGGCCGTGACCGAGCGGACGCGTTCGATAAGGTCCATCGGCGATTCCAACGGCAGGCCGAAGATCTCCGACCGCGCCAGACGATTCATCCGCGCCGCCGAGGATTCGAGACCGAGCACCATCGAGCCCGAGAGCTGTGAGACGATCTCGTCGAGTTCGAACTGGCTCGGAGCCTCCTGCGCCAACCGGTCCCATTCGCTCAGAGCCAGATCGACGACAGCCTGCGCGTTCTCCGCAGTGCATCCGGCGTAGATGCCGAAGGTGCCGACATCCGTGAACTGGCTGGCCACGCAGTTGACAGCATAGGCCAGTCCGCGTTCCTCACGAACGCTCTGGAACAGACGCGACGACATGCCGCCGCCGAGCATGGTCAGCAGGACCGAGTAGATGAACCGATCCTCGTGACCTTCTTCCAGGCCTTCGCAGCCGAGCATGATGCCCAACTGCTCGATGTCCTTGACGGTATGGGAGATTCCGGCATGGAAGTCCGGGCGCACGCGTGCGGCCCCACCCAGATGCGATCCCTTCCCGACCCCCGCACCCGACCAGACGTCGGCACGGGATCCGAGCCCCGCCTCGGAGAGGGCATCCTCAACCATCGCCAGCACATCCTCATGGGTCGCCCCACCGGCGGCAGCGATGACCAGCCGCGGCGGAATGTACGTCGAGGTGTAGTGGTCGATGACCGTGTGATGGCCGAGCGCCCGGATCTGGTCCTTCGTCGCCCCGACCGGGCGCGCCAGCGAATGCGAACCGAAGACGAGCGAATCGAAGTCGTCGAAGAGCACATCGCCGGGATCGTCGGCCGACATCGCGAGCTCTTCGATGATGACACCGCGCTCCCGCTCGAACTCCTCGACGTCGAGTTGGGCGTTCGAGACCATGTCGAGCAGCAGATTCGTGATGTTCGGCAGATCGGTCACGAGGCACCGCGAGTAATAGCAGGTGAGCTCCTTCGCGGTGATCGCGTTCGAGTCACCTCCAGTGCGGTCGAAGGCCGCGGCGATCGTCTTCGCGTCACGGCTGCCGGTGCCCTTGAACAGCATGTGCTCGAGGAAGTGCGTCGAACCCGCGGTCGCAGCGGATTCGTCCCGGGAGCCGGCGGCGACCCAGATGCCGATCGTCTCCGAGGCCAGGCCCGGCATGTGTTCGGTGGTCAGCGTCAAACCACCGGGGAGGACAGACCGATCGATTCGGCTGCCCTCCCCGGTGTGTGAACTGTTGAGTATCAGTTGTCTGATCCCTCGTCGTCCGACTGCTCATCGTCATCGGAGACCGGAGCCAGCGAAAGCTTGCCGCGGTCGTCGATCTTCGTGATCTCGACCTGGACCTTCTGGCCGACACCGACGACGTCTTCGACGTCCTCGACGCGCTTGCCCTCATTGAGCTTACGCAGCTCCGAGATGTGCAGCAGACCGTCCTTGCCCGGCGTGAGGGAGACGAAGGCACCGAAGCTCATCGTCTTCACGACGGTTCCCAGGTAGCGTTCGCCGACCTCGGGCACCTGCGGGTTCGCGATCGCGTTGATCATCGAGCGGGCGGCCTCGGCAGCCGGTCCGTCGGTGGCACCGATGAGGACGGTTCCGTCGTCTTCGATGCTGATGTCGGCGCCCGTGTCCTCCTGGATCTGGTTGATCATCTTGCCCTTGGGCCCGATGACCTCACCGATCTTGTCGACGGGGATGTTCACGGAGATGATCCGCGGAGCCGTCGCAGCCATCTCGGCGGGAGTGTCGATGGCGTCGTTGATGACGCCGAGGATGACCATGCGGGCCTCGTGCGCCTGCTTCAGCGCTGCGGACAGCACCGAGGCGGGCAGACCGTCGAGCTTCGTGTCGAGCTGGATCGCGGTGACGAAGTCCGGGGTGCCGGCGACCTTGAAGTCCATATCGCCGAAGGCATCTTCAGCGCCGAGGATGTCGGTCAGCGCCGCGTATGCGGTCTGCTCACCCTGGTCGGTGGAGATGACGTCGGAGACCAATCCCATGGCGATGCCGGCGACAGGGGCCTTGAGCGGCACACCGGCCGAGAGCATGGCCAGGGTCGAGGCGCAGACCGAACCCATCGAGGTCGAACCGTTCGAACCGAGGGCCTCGGAGACCTCACGGATGGCGTACGGGAAGTCCTCGCGACTGGGCAGGACCGGCACGAGCGCACGCTCGGCAAGGGCGCCGTGACCGATCTCGCGGCGCTTCGGGCTGCCCACACGGCCGGTCTCACCGGTCGAGTAGGGCGGGAAGTTGTAGTGGTGGATGTAGCGCTTCGACGTCACCGGCGACAGCGAGTCGATGTGCTGTTCGAGCTTGAGCATGTTGAGCGTGGTGACACCGAGGATCTGGGTCTCGCCGCGTTCGAACAGGGCCGAACCGTGGACGCGCGGGATGACGTTGGTCTCCGCGGTCAGCGGACGGATGTCCTTGAGTCCACGTCCGTCGATGCGGACCTGATCGGTGAGGATGCGCTTGCGCACGACCTGCTTGGTCAGAGCGTTGAGCGCGTTCGCGATCTCCTTCTCACGTCCGGCGAAGCGCTCCCCGAGCTTCTCGAAGAGCTCGTCGAGGAGGACGGCACCGGCGGCTTCGCGCTCCTGCTTGTCCGCGATCTGGAAGTTCTCGGTCTGCTTGGCCTCGGCGAGCTCGCGCACGGCCTCGTAGACATCGTCCTCGTAGTCGCGGAAGACGGGAAATTCGACGGTCGGCTTCGCGGCACGACCGGCGAGTTCGGACTGGGCGCGGCAGAGCTCGGCGATGAAGGGCTTGGCGGCGTCGAGGCCTTCGGCCACGACTTCCTCAGTGGGAGCCTGGGCGCCGGTTTTGATCTTGTCGATGACGTTGTCGGTGGCTTCGGCCTCGACCATCATGATGGCGACGTCGTCACCGACGACTCGGCCCGCGACGACCATGTTGAACACGGCGTCTTCGAGCTGCGAGTGGTTCGGGAAGGCGACCCACTGACCGTCGATGAGCGCGATGCGCACAGCGCCGATGGGGCCGGAGAACGGCAGACCGGACAGCTGGGTCGACATCGAGGCGGCGTTGATCGCCAGGGCGTCGTAGAGGTGGTCGGGGTTGACCGACATCACGGTGACGACGACCTGGACCTCGTTGCGCAGGCCCTTGACGAAGGAGGGGCGCAGCGGGCGGTCGATGAGGCGGCAGGTGAGGATCGCGTCGGTCGAGGGGCGACCCTCACGGCGGAAGAACGAGCCGGGGATGCGTCCGGCGGCGTACATGCGCTCTTCGACGTCGACGGTCAGGGGGAAGAAGTCGAAGCCCTCACGGGGGTGTTTGCCGGCGGCCGTAGCCGACAGCAGCATGGTGTCGTCGTCGAGGTAAGCGACGGCGGAACCGGCGGCCTGCTGGGCCAGACGCCCGGTTTCGAAGCGGATGGTGTGCGAACCGAAGCTGCCATTGTCGATATTGGCAACGGCGGATTCAGGGTTGAGTCCCACGTAGTCTCCTATGTTGTGCCGGTGCGCGGTGGCCCTCATCGATGTGAGGCCTGCAGCGCTCGAGGAATGGCCCTCGACGTATGAGGCATCGCTCTGCCTTGTGCAGCGCGAGGCCCCGCGTCCTGCCGGCGGGATATTGGCTGTGGACTCTCCATGGATCCAGGCCGGTCATCGATCGGGGCCCACGGAACCGGCGCTGCACACAGGTGAAAGCAGATGCAGACGCGCATTCCTCCGGAGGCCACTACCGAAGACCGAAACGTCCATGGCAAGAGTGTCCACGTCCGAGTCTACCGCAGAAGCACGAAACCGCCGAAGCACCGTTGCGAAGCGGCACGCACCGGGCCGGACCCGGCCGCGGAAGCACGAAAGCGCCCCACCGAGTGGTGGGACGCTTCCGAATCGATCGGTGAGAGAAGATCAGCGTGAGCTGATCGGCTCAGACCGAATCAGCGGCGCAGGCCGAGGCGCTTGATGAGCGAACGGTAACGCTCGATGTCGACCTTCTGCAGGTACTTGAGCATGCGGCGACGCTGACCAACGAGGAGCAGCAGGCCACGACGCGAGTGGTGGTCGTGCTTGTGATCCTTGAAGTGCTCGGTCAGATCGGTGATCCGGCGGGTCAGCAGTGCAACCTGAACCTCGGGAGAACCGGTGTCGCCCTCGTGAGTTGCATATTCCTTGATGATCTCTTGCTTCACAGCAGTGTCGAGAGCCATGGAGTTCTCCTTCGTATCGTTGCGCGGCGCGAAGACCTGAAATCCTCGCACTCTGGGACCGCGGCCGGTGAAAACGGCAGAGTTCAGCGTATCAGGTGTGCAGGACCTCGCGCACATCGGCGATGTCCTCATGCATCTGCACGATGAGGTCGTCCATCCCGGTGAACGCGACCTGGCCGCGGATGCGGGAGACGAATTCGAGAGTCATCTCACGGTCGTAGACGTCGAATTCGCCGAACTCCTTGTCGAGCACATAGGCCTCGACCCGACGCGTCTCACCGTGGAACGTCGGATTCGTGCCCACGGAGATCGCCGCCGGATACGCCTGACCCTCACCGGAGAACGTCGCCCATCCCGCGTAGACGCCATCGGCGGGCACGAGCCCTTCGGGGTCGGTCGAGAGGTTCGCGGTCGGGAACCCGAGGTCGCGGCCGCGCGCATCGCCGTGGACGACGGTGCCGTGCAGGGCGTGGTAGCGACCGAGCTGGTCGGCCACCTCGGCGACATCCCCGGCTGTGAGCTGTTCGCGGATGCGCGAGGACGAATATCGTCCCCCACGTCCGACTTCGTCGATCGTCTCGGTCCGGAACCCGTACTTCTCGCCGAGGCGGCGCAACGTGTCGATGGTGCCTTCGTTGTCGCGCCCGAAGCGGACATCGTCGCCGACGACGACGATCTTCGTGGCCAGGCCCTCGACGAAGTAGGTGCGGACGAACTCCTCGGCCGTCTGGGCGGCGAAATCGAGATCGTAGGGCTGGATGAGGAGGGCGTCGATGCCCGTCTCGGCGATGAGGTCGGCCCGCTGCCGGGTCGAGGTGATCATCACGGTCGGGTCGGCTGGACGGTGCACCGTGCGCGGATGCGGGTCGAAGGTCATCGCGATCGAGCGCAGTCCCTCTTGCCGAGCGAGGGCGGCGACGGTCTTGAGAACCGTCTGGTGCCCGCGGTGCACGCCGTCGAAGTTGCCGAGGGTGACGACGGTGCCGACAGCGTCGGCCTCGACTTCACCGAGTCCGTGATACAGCTCCACCAGACATTCGCTCCTTCCGTGCACCGATTCAGATTATCGCAGAGATCTCACGCCTCCTAACCCACACCTCGCCGAGGCGGCTCCACCCGATCTCGGGCGCGGACGAACCGGCGGAGGCGGGCGGGTCACGCCGGTCGGGCGATTACGGTCGTCTGCGCGTCTGCGCTCAGGCGATGATCGCCCAGCCGACGACCCCGACGAGGGAGGCGAAGGCGATCGAAACGAAGGTGCCGATGATGAACCGCTCCCCCGCTGCCGCCGAGGATTTGATCTCGGCGAAGCGACCGAGGCCCTTGACCGCGATGACCACGGCCATGAGTTCGGGACGGCCGAGGACGATGGCCCCGGCGATGAGGGCACGTTCGACGATGCCGACCCACAGTCCTCCGCGCAGGACTTCGACATCTTCGGCTCCGGTGCGCTCGGGTCTGCTTCCGGGACCCGAATGGGTCAGCCGCAGGAAGGCGGGGACGAGGGGCCAGCCGATGAGTGCAGCGACGAGTGCCGCGCCGACGGCGACGAGGACTTCAGTCCACATCGAATGCTCCTTCCGCCAGCTCGAGATGGTGACGGGCGAGTGTCTGGGCGCCGGCGACGATATCCGCGGTCCCGGGAGCGAGCACTCGCGACACGGCCTGCTGGGAGACGTCGAAGCGGGCGGCGATCTCGGCCTGAGTCGCCTCGGGGTGGTCGAGCCGGTAGTCGACGTAGCCGCGCGATTGTGCGCGCAGTTCGGCCAGTGTGCTCACGAGCAGGCGCAGGGCCGCCTCGGCGAGCGAACAATGGTCCGCCGTCGCGGACCTCTCCCCCGGGTCCTCCCCGGAGCGGACGACGAGGTGGGCGGGAGCGGATTTCGCGGCTTCGACGGCTTCTCGGGCGACGTAGAAGGCCGGGCCCCGGCCCGCGGCCGTCGCTTCGGGCAGCGGTTCGTCGACCTCGCCGATGCCGATGCCGATGTGCCAGCCGGTGCGGACCGCGAGTCGGCGCACCGCCTCGGCGACGGCGTTCGCATCCTCCAGGGCTCCCTGGACCTCATCGCCGATGGTGCGGGCGAAGGGCACGACGGTCGCAATGGGGGCCAGCACCGCGAGGACCTCGGGCACGGCGTCGGCGCTCGTGCGCGAATTCTGCTGGTCGATGGTCAAGACGAACATGGTTCCAGTACAGCAGACCCTCGGCCGCAATACAAGAGTTTCCATTGTATTGATCGAATACAATCTTTTAGGTTGTTCAGGCGAGGTCGATGGCGAAGGCAGTGACGGATTTGAGTCCTCCGTCCGCTCGCACCTCTGCCACGGAAACGAGCGTGTCCTCGCAGATCACGGACACTTCCGTGCCGGGGAGGGCGTCGGCGGCCGAGTCGCCGGCCCAGTCGCGGGAGGCGACGATCTTGCCCTGCATGAGCGCCGTGGCCCGGTCGCGCGTGACCGTGACGACGGGCAGAAGGGTGCGGGCCGCCTCGGCGAGGGGGATGAGCCCGGGAGCAGGGTCGTCGAGGTCCTCGGGCAGGGTCACGGCCTGGTCGAGCTCGAAGTCGCCGACGCGGATGCGGCGCAGAGCCGTGAGGTGGCCGTAGACGCCGAGGTCGGCGCCGACATCGCGAGCCAGGGCACGCACATAGGTGCCCGAGGAGCAGTCGATTTCGACATCGACGTCGATGTGCCCTTCGTCTGCCGCGAAGCGGATGTCGATGACCTCGAACGCGGAGACTTCGACCCGGCGGGCCTTGAGCTCGACGTTCTCACCGGCGCGGACGCGGGCATAGGAGCGTTTGCCGTCGACCTTGATCGCCGAGACGGCGCTGGGCACCTGGTCGATCGGGCCGCGCAGGGCTGCCACGGCGCCCTCGATGGCGGCGGCGTCGATGCGCGCGAGCGCTGCGGGCTCGGCGAAGCGGTCGGGTTCGGAGTCCGCGTCATCGGTCGGGGTCGACGCGCCCAGTCGGATCGTCGCGAAGTAGGTCTTCGAGACTCCGGTGATGTAGGTGAGCAGTTTGGTGCCGCGGCCGAGGCCGAGCACGAGCACACCGGTGGCCATGGGATCGAGCGTGCCGGCATGGCCGACCTTCTTCGTGCCGAACCAGCGCCGGATCCGCGAGACCACACCGTGGGAGCTCAGGCCCTGCGGCTTGTCGCAGACGAGGATGCCCTGTGGGGAACTATCGCTCACTGAGGCCGACTTCAGTTGAAGGAGGCGTGCACGTGGTCGAAGTGGTTGGCAGTCGTGCTGCCGCGGTCCTCCATGCCCTTCCAGCCCTGGCCGGGCATCCAGATGCGCTGCTTCCAGATGACGTACTTGACGTTGAGGCTGCCCTGGTTCTTGATCAGGTAGTCGGCGATGCGGTCACCCGTGGCGCCGCTGATCATGATGTCCACGGCTTCACCGGTGTTGTGGTCCGACCCGGTGCCGGGGCGACGGCCGCCGAAGGTCTTGACTTCGGGGAACTTCGCGCACACGGCACGGTATCCGTTGACGGCGTTGGGCAGCAGACCGGATTCGATCGACGATGACACGCTGCACGACGGGGCGGAGGTGTCGTCCGAGGTGCCTCCGCCCTCGGTGGACTTGTCCTTGGACGAGGAGTCGCTGCCGCTCTTGGTCGCCGCGGTCGAGGATTCGGCGGTCGGCTCCGGCTTCGGCGTCTTGACCTCGAGGGTGGACTTCGAAGACTTGTTCTTGTACTTCGGGTTGTCCTTGACCTTCTCGAGGTACTCTTCGCCGGCCTTCTTCCGCTGCGCGTCGATCTCGTCCTGGCTCACAGACGAGGGACTCGCCTGCTCAGGCGTGGTGCTGGCGGCTTCGCTGGTGACCTCGCCGGATTCCGGCGGGCCCATCACGACGGTCGAACCGACCACGGCCGCGGTCGCTGCGGCCGGAACGGCGATCGCGGCGACGACGGGACGCTGCTTGACGGTCGCCAGCACGGATGTCGCCGTCGACGGCGCAGTCGCTGCGCGTCGTCCCGCGGGGCGCCTGCCGGGAGTCAGGTCCCGGATGAGCTGCTTCGCGAACGACGGCTTCGGTGAAGAGTGCTTACCCAATGCAGAATTCCCTTAACAGAGTCGTGATCATTTCGTTACCCGAAGAAGTCTACGACATCTCGGAAACATAACAAAACTGTTACGACGACGTTTTCTGCATTCGTGACGAAGATCGCCGATCACTCGTCGTCGGCGCTCTCGCTCTTCTTGTACGGATCGGCGTCTCCCGCGTGCTCCGCGTTCTCAGCCAGATCGGCCACGCGGGCATCGTCGGCGGCGGCCTGAGCGAGCAGTCCATCGAGACGGGCGGCCGCCTCGGGGACGGCATCGGCGATGAACTCGAGGCTCGGGGTCAGACGGATCGTCAGCCCCTTGCCGACCTCGGAGCGGATGAAGCCCTTCGCGGATTCCAGCGCTTTGCCGGTGCCGATGAGGTCCTGGTCGTCACCGTAGACGGTGTAGAAGATGGTGGCGTGCTGCAGATCTCCGGTCACACGCACATCGGTGACGGTGACGAAGCCGAGGCGCGGATCCTTGAGCCGACGCTCGATCGTGCTGGCGACGATGACCTTGATCTGATCGGCGATCTTGCGAGCCCTGGTGGGGTCTGCCATAGTGCTGTCCTTCGTGGTTCGGGGCCGGAGCGTGTCTCCGGCCCTATCTTAGACGTGGAATCGAACCGGCTCCGGCCGGTCCCCTGTTCCAGGGGCCGACCGGAGCCAACGGTTGCGACTCACATCGTGAGCGTGCGACTCAGACTGGTCCGCTCAGTCGCGCGGCTTCTCCTGCATCTCGAAAGTCTCGATGATGTCTCCGACGCGCAGGTCGTTGAACTTGCCGAGTCCGATACCGCACTCGTAGCCCTCACGGACCTCGGTGGCATCGTCCTTGAACCGGCGCAGCGACTCGATGCTGACACTGTTGCCGATGACGACTCCGTCGCGAGTGACGCGTGCGGTCGAGTTCCTCTTGATGTGACCATCGCGGACGATCGAACCGGCGATGTTGCCGAACTTCGAGGACCGGAAGACCTCGCGGATCTCCGCGGTACCGGTCTGGACCTCTTCGTACTCGGGCTTGAGCATGCCCTTGAGCGAGCTCTCGATGTCGTCGATCGCCTGGTAGATGACCGAGTAGTAGCGGACGTCGACGCCTTCGCGGTCTGCCAGGTCGCGAGCCTTCGCTTCCGGACGGACGTTGAAGCCGATGACGATCGCGTTGTCGACCGTGGCCAGGTTGATGTCGTTCTCGGTGATCGCACCGACGCCGCGGTGGATGATCCGCAGATCGACTTCCTCGCCCACATCGATCTTGAGCAGCGAATCCTCGAGTGCTTCGACAGCACCGGAGACGTCGCCCTTGAGGATGAGGTTGAGCATGTCGACCTTGCCCTCGGCCAGCGCCTTCGTGAAGTCCTCGAGGCTGATGCGCTTGCGACCGCGGGCCTGAGCGGCATTGCGCTCGATGGCGTCGCGCTTCTCAGCGATCTGACGTGCGGTGCGGTCGTCATCGGTGGAGATGAACGAATCACCGGCACGCGGGACCGAGGACAGACCGAGGACCTGGACCGGACGGGAGGGACCGGCCTCCTCGACGAGGTTGCCGTTCTCATCGAACATCGCCCGCACACGTCCGTAGGCGGTGCCGCAGACGATGGCGTCGCCCTGGCGCAGGGTGCCGGACTCGACGAGCACGGTCGCAACCGCGCCGCGGCCCTTGTCGAGCTTGGCTTCGATCGCGATGCCGCGAGCGGACTTGTCGGGGTTGGCCCGCAGGTCCAGTGCCGCATCGGTGGTCAGGAGCACGGACTCGAGCAGCTGGTCGATGCCCTCACGCTTGAGCGCGGAGATCGGCACGAACATGGTCTCGCCGCCGTACTCTTCGGCCACGAGGTTGTACTCGGTCAGCTGCTGCATGACCTTGGCCGGGTTCGCCCCCTCCTTATCGACCTTGTTGACAGCCACGACGATCGGCACATTCGCCGCCTGAGCGTGATTGAGCGCTTCGATGGTCTGCGGCATGACACCGTCATCGGCGGCGACCACGAGGATCGCGAGGTCGGTCGACTTCGCACCGCGGGCACGCATGGCGGTGAACGCCTCGTGGCCCGGGGTGTCGAGGAAGGTGAGCTTGCGCTCCTGGCCCTCGTGGTCGACCTCGACCTGGTAGGCGCCGATGTGCTGGGTGATGCCGCCGGCTTCCCGTGCTGCCACATTGGCCGAGCGGATCGCGTCGAGCAGCTTGGTCTTACCGTGGTCGACGTGACCCATGACGGTGATGACCGGCGGACGAGCCTGGAGGTCTTCATCGTCTTCTTCGGCGGCTTCGGCATCGAGATCGATGTCGAAGGTCTCGAGCAGCTCACGGTCTTCGTCTTCGGGCGAGACGATCTCGATCTTGTAGCCGAGCTCCTCGCCGAGGATCTCGAAGGTCGCCTCGTCGAGGGACTGGGTGATCGTCGCCATCTCACCGAGGTGGAAGAGCACGGTCACGAGGTTCGTGGGATCCGTGTTGATCTTCTCGGCGAAGTCGGCCAGCGAGGAGCCGCGACGCAGACGCAGCGGCGTGTTGCCGTTTCCGCGCGGAACGGTGACGCCACCGACCGACGGAGCCTGCATCTGCTCGAGCTCTGCGCGCTTCGCCCGCTTCGACTTCCGTCCCTTCTGACGGGGACCGCCGCCGCGGCCGAATGCACCCTGGGTGCTTCCGCGACCGCGACCTGAACCGCGTCCGCCCGGACCGCCGGGACCGCGACGCGGACCGCCGCCGGGACCGCCTGCCGGAGCACCGGGACCGCCGCCGGGGGCATTGCCGCGTCCCCCGCCGCGACCGCGGCCGGGAGCGGGCTTGTTCAGTGCCGAGTTCTTCAGCATCGACGGGTTCGGGCGAGGTGCGCCCGGACGCGGTGCCGGACGCGGACCTGCCGCGGACTCCTCACCGGTGCCGCGCGGCTTCTGGCCGGGCTTCGGCATTCCCTGCGAGGGAGCAAACGGGTTGTTGCCGGGGCGTCCGCCCTGACCACCCTGACCGCCGGGACGGCCGCCGGGCTTCGGGCCGCGACCGGGCTTCGGCATTCCCTGCGAGGGAGCAAACGGGTTGTTGCCGGGGCGTGCCGATGACCGGCCCCCGGGCTTCGGCGCACCGGGCTTGGGCGCACCCGGCTTGGGGGCACCGGGCTTCGGCGCACCGGGCTTCGGCGCACCCGGCTTGGGTGCGGCAGCCGGCTTCGGTGCATCGGGCTTGGCGGAGGCGGAGCCTTCGGGCTTCGTCTCGGCCGCGGGAGCCTCGGCGGGAGTCTCTGCCTTCGGGGCAGCCGGAGCTGCGGGCTTGGCGCCCGGCTTGGCTGCCGGCTTCGACGCCGGCTTCGCTGCGGTCTCGTCCGCCTCAGCGGACTTGGACTTCTCCGGGGCCGGCTTGGCCGTCGACTTCGCGGCGGGCTTGGGTGCCGGCTTCGCACCGGGCTTCGGGGCTCCGGGCTTCGCCGCGGGCTTGGCAGCGGACTTCTTCGCGGCACCACCGGCAGACTTCTCGCCAGCGGCGGGTGCGGAATCGGCGAAGGCTTCCTTCACTCGGCGCACGACGGGCGCTTCGAGCGTCGAGGAAGCAGAGCGAACGAATTCGCCCATGTCCTGAAGCTTCTCAAGGACGTTTTTACTGGTTGTGCCGAGCTCTTTCGCGAGCTCATGGACACGGGGCTTTGCCACAGTTCTCCTGTCCGGGTTCTTTCCCGGTCAGGAAAGAACCTCATCAATGAAGAGCAGTACTCATTTCACTGCTCTCTCGATTTCCGTCTGGGTGTCATCGTGCGACACTCACAACTTGTCATCCATTCGGCTACCCGTTCTCTTTGGGTTCGGTGTCCGGCTTCGGGAGGTCCGAGGCCGTGATCTTCGTTCGAAAGGCTCGAGCGAAGGGGGCAGCGGTCCGTGCCTTGGTCAGGCACTTCTCGTCAGGGTGCACCCAGGCGCCGCGTCCCGGCAGTGTCGCTGACACGTCGTGGACGACGGCGGGGTGCTGATCGGGGCGGAAGACGAATCGCGTCAGCTCGCTCCGATCGGCCTTCTGCCGACAGGCGATGCACGTCCTTACGGGTCCATCGCCAACATTCACAATGAATGATTCTACAGCACCGACGCCACGGCGCGCGCCAAGGGGCCAGTGGTGAGGATCACTGCGGAAGGCTGTTCGCCTGCGGCGATGTCGACCGGTGGGCCGCCTCGGCGAGGATCAGTCGGCTGCGACGATGTCGATCTTCCAGCCGGTGAGCTTCGCGGCCAGGCGGGCGTTCTGCCCTTCCTTGCCGATGGCCAGTGAGAGCTGGTCGGTCGGTACGACGGCGCGGGATTCTTGGGCGGCTGCGTCGAGGATCTCGACACTTCTGGCCTTCGCCGGCGACAGCGCGTGGGCGATGAACTTCGCCGGATCGTCGGAGTAGTCGACGATGTCGATCTTCTCCTGGCCGAGCTCGTTCATGACTGCCCGCACACGGGATCCGAGCTCGCCGATGCACGAGCCCTTCGCGTTGACGCCGGGCTTCGTGGCGCGCACCGCGAGTTTCGTGCGATGGCCGGCCTCACGGGCCAGGGACACGATCTCGACGGTGCCGTCGGCGATCTCCGGGGCCTCATGGGCGAAGAGACGGCGCACGAGGTTCGGGTGGGTGCGGGAAACGGTGACCGAGGTGCCCTTCTGCCCCTTGTGGACGTCGGCGATGTAGACGCGCAGACGAGTGCCGTGGGTGTATTCCTCGCCGGGGACCTGTTCGTGCGGGGGCAGAACGGCCTCGACATCGCCGAGGTCGACCTGGACCATCTGCGGATCCCTGCCCTGCTGGATGGTACCCGAGGCGATCTCGCCCTCGCGGCCCTTGAACGTGCCGAGCACGGTTTCGTCCTCGACGTCGCGCAGGCGCTGGTAGATGACCTGCCTGGCGGTCTGGGCGGCAATGCGGCCGAAGCCGGTGGGGGTGTCGTCGAATTCGCCGATCGGGTTGTCGTCGTTGTCGAACTCAACAGCGAGAATGCGCACCTCACCGGAGGACTTGTCGAGCTCTGCGCGGGCGTCGGGCCACGCACCCTCGGTCTTCTGGTAGGCGAGGTAGAGAGCCTGTTCGATGAGTTCGACGAGGGTCTCCAGCGGAATCTCACGCTCTCGTTCGATCACGCGCAGAACATTGAGATCGATGTCCATATGCCTATGTCCTCTCCGGCTCACTCAAGCATTGCAGCTCACTCGAGCGTTGAATTGTCTGTGTTCACTTATGCAGGCGTAACAGTCTATCCCAGTCCGCGCCCGCACCGTATCAGCGAAGCCCCACGTTCGGCCGCGGCGGAACGTCAGTTCGACCTCAGCGGAACTTCAATTCCACCTGCGCCGTGCGGATGTCGTCGAGCGGCACCTGCTTCGTCTGCCTGTTCTGGGGGTTCGTTCCCGTGATCGAAGTCTCCCCCACCTCGGCGAGGTCGAGTTTGAAAGTGTCCTTCTTCGTCGTGATCTCCAGGCGGCGGCCGATCACGCGGCGGAAGTGACGCGGGGTCTCGAGCTTGCGTGTGGCACCGGGGCTGGTGACCTCGAGCTGGTAGGGCTTGTCTCGGAAGATCTCGACCTCGTCGAGGGCGGCGCCGACGATCTTCGTCGATTCGGCGATCTTCTCCATCGACATCGGATCCGTGCTCGACTCATCGAGGTCGACGACGACGGTGAGCGTGCGGCGGGGGCCTGCGGCGACGGCCTTGACGTTCTCCAGGTGGAATCCCGCGGATTCCAGGGGTGGGGCGAGCAGACCCTTGATCCGTTCGATGTCCTCGTCCATATCTCCTCCTCGTCACTGGACGGCCCACTCGCCGAGGCGGCGGCGTGGGTGCGGTGGCCCGTGCGCATGCCCGGTCGACCGTTTCACCCCACCCTAAGCGACACCCTCGCTCGACGTTAAGCATCCGATCCGCGGGGCGAGTTTCCGCCCGGACTGTGCGTCCGGGCCGGCCGGTGGGCATCCGATAGGATTGCCGTATGCGTTTTCCCGTCAGTCGCCGCGTCCTCCTGACTACCGGCGTCAGCGGAATGAGTCTGAGTCTGCTCACGGCCTGTGGCCTGCGCATCGACTCCGACCCCGACATCCCCACCCTCGATTCCACGCAGCAGCTGCGCAACCGCATCGCACGCATCCTCGACGCCGCCTCCCCCGGCTCCGGTGACCCGGAAACCGCTGGTGAGGATCTTGCCGATTTCAAGACGGCGATCGGCCCCGAGTGGAACCCGCCGACGGAGTTCGCCACCGATCCTCCCCCGACGGAGGAATCACGCCCATTCGTCGACGCCGCCGAGGTCGTCCTCAAGGCCGTCTTCTCAGCGTCGTCGCCGCTCGGATCGGGCCTCATCCCCGTCCTGGCCGACGTCGCGACCGGGCTGGCACTGACGGCCGGGACGAAGCGGCCCGAGCTCATCGACACTGCCGATGACCTCATCCGCACCGGGCGTGAGGACATGTCCGACCGTGCGCAGCCGTCGGCAGCCGCCGAGGATGCCGAGGGCGGCGAGGATGGCGAGGGCAGCGAGGATGGTAACGGCAGCGGCGATTCCCCGTCCGGCGGTGCGGAGGATCGGCAGGCGATGTTCAACGCGATCCTCAATCAGTCGCGGGCGGCGGCCTACGGCTACGAACGCCTGGCCGTGAATTTCCCGGTCAAGTCCTCTCAACGCAAGAGGGCGCTGGCCCGGCTCGAGTCCCTGGGGGCCCTGTCCGGGGAGATGCTCGAACTCCTCGGCGAGAAGCAGGCGGACCCGAACGCCTCGGCGTGGAAACTCGAGCCCACCCCCACGGATGCCGAGTCGGCGAAGGAGCTCGCCCTCAATCTCGAAGACGGCGTGGCCGCCTCGGTGCTGCCGTGGTTGGACGGTGACGCCTCGGCGATCCTGCGGTTGTGGGAATCGGCGCGGGCACGCACGGTCTTCGCCGCACCGCAGCCGCTGCGTTTTTCCTACGACGATCCGGGACGGGCGGAGGCGACGAAGTGAGGGTTCCACCTGTTCTCTACCGGTCCACTCGCGACATCATCGGCGAGTTCCGCACCGATGCCTGGGTCGCGGCGCTCGATTTCATGGCCACTGAGCTCCTCGATCGGTGGA
The DNA here is from genome assembly GCF_004745075.1 of Brevibacterium sp. S111. Classification (GTDB taxonomy): domain Bacteria; phylum Actinomycetota; class Actinomycetes; order Actinomycetales; family Brevibacteriaceae; genus Brevibacterium. The sequence goes on from NZ_RHFH01000006.1 coordinate 90,387, forward strand.
AGCTGCGCTTCGACGATGTGCCCGGCTCCCCGTGGGCCGGCTGCGAATCGCTGGTCATTCCGGTGCTCACTCAGGAGAACTATCAGGGTGTGCTGCGGTTCGCGGCCCCCACCTCGGCGCATACCGCCGCGCATGCGCAGGTGCTGCGCGCGTTGAAGATGTGGAACGGGCACGGCGCCGTGCGGGTCATCCGCGATGATCGCAGCTTCCGCGTGACCCTGCAGGAGCGTCTGCGCACGAAGGACAATCTCTCGGTGCTGCCCTTGGCCGATGTGCCTCCCGTGTGGGGTGCCCTGCAGCGGTCTCTGGAGATTCCGGCGGCGGCGGAGTTCCTGCGCGTCCAGGACGTCGTCGGCGGGTGGCTGAACAGCTTCGATGCCGATGCCGGGTTGCTCACCGGGTGGTCGGAGGCAGGCCCGAATGATCGGCTGTTGCTGTCGTTCGCCCGCAATTGGATGCAGACCTTGGCCTCCTCGGATGAGAACTGGCTCATCCACGCCGACCTGCACTACTACAACATCCTTGCCGGCAATCCGGATCCGACGGGCATTTCGACGTGGAAGGCCATCGACCCGCAGCCTCTGGCCGGGCCGACCGCCTATACCTTGGCCCCGGTGCTGTGGAATCGTCTGGCCGAGATCCCGTCGAACCATCCGCAGGCGCAGGCGGCGTGGCTGCGCGGTTTCGCCACGGACCTGGCCCTGTGCGCGCGCATCGACCCGCAGTACGGGATGGGAGCGACCGTGGCCCGCGAGATCACGAACATGTTCTGGTATCTGCGCTCGGCCTCCGAGGGGTCGACGTCGAGCCTGGCCGATGCGGCGCGTTCCCTGTGGGTCGCCCGCGCTCTGTCCGGCGCCGACGTGGCCGGAGTCAACGCCCACGCCCTCAAACCCATCGGCTAATTGCTACCTGACGGCGGCCCAGCAACCTCGCGCGAGGTTGCTGGGCCGCCGTCAGGTAGCAAGGGGTGGGTGGATGAGGGTGGTCAGGATGTCGAAGCCGAGTTTGAGGATCATCGCGGAGACCACGACGACGAAGATGACGCGGACGAACCCGGACCCCTTCTTCAGCGCGGTCCGAGCCCCGAAGATGCCGCCGGCGACGTTTCCGACCGCCACGACCATTCCGAGCAGCCACACCACCTGACCATCGGGGACGAAGTAGACGAGCGCACCGAAGTTCGTCGCCCAGTTGATGACCTTGGCCGTGGCCGAGGCCTGCAGGAACGAGAACCCGATGACCGAGACGAAGGCGATGACGAGGAACGATCCCGTCCCCGGCCCGAGCACCCCGTCATAGACGCCGATGACGAGCCCGATGAGCCATGACAGCGCATGGTGCCGCTTCGACGTCTCCCCGAACCGCAGGCTCGCATCCGCGCCGAGGCTGGGGTTGAGCAGCGTGAACAGTCCGACCCCGATCAGAGCGAGCAGGATGATCGGCGTGAACAATGCGGAGGGAACCAGGGTCGCAAGCTTCGCCCCGAGCACAGCGCCGAGGAACGCCGAGGCAGCCGCCGGGATCGTCGCCGACCGATCCGGGGTGATCTTGCGCAGATACGTGATCGCCGAGGCGGTCGTGCCCGCGATCGACCCGATCTTGTTCGTCGCGACCGCCTGGACCGGGGTCATCCCCGGGACGAGCAGCAGCGCGGGCAGCTGGATGAGTCCACCCCCGCCGACGACCGCATCGATCCACCCGGCCAGGACTCCTGCGGCGAGCAGCCACAGGACCATGGCCACGGTGACATCGATGCCGCCGGTGAGCGCTTCGAACACCGAGGAGGCTCAGTCGTTCGCGTCGGCGGTGTCGGACGCGTCCGCGCCGTCGGCAGCCACCGCCGCATCGGCTGCATCGTTCGCCTTCGCATATGCTGCGCGCACTCGTGCCACGGTCGACGGCACCACCTCGGCGACGGGGACATCGCCCTTGCCGTCACCGAGACGGTCGCGGACCTCGACGACACCGTCGGCCAGCCCCCGTCCGACGACGATGACCGTGGGGATGCCGATGAGTTCGGCATCGGCGAACTTGAAGCCCGGTGAGACCTTGTTGCGGTCGTCGAGCAGGACGCTGACACCTTCGGCTTCGAGCTCGGCGGTCATGGTCTCGGCCGCTTCGGCGATCTCGTCGCCCTTGCCGGCGACGACGATGTGGACATCGGCCGGGGCCAGATGCTGGGGCCACAGCAGGCCGTTCTCCGAGTGGTACTCCTCGGCGATGCAGGCCATGACGCGGGTGACGCCGAGCCCGTAGGAGCCCATCGTCACGGTCTGCGCCTTCCCGTTCTGGTCAAGCACCTTGAGGTCGAGGGCTTCGGCGTACTTGCGGCCGAGCTTGAAGATCTGACCGATCTCAACGCCGCGAGCCAGTTCCAGGGGTCCCGAACCGTCCGGTGCGGGGTCGCCGAGAACCACCTGGGCGGCTTCGATCGTGCCGTCGGCGGTGAAGTCACGACCGGCGACGAGGTCGAAGACGTGACGTCCGGGTTCGTTGGCTCCGGTGATCCAGCGCGTGCCGTCGACGACACGGGGGTCGAGCAGGTAGCGGATCTTCGAGGGCGATTCGAGACCGAGCACGGGGTCGGCCAGGTCGTTGCCGGGCCCGATGTAGCCCTTGACGAGTTCCGGGTGGGCGGCAAGATCCTCGGCGGTGGCGGCCTCGAGGCCGACCTCGCCGTTGCCGAGCATTCCGGTGCCGGCGGCCCGGTCGAGGTCGACTTCGCGATCACCGGGCAGGCCGATGACGATGATCTCGCGCGTGCCGTCGGGATGGGTGACGGCACAGACGACGTTCTTCAGTGTGTCTGCGGCCGTCCACTCGCGGTCGGCGCGCGGATGCTGAGCGTTCGCGGCGGCGACGAGGGTTTCGATCGTCGGGGTGTCCGGGGTGTCCTCGACGTGGGCGGCAGGAGATTGAGCGTACGGAATCGCCTCGGGAACGATCGAGGTCACGGCCTCGACGTTCGCGGCGTACCCGCCGGGCGAGCGCACGAAGGTGTCCTCGCCGACCTCGGAGGGGTAGATGAACTCTTCGGTGCCGGAGCCGCCCATCGCGCCCGGGGTCGCCTTGACGGGCAGGCAAGGCAGGCCGAGGCGAGCGAAGGCCCGCAGGTAGGCCACGCGCATGGCCTCATAGGAGGCGTCGAGTCCGGCATCGTCGATGTCGAAGGAGTAGGCGTCCTTCATGATGAATTCGCGTCCGCGCAGCAGTCCTGCCCGGGGCCGGGCCTCGTCGCGGTACTTCGTCTGGATCTGGTAGATCGACAGCGGCAGGTCCTTGTACGAGGAGTAGAGATCCTTGACGAGGAGGGTGAAGACCTCCTCGTGGGTGGGCGCGAGGATGTAGTCGTTGTCCCGACGGTCCTTGAGGTGGAAGAGGTCGGGTCCGAAGGCTTCCCAACGGCCCGAGGTCTTGTACGGGTCGGCCGGCAGCAGGCCGGGGAAATGGACTTCCTGGGAGCCGGCGCGCGCCATCTCTTCGCGCACGATGGCCTCGATCTTGCCGAGCACGGCCAGGCCCAGCGGCAGCCACGTGTAGATCCCCGGGGCGGACCTGCGGATGTATCCGGCGCGGTGCAGCAGTTTGTGGCTGGCCACCTCGGCGCCGACCGGGTCCTCCTTCTGGGTTCGCACGAACAGGGACGACATGCGCAGGGCCATGGGTGATTCTCCTCAACTTGTCAGGACTCTGCTCGAACACTATCGCACGCGGGCGAGGGTCAGGGAATCGGCGCGGACGAATCCGCGCGGGCAGGATTTCGCTCACCGGTGAGAGAGGATTCGTCACCCGGCCGAAGAGAATTAGACTGGTGCGTGCTGCACGGAAGTCCAGCACCAAGCGAGACCTGCGGTCACCTCGCCGACCACCTGCACCGACGACGAATTCGAACGATACGAAGAGCATGCCTGATCCGAGTCAACTCACGCAGTTCCCGCGGCCCTCGGTCGCGGTCGACACCGCGGTCCTCTGCCCCGTGCCCGGCCGCGGCCTGCATGTTCTCATGACCCATCCCGGGGATGGGGTCTGGCAGCTGCCCGGGTCGATCCTGCGTCCGCAGGAACGGCTCGCCGAGGCGGTCGCCCGGTGCCTGCGCGAGAAGGCGCGGCTGGTCGACCGGGCACCGGTGCAGCTGCACGTGTTCGATCAGCCCGACCGTGACGATCGCGGGTGGGTGATCTCCGTGGCTCACCTCGATGTGCTCTCGGCCGCCGACGTCGGCCTCGCCGAGGATGATCATCCCCACCCCGCCGCCGAGGAGGCTGCGCGGGATTCCGATTACGCCGACTCCCCCGCCCACCGCCGCAGACTCGTGCCCGTGCACGAGGTCGAGGAGCTCAGTGAGGAGCATCGGGAGATCGTGCGCGTGGCCGTGCACCGGCTGCGGGCGCTGCACGAACGGACTCCGGATCCCTTCGGTCTGCTCGAAAGCGAGTTCTCGCTGCGGCAGCTGCGCGAACTCCACGAGGTTGTGGCCGGGGAGAGTCTGCAGGCCGATACGTTCCGGCGCACCATGCTGCCGCTGCTCGATCCCACCGGTCAGGCCGTGACTCAGGGGCGGGGCCGTCCCGCCCAGACGTTCACCCGCCGCTCCGAGCTGGCTCTGCGGGCCGACTCTCGCAGCCAGGAGCCCGAAGGACACCGGCGATGACCGAGATCAACCGTGATGCGGCAAAGCACATGCGCGTCGACGTGTGGCTGTGGACGACGCGGATGTTCAAGACCCGCAATCTCGCCACTCAGGCCTGCCGAGGCGGGCATGTGCAGGTCGACGGTCAGCGGGTCAAAGCCGCACAGAAGGTGACGATCGGCCAAGAGGTCCGGGTGCGCAAGGCCGGGTCCGAATTCACCTGGAAGATCACCGGCTTCATCCCGACCCGGATGCAGGCGTCCGTCGCAGTGAAGTGCTACGAAGATCTCACTCCCCCGCCGGACCCGGCTCTGCGCGGGTTCGTGCCCCGTCGCGACAAAGGGCTGGGGCGTCCGACGAAGAAGGACCGTCGGGAGATGGAGAAGTTCTTAGGCGACATGGCCAAGCCCCAGTCCCGCAACCGCCGCGACTGAGGTTTACCACCCGGTCAGTACATGACGGTGGCGAAGGTGCCGACCTGGTCGAAGCCGACGCGGGCGTACATCCGAAGCGCGGACTCGTTGTAGTCATTGGCATACAGGCTCACCGTGGAATGGCCCTTGTCGCGCGTGCGTTGGACGACGGCGGCCATCCCGGCCGCCCCGAGCCCCTGGTTGCGCACCTCAGGATGGACCCACACGCCCTGGACCTGGACGATGCGGCGGGCCCGAATGCCGATATCGGCTTTGAACAGCACCTGCTCGTCCTGTTCCGTCGCCGGCCATCGGGGCACGGCTCCACCATCGGGCAGAGTGGTCGAGATCCGGGCGTAGCAGTTCTTGCTGCGGATGATGCCGCGCACCCGAGACAGGTAACCGGCGGTGCCGTCTTCGACGGGTGAGAATCCGACCTCTTTGGTGAACATGTCGACGCTGGCGGGAAACACCGCGCCGAGGTCATCGAGGGTCACCCGGTGAACGTGTTCGTCCGGAGTCACGAGCGGATCCGAACTGATCGCCAGCAGCGGCTGGCGCTGCCTGACGCCTCGCGGTCGACCCCAGTTCAGGCGCGACTGCAGGTCGAGGATGACGGTGCGCTCACCGATGAGCGAACAGGAGACGCGGCCATCGGCATTGAGTTTGCGTGCCAGCACCTCGTTCGTCTCCGGCGTCGCCGCGACCGGGATGATGTTCCCGCCCACCCAGTAGGCGGCCACCGGCCGGTCGCGGTCGAAGACCCCGTAGAGAGTCCCGGCGGGCGAGCCGAGTCGGGCGGTGCCGGTGACTTCGAGCAGGGAGATGAGGTAGACGTTCTGGCAGGGGTTGCGGGCGAGCAGGTCTGTCAGCCACTGCGTATGCTGATGCTCCAGTCGCGCGATTCTCAGCACCATCTGCCCGTGCACTCTTCCCTGACGCTGTCCGTGGCCGTCACGAAGGAGGCGGCCCGGATGATGAACGTGTTCGACTCAAGGTATCGCACTCACCCGACGACGACCGCAGGCGGGCCCGATGAGTCCCCGGTGGCATCCTCGGCGATCCGGTTGGCCTCCTCGATGAGCGTCTGGACGATCTCGGATTCGGGCACGGTCTTGATGACCTCCCCCTTGACGAAGATCTGGCCCTTGCCGTTTCCGCTGGCGACTCCGAGGTCGGCGTCGCGGGCTTCACCGGGGCCGTTGACCACGCAGCCCATGACCGCCACGCGCAGCGGCACTTCCATGCCTTCGAGCCCGGCGGTGACCTCCTCGGCGAGGGTGTACACGTCGACCTGAGCCCGACCGCACGAAGGGCAGGAGACGATCTCGAGCCGGCGCGGGCGCAGGTTGAGCGATTCGAGGATCTGGTTGCCGACCTTGACCTCTTCGGCCGGAGGCGCGGACAGGGAGACGCGGATCGTGTCGCCGATGCCCTCGGCGAGCAGGTGGCCGAAGGCGGTCGCGGACTTGATGGTGCCCTGGAAGGCGGGTCCTGCCTCGGTCACACCCAAGTGCAGCGGCCAGTCCCCGCGTTCGGCGAGCAGTTCGTAGGCGCGGACCATGATCACCGGGTCGTGGTGCTTGACGGAGATCTTGAAGTCATAGAACCCGTGCTCTTCGAACAGGGAGGCTTCCCACAGCGCGGATTCGACGAGTGCTTCCGGGGTGGCCTTGCCGTACTTGTCCATGAGTCGTCTGTCCAGGGAACCGGCGTTGACGCCGATGCGGATGGACACTCCGGCGTCGGCGGCGGCCTTCGAGATCTCACGCACCTGATCGTCGAACTTCCGGATGTTGCCCGGGTTGACGCGCACTCCCGCACATCCGGCGTCGATCGCGGCGAAGACGTACTTGGGTTGGAAGTGGATGTCGGCGATGACAGGGATCTGGGACTTCCCGGCGATGATCGGCAGGGCCGCGGCATCCTCGGCCGTCGGGCAGGCGACACGCACGATGTCGCAGCCGGCTGCGGTGAGTTCGGCGATCTGCTGCAGGGTCGCGTTGATGTCGGTCGTCGGCGTCGTCGTCATCGACTGCACGCTCACCGGGGATTCGGATCCGACCCCGACCTTGCCGACCTGGATCTGCCGGGTCTTCCGCCGGGGCTGAAGCACGGGAGGTGGAGCGGCGGGCATTCCGAGATTCACCGATGTCACGAAGACGATCCCTTCCGTCTGGCTGGTGACCAGCGACGATGATGGTGCCGACGCCGAGGTGGCGCCTCGCTGCGGCCGGATTGTTCGAACCACGTCCATTGTAGGACCTCTGGGCGAGTCCCGGTCGCGCGTTCGAAGGTCGATTCCGTCCCAGCCTCCCCTTCCAGTCTGCCGCCCGACCGGTAGTGTGACAGTGACCTGCCAGAACTGTGCCGGAAATGTGAAGGAGCGGACCCGTGAGCGAAGGCGCATACCCCGAACCCGACATCGAGGCGATGACCGCCTCCCTGGATGCGGAGGCGAGCGCGCTGGCCGATCAGGGTGGATCCCTGGCTTGGGGGATCTTTCGCCGAGGAGGCTCCGCACGAGCCGTCAACGCCGACGTTCCGTACCGGATCGCGTCGATGACGAAGTCCTTCACCGCCGCGGCCATCGGTCTCCTCGCCGCGGACGGCCTCGACCTCGACCGGCCGTTCGGTCGGCTTGTGCCCGAACTGGCCGGCACGGCGATCGCCGACCGCACCTGCCGGCAGGCTCTGACCATGGGCACCGGGTTCACGAAGGACGATCCGTGGGCCGACCGGATGGAGTCGATGGCCCCGGACGAGCTGATCGCCTGGCTGCGCCGCGGCACGATCGCCACAGCGCCCGCCGACACCGGTTACGAGTATTCGAACCTCGGCTATGCGGTGCTCGGCATGGTCGCCGAGGCGGTTATCGGACGCCCTTTCTCCGAGCTCGTGAGCGCGGAAGTCTTCGACCCCCTGGGACTCACGCGCACCGGTTTCGACCACACCGACTTCCCGGACCTGACACCGGGATTCCGAGTCGATGCCGACGGCGGTCTTCACCCGGCCGAGCTCACCGGGCCCGGGGTCTTCTCCCCCATCGGCGGGGTGATCTCCACGGTGGGCGACATCGGCACGTGGATGGCGGCCCACCTCGACGCGCTCGACGACCTCGATGCGGAGCCCGGAACGCTTCCGCACATTCTCACCGGCAATCAGCAGGGCCGACGGCTCATCGAGACCCAGCGCAGCGAGCACCATACGGAGACCCTGGTCTACGGGTATGGCCTGGAGACCCGGCTGGATTCGCGCTTCGGGCGAGTGGTCTGCCATTCGGGCGGCTATCCCGGCTACGGCTCGCACATGCGCTGGTTCCCCGACCTGGGGTTGAGCATCGTCGTGCTCGGCAACACCACGTACTACCCGGCTCAGCGCAGTGTTCAGAACGCCGTCGACGCCGGTTGGGCGGCAGCCATTGGGAGGCCGGGCCTGGCTCTTGACCGCAGCTCCACCTCGGCGCCGGTGCCCCGCTATGAGGCGAAGTCCGCACAGATTCAGACGGTCTTGGACGCGGCGAACCTCGTCACGCAATTCGACGACACGATCGCCGATGAGCTGTTCTCGATGAACATGGACCTCGACGAACCCCGGGACGAACGACGGGAGCGCTTCACAAGGTGGCGGGCGACCAAGCAGGTCACGGCCCCGTTCACCGAAGCGGACCTGACCATGGTCTCCCCGCTGCGCGGAGTGGTCACGGTGCCGGGCAACGGGACAGCGACGGGCACCAGCGATGCAGCAGCGACGGATGCACCGGATCAGACGGTGACGATCACGGTCGGGCTCAACCACCTCGGTGAGGTGCAGGCGATCACCCTGAGCGCCTGAGGCCCTGCACCCCTATCCGCCGGCGTTGAAGATCGCGTCGAGGGTGATGGGTTTGACGAGGTCGACGTAGATGAGCAGCGCCGTCATGCACAGCATGAGTCCGATGCACACGTAGGTCAGCGGCAGCAGCTTCGCCGTGTCGAAGGGTCCGACCAGTCCGCGACCGCGCAACCGATTGATGCGGCGGCGAGCGCCTTCGTAGAGGCCGACGGCGATGTGTCCGCCGTCGAGCGGCAGCAGCGGGATCATGTTGAACGCGAAGAGGAAGATGTTGACCGAGCCGAGCATGCCCAGACCCATCTGCGCCTTGTCCATGACGTCGATGCGGTCGGTGGACACGATCTCACCCGCGATGCGGCCGACGCCGACCATGCCGACGAGCCCTTCGGCGTCGCGGTCCTTCGACCCGACCGCGACCTCGCCGATGTCGACGAGCTTGACCGGCAGGGTGACGATCGCGTGGAAGACTCCCGAGACCTGGTCCCAGACGGCTCCGGGGAATTCGCCGAGCGGCAGAGGCTGGCGATCGAACACGGGTCCGATGCCGAGGAAGCCCTGGCTCTCGGTCTGCGGGGTGCCGTCGGCGTTCATCAGCGCATTGCCGGAGTCATCGACCTTCGGACGTTCAGTCGCGATGATCGGCACCGTCACCGACGCTGCCTTTCCGTCGCGGATGTAGTCAACGTCAACGCGCTCACCGGCATGGTCTTTGATGACTGCAGACAATTGGTCCCAGTCCTTCGTCTCGACACCGGCGATCGCTGTGATCTCATCGCCGGGTTCGATCCCGGCCTCCCAGGCGGGGGTGAGCTGGTCATCGGCACGGCACGTGTTCTGCTCCGACGCGGGACGCTGCTGAGCCTCGGAGGCCGGCACCGCGCATTCGACGACGGTCTGCACCGTCGTCGTCGGCGTCATCACGCCGATGCCCAGCAGCGAGATCGCCATGATGAGGATGCCGAGGACGAGGTTGACGAAGGGTCCGGCGAACATGACAACGAGCCGCCTTGGCACGCTCAGCGCGTAGAACGTCCGGTGCTCTTCCCCCGGCTCGATCTCCTGATTCGAAAATTCCCGGGCATCAGCCATCGTGTTCTCAAACAGGCGACCCTTCCGCCGATTCCGACGTGGTGAGTCACCGTCGAGAGGCTCGCTCCGATGAAGGTCGGAATCACCCTCGCCGAGGTGGCCCGCCGTTGCCGTGACTTCACCGTCCGTCCCCGTGCCGCTGTCGACCGCAGCCACAGCACCGACCCGGTCGACGCGCTGCGTCGTTGCTTCGGCAGGCGGGTACATGCCAGGCATCGCGATGAACCCGCCGAGCGGGAACGCTTTGATGCCGTATTCGGTCTCTCCCCTGCGGAAGGAGAACAGGGTCGGGCCGAACCCAACCATGTAGTGGGTGACCTTGACCCCGAACTTCTTCGCCGGGGTGAGGTGGCCGAGTTCGTGCAAGGCGATGGAGATCGAGATGCCGATGAGGAAGAGGATGATCCCGACGATGTAGAGCACAACGGTCATGCGCGGCCCCCGTTCCCTGCAGAGTCGTGCGCGGAATTCCGGGCAGAATCGCGTGCGGAGTCGCGCGCAGGCTTCTGGGCCGCCTTCTGTTCTGCGACGTCGGTGTGGGCGAACTCGCGGGCCCAAGCATCGGCTGCGAGCACGGTGTCCACGGTGTGTGCGGCGGCCGGTTCGTGCGCGGCCAGGGCTCGGGCGAGGCCTTTGTCGATTCCTGTGAACGGAATGTCACCGGCGATGAACGCTGCTACGAACACCTCGTTGGCGGCGTTGAGCACCGCCGGATAGCTGCGTCCCTTCCGCCCGGCATCGATGGACAGGCCGAGTGCCGGGAACGCGAGATGGTTGACGGGTTCGAACGACCAGTGCATGGGCTGGCCCCAGTTGTTCGCCACCGCGCCCGAGGACAGACGTTTCGTCGTTCCATCGTCCTCAGTGCCCAGGGCGTAGGAGATGGGCAGTCGCATGTCCGGCGGGGAGATCTGCGCGATCGTCGAGGCGTCGCTGAATTCGACCATCGAGTGGATGTGGGACTGCGGGTGGACGACGACTTCGATGTGGTCGAAGTCGATGTCGAAGAGCAGATGGGCTTCGATGACTTCGAGGCCCTTGTTGACCAGAGTCGCGGAGTTGATGGTGATCATCGACCCCATCGACCATGTGGGATGGTTGAGCGCCTGTGCCGGGCTGACACGGCGCAGGGCATCGCGAGTCATGCCGCGGAAGGGCCCGCCCGAGGCGGTGATGATGAGTTTGCTGACCTCACCGTGGGTGCCGGCGCGCAGTGCCTGCGCGATCGCCGAATGCTCGCTGTCGACGGGAATGAGCCGGGCACCGGTGGCACGGGCGGCGTCGAGGACGATGGAGCCGCCGATGATGAGGGATTCCTTGTTCGCCAGAGCCACATCGGTGCCCTGGGCGAGGGCGGCCAGGGTCGTGCCCAGGCCGGCGGCACCGGTGATCGCGTTGAGGATCATATCCGCGTCCAGGCCCGCAACCGCCTCGGCGGCGGTGTCGCCGAGGTGGATGACCTCGACGGGATCGGCGATTCCTCGCTGCGCGGCCATCTCAGACAGGCGCGCACGCACTTCGGCCTCTCCCCCGGCCGGTGGGGTCGTGAGCCCGATGACGGGAACGCCGAAGGTCAGCGCCTGGTCGGCCAGCAGATCGAGTTGGGATCCGGCGGCGAGGCCGACGATCCGATGCTCGTCCCGATGTCCACGGAGAACATCGAGGGCCTGGGTGCCGACCGAACCGGTGGAGCCGACTACAATGAAGCTACGTTTACTCACGCCAACCGATGATGCCAAAGTTCTCTGGGAAATGACTCGACACGACCCCGCGTGGCAGCTCGTGTCCCACCCGATGAACCGCAGGTGTCTGCTGTGGTTCGCCGGCGCTGGTCTTCCACCGCGATCCGGTGAAACAGTGAGTGAGAAGAATCAATGGCGAAAGAGATGGATATGAGCAAGACGCTGAGCCCTGACGACATTCTTGGACTGGATTCGGTCTTCGAATCCGATGACCTCGAATTCGCATCGATTGTCAAGAAGTGGTTGGACGAGAACGTTCGCGAGAAGATCGGTGACTACTTCCTCGACGCGACCATCCCCGCCCGTGAGCTCGCGGAGGGTCTCGGCGAACTCGGTCTGCTCGGCATGCACCTCGACGGCTACGGCTGCGGCGGATCGACTGCCACACAGTACGGTCTGGCCTGTCGTGAGCTCGAAGCCGTCGACTCCGGTCTGCGCTCGCTCGTGTCCGTGCAGGGCTCGCTGGCGATGTTCGCCATCCACCACTTCGGTTCCGAGGAGCAGAAGGAAGAATGGCTGCCGAAGATGGCCGCCGGCAAGGCCATCGGCTGCTTCGGACTGACCGAACCCGATGTCGGCTCCGACCCTTCGGGGATGAAGACGACCGCGAAGAAGGACGGGTCCGATTGGGTCCTCAACGGCGCGAAGATGTGGATCACGAATTCCCCGGTCTCCGATGTCATGGTCGTGTGGGCCAAGACCGAAGAGGTCGACGACAAGGGCAAGCAGGTCGTGCGCGGTTTCGTCGTGCCGTCGAACACGGAGGGTGTGCAGACCCCGGAGATCCATCGCAAGATCTCGCTGCGAGCGTCGATCACCGGTGAGATCGTCCTCGACAATGTCCGTCTGCCCGAAGATGCCATGCTGCCGAAGGCCAAGGGACTCAAGGGCCCCCTGTCCTGCCTGTCCGAGGCTCGCTACGGAATCGTCTTCGGTGTCACCGGCGCCGCTCGTGACGCGCTGCTCTCGGCGCTGGAGTACACCGGAACCCGGATCCAGTTCGACCGTCCGCTCTCGTCGTTCCAGATCACGCAGCAGAAGCTCGCGAAGGCCTTCGGCCAGTATTCGCAGATCACTCTGCTCGCCGCTCACCTGGGCAAGCTCAAGGATTCCGAAAAGGGCGTGCGTCCGGAGCAGATCAGCCTCGGCAAGATGGTCAACGTCGATACCGCGATGAACGTCTGCCGTGACCTGCGTGCCCTGTTCGGCGGTTCGGGCATCACGAGCGAGTACCCGCCGCTGCGTCACGCGGTCAACCTCGAAACCGTGCTCACCTACGAAGGCACGCATGAGGTCCACCAGCTCACCCTGGGTCGGACGATGACCGGAATCAACGCCTTCGCCAACTGAAGTTGGGCCGCCGGCTTCTGCGCAAGCTCGGCGCTCCCGCCGCTCAGTGTCGCTGCCGCCCGCCGGCCCTTCGGGGTTCGGCGGGCGGTGTCGCGTTCACGACACCGGTCGCAGTTCCAGCGTGATCGTCAGTTCGTCCTCGCCGAGGCGGCTGTGAGCGTGCATCCCATGGGCAGTGGCGAACTCGGCGGCGTCCGCGGCCTGTTCCCGGCCGAGTTCGATGAGCAGCACACCGTCGGCTGCGAGCCAGTCAGTGGATTCGATGATGAGACGTCGCACGAGGTCGAGCCCATCGGGACCCGCGAACAGTGCACGGGCCGGTTCGAAGTCCACGGCTTCACGGGGCAGGAAGTCCGCGGCGGTCTCGGGCACATAGGGTGGAACGGCGGCGATGACCGAGAACCTGTGCCGCAATGCCTCGGGCAGGCCGTGCAGACAGTCGAGAGTGTGTCCGTGCACGGTGATCCCCGGCCGCCGCTCATGCCCAGGCATCCCTGACTGCCCAAGCGCTCCCGGCTGCCCAGGCGCCCCGGCCTGCGAGGATGCTGTCACATTCCGCACGGCGCACCTCACCGCCTCTGCCTGCACATCACCGAGATGGATCTGAACGTCCGGCACCGAAGCGGCCGTGACTGCGGCGGCTGCGACCGAGGCGACGGGTCCGACTCCGCAGAAGGCTTCGAGCACCACCGGGCCCGCTCCTCCTGCACCGCGGCGGCGCGCCACGTCCCTGATCGCGGACGCCGTGGCCTCGGCCAGCTGGCGGGTGCGCTGCCGGGGAACGAACATTCCGGGCCGCACGTTCAGGCGCAGTCCTGCGAAGTCGACCCAGCCGACGATCTGTTCGAGCGGTTCTCCCGCGACCCGTCGTGCAACGAGGTCGACGAGCTTCGTGTCCGGGTCGCCGAGGTGCACCGCTTCGAGAAGAATCGCCGCTTCGTCTTCGGCGAAGACGCAGCCGGCGGCGCGCAGACGCTCCACGGTCGGTGCGAATCGCGGATCGTGCTGCGGCCTACGAGGCAGAGAGGACCTCGTTGCGCAGCCACTCGAGGCTCGACTCGGCGTCGATCTCACCGGAGTCCGTGAGCAGAAGGGTGTGGTCGGGGGCTAGTGGGACGAGTGCGGCGAATTCGACCCGGGAGTCGCGCATCGCCTGATCGAGGTTCGCGGTCTCGGCCCCGATGGTCACGCCCACGCCTTCGAACCGCGAGCGGGTGACCCGCACCGACGCCCGACCCGGTTCGACCGGTTCCGCTTCGATAGCGTGCAGAACGATCGCATCTCCGGCGCCCGCGACACCGTCAGAGGAATCCCCGGGACCGCGCAGGTCCACGGTCAGCCCGATCCGGGCCGCGGCGAGGAGACTGAGCGCCCGCGCCACCGGTGGGACATCCTCGGCGACGGTGAGCGTGGCACCGGACTCCGGGACCACACCCATGGCCCGCAGCACCCCGGCGAGTTTCGAACTGCGGTCGAGCACCTCCGCGCGGTCGAGTTCGACGGGCACGGACAGGGCCTTGATGAGCCGGGGGTCGGTGACTTCGCGACCGTCGACGAGCGGTTTCTCGGGTGCGGGACCGGTGAGGACGACGTCGTCGGCCTGCCCCATGGCGATCGGAAAGTCGAGGATCTCGTAGACGGGGTTGAGGGTGCCGGGATGCGACTTCGTCGGAACGGAGAAGAAGTGGAAGTCAGTCAACGGAGGCCATCACCTCGACGACGCGGTCGATGAACGCATCGACCTGGTCCTCGTTGTAGGCCTTCTTGCCCTTCGCCGTCTTGAACAGCACACGGCGGACCTGGTCGACGCTCATCGCCACGCCCTGCGTGAAGTAGGAGTTGACCTTGTCGCACATGTCATCAACCTGCTCGATGTCATAGCCGATGACACCGGGAGGCGGGTTGTCGAAGCGTTCCCCGGTCTCACGCACCAGACGGCCCCGCAGGGACGCGGCGACGCGGGTGAGCTCGGAGACCCAGGCGTCCTGACCGGACTGTGCGATGAGACGGTCGCGGGCCTGCTTGGCGAAGGCGTCTTCGAGGCGGTCGAGTGCGGCATCGACGACGGCGACATGATAGCCCTTGCGGACGAGGTCGAAGCCGACCGTGCGCACGGCACGCGAATCCAGGTCCCCGGGCTGCGGGGTCGGCCGTTCGAAGGACTCGCGGGCGCGCTTGAAGAAGCTGTCGACCTGCTTGGGGTCGTATCCGTTCTTCCAACCGGACATCCGAGGGAAAGTCGTGTCCGCCATGTCTCCTCCAGAAGCGAGTGGCTGTGGTGTTTCCACCATGATAGATGGAAGCCGCAGAAATTGCGTGCCGGCACGTACGTGCCGGGCATCGGATGTCTCCGACCGGGCCGTGTCTCAGTCGGCGGCGGCGAGCTGACCGCAGGCACCGTCGATGTCGGAGCCGCGGGTATCGCGGATCGTCGTCGGAATGCCGTGGTCGAGGAGGCGGCGGACGAATTCGTCGGCGACTTCCGGTTCCGAGGCCGTCCACACCGATCCGGGGGTCGGGTTGAGGGGAATCGGGTTGACGTGCACCCAGCCGCGGCCACGCGCATTGAGTTTCTTCGCGAGCAGTTCGGCGCGCCAGACGTGATCGTTCATGTCCTTGATGAGCGCGTACTCGATGCTCACGCGCCGCCCCGTGACCTGGTAGTAGTTGAAGGCGGCGTCGATGGCCTCATCGGCCTTCCACCGGGTGTTGACCGGAATCATCTCATCGCGCAGCTCATCATCGGGTGCGTGGAGGCTGAGCGCGAAGGTCACGGGGATGTCCTCGGCGGCGAGCTTGTTGATGCCCGGCACCAGCCCGACCGTGGAGATCGTGATCCGCCTGGCCGACATGCCCAGGCCCTCCGGTGCCGGTCCGACGAACCGGCGAACCGCGTCCATCACCCGCTTGTAGTTGGCCAGGGGCTCGCCCATGCCCATGAAGACGATATTCGAGACCCGTTCGGGTCCGCTCGCCGAGGCGGCCGTGCCGTCCCCGTCGAACGCGGACTCCCCTGCCGCGTCATCATCGTCGGCTTCGGCGCCGAGCGCGGTCTCGCCGGTGCCCGGCATGTCCGACTTCGGTGCCTCGGCGAGTTCGCCGGCGGCGATGACCTGGTTGGCGCGGATGACCTGTTCGACGATCTCGGCGGTGGACATGTTGCGCGTCAGCCCCTGCTGACCGGTCGCGCAGAACGGGCAGTTCATGCCGCAGCCGCACTGGCTGGACACACACAGGGTGACCCGGTTGCGGTAGCGCATGAGGACGGACTCGACGAGGGCGCCGTCGAAGAGACGCCAGAGGAATTTGATGGTGTCGCCGTTCTCGGTGCGCAGCCGACGGACCTCGGTGAGCAGGTGCGGGAAGAACCGCTCCTGGATCTCAGCCCGCTTGTCCTTGGGCAGGTCGGTCATCGCCTCGGTGTCGGTGACGTAGTGGCTGAAGTAGTGCGTCGAGATCTGCTTGGCGCGGAAGGCCGGCAGGCCCATTTCCTTGACCGCTTCGACCCGTTCGCCCATGCTCATGTCGGCCAAGTGCTGGGGAGGCTGCTTGACCCGCGCGGACTTGAAGTTGAGAAGGGGACGGCCATCGCGCATCGGGGTCTTCGATGTCGTGCCGTCGGCGTGTTCGACGACGGGCCTGGTCTGCCTTCTGCCTGCTTGAGAACTCACGGACCCATTGTCTCATGTCGGGCACGGGACTGTCGTGTGTGAGCCGCCACGCCGGTGAACGCTGCTCAGAGGTAGCCGGGCAGCACCATGAACAGGACGAGGGCGACGGGGGCGGTGGGCAGGATCGAGTCGAGTCGGTCCATCACTCCGCCGTGGCCGGGCAGCAGGGTGCCCATGTCCTTGAGTTCGAGATCGCGTTTGATCATCGATTCGCTGAAGTCGCCGAGGGTCGCGAACGCGGGAATGACCGCACCGATGACCAGTCCGGTCCAGAACGGGGCACCGACGAGGGTGACGGCGAGGATGGTCGCGACGATCGCGGCGAAGACCGTGGAGCCGAGGTAGCCCTCCCAGGACTTCTTCGGCGAGATCCTCGGTGCGATGGGGTGCTTGCCCCACAGCACGCCGAAGACGTAGCCGCCGGTGTCGGAGGCGACGACGGAGGCGAGGAAGATGATGATGTAGAAGTTGCCGTCGGGCTGGGTGAGCAGGAAGACGATGAAGCAGGCCATGAGGCCGACGTAGGTGAGGGCGAAGAGGGAGAGCGAGACGTCTTTGACCGCGTTCTTCCGCCGTTCGACCATCGTGAACAGCATGACCGCGCCGGCGCTGGCGGCGAAGGTCACCCACAGGGCCTCACGACCGCCGATATAGGTGGCCACGACCATGCAGGCCGCGGAGACCATGGTGGGCACACGGGAGACGAGGGAACCCGAACGCGAAAGCGCATTCGCCAGTTCCCACATCGCAGCGACGATGCCGATGAGGACGATGAAGAGGAACGAGATCGGCAGGAACACGAGGGAGGCGAGCACGACGCCGCCGATGAGCATGCCCATGCCGATGGCGGCGGGGAGGTTGCGGCCGGCTCGACCGTAGTCCTTCGGTTCGGGTTCTTCGGACTCTTCGACCGCCTCGGGGGTCGGGTTCGAATCCGGATCGTCCGGCGAATACGGCTTGTCCGAGTGGCGCAGGTCCCGTCGTTTGGGGAACGGCGCCTCTGATTGTGCTGCGTCGCGCGAGTGATCCGGCTCCCCGAGTGGAGCCGGATCTGCGGCTGGGCTGTCGGACCCGGTCACGGAGATCATCAGACCTCGAGGAGTTCGGCTTCCTTCTGGGAGAGCAGTTGGTCGATGTTGTCGACCTTGCTCTTCGTCAGATCGTCGAGTTCCGAGATGCTGCGAGTGACCTCGTCCTCGCCGGCCTCGCCGTCCTTCTTGATGCGCTCGAGGACATCCTTGGCGTGGCGACGGATGTTGCGGATGGAGACCTTGCCGTCTTCGGCCTTGCCCTTGACGATCTTGACGTATTCCTTGCGACGTTCCTCGGTGAGTTCCGGGAGGACGACGCGGATGACATGTCCGTCGTTGGCCGGGTTCGCACCGATGTCCGAGTTGCGCAGAGCGTTCTCGATATCGCCCAGGGTGCCCTTGTCGTAGGGGGTCACGAGGATCGTGCGGGCCTCGGGGGTCTGGAACGATGCCAGCTGCTGCAGCGGGGTCGCAGCACCGTAGTAGTCGATTTCGATGTCGGCGAACAGTGCGGGGTTGGCGCGGCCGGTGCGGATCGACGCGAAGTCGTCCTGCGTGAATTCGACGGCTTTGTCCATCTTCTCTCTGGCTTCGGCCAGTGTCTCTTCAATCACGGTTCACTCTTTCCATCTCTGTAAGCTTTGGGTTCATTCTATGGGTCATGACTGAAAAATGCCGCACCGAATCTTCACAGGGGTGTCCTCACCTGCGTGGATGCGAAACGGTGGGCCCGCCTCGGCGCCTCCTCTGTGGAGGGGTGACCGCCTCGGTGGCGGCGGATCTCAGTGGACGACGGTGCCGATCTTGTCGCCCATGATCGCCTTGCGCAGATTGCCTTCGCCTTCCATGCCGAAGACGTGCATCGGCAGCTTGTTGTCCATGCACAGGCTGAAGGCGGTGGCGTCGACGACTTTGAGTCCGCGCTGCAGGGCTTCCTGGTAGGTGATCTCGGTGAGCTTCTCAGCAGCCGGGTCGACCTTCGGGTCGGCGGTGTAGACCCCGTCGACGCCGTTTTTCGCGATGAGCACCTCATCGGCGTGGACTTCCAGGGCGCGCTGGGCGGCGACGGTGTCGGTGGAGAAATAGGGCAGTCCAGCGCCGGCACCGAAGATGACGACGCGGTTCTTCTCCATGTGCCGCATGGCGCGGCGGGGGATGTAGGACTCGGCGACCTGGGACATCGGGATCGCCGTCTGGACCCGGGTGTCGACTCCGGTCTGTTCGAGGAAATCCTGCAGTGCCAGGCAGTTCATCACGGTGCCGAGCATGCCCATGTAGTCGGCGCGGGTGCGGTCCATGCCGCGCTGGGACAGTTCGGCGCCGCGGAAGAAGTTGCCGCCGCCGACGACGATGCTGACCTCGACGTCCTCGACCGTGGGGGCGACTTCGCGGGCGACCGCAGCCACGACATCCGGGTCGACGCCGATCCGACCGCCGCCGAAGACCTCACCGGAGAGTTTGAGCAGGACGCGCCGGCGATGGGTGCGGACGGGATGGCTGACGTGAGCAGATTCGTGAACCGGGGTGCTTGTCATGGAGTCCTTCTTCCGTGCGGGCAGATCGATGCCCGGGTGGATCGTCATTCGGTTGAGTCGTCTGGGCCAGTCTAGCGAAAAACGGGGTCGGACCGATCGGTCCGACCCCGTTGCGCAGGTGAGTTCTCACTCACGCAGCGAACCTGCCGAGCAGACGCAGGGGCTGCTCAGCGGTCAGTGGTGTTTCAGGCTCCGACGCGGTAGCGCAGGAAGCCGGTGGCCTTGACGCCGGCAGCCTCGAGCACCGCGGCCACGGACTGCTTGGGATCCTTGGCGAATCCCTGGTCGAGCAGGCAGTTCTCCTTGAAGAAGCCGTTGACGCGACCTTCGACGATCTTCGGCATAGCCTTCTCGGGCTTGCCTTCGTTCTTCGCGGTGTCTTCGGCGATGCGGCGTTCGTTCTCGACGATGTCGGAGGGAACGTCTTCGCGGGAGAAGTACTTCGGGCTCATGGCAGCGATGTGCACGGCGACATCGTGTGCCACGGTCTCGTCGTCACCTTCGAAGGCCAGCAGCACACCGACCTGCGGGGGCAGGTCCTTGTTGGTGCGGTGCAGGTAGGAAGCGACCTTGGCGCCTTCGACGCGACCCACGCGACGCAGGTCGACCTTCTCGCCCAGGGTGGCACCGGACTCGGTGATGAACTGGGAGATGGGCTTGCCGTCGGTCTCGGCGGCGAGCAGCGACTCGGCCGATTCCGACTTGTTGGCCACGGCCAGCTCGAGGACCTGGTCGGCGAGCTTGACGAACGGCTCGGACTTCGCGACGAAGTCGGTCTCCGAATTGAGTTCGATCATGGTGCCGACACCGCCGTCCACGTGCGTGGCGACGAGGCCGTCGGAGGTGGAGCGGCCTTCGCGCTTGGTGGCTCCCTTGAGCCCCTTCACGCGCAGAGCTTCCATAGCCTTGGCCTGGTCGCCGTCGGACTCGTCAAGAGCCTTCTTGACGTCCATCATGCCGGCGCCGGTCTTCTCGCGCAGTGCCTTGATGTCAGCGGCAGTGTAGTTTGCCATTCTTTCTCCTCAGGGTGGTGGAGTTAAAGGAAATCAGGACTCGGTCGACTCGGTGGAGTCGGCAGCTTCAGCGGTCGGAGCGGCTTCAGCGGTCTCAGCTTCAGCAGTCTCGGCGGCGGGAGCTGCGGCAGCGGTCTCAGCCTCGGCGGCAGGAGCTGCGGCAGCGGTCTCGGCCTCAGCGGCAGGAGCGGCTTCAGCGGACTCGGCAGCAGCCTCGGCGGGCTTCTCCTCGGTCTTGCCTTCGAGCAGCTCGCGCTCCCATTCGGGCATGGGCTCGACAGCGGAGACGTTCTTCTCACCGGACTGCTCGTCCGAGGAGTGACGGGCGATGAGGCCCTCGGCGACAGCGTCGGCGACCACGCGGGTCAGCAGCGAGACCGAGCGGATGGCGTCGTCGTTGCCCGGGATCGGGTAGTTGACGTCGTCCGGGTCGCAGTTGGTGTCGAGGATGCCGATGACCGGGATGCCCAGCTTCTTGGCCTCATCGACGGCGAGGTGTTCCTTCTTGGTGTCGACGATCCAGACGGCCGACGGGGTGCGCTGCATGTCGCGGATGCCGCCGAGGGTCTTCTCGAGCTTGTCCTTCTCGCGACGAAGGATGAGCAGTTCCTTCTTGGTGTGCGAGGAGCCTGCAACATCGTCGAAGTCGATCTCTTCGAGTTCCTTGAGGCGGCGCAGACGCATCGAGATGGTCTGGAAGTTCGTGAGCATGCCGCCGAGCCAACGCTGGTTGACGAAGGGCTGACCCACGCGCTTGGCCTGTTCGGCGATGGATTCCTGGGCCTGCTTCTTGGTGCCGACGAAGAGGATCGTGCCGCCGTGGGCCACGGTCTCCTTGACGAACTCGAAGGCTGAGTCGATGTAGCCCAGCGACTTCTGCAGGTCGATGATGTAGATGCCGTTGCGCTCGGTGAAGATGAAGCGCTTCATCTTCGGGTTCCAACGACGGGTCTGGTGTCCAAAGTGTACGCCGCTGTCGAGCAGCTGGCGGATGGTGACGACGGCCATGCCGACGCCCTCCTTTCTGTTGCACCCGAGGGTGCTTTTACGTCACGCGCGCGTCGGTCCTTCCGCGATGCGAAACCCGTGAGGGATCGCTTCGATCCGACCGACGGGGAGCGTCGATGACATTTTCGGTTGATTCCTGGTACCCGGTTCGTCCGCCCCACAAGCACACCTGATGGCAGCTTGCACCATGGGAAGGAGAAGAATTCGGATACGCGTAGTCAGAAGACATGCTTCTGCTGACGCGATTCTATCCCGGTTGGGCAAGTCATTTCCAATCGAGGTCCGCCCTCGCCGAGGCGGCGCTCGGCTGCCTCCCGAACCCGCCGACTCGTGCGCCGCAGGGTGTGGAGGGGAACCGCCCCTGGGACGGTTCCGGTGCGCGGCCCTGCAGGCAGTCGCGCGCGGTTCGTGCCTGAAGTCCGCAGACCGGAGAGGGCTGCACGCGGGTGCGCACGCGGGCACTCGACCACCTGTTTCTGTGGACCCTGCCCCGACTCCACCTCCCGAGCCCTGGGGACGGCCTACACGTGTCCACAGGCGGCTTCTGGGAGGGTGACACGGTGGAGGGGCGGGGGCTTCTATGGGCGCATGAACCTCGTCTCCCCTGATCCGCATCACCCGCTTCACCGCCGAGGATGGACCCACCCGCTTCACCGCCGAGGATGGACCCGCCGGTCCCACTATCGCGGTGCATCCGGCGGGCCCCACCATCGTCGACGGTCATACCGCCCCGAGTGGTCGTTCGCCAGTTCCGGGCAGATCCGGTCTCTGCTGCTGACGTCGCTCCTCGCCTCGGCACTCATCTTCACCACGTCTCCCCCGAGTGCTTCAGCGGCGACCGATGCACAGAACTGGGTCAGCCCGGTGCCCGCGATGGAGATCATCAACGCTTTCGACCCGCCCGACAAGCCCTGGCTCAAGGGACACCGGGGAATCGATGTGCTCGCGGTCGAGGGAGAACCGCTGCGGGCGCCGACGAAGGGCACCATCCGCTTCGCCGGCACGGTCGCAGGCACGGCCACCGTCAGCGTGCTCACCGCCTCCGGGCATGTGCTGTCATTCCAACCGGCGGCGACAATGCTGAAGAAGGGCGAAGAGTTCTCGGCCGGCGAGCGCATCGGCACGATCGGCTCCGGTGACCACTGCGACCGGTCGTGTCTGCACATCGGGGCGTGGCCGGACGAGGCGAAGAAGCGCTATATCGATCCGAGCAGGTTCTTCGGGCAGGAGCAGTCCCTGCTGCTGCCGCTGTCGCGGAAACCGGATGAGGAGGCCAAGGCCGGCGGTGGCGGTTCGGCGACGTCGGGGGCCGGGGCCTGGGGCGGACACAGCAACGGCCGGATTCCCGCCTCGGCGATGTGTCCGCTGAAGACGGCGCCCGGTCAGATGCTGCGCTGCGATGCGCAGGCCGCCTTCGACCGGATGTCGCTGGCGTTCGCGGCTCGGTTCGGATCACCGATCTCGGTCACGGATGCCTATCGCGACTACGCCACGCAGGTGATCCTCAAACGACGGAAAGGTCGGATGGCCGCCACACCGGGCACGTCGAACCACGGGTGGGCTCTCGCGGTCGATCTCGGCAGCGGCATCAATTCCTTCGGCACCGCTCAGCACCAGTGGATGCGGGCCAATGCCCCGAAATTCGGATGGATCCATCCCGGGTGGGCGAGGCAGTCGGGTTCGCTGCCCGAGCCCTGGCACTGGGAGTTCCGCAAATAGCGCTGGTGTTCAGGCCCGCGGATGGGCGCGGCGGTACGTCTCCTGCAGACGCTGCATCGACACGTGAGTGTAGATCTGGGTGCTGCTCATGGTCGAGTGGCCGAGCAGCTCCTGAATCTGTCTGAGGTCGGCCCCGCGGTCGAGCATATGGGTGGCCGCCGAGTGCCGCAGCCCGTGGGGCCCGATGTCCGGTGCGCTCGGATCCTCGGCACCGTAGCGGTGGACGAGTTCGCGCACCTGCCGGGCTCCGATGCGTCCGCCGCGGACCCCGAGGAACAGAGCGTCCCCGCTGTTGGGCCCGGCGAACAGATCGCGGGCGGCGAGCCAGTCGTTCAGCGCCGTCTGTGCCGGAGCGCCGAAGGGCACTCGGCGTTCCTTGTCGCCTTTGCCGAGCACTGTGATCATCGCTTTCCGGTGGTCGACGTCGCGGCGGTCGAGGCCGGTGAGTTCGGAGACACGCACTGCGGTCGCGTAGAGCATTTCGAGGATCGCGGCATCACGGAGACGTTTGGCGGCTTCGAGAGGATCGTCGCTGCGCTCACGTGCGGATCGCTGAGAACCCGATCCTGGCGAGGCTGAACCGTCGGCGGCGGAGGCTTCGGGCGGAGAATCGTCCCGATCGGCGGCGGAGACGAGGGCAGCGGCCTGCTGCGGTTTGAGCACCGTGGGCAGGCGCGAGTCCTTCTTCGGAGTCCGCAGCCGTGCCGCGGGGTTGTTCGGCAGTCCCAGATTGTTCACGCCGAAGGCGAAGAAGGAGCGGACGGCGGCGATCTTGCGTGCCACCGTTGACTTCGCGGCACCGGCATCGTCGAGGGCGATCAGCCATGATCGCAGATCATCGAGTTCGACGGCAGCCAGATCGATCCGCTTTCCCTCAGCCTTCGGCGAACCGGAGTTCTCCTCTGCCCTGCCGAGGCGCAGCTTCGACGAGTGCACGGCGTGGTCGAGGAAATCGGTGACATCGGAGACATAGGCGCGAGCGGTGTGTTCGGAGACGTCACGGGATCGCAGGTGGTCGGCATAGCCTGCCACCACTTCGGCGACCGTCGACAGTGTGCTCACAGTCCCCAGGATACGTGTGCGATCACGTGCGAGTGAGGATTGGCCTCTGCGGCAGGTCGGACACCATCGGATCGAGGTCGTCGACGATGAACTCACCGATGGAGAAGACGCCGGTGAAGCCTCGCGGCACGGTTATGGGGAATCACCCACGAGGAATCAGCGCCGCACGCGCAGCTTCACCCACCCGGTGTCGCGGCGTTCGGCCAATCCGGCGAGGTCGAGCACGGTCAGGGAGCTGAGCGCACCTGTGATGGTCAGTCCCGCCCGGGAGGCGATCGTGCCGACGTCGAGTGGTTTCGACACGGTCAGCGCATTGAGGCAGATCTTCTCCCTCTCCCCGAGGTCCTCAAGCGGATCGGGTCGTTGAGAGGCACCGCTGTCGGTGTCGAAGAGCGCCGGAGCGTGATCGTCCATGAGTGCGATGACGTCGTCGCTGCAGGTGACGAGTTCTGCCTCATGCTCACGCACGAGCCGGTGGGCCCCGGTCGATGACGCCGAATAGACCGATCCGGGGAACGCAGCGACCTGCCGGGAGAGTTCGAGGGCATGACGGGCCGTGTTGAGCGCTCCGCTTCGCCATCCGGCCTCGACGATGACGCTCACCTGTGCGGAGGCGGCGATGAGTCGGTTGCGCAGAAGGAACCGGTGGCGCATCGGGGTCATCCCCGGAGCGGTCTCGGACACGATCGCGCCGGTGGCCAGGATCTGCTCGAACAGATCGGCGTTTGCGGCCGGATAGAAGCGGTCGACTCCCCCGGCCATGAACGCGATCGTCGGTGCCTCGCGGGCGATGGCGGCCCGGTGCGCGGCGGCGTCGATGCCGAACGCTCCACCGGAGACGACGGTGATCCCGTGAGCGGCGAGATCCCAGGCGAGGTCGGAGGCGCATTTGGTGCCGTAGTTGCTCGCGGCCCGGGCTCCGACGACGGCGACCGCGCGGGAGAGGGCGCGCGTGAGGCTCACAGTGCCTCTCACCCACAGCCCCAACGGTGCGGCCGGACCGAGGTCGTCGAGCATGCTCGGCCATTCTTCGTCGCCGGGGATGACGAGCCGACCGCCGAGTCGTGCGATCTTGTCGAGATCGCGCCCGGCGACAGCAACGTCCTCGTCGCCTGCGCGGACTGCCCACCTCTCGATGGCTTCGCGCATCTGCCCGTGCGTGGCCGCCTCGGCGCCGGTGGAGTTCAGCCCCGCCATCGCCTCATCCGCGGTGGCCTCACCTCGGCCGACGACGGTGACGATCGTGTGCGCGGCGACCGGTCCGATGTCGTCGACGAGGCGTTTGAGCAGACCGTCGCCGGGTTCGCCGATGCGCAGCAGGGAGGCGATGGCCGCGCGGACCTCCTCGTTCGTGTTCACGGTCATGACTCCTGCGTCCTCAGGGCGAGCGCCATCCGCATCGCGTCGTGGTCGGGTCCCGGTTTTCCGTCGAGGTCGGCCAGGGTGGTCGCGACCCGCAGCACCCGGTCGTAGCCGCGCATCGTGATCCGTCCCGTGTCGAGTGCCCGGTCGAGGTCGGTCAATGCCGCAGGGCTGAGACCGAAGTGGTCGCGCAGCCAGGTGCCGGGCGCTTCGGCATTGAGGTGCCAGGAACAGTCGGCGAAGCGTTCGGTCTGTCGCCTCCGGGCTTCGAGCACACGTGCGGCCACGACGGCGCTGGTCTCCTGTCCCCCGCCGAGACGGATGTCTGCAGGAGAGACGGGGAAGAGTTCGAGCTGCAGGTCGACTCGGTCGAGCAGCGGCCCGGACAGGCGATTGCGATAGCGGCGTTTGTCCAAGGGGGTGCACCGGCAGTCCGCTCCGGCCCCGGCCATTCCGACTCCGCAGGGGCACGGGTTCGCGGCCATGATGAGTTGGAAGGCCGCCGGCAGCACCATGGAACCCCAGGCCCGGTGGATGTGGACGCGGCGGGATTCCATCGGCTGCCGCAGCGCTTCGAGCACATCGCGGGAGAATTCCGGAGCTTCGTCGATGAACAGCACCCCGCGGTGTGCGCGGCTGAGGATCCCGACCGTTCCGGGGCGACGTCCCCCGATGAGCGCCGAGGCGGTGCTGCGGTGGTGGGGTGCTTCGAACGGGGGTCGGTGGTCGAGTCCCTCGCTGCCGTCGAGTTCTCCCCGCAGGGACCGTACGGTGGCGACTTCGACGGCTTCGTCATCGTTGAGAGCCGGCAGAATCCCGGGCAGGCACTGGGCGAGCAGTGTCTTGCCGGCTCCGGGTGTGCCGCGCATGAGCAGGTTGTGTCCTCCGGCGGCGGCGACTTCGAGTCCGAATCGCCCTTCGGCTTGGCCCTGCACCTCGGCGAGGTCGTGGAGTTCCGGTGTGACGGGGACGGGACGGTCCATGTCGATCACCGCGGGCAGAGGAGGTACGGCCATGGATCCGCCGTAGGCGTTGACGAGTTCGGCCAGGGAGGCGACGGGGAGGGTGCGGGCTCGTCCGAGCAAAGAGGCTTCCGAGGCATTGCCGATGGGGACGACGAACCGGTCGAAGCCTGCCTGCATCCCGGTGTGCAGGGCGGGCAGAATTCCCGTCACGGGTCGGATCCTGCCGTCGAGTCCGATCTCGCCGCAGTGGATGATCGACCCGGTGTCCTCGCTCGAGATGAGGTCCAGGGCCTTGAGCACGGCGACGGCGATGCCGAGGTCGAAGCCGGTGCCGATCTTCGGCACCGTGCCCGGGGTGAGGTTGATCGTCAGGTGCTGTGTCGCCACAGGGGCACCGAGGAAGGCGAGGGCCGCACGCAGTCGTTTGCGTGACTCGCTCACCGAGGTGTCCGGCAGTCCGACGATGTCGATTCCGGGCAGACCGGCGCTGATGCTGGCTTCGATCGACACGATCTTTCCGCTCAGTCCCCACAGAGCCACGGCGCAGGCGCGGCCGATGATGTGGCCCTTCGGCTCAGCGGTGCCGGGTTCCCGCATTTCCGGTGCCTCGGTCATGAGTCGACCTGGATGTTCGGGCAGTGGAAATACTGGATGCTCGGCTCGATGATGATGCCGAGCGCGTCGATGCGGACTGCGGGGAAGTATTCGCTCTGCCCCCGCAGCCAGATTCCGGCGAGCATGCGGATGCGGGTGAGTTTGGCTCGCGTGACGGCTTCGAGCGGTGATCCGAGGGCAGCGGTGCGACGGGTCTTGACCTCGACGAAGACGGCGGTGTCACCGTCTCGGGCGATGATGTCGAGTTCACCGCGCGGACAACGGAAGTTGCGTTCGACGATGACGAGCCCGGCGTGCTCGAGGTAGGCCGCCGCGAGGTCCTCTCCTCTGTCGCCCAGAGCCTGCTTGCGCATGCCCTTCGCAGTGCGTTTTCGCCGAGTTGCCCGTGTCTGTGCCATGTCGGCCAGCTGACCACGGCAACGAGAGCGGCGAGAAGAGGGAGAAATGAGCCTGTGGAAGCCGCACGGCCGTCCACAGCCGAATCACGCCGGAGTCAGAGCATGATCCACAGATGCTGGTGCGCGAGTGCCCGCCCGGACTCGCTTCCCGAACTCAGCCCCGGATCGACGTCGGCGGTTCGAGATCGGATTTCGCGATCTCCTCGATGTTCACGTCTTTGAAGGTCAGCACGTGCACGGTCTTGATGAACCGGGAGGAACGGTAGCTGTCCCACACCCACGCATCGCGCAGGGTGAGTTCGAAGTACACGTCCCCGGCATCGTTGTGGGCTTTGAGGTCGACGTGATTGGCGAGGTAGAAGCGTCGTTCGGTCTCGACGACATAGGCGAAGAGACCGACGACATCTCGGTATTCCTTGTACAGCTGGAGCTCGAGTTGAGCCTCGTAGTCGTCCAGATCATCGGCGCTCATGATGACCCCTCCCTTCTGATACCGCGTGCAAGCGGAAGCTCTGACGGTGGTGGATGCTGGGACCGAAGTCGACGATGCCCTGCCGGTGCTTCGCCGTGCCGTATCCCACGTTCGACTCCCAACCATAGTGCGGCAGATCCTCGGCGAGTGCGATCATCGTCTCGTCGCGAGTCACTTTCGCGACGATGCTCGCCGCCGCGATCGCCGGCACGGAGCCGTCGCCCTTGATCACGGTGCGAACCGGCGGCAGTTCGAATTCGGCGCAGTGCCCGAATATCCCCAGGCAGTCGAGGGTAAGTGGGGCCGAGAGCCAATCGTGGCGGCCGTCGAGGAGAACCATCGTCCGCTCCGGGCAGTCCCCCGCCGAGGCGACCGAACCAACACCGGCACCACCCCAAGCGTCGAGCATCTCGATCATCGCCCGCCGTCCGGCGAGGTTGAGCGCCATGGTCATGCCGATCTCGTCGAGTTCGGCGGGGCTCGTCGAACCCACCGCCGCGGCAGTCGCCCACGAACGCACACGGTCGGTGGCGTCCTGCCGAGACCGGGCGCTGAGCTGCTTGGAATCATGGATACCCGCGGGCACCTCGGCGCCGGTGATCTTCCGCAGATCGAACAGGGCGACACCGACACTGACGGGGCCGGCCAGGGCGCCGCGTCCGACCTCGTCGACACCGATGACGAAGTCGAAGCCCTCTCTCAACAGTCCGTTCTCGACACTGAGGTCGGTCAGTCCGCGCATGGTCATCAGTTCCCGGTGATTCCCTGCGAATCGGGGACGTCGGCGAAAACGTCTTCGGGGTTCGACACCCAGCTGAAGTGATTGAACGGCCAATTGATGAGGAACACGGTCCCGACCATGTCGTCTTCGGAGACGAAGGGTTCGCTGTCCATGTGATAACGGGAATCGGCGGAGTTGCCGCGGTTGTCGCCCATCACCCAGTAGTGGCCTTTGGGGACGGTGACCTTGAACTCGACCTCGGACGGTGCGGTGCCTTCATCGAGGTAGGTCTCGTCGATCGATTCGCCGTTGACCATGAGGCGCCCCTGCCCATCGCAGCATTCGATGGTGTCGCCGCCGACCCCGATCACGCGTTTGATGAGCTGGTTTCCCGCATCCGAGGGGGCCAGGCCGATGAATTCGAGGACCGGGTTGGGGGTGTATTGGGTGGTCTCGGCTGCCGAGAGCCAGTGCGCGGGGTCGTCGAAGACGACGATGTCGCCGCGGTTGGCCGGCCCGAACCGTGGGGCGAGCTGGTTGACCAGCACCCGGTCATCGACCTGCAGGGTGGTCATCATGGATTCCGAGGGAATGTAGAACGAGCGGACGACCCAGGTCTTCAGCGCCGTCGAGATGAGCAGGGCGATGACGATGATCGCCACGGTCTCCAACAGCCCCCGCACGAACCGTTTCGAGGCGGGGGGCGGGGAAGCTTGAGAGTCGCTGGTCATTCGTTCGCTTTCACATTCGGCCACGGTTTCCGCTGGGACTGAACCGAGCGTACCAGCACGAACCTGACCGGATCCTCAACCGCACACGGTTGCCCTCGCCGAGGCGGAGGCGCAGTCGCGAACCGCCTCACCCACCATGGCGGTTGAGTCGCACCGACGGTCGCGGCGAAGGCTCAGTCGATCGAGGAACCGTGGCCGATGACCGGGCCGATGACCCGGTCGGTGGGGATGAATCCCCCACCGGGACGGCCGAGCAGCGACCGCGAGTCCGCGGAGTCGGTGCGGTTGTCACCCATCACCCACATCGTGTCGGCCGGCACTTCGACGGAGAATTCCACCGCCGAGGCGGGGGTGGGGGCATAGTCTTCACGCAGAGGTTCGCCGTTGAGCAGGAGCCGACCGTCGGCATCGCAGCACTGCAGAGTGTCGCCGCCGACGGCGATGACGCGTTTGACGTAGTAGACGTCGCGGGGGCCGAGTCCGACCCAGGACCCGATCTTCTGCAGAGGCGTCGGCAGGGCGTCGTCGACGAAGGAGCCACGGCCGTCGAAGACGACGATGTCGCCGCGCTGGATGTCGCCGCGCAGGGCGTCGGGACGCCAGACGGTGATCGAGTCGTCGACCTTGAGAGTCGGCTCCATCGAGGCGCTGGGAATGGTGAAGCGCTGGATGACGAATCCGCGGACGGATCCGCCGAGGATGACGATGATGACGGCGATGGCCGCGATCGTCTTCCAGAACCTGGCCGAATACAGAAGACGCGACCCGAAGGTCGCGTCTTCATGTCGGTTCGGCACGGTGTGATCATCTCCCACAGTGCCGGGCAAATCAGGCCTTTTCGCGGATGCGAGCAGCCTTGCCGCGCAGTTCGCGCAGGTAGTAGAGCTTCGCACGGCGGACATCGCCGCGAGAGAGGACCTCGATCTTGTCGACGTTGGGCGAGTGCACCGGGAAGGTACGCTCGACACCGACGCCGAAGCTGATCTTACGAACGGTGAAGGTCTCACGGACTCCGTCGCCCTGGCGACGGATGACGATGCCCTTGAACACCTGGATACGCGAGCGCGAACCCTCGATCACCTTGACGTGAACGTTGAGGGTGTCGCCGGCGCGGAATTCAGGCACATCGGACTTCAGCGAGGCTGAATCTACAACATCGAGCTTCTGCATTGTGGTTTCTCCTGTGGCCCCAGCTTCAGGTCGAGGACACGCATATCGGACCGGTGAACCGGTGACTGGATCGTCTGTCGGGATTGCTCCCCGTCGATCCGCCGCATCAGAGACGGCGGATCATGGTGGACCCACATCCCCCTGAAGCAGGTGGGGGCCAACAAACGCGACGCTCTATTCTGTCACGGTTCCACGCTCAGACTCAAACCGTTCGAGCGCGGCCAGGTCCTCTCCGCTCAGGTCGGTGAGCCGGGCGAGGAGGTCGGGTCTGACTTCGGCGGTCTTTTCGAGACGTCGGTCACGCCGCCACCGCGCGATCGCCGCATGGTTGCCGCTGAGCAGGATCTCCGGCACGTCCCGGCCACGCCAGCTCGCCGGCTTCGTGAAGATCGGGTATTCGAGCAGACCGTCTTCGTGGCTCTCCTCGGTCAGGGATTCCGGG
This sequence comes from Brevibacterium sp. S111, assembly GCF_004745075.1. Taxonomy (GTDB): domain Bacteria; phylum Actinomycetota; class Actinomycetes; order Actinomycetales; family Brevibacteriaceae; genus Brevibacterium. The sequence continues at coordinate 121,363 of NZ_RHFH01000006.1, forward strand.
TTGCCGATGACCCCGGGGATGAGTCGGCTGATCGCTTCGATCATCACCATCGACGCGACTTCACCGCCGTTGAGGACGTAGTCGCCGATGCTCATGGGCCGCAGTTCGAAGCGCTCCCCGGCCCAGTCGATGACCCGCTGATCGATGCCTTCGTAGCGACCGCAGGCGAACACGAGATGCTGCCGGGAGGCGAGATCCTCGGCGATGCGCTGGTCGAACACCTCGCCGGCGGGGCTCGGGACGATGAGCGTGGGCTTCGCCTCCCCGGCGGGGCGACCGGCGAGGATGTGTTCGAGCGCCAGCGCCCAGGGTTCGGCCTTCATGACCATACCCGCTCCCCCGCCATAGGGAGAGTCGTCAACGGTGTTGTGCCGGTCGAAGGTGAAGTCGCGCAGGTCATGGACGTTGAGTCCCAGCTGCCCGCGTTCGACGGCCTTGCCGATGAGCGAGAGCTGCAGTCCGGCAAGGTACTCGGGGAAGATCGAGACGACGTCGATCGACATGGCCCGGTCCCCCTGCCCAACGGCGGCGGCCTCCTCGGCGGGGGTGTCGTTGCTGCTCATCGGGGACGGTTCACTCATTCGGCGTCGAAGAGGCCGGCGGGTGGGGTGACGACGAGGCGGCCGGCCTCGATGTCGACATCGGGCACGATCGCGGTGACGAACGGGATGAGCACGACATGGCCGAGCGTGTGCTTCATGTGCAGCAGGTCCTGAGCGGTGCCGTTGGTGACGTCGACGATCTCTCCGACGAGCTCGTCGTTCTCATAGACGTTGAGGCCGATGAGGTCGTCGAGGTACCAGGCGTCGTCGTCCTCGTCCTCTTCGTCCTGTTCGGCGAGGATGAGGGTGTTGCGGATCTCCTCGGCGCGGTTGCGGTCGGGGACTTCCTCGAAGGCCAGGAGAAGTCGGTCGCGGTGCCACCTCGCCGACTTCAGCGTCAGCGTGCCGATGTCCGGGTCGGTGGCGAAGTTCGCCCCGGGGGTGAGCCGTTCCTCGGGACGGTCCGTGCGCACCTCGACGGTGAATTCGCCCTTGATCCCGTGCGGCTTGCCCAGGCGGGCGATCACCGTGTCCATTCTGCTCCTCGAAGTTTGCGGTCGTTGACTGTCCGGCCGGCTGACGTCGGTGCATGTGCGCGACGATCCGTCGCGGCAGATCCTGCGCCTGCGGCCGTGTTCAGGCACCAGTCTAGTCGGCGACGGGGTGGTGAATGCACGAGAGGGGATGCAGCGCATCTGCACTGCATCCCCTCTCGCACAGAAGGTGTTACGCCTCGATGAGGTCCACTCGCACCGACTCACGGCCGGCCAGAGAGTTCATCACGGTGCGCAGGGCCTTGGCGGTCCTGCCCGCACGGCCGATGACCCGACCGAGGTCTTCGGGGTGAACCCGAACCTCGAGGGTCGTGCCGCGGTGCGATGAACGCGAGCGAACGGACACGTCGTCGGGATGATCGACGATGCCGCGGACCAGATGCTCGAGCGAATCAGCCAACATCTCAGGCTTCAGCGCTTTCTTCAGCGGCCTCAGGTGCGGCTTCGGCGGCCGGAGCCTCAGCAGCGTCAGCGGACTTGCCGCCCTTCTGCGTGATGGCTTCCTTCACGACCGACTCGGCGTTGGGAGCCACGTAGGCTTCCTTCTCCTGCTGCGGCTTGACGGTGTTGACCGCTTCGCCCTCGCCGGTGAACTTCTGCCAGTCACCGGTGAGCTTGAGCAGGGCACGCACCTGTTCGGTGGGCTGAGCGCCCACCGAGAGCCAGTACTGAGCGCGCTCGGAGTCGATCTCGACGACCGAAGGCTCACGGGTCGGGTGGTAGATGCCGATCTGCTCTTTGGCCTTGCCGTCGCGACGCGTCCGCGAATCCATGACGACGACGCGGTAGAAGGGTGCACGGACTTTGCCCATGCGGGTCAGACGAATTTTGACTGCCACTTGAGTGGTGTCTCCTTTTGTGTTCTGTGTGCACAGCTGATCCAGTTCGATCGTGGGGTTGACCTGCTGGAAGCCGCGGCTCGGACTATCACTTCGGCGCGGATGAGAGGGCCCGGACCGAGAGCAAAAGTACAAGAGTCAATTGTGCCAGAAGGCTCTACTTCTTGCCACCTGGGAAGATTCCGCCGAATCCCTTCGGCAGGTTCGAAGGGTCGAATTCCTCGTCCTTGTCCAGATCGACTCCGCCGAAGGCCGAGCCGACCGGGTCCTGGGTCTTGCCGGCCTTCTTATCGGCCAGCGCCTTCGCTTCCTGGGCGCGCTTGGCCGGGTTGCCCGACTGACCGCCCTTGCGGCCCTTTTTCTTCCCCGAGACCTTCTTCTTCCGGGCCCCCGGGCCACCGGGCATTCCGCCCATTCCGGGCATCTGCGGCATGCCACCGCCGCCACCGGGCATTCCGGGCATCCCGCCGCCGCGGGTCATCGAGCGCATCATCTTCTGCGCCTGGCCGAAACGCTCCATGAGCTGGTTGACCGCGGTGACGGTGGTGCCGGCACCCTTGGCGATGCGGGCGCGGCGGGAGCCGTTGAGGATCTTCGGGTTCGATCGCTCCTGGGGTGTCATCGATCTCACAATCGCTTCGACCCGGTCGACCTCACGCTCGTCGAAGTTCGCCAGCTGTTCCTTGTACTGGCTCATGCCGGGCATCATGCCCAGCATCTTCTTCATCGAGCCCATCTTCTTCAGGCCCGCCATCTGCGTGAGGAAGTCGTTGAGATCGAAGTCCTCGCCGGCTTCGACCTTCTTCTTGAGCTTCTCGGTCTCTTTTTCGTCGAAGTTCTTCTCGGCCTGCTCGATGAGCGTCATGATGTCGCCCATGTCGAGGATCCGGTCAGCCATCCGGTCCGGATGGAACTGTTCGAAGTCCTTCATCGACTCACCGGTCGAGGCGAACATGATCGGCTTGCCGGTCACCTCGGCGACCGACAGTGCCGCACCGCCGCGGGAGTCGCCATCGAGCTTCGAGAGCACGACGCCGGTGAAGTCGACGCCTTCGAGGAACGCCTCGGCGGTCTTCACCGCGTCCTGGCCGATCATCGCGTCGATGACGAAGAGGACTTCGTCGGGGTTGACCGCGGTGCGGATGTCCGCGGCCTGGGCCATGAGCTCCTCGTCGATGCCGAGCCGGCCGGCCGTGTCGACGATGACGACATCGTGCAGCTTCGACTTCGCGACCTCGAGGGAGTCGGTGGCGACCTGGATCGGATCGCCCACGCCGTTGCCCGGTTCGGGAGCGTAGACGACGGCTCCGGCACGTTCACCGACGATCTGGAGCTGGTTGACCGCATTGGGCCGCTGCAGGTCGGCGGCGACGAGCATCGGGCGGTGGCCCTCGGACTTCAGCCAGTGCGCGAGCTTTCCGGCCAGGGTGGTCTTACCGGCACCTTGGAGGCCCGCGAGCATGATGACCGTCGGCGGACGCTTGGCGAAGTTCAGACGGCGCGTCTGACCACCGAGGATGCCGACGAGTTCGTCGTTGACGATTTTGACGACCTGCTGGCCGGGATTGAGTGCGCCCGAGACTTCCTCGGACAGCGCACGCTCCCGGATCCGGCCGGTGAAGGCACGCACGACAGGCAGGGCGACGTCGGCGTCGAGCAGGGCACGTCTGATCTCACGAATGGTGGCATCGACGTCGGCTTCGGACAGCCGGCCCTTCCCGCGCAGATTCTTGAAAGTCGCGGTGAGCCTGTCTGACAGAGAGTTAAACACGTACAAGCCTTCTTCACGATGATTTGGTCGACTCTTAAGCCTAGCAACTCACCCGCGTCCGGCTGAAACCGTGAGTGCTGACAATGCCCGGTGAACTCTCGCCGAGGCGGCCCCGCCTCGCACTCCCCCACCCGCTCCCTCGCAACAGGCACCGTTAGTCGCAACAGGCACCGTAAGCAGCAAACCCCCTCGCTGCGCCACGGTGATTTGCGGTGAACGATGATGGATGCCCGCCTGACTGCAGGAGAGAGCACCTGCAGACGGGCGGCGGGGCAGTGACCACCGGGCCGCAGTGACCGGCGGGAAGCGGCGGCCGCCGGTCGCAGGTCACCGGAAGGAGTAGGCCTGCTCCGCGTGCTCGAAGGCATCGATCCCCTCGAGCTCCTCGCGAGGGTCGATCCGCAGCCCCATCGTCCCGCGCAGCACCAGTGCGATGGCAAGCGTGGCGAGGCCGGCGAAGACGACGGCCACGAGACAGGCGAGCACCTGCGCGATGAGCAGTTCGAAACCGGCTCCGTAGAAGAGACCGGCCGGCCCGTCCTCGTGCGGGAAGGCGAAGAAGCCGATCATCACAGTGCCGATGACCCCCGCGACGAGGTGGACGGCCACCACATCGAGCGCATCGTCGTAGCGCAGACGATTCTTCGCCTCCACGGCGAAGATCGCTCCGGCACCTGCGGCGATGCCGATGAGCACGGCAGCATAGGGGTCGACGTCAGCGCACGCCGGGGTGATCGCGACGAGGCCGGCGATCGCTCCCGAGACGCTGCCGATGCTGCTCGGTCGCGAAGCCCGGAGACGTTCGATCACGATCCAGGTGATCATGCCGGCGGCCGGGCTGGCCAGGGTGTTGATCCAGATCAGACCGCCCTGTTCGATCGTCGCGGCGGCGCCCCCGTTGAAGCCGAACCATCCGAACCACAGCAGGGCCGCTCCGAGCACGGTGATCGGAATATTGTGCGGCTTGTGCGGGGCCGAGAATCTGGCGCGGCGACCCATGACGATGACGAGGACGAGGGCGGAGATGCCGGCGTTGATGTGGACGACGGTGCCGCCGGCGAAGTCGATGGCGGGTCCGAACAGGCGGCCGATCGCACCCGATTCGCTGAGCAGACCGTCGCCCCAGACCATGAACGCCAGCGGGCAGTACACCAGAGTCACCCAGGCGGCGGAGAAGACGAGCCAGGTGGAGAACTTCGCTCGGTCGGCGACGGCTCCGGCGATGAGCGCGATCGCGATCATCGCAAAGGTCGATCCGTAGCCGATCGAGATGAGCGAGGCGGGATCATCGGCCACGGCACCGCTGAGTCCGAGCTGGGACCGCGGATCGCCGACGATTCCGGCGATCGAATCACCCGAGCTCAGACCATATCCGCAGAGCACCCAGACGAGCCCGCCGACGGCCATTGCGGAGAAGACCATCATCATCATATTGATGGCCGAGGTGATTCGCGTCATCCCGCCGTAGAAGAACGCCACCCCCGGTGTCATGAGCAGCACCAGCCCTGCCGCGACCATCATCCATACGTTCACTGCATCGAGTTCCATGTCGTCTCTCATCTGTCCAAGCCGGTTCCGGATCGAACCGCGCAGAGACAGTCTCCATGACGCATGTCACAGTGATGCTTCGGTCATGTTTCCGCAGTGTGACAAGCCGGGCCCCACCCCGTCGATACAAGGGTGAGACCCGGCAGAATCAGTACGCGAAATCAGTCGAGCAGCGCGTCGACGAATCCTTCGGCGGTGAAGGGCGCGAGATCGTCTGCGCCCTCACCCAGCCCGATGAGCTTGACCGGCACGCCGAGCTCACGCTGGACGGCTATGACGATGCCGCCCTTCGCCGTGCCGTCGAGTTTCGTGAGCACGATTCCGGTGACGTCGACCGCCTCGGCGAAGACCTTCGCCTGCTGCATGCCGTTCTGTCCGGTGGTCGCATCGAGGACGAGGAGCACCTCGTCGATCTCGTGGCCCTCGCCCAGCGGGCGGGTGGCCACACGCTTGACCTTGCCGAGCTCGTCCATGAGGCCGCGCTTGTTCTGCAGCCGTCCGGCGGTGTCGACGAGGACGACGTCAGTGCCGTCGGCCTGCCCCTTCTCCACGGCCGAGTAGGCCACCGAGGCGGGATCGGCCCCTTCTTCCTTGCGCACGGTTTCGACGCCGACGCGTTCACCCCAGGTGGCCAGCTGCTCGGCGGCGGCTGCGCGGAAGGTGTCCGCGGCCCCGAGGAGCACGGTTCTGTCCTCAGCGACGAGCACGCGGGCGATCTTGCCCACGGTCGTGGTCTTCCCCGATCCGTTCACTCCGACGACGAGGATGACCGCGGGATCTCCGCCGGTTCCCTGATCGGCCAGGGAGCGGTCCATGGTCGGGTCGACGAGGGTGATGAGCTCTTCCCGGAGCAGCCCGCGCACCTCGTCGGGGTCACGCGTGCCGAGGACCTTGACGCGTTCGCGCAGCCGGTCGACGAGTTCGGTCGTCGGCTCCACACCGACGTCGGCGAGGATGAGCGTGTCTTCGATCTCCTCCCATGCGGATTCGTCGAGGTTGTCCCGCGACAGGAGATTGAGCAGGCCGCGGCCGAGCCCGGAGTTCGACTTCGCGAGGCGTTCGCGCAGGCGCACGAGCCGGCTGGCCGGTTCCGTGGGAACCTCCGAACCGCGGGCCTCGGCCTTCTCCTTCGCGACCGCCTCGGCGACCTCATCGGTACTGAGCTCACCGGTGACATCGGCATCGATGCTGCGTTCTTCGCGCGGTCCTCGCTTCGTGCCGCTGACGCGCAGGGAGATGCCCAGCGCAACAACGAGAATGAAGACGATGGCCGCGACGACGAGCAAGATGATCGGCTGATCCATTGTTCTTCCGTCCTCCTTTGAGAGCCTTCGGTCAGGCCGCCGGCACTCGAGTTCCCGGACTCATCCGGTGGTGTCTGTCTGTCGTGTCCCACGCCGGAATCAGTCGGCGCGGTTTCCATTGTCCTCGGCCCCGATTCCGCGGGGACCGGTTTGTCTGTGATCTTGGTTTCGTCTGCGCTCAGAACCTGTCAGCACTCAGGATCCGCGGCTGCCGAAGAGCAGACCGGCGGTGGTCTTCCACCCGGTTCCCGACTCCGGGATCTTCCAGTGGCGGGTGCGCGGACGCACCGTGATGAGCGAGGGGGCCGCGTGACGGCGAGGCTGCGGACGCAGCACATAGGAATGGTCGCGGATCGCGGTGACCGCCGCCTGTTCCCGCGTGGCCAGATGCGAGGTGCCGTCGTCGTGGCCGAAGAATTCGTGGACTTCGTCGTCGTAGCCGGTCCATTGGGCGGGCAGACGGAATCGCTGCACCTCGGAGGAGTACTTGAGTCGGCCCTCGGCACGCAGGCCGGGCAGAGCGACGAGGAGGACGACGACGAGAGCCAGAGCGAACGAGATCGCCAGTCCTACGATGATGACAAGCACCGAATTCATGCCCTCGAGCCACCTCGCAGATCAGCAGCCTCGGCCATGGACGTCCCGCTCCTCACATTCTTCGAATACCTGGGTCTCGGCCCAAGTCTATAGTCCCGGGCGACGACAATCGTATTACAGGGCCGCATGGCAGTTGGAGAATTCCCTGGGACTGTCCTGGGCGTCCGTGCCGAATCGCCTCATCGGCCCGGGCCCGAACCTCCACATCGCCCCCTCAGGCGCCCCCGCCGCCGCCTCGGGCGCGCCCGCCGCCGCGCTCGTGGCCGCGCTCGTGGCCGCGGGCAGTCATTCGACATTGACAAGCTGGGCTCACGGAATGCGCTGCGATATGACTTTCGACACCCCATCGCCGTGCATCGTCACCCCGTAGAGCGCATCGGCGATCTCCATCGTCCGTTTCTGGTGGGTGATGACGATGAGCTGCGAGGAGTCCTGCAGCTCCTCGAACACCGTGAGCAGACGCGAGAGGTTGAGGTCGTCAAGAGCGGCTTCGACCTCGTCCATGACGTAGAAGGGACTCGGTCGGGCCTTGAAGATCGCCACGAGCATCGCCACGGCGACCAGCGAGCGTTCACCGCCGGAGAGCAGGGAGAGCCGTTTGACCTTCTTGCCGGCCGGCCGGGCGTGGACGTCGACGCCGGTGGTGAGCATATCGTCGGGGTCGGTCAGGCTCAGCGCACCTTCACCGCCGGGGAAGAGTCGGGAGAAGATGTCCTCGAATTCCCGTGCCGTGTCCGCATAGGCGTCCGCGAAGACGCGTTCGACGTGCCGGTCGACCTCCTCGACGAGCTGCATGAGGTCCTTGCGGGAGGTTTCGATGTCGGCGATCTGCTTCTCGAGGAACTGATGCCGTTCCTTCAGCGCCTCATACTCCTCGAGCGCGAGCGGATTGACCGTGCCGATGCGCTTGAGCGAGGCAGACGCCTGCTTCTGTCGCTTCTCGACTTCGGCACGCACGTACGGCGTGTCCTCCACACCCTCCTCGAACGAGGGCACGGGCAGGTGGGGGCCGAATTCGTCGATGAGCCGATCGATGCCCAGCCCCGTCTCCTCTTGCGCCCGGTGGGCGATCTCCTCGAGTTTCAGTCGATACCGTTCCTTGGCCAGCTCCGCCTCGGCGGCGGCGTCCTTGAGCTTCTGCAGCTGAGTTCGAGTGGCAGCCAATTCCTCGCCGAGGCGGCCCTTCTCCTCGCGCAGACCGCCGCGTTCGTCGACGAGGACCTGGATCGCCTCGCCGAGTTCGACGACCGTCGACTGTGCCAGTTCCGCGGCGTCGGCCGCGGTTTCAGCGATGAGTTTCGCCGAGTCGGCCGCGCGCTTCTTCTTCGCAATCGTGCGCTGGTTCTGCTCCCGCGCCGCCTCTTCGGCCTTCGCCGCCCGCAGCAGAGAGTCGACCCGGTCGCTGAGGAACCGTGCCCGGTCCGTGGCCGAACGGTGGCTGATGCGTGCCTCGACGAGGTCTTCGGACGACTGGGAGACCTGCGCGCTCAGTTCGTCCCGGCGGGAGGTGTCGACGACTTCGACGACCTCGGCGGTTCCGGCCAGCGCCGCCTGCGCGGTCTCGACCTCGCGCTGGGCGGCATCGAGGCGGGACTTCAGCTCCGTTTCGTTCTCTTCGGCACGCTGCAGGCGGGTGCGGGCAACACCGATCTCGCCAGTGATGCGCGAGACCTCTTCGGCTGCGGCCATGATCTTCGCGTCCGAGGAGTGGAGCGCATCGAGTGCCGCCGCCGCTTCCTCGCGGGCTCTGCTCAGGCGCGGTTCGAGGTCGGCGAGCGCAGTCTTGAGCGTCTCCGCCCGATCCTCGAGTTCGGTGATCGTCGCATGGGTGTCGTCGAGTGCGGTCTGAGAGGCCAACCGGGTGCCCGAGGCCGTGCGCGCCCGGCTGATGCGGGTGGCCGAGAGCACCTCCCCGTCGACGGTGACCGCGGTGAGTTCGGGACGGGCTTTGGTCAGAGCGACGCCGGCACGAGCGTCGGGGACGCAGACGACTGCGTGCAGGGCGGCCGCGAGCAGGGTCCGCAGCTCGGGGACATCGCTGGTGACGAGTTCGCTCAGCCATTGCAGCTTCCCCGCCCCGGCAGCTGGCTCCCCCGCCTCGGTGCCGGAGAGCCCCGCCAGCTCGGGCAGCGGGGCGAGCTCCGTCCGCCCCGTTCCGTTGCCGCCCTTGCCGGCGACCGCCTCGGCGCCGGTCGGGATCGTCAGGGACACGTTCGTGTCCTCGCCGAGGTGGTCGAGGACTCCCAGCGCCGACTGGCCATCGTCGACGATGACGCCGGACACCGTGGTCGACAGGGCCGCGGCCACCGCCATCTCGAAGCCGGTCGTCACACTCAGGTGTTCGGTCACGGCGGTGCCGACTCCGGGCAGTTCGGCGTTGATGATGTCTTCGAGGTCGGCCTCGAGCGCGGTGCCCAGTGCCAGGGCTTCGGCCCGGGCTCTGGCCGAGGACAGCTCGGAGGCGACCTGCGACTGCTTCTCCTGCAGCTCGGCGCGTTCGGCCTCACACTTCTCCTGGGCCTCCAGCGCCGTCTCATAAGCGGAGTCGAGTTCGGTCTCCCCTGCTTCGACGTCTTCAACCCCGGTCTCTGCGGTCTCGAGTTCGGCGCTGCGTTCGGCGATGCGAGCGGTGACGGTGTTGATTTCGGACCGGTTGGCGGCGATGCGCGACTGCAGGTCCGCGATGCGCTCCTCGGCCTGGGTCTGCTTCGACTGCAGAGCCGACCGGTTCTTCACTGCTTCGGTGATGGCGATCTGTGCTGCCTTGACTTCGTCTTCGGCGGTGCGCAGGTCCCGGGTGAGTTCTTCCTTGCGTTTCTGGCTGGCCTCGAGCGCTGAGTTCGTCTCGGTGACGGCCGCCTCGGCCTCGGTGAGTTCGTCCTTGAAGCGGGCGGCTTGGGCACGCAGCTCATCGGGAGACTTGGATTCGCGGCGGCCCAGGCTCGCGACCTCCGAGAGCAGGTGGGAGCGCTTGTCTTCGGCCCGCTGGCTCAGGCCCTGGGCACGGACGATCTGCGTCTGAGTCTTCGATTCGGCGGTCCGCTTCGCCTCGAGTTCGGTGTCGAGTCCCGACAGGCGGGTTTCGACCTCACCCAGTCGCGCCTCGGTGCTGGTGCGGAGCCGGTCGAGTTCGTCGATGCGGTCGCTGTGGTCCTCGCCCCCGCTCGTCGTCGCCAGCGAGGACTGCATCCGCACCGCATCGTCGGCGAGGAGTCGGGCGGTGGTGTCTCGCAGTGTGGCTTGGACGGTGGCGGCCTTCGCCGCGGCTTCGGCCTGTCGGCCCAGGGGCCCGAGCTGCCGGTTGAGTTCGGTGCGCAGATCGGTGAGCCTGTCGAGGTTCGTCTGCAGTCCGGTGAGTTTGCGGACCGCTTTGTCTTTGCGGCGACGGTGTTTGAGCACACCGGCGGCCTCTTCGATGAAGCTGCGTCGCTCCAGCGGGTCGGCGTGGAGGATCGCGTCGAGGCGGCCCTGACCGACGATGACGTGCATCTCCTTGCCCAGGCCGGAGTCGTTGAGCAGCTCTTGGATGTCGAGGAGCCTGGCCGGGGCCCCGTTGACGGCGTATTCGGACCCGCCGGTGCGGAAGAGGGTCCGCGAGATCGTCACCTCGGTGTAGTCGACAGGGATGGCTCCGTCGGTGTTGTCGATCGTCAGAGTCACCTCGGCGCGCCCCAGGGCCTGGCGTTTCGAGGTTCCGGCGAAGATGACGTCGTCCATCTTTCCGCCGCGCAGATTCTTCGCACCCTGCTCGCCCATCACCCAGGACAGGGCGTCGACGACATTGGATTTGCCTGAACCGTTGGGACCGACGACGCAGGTGATGCCCGGCTCGAATCTGAGAGTCGTCGCCGAGGCAAAGGACTTGAATCCCCGCAGTGTCAGGCTTTTGAGATGCATATTGGAAACCAGCATATCCGGGCGGGCCACGAGATTCGGAATCTTTTGGTAAAGTGTCTCCTCGTGCGCAGGCAACTGCGCCGTTTTCCTCCGTAGCTCAGTTGGCAGAGCATTCGACTGTTAATCGAAGGGTCGCTGGTTCGAGCCCAGCCGGGGGAGCTGGTGGGGGCCCTGTCGTGCGCGACGGGGCCCTTGACCATTCACCGCCCGCCGACGGCAGGTGGTGTTGCACAGCGAATGCGACCGATGACGGTCCGAGAAGACGGACATCCGGCCATCTTCGCCCATTGCCCGCAGGCGGCTTCATTGCGCCCGCGACGATCATGGGGGTGAGCCGATCGGGTGCATTCTGCTCGGTTCGCATCGGCCGCCAGTCCGAGCCCGTCTCCGAGCTTCAGCCGGGCATCCGGCACCGTTAGCGGCAATTCAGCGCGCCGCACCGGTGCATGCTGCCGCGAACGGTGTGATTCGCCGCGAACGGTGTTGGATGCGTTCGTACACAAGAGACGAAACAGCACCGGCGAGCAGAGCTTCTGCCCCGTCTCCCCGTGCCCGCTTCAAGGAGCGCTGCGGGACAGGTGTGGGATCATAGTGACGCTGAGACGCTGACGCGCACGGCGATCGCTGTTCTTGAGGGATCGGTTCGCGGGGAAGCCAGCTTGGTCGACACGAGGAAAGGCAGAGTCTGATCAGATGAACGCGGTCATCAGGCGCGAGGGGAAGATCTCATTCGTCATCGGCTGGATGCTCACCATCATGGCGGCTCTGGCTCTCATTGCGGTGATCCTCTTAGCCGTCCTCGGCGACACCATGTTCCTCATTTTCCTCTTCGGCCCCCTCCTCCTGCTCATCGGTGCCGGAGTGAACTTCTGGCTCGGCTCGCGGGCTCGGCTCGAAATCACTCCCGACGAGTTCATCTGGTGCGGGTTCGTCGGGCGGGCCAGGCGAATCTCGTGGCGAGAACTCGACAGGATCCTCATCCCGGCTCCCGGCTCCCGCCCCCGCCTCGTCGCGGCTGCACGACTGAAAAACGGAGCCGTCGTGGAGGTCGACGCCTTGTGGCTGTCACCGACGAACCCCGCGAACATGCTTTCGGCCCCGAACCACTCGCAGGCGCAGCGAACTCTCATCGACGGTCATCGCGCTTTCCTCGCCGGGGCTGCCGGACGTCGCTGATTCCACTCCCCGTAACCGGCACCCCTCACCCGCTCGGACGGTCGGCAGCTCGGCCGAGCCCACGTTCGCCGAGGTGATCGGCCCGGGGACTACCGGTACCGTGGGGGTTTCTGGCACTCCGGGCAGAAGTGAGTGCCGCGGCCGCCGACGGTGATCCTCGCGATCTCGGTCCCGCAGCGCACGCATTCCTGTCCTCCGCGCCCGTAGACGAGCAGCGCCCGGTCGAAGTATCCGGATTCGCCGTTGACGTTGACGTAGAGGGCATCGAAACTCGTCCCGCCCACGGCCAAGGCATCGGTCATCACCTTCGTCGCGGATTCGAGGACCGCAACGAGGCGGCTCTTCCGCGTGCGCGCAGGGACAGCAGAAGGATGGACTCCCGCCCGGAACAGCGCCTCATCGGCGTAGATGTTGCCGATGCCGCTGACTAAAGTCTGGTCGAGCAGCGCCGCTTTGATCGCCGTGCGCTTCTTCGCCAGAGCTTCCACGACCCGTTCGGGGTCGAATGCGGGTTCGAGTGGGTCTGCGGCGATGTGGATCGCCGAGGCGGGCACGAGCCGCCCATACCCGTGCACGAGCGGTTGGACGCCGATATGACCGAAGATCCGTTGGTCGACGAAGCGCAGTTCGCGACCCACTCCGGCGACGCCTCCCCCACCGTTGGCTGCCCCACCGTTGGTTGCCCCATCGCCTGCTCGGCCACCGAGCTCACTGTCGCTGCCGCCGAGGCGCAGGATCGCTCGCGTGTGCCGGTGCAGTTCGTCATTCGGATCGTGGATGCGCAGCTGCCCGCTCATCCCGAGATGGACGAGAATGCCCAACTCGGGCGTCTCTCCGAGCATCGTATTCTGCCGATCGGCCGGGCCCGGCTGTGGCCGGCTGCCCTCCCCCAGGCTCAGCCACATGAACTTCCCGCGCCGTTCGGCACCGAGGATGTGCGCACCGTTGACGGCGGTGACGAAGCCGTCGATCGCGGACGGGTCGATGCGGCGCTGGGAGGTCGTGCCGAGTATTCGGGGGTCGATCACCTCGGCGCCGGTGATCGTCGTCCCCGTCGTCCATTCGTCGACGCCGCGGCGGACGCTTTCGACCTCGGGAAGCTCAGGCATGGGAACACCGTCCTGTCACACGCGGACCCACAGATCGCTCAGCGACGGTAGTCCGGGTAGACGGTGCGGATGGCTTTGACGGCGACCTCGGCGGCGGCGGCTTCGGCGGCCTTCTTCGACGAGCCGTCCCCGCTGCCCCAGCCGTTGTCGCCGAGCATCGCGGTGGCGGTGAACACCATAGCGTGGTCGGGCCCGGACGAGGTGATCTCGTAGCTCACGGCCCCGAGGCTGAGGTCGGCCGCAGCCTCCTGCAGCGTGGTCTTGTAGTCCATTCCGGCGCCGAGGTTGACCGCGTCGTCGAGCATGCCGTCGATGAGGCGATGGACGAAGGCGAAGGCGACGTCGCGTCCCCGAGAGACGAAGACGGCGCCGATGAGAGCCTCGACGGTGTCGGCGAGGATCGAATCCTTGTTGCGGCCGCCGGTCAGCTCCTCACCCTTGCCGAGCAGAATGTGCTCGCCGATCCCATGCCTGCGGGCGATCGCGGCCAGGGCTCGAGTGTTGACCACGGCCGACCGCATTTTGGCCAGCTGGCCTTCGGGCAGGTCCGGGTTGTCGTAGTAGAGCGATTCGGTGGCCACGAGGCCGAGCACGGAATCGCCGAGGAACTCGAGGCGCTCATTGGTGGGGATTCCGCCGGCCTCGAAGGCATAAGAACGATGCGTGAGCGCGAGACGAAAAGTCTCGGGATCAATATCGATCCCGAGACTCTTCTTCAGTGCTGCTGTGGTGTCAGTGTCCACAGTCTCAGACGTCAGCGACCTTGCGGCCCTTGTACTCGAGGTACAGCGGGGTGCCGGCTGCGTCTTCGACGACTTTGGCCTGGTGGGGGCGCGAGTACACAACGCGACCGTTCTCCACAGTCTTGACCAGGTTCGGAGCCTTGGCCTTCCACTGCGAACGACGGTGGCGGGTGTTGCTGCGCGACAATTTACGCTTCGGAACAGCCACGTCTAGCTCTCTTTCTTCTCATCCAACAGATTCTTCAATGATGCGAACGGCGATTCGGATTCGTCCGGTTCCACCTCGAGGTCCTCCCCCAGGGTGTAGCTGAACTCCTCGCTCTCATCCTGTGAAGGATTGAACGGCAGAGCCATCACCACGGCGTCTCTGATCGCGGGCTCGAGGTCGAGCTGATCCCGGTCGATGACGTAGGAGTCCTCGTCGCCTTCGGCCTGCTCATAGACGTACATCTCCTGGATGTCGACATCTATCGGCAGCTCGATGGGCTCGAGTGTCCTCGCGTCCTCGCCGCGGGCCGTCGCCGAGACTGTGCCCGACACGTAGATCCCCTCCGACACGCTCTCGAACATCAGCTCGAGCGCCAGTGGTGAACCTTGACCAACCCCGATCACTTCGATCTTGAGATCCGCTGGAGCAGACAAGGTGGTGTTCACCCGTTCCCACTCACCCGGATTGCCGAGCAGACCCATCGATCTGAGATCGAAGACGAATTCAGATCGCTGCTTCATGCCGTCCTCCCGGTGGTTTGAGGATGTCGCTCCTGCGTTCACACGCGACTCACCATTCTAATCATCATCGGCGGTCATTACCAATCGCCCCGATCGACCGCCGCAGGTGTTCCTCATCACCATCGCTCGTGTTCGTTGCGCCAGGTCACTCCCCCGGCAACGAGGAGCAGCGCGCCGGCGATCATGAACACGGCCCCGGAACCGGCGATGACCGTCAGCGCCGAGGCGGCCGAGGGGATCGCGACCTGGCTGAGTCGATTGCCCGCCAAACGGATGGACAGCACCGCGGCCCGATTCTTCGCATCGGCCAGGGTCGAGACCCAGGTCATCGTCAGCGGCTGGGTGAGTCCGAAGCAGAATCCGGCGAGGGCGAGCAGGAGTCCGAGCGTCCACGGCTGACTGAGCACGGGGATGAGCGCGACACAGACACCGGCCGTCGCCGAGGCGGTCCACAGCAGGGACAGGTTGCGCCACCTGGTCGTGAGCATCCCGATGAACAGGCGCGAGATCACCGAGGCGAGCGTTCGCAGCGCCAGCAGCCAGGTCACCAGCGTCACGGACAGTCCGTTCTCCTGTCCGATGAGCGGCAGGTACGCCGTCATCAGGTCGACGGCGGCGAGCGTGGCCATGGAAGCGAAGATCGCGGGTTTCATTCCCCGGGTCGACAGGAGCGTCCACGGTGCGATGGCGCCTTCGGCCGCCTCGGCGCGGGAGACGTGCGGGGTGCGCCCGCGGAGCATGACGACGACAGCGGCGATGAGGGTCAGCGCCGACAGCGCGGTCATGAACCACAGCGCATTGGTGATCGCGGCGTCACCCGAGGTGGCGTCGGCGATCATGCCGGCCACGGGCAGTCCGATGGTCTGGCCCATGGACACCCCGAGGGTGAGGTGGCCGAACTTCGCGGTCATCCGGTCGGCGGGGAAGCTCTGCGGAATGAGCGCTTGGGAGGCCACGGTCGTCAGCAGCTGCCCGACGCCCAAGCTCATCGTGGCGATGAGGAGTACGCCGAGGTTGGGTGCGACGGCCGCGAGCGCGACGGGCAGGATCGACAGGATGGTGCCGACCCACAGCACCGCGGTGGCGTACCCCCGATCGACGAGCCGGCCGACGAAGAGGGCCGTGAGCAGCGGAACGAGGGAGTAGACGGCGGTCATGAGACCGAGGACGACCCCCGATCCGCCGAGCTCGAGGGTCCGGTAGGAGATGAGCACGCGCACGCCGTTGTACGTCGCGTGTGCGATGACGGTGTGGGTGACGAGGCCCGGGAACCAGGCCCTGTTGGCAGGTGTTGCGGCCGCGCTCATCCCTCAGTCGGCGCTGTCGTTGCCGGAGCCGTCATCACCGGCACCGGTGTCATGACCGTGCAGAGCTTCCAGCACCGAGGCGGGGACGAGCCCGTGGATGTCCCCGCCGTTCGCGTGGACTTCCTTGATGAGAGACGAGGAGACGTGTTCGAACCGCGGATTGCCGGGGACGAAGATCGTTTCGAGCTCGGTGAGGTGTTTGTTCATCAGCGCCATCGGCAGTTCGTAGGCGAAGTCCGTGCCCGAACGCAGCCCCTTGACGACGGCGGGTGCACCGATGCTCGTGCAGTAGTCGACGAGGAGGCCGCCGGAGACGATGTCGATGCTCACGTTCTCGGCGCTCCGGGTTCGCTCATCGTCATCGAGCGAGCGGCGGATGAGGTCCGCGCGGACTTCCGGGGCGAAACGACCGGACTTCGAGGGGTTGTGCACGACGGCCACGACCACTTCCTCGAACAGGCGTGCGCTGCGGGCGATGATATCGAGATGACCCATGGTGATCGGATCATAGGAACCGGGACAGACGACCTTCATGCCCTCATCGTATCGGCTGGCGGTCGCCTGCGGTGCCGACCCCGGGTCGCGGACGCCCCACCGTGCTCACTGCGCTCTCTCCCGCAGCCGCGACCATTGGTCATCGGCGGCGGCACCGTCGTCGAGGGCCTTGACGACCTGCGCGTCGACTCCGGCGTCGGGCCCGTGCAGTCGGGAAGCCGCTTCGGCCATGATCCGGGCAAGGACCCCAAGGGATTGTGATTCGCGGCCGGCGGTGACCGCCTCGGCGAGTTCGCGGTGGCTGTCGAGGACGTCGCAGCGAACCTCGTAGCCGCGTCGGTCCGAAAGAGACAGCAGACGGGTGTGGACCATCGAGACCTTCATCAGGTCTGTCAGCCGGGCCGAACCGGAACAGGCGACGAGCGCATGATGGAACGACAGGTCGGCATCGCCGATGGTGCGCGCAGCATTGTCTTCGATCGCCCGCTCCAGCTCCCTGAGCGCGCGGGTGATCCGGGCGGTGGCGCGCTCCCGCCGGATGATGAGCTTGATCGCCTGCGATTCGATGGCTTCCCGGACGGCATAGACGTCGTCGATGTCGGTCACCCGCATCTTCTTGACATGGACTCCCCGCCCCGGCGCATGCGTCATCACGCCTTCGCTGATGAGCCGCTGCAGCGCTTCCCGCAGGGACGGCCGCGACACCTCGAGGAGTTCGGCGGTGCGCACTTCGTTGATCGACTGCCCGGGTTCGAGCGATCCGTTGTAGATGGCATTGCGCAGCTGGTCGGCGATGAGGTCGCTCGTCGAGGAACGGACCACTTTGCGCAGGACCGGCAGCTCGGAGGCGGGAGGATTCGTCACGGTTACGATCATATAACTTTGTCTGACAGTGTGACATTCGGACAACATAAGTATTGAATACTGTCCAGGAGACGCACGTCACGACGATGTGTCGACGTTCAAGGAAGGAACAGCACATGAAACTCAAAGGACTGGCCGCCGCGACATCGATTCTCGCGCTGACGCTCACCCTCGGTGCCTGCGGAGGAAGCGACTCGGACAAGTCGACTCTGCAGAAGGCCATCGACGACGGAAAGATCACCGTCGGCTTCGCCGGCGAAGCCCCGTACAGCTTCGAAAAGGGCGGAGAGCTCCAGGGAGCGTCCGTCGCCATAGCGAAGGCCGTGTTCAAGGAGCTCGGCGTCGACGACGTCGAAGGCGTCAACACCGAATTCGGCTCCCTCATCCCCGGCCTCAACGCCGAACGCTTCGACGCGATCTCAGCCGGCATGTCGATCCTGCCCGACCGCTGCAAACAGGCCTCCTTCGGCGATCCCGAATTCATGTACACCACCGCCCTGATGACGAAGAAGGGCAAGCAGGACGGCATGAAGAACCTCGACGACGTCAAGAAGAAGGGCGCCAAACTCGCGACGATGACCGGCGCCGTCGAATCAGATTATGCGAAGGACCTGGGCATCAAGACCCAAGAGGTCGGCACGCCCCAGGACGGCATGGACGCCGTGACGACCGGCCGCGCCGATGTCTTCGCCCTCACCGCCATCTCGCTCAACTGGATGGAGAAGAACACGAAGGACTCCGGCGTCGAAGTCAGCGACTCCTTCGTCCAGGTCATCGACGATGTTCCGCAGGTCGGTGCCGGTGCCACGGTCTTCCGCACCGATGACGATGAACTCCGAGACGAGTGGAACAAGGCTCTGGAGAACATCGTCTCCGATGAGAAGTCCTACCTCGACGTGGTCGGTGACTACGGATTCACGAAGGAAGAGCGTCCTGACGGTTCGATCACGACCGATCAGCTGTGCAAGGGCGACCTGCCCACCGCTGATTCCTGAGTCGTCCTTCGGCACTTGAGATCATGAACGACAATCTCGCAACGTTGCTGAGTTTCCTCCCACAGCTGTGGGAGGGAATTCAGACAACGATCATCCTCACGGTCGCGGGCTCGGTCGGCGCCATCATCATCGCGCTCGTCCTCGGCATCACGATGACCTCGCCGCACTGGTGGCTGCGCGCCCCTGCACGGATCATCGTCGAGTTCTTCCGCGGCACGTCTCTGCTCGTGCAGCTGTTCTGGCTGTTCTACGTCCTCCCGCTCCTCGGATTCGAACTCGACCCGCTGCTCTGCGGCATCGGGGCTCTCGCGCTCAACTACGGTGCCTATTCGGCCGAGGTCGTCCGCTCGTCGATCAAGACCGTGGCGCCTGGCCAGTGGGAGGCCGCGATCGCGCTCAGCCTCTCCCCCACCCGCCGGATGCTGCGTGTCATCTTCCCACAGGCCTGGGCTCTGATGATCCCCTCCTTGGCGACGCTGCTCATCCAGCTGCTCAAGGGCTCGGCGGTCGTCTTCTTCATCACGCTGTCCGATCTCACCGACAAGATCAATCAGCTGCGCCAGTCGACGGGCGATACATACTTCGCATTCTCCATCGGTCTCATCATCTACTTCATCCTCGCTTGGATGCTGCAGGAGTTCATGAACTTCCTCGAACGCAGGGCCACGGCCGCACTCGGCCGCCGACGCCCGAATTCGCGCACCGACCGTCGTGAGGCCCGACGCGCCGCCCGCGCGGACACCGTGCGCAAGGACCGCCTCGTCTCACACGGCGTCGCGGGTGAAGGCACAGACTCGGGACTCGGAACGGATCCGCTCAAACGTCCCTCTTCAGGCGAGGGAGGTGACCGGTGAACTGGAATTGGGAATTCGCCGCTGAAGCCCTGCCCATCCTGCTCCACGGTTTCGTCAACACTCTCATCGCCACGGTCATCGGCACTGTCATCGCCGCGATCCTCGGCCTCATCCTCGCCGTGGCCATCCGCGGACTGCCGCGGTGGATCAACTGGCTCGTGCGACTGCTCGTGGCATTCATCCGCAACACTCCACTGGTCGTTCAGTTGATGTTCGTCTACTTCGCCTTCTCCGGCATCCCCGGACTCGTGGACGTCCCTGCACTCGTCATCGGCTTCATCGTCATCGGCGTCCACTACTCGACGTACATGTCCGAAAGCTATCGTGCCGGCATTGACTCTGTGCCTCCCGGTCAACACGAGGCGGCGACAGCCCTGTCGCTTCCGCCCGTGCGGAAGTTCACGGCCATCATCCTGCCGCAGGCGCTGCGTGCGACCATCCCGTCATTGGGCAACTACGCGGTCGCGATGTTCAAGGACACGCCTTTCCTGTTCGCGATCTCCGTCGTCGAGCTCGTCACTGCGGCCAAGCAGTTCGGCGGGTCGACGTTCGCCTACACGGAAGCCTTCACCTTGGCCGGCATCATCTTCCTCGCCGCCAGCTACCCGACCTCACTGCTCATTCAGAGATTGGACAAGCGCCTTGCCACCTACTGAGAACACCCCAGCCAATCCTTCCGCTTCGGCGACCCCCGCGATCGAGTTCACCGATGTCGAGAAGAGCTTCGGTCCGACGACTGTGCTCAAAGACCTCAATTTCTCTGTCGCTCCCGGCGAACGCGTCACTCTCATCGGCCCCAGCGGTTCGGGCAAGACGACGATCCTGCGCCTGGTGATGACGCTCGAGGAGCTCACCGGCGGCTACATCTTCGTCGACGGCAAACCGCTGACCTTCGAAGAGCGCGACGGCAAGCGAGTCGAGCTGCCGAAGAAGCGCACGCGGGAGATGACCACGCGCATCGGCATGGTCTTCCAGCAGTTCAACCTGTTCCCGAATATGACCGTGCTCGAGAACATCATCGAGGCCCCTGTCCATGTGCTCGGCAAGTCCAAGAGCGAAGCGAGCAAGGAAGCCAAGGAGCTGCTCGAACGCGTCGGGCTGGCCGAGAAGGCCGATGAGCACCCGACCCGGCTCTCCGGCGGTCAGCAGCAGCGTGTGGCGATCGCCCGTGCGCTGGCGATGAGCCCGGAGATCCTCCTCCTCGACGAGGTGACCTCGGCGCTCGACCCGGAGCTCGTCGGCGACGTGCTGGGAGTGCTCCGCGACATCGCCGAGACCACGGACATCACGATGCTGCTTGTCACGCATGAGATGCAGTTCGCCCGCGACGTCTCCCACCGGGTGATGATGTTCGACGGCGGTCAGGTCCTCGAGCAGGGGCCGCCGGATCAGATCTTCAACAACCCGCAGCACGATCGCACGCGGTCGTTCCTCTCCAGCGTGCTCTGATCTCGCTTCCGAAGCGTCAGCACCGCGTCGGGGAGTCAGGCCTCGCCCGGCTCCCCGACGAGCTGGACGAAATGGACCGCGGTCTCACCGAAGGTCTTCGACCGGAAGACTTCCAGCCCGTCGGGCATCGTCGGCTCGGGTGAGCGTGCGGCGCGTTCGACGACGACGATCGACTCGAGATCCAGGTGCGCGGTCAGCCGTCCGAGGATCTGTGTGACCGCGTCTTCGCTGAGCGGATACGGCGGGTCCATGAACACGAGGTCGAACGTCCGCGCTTCCGGGGCGTCCGTCACCGGCAGTCCCGCCAGGAAGTGGAGGACGTCTCCGGCGTGCACCTCCGCGGAGTGTTCGATACCGAGCTTCTCGGCATTGGACTGCAGGGAGCGGATGGAAGTCAGCGACGAATCGACGAAGTCGACCTGCGCGGCGCCCCGCGACATCGCTTCGAATCCGAGGCCTCCGGATCCGGCGAAGAGGTCGAGGACGTTCGCGGCCTGCAGCACCCCATAGCCTTCGAGCATCGAGAACAGGGATTCCTTGACCCGATCGGCGGTGGGGCGCGTGTTCGCCCCGGACGGGGAGGACAAGCGGGCACCCTTGTGCGCTCCGGCGATGATTCTCATACCTGCCTCCTCAGCCTGCTTCGATGAAGTGTGCGTCGCCTTCGGGCAGCACCCGCCGGATGAAGGCCTTGAGCGCCGGTACCGCGTCGAGCTGCGGGTCGACGGCGACGATCTGCTCGGCGACTCTCCTGGCTTCAGCCACGATCTCGGAATCCCGGAGGATCGACAGGTGCCGCAGCGAGGATCCGCCCCATTGGGAGGCGCTGAGCACATCGCCTTCCCCGCGGGAATCCAGATCGTACTCGGCGAGGGCGAATCCGTCGAGCGTCTCGGCCACGGCCTGCAGCCGCGCGAAGCTCTCATCGGTCTCGCTCAGCTCGGTGAGCAGGAAGCACATGGCCGCACTGCCGTCACGTCCGACACGTCCGCGCAGCTGGTGGAGCTGGGCGACACCGAAGTTCTCCGCCTCGGCGATGACCATCATCGTCGCCCGTGACACGTCGACTCCGACCTCGATGACCGTCGTCGAGACGAGGATCTCGATGTCCCCGTCGGCGAAGTCCTTGAGCACCTTGTCCTTCTCACCGGTCGACATCCGCCCGTGCAGCAGCCCGAATCTCTTCCCCGACAGCTCCGGGGTGTCTTCGAGTTTGCGGCTGAGATCCTCGATGCCCTGCTTCTGTCCGATCACGGCACCGGTCTCCGGGTCCTCGATGTCCGTGGGTTCGATCCGAGGGAAGACGACGAAGACCCCGCGCCCCGATTCGACGGTCTCGCGCATGAGCGTCCGGACCCGTGCGAACCAGTTCGGCTGGTCGACGATCGGCACGACGTGGGTGGCGATGTTCTTCGGCCCGGCCGGCATCTCGGTCAGTGTCGAGATGTCGAGATCGGCGAAGACCGTCATCGCGACCGTGCGCGGGATCGGGGTCGCGGACATCACGAGCGTGTGCGGGGTGGACTCCCCGCCCTTGGCCCGCATCGCCTCACGCTGTTCGACACCGAAGCGGTGCTGTTCATCGACGACGATGAGCCCGAGGTTCTCGAAGATCGTCGATTCCGACAGCAGCGCATGCGTGCCGACGACGATGTCGATGTTCCCGGTGGCCAGGTCGAGGGCGAGTTCCCGCCGCTCCCGGGCCGGCATCGATCCGGTCATGAGCGCCACCGTCACCTGGTCGTCCTCGGACAGCAGGGGCGAGAGCCCCATCTGTTCGCCGAGGAAGTGCTGGATGGAGTGGAAATGCTGAGTCGCGAGGACCTCGGTGGGGGCGAGCATCGCGGCTTGGGCCCCGGAATCGACGGCAGTGAGCATCGCCCGCAGAGCCACGAGGGTCTTGCCGGAGCCGACATCTCCGTGGAGGAGTCGGTGCATCGGCTGCTCCCGGCCCATGTCCGCACCGATCTCCTCACCGACTCTGACCTGGGACGGGGTGAGCGTGAAGGGCAGCGAGGAGTCGAAGCGCCGGCTCTTCGGCCCCTCGGTCAGCAGCGGGGTGGCGTTCTCCTGCGCATAGGCGGCCTTGCGGGAGACGAATTCGGTCTGCAGGGCCAGCGCCTCTTCCCACTTCCACCGCTGGCGGGCCCTCTCGACGTCCTCGATCCGGCGCGGCTTGTGCATGTCCTCGAGCGCCGTACGCAGATCCGGCAGATCGTATTTCTCGCGCAGGCCCTTGGGCAGGGGGTCGGCGAACTCTTCGGGCCCGGCCACGCTGAGCAGAGTCTTGATCGCGCTCCACAGCCGCGACTGCGCGATCTTCTTGACCGCCGGGTAGATGGGAAACGGCGAGTTGAGATCCTCTGGCGTCCACTCGTGGTCGTCCTCGGTGCGGTTGAGCCACGCAGGGGAGGCCAGGGTGAGCTGCCCGCGGTAAGATTCGACCTTGCCGCCGAATACCACGGTCAGCCCCGGCGTCAGAGCCTTGTCCAACCAGTGCTGGTTGAAGAACGCGATCTTCATCGACTGTTCCCCGTCGTGGACGATGACCTCGGTGATCGTGCCGCGCCGCTGCTTCATCCGCCGTGTGCTCACGCTGATCACCTCGGCCTGGATGATCGCGGTCTCCCCCAGCGGCAGATCGCCCAACCGTGTGGACTCACCGGGGACGAGGTAGCGACGGGGGAAGAACCGGAACAGGTCGGCCACCGTGTGCACACCGCGTTTGGCCAGGTGCGTGCGGTCGGCCTTGCGGAAATTGTCTTCGAGCCGGGTCGTCATTCGACCCCCATGATGACGAGCACCCCGCGGTCGCGGGCGTCGAACTCCTGGAAGTGGACATTGTCGTGGGACTTCGCGATCCAGTCCCGCAGATGGTCGAGCACCTCGGGGACGCAGTCGGGTCCGTGGACGACGGTGAGCAGCTCTCCCCCGGCCCCGAGGAGCCGGTCGGCGAGTTTGACGACGAGCGTGCTCAGCTCCGTGCTCTGCGTCTTCGCCTTGCCTTCGATGTAGACCCGGTAGAACTGCGCCGGATGAGCCGCTGCTCCCAGCGCCGAGGCTGTTCCTGCGTCGTCGCCTTCGCGGACGATCGGCAGCACCCCGGTCGGCGGGTCCGTGGCGAGTTGATCGGCCGAGAAGATCGTCCCGACCCGGGTGCCGGCAGCGGCTTCGGTCATATCGGCGAAGATCTCCGCGGCCGGGGCGAAGGGATCGTAGACGGCCAGAGCCGAGAGCAGGGTGGCGGCGTTGCGTGAGCGCACGACCTGCGCCCGCCCGGCCCGTTCCGCATCCTTTCCCGTGACCGCGCGCAGCCCGGAGAGGGCCTTGAGCGCCGAAGTGGAGCTGGGCACGACGATCACCTCACGGTCTTCGGAGGCGATGAGTTCGGACATCGTCTCCGCGAGATCCCCGACCGACGAGGTCAGTGCCGTGGCCCCGTTGAGCGCAGCATGCATGAGCAGTCCCGTGCCCTGGACGAGGGCGACGAGCTTCGTCTCCCCCTCCTCCTCGTGCAGGCGCAGATCCTCCATGTCCAGGCGAGCGATCCCATAGCCGCCGAGGTGGTCGATGACCGTCGCGGCGACCGTTTCGTCGATGACGTGGACGTGGACCTTGTGCGCGGTGATGACGATCGAGGTCCCGCCGAGGCGGTCGAGCTCCTCAGCGAGCTCGGCGGCGGGGGCGGTCGCGAGGATCACGACGATCTCGAGCTCCTCGGCCGTGGCCTCGTGGATGATCTTCGGGGCGCGGGCCACCTCGGTGAGCATCGAATCCTGCGGGGTGCGTCCGGTGACGGTCGCGTAGAGGAGGTCGAAGAGTTCGACGATGCCGGTCGATCCCGCGTCGACGACTTCGGCTTCGCGCAGGACCGTGAGCTGACCGGTGGTCTCACGCAGGGCCGAACGCGAGCGTTCGCGCACGGCTTCGATGACTTCGAGCAGGTCACCACCGGTCTCGGCGCGTTCACGCGCCTCGGTGGCCATCGCGTCAAGGACCGTGAGCATGGTGCCGTCGACGGGCCGGGCGACGGCGGCGCGGGCCCGGTCGGATGCGGTCTCGAGGGCGGTGGCCATCGCGTCGGCGGTGGCGACGGTGACCTCGGCCAAGGCATCGGCGACGCCTTGGAGGGCGACGGCGAGGATGAGTCCGGAGTTGCCGCGTGCGCCTCGGCCGGCACCGGCGGCGAGTGCGGCCACGACCTGCGGGAGGGTGACGGGTCCGGTGAGTTCTTCGACGGCGAGGTAGGCCGAGCGCAGGGTGTGGTACATGTTCGTGCCGGTGTCGCCGTCGGGGACGGGGAAGACGTTGAGTTCGTCGATCTCGGTGCGTTCCTTGCGCAGCCGGTCGACCGCCCGACGGGCCCAACGGGCGGCCAGTCGACCGTTGAGGCTGATGGCGTTGCTCATGTCACTTCCCGAAATGGCTGAAACCGCTCGTCGGCACGGGTGTGCCGTCGAGGCTGACATCGTGTCCGGTGCGGATCTCACCGATTCTCCGCCAGCCTACTCCAGGGTCCTGACTCGAGGCGCTCGACGCGACGAAGCCGTGGTCCTCTCCTCCGTGGAGGACCCAGGACAGGGCGAGGTCCGCTGCACCCGCCACTTCACCGAGCACCTGTTCAGCGGCCGGCAGCAGCGGGTCGACGAGATCCTGCAGCGCCGTCCGGTCGAGCTCGACGCCGACCCCCGAGGCGACGGCGATCCGGGCCAGATCGAGGCTCAGACCGTCGGAGACGTCGATCATCGCCGAGGCGGCCCTCAGACCGAGCAGCGCCCCGTAGTCGGGGCGTGGGGCCAGTTGGGCGGTGATGAGGGAGGCGAGTTCGGGTGCGGCCGTGTCCGGTCGGAGACCGGAGAAGAGGAGGTCGAGTCCGGCCGCGGCCCGACCGACCGTCCCGGCGAGGTAGAGAGAATCTCCCGGTCGGGCGCCGGAGCGCAGAATCGCCGGACCCGTGCCCGGCCCGTCCACACCTGCGGTGCCGACAGCGGCCGCGGTGCTGCCCTGGCCCACGGTCCCGAGTGCGGTGATCGCGACGACGATGAGGCCGGAGGACGACAGATCTCCGCCGATGATCGGCACGGTGGTCTCGAGTGCGGCACCGGCACGCCCCGCCTCGGCGAAAAGACCCGAGTACAGGGCTTCGACGGCGGTGATGTCCGTGTCGTCGGGAACGGCCAGGGACACGAGCAGTCCGTGCGGGCGGGCACCCATGGCGCAGACATCGGCGAGGTTCTGGGCGGCGGCCTTCCGGCCGAGCTTCTCCCATTCCAACCAGTCGCGGGTGAAATCCTCGTTCTCCACCAGCATGTCCGCCGTCGATACGAGCCGACCGTCCGGTGCGGTCACGGCCGCATCGTCTCCGGGTCCGACGATCACGTGAGCGCTGCTCGGGTTGCCAGTGAGCACGCGGGCGATGATGTGTGATTCGCGAAGTTCGGACAGTCGGGTCATGCCTCCAGGTTATCGGGAGATACGGTAGTCCTATGAGATCTCGCTCTGCTTCGCCGCGCCGCGTCTCACAGTCGCCGCGCCGCGCCTCGCGGTCGCCGCATCGCCCGCGCTCTCTGGCCCTGGCCGCCGTGGCCGCCGTATTGGTCGGCGTCGCGCTCTCCGGCTGTGCGCACAAGGTCATCGTCGAACCGGCGAAGGATGCCGCGAACCCGAAGTGTGCGGACATCATGCTCACCCTGCCCGATGAGATCTCCGGGCAGAAGGCCCGCACCACGTCCTCACAGGGCACGAAGGCGTGGGGCGATCCGAACATCGCGGTGCTGCGCTGCGGGGTCACCCCGCCCGGGCCGACGACCGATCAGTGTGTGAGTGTCAGCGGAGTCGATTGGATCTCGAAGCCGTCGGACGACGATGACGATGCGACGTGGATGTTCACCAGCTATGGCCGGAAGCCCGCCGTCGAGGTGCTCGTCAACCGCAAGGCCGAATCCGGCAACGATGTGCTCGCCGCGGTCTCCCCGGCCCTGGCGAAGCTCGAGCCCGAAGCCGAATGCGTCGGCGCCGAGGACGTCGAAGACTAGAGGTTCACTTCGCGCGGGCGTGATCGACGAGCGCGATGGAGATGAGTTCGCCGATGAGCTCGGAGTATTCGACTCCCGACTTCGCCCACATGAACGGGTACGCCGAGGTGGGGGTGAACCCGGGCAGGGTGTTGAGTTCGTTGACGACGACGTCCCCGGTGTCCGTGACGAAGGTGTCGACACGGGCCAGGCCGGTGCAGTCGAAGAGACGGAACACCGCTGCGGCCACGTCCTGCACCGCCTCCGTCGTCATCTCATCGAGGTCGGCCGGGCAGGTGACCTCGGCATCGGCGAGATCGAGATACTTCGCATCGAAATCGTAGAAGGCGTGGTCGCCGGTGACGCTGATCTCCCCCGGTGAGGACACGCGCAGGGTCGTATCGTAGAGCGAGCCGAGCACCGCGCATTCGACCTCTCGGCCGTTGACCTGGGGTTCGACGATGACCTTGGAATCGTGTTCGAAGGCTCCGGCGAGTGCGGCCTCGAGGTCGGCCGCCTCGGCGACTCGGCTCACGCCCATGGACGAGCCGGCGCGGGCAGGTTTGACGAACACGGGCAGGCCCAGGCCGGCGATGCGGGCCTCGACCTCGGCACGGTCGATCTCCCACATCGTCTCGGTCACGAGCTCCCACGGGCAGGTGGGGATCCCGGCCTGCGCCATGAGCGACTTCGTGAAGTGCTTGTCCATGCTCGCGGCCGAGGAGAACACACCGGAACCGACGAACGCGGTATCGCTGAGCTCGAACAGACCCTGCAGCGTCCCGTCCTCACCGAAGCGTCCGTGCAGGAGCGGGAAGAACACATCCACGGAGCCGAGTTCGGAGCAGTTGCCCTCGGCGTCGCGCTGCAGAAGAGGCGCCCCGTCTGCGGCCAGCGGAGGAATCACCTCGGTGCCGTTGTCGGTGACCTCGGGCATGTCCTGGGGGTCGAAGCGCATGCTCGCCCAGTCGTCGACGACCCGCCACACGCCGGTCTTCGTGATGCCGATCGGCAGGACGTCGAAGGCTTCGGCGTCGATGGCACCGATCACTCCGGCCGCGGTGACGCAGCTGACGGAATGCTCGCTCGAACGCCCGCCGAAGAGAACTGCGACGAGGGGCCGGTGATCGTTGTCTGCCATGAGATTCCTTGTTGTGTGGAGCTCCCCCGAACTGGGACCGGAAACGGGGGTGCGCACGCCGTCGAGGTGTGCGCGGACTGAAAGACTCTAGCTCACTTGGCCTCGAAGGTGCATTCCAGCCACGCGCGGCCGATGCCCTTGAAGAACATGTTGAAACCGGCGAAGGCAGGTGAGGCGGATTCGTCGATGCCCAGCGGTTCGGCCAGGGCCGTGACGATGAAGAAGTAGCGGTGCGGGCCGTGGCCTTCCGGAGGGGCGGCACCGACGAAGCGCGGCTCTCCGGCGTCGTTGCGCAGCGTCACGGCACCACCGGGCAGCAGGTCTGCGGCCGGGTCACCGGCGTTGGCGGGCAGGCTCGTCGTCGTGGCGTCGAGGTCGGTGACGACCCAGTGCCAGAATCCCGAGCCGGTCGGGGCATCGGGGTCGAAGCAGGTCACGGCGAAGGCCTTGGTCTCGGCCGGGAAGCCGGACCAGGACAGCTGCGGGGAGACGTCCTCGCCGCCGGGAACACCCATGGCACCGGAGAGCTGGGGGCCGGTGAGCACCCCGCCGTCCTCGATGTCAGTGCTGGTCAGCGTGAAGGTCGGGAGTTCGGGAAGATTGTAGAACGGTGAGTTCGCACTCATGATGCTCCTTAGGCCGGGGGTCCTTCGTGCTTACGCTTCCGAGACAACAGCAAACCGGCGAGTTCGTCAACCCGCAGCTTGCCGGCGAGCACCGCGCACACCGCCTCGGTGATGGGCAGGTCGACGTCGAAGCGGCGGCCCAGGGCGAGCACGGCCGGGGCCGACTTCACGCCTTCGGCCGTCTGCGAGGTGTGGGCGATGACGTCCTCGAGACTCATCCCCTCACCGAGATGGCGCCCGAAGGTGCGGTTGCGCGACAGGGGTGAGGCACAGGTGGCGACGAGGTCGCCGAGCCCGGCCAGCCCGGACAGGGTGTGCGCTTCCGCGCCCATGGCCGCGGCCAGTCGGGAGGTCTCGGCGAGTCCGCGGGTGATGATCGAGGCCTTCGAGTTGTCGCCGAGCTTCTGCCCGTCGGCGATGCCCACGGACAGGGCGATGATGTTCTTGATCGCACCGCCGACCTCCACGCCGACGACGTCGGTGTTCGTGTACGGACGGAAGTACGCGTTCGCGCTGATCTCCGCGACCACCTCGGCGGTGGTGATATCGGCCGATGCCACGACGGTGGCGGTCGGCTGCCGGTCCGCGATCTCACGGGCGAGGTTCGGGCCCGAGACGACGGCGATCTGGTTCTCGTCCACCTCGGCGACCTCGGCGATGACTTCGGACATGCGTTTGCCGGTGTCGACCTCGATGCCCTTCATCAGGCTCACGAGCTTGACCCCGGGGCGCAGGTGCGGCTTCCACCGGGAGAGGTTCTGTCGCAGAGTCTGGGCGGGCACGGCGAGCACGATGACCTCGGCGTCGGTGACGGCGGCGATGTCGTCAGCGGTCGCGGACAGCCCCGCGGGCAGGATGCGCTCGCCGAGGTAGCGGTCGTTCGTGTGTGAGGTGTTGATCTCCTCGGCGACCTCGGGACGGCGGGCCCACAGGGTGACGGGGAATCCGGCGTCGGCGATGACCGCGGCATAGGTCGTCCCCCACGATCCGGCTCCGAGGACCGCGATCTTGTCCACACTCATTCGCCCGTCTCCTTCTCTTCGAATCGCTGCGGCAGTGCACGCTCGGACAGTTCGGCGACCATCCGTGCGATGGTGTCCTTCAGCCGTTTGGACAGCTTCCCCATCGTCGCCTTCTCGGCGCGGTGGGCCCACAGGTCCGAGTAGTCGACGGGCGGTCCGAAGACGACCGTCGACTCATTGCTGAAGGGTTTGAAGCGCAGCTTCTTCTGGCCGCGCGGGAAGATCGTGTTCAGTCCCCAGTGGGCGGCGGGGATGATCGGGGCTCCGGTCTCGAGCGCGAGCCGGGCGGTGCCGGTCTTGAAATGCTGGGGCCAGAGCTCGGGGTCCTTCGTCAGCGTGCCTTCGGGATAGATGACGACGGTCTGCCCGTGGGCCAGGGCGTCTTTCGCGTATTCGAGGGAGTCTCCCGCCGAAGCCGATGACCGCAGCACCGGGATCTGTCCGATCGTCTTGAGAATGAGGCCGAGGGCCCCGGAGAACAGGGTGGACTTCGCGAGGAAGTGCGGCATCCGACCGTTGCGTTTGAGGGCGAGCCCGACGAGGATCGGGTCGAGGTGGTTCGCGTGGTAGGCCGCGACGATGATTCCGGTGCCCTTCGGCGGCAGGTGTTCGATGCCGCGCACGCTCATCTTCGTGGCTGTGCGCATGAGCCCGAAGGCCGCGGTAGCGGCCACGGTGCCCGCCCGGTTCTGAGACCGCACCGAGGCGGGGTCGAAGGAGACCAGGTCGTGGTTGTTCGAGTCCGGTTCGGTGACCGCGCTCATGCGGACACCTCGGCACCGAGTCCGACGAGCTTGTCGAGGAAGTTCTCGTATCCGCGGTTGATGAGTTCGATGCCGTGGACTTCGCTCGCGCCCTGGGCGGCCAGAGCGGCGATGAGATGGCTGAATCCGCCGCGCAGGTCCGGCACGTCGATGCGGGTGCCCTTGAGGTCGGTGGGTCCGGAGACCACGGCCGAATGCTGGTAGTTGCGGCGGCCGAAGCGGCAGGGGGTGCCGCCGAGGCATTCGCGGTAGAGCTGGATCTGGGCTCCCATGTCGCGCAGGGCCTCGGTGAAGCCGAAGCGGTTCTCATACACGGTTTCGTGGATGATCGACAGCCCCTCGGCCTGGGTCATCGCGACGACGAGCGGCTGCTGCCAGTCGGTCATGAAGCCGGGGTGGACGTCGGTTTCGAGGGCGAAGGATTTGAGTTTGCCGCCGGGATGGCGGAAACGGATTCCTGATTCCTGGACCTCGAACTCGCCGCCGATCTTGCGGAAGATGTTGAGGAAGGTGATGAGCTCGGGCTGGCTGGCTCCGGCGACGAAGATGTCTCCCCCGGTGGCCAGGGCGGCCGAGGCCCAGGAGGCGGTCTCATTGCGATCGGGCAGGGCACGGTGGATGAAGCCGCGCAGCGACTCCACGCCTTCGATGCGCACGACCCGGTCGGTGTCGACGGTGATGATCGCACCCATCTTCTGCAGCAGCGCGATGAGGTCCATGATCTCGGGTTCGATCGCGGCATTGCGCAGCTCGGTCACGCCTTCGGCGCGCACGGCTGTCAGCAGCACCTGTTCGGTGGCGCCGACCGAGGGGTAGGGCAGTTCGACCTTCGTTCCCTGCAGGCGGCTGGTCGCCTTGAGCATGATACCGCCGGGAGTCTTGTCGACCTCGGCACCGAACTGGCGGAGGACGTCGAGGTGGAAGTTGATGGGCCGGTCCCCGATATGGCAGCCGCCGAGGTCGGGGATGAAGGCCTGCCCGAGACTGTGCAGCAACGGTCCGCAGAAGAGGATCGGGATGCGCGAGGAGCCGGCGTGAGCGTCGATGTCGACGATCGAGCCCTGCGCGACGTCGGCAGGGTCGAGGTGGAGTTCACCGTCGGGCTGGTCTCCGTCGGGGGCCGAGCTCACACGCACCCCGTGGAGCTCGAGGAGTCCGGTGACGATCTCGACGTCGCGGATCTGGGGCACACCGCGGAGCACGGATGGGGTCTCTCCCAGCAGGGAGGCGACCATCGCCTTGGGCACCAGGTTCTTGGCGCCGCGGACTCTGACGGTGCCGTCCAGCGGGCTTCCCCCACGTACTTCGAGCATGTTCCTCCCTGATTCCGATGATCGGATCCGGGCATGGTGACGCCCGGAGACGGTGCCCGAACGTTGGCCGGGGCACCGTCCTAGACTATCGCAGGCATCGGGTTCCCACCGACTCGCCGAGGCGGGGCCGACCCGAGCCGGAGTCGGCCGCCTCGGCGAGGGTCAGACCTTGGCGGGCAGGGTCTTGGGCTTGAACGCGAACCGGGAGGATTCGTAGGCGACGATGTCCTCTTCCTTGGCCAGGGTGAGGCTGATGTCGTCGTGGCCTTCGAGCAGGCGCCAGCGCGTGTAGTCGTCGATCTGGAAGGGCACGGTGACCGAATCGCAGGTCACTGTCTTCTCCTCGAGATCGACGGTGATGGAGGTGCCCGGCTGGTTTTCGAGGATCTTCCAGATCAGCTCGATGTCGTGCTGTTCGAGCTGCGCGGCCAGCAGGCCCTCCTTGCCGGAGTTGCCGCGGAAGATGTCGCCGAAGCGCGAGGACAGCACGACCCGGAAGCCGTAGTCCTTGAGCGCCCAGACGGCATGTTCGCGTGAGGACCCGGTGCCGAAGTCGGGGCCGGCCACGAGCACGGAGCCGGCCGAGAAGTCCGGGTCATTGAGGACGAAGTCGTCACTGGTCCGCCACCGGTAGAACAGAGCGTCTTCGAAGCCGGTGCGGGTGACCCGCTTGAGGAACTTCGCGGGGATGATCTGGTCGGTGTCGATATTGGATCGGCGCAGAGGAACGCCGACGCCGGTGTGGGTGCTGAAAGCTTCCATGGCTCGTCTTCCTTCTTCAGTCGTTCGCCGAGATCGGGGTCAGGGACAGGCTGAGTCGTTCGTCGGCCCATTCCACGGGTTCGGCGTCCCGCGGCAGGTCGGCGACGTCGCCGGGCGAGGACAGGGTGCCGCGCACCGCGGTGGCCGCAGCCACGAGCGGTGAGACGAGGTGGGTGCGTCCGCCCTTGCCCTGGCGGCCTTCGAAGTTGCGGTTCGATGTCGAGGCGCAGCGTTCGCCTTCGGCGAGCTGGTCGGGGTTCATGCCCAGGCACATCGAGCAGCCGGCGAAGCGCCATTCGCCGCCGAAGTCCTTGAAGATCCTGTCCAGGCCTTCGTCCTCGGCCTGGAGGCGGACCTTCGCCGAGCCGGGCACGACCATGAAGCGGACGTTCTCGGCTTTCTTCCGGCCGCGGACGATCTCGGCAGCGGCCCGCAGGTCCTCGATCCGGGAGTTCGTGCAGGAGCCGAGGAAGACGGTGTCCACGGCGATCTCGCGCAGTGGGGTGCCCGGGGTCAGCCCCATGTAGGCCAGGGCGTTGGCCGCGGCGGTCTTGTCGTTCTCGTCGGTGAAGTCATCGGGGCTGGGCACCGAGGCCGACAGCGGCAGGCCCTGCCCGGGGTTCGTGCCCCAGGTGACGAAGGGTTCGATGTCTTCGGCCTTGAGGACGACCTCGGCGTCGAATTCGGCGCCTTCATCGGTGTAGAGGGTCTTCCAGTATTCGACTGCGGCGTCCCAGTCTTCGCCTTCGGGGGCATGCGGGCGGCCCTTGACGTAGTCGAAGGTCGTCTCGTCGGGGGCGACCATTCCGGCGCGGGCGCCGGCTTCGATCGACATATTGCAGATCGTCATGCGTGCTTCCATCGACAGCTGACGGATCGCCGAGCCGCGGTATTCGAGGACGTAGCCCTGTCCTCCGCCGGTGCCGATCTTCGCGATGATGGCGAGGATGATGTCCTTGGCGGACGAGCCTTCGGGCAGGTCGCCGTCGACGGTGATCGACATCGTCTTGAACGGTTTGAGACTCAGCGTCTGAGTGGCGAGCACATGCTCGACCTCGGAGGTGCCGATGCCGAAGGCCAGAGCCCCGAAAGCACCGTGGGTGGAGGTGTGCGAGTCGCCGCAGACGACGGTCGTGCCCGGCTGGGTCAAGCCCAGCTGCGGTCCGACGACGTGGACGATGCCCTGGTCGGCGTCGCCGAGGCTGTGCAGGCGGATCCCGAACTCCCCGGCGTTCTTGCGCAGGGTGTTGATCTGCGTGGCCGAGGTGGGTTCGGCGATCGGCTTGTCGATGTCCCAGGTCGGTGTGTTGTGGTCCTCGGTGGCGATCGTGAGGTCGGGGCGGCGCACGGGGCGCCCGGCGAGTCGGAGTCCATCGAAGGCCTGCGGGCTGGTGACCTCGTGGACGAGGTGGAGGTCGATGTAGATAAGGTCCGGCGCACCGTCAACACCAAGTGAGACGACGTGATCGGCCCAGACCTTCTCGGCCAATGTGCGTGGCATGGTTCCTCCCGCCGGTGCAGGGGTTCCCTGCACCCGATGTAGATCTGACGCGACGAGGGTCGGCGCGTCGATGAACTGGGTTGTCTGCACTGGAGTGAGTGCGTAAGGGAAATCTACTCGCCCGTATCGCAATGCGAACTTGCATCTCGCCCACTGAGACGCGCACAATGGTGTCTATGACAAGCAATGGTAGCGGCGTCGGGGTCATCGACAAGGCCGCAATGGTTCTCTCCGCACTTGAGGCCGGACCCGCCTCTCTCGCCGAATTGGTGACGCTGACCGGACTGGCACGCCCCACTGCCCACCGCCTGGCTGTTGCCCTCGAATTCCACCGCATCGTCGGTCGTGACCTGCAGGGGCGCTTCGTCCTCGGTCCGCGCCTGGCCGAGCTGTCCTCGGCCGCCGGCGAGGATCGCCTGCTGGCCGCGGCCGGTCCCGTGCTCGGGCAGCTGCGCGATCAGACCGGTGAGTCCGCCCAGCTCTTCCGCCGTCAGGGCGATCTGCGTCTGTGCGTGGCCGCGGCCGAACGCCCCGTGGGTCTGCGCGACTCCGTGCCGATCGGGGCGACGCTGTCGATGCGCGCCGGTTCCGCCGCCCAGGTGCTGCTGGCTTGGGAGGAGCCCGACCGGCTGCACACCGGGCTGCGCGGGGCCCGGTTCTCCGCGACCATGCTCTCCGGTATCCGTCGCCGAGGATGGGCGCAGTCGATCGCTGAACGCGAGCGCGGTGTCGCCTCGGTGTCGGCCCCCGTGCGCGGGCCGAGCAATCGCGTGGTCGCGGCCGTCTCGATCTCCGGCCCCGTCGACCGGCTCACCCGGCAGCCGGGTCGCCTGCACGCGAAGTCCGTCATCGACGCCGCGAGGACGCTGACCGAAGCACTCGTGCGCGGCTAGCCACGCTCCCGAAGCCGCACCCGACCGCGGGCCCGGAGGAACTCTCCTCCGGGCCCGCGGTCTGTACTATGGCCCCATGATCGCCGCTCAGAGACGCAACATCATCGTCGACACGATCGAACGCGATGGAGCCGTATCGATCTCCTCGCTCTCGGAGAAGCTCGACACCTCGGCCGTGACCATCCGGCGCGACCTCGACCAGCTCGCCGATGAGGGGCGGCTCATCCGCACGCATGGCGGCGCCGTGCTGGTATCGAGTGCCCGCGAGTCGAGCTATGCGGAGAAGCTCGAACAGGCGCTGGCAGAGAAGACCGCAATCGCCAGGGCCGCGGCGGCGCATGTGCGCAACGGCGACGTCGTGGCACTCGGCCCCGGCACGACGACCGAACTGCTGGCCAAGGAGCTCGTCGGCCGCTCAGGACTGCGAGTCGTGACGAACTCACTCCTCGTCGCCGAGGCCATGGTCTCCTCCCCCGACAACGAGGTCATCGTCGTCGGGGGAATCCTCCGCCACTCCATCCGAGCCTTCGTCGGCGGCGGGACGGTCTCCCAGCTGCTCGGACTGCGCGCCGACACCGTGTTCCTCTCCGGCAATGGGCTGGCCGCGGACTTCGGTCTCTCGACTCCCGCCTTCCCCGTCGCCGACACGGATCGCGCCATGGCTGCCGGCGCCACTCGCGTCATCGCGCTCGTCGATCACACGAAGATCGGCCTGCGTTCCTCTGTGCTCACCGTGCCCACCGACGAGATCGACCACCTCATCACCGACGGCAAGAGCGAGAAGACCCCGCTCGAGGCGCTGCGGTCTGCAGGCGTCGATGTCGAAGTTGCGTGACCTTCCGACCCACTGTCGACGCCTCCGTCGACACCGGCTTCGACACACCCCCGGACAAGCGATCAAAACTGTTCAGGTTCGATCACTAGCGATCAAGCTCACAATCCTCTAAAGTGTCGGTTTGGGTGGCTCAGACCACAGCCGACCATTCACCGACGCTGTTGGAGGAACCTTGGAAGCAATCCGCTTGGACGCACAGTGGATCGACTATCTGCTGATTGCGATCTACTTCATCTTCGTCCTCGGAATCGGGTGGTTCGCCAAACGCGGGATCTCCTCGAGCATCGAGTTCCTCCTCTCGGGCCGGAGCCTTCCGGCGTGGGTCACGGCTCTCGCGTTCGTCTCGGCCAACCTCGGTGCCGTGGAGATCATGGGCATGTCGGCCACCGGCGCTCAGTACGGCATGCCGACGATGCACTACTTCTGGATCGGAGCGGTGCCGGCGATGCTCTTCCTCGGCGTCGTCATGATGCCCTTCTACTACGGGTCGAAGGTCAGATCCGTACCGGAGTTCATGCGCAAGCGCTTCGGTCCGGGTGCTCACCTGGTCAATGCGCTGTCGTTCGCGGTCGCGCAGATCCTCATCGCCGGCGTCAACCTCTTCCTGCTCGGCACGATCGTCAACCGTCTGCTCGGGTGGCCGCTGTGGATCGCCCTCGTCGTCGCCGCGGTCATCGTCCTGTCCTACATCACCCTCGGCGGACTGACCGCAGCGATCTACAACGAGGTGCTCCAGTTCTTCGTCATCGTCGCAGCCCTTCTGCCGCTGACGATCATCGGGCTGAACCGGGTCGGCGGCTGGGACGGCCTCGTGGAGAAGGTGAGCAACGACGGCATGCTCGGTGCCGAGCAGCTGAGCAGCTGGCCCGGTGAGCAGCTTTCCGGTTTCGCCAACCCCGTGCTCTCGGTCGTCGGCATCGTCTTCGGTCTCGGCTTCGTCCTCTCCTTCGGCTACTGGACGACGAACTTCGTCGAAGTCCAGCGGGCCATGGCCTCGAAGAGCATCAATGCCGCGCGGATGACACCGATCCTCGGTGCATTCCCGAAGATGCTCATCCCCTTCATCGTCGTCATCCCCGGCATGATCGCCGCCGTCCTCGTCACCCAGCTGTCGAAGTTCAAGGAGATCTCCGCCTCCGTCGGCGAGGCCAGCGCCGCCGCCGAGACGGGAGTGACCTACAACGATGCGCTCCTGCTGCTCATGCGCGAGGTGCTGCCCAACGGCCTGCTGGGCGTCGCGATCGCCGGTCTCCTCGCCGCATTCATGGCCGGAATGGCCGCGAACATCTCCGCGTTCAACACCGTCTTCAGCTACGACCTGTGGCAGCAGTACGTGGTCAAGGACCGCGAGGACGACTACTACCTCAAGGTCGGCCGCTTCGCCACGATCGGCGCCTGCATCGTCGCGATCTTCACCGCGCTCATCGCCGGCAACTTCTCCAACCTCATGGACTACCTGCAGACGCTGTTCGGCTTCTTCAACGCGCCGCTGTTCGCCACGTTCATCCTCGGTATGTTCTGGAAGCGGATGTCCGCAACCGCCGGTTGGGTCGGTCTGGTCGGCGGTACGCTCTCGGCCGTCGCGGTCTTCATCCTCAGCGAGACCGGGGTCTTCGACCTGCCGGGCCAGGGCGCGGCGTTCCTCGCCGCCAGCACGGCCTTCGTCGTCGATATCCTCCTCTCGGTGATCGTCACCTTCCGGACGGCACCGAAGCCTGCCCATGAGCTGCGCGGACTCGTCTACTCCGAGACTCCGAAGGCCGACTTCGAGGACTTCAACGAGCCGAAGCCGCCGGTGTGGAAGCGTCCGGTCCCGGTGGCCGGAGCCGCGCTCGTCCTCGTCATCATCCTCAACGTGACCTTCGGGTGAAGGAGCCAGTGAATCCAATGAGCAATTCGAACGAACTGACCAAGACCGCGGGCGCCTTCGACATCCGCAATTTCATCGGCGTGCTGCTGGGGATCTTCGGGATCGTCCTCACGATCGCCGGCATCGTCGACTTCACTCCCGATGAGGCGGAGCGGACGGGAGGCATCGACGCGAACCTGTGGACCGGAATCGGCCTCATCATCGCGGCCGCACTCTTCCTCGCCTGGGCCAAGGTGCGACCGATCCGGATCGTCGAGACCACCGATGACGTCACCGGCACCGAGGCGGCCCCGGACAACGACTGACACTGCAGTTCGCAGCTGGTGCAGTTCAGGGCCCAGCCGCGATGAGGGCGCTCCTCACGCGCATCCGGTGACGAAACCGACGGACCGGCAGGCATCACGCCTGCCGATCCGTCGGTTTCACTGCTGGTTCATGGGGGCAGCCCGGCGCCGGGTCACTCGAACCGGCCGGCTCCTCGTCCCGCGCTGACGGCGAAGATGTCCGGTGCCCGGTATCCGAGTTCGGCGAAGGCCGCGGTCACGGCCTGCCCGACAGCGTCGACTTCAGCAGCGTCGATGAGCGCAATCGCCGATCCGCCGAAACCGCCGCCGATCATCCGCGCCCCGATCGCCCCGGCTCCCAGCGCCGCCGTCACGGCGGCATCGAGCTCGACGCATGAGACCTCGTAGTCATGGGCCAGGGACTCGTGAGAAGCCACCAGCAGATCGCCGATCGCCTGGACGCGAGCGTCATGGTCGGCGCCTGTCGACGATCTGCTGTCTGTGAGGAGTTCGACGGTGGCGCGGACGCGAGCGTTCTCGGCGAGGACGTGGCGCACCCGCTTGCGCTGCTCCTCGGTGAAACCGGTGAGGTCGACATCGTCGGCGAGTTCCCGCAGGCTCTCGACGCCACAGAGTGCGGCGACGTCCTCGCAGGTCTTCCTCCGGGCCCCGTATCCGCTTTCGCTGTGCGAGTGGGAGACGTGGGTGTCGATGACGAGCAGTCTGAGCCCTTCGGCGTCGAGGTCGAAGGGGATCTGGCGGGCGCTGAGGTCGCGGCAGTCGAGGAACAGCGCATGTCCGGCCTCGGTCATGATCGACGCGGCCTGGTCGACGATTCCTGTCGGCGCGCCGACGAAGTCGTTCTCGGCCCGCTGGGTCAGCAGCACCTTCTCCCGGTCGTCGAGCCCGAGCCCAAAGACCTCGTCGAGGGCGATGAGCACCGCCACTTCGAGGGCGTGCGATGACGACAGTCCCGCACCGACGGGGACGGTCGATTCGATGTAGAGGTCGACTCCGCCGACCATCGTGCCGGTCGTCTTGGCGATCTCGTCGACGACGCCGGCCGGGTGGCTGAGCCAGCCGGGCAGCGTTCCGGGGGTCAGCTCTGCAGCCGTGAACTGTCCGCTGACGCGTTCGCCCGATTCGTCGCGGTGGTCGGAGATGATGCGAATGCTCTCCCCGCACCGAGGCGGCTGCGCACTTCCTCTGCCCGTGTCGTTCGAGTGGTTTCGCCCGAGTGCGCCGTCGTCGGCTTCTTCGGTGTTGTGCGCCGGACGCCGTCCGATGGCCACGTACACGGCCCTGTCGATGGCGATGGGCAGCACGAAGCCGTTGTTGTAGTCCGTGTGCTCGCCGATGAAGTTCACGCGTCCGGGCGCGCGGTAGCAGCCGAGCGGCGCATATCCGAAGAGGGTCTCGAACTCCGTCGAAAGGCTCTCGGGGGTCGGTGCTGCTGCGCTGCTCATCGGCTTCTGCCTTCGTTCGAGTCGTCGACCGTGCCGGTCGCATCGGTGTCCGCACTCGGCACGGCACGCAGCCGTGCCGCGGTCTCTTCGGCCGAGACGTCGCCGACGAAGGCCCCCATGGCCGCTTCGGAGCCGGCGAGGAACTTGAGTTTGGCTTCGGCTCTCCGCGGGCTCGTGATCTCGAGGTGGAGCCATTCGGCGTCGCGATCGTCGCTGTTGACCGGCGCCTGATGCCAGGC
The DNA here is from genome assembly GCF_004745075.1 of Brevibacterium sp. S111. Taxonomy (GTDB): domain Bacteria; phylum Actinomycetota; class Actinomycetes; order Actinomycetales; family Brevibacteriaceae; genus Brevibacterium. Next base: position 160,866 of record NZ_RHFH01000006.1, read on the forward strand.
CGCGATATAGGGGGTGGACGTCGGATAGAGGCCGTCGATGCGCCGCAGCACTTCGGGATAGGTTCGAGCCAGATCGTCGCGTTCGACCTCATCGAGTTCGTCGAGGCTGCCCACCTGCCGGTGAGGGACGATATGGACTTCGATCGGCCAGCGGGCGGCGAAGGGCACGAAAGCGGAGAAGTGTTCGGATTCGAGGACCATCCGCTCCCCCGACTCGCGTTCGAAGGCCAGCACGTCTCCCATCAGCGCCCGGCCGCTCGCCCGCAGATGCTGCCGTGCCCGGGCCGAGGTGATCGCCGTGTGCGGAGTGACATACGGGTAAGCATAGATCTGACCGTGCGGGTGGTTCATCGTCACCCCGATCTCCTCGCCCCGGTTCTCGAACATGAAGACCTGCTCGATGCCCGGCAGGGCCGACAGTTCGGCTGTCCGATGCGCCCAGGCGTCGATGACGGTGCGAGCGCGGGCGGTGCCGAGCTCGGCGAAGGACCGGTTGTGTTCGGAGGAGAACACGACGACTTCACAGCGGCCGTACCCGGGAGCCGACAGTGCGGCTCTCACGGATTCGGCGGTGGCTGCGTCGGCCCCGGTGGCGGTGTCACCGGAACTGAGTGCTGCCTCGGCGAGGGCCTCGTCGACGGTCGTCACGGGCGGGACCTCGCCGAGGTCGGGTCCCAGCGAGGGGAATCGGTTCTCGAAGACGACGACGTCGAAGTCCTCGGCCGGGACTTCGGTGGGCCGAGCGGTCGTCGACGGGCACAGCGGGCAGTCGGCGGCGGCGGGCAGGTGAGTGCGCGACTGTCGGTGCGTGGCCACGGCCACCCATTCGCCGGTGAGCACATCGAAGCGCAGGGCGCCGCTGGCCGGCCGGGATTCGTCGGGACGGGGGTCCGCGGCGATCGTCGGTGCTGGTGAGTCGGGGTCCTGGAAGAACAGGACCTCACGACCATCGGACAGATTCGTCCGGCGATGCGACGCTGGCATCAGACCTCCCAAAAGTTATCATTTTCGATCATAATGCTAACATCCGCCCGCTGCGGCGACGGCGGACGGCGTAGAATATCGGCAACGAATCCTCCCACCGCCATCGCCGACTCCGGAGACCTATGACCACCAGCATCGAACTCGTCTGCAGCGAGTCCACGGCAGTCGTCTCCCCCATCGGTGCGGCCCTGCTCAGCTTCACCGTCGGCGATCGCCCGATCGTGGTGCCGATGGCGGCCTTCGACGGTGCCGTGCTCGCGCCGTGGCCGAACCGGATCGCCGGTGGGCGCTTCGATTTCGACGGGCGAAATCATCAGCTTCCGATCACCGAGCCCGGCAACGATACCGCTCTGCATGGCCTCGTCGCCGACGTCGAGTGGACGGTGACGCAGCGTTGCGAGTCCACCGTCAGCCTCGACTACGCATTGGAGCCTGCGGAGGGTTACCCGTTCGCCTTCGCACTCCGCATCGTCTACGAGCTCGCCGAGGAGGGGCTGAGCGTCCGCGCCCGTGCCCTCAACACAGGGTCGGATCGGGCTCCGTTCGGTTTCGGTTTCCACCCGTGGATCTCTCCCGGCTCGCACTCCCCCGGCGGCCCCGGCTCGCACTCTTCCGGCGGCCGGGGCTCGGGCTCCCCCGGCGACAGGGGCTCGGGCTCCTCTGGCGGCGCAGTCGACGACGCCCAGCTGGTCGTTCCCGCCACGACCTGGCTCGAGACCGATGACCGGCTCATCCCGACCGACGTCCGTCCTTTCGACGACGGCACGGTGATCCCGGCCGACCATGTGGCCGATGAGTCAGCGTGCATCGTGTGCAAGGACTTCCGGGCGCTGCGCACGATCGGTGACACGGTGCTCGATGATGCCTTCGGTTCGCCTCGGCGCGGGGACGATGCATGGTCACGCGCCCGGCTCAAGGGCGCCGACGATCGTGAGGTCATCATCGGGATGGACCCTGGTTTCCGCACCTGGCAGGTGTGCACCGGTGATGGACTCGGCGCGGATCTGGCCCGGCGGGCGATCGCGATCGAGCCGATGACCTGTCCGCCGAACGCATTCGCCGCCGGAATTCCAGGCGAGGACTTCGACATCGTCGCACCCGGAGACGAGCTCGCCGTCGAGTGGAGCATCGGCCTGCGGCCCCGCGCGGGATCCTCGTCGGCGAGTGCGGACTCCGCTCCGGAGGATGCCGTCTGAATCGTCGTTTCTCCTGTCTCTGTCAACATGACGGACGACGTTCCCTCTGAAAGGGTGCCCTGATAGGTTGCGACTACAGGCAGATAGCCAGGGAGTGCAATCCGGACGGACCGCTCTCCATTCGCGAAAGGGACGAACATGTCGACTCCTCAGAATCCGAACGACCCGAACACCGGCCAGCCGAACCCGAACGACCCCAACAGCGGTCAGCCCAATCCGAATGAACCGCTTCCCGAGGGGCAGCCCACCCCCAATGAACAGCTTTCCGAGAGCCAGGGCGCAGGCGCCGGCGATCAGGGACAGGGCCAGGGCCAGGCCCAACAGGCCGCCTACCAGCAGGGAACGTATGATCCCAACGCCTACCAGTCTCCGTCGTACCAGCAGGGCTCCTACTCACAGCCCGGCGCCTATCAGCAGGGCGCGGGCCAGCAGCAGGCCTACGACCAGCAGGCGTATGGTCAGCCGGTCTACGGTCAGCCCGCGTACGGGCAGGCCCCACAGCAGGCACCCGCCCAGGCAGGATTCTTCAAGTCGCTGTTCGACATCCGCTTCGACAACTTCATTGCGGTGAAGTGGGCGGGCTTCATCTACATCATCGCGATGATCGTCGCCGCGCTTTCGTACCTCGGCACCATCGTCGCCGGCATCAGCGCGGGAGTCGTCGCCGGTACGACGGCGAGCTACTTCAACGACGGCCCGAGCTTCAACGTCCTGCCGCTGATCCTCTCGATCGTCTTCGGCTGGATCATTCCGGCGCTGTGGGTCATCGGCGTGCGTCTCGTGCTCGAGCTCATCGTGTCGAACATCAAGACGGCCGAGAACACGAAGAAGATCGCCGACTCCGTCTCCCGCTGAGTCCGCCGCCGCAGCTCGGGCAGATCGCCGCCCCGGGGGAGGCCGGCGATCCTGCCGAGCTCAGGCCCCGTGAATTAGAGTGAGCCCCGCACCGAAACTTCGATGCGGGGCTCAACCGTACCCCCGAGCAGATTCGAACTGCCGTTACCGCCTTGAGAGGGCGGCGTCCTAGGCCACTAGACGACGGGGGCTCAGAACAACTCACCTGGAGACTCCTCCGGATGATGTCCGCTGGGCTACCAGGACTTGAACCTAGACTAAATGAACCAGAATCACTCGTGCTGCCAATTACACCATAGCCCAATGTTTTTCAAGGTCATCCCCGTGGGGATTTTCCCTGAGCAACGAGATATAACTCTACACAAGCACCCCGCCTCACGACAAATTTCCGGGGCTCCTTTTCAGTGTGAGCTTCTTAACACGCCGGCCTCACCCGCGGGCGAGCCCGATGAGCCGGTCGAGGACTCGGTAGCCGTCGGCTCGCAGCCCGTTGTGCTCGTACTCGTTCGTCACCCACGCCTGCACCCCGGAAAGGTGCTCGGCAGTGGCCAGCGAGTGCTCCACGGGCACGTAGGCGTCCTCGTAGTACACCGCCGCAGCACCGCGGACCTCGGCGGCCCGCAGCGCATCGACGTCGTAGAGCCTCGGCCACTGACGAACGGCAACGAGGTCGGCCACCTCGGCGAACGGCGCGAGCTCGGGATCCTCGTGGAGGGATTCGGGCCCGGCATGTTCGCCGGCCAGCAGAGTGGGATCCTCGGCGACGGCGTCGGGCATCGCCCGTCGCGCGGCCCAGTTCGTCACCGTGCCGTCGGCCCAACACGATTCGTGGATGACCGCGTAGAGCGGGTTGCGTCCCGAGAACGGCAGGGACGCGGCCAGATCGTGCCGGAACGCCGCCGAGGCGGGATCGAGGTCGAGCAGATAGTGCAGCTTCTCCGGTCCGTCGGAGGCTCCGAGGAAGTGCCCGAGCAGACGGATCCGCTCGGGCGTCGCGCGTGCTCCTCCGGGCAGGGCGATGCCCTCGCCGGCCGACGCGAGATCAACCAGACGACGCATCTTCTCCCGGTCGCCGGGGAAGGTCCGATAGTGCTGCTCAGACTTGCCGATCATGCCTTCCCACGTCCGCCCGTACACGGCGGCCGGGTCGAGGCCGATCGCCGGCAGACCGCCCGTGAAGTACACCTCGTCGAGCGAAGACGCGTGCGCTGAGACGTACCGCAGGGTGGTGAAACCCCCGAAGGACTGGCCGAGCAGCGACCAGGATTCCACGCCGAGGTGGCCGCGCAGGACCTCTGCATCCTCGACGATCGAGTCGGCTCGGAAGTACGAGAGCGCCTCGGCGATCGCGGCCGGGTCATCGCCGACGGACTCCAACCCGGTGATCGTCCCGTCGACCGAGCCGATCGGGTTCGAGCGGCCGGTCCCCCGCTGATCGAGCATGACGACCTGGAATTCCTCGAGCGCCCGGGCCACCCAGCTGCCGGGGCTCACCGGTGTCACCGGCCGCGGGGCCTCGACGCCGGGTCCGCCCTGCAGAAAGACGAGATAGGGCTTGGTGCTCGCCGGCTCGGTCGCGATGATCCGTGCGAACACGGTCAGCGTCTGCGGCAGGTTGACCGGCGCCGAGGTCATCCCGCCCGAGGTGGCACCCGCCGAGGCGGCCGTCCCCGGTGCATCGCCCGACCGTCCGAAATGGTCGAAGGGCGCGTCGATGACGATATCGGAGAAGTGCAGTCCCCCGCGGGCCCAGTTCGTCTGTTCGACCATGGTCACAGCTGTGCGGCCAGCGCCTTGAGGCGGGTGAGCGAGGAGTCCTTGCCGAGGATCTCCATCGACTCGAACAGCGGCGGGGAGACCTTGCGGCCGGACACGGCCACGCGCAGCGGACCGTAGGCCAGGCGCGGCTTGATCTCCATCTCATCGACGAGCTTCGCCGAGAGCACTTCCTCGAGCTTCTCCGTCGTCCATTCCTCGAGTCCTTCGAGGACCGAGAGCGAAGCGGCGAGCACTTCGGGAGCAGAGTCTTTGAGCGTCTTCAGCCCGTCTTCGGCCATGACGAGATCCGCGTCGGGTGTGAAGAGGAACGCAAGCAGGTCCGGGGCTTCGCCGAGCAGCTTCATCCGGGTCTGCACGAGAGGTGCCGCCTGGTCGAGGATCGCCAGCTGAGCATCCGTCGGCGTCTCCGGCAGCACCTCGGCGGCCTGAAGGTAGGGCACCAGTCGATCACGGAAGTCATCCGTCTCGAGCATGCGGATGTGGTCGGCGTTGATGGCGGTGGCCTTCTTCACGTCGAAGCGGGCCGGGTTGGGCAGGACATCGTGGATGTCGAAGGCTTCGGTGAATTCCTTGACGCTGAAGATGTCGCGGTCGGGCCCGATCGACCAGCCGAGCAGCGCGAGGTAGTTGATGAGGCCCTCGGGGATGAAGCCGTTGTCGCGGTGGAGGAACAGGTTCGATTCCGGGTCGCGTTTGGACAGCTTCTTGTTGCCTTCGCCCATGACGTAGGGCAGGTGGCCGAACTCGGGGGTCGCCTCGGCGATTCCGATCGCTTTGAGATGTTCGTAGAGCGCGATCTGGCGCGGGGTCGAGGACAGGATGTCCTCACCGCGGAGCACATGAGTGACGCCCATGAGTGCATCGTCGACGGGGTTGACCAGGGTGTACAGCGGCTGCCCGGTGGCGCGGACGACGACGAAGTCGGGCACGGTGCCGGCTTTGAAGGTGATTTCACCGCGGACGAGGTCGGTGAAGGTGATGTCTTCATCGGGCATGCGCACGCGCCACACCGGCTCGCGGCCTTCGGCGCGGAAGGCGTCCTTCTGCTCGTCGGTCAGGTCCCGGTCGAAGCCGTCGTAGCCGAGCTTCGGGTCACGCCCGGCGGCTCTGTGCCGGGCTTCGACCTCTTCGTTCGTCGAGTAGGACTCGTAGATGTGGCCGCCGGCCTTGAGCTTGGCGATGACATCGGCGTAGATCTCACCGCGCTGCGATTGACGGTAGGGTCCGTTGACGCCGCCGACCTCGATGCCTTCGTCCCAGTCCAGGCCCAGCCATTTGAGGGCCTCGACGACCTGGCCGAAGCTCTCCTCAGAGTCACGGGCGGAGTCGGTGTCCTCGATGCGGAAGACGAATTTGCCGCCGGTGTGCTTGGCGTAAGCCCAGTTGAACAGGGCTGTGCGGACCATGCCGACGTGCGGAGTGCCGGTGGGTGATGGGCAGAAACGAACTGTGACGCTCACGATTGTCCTTTGCGTGTTCTTCTCGGGTGTGAGTCGGTGGTGTGTGAGTCGGTGCGCGGTGGCGCGGTTCAGGCGTCCATGACGGGGTTCGACAGGACGCCGAGTCCCTCGATGGCGATGTCGACGCGGTTGCCGGACACGATCTGGCCGACTCCGGCCGGTGTTCCGGTGAGGATGACATCGCCGGGCAGCAGGGTGATCGTCTCCGACAGGTGTTCGATGAGAGTCGGGATGTCGAAGATGAAGTCGGCGGTCGTGCCGTCCTGCTTCTTGTCTCCATCGACCCAGGAGCGGATGTTCAGATCGTCGATGTCGAGTGCGGTTTCGATCCACGGGCCCAGCGGGCAGGAGGTGTCGAAGCCCTTCGCTCGCGACCACTGCTTGTCGGCCTTCTGGACGTCGCGCAGGGTGACGTCGTTGCCGGCCGTGTAGCCGAGGACGTGGTCGAGGGCGTTCTCGGCCTTCACACCCTTGGCGACGCGGCCGATGATGACCGCGAGTTCGGCCTCATAGGAGACGTATTCGCTGACGGCCGGCAGACGGATGGGGTCGCCGGGACCGATGACCGCGGTGTTGGGTTTGAAGAAGGTCAGCGGTGATACGGGTACTTCGTTGCCGAGTTCGGCGGCGTGGTCGGCGAAGTTGCGGCCGACGCCGATGACCTTCGAGCGCGGCAGGATGGGGCTGACCAGACGCACATCGTCGAGCTTCAGCCTCTCCCCCGTCGATTGGGCCGGTGAGAAGAACGGGTCCGAGTCGAGGACGGCGAGTTCGAGTCCCGAGGTGTCCCAGCTGCCGTCGGTGATCGGCGGCACGTCTCCCTCGACGACTCCGTATTTGGGTTCGTCCTGATGCACAAATCTGGCGATACGCATGTGCCCCAGTCTAGTCAGTGACGGGCCGCTTCCGCGCACGGGTCGTTGCCGGTCCGTGAGCCGGTGGGCCCGGATGCGTCCGGATGACTGGTCGGCTCCCGTGCAGGAGCGCCGCGGAGCCGCGTGCGCGGGTGGGGCTGAGTGCGCGGGTGGGGCCGCCCGGCTGAGAGACTGGTGCCATGCCCGATCCGTCCGCCCCGCACACCTTCGATCTCGCCCGCATCGGTGCGGGCCTGCCCGCAGCCGCGCTCATCGGCGAGCTCCACCTCGCCGAGGCGGCCGGTGCCCCGCGATTGGTCGTCGAGGCTCCTCCCGGCACCGGTAAGACCACCGTGGTGCCGCCGATGATTGCCGAGCACCTGGCCCTGACGGCCGGTGCGGCCACTGCTGGCGGTGCGGCCGCTGCCAGCGGTGCAGACGCCGCACCGGGGCGCATCATCGTCACCCAGCCGCGGCGGATGGCTGCCCGCGCGGCGGCCAGGCGACTGGCCGCATTGACGGGAACCCGCCTCGGCGAGGTGGTGGGGTTCACGGTCCGCGGTGATTCGCGGACCTCAGCGCGCACACGCATCGAGTTCGTCACCACCGGTGTGCTCATGGCCAGGATGCTGCGGGATCCGGAGCTGGCCGGGGTGTCGGGGGTGATCCTCGACGAGGTGCACGAGCGGCAGTTGGACACCGATCTGATGTTCGCGATGTGTCGGGAGCTGGTGGATCTGCGCGAGGACCTGTCCGTGATCGTCATGTCGGCGACTCTCGATGCCCGACTGTGGGCTGCACGCCTCGGTGAGGGTCCGCAGTCGCCGGCGACGCTGCTGTCGGTGGCCGCGGACGTCCATCCCCTGGAGATCCGGTGGGCGCCGGCGAAAGAGCGGCCCCTCGACGCCAGGGGTGTGACCCGAGCTTTCCTGGATCATCTGGCGGCGACGACGCTGCGGGCGCTCGCAGAGAACGGGTCCGGTGATGTGCTCGTCTTCGCACCCGGTGCCCGTGAGGTCGACGAAGTGGCTGTGCGGGTGCGGCGGCGTTTGGAGTCAGCTTCGTCCGAATCTGCGTCGTCCGGGACGGAACCCGCCGCGCCGGTCGAAGTGCACACGCTCACCGGCCGGACGCCGGCGAAGGACCAGGACGCGATCCTCCGCCCTCATGAGTCGCAGTCTCCCCGTCGCGTCATCGTCTCGACCTCGGTCGCCGAATCGGCGCTGACGGTTCCGGGTGTGCGGATCGTCGTCGATTCCGGGCTCGCACGCGGGCCGCGATTGGATACACGTCGGCGCATGTCCGGCCTGGTGACGATGCGCGAGTCGAAGGCCTCGGGCACTCAGCGTTCCGGTCGCGCCGCGAGACAGGGGCCCGGTGTGGCCTATCGCTGCCTGTCCGAGGCCGATTGGGCGAGCCTGCCCGAGCACACTCCTCCCGAGGTCGTGACCTCAGACCTCACCGCAGCGGTCTTGGCCCTGGCGGTGTGGGGTGGGGATGAGACGCTGCTGCCCGAACCGCTGCCGGCCGGACCGAAAAGGCAGGCGATCGACAACCTCGTGGCGATCGGCGCTGTCGATGTCAGTGACGCGACGGACGGGCCAGACGGTGCACCCGACCTCCCGATCTCCGGGCTCCACGTCACCGAGACCGGGCGGGCGATCGCGGCGATTCCCGCCTCGGTGTGGTCGGCACGCGGCCTCCTCGACGGCACGGCGCTGCTCACCCCCGCGCTCGCAGCTGAGGCGACCGCCGTCATCGAATCCGACCAGCGCGCTCCCGGAGCCGACCTCTCAGCACTGCTGCGACAGCTGCGCAGCAGCAGCAAGGATTCCCGCTTCGTCCAGGACCGGAAACGCTTCACCGGCATGGCCCGGCAGTTCGGCGACGGCGGACCCGAAGCGCCCGACGACGCCGCGCTCGACAGACTCGGCCGCCTCGGCACGGACGATCTCGGGCTCATCACCGCTCTGTCCTTCCCGCCGCAGATCGCCCGGCTGCGCAGCGGTTCGGACTCCGACTATCTGCTGGCGTCGGGAACCGCGGCGAACCTGCCGCGGGATTCCTCCCTGCAGGGCAGTCCGTGGCTGGCCATCGCCGAGGTGGGGCTGGCCGGTTCGCGGGCGATCATCCGCTCCGCGGTGCCCATCGACCAGGACACTGCCGAACTCGCCGGTGCCGGCCTGCTCCGCACGGAGGAGACAGCGAGCTTCGAGGGCGGCAAGGTGCGGGCGGTCCGGCGCAGCCGCCTCGGCGGGATCGAGCTCTCGGCCACCCCGATTCAGGCCGGTCCCGAACTCGCCCGCCGGGCCATCGCCGAATCCGTGCGTGAGCGTGGGGCGCGGGAGGTGCTGCGCCCCTCGGAGGCCTTCGAAGCGCTGCGGGCCAGACTCGGGATGCTGCGGCTGGTGTTCGGCGAGCCGTGGCCCGAGGTCAGCTGGCAGCACCTCACGGACACGCTTGACCACTGGTGCCCCGAAGCTCTCGACCGGGTTGCGAAGGGTGCCGACCCTGCGCGGGTCGACCTCGTCTCCGCGCTGCGCACGCTGCTGCCGTGGCCGGAGGCGGCCCGCCTCGAGGAGTTGGTGCCGAGCCGCCTCGAGGTGCCCAGCGGATCCCGGGTTCGGCTGGACTACCCGGATCCCGATCTCGTCGATCCGGAACAGATCCCCGGCCCCGTGCTCGCAGTCAAGCTCCAAGAGTGCTTCGGGTGGAGCGAGATCCCCCGCATCTGCGACGGCAGGGTCGCCGTCACCGCGCACCTGCTCTCCCCCGCCCGACGCCCCTTGGCGGTCACCAGCGATCTCGCGTCATTTTGGGCCAATGCGTATGCCCAGGTCAGGGCCGAGAACAGGGGCGCATACCCGAAGCACCCGTGGCCCGCGGACCCGTTGAGCGCTCCAGCGGCGAAAGGCACGAAACGCTCCGGACGCTGAACCGCAGGCGAATCCGATCTCGCCCACTGTCGGCATCGCCGCCGTCGAATCTGCATCCGCCTCGCGGTCTGGGACAATGGACCGGTGACTTCCGCACTCTCGTCGACTCCGTCCGCGACCGAGCGCGCCGACTCCGCGTCGGGCAACCTCGGTGAGGGTGTCGTGCCTGCCGCGATCTGGCGGCCGCTGCGCGATGCGCACGCTGCCGGGATCGCCGAGCGCACCGATGCGCACATCGAGCGGCGGATGCGGCAGGAGTCCCACCCGGTCGAGGATTTCCTCTTCACCTACTATCCGTTCAAGGTCGGGCAGCTGAAGAAGTGGCATCCCGGTCCGGGAGTCCGCGTCGAGCTCGCCGAGGCGGCCGATCATCGGTATTTCGACCGTCGTTGGTATCGCATCGATGAGGACCGGAATTTCGCCGAGGTCGACCTCGGGTCCTGGCGCACAGACCGCGGGGACGGGGCGAAGTTCATCGCCTCTCTGCTGTCGTCGACACTCCATCGGGAAGCGAATTTCGGGTGTTTCGGCATCCATGAGTGGGCGATGGTCTACCGTCTGACCGACGAGCAGCGCCGGCATCAGCAGGTGCCGCTGCGGCTGAGCCCGGCCGAGACCGATACTGTCGTCGAAAGTCACCGCATCCAGTGTTCGCATCATGATGCGTTCCGCTTCTTCACCGAGCCCGCGAGGCCGCTCAACACTCTGCAGCCGCGCCGGGAGGGCATGATCGCCGATGAGCAGCCCGGCTGCCTGCATGCCGGCATGGATCTGTACAAATGGGCGATGAAGATCTCGCCGATCGCTGATTCCGGTCTCGTCGTCGACTGCTTCGATCTCGCGCTCGACATCCGCACGCTCGACATGGAGGCCTCCCCCTATGACCTGCGCGGATGGGGGTACGGTGTCGTCGCCATCGAGACCGCTGCCGGCAAGGCCGAGTACATGCGCCGACAGAAGGAGTTCTCGGCCCGGGCGCAGGCTCTGCGGGCACGGATGCTCGAGGCTCTGGCGGCCGCCGACATCCACCCGCGCTGACGTCCGCCAGAACGCGGACGCGATGATTCCGGGCCGAACGTGCCGTCTACGATCAGCAGTATGCGCGCCATCGTCTTCGATCAGTTCTCCGTCCGCCCTCAGCTGCGCGACATCGCTGCTCCGACCGCGCCCGCTGCGGGCGTGGTCATCGACGTCGAAGCCACGGGGGTCTGCCGCAGCGATCATCATGCCTGGTCGGGCCACGATGCGACGATCGATCTGCCTCATGTTCCCGGACATGAGCTGGTCGGTCGGATCGCCTCGGTGGGGGTCGGCGTGGAGGAATTCCGCACCGGTCAGCGCGTGACCGTGCCGTTCGTCTGCGGCTGCGGGACCTGCCGCTGGTGCCTCTCCGGCAATGCACAGGTCTGCCCCGAGCAGACGCAGCCGGGCTTCACGCATTTCGGCTCATGGGCTGATCAGGTCGTCATCCACCATGCCGATGCGAACCTCGTGGCCGTGCCGGAGGAACTCCCGGCCGCGGCTGTCGTCGGTCTCGGCTGCCGCTTTGCCACGGCTTTCCACGGGCTGCGGGCACGCGCACAGCTGAGCGCCGGGGAGACGGTGGCCGTGTTCGGCTGCGGCGGAGTCGGACTGTCGGCGATCATGATCGCCCGGGCTCTCGGCGCGCAGGTCGTGGCGATCGACATCGCCGAGGCGAGCCTTGAGTCCGCGCGGACCCTCGGTGCCGGCAGGACCGTCAACGCCTCCGGGCTGAGTCCGGACGAGCTGAGCGCCGAGGTGGTCGCGCAGTTCAGCGACGACTGCCCCGATGGAGTGGATGTGACCGTCGATGCGCTGGGTCGGGCCGATACGATCCGGGCGGCGATCGGGGCGTTGGCACCCCTGGGCCGGCATGTGCAGATCGGTCTGCTGCCCGAAGAGCCGGTCATCGATGTGCCGCGGGTGATCGCGCTCGAGCTCAGTGTGCTCGGTTCGCACGGAATGGCCGCCGCCGACTACCCCGGACTCGTCGAACTCGTCGTCGCGGGTCGGCTGCGCCCGCAGGAGCTCGTCACGAAGGTCATCGGTCTCGATGAAGCACCCGAGGCGATGGAGGCGATGAGCGTCCCCGCGGTGACGGCGGGGATGACGATCATCGACCTGGGTCGGTGACGGGCCGACCGTGAGCCGGCCGCCGCGGGTCGGTGCCTCGGAGTCTCAGGCCATGACGGCGAGGACGACCGAGTTTTCCTGACCGGCCCAACGTCCCAGCAGCAGGCCGCCTTCCGAGCCTTCGCCGGGCGAATCGAGGTTGAGCTGGTAGAGCATCTCAACGTCGCCGGCGCCGGGCAGCGGTCCCGTCCCGAAGGCATGGGCCACCTCGGTGATCTCGTCTCCGCGGTTGCCGGCTTCGTCCACGCGGTACTGCTTGGCCGAGGTTCCGGCTGTCGCGATGGCGTCGTCGAGGCGCTGGCGGAACACGGGATCGCCCATGCCCGCGTACACCCAGCGTTTCCCGAGCACCGAGTGCTCCATGGTCGCGACCAGATGCTCATCGGCACCCTTCAGCGGTTCCCCGCGGTAGCTCAGCGGAACCTGGAGGTGCCGGTCACCGCTGCGGACGATGTGGACCTCGAGCCCGACCTCGCCGGCGGGGTCATCGAAGCGGTAGGACGTGACCTGTTCCAGCGGGTTCGCCGCGAGGTCGAGTTCGCTCGCCCACTTCTGCGCGGCAACCCAGTCGGTGACGACCTCGAGCTTGCCGGGATTGAGCTGGGCTGCGTAGATATCGGCCATGACGGTTCCTCCTGGTCTCTGGTTCAGGCCTTGCGTGTGCCGGGGATCCATTCCCCGTCGACGACCTCGTAGTCGGCGAAGACTGCGGGGGCCTCTTCCCGCATCACCTCACCGATCTTGTTGAACACGAGGCGGATCTCCTCTTCGGCGCCCTTGGCGGTGCGCATCTCGATGACGTGGCGCAGGGAGCGCAGGTTCGCGGTGTAGACGATGCCGGTGGCCAGGCCCTCCGGGGCGAAGCGGCGCATGAACGAAGTCATGTGCTTCTTGTGGGAGAACTTCGTGCTCGACTCATCGAGTTCGAAGTGCTCGGCCATCCACTTCTGGTGCTCTTCGAGCGTGTCGAGGACCTTGAGGCTGCGTTCCATGAGTTCGGGATCTTCACGGGCCCATTCGGGGAACCAGAACGGGATGTCGGACAGGCGCACATAGCGCAGGGATTCCTGTGAGAATGCGGAGCCCGCGCGGTGGCGGATGAGCTCGTGGGTGAGCACCCGGGAGACGTTGTGGAGGACGAAGGAGAAGTTCGCGTGTTCGAGCACGGAACCGTGCTGGGACCTCACGACATTGCCGATGTACTGCGCGGAATCGGTGCGCACGCGAGAGACGTTCGGGTTCAGCCCCGGCTCCCACGAGCGGTAGCACATACGACCGGAGAACTCGAGGAGATCCTCGGCGTCGGGAGATTCCGCGTCCTCGACCCGATCCGCCCAGGACGTGCCGCCGACTTCGTCGAGGTAGGTCCGCATCGCTTCCCAATCGATGCTGGGCTTGGCGAGCAGTTCAACGGACGGTTCGACCTGGCGCATGGCTCTCCTCGTGAAGGGGATGTGGTTGACTCCCAATCCTACAGACCACCGGGGCCGATGCGGTCATTCGTCCGTCCCGAAGTTCTCCTCGGTTCGCTCGTGCTCAGCGACGGCCGCGACCTGTCCGTGTTCGTCGAGGATTCGGATCCCGCCGTGTTCATCGACGCTGTAGGCTTTCGCCTCCGGAGCTTCAACCAGCACCGAGGTGGCTCTGCCGTCTTCGAACACGACCGCGGCGTGATCGTCGATGGCGATCCCGGGGCTGGGAAGTCGGCCCTGTTCGATCCAGCGGATGAAGGATTCCTCCCGTCCGGGTTCGCCGTGGAAGTGAGGGCAGGCGCTTCCCGGGAGGAAGCCGAGCCCGTCATCGAGCGGGGCCAAAGGACCGAATGAGTCGGTCGAGGAGGCGGCGAACCAGCAGTTCGCTCCCGCGCTGATCCCGGCGAGGATCGTCCCGCCGTCGGCGGCTAGTGCCATCGCCTCATCGACTCCGTGCCGACGCCACAGGCTGAGGAGGTTCGCCGTCGAACCGCCGCCGACATAGACGAGGTCCATGTCGCCGAGCATGTCCGGGGCTCGGTAGTCCCAGGGACTCTGGCCGAACAGGGAGAGCACGTGGGTGTGCGCCCTCCCGGCGAACGCGGCTTCGAAGCGTTCGATGTAGTCGCTGCTGTCGCCCGACGCCGTGGGGACGAAGCACACATGCGGTCGTGGATCGTCGGCGCGTCGGTCTCCGACACCTGCAGCCTGAGCCATCCGCAGGAGTGCGTCATCGATGGCCGACTCCCCTGTCTCCGACATGGAGAACCCGCCTCCGCCGAGGGCGACGATCGTGCCGCGGAATGTCGGGCGATCGGCGAGGTTCGGCTCGCCTGCGGTCGCCTCGCCAGCCACGGTCGACTGGCCTGCGGTCGCCTCGCCGGCCACGGTCATCTGCTCGTCCAGGATCGCCTGCTCGGCCTCACGGGACTCGGTGCGTCCACTTTTCGGTGCCGAACTTCTCGTCGACGAGCTCCTGCGCTCGCTGCAGCTCCGCCTCGGTGTAGGTGCCGTAGGTGGCCCCGTACCGGGTCGCGAAGGTGTCAGCCATGACGTCGATGATGTCCTTGCGTGCCTCACCGGTCTGGCTGCGCAGCGGATCGACGCGCTTCTTCGCACTCGCTACGCCCTTGTCGGAGATCTTCGCCTCGCCGATGCGCAGGACTTCGACCATCTTGTCGGCATCGATGTCGTAGCTCATCGTGGCGTGGTGGAGCAGGGTGCCGTCGCGCATGCGCTTCTGCGCGGCGCCGCCGATCTTGCCGCCGGTCGAGGAGATGTCGTTGATCGGCTTGTAGAAGGCTTCGACGCCGAGAGTCTTCAGCGCAGCGAGCACCCATTGGTCGAGGAAGACGTAGGACTCCTCGAAGTCGAGGCCGGCGACGAGGGCGGGCGGGACGAACATCGAGTAGGTGATGCAGTTCCCGCCCTCCATGAACATGGCACCTCCGCCGGAGATCCGACGGACAACCTGCACTTCGTGCTTCTCCGCCCCTTCGGGCCGCAGCTCGTTGACGTAGGACTGGAAGGCACCGATGACGGTCGCGGTGTCCTCCCATTCCCAGAACCGCAGGGTCGGCTTGCGGCGGCCGGCAGCGACCTCTTCGAGCAGCACCTGGTCGAGAGCGACGTTGAGCTGGGTCGGCAGCACTTCACCGCGGATGACCTGCCAGTCGAAGTCGGTGAAGTTCGCGGCCGAGCCGAGGGCCCGGCGCACGACCGTGGCGATATCGGCGGTGGAGAACCCGTGCATCGCCAGCTCCGAACCGTAGCCGGCGAGCGCCTCGTCGAGGCGGCCGCGCAGTGCCGCATTATCGGCGCTGACGCTGGCGCCGACGAGTGCCGGGGCGAGGTCGAAGTAGGCTTCTTCGGGTTCGAGGAAGAAATCGCCGGAGATCTTCACCTCGGTGATGGTCTTGCCGTCGGTCACCACATCGGCGACGACGAGTTTGCCGCCGATGACCTTGTATTCGCCGTGGAAGTGCTGTGTCTCGTTCGTCATCTCTCCAACCTACTCCCCTGTCAGGGCGTTCCACAGGAAGCGGTAGCTCAATGCTCTGGTGAACGCTGTCTGCTCATTGTCCGACGCCGCCGAGTGGCCGCCTTCGGTGTCCTCGAAGAACCACACGTCATCGATTCCTGCCGCCTGCATTCGGGCCGCCATCTTCCGGGCCTGGACCGGTCCGACTCGGTCGTCGGACGTGGCGGTCCAGAACAGGACCGGTGGGTAGTCACGGTTGTCTTCGATGAGGTGGTAGGGCGAGAAGCTCTTGATGAACTCCCAATCCTCAGCCACGTCCGGGTCGCCGTATTCGGCCTTCCACGAATATCCTGCGCTGAGCTTCGTGTATCGCCGCATATCCAGCAGGGGTACACCGCAGGACACGGCGCCGAAGAGATCCGGGTACTGGGTGAGCATGTTTCCCACCAGCAGTCCGCCATTGGATCCGCCCGCGCAGCCCAGGCGGCGCGGGCTCGTCACTCCGCGGTCGATGAGGTCACGGGCCACGGCGGAGTGGTCCTCATAGCAGCGCATGCGGTTCTCCCGCATCGCCGAGGTGTGCCATTCGGGTCCGTATTCGCCTCCCCCGCGGATGTTCGCCAGCACGTAGACGCCTCGGCGACCGAGCGAATCGGTGCGGGTCTGTCGGCCGAGCCAGCCGATGCCCACGACCGGAGAGTATCCGGGTGTCCGGCTGACTTCGAAGCCTCCGTAGCCGTCGAGGAGTGTGGGGTTGTTCCCGTCGAGTTCGAGGTCTGAAGCCGCGATCTGGAAGTACGGGATCGTCGTTCCGTCGGCGCTGGTGGCGAAGTGCTGCTCGACGCTGAGCCCCTCGGTCGGGAACAGCGCCGGTGCCGTTTTGATCACCTCGGCGATGGGCGTGCGGGTGGCACCGTCCTCCGAGGTCGAGGTTGCGGGAGTCTCACCCAGCGTTCCGTAGGACAGGGTCGAAGGCGTGAGGAATCCGGTGCTGACCATCCAATAGTCGTTGGCTGTGGCGGGGTCGAACTTGTCGACGGCGCTGAGGCCGACCATGTGGTTGGCGGGGACGCCGGGCAGGGTGGACTCGGCGAAGTCGTTGCCGAGGTCGAACACGGTGAGTTTCGACTGCACATCGGCCAGCAGCTCGAGGACGAGGTAGTCGCGGGTGAAGGTGAACGACTGGAGCGAAGTGTGGGCATCGGGGGTGAAGATCACACGCGGAGTGACTTCGCCCTGCTTGACCGCGCTGATGTCGGCGACGGCGAGTCCGCCGGCGGGCACCTCGGTGGTGGCGGCGTTCCAGTTCGACTGGGGGCGGAAGAGGACGAGGTCGCGTTCGAAACCGACCTCGACATCGGTGGGCACGTCGACCGCGGTGAGTGCTTCGGTCCACTCCGCGGGGTCGGTGGTGAGCGTGCTGTCGGTATCTGCGGTGTCACCGGCGACGCGGATGTCGTCGAGGTCGAGGAAGCTCAGCTGCGAGTTGAAGAAGTCGATGGCATCGACGATGACGGCTCGGTCCGTCGTCTCCGCTCCTGGTCGCACGTCGCTGCCGACGAAGATGGCGACGTGGTCGCGAGGCACCTCGGCGATGATCGGGGCCTCGGATACGGCCTGTCCGCGTTTGAGCACTCGAGCTTGGCGGGGGTAGGACGAAGTCGTCAGCGAGTCGGCGTCGGTTTCGGTGGCGACGAGCACGGTGTCGTCATCGAGCCAGGCCAGTCGAGTCTTCGCGGCGGGAATGTCGAATCCTCCGTCGACGAAGGTTCGGTCGTCGAGGTCGAATTCGCGGACCCTGTGCGAGTCGCCCCCGTCCGGAGACAGGAGGATGAGGGCGCGGCGGTGGTCGCTGCGGCGGACCATGGCACCGGACCAGACCCAGGATGTGTCTTCCCGGGCGGCCAGTTCGTCGACGTCGAGAAGCACGTCCCAGTCCGGCTCCGCGGTGCGGTAGCTGTCCCAGGTGGTGCGTCGCCACACACCTTTCGGGTTCTTCTTGTCTCGCCAGAAGTTGAAGAAGTGGTCGCCGCGTTTGGTGACCATCGGAATGCGGTCGTCGGAGTCCAGGGCGGTGCGCAGATCACCGGCGATCGAGTCGAAGAGAGGGTCGTGGAAACGCTCAAGCGTTTTCGCGTTCTGTTCTTTGACCCAGGCGATCTGCTCGTCACCGTAGATGTCTTCGAGCCAGAGGTTTTCGTCTTCAGGCGTTTCAGCACTCGTCGTCGGGGCTGTCGCTGTGGTGGGGTCATCTTCACGCATGTCCCCATCCTAGTGATCACGGCTGACGTGGACACTTCGCCGGTCCGCGACGCTGCCGAGGGCTGTCAGCTCGGTGCCGGCCGGAACATCACCAGGCCGGGGTGCCCGTTGGGCGCTTCGGGGCCGTGCCCGAGCTCGGTGAACCCAAGGCTCTCGTAGAGACGGCGGGCCGGGCTGTCGATGTCGTCGGTCTGCAGCCAGCACCCGTATCCGGCGACGGCGTTCAGCCACGCTTCGAGAGTCCGTCGGCCGATCCCCTGATCGCGGCGTCGCGGGTCCCGTGCGAGCAGGTTGAGTGCGAACGTCGATTCGAGTTCGGTGCAGCGTTCGCCGAGGCTGCTCTGCAGTTCGAATGCCCACGGATACTTCTGTTCTTCCCAGTTCCAGTAATGCCCGTAGGCGAAAGCGCTCAAACGTCCGTCGGTCTGGGATCGGGCCAGCGCCATCACCACTTGTCCTCTGCGGACCGATACATCGTAGACGTCGGCGAACAGCGTGGCGTATTTGGGATCTTCGCTGAGCGGTGGTTCCGCGGCTGCAGCACCGTAGATCGCTTCGACCTCTCCCCGTGGAGGAAGCACGCCGGACACGCCCGGACCTGAGGGCACGCCCTGCCACCCCGGGCCCAGCCCCGACAGGCGTCCCCACACGACTTCGATCATGGGAGCGACGGACTGTTCGCCGGACACCGGTTGTCCATTGCCGTCGTTCATGGCCATCACCCTAGTGCAGTGCCACAACGATCGGTTGAACTTCCGGTGACCATCTGCCGTTTCAAGTCCAATGACCGGCCGTTCTTCGGGCCGAACGTCCACCCGTTGCTTCAGCTCGAATGACCAGCCTCTGTTTCACGCCGACCGTCCAATCGTGACTCAGACCGAGGGCCAGGCCGCCGCCCCGTCTCACCGGAATCCTGCGTGCGCCTGGATTCCGGTGAGGAGCAGTTCCTCGATGGGGCTCAGCGTTTCATCGTCGGCGTCGAAGATGTCGATTCCGATGGCGGTGCCGCCGACATCGACGGTCGACGGCTGGCCTCTTCGTCGTTTGGCCAGCCATGGGAGCAGCACCTGAATCGATGTGTCGGCTTCCGGCAGTGACGCTGCGGTCCTGTTGTCCGGCGGTGACGCTGCGGTCCTGTTGTCCGGCGGCGCAGTCGTCTCTGCCACGACCTCGCCGTGAACCAGCCCCGGATCGGGGCCGCTGATCGGTTTGGTCCGGGTGCGGTAATGGTGACCAGTCGGAGTGATCACCTCAAGAGCATCTGGGGTCGCCTTGTGGCGCCATCCCGTGAGTTCTTTCGCATAGTTGCAGGCCGCGCAGAGACCGGACGAGTTGTCCCAGTCGGTTTCGCCGCCGGAGGCGAACGAATCCGCGTGATCGGCATGTTTGATGGGCGCCTCGCACCAGGGTGAGCGGCAGACGTCGTCACGGAAGGTAACCATGCGCCGAAGCAGGCCCGAGAATTCCCTGCGCCGCGAGTCCATCCGCACCAGCTGGCCGTCCTCCGGACGGGTGTAGAGCCGTCGAATGAACATGGCGGCGTCGTTTTCGACCACGAAGTCCCGGGCCGACTGCGCGGGGATCGGGCCGGCTCCGGGGAACCAAGCAGGCTCGTCTCCCGGCCCGAACAGACTGCTCGCCTGCATGATGAGGTGGATTTCTGTGGGCACGGCGGCGGTCGTCTCCTGCCCGGTCAGCCGCTCAACCAGCAGGTCAGCGGTGATCTGGCTCTGTGTCCGTCCGTCGGCCTCGCCGGTGGCGATGAGGCTCTGTGCCGACTTCTGCAGGTTGGTGTAGGCGGCAACTGCCTGCGGCATCGGCAGCAGTGCCGTCAGGTAGGCCATGTTCCCTGGTGCCGGGCGCACGGTCACCGCGCGCTCTTCGACGCAGCGTTCGAGGTGGTCGACCGCAGCTTTTTGGTCGAGTTTCTGTGCCAGCGCTCGCACCTCGTTGCCGAGTCGTCTGACTCCCACCTCGGGGAGGCGCTCGGCCATACGTTCATCGAGTTCGTGCTTCTTTTCGCGCGGCAGCCAGTCGGATTCCTTCGCGACGACGCGGGCCTTCTCCTCCGAGATGTCGCCGCCCTTCATCGCCGCATAGGTGTGGGGCAGGTCCATGAGAAGCGTGCGCGAGAACTTCAGGAGCCCGTCGCCACGGTAGCGGGAGACTTTCCTCGCCAGGCCGACCTCGGCCCCGACTCCGAGTCCCTGCTTCTTGCTGGCGACTCCGTCTTCGGCTTCCCGGTTTCGGCGGAGCATGTCGAATGTCAGGGTCTCCCGCGCCTGCGCGGCCGCGCCCGCTGCGGTCAGTTCCTCCAACGCCGTGATCCGGTCGATGGCCTCTTCCTCGGTCGTTGCCGGGGGCAATTCGGACAGGCGGGTGCGCCACCGACGGATCTCGGTGAGTACGTCTGGAACCTGCGCTGCCTCCATGCCTCACACACTATACGGAGGCACTGACACGACTTTTCCCGTGCACGTATCCCCAGGTCACAAGCCTGCAAATCGGCTGACGGCCGCCTTCGACCCAGGCAGCCGCCAGGCGGATTCCCGACCCGTCGATTGACTGGCTCAGCGCAGTAGACTGGCTCAGCTCAGTTCTTCGCCGGTGGTCTCTCGAGCGAGGAAGCTCATGAGCACGACCGCTGCGACGACGAGGGCACCGGTGAGGATGAACGTCAGCGTGAGTCCGAGCACCGGCCACATGAACGCGCCGAAGACGATCGGCGCAATGCCCGTCGCCAATCGTGATGCCGCTGAAGCCCACCCGAATCCAGAGCCGCGCAGACGCGTCGGGTAGAGCTCGGAGACATAGGTGTAGAGGGTCGGGATCGCGATCTGGATGACGAACCCGAATCCGATGATCGTCGCTTTCGCAGTGAAGGTGAGTTCGGCACCGGAGGCTTCGATGAACACCGCTGCCCCGACGAGGAGCACAGCGGCGAGGATCGAAGACACACCCAGCACAGCCTTGCGTCCGAATCGCTCGACGATGAGGGCCGAGACGACCACGCCGAGGATGCCGACCGCAGTCATCGACCCCGTCACGAGGAAGGCCGCCTGGTCGGCCAAACCCTGCTTCTTGAGGATTCCGGGCAGCCATGTCAGTGCCGCGTAGTAGACAAGGAGAACAGAGACGAACAGCGACCAGGAGACGAGAGTCGTCTTGGCCGAGTGCTGCCAGAGCTGCACGAGCTGACCGCTGGCAGCACGCAGCTGCCGGTTCACGCTCGAGCCCGCTGAGCTTGCTGAGCCTGCTGGGCTGGGTAGGCCCGCTGGGTCCGCTGAGTCCGCCGGGTCCGCGGGCCCTGCTGAGGAGTCTGAGTGCTGGGCGGTTTCATCGTCCGGAACAGGCTGGACGTCGCCGTCCGTGCCAACAGCACTCGGCGCATCGTGCGTCCATTCACGGACATCGGCGCCGGTGCGCTCGACAAGCCGGGTGATGACTGCGTCGGCTTCCCGGTAGCGGCCGACCGAAGCGAGATAGAGGGGTGATTCGGGGATTCCGAACCGGACAGCGACGGTGAGCAGCGCCGGGACGATCATGACGAGCATGATCAGTCGCCAGTCGCCGAAGTCGAGCAGATAGGCAGACACGAAAGCACACAGAGATGCACCGATCGGCCACCAGCCGTCCATGGCAGTGAGCACGCGTCCACGATGACGACTGGGAGTGAACTCTCCGACCAGCGCATAGTCGACGGGGATGCATCCGCCGAGTCCGAATCCCGCAAGGAATCGGAAGAGGATGAACCACCCGTAGGCTGGAGCGAAGGCCCCGGCGACCGTGAAGATCGAGAAGACGAGGAGCGTGAGAGTGAATGCCTTCTTCCGGCCGATGACATCGGCGATGCCGCCCCAGATGAATGCGCCCAGCGCCATCCCGATGAGGTTCGCTGTGGCGATCCACGCGGCCTCGCCGACGCTCAGGCTCCAGTAGTCGCTGAGCAGCGGGATGAGGAACCCGTTGAGGGCGACGTCCCACGCGTCGAACATGAAACCGAGCCCACCGATGATGAAGATGGCACCCTGAGTGCGCCATTTCCAGGGGAGCTGGGCGATGACTTCGGAGGCGGTCGGTGTCGACGCCGAGGTTGTCGTGTGCACGAAGACACAGTACCTCAATTTACGCACAATTGAGTAAAACAGTCCATGTGCAGGCACGGAACGTACGCGCCGCCTCAGCAACAAGTAACATCCGCACGAACGCAGAAAGGCCGGACGCTGCGATCACCGCAGCGTCCGGCCCGCCAGCCGAGCCGGGGCCCGTCAACCCCGAGCCATCAGCCCCGAGGCAGTCCCCGAGCCATCAGCCCCGAGGCCGTCCCCGCCCCGTCAGTCCCGGTCAGCCCCAGCCTCAGGCCAGGCGCACGAGCCAGTTGTTCTTGTCTTCGAGGCGACCGTACTGGATTCCGAGCAGCGTCTTGCGCAGCTCCATGGTCTTCTCGCCAGCGGCTTCGCCGTGGTCGATGGTGAAGTCTTCACTGACGAGCTTGGCGATCGGTGTGATGACCGCGGCGGTGCCGCACGCGAAAGCTTCGACGATCTCACCGCTGGCCGCACCCTCGCGCCATTCCTCGACGGAGATCTGGCGCTCTTCGGGCTCGAGCCCGAGCTGCGGTGCCAGCTCGAGCAGCGAACGACGGGTGACGCCGTCGAGGATCGAGTCGCTCAGTTCCGGAGTGAGCAGCTTGCCGCTCTTCGTCACGAGCATGAGGTTCATTCCACCGAGCTCGTCGATGTACTTATTCTCCACCGAATCGGTGAACAGCACCTGCTGGCAGCCGTTGGCCGCCGCCTCGTTGGTCGCGACCAGAGAAGAGGCGTAGTTGCCGCCGCACTTGGCGAAACCGGTGCCGCCGGCTCCGGCGCGCTTGAGCTTGGGAGAGAGCCAGATCGACACGGGCTTGATGCCGCCGGAGAAGTACGGTCCGGCAGGGGACGCGATGACGTAGTAGTCGACTTCGTGGCTGGCCCGCACGCCGAGGAACCGCTCCGTCGCGATCATGAAGGGACGCAGGTACAGGCTCGACTCGTCGGCGTCCGACTCCGGCGTCGGAACCCAGACCTGATCCTGGGCGACGAGGGTCTTGAGCGAGTTGACGAAGTCCTCTTCGCTCAGCTGCGGCAGAGCGAGACGCTCGGCTGACTTGTTGATGCGCGCGGCGTTGCGCTCGGGACGGAAGGTCCAGACCGAGCCGTCAGCATGACGGTAGGCCTTGAGCCCTTCGAAGATCTCCTGAGCGTAGTGCAGCACAGCGGCCGCCGGGTCGAGGACGAGCGGACCGTAGGGCTTGACCTCGTGCCCCTGCCAACCGTCATCGACCGTGTATCGGATGTGCGCCATATGGTCGGTGAAGTACTGGCCGAAACCGGGATCCTTCTTGATGTTCTCGCGGACCAGCTCGGGTTGCGGCTGGAGATTCTTAAGAACGGTGAAATCAGTCATGGGAGCTCTCTTCTCATTGTGATGAGTGACACTGTCAGGGTAGTCCATCACCCCGGCACGAGTCGCGCCGGGGTGATGTCCGCTTCGTCCCGCGGTCGGGATGATCGCCACTTCGCCGAGGTGGTTGTGAAGTCACACTCCCGCCCTTGCCCAGGTGGCCGTGAAGTCAGACGCACGCCTTCGCCGAGGCAACCGTGAAGTCACGTGCCGACCGTCGCCGACGACGTGGTGAGGGCTCAGCCGAGCCGTGCCGCGATCGCGTCCCCCACCTCGGTGGTGGAGCGCTTCGTTCCGTCGCGATCGGCGAGGTCGGCTTCGACGGCGACCTCGATCGACTTCGCTACGGTCTCGAGCCCGAGGTGAGAGGCCATGAGTGCACCAGAGAGGATCGATGCCGTCGGGTCCGCGATCTGCTGTCCGGCGATATCCGGTGCCGATCCGTGGATGGGCTCGAAGAGGCTTGGCGCGGTGCCTTCGACGTTGAGGTTGCCCGAGGCGGCCAACCCGATTCCGCCGGTGACTGCGGCGGCGAGGTCGGTGAGGATGTCGCCGAAGAGGTTGTCGGTGACGATGACGTCGTAACGGCTCGGGTCCGTGACCATGTAGATCGTGCAGGCATCCGTGTGCTCGTAGTTGACGGCCACCTCGGGGTACTCCTGCCCGACCTTCTCGACGACGCGGCGCCACAGGTGTCCGGCGTGGACCATGACATTGTGCTTGTGGACGTACGTGAGCTTCTTGTTCCGGGCCTGCGCGCGAGCGAAGGCGTCGCGGACGGCGCGCTCGACTCCGTACCAGGTGTTGACCGAGACCTCGGTCGCGACCTCCTGCGGGGTATCGGTGCGCACGGAGCCGCCCGAACCCGTATAGGAGCCTTCGGTTCCCTCGCGGACGACGACGAAATCGATCTTCCCGGGCGCCGCCAGCGGGCTGGTCACCCCGGCGAACAGCTTCGAGGGACGCAGATTCACCGCATGGCCGAGCCCGAAGCGCATCTTGAGGATGACTCCGCGCTCGAGCACGCCCGAGGGCACGGACGGATCTCCGCAGGCGCCGAAGAAGATGGCGTCATGGTCCCGCAGCGACTCGAGCTCCTCATCGGTGAGCGTCTCACCCGTCTCATGCCAGCGCTGCGCGCCGACCGTGTAGTCGGTGAGCTCGAGCTCGACGGGCTCTCCCGCGACTTCGATGGCACGCTGGAGGACTTTGAGGCCTTCGGGGACGACCTCGTTGCCGATTCCATCTCCGGGCATGACTGCGATTGAGAACTTCATGCTCACAGAATAAGACTTCATCTCACCATTCAACTCCCCTGTCCTATAATGTGGACAGTCGTCTGCGCCGACGCAATGGCGCGGGGGTGCAGCGACGTTCGCGCCCGACCCCCGTGTGCCACCATGAACAAATTCACGTCTCAATCCCTGCTGTCGGCTACACATCTGCGCCGGCAGCGACGAAGATGGACATAGCACCCCAAACCCCGTGGGGGCCGCCAGTTCCCAGCCCCGAGAGAAAGTCGATCATTGACCGAAACCATCCGCAATGCCCGTGCCGCAGCTCTGCCCGCCAAGCTCTCCCGGTCCTGGCTGCTCGTCAACGCTGCCAAAGAGGAGAGCTTCACTCCCGCGCAGACCTCGGAAGCGGATTCCGTCATCTTCGACCTCGAGGCTTCCGTCGCCGAAGACAAGAAGCTCGACGCCCGCGACAATGTCGTACGCGCCCTCGAGAACGGAATGTCCGCCTGGGTGCGCATCAACAAGATGGAATCCGAGTTCTGGGATGACGACCTCGCCGCGATCGCGATGCTCCCCGGCCTGCGCGGAGTGATGCTGCCGGAGACCGAACGCCCCGAGCAGGTGTCCTACACTGCGATGCGCGCAAAGGCAGGCCTGCCCGTGCTCGCGCTCCTCGAATCCGCACGCGGAGTCGAGAACGCCACCCGAATCGCCGAGGCGCCCGGCACTTTCCGGCTCGCGTTCGGCACCAATGACTTCCGCAAGGACACCGGCTTCTCCGGTGATCCCATGGCCCTGGCCTACGCACGATCGCGCCTGACCATCGCCTCCCGTATGGGTGGCCTGCCCGGCCCCATCGACGGCCCGTCGGCCGCCGATGCCGATGCCGAGAAGGTCTGGTCCGACGCCGAGATCACCCACATGATGGGCATGACCGGCAAACTCGTGCTCAGCATCGACCAGGTCAACACCCTCAACGAGGCGATGAGCCCGAGCGAGGACGAACGTGACTGGGCCCGGCAGATGCTCGAAGCCGCGGAGGGCGGATCCGAGATCACCGACGGCTCCTACCTCCCGCGCCTGGCCCGCGCGAAGAAGATCGCTTCGCTGGCCGACACCTACGGCCTCTGGAACGCTTGAGCAGGCAGCCCAGCTGGCTGCTGTGGTCGACGCTGCCGGCCGTCCTGCTCGTCATCGCCTTCGGCTTGTGGCTGCGCCTCGACCACATCGGCCCCACTCCGGTCGATCAGTCCTGGCTCGGATTCGTCGGCCTCGACCACGGCTCCGTCCCGTACTGGGTCGCCGTCGTCCTCGCTGAAGTCGGCGGCGGCACCGGTGTCGTCATCTGCACCGGGCTGCTCACAGCACTCTTCGCTCTGCTTCGACGGTGGAGATCCGCTGCCTTCCTGGCCACAACGATGCTCGCCGGCATCGCCACCTCGGAGATCCTCAAAGCCATCGTCACGCGACTGCGCCCGAGCGATCAGCTCTACGAGTCCCTCGGATTCTCCTACCCTTCGGGGCACTCGATGGGAGCCGCCGCCCTGGCGATGAGCCTGGCGATCATCGCCTCCCGTGCTCACGAACAGCGCAGGGAAGCGCGACGCGCACACGCACAATGCGCGGATGCCGACCGTGCTCACGAACAGCAGATGAGGGCTCCGGCACCGAGGCTGCGCTTCCATTGGTCGTTCATCGCCGCGGGCGTCTGGATCCTGACGATGATGTGGTCACGCACCGCTCTCCAGGTCCACTGGCTCACCGATACTCTCGCCGGAGCACTCATCGGCATCGCCGTTGCCGTACTCGCCGATGAGTTCTGGACTCTGCTGAGACGAAGGACCCGCTCACCCCGCTTCGCTCTGTGGCTGGCGGGATGAACGGGCCCTGATACGGACGCTTCGGTGAGTCAGTCCTCCTGCAGCGACACCGCGGTGAACGTCGATGCATTCACGGCCCCGGCGACGGCCTTGACGACCTCGTCGGAGACGACCGAGTCGACTGCGAGCACAGACAGCGCCTCATTGCTCGTCGACGCGGGCGAGACCTGCATACCGGCGATGTTGACGCTGTTGGCCCCGAGCGCCAGACCCAGCTGACCGATGATGCCCGGCCGATCCTCATAGCGGAAGATCAGCAGGTTGTCGGTCAGCTCGATCTCGAGCGAGTAGCCGTCGACCTCGGTGAGCTTCTGCACGAGTTTCGGTCCGGTCACGGTGCCCGCCACGGAGATCCGCTGTCCTGTGCTCGTCGTCGCCGTGAGTCGAGTGATATTGCGGAACGACTCGCAGTAGGGATCGGTAACGAGCTCGACGCCGATTCCGCGCTCCTCGGCCAGCAGCGGTGCATTGACGTAGGAGACCTGGTCGGACACGACGTCCTTGAACAGGCCCTTGAGAGCGGAGAGCTTGAGGACGGAGACGTCCTTGTCCGCGATCTCACCGTTGACCTCGACCTTGAAGTGCGTGACCGAGGAGTCGGCCAGCGCATTGACGACCCGGCCGAGACGCTCAGCCAGCGGGATGCCCGGGCGCACATCCTCGTGGATGGCACCGCCGGCGACGTTGACCGCATCGGGCACGAGCTCGCCGGCCAGGGCCTTGCGCACGGACTTCGCGACGGCCACTCCGGCCTTCTCCTGTGCTTCATGCGTCGAGGCACCCAGATGCGGGGTGACGTTGACGGAGTCGAGCTCCATGAGTGCCGAATGCTCCGGCGGCTCGGTGTTCCACACGTCGATGCCGGCACCGCCGACCTCACCGGCCGCGATCGCCGAGGCGAGTGCCTCCTCGTCGATGATGCCGCCGCGGGCGACGTTGATGAACCGGGCACCGGGCTTCGCGGCCTTGAGCTCCTCGGTGCTGATCATGCCGATCGTCTCAGGTGTCTTGGGCATGTGCACGGTGACGAAGTCGGACACGGCGAGCAGGCCGGGCAGGTCGACGACCTCGACGCCCATCTGCGCGGCACGGGCCTGCGTGATGTAGGGGTCGTAGCCGACGAGACGCATGCCGAACGACTTCGCGCGCTCGGCGACGAGTCCGCCGATGCGACCGAGTCCGACGATGCCCAGCGTCTTCTCGTAGAGCTCGACGCCGGTGTACTTCTTCCGGTTCCACTCCCCCGCCTTGAGTGAGGTGTTGCCGGCGCCGAAGTAGCGTGCGGATCCCAGGATGTGGGCCATGGTCAATTCGGCAGCCGAGACGATGTTCGACGTCGGTGCGTTGACGACCATGACACCCGCCGAGGTGGCAGCCGGGACATCGACATTGTCGAGTCCGACGCCGGCGCGGGCGATGACCTTGAGATTCTTCGCCGCCGCGATCGCTTCGGCATCGACCTGCGTGGCCGAGCGGACGAGGATCGCATCGGCATCGGCGATGGCGGGAAGGAGCTGGGAACGGTCAGCACCCTCGGTGTGGCGGATATCGAAGTCTCCTCCGAGAGCTTCGATGGTGGCCGGCGACAGTTCTTCGGCGATGAGCACGACGGGTTTGGGCACTGATTTCCTCCTGGTGGTGCATCCGGGACGTGTCCATCTTATGAGACTTCGCGAATGCGCTCACAAGGTCTCAGATTCTGGGAAAATCGCTCAACAGACCGGGCCCTCAGAAACCGTTCGGCGAATACGGTGCCCGACCGAGGCTGAACATCGCGCTGGCGAGCACGGCAGCCCCCGGAGTCTTCTCATCGAGGCGCCCAGCGCGGGAGAGGATGACCGGATCGGCCCCGCCGAAGTACAGGGAGCCGAGCTCGGCGATGCCCAGCCCGAGGTCTGCAGGCGTCGAATCCGAGGCGGGTGTCACCTCGGCGCTCTGCCCGTCCGAAGTGATGGTGAACCGTCCCCCGGTCAGGTCGAGCGAATCGTCGACATCGATCGTCAGGGTCCCGGGCACGTACCAGGGTCGGGCCTCCAATGCGGCCTTGACGTCGAGGATGCGGATCCAGATGTTGTCTTCGGTCGCTACGGTCTTCACGCGTCGCGAATCGGTGAGCAGCCACGGCAGCGGAGAGTATTCGGCGGACTCGGCGAAGGTCACCCGCGTCGAAAGGTCGATCGCGGCGAGGAATGACCACAGGGAGGCGTACGCGGCATCGGTGACGGCCACGAAATCGATGATGTCGACGGTCGGCGGGGTCTTCGACCAACCGGCGAACTTGTAGGAGACATAGCCGTCGGGCTCGCCCTGCTCATCGAAGTGCAGTGCCGCGCGGACTCCGCGGTCCTCTTCCCCGGTCTCGACATTGAGCGCACCGGTGGCGCGCTCGATGTAGGTCTGCTGGCGCTCCATGGCTCCGGGCGAGCTCCGCATGAATTCGCCGTAGATCTTCGGAGCCAGCTCCCGCAGCTCACTGGGCAGGCACATCTCCACCCGCCGGTCGGGTTCGCGGACCATCTTGAACCCGGGCGAGGTGTCGACCTCGATCGAATGCGACCACGTGGCCACACCGAAGCCGAATCGGGAGTAGATTCCGCCCTCGGTCGCCGTCAGCGCGGCGAACGGATAGCCGTTGGCCTTCGCCTCGGCGAGGTCGGTGGTCATCAGCGTGCGGAGCAGTCCGCGCCGCCGATGGGTTGGGCGCACCGTGATCCACGTGATGAGGTGGCCGGGCACGAGGCGTCCCCCGCCGACGTTGACGAGCTTCTCGAACCACGCGAACGTCGCCACCGGGATCGCGGAGTCGAGCCCATGGGCGAACTCCTGATCAGCGTAGACGGCCGTGAGGTTGCGCCCATCGGCGATCGCCCGCTTGACCCGATTGAGCAGGGCCGCATCGGTCGACCGCGGGTCGTGGAAGCCCACGCTCGTCGACGCGAAATAGCCTTTCGTGCGCTCATCGGGCTCGCCGGTGGACTCGTCGATGGTCGGTTTGAAGTCTTCGAATCTGTAGTTCGTCACCCCTCCACAGTAATCGAGATCACCTCCCCGTGCCGCCGAAGGCGTGAGAAACGGCAGAACCTGAGCAGAGAACCGTCGAACAGCTCGCCACCTCGGCGAGGCGGATCCATCGGGCACACCATGACCCGGCAACTCGTCTCCGCACCTGCGCCGGCACACGACGAAGCCCCGGACACCTGTCGGTGTTCGGGGCTTCTCTCACCTCATCCGGCGGTGCTCAAGCACCGCCGCCTCGGCGAGGGGACTCAGCGAGCGGCAGTGCCCTCGGTGTAGTCGTCGTCGCTGTCCTTGAGCCATGCGAACATCTTGCGCAGCTCGCGACCGGTGGACTCGATCGGGTGCTGCTCTTCCTTCGCACGCAGCTCGTTGAACTCCGGTGCACCGTTCTTCTGGTCGTTCATGAAGCGCTCGGCGAACTTGCCGTTCTGGATGTCGTCGAGGACGCCCTTCATGTTCTCCTTCACCTCGGGGGTGATGACCCGCGGGCCGGAGACGTAGTCACCGTACTCAGCGGTGTCGGAGCAGGACCAGCGCTGCTTGGCGATGCCGCCCTCGACCATCAGGTCGACGATGAGCTTGAGCTCGTGGAGGACCTCGAAGTAGGCGATCTCGGGCTGGTAGCCGGCCTCGGTCAGGGTCTCGAAGCCGTACTGCACGAGGTGCGAGACTCCGCCGCAGAGCACGGTCTGCTCACCGAACAGGTCGGTCTCGGTCTCCTCGGTGAAGGTCGTCTTGATGCCGCCGGCGCGCAGGCCGCCGATGGCCTTGGCGTAGGACAGGACGGTGTCCCAGGCCTTGCCGGAAGCGTCGACCTCAACGGCGACGAGGACGGGCACACCGCGTCCGTCGACGAACTCACGACGCACGACGTGGCCGGGGCCCTTCGGGGCGACCATGATGACGTCGACACCCTCGGGAGCCTGGATGTAGTCGTAGCGGATGTTGAAGCCGTGGATGAACACGAGCGTCTTGCCGGGAGCCAGCTGATCCTTGATCTCGCTGTTGTAGATCTCGGCCTGCACCTGGTCGGGTGCGGCGATGGTGATTACATCGGCCCATGCGGCCACCTCGGCGGGGGTGCCGACCTCGAGGCCTTCGGCAGCGGCCTTGTCGCGGCTGGCCGAGCCCTCCTTGAGGCCGATGCGGACCTCGGCGCCCGAGTCGCGCAGGCTCAGCGAGTGCGCGTGGCCCTGGCTGCCGTACCCGATGACGGCGACCTTCTTGCCCTGGATGACGGACAGGTCGGCATCATC
Source organism: Brevibacterium sp. S111 (assembly GCF_004745075.1). Classification (GTDB taxonomy): domain Bacteria; phylum Actinomycetota; class Actinomycetes; order Actinomycetales; family Brevibacteriaceae; genus Brevibacterium. The sequence continues at coordinate 191,636 of NZ_RHFH01000006.1, forward strand.
ATCGTAAAAGCGTTCTGCTGCCATAGTTCTAGCTCCTTAGGATTACGGGGTGATGTCCCCATTGTTTCACAGTTCGGTACTGATGTTCATTTATTGAGATGACGGACGTTCCACCAAATGGAACGCGAATACCTCACCGAGGCGGCCGCCCGGGCGGGCCCGGACGGGGTGCGCGGTCGGTCAGCCGCGCAGGGCGCGGTCGGTGATCGACTTCGCCCCGCGTCCGATCGCCACGGTGCCCGACTGCACGATCTCCTTGATCCCGAAGGGCTCGAGGACCTCACGCAGCGCCTCGACCTTGCCGAGCTCACCGGTGGCTTCGACGCTGACCGACTCCGGACCGACATCGACGATCTTCGCGCGGAACATCTCGACCGCCGAGGCGACCTGCGGGCGGGTCGCGGCGTTGGCCTTGACCTTGTAGATCACATGGGCCCGCCGCACCGAGGTCTCGGGCTCGAGTTCGACGATCTTGATGACGTTGACGAGCTTGTTCAGCTGCTTGGTCACCTGCTCCAGCGGCACATCGTTGACGTCGACGACGACGGTGATGCGGGAGAGTTCGTCGCGCTCGGTCACACCGACGGCGAGGCTGTGGATGTTGAAGCCGCGCCGGGCGATGAGTCCGGTGAACCGGGTGAGCACACCCGGCTTGTTCTCGACCAGGACTGAGAGTGTGTGCCGGTTGTTCATTCCAGGCCTCCTTCGATCTGAGCCACGGAACGCACCGTGCCGTCTTCCTGCTCCCCGGCCTCGGCGATGGCCGCTTCGGCCTCCTCTTCGCCCTCACCGTCGAATTCCGGGCGGATGCCGCGGGCGTATTCGATCTCGTCGTTCGACACACCGGCCGCGACCATCGGCCACACCATCGCATCCGCCGGAACCGTGAAGTCGAGGACGACGGGCCGGTCGTTGATCGACAGAGCCTTCTCGATCGCCGCATCGACATCCTCGTTGCGGTCGACGCGCAGCGCCTCGCAGCCGTAGGACTCGGCGAGCTTGGCGAAATCGGGGATCCGGATCGTCTCATGCCCGGTGTTGAGATCGGTGTTCGAGTATCGGCCGTCGTAGAACAGGGTCTGCCACTGGCGGACCATCCCCAGCGAGGAGTTGTTGATGATCGCGACCTTGATCGGGATGTTGTTGAGCGCGCAGGTCGCGAGCTCCTGATTCGTCATCTGGAAGCATCCGTCGCCGTCGATGGCCCACACAACTCGGTCGGGCTGGGCGACCTTCGCGCCCATGGCCGCGGGCACGGAGTAGCCCATGGTGCCGAGTCCGCCGGAGTTCAGCCAGGACTTCGGGCGTTCGAACTCGACGAACTGCGCCGCCCACATCTGGTGCTGGCCCACGCCTGCGGCATAGACCGCCTCGGGGCCGGTGAGCGCAGAGATCCGCGAGATGACGTACTGCGGATCGCACAGTTCACCGTGACGCTCGTAGCCGAGCGGATAGGTCTGCTTGAGACGATTGAGGAAACGCCACCAGGGTTCGCGCTGACGTTCGAGCGCCTTGGGGAACTTGCTGCGCATCTCCGAGAGCATCTCGGCGAGCACCTCGCGGGCGTCCCCGACGATCGCGACGTCGACGTCACGGTTCTTCCCGATCTCGGCCGGGTCGATATCGGCGTGGATGACCTGCGCCTCCGGAGCGAAGGAGTCGAGCTTACCGGTCACCCGGTCGTCGAAGCGGGCGCCGATGGCGATGAGCAGATCGGCCTTCTGGAATGCGGTCACCGCAGGCACGCTGCCGTGCATTCCGGGCATGCCCAGGTGCAACTGGTGCGAGTCGGGGAAGGCGCCGCGGGCCATGAGCGTGGTGACCACGGGAATGTTCGTCGCCTCGGCCAGGCGCAGCAGCTCCTTCTCCGCTTCCGAGCGGATGACTCCGCCGCCGATGTAGAACACCGGACGCTGGGCTTCGGAGATCAGCCGTACGGCCTCGCGGATCTGCTTGGCGTGCGGTTTGAGGATCGGACGGTAGCCGGGCAGCACGGGCTCATCGGGCCACACGAACGGTGCGGTGCCCGTCTGCGCGTCCTTCGTGATGTCGACGAGGACGGGGCCGGGCCGGCCGGTGGTGGCGATGTGATGAGCGTTGAGCAGCGCAGTCGGAATGTCCTCGGCCTTGGTGACGAGGAAGCTGTGCTTGGTCACCGGCATCGTCATTCCGACGATGTCGGCCTCCTGGAAGGCGTCGGTGCCGAGCAGGCTCGAAGCCTGCTGACCGGTGATCGCGAGCATCGGCACGGAGTCCATATGCGCATCGGCGAGCGCCGTGATGAGGTTCGTCGCACCCGGGCCCGAGGTCGCGATGCACACGCCGAGCTTGCCCGACGCGGCCGCATACCCTTCAGCCGCATGGCCGGCGCCCTGCTCGTGGCGGACGAGGATGTGGCGGATCTTGTCGGTCTCGAACAGCGGGTCATAGGTGGGAAGGATGGTTCCGCCGGGAAGCCCGAACACCGTCTCGACCTCAAGCTTCTCGAGGCTGCGGACGATCGCCTGCGCACCGGTGAGGACCTCCGGTCCGGTGTTGCGACGAATGCTGGACGGTGTGGCGGTGACCGGCGTGGCCGCGGGGGGATTCCCCGTGGGCTTCGCGGTCGAGGGCTTGGCTGCCATCGATTCCTATCCTTCCTAGGTGTCCTTCTCGTCTCCACATGAAAAAAGCCCCTCCGGTTTCGGTAGGGGCGCGCGGAACGTGTCGTCTTGACAGGCTACGGAAGATCCGCGCGCTGATGAATAACGACGACAAGAAGGTGAGTCATGCCTCAATAGTTCACCTCGCCCAGTGGGGGTGTCAAACCTCGCAATCTTTTGTCTTGCCCAATGAGACGCGTTCCGGTTGGCAGGTGAGACAGTGCGCAGGACCTCTGCCCTTCCGGGCGCGCTCAGCCCCGCGTTCAGCGCGGAGTGAAAAGGGAACCGGCGCTGCCGCAAACGTGGAATACCTCACAGTCTGCGACTAGGCTTGATACTCGTGCGCCCCCTCCTCCGCTTCTGGCCCGATCTCCGCTCCCGCATCGGCGTGTACATCCTCGTGCTCGTCCTCACTCTCCTGGCCAACGGCATCCAACTCGTCGTGCCGATGATCACCGGCTACATCATCGACGGACCGATCGCGCACCGTGATCTGTCGGCCCTGTGGCTGCCCGTGCTCGGAGTCCTGGCCATCGGCGTCGCCGAGGCGGTGGGCATGTGGGCCCGTCGGATGATCGTCGCGCCCGTGGTCTCGGGCTGGGAGATCATGTGGCGCTCCCGTCTCTTCGATCGCCTGCAGTACACCTCGGTGGCGATCCACGACTCCTGGGAATCGGGTCAGCTCCTCTCCCGCGCGGTCAACGACCTCTCGCAGATGCGCCGCTTCTTCGCGTTCGGGCTGCCCTTCCTCCTGTCGACGCCGATCGTCATCCTCGTCGGCACTGTCATGCTCTCGATCCTGCAGCCGGTCTTCGGCCTCATCATGATCGCGATGGCCGTGCCGACGATCGTGTCGGTGTCGATCTTCGAACGCAGGTACCGGGAGACCTCGCGGCGGTCTCAGGACACGATCGGTGAGATCACGACAGAGGTCGAGGAGTCCATCCAGGGCATCCGCATCCTCAAATCCTTCGGCCGCTCCCCCTGGGCCGCCGAACGGTTCTCCCTCGTGTCGCAGAAGTTCAAAGGTCTCGAGATCCGCAAGGCCAAACTCGACTCCTGGTTCTGGAGCGTCCTGCTGCTTCTGCCGACCCTGGCGCAGGCCGCCATCGTCGGCGTGGGCACCTGGGGCGTCGTCCAGGGCTGGACGACCATCGGCACCGTCGTCGCCGGTGTGACCATCTCGATGGTGCTGCGGATGCCGATCGAGATGCTCGGCTTCCTGCTTGCCGATGCGCTCATGTCGCTGACCGCGGCGACACGGTACTGGGAGGTCATCGACATCCGGCATGACATCACCGACACCGACGGCAGCGTCGACGACGATCCCGATGTCGGATCCTATCGCGGAGCGCTCGAATTCGATTCCGTCGACTTCCACTTCGCCGACACCGACCGTCTCACTCTGCACGGCCTCGATCTGCGCATCGAACCGGGACAGACGCTGGCACTTGTCGGCGCCACCGGTTCGGGCAAGACGACGCTGGCTTCGCTGGTTCCCCGACTCCAGGACGTCACCGCCGGCGCGGTGCGCATCGACGGGGTCGACATCCGGGACATGCCGGTCAATGAGCTCCGTCATCTCGTGTCGGTGTCCTTCGAGGATCCGATCCTGTTCTCGGCCTCGGTGGCCGAGAACGTGGAGATGGGGGCTCCCGGCTCGGACGAGGACGAGATCTGGACGGCTCTGGAGATCGCCTCGGCGAAGGACTTCGTCTCCCGACTGCCCGAGGGCCTGGGCACTCGGGTCGGTGAACAGGGCCTGTCCCTGTCCGGCGGTCAGCGGCAGCGCTTGGCGCTGGCGCGTGCGGTCATCGGTCGTCCCCGCATCCTCGTCCTCGACGATCCGCTCTCGGCCGTCGACGTCGACACCGAGGACCGGGTGCAGAGGGCCCTGCGCGAGATCCTGCCCGATTCGACGACGCTCATCATCGCCCACCGTCCCTCGACCGCGGCCTTGGCCGATGTCGTCGCCGTGCTCGACGAAGGCAGGATCGCGGCCCTGGGCACCCACGAGCAGCTGCTCGAATCATCACCTCTCTACCGGGAGCTGATGGGAGCGAGCGCGAAGGCCGAAGCACATACGACAGACGCACACAGCTGGGAAGGAGGCCGCCGATGAGCATTCCCCGCCTCGATCGCGACGACGAAGTCGACGAACTGCCGCCGGACATCGCCGCGAAGGCTCGCGCCCTGCTCAAGTCCCTGGTCCGGCCGCACCTGGCGATGGCGATCTTCCTCGCCCTCATCGTCGTCCTCACCGCGCTCATGCTCGTCATCGGGCCGGTCTTCATCGCCGATGCCCTCGACCAGGGCATCCCCCGCGCCGTCGACGGCGACACCGGGCCGCTCATCACGGCGGTCTCCCTGTTCATCGCCTCGGCCGTGGCTTCGGCGGTGCTCGCCTTCACCTCCACCCGCCTCGTCGGGATCACCGCGCAGAAGATCCTCTTCACCCTGCGGGAGAGGGTCTTCACCCACGTGCAGCGACTCGACCTGGGCTATCACGAGAAGTCGACCTCGGGGCGCCTCGTCTCCCGCCAGACCTCGGACATGGAATCCGTGCAGCAGTTCCTGTCCTATTCGCTCTTCGATACGGCCCTGGCGCTGCTGCAGATGATCTTCATCGCCGTCACCCTCATCGTCCTCGACATCCCGCTGGCCATCGTCGTCTTCGCCGGGTTCATCCCGCTGTTCTTCATCACGAAGGCCGCACATTCGACCCAGCGCAACGCCTATCGGCGCACCCGGACCTCGATCGCCAAGGTCATCGTCCACTTCGTCGAGACGATGGGCGGCATCCGCGCGGTCCAGGCCTATCGGCGCCAGCCCGAACGACGTGGGACGCTGAGCGATCAGGATTCGCGCTACCGCGATGCCAACACCGATGCCCTGCGCGGGGTGGCCTGGTTCGCCGGGTGGACCCGGCTGATCGGCAACGTCACCCAGACCGTGATCATCGTCGTCGGTGCCTGGCTCGTCATCGAAGGGTGGACCCAGATCGGTGTGCTCGCCGCGTTCATCCTCTATCTGCGACGGTTCTACGGCCCGCTCGACGAACTCGTGCAGGCGTTCAACCTCTATCAGTCCGCCTCCGCGGCGCTGGAGAAGATCGCGGCCGTACTCGACACCGACCCCGAAGTGATCCCACCCTCCCAGCCCCACTCACTGCCCGCGCAGGACAGCGGCCAGGCCAGCGGCCGCTCGGTCGATCTCACTCATGTGCGATTCTCCTACGGCGACGGGCCCGATGTGCTGCCCCGCTTCGATCTGCGCATTCCGGCGGGCCAGATCGTCGCCCTCGTCGGCGCCACAGGGGCGGGCAAGTCGACCCTGGTCAAGCTCGTCACCCGGTTCTACGATCCCACCGAGGGCCGAATCACCATCGACGAGGTGGACCTGCGCGACCTCGATGACGCGCAGCTGCGATCACACGTCGTCATGGTCACCCAGGAGTCCTTCCTCTTCGCCGGCACCATCGCCGACAACATCAGGATCGGCAACCCCGAAGCCGGTGATGATGAGGTCATCGCCGCAGCGAAGGCGGTGGGACTGGACGGGTTCATCCGCCGCCTGCCCGAAGGCTATGCCACGGATGTCAAGAAGCGCGGCGGCCGGCTGAGTTCGGGTCAGCGTCAGCTCGTGTCCTTCGCCCGAGTCTTCCTCGCCGACCCGGATGTCGTCGTCCTCGACGAGGCGACCGCCCATCTCGACATCCCCTCGGAGAGGCTGGTGCAGAACGCTCTGGCCACCGTGCTCGAGGGCCGGACCGCGATCATCATCGCCCACCGCCTCTCGACCGTCGAGATCGCCGACCGCGTGCTCGTCATGGATGCCGGACGGATCATCGAAGACGGAACCCCGGCCGACCTCATCGCCGGAACGGGCAAGTTCGCGCAGCTGCATCGGGCCTGGAAGGACTCGCTGGTGTGATCGATTCTCCTGTTTCAGCAATGTATATTGCACATTGACAGGAAGTCGACGCGACGAGGAGGACGCATGGATGCCGATGTCGACGATCGTGAACGTCAGATCATCACTGATGCCATCGCCCGCGGCTATACGGTGGCCCAGTGGATCGCCTGCGTCATCTGTCTGGTGTTCATCGCCTCGGGCCTGTGGTGGGCCGGCATCCTCGTGCTCGTCGGCACGCTGTTCGAACTCCCCCGCAGAGCGACACAGCGCTACGCACGCAAACGCGGTGTCGATCTGAGCGTTCCGCCTGGTAAGGAAGTCGAGAAGACGTCGCTGTCGGGCTTGGCGTTCGGGCTCGTCTTCATTCCCCTCGTCTGCGGACTGATCATCGCCGAAGGGAGGCTCGGACACCCCCTGCTGCCCTGGTCCTGGCGGGCGGGGTTCGACGGTTCGGACATCTTTACGCTCATACCCTTCATCTTCCTCGGACTCGTCGTCACCATCTCATGGTTCGTCCACCGACGCAGGGAATCCCGGAAGGTCGATCATGCTCCGTCCCGGTGAGCCTGGGGGATGTGGACGGCCGGCCAGCGCGATCACTCGCGGATGAGGGGAACGAAGCGGTACCGACCGTGCCCCGTGATCGCGATGTCATCGACGTCGACTCCGGTGCGCGTGACCTTGAGCATCTCCCCCTGCACAGGGATGACCATGATGCCGCCGATCTCCAGCTGAGCAACCAGCTGGACGGGCATCTCCTCGGCACCGGCCGAGACGAGGATCCTGTCGAACGGAGCGGCATCGGGCAGCCCGAGCACCCCTGACCTCGCCTCATGAATGTCGACCGCAGCGAGTCCTCCCTCGATTCGTCGAGCGCTCTCCTGCTCGAATCCTCCGATCACCGCTCGCGAGGACTCGACGAGTCCACGGTGCCTTTCGACACCGTTCACCTGCCCCTCCTCCCCGACGAGCACTGCCAGCAGCGCCGTCGTCCACCCCGAGCCGGAACCGAGGTCGAGGACCCGATCGCCGCGGCGGACATCGAGGAGTTCGAGCATATCGGCGACCGTGCTCGGTTGGGAGTTCGTCTGACCGTGGCCGATCGCCAAGGGCACGTTGCTGGCCGAGTGCCTCCGTTCGGCTGCGGGCAGAAAATGGGCACGCGGCACCGCCTCGAACGCCTCGGTCACCGACAGTCGCCTGCGATCGTCGGCCATCGTCGCCTCCTGTCCGGGTGCATGACGGCGGGTGTCGCCCTCATCGGCAGTCTGCGGCGAGCGCCCGCAGATTTCAAGACCCGTGCCGGACCGGCACGAGACTCTGTGGGGCCACCGAGTATCGTTGACCCGTGACGATTACCGAATTGGACCGCGCGAAGTCCCTCATCACCTCGATCCCCGACCATCCTGAGCCGGGAGTGAACTTCCGCGATATCTCACCGCTCATCGCCGACGGTCCCGCGCTGCGGGCCGTCACCGAGGCGCTCATCGCACCCTTCGCCGGTCAGTTCGACTTCGTCGGCGGACTCGAGGCCCGTGGGTTCCTCTTCGCCGGTACGATCGCGGCCATGACCGGCGTCGGCATCCTGCCCATCCGCAAAGCCGGCAAACTCCCGAAGCCCGCTGCTGCAGCCTCCTACTCACTCGAATACGGCACCGCCACGATCGAAGCACCGGATGTGCTGGGAGAGGGCGCACGCGTCCTCCTCGTCGACGACATCCTCGCCACCGGAGGAACACTGACTGCGGCTCAGGCACTCGTGGCCGACCTCGGCGCCGAGGTCATCGGTTCGGCAGTCGTGCTCGAACTGACCGGCCTCGGCGGCAGAGAACACGCGGGAGAGGTCCACGCCCTCTTCTCCGACTGAGGCGACTCGCCCGAGCCGCGAGCAACACCTGTCTCAGTCGACGCGGATGATGGTCTCGCCCGCGGCGATCGGACCGGCCTCGGCGATCGTCAGCGCCTGCGCATCGGCTTCGAGGACCACGACCGGCACGACCACGGACTTCCCTGCCTCACGTGATTCCGCGGTGTCCCAGACGATGACTTCCTCACCTTCCTGGATCTGCTGCCCCACCTCGGCGCACATGGTGAAACCCGCACCGGACAGGTGCACGGTGTCGATGCCGAGGTGGACGAGCACCCCCTGATCGGGTCGGTGGGAGATGACGAACGCATGAGGCTTGAGACTCGTCACCGTACCGGACACGGGGGCCTTGACCGTCAGTGTCGCGGCGTCTCCGGGATCGATGGCTGTCCCAGGGCCGACGAGCGCTTTCGCGAAGACGGGATCGGGGACTTCCGTCAAAGGGATCACCGTACCGGTGATGGGAGATGAGATCGTCACTGTCACTCTCGTCTTCCTGCCCTTCATCGACTGCTGGATTCGTTCACCACTGGATCGGAGCTTTTCACCTAGACTGTCGTGTGTCAAAGGTCACAGACAAGGTTCGCTGTTGAACAAGGAGGGCGAGTACATGACTCAGCCCATGAGGTCTTCGATGTCGTCGACGAGGTTGTCGGCCTCCGGACCGACGACGACTTGGACCGCGCTGCCCTGGACCATGACCCCGAACGCGCCGGCGGCAGTGAGCGCCTGCTCGTCGACGAGTGCGTCATCGCCGACCTCGACACGCAGCCGAGTGATGCACGCTTCGATGTCGTCGATGTTGTCGGCGCCACCCAGGCCGGCGAGAATCTGCGCTGCTTTGTCCATATCTGTCACCTTCATCTCCGGCGATGAAGCGCCGGCGTCGATTTCACATTCTGCGATCTGTGTCACAAGTCTACGGCGACTCGTGGCCGTGTCGCACGGCATCGACGAACCACCGGTCCTGTGCCGAGGGTCCGATCATCGCCCGGACCCCGGCATCCGATCGACCCACCCCCGAGGAGGAATCCGATGACCACTGCATCCGCCGAGTCACCGAAGAAACGCAAGAGGACGGTGCCGGGATTCGCGCAACTTCAGCGCGTCGGCCGTTCTCTCATGCTCCCGATCGCGGTGCTGCCGGCCGCGGCCCTGCTGATGCGGTTCGGACAGCCGGACATGCTCGGTCCCGATGGTCTCGGCAAGTTCGCGGATTGGCTGCTGCCGGTAGCGACGGTCTTCGCCGCCGCCGGCTCCGCTCTGTTTGACAATCTGCCGCTGATCTTCGCCGTCGGTGTCGCCATCGGCTTCGCCAAGAAGGCCGACGGTTCCACGGCACTGGCTGCCGTCGTCGGCTATATGGTCCTCAACGGCGTCTTCACCGCGCTGGCTCCGGTCTTCGGCTCGGACAATGGTGAGGGTGAGAACGTCATCAACTACGGAGTGCTCGGCGGCATCGTCGTCGGTATCGTCACCGCGCTTCTCTATCAGCGCTACCACCGGATCAAACTTCCGACCTACCTCGGTTTCTTCGGCGGTCGCCGCTTCGTTCCGATCGTCACCGCGATCGCCTCGATGTTCATCGCTGTGATCATGGGCCTCATCTACCCTGTCTTCGACACTCTCATCAACAAGGGCGTGGGCGGCTTCCTCATGGAACACGGCGCCAACCCGGGCACTGGATTCGTCTTCGGCACCGTCAACCGACTCCTCATCCCATTCGGGCTTCATCACCTTCTCAACAATCTGCCGTGGTTCCAGTTGGGTTCGTGCACGAATTCCTCGGGAGACACCGTGCACGGCGACATCACGTGCTTCTTCTCCGGGGTGGACGGCACTGCTGATTGGACAGGATCGTTCATGACCGGCTTCTTCCCGATCATGATGTTCGCCCTGCCGGCCGCGGCCCTGGCGATCTATCGCACCGCCCATCCGAAGCGCCGCAAGGTCGTCGGCGGCATCATGCTCTCCGTGGCTCTCACCGCCTTCATCACCGGAATCACGGAACCGCTCGAATACGCATTCGCCTATGTCGCGTTCCCGCTCTACGCGGTCCATGCCGTGCTCACCGGTTCGTCGTTGGCGCTGGTGAATGCGCTCGGCATCAAATCCGGGTTCGGCTTCTCTGCCGGCGCTCTGGACTACCTGCTCAACCTGGGTCGCGCCTCCGAACTGTCAGGAGGCATCGGCCCCGTCCTCCTCCTGCTGGTCATCGGCCTGGCCTATGCCGTCGTGTACTATTTCCTCTTCCGCTGGGCGATCATCCGATTCAATCTGCACACACCCGGTCGCGAAGACGAAAACGAGAACGGCACCGAGGCTCCTTCCGTCTTCGATGAGGCTCAGGTCGCTGCCGAGGAGTCCACGGGCAAGAAGCGGGCTCAGGACGAAGGGCGAAGTTGACCTTCCGACGGCCGGCGTCGACTGCGCAGATCCGCGACCCTGGGCTCAGCCGCAGGTGTCATACTTTCCTCGCAGCTGATCGCGGACCGCGAGCGCACTGGGGGTGTAGTATTCGTCGGGCTCACGCTCCCACTTGCTGTCATGCACGTAGTCGCATCCTCCGACGCTCACGGTCGCTCCGGTCGCCAAACCGCTGCCGCTGTGAGTCGGCTGCCCTGCCGTCCACGAGAGCGTCCACGGCTGTGAGGTCCCGGCATCGATCCTGTCGATGATCGTCATCAGGCGCGGTGCTGCATCCGTTCCGGCTTCCAGACGCGCGGTCACAGAGTTGAGTCGGTCGTCGCTGATCTCAACCTTCTCCACTTCGGGAATACTCGGTCGAAGCACCCCGGCCAACCTGTTCTGCTCCTGTGCGGAATAGGGGAACATCACGGTCCACGCGGCTTGCCGATGGGGTGCGACGGTGGCCTGCACCCGGTCTCGTCCGACCACGGCTCGGACAGCGGAGACAGCGGTGTCAGCGTCGGCGCTCAAGCCCCGGACATCCAACGAGTCCGCCATGTCCGTGTCATTGCGGATCTGCCAGCTGATATGGTCGGGATGCAGTGACGCGTTCAGCTTCTTCATCCCCACCAGCCGCGGCCGCAGCTGATCAGCATCGGGCACGCCTCGAATATCTGCTGTGAAGTCCTCGAACCCCAGCGTCAGCCCACGACTGTAGTCTGCGAACTCTGATCCGACTTCGGCATTGAGCGTTGTTACGACATCGATGGCTTCGTCGTCAGCGGCTCCGGTCCCCATCCGGACTCGAAAGTCGAGTACCTGACCGGAATCGAACCCGTTCCGATAGGAGTGGTCGACGTCATCGACCCCGGGCATGCCAGAGAGCACACCGGCGATCTCTTCGGCCCGGTCGCTGAGGTCGGGGGTCGGGAGGCATCCGACCAGGCCGAGGAGGATTGCCGTCACGGTGAGGGCAAGCGGTGTCTGCCGGGGTCGTCGTCTGCTTCGCTGCTGCATACCCTCAGCCTATTCTCACCGCTCTGGCCGGGCCGGAGCAGGCAGTGACAGTTCTGGCACATGACTGCTTCACGCCTCACACCTGGGACGTGGCCATGGAATTCCACCGTCGACCTTGACGTTATAGGCTCGTGGCAAGACCACCACACAACCCGTGACGAAAGGCGGCACCATGACGGTTCCCACACTCACCCTCAACGACGGCAAGACGATCCCGCAGTTGGGCTTCGGTGTCTTCAAGGTCGACCCCGAGGAGACCGAGCGCATCGTCACCGATGCCCTCGAAGTCGGCTACCGCCACATCGACACGGCTGCCATCTACGGCAATGAGGAGGGCGTGGGCCGAGCGATCGCGAAGTCCGGGATCGCCCGCGACGAGCTCTTCGTCACCACGAAGCTGTGGAACGACCGCCACGGTGCCGAAGAGTCCAAGCGGGCGCTGGGCGAGAGCCTCGAAAAGCTCGGCCTCGACCACGTCGACCTCTACCTCATCCACTGGCCGACCCCGGAGAACAAGAACTCCGTCGAAACCTGGGAGGCCTTCCCCGCCTACCGCGACCAGGGGCTGACCACCTCGATCGGCGTATCGAACTTCGACCACCGCTACCTTCCGGAGATCCTCGACACCGGCATCATCCCGGCTGTCGACCAGATCGAGTGCCACCCGCAGTTCCAGCAGGTCGACACTCGTCCCGTGCTGGCAGCCAATGACATCAGGATCGAAGCCTGGGGACCGCTGGGCCAGGGCCAGGTCGACTACGCGAACACCGTCATCGGTGAGATCGCCGCGGCCCACGACAAGTCCTGGGCCCAGACCATCATCCGCTGGCACCTGCAGAAGGGCCACATCCTCTTCCCGAAGTCGAACAACCGCGACCGGATGGCGCAGAACTTCGACGTCTTCGACTTCGAGCTCAGCGATTCCGAGATCGCGTCGATCGATGCGCTGGAGAACGGCGGCCGCGTCTCTGCCGATCCCGCCGAGGTCAACTGACACTGTCCTGACAGGCCGGCCCTCACCGAGGCGGACCGCCCCTTGGCAGGGCCCGCCGGGCAATGCGGAAGCCGCCGGAGAGTTCCGACTCTCCGGCGGCTTCGTCGTCGTCAGCGGCTGGGGTCTCTAGCCGAGGACGCGGATCGGCTCGCCTGCGGCCCAGGCTTCGATGTCCTCAACTGCCTGAGTGAAGAAGATCCGGTACGTGTCCTCGGTGACATAGCCGAGATGCGGGGTGAGCACCGTGCGCGGGGTGCTGCGCAGACGGTGGCCGACCGGCAGTGGTTCGAGGTCATGGACGTCGAGTCCCGCGCCGCGGATCCGTCCCGCCTCCAGTGCCGCGATGAGCGCGTCGGTGTCGACGAGTCCCGCCCGGGAGGTGTTGACGAGGATGCTGTCTGGTTTCATGAGTTGAAGCTCGGCTGCCGAGACCAGAGCACGGCTGCGCTCACTGAGCTTGTAATGGATCGTGACGACGTCGGCGGTCGAGAACAGTTCCTCCCTGCTCACCGCTCGCACCCCCAGTGCTGCGGCCCGTTCGGCCTCGAGATTCTGGCTCCACGCCACGACGTCCATCCCGAAGGCCGCACCCACCCTGGCCACCTTCGTTCCCAGCCGGCCCAGACCGACGACGCCGAGGCGGTGTCCGTCGAGGTCTCCCCCGACGCTCGTCTGCCAGCCTCCGCTGCGGACCGAGGCGTCCTCGGCCGGGATGCTGCGCAGAACGGAGAGGATGAGTCCCCAGGTCAGCTCCGGCGTCGCCGAGGTGGTCGACTCGGTTCCGCAGACCACGATCCCCTGCGTATGCGCCGCCTCCACATCGATGGAGGCATTCACCCGCCCCGTGGTCACGAGCAGCCGCAGATCCGGCAGTCGTGCCAGTCGGCCGGCCGTGAACGCGGTTCTCTCCCGCATCGCCACGACCACCTCGGCGCCGGTGAGCACCTTGACCAGGTCATCGTCGTCGACGATGGGACGGTGGACGAACTCGACCTCGGAGTCAAGACGGGACCAGTCCGCGAAATCCGCGGCCACCTGCTGATAGTCATCGAGTACGACGATGCGCATGTCATTCCCCTCGGTCTGTCCGCGAGTCCGTGCGACGACTGCGTCGCTCCATCACCATCTGAACAAATCCTCGTGCAGACACGATCAGCGCCCCGCAGCCGATACCCAGAGCACCAGCCGCAAGCCATGAACTGTAAGTCAGACCCGCGAAGATGAACCCAGCCACCGCGATGAGCCCAACCGGCCATGTCGGCAGATTTCGATGTTCCAGGACATCGCTCACCGCGACCGCGGCAACGGCCCCGATAGCCACGATGGCGACATCTATCCAAATCACGAGACTAATCATATCGTCAAATTTTTTAGGATGCCTTGCTGAAATTGTCCAAATGTCGGATACCCTGAATGTAGTACACGTCACATCTGATCACCGTCGACCACAAGGGTTCCACCTGGAATGAAGACTTTCCCCAACCTGAGCAAACGACAAAGGAGTCTCAGTGCTTAGGTTCATGTCCATCCGAACACTGACCTACCTGATTCTGGCATTCGTCGCCTCCAGCTTCGCCTACCTTCTGGCCGCCGGCCTGATGCATCCCGAAGCAATCCTCTACCCTCCCATCGCGAAGGAACCGGTCCCCCTCGAGACCGCGCAGCAGTACTTGGATGCTCGCAACATCAATCCGGATGTGCCGCTGTTCCAGCGGTATGCGAACTGGCTCGGCGGATTGGTCCGCGGTGACCTCGGCGTCACCACAGGCACCAATAAGGCGATGGTCCCGGTCTGGGAAGAGCTGCTCAACCGTGTGCCCATCAGCCTGCGCCTGGTGCTGCTCGGTACGATCATCGGAACCGTTCTCGGCGTCGCCCTCGGAATGGTCTCGGCTGTTCGCCGCCGCTCGATCGACGACCGGGCCTTCACCTTCGGTTCGTTTCTCATCCTGGCCCTTCCGACACCGGTGATCATCCTCATCGTCCAACAGATCAACCAAGGTGTCCTCGACCTCACCGGCTGGGGTCTGCCGGCTATCAACCCCATCAATCCTCTCCTCGAGCCCGGGTCATGGGACGCGATCTCCTATCAGATCAAGGCTCTGGTGATGCCGACGATCGTTCTCACCGCAACTGCCGCAGCTTCGTATTCCAGGTATATGAAAGTCACGGCCCTTGACGTGCTCGGCAGCGACTATCTGAGAACGGCTCGCGCGAAGGGGCTTCGCCGCGGCCAAGCGATGACACGCCACGGTCTGCGCATGGCTCTGATCCCCATGGGACAGTACTTCGCGTTTGCAGTCGGGGCGGCTTTCGCCGGCTCGCTGTTCGTTGAGCTCATGTTCAACTGGCAAGGCATCGGCCGCTTCGCCATTTCCTCGATTTCGCTGGCCGACGTGAACGGAACGGTGGGAGTTGTGCTCTACACAGCCGTACTGACCCTGCTGTCAGCAACCCTTGCAGATTTCCTGCAGGGCGTCCTCGATCCCCGGGTGAGGTGAGAGCATTGAGTAAAGAGAGTTCAGGAGTCTGGAACACGACGCTCGGTACACCAGATCCGACACATGTGCCAGATCCGGACCGGACCGACGAGAATGTTCACGTGCCGGCACCCCTCGGACGGACGGCTCTCATCCGACGCAGGTTCTTCCGCAGCTCGGGTGCCTGGATCGGACTGACGACCTTCGTGCTGCTGATCCTCGTCGCGATCTTCGCGCCGATGATCTACCAGTACGGGCCGTTCGAACGCGATCTCGCGAATTCACTGACCGGACCGACGCAGTACCATTGGTTCGGAGTCAACGAAAACGGACTCGACATCTTCGCCCGAACCATGCAGGGACTGAGGATCTCGCTGGTCATCGGTATCGGCACCGCCATCCTCACCTCGCTCCTCGCAGTACTCGTCGGCACCGTTGCCGGCTACGTCAGCAGCAAAGGAAAATGGGGCGCGATTGCCGACGGATTCCTCGTCAACCTGACGAACCTCTTCCTCGTCGTCCCCGCGCTTCTGCTGATGATGCTCTTCAGCCCGGCGCTCCAACAGGCATCATGGCTGTGGATGATCCCGCTGCTGTCTCTGTTCGCCTGGATGCTCACCGCTCGTGTCCTGCGCGCCATGACCCAGCAGCTGGTCAGGACCGAATACGTCGAAGCGGCCAAGTTCATGGGAGTCAATCCTGTCGTCAACATCCTGCGTCACATCATTCCCAATATCGCCAGCTGGATCATCATCGACACGACGCTCGGCGTCAGTGCTGCGATCCTCGGCGAAACCGGTCTGTCGTTCATCGGCTTCGGCATTCAGTACCCGCAGGTCTCGCTGGGAACTGTGCTCCAGGACTACAACATCTCAGCTCCGTACACCTGGATCCCGCCCGCAATGGTGCTCGCGGCGCTCGTCATCTCCATCAACATGATGGGCGAGGCGCTGCGAGACGCCCTCGACCCGACCAGCGATTCCAGCAGACTCTGAGGCCGATGACAATGACTGACACTGTGCTCACAGTGAACGATCTGAGCGTATCGTTCCCGTCCGAAACCAACACCGTTCATGCGGTCCAGAACCTGTCCTACGAGGTCAGGAAGGGCGAGGCCCTGGCGATCGTCGGGGAATCCGGTTCGGGCAAATCCGTCAGTTCGCTGGCCGTGATGGGGCTGCTGCCGGTCAACGCGAGCGTCTCTGGTCGCATCGACCTGCTCGGCCGCAACATGTTCGAGCTCAATGACAGACAACTGTCCACCCTCCGCGGAAACACGGTTTCGATGGTGTTCCAGGACCCATTGTCGGCTTTGACTCCCGTCTACGAAGTCGGTCGACAGATCTCCGAGGTCGTTCGGATCCATCACCCCGAGGTATCACAAGCCAAAGCTGATGCGCGCTCGGTCGAACTCCTCGACTCTGTCGGCATCCCGGATCCGAGCAGGCGCGCCAAACAGTATCCGCACGAGTACTCCGGCGGAATGCGGCAACGAGCCATGATCGCCATGGCGATCGCCAATGAACCCGAACTCATCATCGCCGACGAACCGACAACCGCCCTGGACGTCACTATCCAGGCGCAGGTGATGGACCTGCTCAAGTCGGCACAGGAAATGCTTGGTGCCGCCACCGTTCTCATCACGCATGACATGGGCGTGGTGGCCGGGTTCGCCGACCGCGTCTTGGTCATGAAGGAATCGCGGATGGTTGAGGAAGGGGATGTCGAGGAGATCTTCTACAGACCCAGGGAGAAGTACACCCGAGATCTCTTGGCCGCAGTGCCGCGTATCGATCTCGACGATCCGAGCGAATCGAAGAGCATCGCGGGTTCGGCGATGGCCAAAGTTGCTGAGGTCTCCGAGACCCTCCTCCCTCGGGAGAAGCGTCCCGTCGTCCTCGAGGTGACCGACCTCGAACGCATCTTCCCTATCACCAAGGGTGCGCTCATCCGTAAGAAGATCGGCGAGCAACGGGCCGTAGACGGCATTTCGTTCGACATCCGTGAAGGCGAATGCCTTGCTCTGGTCGGTGAATCCGGATCGGGTAAGACCACTACCCTGCTGGAGATCATGCAGCTGCGCAAGCCGCAGAAGGGCACGATCAGGATCAACGGCAAAGACACTTCTTCGCTCACTCGCGCAGACCGAGCGACGATGCGCAGCGACGTGACGGTAGTGTTCCAAGACCCGATGGCGGCACTGGATCCGAGGATGCCGATCAGCGACATCCTCAAGGAGCCGATGCAGGTTCAGGGGTACAGCAAGGAACGTATGAATGAGCGGGTCGATTGGCTGCTGACGACCGTCGGCCTCACGCCCGAACATGCTTCTCGGTATCCGGCCCAGTTCTCCGGCGGTCAGCGACAGCGTGTGGGGGTGGCTCGCGCACTGGCCTGCGAGCCGAAACTCATCGTTCTCGACGAGCCGACCAGCGCCCTGGACGTCACTGTTCAGGCCGGAGTGCTGAAGATGCTTGCCGACCTCAGGTCCCGATTGGGCGTGAGCTTCCTATTCGTCTCCCACGATCTGTCGGTCGTCCGTCACATCTCCGACCGCATCGCGGTGATGAAGTCCGGAAAGCTGGTCGAAATAGGAGACACCGCAAACGTCTTCGACGACCCGCGGCACGCGTACAGCCGCGAGCTGCTTGCTGCAGTTCCGATCCCTGATCCGGCCAAGGCCCGGGCTCACCGCAGCACCACGATCGATGCCGAGGCGTTCTCCGGTTTTGGTGAGTCCCGATGACGAGAGAACTCATCGCTCTTGCCGGCTGTCACTCGCCCCCGGCCGTTCGACTGCGCGCCCGAACCGTAAAGGAGCATCCAACAAGCAACGTCTCAAGAGCTTGACCACCATGTGAGTTCGTGGTGAGGACACCACCGGCTCAGCTTCTCAGCCCCGCACCGGCCGAATACCGTCGCAAGGCGGCGGCCTCGAAATCAAAGGAGATGCAGAAAATGATTCTCAGAAAGAAGTTCACCTGCGGAGTCGCCGCCATGGCAATCGCGGGTCTCGCGCTGGCAGGGTGTTCTCAAGCACCCGAAGGCGGCGGCAAGGACGGCGATGACAATGCGCTCGACGCCAGCGCCAATGAGATCAATGCGAAAGACCGCGGTGAGGTCGGCGACGGAGGCGACCTGCGACTGACGAACAATGCGTTCCCCGCGAACTGGAACATCCTCAATCTCGACGGATACGAGACCAATACCAACGACATGATGGATATGATCTATCCCGATCTGTACAGCTACACGGCCGATGGCGAGGTCGTCCCGAACAAGAACTACACGAAACGCCTCGACGTGGTCTCCGAGGATCCTCTCGTCGTCGAGATCGAACTCAACGAGGGTATGAAGTGGTCGGACGGCACTCCGATCGACTACAAGTCCATTGAAAATGTCTTCAAGACGATGGACGGGTCGAAGGAGGACTACAATATCGTGTCCTCCGAGGGCTATGACCAGGTCAAGAAGATCGAGAAAGGCGACAACGACCTCACTGCCAGGGTGACGTTCAAAGAACCTTACGCGGACTGGAAGGGGCTGGCCGACGTTGCCCCCGACTCTCTCGTCAAGGATGCAAAGACCTTCAACGATGCGTGGGTCGATGGTCCGAAGGTCACCGCAGGACCGTACAAGGTCAAGAAGATCGATTCGAAGAACAAGACCGTCCAGATGGAGCCCGATGACAACTGGTGGGGAGACAAGGCTCCCCTGGATTCTGTCCTCATCACCACGATCGAAGATCCTTCGGCAGCGGCCTCAAGCTTCCAGAACGGACAGCTCGATGCCATTGAGACCACGGTTCCTGCCCAATACTCTGTCGTCAAGCCGATGATCGACAATGGTGCCGAACTGCGCCGCGCATCAGCACCGGATTGGAGCCACATCACTCTCAACGGTGAAAAGGGCGGACCGTTGGCTGATGAGACTCTGCGCCAGGCGGTCTTCAAGACCCTCGACCGCAAGGAGATCTTCCTCTCGGTCAACTCGACGATGCCTTACCCGAAGGACACCGAGCAGCTCAACAACCGCATGCTCATGACCAATCAGAACGGGTACAAGGACACCTCTGACGGTCGCGCCGATGCTGACGCGGACGCCGCAAAGAAGATGCTCGAAGACGCCGGCTACGAGTACGACGACTCGGGCAAGGCGACGAAGGACGGCGAGCCGATCACACTCGAATACGTCTACAACGACGGTTCGAAGACGAACGAAGCAGTCCTGCCCGTTGTCCAGGAGAACCTCAAGGAGATCGGTGTCACAGTCAAGGAGCACAAGGTTCCGCCGACGGATCTCTTCGCCAAGTACATCGATCCCGGCAAGTACGATATGACGCTGTTCGGCTACTCAGGCAACCCGTTCCTCTCCAGCGGCGACTCGATCTGGAAGACCAATGGCGGCCAGAACTTCAGCAACATCGGTGATAAGGAAGTCGACAAGCTCCTCAACAAGGCAGCGACTTCCACCGATGAAGACGAGCGAGCAGATCTGATGAATCAGGCAGACGATAAGCTCTGGGACGTCGCCGGCGTCATCCCGCTGTGGCAGTCCTACGACTTCTTCGTCGTCAACCCCGACCTCGCCAACTACGGCGCCTTCGGCTTCGAAAGCCCCGACTGGACGAAGATCGGATACGTCAAGGGATCTGACAAGCTCAAGTGATCCTCAGGTGATTCTCGTCTGAGTGGCTGGGGCCGCTGCCGACAGGCAGCGGCCCCAGTTGCTTCCTCCGTTCCCTCTCCCTGCTTCGGCAGTGCCAACGGAAAACGCACAGAAGCGCCGAGGTGGCGCAGACGAATCGTCTGCGCCACCTCGGCGCTGGTGTTCGTTCTGCCGCGGACGACGGTCAGCGGCTGATCAGGACATGCTCAGAAGCAGACCGCGCCCTTCGACGCCGACTGCACGAGCTTCGCGTACTTGCCGAGCACACCGGTCAGGCGGTGGTTGTCCGGGATCGTCCAGGTCTTGCGACGTTCGGCGAGCACCTCCTCATCGACGTGGAGCTCGATGGAGCGAGCGGCGATGTCGACGGTGATTTGGTCCCCGTCCTCGACGAGTGCGATCGGGCCGCCGTCGACGGCCTCGGGAGCGATGTGGCCGATGCACAGACCGGTCGATCCTCCGGAGAATCGGCCGTCGGTGAGCAGCAGGACGTCCTTGCCGATTCCTGCGCCCTTGATGGCTCCGGTGATCGCGAGCATCTCGCGCATTCCGGGGCCGCCCTTGGGACCCTCATAGCGGATGACGACGACATCGCCCTTCTTCAGCTCACCGTTGAGCACGGCGTCCATGGCCGGCTTCTCCTGGTTGAACACGCGCGCCGTGCCTTCGAAGACGTCGGCGTCGAAGCCGGCCGACTTCACCACGGCACCTTCGGGTGCCAGCGATCCCTGCAGCACGGTGAGACCGCCGGTGGCGTGGATCGGATTGTTCAGGGCCCGCAGGATCTTCCCGTCCGGGTCCGGAGGGTTGATGGACTCGAGGTTCTCGGCCACGGTCTTGCCGGTCACCGTCATGCAGTCGCCGTTGAGCAGCCCGTTGTCGAGCAGGGCCTTCATGATCACGGGCACGCCGCCGATCTTGAAGACGTCGTTCATCACGTACTGGCCGAAGGGCTTGACGTTGCCCAGGTGCGGGACCTTATCGCCGATGCGGTTGAAGTCGTCGAGCTCGAGGGTGACACCGGCCTCGTGGGCGATGGCCAGCAGGTGGAGCACGGCATTGGTCGAGCCGCCGAAGGCCATGACCACGGCGATCGCATTGTGCAGCGATTCGCGCGTGATGATGTCCTTCGTCGTGATGCCGCGACGCAGCAGTTCGACGACGGCTTCGCCAGACTTCCGCGCGAACATCGTGCGGTTGCGGTGGATGGCCGGCGGGGCGGCCGAGCCGGGCAGCGACATGCCCATGGCTTCGGCCGCAGAGGCCATGGTGTTCGCCGTGTACATTCCGCCGCAGGCACCCTCACCGGGGCAGACGGCGCGCTCGATGGCGTCGACGTCACCTTGGGTGATCGTCCCCGCCCGGCAGGCGCCGACGGCTTCGAAGGCGTCGATGAGGGTGACTTCCTTCTCCGAGCCGTCCGAGAGCTTCGCCGTCCCCGGCATGATCGAACCGTTGTAGAGGAACACGCTGGACAGCCCGAGGCGGGCGGAGGCCATGAGCTTTCCGGGAATCGACTTGTCGCAGCCGGCCATGAGGACCGAACCGTCGAGCCGCTCGGCACTCATCACCGTTTCGACGGAGTCGGTGATGACCTCGCGGGAGACCAGCGAGTAGTGCATGCCCTCATGGCCCATGGAGATGCCGTCGGAGACCGAGATGGTTCCGAACTCCAACGGGAAGCCGCCGGCCTCGTGGACACCTTCTTTGGAGGCCTGGCCGAGGCGCTGCAGCGACATATTGCAGGGCGTGATCTCGTTCCACGAGGTCGCGATGGCGATCTGGGGTTTGACCCAGTCGTCGTCGCCCATGCCGACGGCGCGCAGCATGCCGCGCGCAGCGGTGGCTTCGAGCCCATCGGTGACATCGCGGGAACGGGGTTTGATGTCGGGGGTGTTCGTGTTCGTATCGATGCTCATGCAGGCATGCTACGCCCGATTCCAGCATCCGCACGCCCGACTCTCGCATGGTGGAACCTCTCCTGGGCACCATGCGAGAGTCGGTCGCTCAGCCGACGATTCGACCCTGCTTAGGTCAGGCTCTCATGACCTATTGTCGGTGCCTCAGATCTTGACGAGGTTGACCGGTTTCTCACCGTCGTTGATCCGGCGGACCTGCTCGGCGAGGATCTTCACGACCCGCGGCTCGAAGGCCGAGGTGTCCCCGCCGACATGCGGAGTCACGAGCGTATTCGGCGTCCCCCACAACGGGTGATTCCGCGGCAGCGGCTCGGGGTCGGTGACGTCGAGAGCGGCGTGGAGGCGCCCGGTCGTCAGCTCGGCCACGAGAGCGTCGGTATCGACGACCTTGCCGCGGGCGACATTGACGATGAGCGCATTGTCGGGCAGCAGTCCGAGGAACTCGGCATCGACGAGGTGGTGCGTGCCCTCGTTGAGCGGGGTGATGAGCACGACCACCTCGGTGTGGGGAAGCAGCTGGGGCAGCTCATCGACGCCGTGGATCTTGCCGCGGTCGTCCTCACGCGCACTCGAGGCGACACGGGTGAGCTGAACTTCGAACGGGTCGAATCGGTCGGCGATGGCCGAACCGATCTCGCCGACGCCGACGATCATCACCCGACGATCCTGCAGGGACCGGTACCGGTGATGCTCCCACGTCCGGGAGACCTGTGAGCGCACGGCGTCATCGATGCCGCGCAGGCTCGCCAGGGTCAGGGCGAGCGCGAGCTCGGCGGTTCCTCCGGTGTGCACTCCCGAGGCGGTCGCGACCTCGATGCCGCGCTCGGGCAGATGCGCCACGGGGTCGTAACCGGTCGTCTGGGTGATGACGAGCCGCAGGTTCGTCAGCTCGTCGAGCATCTCGATGGTCGGGCCGGAATTCAGATACGGCAGGACGACGACGTCGACGTCATCGTGGCTGAGCTTCGGCGAACGCTCGGCATCGGAGAAGACGACGAGGTCGACATTGGCCCGTTGGTGGGCGGGGATCTGGGCGATCACCCGGTTGCGGAGCTCGGAATTCGGGAATGCGATCGTGGTGATGGACATGCCCTCATTCTGACACGCCGCCCGAACCGGCGCCGAGACCTTCATCACTCTGAGATGACCGGCCTCGTCACTCAGGCAGAGCGCGTCCGATCCGCGCGAACACCGACTGGAGGACCTCAAGCTCCTCATCGCTGACATGCTCGAAGAAGATCTCGTCGACATAGTCCTTGTGCTGCGATCCGGCGGCGAGGAACGCCTGCGCCCCGGCCTCGGTGAGCGCCACATTGTGGGCACGCCCGTCCTCGGGACACGGAGTCTTCGTCACCAGCCCCGAGTCTTCGAGGACCTTGATCCGGTAGTTCAGTCGCGACGGCGAGAACACGAGTTTCCTGGCCAGGGCACTCATCGTCAGCGTCCGCTCGGGCGCCTCCCACAGCAGGAGGAGCGTGTTGTAGTCACTGACGGTCAGACCCGCATCGTTCTTCAGCTGCGCCTCGAGGGCCTGGCGGACCCGCTGCGATGTCTCGAAGTAGGTCCGCCAGGCGTTCTGCGCCAGGGCCTCCCGGCCGAGGCCGAATCTGATCTCGGTCATCTCAGCCCTCGAGCAGCTGCGCGAACGGAGTGATGCGTTCGGGGTCGAACTCATCTCCGCCGCGCTCACCCGAAACCGCGCCGAAGACGGATCGTGCGGGCGCGGATTCCGGGTCGTCCGCCTCGGCGAGGTCATCGACTCCGAGCCCGGTCAGGCTCGCGGTCAGCGAGACGAGCTCTTCGGCGGCCTGCCGGATGCGCGCATTGAGCGCCCGGCCGCCTTCGACGGAACCCCAGTCGTCGGTGGCGGCGAAGACCGTGGTCGGCACGACGATGCCCTTGAGATAGGCGAGCATCGGCCGCAGCACCGCGTCCCCGGCCAGGGAATGTCGGGCGGTGCCGCCGGTGGAGGCGATGAGCACGGGGGTGCGTGCCAGCGTCCGATCGTCGATGAGCTGCCAGAACAGTGTGTGCAGCCCGACCGGGGCGGCCTTGTAGACGGGGGCGACCGAGACGATGGCGTCCGCGTTCGCGACCGTCGTGAACGCCGCCTCCAGCGCTTCGGACCGGAAGCCGGTCAGGGTCATATCCGTGAGCGCAGTGGCGAGGCTGCGGACGTTGATGATCTCGGTGTCCACCTCGGTGCCCACGGACTCCCCCACCGAGGCGGCTGTGGCGAGGATCCGTTCGGTGAGTTTGAGTGTGGTCGAGTCCTCGCTGAGCGAGGTGTTCACGGCCACGATCTTCATCGTCTGCGTGCTCATGCCTGGTCGGCTCCTTCCTTCTTCGCTTCGGCGGCGCGTGCCTGCCGATCCTCGTATGCTCGCGAACCGGGTGCGCCGCCGGGGACCGGGTCGCGGCCCTCGCGGTGGCGGATGACGAGCGATTCGTGGGTCGGGGCGTCGGGGACATCGGCGGGCCGACCCTTCGCGAATTCCTCACGCAGCACCGGGATGACCTCTTCGCCGAGGAGGTCGAGCTGCTCGAGCACGGTCTTGTGCGGCAGCCCGGCATGGTCGATGAGGAACAGCTGGCGCTGGTAGTCCCCGGCCCAGTCCCGGAAGCCCAGGGTCCGCTCGATGACCTGCTGCGGCGAGCCGACGGTCAACGGGGTCTGAGTCGAGAAGTCCTCGAGGCTGGGGCCGTGGCCGTAGACCGGGGCGTTGTCGAAGTAGGGCCGGAATTCGCGCACGGCATCCTGAGAGTTCTTGCGCATGAACACCTGTCCGCCGAGGCCCACGATCGCCTGGCTCGCTGTGCCGTGCCCGTAGTACTCAAAACGCTGCCGGTACAGCTGGACCATCCGGGCGGTGTGCGAGGTGGGCCAGAAGATGTTGTTGTGGAAGAACCCGTCACCGTAGTAAGCGGCCTGTTCGGCGATCTCGGGACTGCGGATCGAACCGTGCCAGACGAAGGGCGGAACCTCGTCCAGCGGAGTGGGCGTGACGGTGAAGCCGTTGAGAGGAGTGCGGAACTTGCCCTCCCAATCGAGGTTCTTCTCCCGCCAGAGACGGTAGAGCAGGTTGTAGTTCTCGACGGCCAGCGGAACACCCGAGCGGATGTCCTTGCCGAACCAGGGGTAGACGGGCCCGGTGTTGCCGCGCCCCATGATGAGGCTGATGCGGCCGTCGGAGAGGTGCTGGGCGTACGAGTAGTCTTCGGCGATGCGCACGGGGTCGGTCGTGGTGATGAGCGTGGTCGCCGTGGAGAGTTCGAGCGTCTGTGTCTGTGCGGCGATATTGGCCAGCAGCACCGGCGGGTTCGCGGGAGCCACGAACGGCGGATTGTGATGCTGGCCGGTGGCGAAGACGTCGAGGCCGACCTCTTCCGCCTTCTTCGCGATCTCCACGGTGTTCTTGATCCGCTGGTGTTCGCTGACCGTGGTGCCGTCGGTGGGGTCGGTCGTGACATCCCCGATGGTGAAGATTCCGAATTCCATGTCTGCTCCTGCTTCTCGGGACTGCGTTCACTAGCTTCAATTTTGAAGTAACTAGTTGAAAGCTTAACAGACATGGTCATGGAAGTATTCCCGGGGATCGATCGAGGCTGAGGACGGGGACCGATCGAGGCTGAGAACACAGAAGTGCCCCACCTCCGAGGCGGGGCACTTCGCGGGAAGCTCGGCTGAGGTCAGATCCAGAGCGCGGGATCCTCGAGGACGAAGTCCGGGTACTTCGCTGCGCTCTCCGCGTCCGCGGAGGACGTCGAGTCAGCGGCATCCGCGCTGGACTTCGCGCCGCCAGAGGCGGAGGAGGCGGCCCCCGTCTCCTCGACGACGGCGTCGGGCTTCCTCTTCGCGCGCACCGTCGCGGGAATCCCCACGGCACTCGAATCCGCTGCGACGTCCTTGACGACGACGGCGTTGGCGCCGACAGCAGAATTGTCGCCGACGACGACGGGACCGAGGATCTTCGCCCCCGCGCCGATGAGCACATGATTGCCGATCGTCGGATGCCGCTTCGTCTGCGCCATCGAGGTGCCGCCGAGCGTCACCTGGTGGTAGAGCATGACATCATCGCCGATCTCCGAGGTCTCGCCGATGACGACTCCATTGGCGTGGTCGATGAAGAACCGACGGCCGATCTTCGCTCCCGGGTGGATCTCGACCCCGGTGAGCGTGCGCACCATCTGCGACATGAGACGCGCCGGGGTCTTGCCGGAATCGCGCTGCCAGAGCCTGTGCAGTCCGCGGTGAGCCCAGATCGCGTGCATTCCCGGATACGAGACCAAGGAGACGAAATCACTCGTCGCCGCGGGATCACGCCGGCGCACGGTCTCGAGGTCTTCGCGCAGGGTCTTGCGCACCTCGGGGCGGCTGAGCCCATAGACCGCCGCTCCCGCGGCCGCAGCGGCCGCCGTCCACAGTGCTTTCATCATGTCCGTCCTCGTGCTCACTCGTCGTGTCTGGTCTGCTTTGATTCTGCACCTGCGCCACCTCGGTGTGCGGCCTCGGTGTGTCGCTGCGCTTCGGTCGGGCCGTGCCGCCTCGTTCTCGTCGACAGATCCGAGACAGCGAGGGCGCCAAACCGGAGTTTGACGCCCTCATGCCGATGCCTCGGTGTCAGTCGAGGTACTCGGAGAACAGCGGGGTCGACAGGTAGCGCTCACCGAAGTCGGGCAGGATCGCGACGACGCGCTTGCCGGCGTTCTCCGGCCGGGCGCCGACCGCCTCGGCGGCAACGAGCGCGGCACCGGAGGAGATGCCCACGAGCAGCCCCTCTTCCTTCGCGACTTCACGGGCACGGTCGATGGCGGCATCGTTCTCAACGGCGACGACCTCGTCGTAGATCTCGGTGTCGAGGATGCCGGGGACGAAGTTCGCGCCGAGGCCCTGGATGGCGTGCGGGCCGGCCTTGCCTTCGGTCAGCAGCGGCGAGGCGGCGGGTTCGACGGCGACGATCTTGACGTCGGGGTTGGCCTCGCGCAGGGCAGCGCCGGCACCGGAGATGGTGCCGCCGGTGCCGATGCCGGAGACGAAGATGTCGACCTTGCCGTCGGTGTCGGCGAGGATCTCGGGGCCGGTGGTCGACTTGTGGATCTCAGCATTCGCCTGGTTCTCGAACTGGCGCACGAGCACAGCGCCGTCAGCGGCGAGTTCCTCAGCCTTGGCGACAGCGCCCTTCATGCCCTCGGCCTTGTCGGTGAGGACGAGCTCGGCACCGAAAGCGCGCAGCAGTGCACGACGCTCCTTCGACATCGACTCCGGCATGGTCAGCTTCACCTGGTACCCGCGGGAGGTGCCGACCATCGCCAACGCGATGCCGGTGTTGCCCGAGGTGGCCTCGACGATCGTGCCGCCGGGCTTGAGCTCACCCGACTTCTCTGCCGCGTCGATCATGGCCACGCCGATCCGGTCCTTGACGGAATTGCCGGGGTTGTACGACTCGAGCTTGGCGACGATCTCGGCACCGGTTCGCTCGCTGGCCTTGTTGACGCGGATCAGCGGCGTACGGCCGACCAGGTCGGAGACATTGTTGAAGATGGTCAATGTAAGTCCTTTCACGCTTCTGTATTCACCCACCGCCACAGGCCCTCACTGTTTGGCAGACCTGCTGAGACAGGGATTGAGCGACAGCTGGCATCTCGTGGTCCGAGACGGCTTGTGCTCATCTTAACCACGCCTCCCCTGAACATGTTCCCAGAATTGTTGCTCAACAATCCGTGTTCGCTCGCGGCGAAACCATTCGACTTATCGTGTAACATTCGGCGTTCCTGCGGCGAGGACTCGTGAACGTCGATCGCATACGACCCTTCAACCGCTGAGCAATCGGGACCGGCTTCTCGCGCCCGCGGCAGCACGGGTGCCGGGCGCGGCGCGGACGTCGATACCGATACGATTGTGCTCATGGCTATTCATCCCATCGTCGTCTACGGCGAGCCCGTTCTGCATCGCCGGGCCGAGAAGATCACCGAGTTCGACGAGGCTCTCGCCGCGCTCGTCGCTGACATGCACGAGACGCTTGACGCCAGCAACGGCGTCGGCCTGGCCGCACCGCAGATCGGCGTCGGCAAGGCTATCTTCGTCTTCAACGCCGATGACGATCACGGCGTCCGCCGCCGCGGCACCTTCGTCAACCCCATCCTCATCGCCTCGAAAGTCCCCGATACCCGCCCGGATCCCGAGGACGAGTCCGAGGGGTGCCTATCGGTGCCCAGTCTCGACTTCCCCCTCAAGCGCGCCGACCGGGTCACCGTCAACGGCGTCGATGAATCGGGACGGCCGGTGACGCTCACCGCCGAAGGCTGGTTCGCCCGCATCATGCAGCACGAGTACGACCACCTGCAGGGGACTCTCTACGTCGACCGGTTGGACAAACGCTGGTCGAAGAAGTGGAAAAGTGCGCAGGCGGCCCACGGCTACAACGAACCCGGCCGTTCCTGGATGCCGGGAGTCGACCCGGACCCCTTCGGACACTGAGGAGATCGGGCCTCGAGTTCGTCGATGGACTCAGGCCTCGAGTTCGTCGATGGACTCAGGCCTCGAGTTCGTCGATCGACTTCTGTGCCGCGGCCAGTCGGGTGTCGAAGTCGTCGAAGTCATCGGCCGTCTCGTCGAGTTCAGCGACGAGACCGGAGATGATCGACGATTGTGATTCCGCATCGATGCGCAGCTCCCGGAACTGCCAGTCGGCGGAATCGTCGGCGGCGGTGCGGGAGAGCACGTCGAGGACGCGGTCACCGAGTTCGCGTGAGCGTTCGGAGTTGTGCAGCAGCATGAGCTGCTCGTCGAGTTCCAGCAGCCGTTCATAGTACTCGTACATCGACTCGACTCGATGCGCCATCGAGGTGAAGGCGACGGCCAGCTTCTGCAGATAGGTCTCAACCGACTTCGCGGTTCCCGCATCACGGATGCCCTCGATCTCCTCCCGCAGGCTCACGAGTTCCTGCAGACGGATGCCCACGGATGCCACAGCATGGTCGAGGTCGACTCGCGAGACATGGTCTCTGAGGATCGGATGGGTCCACGCACGGGTCCGAACGATCTTGCGGGCGATCATCACGGCCAGGTGGAACAGACGCTGCTCATCGGTGTCGCGCCCGTCTTTGCGCCCGGCGACATAGCCGAGGCTGGCCGGGGTGATCCAGCGGGCGCCGGTGGCCGTGGAACGATTCTTCCGGCTCAGGCGCTTCGGATCACGCAGGTATTTCGGCCCGGTGACGGCGGCGAAGATACCGGTGCCCACCGCTGTGGCCGCTCCCATCCCGCCGAAGGTCAGTGCCGCGTCCCCGAACCCTGACAGCAGGGCGATCCCTCCGGGTGCGGCGAATCCGGCGGTCATGGCCGTACCGGCGGCGGTGCCGCCTTTGAAGAGAACACTCGAGCGGAAGAAGTTGCGGCCCATCCCGCCGGTGAGCATGATCGCGCTCGGCGCTCCTGCCGTGTATCGGTAGCCGCGGGCATTCCACGCGCGCATGACGTCGTCGTTGACGCTCTCGGGCACGAGGACCCGATAGATCGGGGCCGTCTTCCCGCACTCTCTCTTCCACAGAGACTTCCACTCGGACACCGTTTCACCTCCACGCGTGTGGTGCACGACTGCGGCACCCAGACTGCCGAGGGGAATCGGCAGCGACCGCAGGAGAATGCGGAAAAGCCACACCCTCCGCTGTGCTCGGGAGCCGGTCGGCTCCCTTGGACGCACAGTCTAGAGGGTGTGGCTGGATCAATCCTGAGTCGAAGCTCAGCCGTTGATCTTCGCGAGGATGAGATCCTTGGCCTTGCCGGCATCGGCCTGACCGCGGGTGGCCTTCATGATCGGGCCCATGAGCGCACCGATGGCCTGCATCTTTCCGCCCTTGATCTTCTCGACCACATCGGGGTTGGCTGCGATGGCCTCCTCGACTGCGGCTTCGAGAGCTCCGGTGTCCTCGACGATCTCGAGGTCACGGGCCTTCATCACCTCGGCGGGGTCGCCCTCACCGGCAGCGACTCCGGACAGGACGTCCTTGGCCAGCTTGTCGTTGAGTTTGCCCTGACCGATGAGCTCGACGAGCTCGGCCACCTGTGCAGGGGTGACGAGCTCGGTGGGGCGCTTCTCTTCCTGGTTCGCCAGGCGGGCGACCTCACCGGTCCACCACTTGCGGGCCTGGGCCGGCTTCGTGCCGGCGGCCACGGTGTCCTCGATGGCCTCCAGCAGTCCGGCGTTGACGATGTCACGCATCTCGAGATCGCTGAAATTCCACTCGGCGAGCAGCCGCCGACGCTTCTGCGCCGGCAGCTCGGGCAGAGTCGCCCGCAGCTGCTCGACCCAGTCGCGGCTGGGCTCCAACGGTACGAGATCCGGTTCCGGGAAGTAGCGGTAGTCATCGGCATCGGACTTCGGCCGTCCCGAGGAGGTCTCGCCGGTCTCTTCGTGGAAGTGACGGGTCTCCTGGACGATCTTCTCGCCGGCCTCGAGCAGGGTCGCCTGGCGGGCGATCTCGAAGCGCACGGCGCGTTCGATCGAGCGGAAGGAGTTGACGTTCTTCGTCTCCGTGCGGGTGCCCAGCGGAGCATCGGGGCTCTCGCGCAGGGAGACGTTGACGTCGGCGCGGACATTGCCCTGTTCCATGCGGGCCTCGGAGACGTCGAGGGCGCGGAAGATGTCCCTCAGCGTGCGCACATAGGCTGCGGCCACCTCGGCGGCGCGTTCTCCCGTCCCGGTGATCGGGTGGGTGACGATCTCCACGAGGGGAACACCGGCGCGGTTGTAGTCGACGAGCGAATGGTCCGCGCCCTGGATGCGGCCGGTGGCCCCGCCCACATGCGTGTTCTTGCCCGCGTCCTCCTCCATGTGGGCGCGTTCGACGGGGACGGTGACGATGGTGCCGTCCTCGAGTTCGACCTCGACCTGACCTTCGGAGGCGATGGGCTCATCGGACTGGCTGGTCTGGAAGTCCTTGGGCACGTCCGGGTAGAAGTAGTTCTTGCGTGCGAACCGGCAGGTCTCGGCGATCTCGCAGCCGAGCGCCAGACCGATCTTGATCGCGTACTCCACGCCCTTCTCGTTGACCACGGGCAGGGACCCGGGCAGACCGAGAGACGTGGGGGTCACGTTCGTGTTCGGTCCCCCGCCGAAGGTGTTGGGGGCGGCATCGAACATCTTGGTCGCGGTGCCGAGCTCGACGTGGACCTCGATGCCGATGACCGGATCGTACTTCTTGATCGCGTCTTCGTATTTCACTTGGCTTCCAGTCCTTCCGCGAGAGTGTCGAGCACACGTCCGCCGGCAGATTCGAGTGCGGCTTCGAGCGGTCCTGCCACCTCGTAGAGCTTGATGTCTTCGCGGGCCGGGGCCAGTATCTGGAATCCGACGGGCAGACCGTCGGCCAGTCCTGCCGGCAGCGACAGACCGGGGATGCCGGCGAGGTTCGCCGGGATCGTGGCGACATCGCCGAGGTAGAGGGCCATGGGATCCGCGGCCTTCTCCGCGCCGAACTTCAGCGCGGTGGTCGGAGCGGTCGGGGACACGAGGACGTCGGCGGCTTCGAAGGCCTTGGCGAAGTCGTTCTGGACCAGGGTGCGGATCTTCTGCGCCGAACCGTAGTAGGCGTCGAAGTATCCGGCCGACAGCGCGTAGGTGCCGAGGATGATGCGGCGTTTGACCTCATCACCGAAACCGGCGGCGCGGGTGGCCGACATGACGGTCTCCGCGGTGACGGGCCCGGACTCGGGTTCGACCCGCAGACCGTAGCGCATGCCGTCATAGCGGGCGAGGTTCGATGATACTTCGGAGGGCATGATGAGGTAGTAGGCGTCGAGCGCATAGGAGATCGCCGGGCAGTCGACCTCGACGATCTCGGCACCGGCGGCTGCTGCGACATCGAGGGCGGCGGAGAACGCGTCGCGCACTCCGTCCTGGTAGCCCTCGCCGCGCAGCTGCTTGATCACGCCGAGCTTCTTGCCCTTGAGGTCACTGGTCTGTGCGGCATCGAGGAACCCGCCGACCGGTTCGGGCAGCGAGGTCGAGTCGAGCGGATCGTGTCCGGCCAGCAGCTCATGCAGGGCCGCGGCGTCGGCGACGGACCGGCCCATCGGGCCGACCTGGTCGAGGCTTGAGGCCATGGCGATGATGCCGAACCGGGAGATCGATCCGTAGGTCGGCTTGACGCCGACGGTGCCGGTGAACGCGGCGGGTTGGCGGACGGAGCCACCGGTGTCGGTGCCCACGGACAGCGGTGCCTGGAATCCGGCCAGTGCAGCCGCCGCACCGCCGGAGGAGCCGCCGGGAACATGGTCGAGGCTCCACGGGTTGCGGGTGTCACCGAAAGCCGAGTGCTCGGTCGTCGATCCCATCGCGAATTCGTCGAGGTTGGTCTTGCCGAGCACCGGCAGACCGGCGGCCTTGACCTTGTTGTGCACCGTCGACTCGTACGGCGGCACCCAGTTCTCAAGCATCTTCGAACCAGCGGTCGTGCGCACCCCCTCGGTGACGACGAGGTCCTTGAGCGCGACCGGCACACCGGCGAGCGCATGGACGTCCTCACCGGCTGCGCGCTTGGCGTCGACGGCCTTCGCGGTCTGCAGTGCCAGCTCGTCGGTGACGGTGATGAAGGAGTTGAAGTCATCCTCGGTGGCGGCGATGCGGTCGAGGTGCGCCTGAGTGACCTCGACGGAGGAGAACTCGCCGGACTTCAGTCCTGCCGCGAGTTCGAGTGCGCTCTTATTCGTCATCTCTGTCATCTCATACCTCCCCGAGGATCTGCGGAACGAGGAACTTGTCATCGGCTGCGGCCGGGGCCGAAGCCAGGGCCTGCTCGCTGCTCAGCGTCTCGCCCACGACATCGGGTCGCATGACGTTCGTCAGCGGGATCGGATGGCTCGTCGCGGGCACATCGTCGCCGGCCACTTCGTTGATCCTGGCGACGTTTCCCAGAATTGTGCTCAGGTCACCGGCGAGCGATTTCAGCTCGTCTTCGCTCATGGCGATCCGAGACAGTGAAGCCAGATGCTCCACCTGTTCGGGGGTGATTGCGGAAGACTCCGTCATTCCCTGCCTTTCATCGTCGTTAACACTGCCACCCAGTCTAATCGCTTCCCCGGACGCAGTTTCGTGGGCGTGATGTGAGCTTCCCCGAAACCCCTATTACTACTCGACGGCGGCGCAGCAACCTCGCGCGAGGTTGCTGCGCCGCCGTCGAGTAGTAATAGGGGTGGGTTAGGCGGGGAGGCGTTCGGGCCAGGTGCGCTCGCCGTGGATGTAGCCGGCGATGTCGGCGAGCACCCGGTCGGCGTCGGCCTGGGCGAACTCTCCAGCAGCGACTCCGGCCTGCAGGTCAGCGGCGAGCTCGGACACGCGAGCATGAGCGGCATCGGGGGTGGCAGCAACGAGTGTGCTGGCGGTGGAGACGATGCCGGCAGCGTCGGTGCCGGCGGCCGCGGTGTCGACGATGGTGCCTTCGACGATCTGATGCGATCCGCCGTCAGCAGCGGCCGACTCCTCGGGGCGGTTGGTCGGCGGTGTGTTCGTGCGCTGGGACGTCAGAGCAGGCTGAGCACTGCGTTTGGTCGACTGCGGTCCTGGATTGAGCACCAGGTCGGCCAGTCCTGCCGTCACCGGCACCGCCGTCAGGGCGCCGGCGACGACCACGCAGGTACCGGCGAGGAGTCGGGGAATCCATCTCATGTCCCACACTCTTCCATCCGAAGCTGTCTCTGAGCTTGGCTGAGTCTGTACCCGGACTTCGAGTTCGGTCACGAATGAGTAAACAGCCACACCATGGAACCGCCCGGGCCCGAGATAAATTCCCTTGGGGCGCCCGGCTCGGAACTCAGACGGTGCTCAGTCGAGGTCTCCTGTCTCCAACAGGGTCCTGAACTGGTCTTCGTCGAGGACCGGCACGCCCAGCGATTCGGCCTTCTCCAGCTTCGACCCGGCGTTCTCACCGGCGACGACATAATCGGTCTTCTTCGACACCGAGCCCGCGGCCTTGCCGCCGGCACCGAGGATCGCCTCCTTGATCCCGTCTCGAGTGAAGGAGCTGAGCGAACCGGTGGCCACGATCGTCAGACCGTCGAGGGTCTGTGCCGAAGCGTCGCCCTCTTCGTCCTCCATCCGCACCCCGGCGGCCTTCCACTCCTCGACGATCTCGACATGCCAGTCGACGTCGAACCAATCGCGGACGCTCTTCGCGATCGTCGGTCCGATGCCCTCGACTTCGGAGAGCTCCTCGAGCTCGGCGGTGCGGATGGCATCGAGGGTACGGAACTTCGCCGCCAGAGTCCGCGCGGCGGTGGGTCCGACATGTCGGATCGACAGCGCCACGAGCACCCGCCACAGATCCTGATCCTTGGCCTTCCTGATCTCGTCGAACAGCTTCTCCGTGTTCGCGCTCGGGGCGCTCGGCTTCTTCGCGGTCCCACGCGTATAGAAGTAGGGGACGAGCTCCCGCTCCCCCGTCGCCACACCCCTGACCTTCTTGTCCCGCCAGATCTTCACATCCGCCAGCGACGCCCGCAGCTGCGAATCCTCGTCGGCGAGTTCGAAGAGGAAGGCCTCGGAGGTCAGCGGCGGCGTCTCGGGCTCGGCCGGGGCCGTGAGGGCGAGTGCGGCTTCCTCGCCGAGGGCTTCGATGTCGAAGGCCGCACGGGAGGCGAGGTAGAAGATGCGGTTGGCCAGCTGCGCGGGGCACGACCTGGAGTTCGGGCAGCGCAGGTCCTTGTCGCCTTCCTTCTGCTCTCCCAACTCGGTCCCGCACGACGGACAGTGGGTCGGCATGACGAATTCGTGTTCGGACCCATCCCGCAGGGCCGCGACCGGTCCGAGCACCTCGGGGATGACGTCCCCTGCCTTGCGCAGTGTGACGGTGTCGCCGATGAGCACGCCCTTGCGTTTGACCTCGTGACCGTTGTGCAGCGTCGCCCGCTCCACGGTCGATCCGGCCACGGTCACCGGCTCCATCACCGCAAACGGCGTGACCCGTCCGGTCCGGCCGACCTGCACCTGGATGTCGAGGAGCTTCGTCGTGACCTCCTCGGGCGGGTACTTGAACGCCGTCGCCCACCTCGGTGCACGGGAGGTGTACCCGAGCGTCTCCTGCACGGCGATGTCATCGATCTTGATGACGATGCCGTCGATCTCATGCGTGACGTCGTGACGATGCTCGCCGTAGTAGGAGATGAAGTCTTCGATCTCGTCGACGGTCTCCAGCACCTTGAAGTAGTCGCTGATCGGCAGGCCCCAGGACCGAAACTGCTCGTAGACCTCGGATTGGCGGGCCGGTTCCGGATGCGAATCATCGGCCGGAGTCCACACGGCGATGCCGTGGACGAGCATGTGCAGCGGCCTGCGGGCGGTGACGGCCGGGTCCTTCTGGCGCAGCGATCCTGCCGCGGAGTTCCGGGGGTTGGCGAAGGGGGCCTTGCCTTCGGCGACGAGCGCGGCGTTGAGTTCGCCGAACTCCTCGATGGGGAAGAACACCTCACCGCGGATCTCGACCTCGGCCGGAGGATGCTCGGTGTCGAGGTGGTGCGGGATGTCGGAGATGGTGCGCACGTTCGCCGTGATGTCCTCACCGATGCGGCCGTCGCCGCGGGTCGCGGCCCGCACGAGTTCCCCGTTGCGGTAGAGCAGGTTGACGGCAAGACCGTCGATCTTGAGTTCGCAGAGGAACTTCGACTTCGCCGAGGTGGCCGACCGCACACGGTCATACCAGGTTCGCAGCTCCTCGTAGTCGAAGACATTGTCGAGACTGTACATCGGACCGATGTGCTCGACCGGGTCGAAGGTCGAGGTGTCGACGACGCCGCCGACCGTCTGCGTCGGTGAGGAGTCCGTGACGAGTTCGGGGAACTGCTTCTCGAGGTCTTCGAGCCGGTGGACGAGGTCGTCGTACTCGGCGTCGGAGACGAGCAGGGAATCCTGGTAGTACGCGGCCCGATACTCCTCGATCCGCTCCGTCAGCTGCGCATGGGCCTGCACGCGTGCGGCCGCGTCCGTGAGGTCGACGTCCGACAGATCCACATTCGATGCGTCTGCGTTCGACGGGTTCTCTTTCGACGAGCCCGCGTTCTCCGGTGTGGTGGTCATTCGATCTCCTCAAGAGCGCGCCGCAGACCGGCGGCGATGGTCATGGTCCCCCGATTGTGTTCGGGACTGAGTTCGCATCTCTCGTCCAGCAGCGGCGGGTAGGTCATCGGCAGTTCGGGACCGGCGATGATGCCGACTTCGCGCAGGCTCGCTGACCCCATGCCGATGCGCGACCACGGGATGCGGATGCGCTCAGTCCAGTGGTTGACCGCATCCGGTCGCCCACCGGCCTCGGTGGGCAGGTGGATCCAGAGACCGAGCCCCGCCTCGGCGAGGATGGCCGCCTGCTCCCAGCTGTGTGGTCTCAGGGCCGCCAACGGCACGGACACCGCCGTCGCCCCGGTGCGGCGGACCGCCTCGGCGGCGGGGATCTCCTTGCCCTGCAGGTGCAGGGGATCGAGGTTGGGCAGCGCGAGCACGGTCGGCGGCAGGTGGCGCAGCGTCGATTCGAGAGCCGCCCACACGTGGGTTTCGCTGATCGCGGGCAGGCTCGCCCACCCGGAGACGCTCGGCCAGGTGCCGGTGAGGACCGGGCTGAGGCGGGATTCGACGAGGCGGACGGTCGGCTGCATGCCCAGGCCCGCGATGCGGTCGGTGAAGGCGGCGATGCCGAAGGCGTACGCCTGCACGACGTCGCGGCGAGCGCCGTGATCGCCGAGGACGCGGGCTCCCGAGCGCAGACTCAGCGCGGTCACGAGCGTCCAGGGCCCCGGCAGGGAGAGTTGGATCTGACCGGGTCGGGACTGACCGTATTCGGCGATCGCGTCGAACGCCTCATCGAGGGCAGAGTCCTCGAGTCGTTCGTCCCTTCCCGCCGAGGCGGTCAGCCGCCAGCCGAAGGAGGTGCGGTCGACGTGGAGATCGGTGAGCAGGCCGACGGCACGGCCGATGGCGTCGGCACCCCAGTGGTCCTCGGACGAGTGCGCGGTCAGCGGGACGGGCGGCAGCTGGTCGGCGAGAATGTCGAACCCGGCTGCGGCGGCCTCGCGGACGGGGCTCGTGGCGATGTAGCTGCGGTGCGGGTCCCGGACTCCGGGCAGCCAGATGCCGGTGGTCGTGGCGGCGGGCAGGACGGTGGTGGGCACGGTGGGGGCGGCGACCGCCTCGGCGGGGTGCGGGGCGTGTCCCGTCTCGTCCCGGCGTTGGCCGAGGCTCTCAGCCGCCGCGCGGGATTCCGAAGACGTCGGCATAGAATCGGAACTCGCTTTCCAGGGAATCGATGATGGTCTCGGCGCGGACGAAGCCGTGGGATTCGCCCTTGTACAGACGGTAAATGTACTCCACTCCGAACAGTTCGAGTGTATCGACGAACTCCTGAGCCTGTGAGGGCGGCACGATCGGGTCGCGGTCGCCCTGCATGACGGCCACCGGCACGTCGATCTCGGTGACACGGCGGATCGGCGAGCGGCGGATGTAGTCGTCCTGAGCTTCGGGCCAGGGTCCGACGAGACCGTCGATGTAATGGGATTCGAAGTCATGGGTGTCGACGACGAAGCGGATGAGATCGGTGACACCGAAGTAGGAGGTGCCGCAGGCGAACACGTCCGTGGCGGCCAGGGCCGAGAGCACCGTCCACCCGCCCGAGGAGGCCCCGGAGATCGCGATGCGCTCCGGGTCCGCGAGACCGGCGGCGATGAGCCCTTCGACGGCGGCCACGGTGTCGGCGACGTCGACGATCCCCCATTGTCCGCGCAGTCGGTCCCGCCAGGCCCGGCCGAAGCCGGTCGATCCGCCGTAGTTGACCTCGAGGACGCCGATGCCCTGTGAGGTGAAGAAACTCGAGCGTGCCGACATGTCCGGGGTCGCCTGACCGGTGGGTCCGCCGTGGATCGAGACGATATAGGGCGGAAGTTCGCGCTCGGAGGCGGCGAAGCGGGGATTGTGCGGCGGGTGGATGACGACGGGCACTCCCCCGAGCTCGCCGACTCGAGGTCTGGAGTAGTAGCCCTGATGGGTGTCGAGTCGTTCCCGGGCGATCTCGGTGAACTGCCCGGTCGCGCGGTCGACGGCGCAGAGGACGCCGGGCCGGCTCGTCGATTTCGCGGTCATGAGCAGGTGGGTCCGGCCGAGGGCGAGGAGCTCGATCGTGCCGAAGGTCTCCCCGACCGGGTTGATCGGCTCCCAGGTGTTCGGGGCTTGTGCGTGGCTGCGCACGAGGGTGGCCGTGGCCGACTGCGTGTGCGCCCACACTTCGCCGCTATCGTGGAGGTGCCAGCGGGTGCCCAACTGCCACAGTGCCCCGCCGATCTCATCCCCGGTGTCGAGGACGGGGCGCAGACGGTCGGGGCTGAGCACCTCGGGGGCCGGGGTGTGATCGGGGTCCGTGACGAGCGGGCGTGCGGCCACGGGGTCGAAGTCGAGACCGTGCAGCGCCCAATGACCGCCGTGATCGGAGATGACGTGAAGAGACGAGTCCGAGGTGAACTCGGGTTGGAGGAGGGAGACTCCCCCGTCGTCGGGGGTCGGCAGAGTGGGCGGGGCCTGTCGGGGGCGTGCGATCGCATCCCCGCGGACCATGGCCACCGGCGGTGTCGCAGGGGTGCGCACGTCGACGAGCCACAGGTTCGTGCCGTCCCATGGCATGTTCGGGTGTTCCCAGCCGATGAACGCCAGCGTGCTGCCGTCGGGTGAGAGGCGTGGCCAGGCCATGAAATGCGACAGCGTCGCGAGCACGTTCGTCGTGCCGTGCTTGGTCAGCAGCACAACGGCGCGCTGGCGACGAGTGGATCGGCAGTCCTCGCGCACGCACAGCAGTCCCCACGGGGTCATGTGCAGATCCCCGTAGCGGATCCGACCCGAGGTGTCCGGGGTCAGGGCGTGCGGAGCCCGACCGGGGATGATCTGCCACACACGCTGATCGGCGGCGTTGACGAAGTAGATGACCTCGCTGTCGGGGTCGAGAGCCCAGGCCGCTCCCCCGTATTCGTGGACGGCGGAGCGGATGTTGAAGCCGGTGGGCAGGATCTGTTCCCAGTCGCCGGGACGAGACAGCGAGGTGCGGACGAGTCCGGTGCGGGCTTTCTCGGCGGGGATCTTCGTCGAGTAGAAGATCTCGTCTCCGCGGAAGGCGGCATCGAAGATCGGAGCGGCACCGGCGGCCACCTCGGCGGCGTTGAGAGGTGACGTCCAGGTTCCATAAGGTGCCGAGACGACATCTTGGGGAAATTCCTTCATGCCCCCAGAGTATCGCCAGTCACGGACATTCCGGCGGTGATGCCTCGCCCCGGGGCACCGGGCCAGGTGCCTGCCTCGCCCCGGGGCACCAAGCCAGGTGCCTGCGTTGCCCTGGGCGTCGGGCTCAGGTGATTAGCTGCCCGGGACCTCAGGCGTCGGCGAGCACAGCGTCCGGAGCCGGGGTGATGCGGTCCTTCGCCGTGGAGTCGATGGTCGCCTGCCCGAGCACACGGGTGCCGCGGTAGATGACCATCGTCTGCCCCGGTGCCACACCGGAGAGCTCCTCGTCGACGTCGACGTGCATGAGCTGCCCGGCCGGGCGGGCCGCAGGCACCTCGACCTCGTCGATGATGGGATTCGCTTCGTGTTCGGGCGCCTCGGCGACGAAGTCTCCGAGCCAGGCACGGGCCGGTACGGGATCGGCGTGGGCACGGATTTGGACCTCGCAGTCGATGCCGTCCTCCGGGCTGTGTCCCATGTCCGCAGGAGCCGCGCCGGCCCACGAGGTGCGGATGCCGGTCAGATGCGACACGGCGAGGTCGGCACGCGAACCCACGGTGACCGTGTTCGAGGCCGGATCGAGCCCGGTGACGAAGCGCGGCTTGCCGTCGGCGGCGGGCTTCTCGATGCCCAGGCCCTTGCGCTGCCCGATCGTGTACGTCATCGCCCCGTCGTGCTCACCGAGGACCTCGCCCTCGGAGTCCTTGATGAGGCCCGGACGCATCGGGATCTTGTCGGCCAGCCACGCCTTCGTGTCCCCATCGGGGATGAAGCAGATGTCGTAGGAGTCGGGCTTGCTCGCCACGGAGAAACCGCGCTCGGCCGCCTCGGCGCGCACCTCGGCCTTCGAGGCCGTGGCACCGATCGGGAAGTAGCAGTGCTCGAGCTGATCGGAGGTGAGCACGCCGAGGACATAGGACTGGTCCTTGGCCAGGTCCTCTCCGCGGTGGAGCTCCGGCTTCCCGTCATCGTCGCGCAGCACCTCCGCGTAGTGGCCCGTGGCGATGGCGTCGAAGCCCAGCGCCAGCGCCCGGTCGAGGAGGGCGGCGAATTTGATGCGCTCATTGCAGCGCATGCACGGGTTCGGGGTCCTCCCGGCCGCGTACTCGGCGATGAAGTCATCGACGATGTCTTCCTTGAATCGCTCGGAGAAGTCCCAGACGTAGAAGGGGATGTCGAGCATCCCGGCGACGCGGTGGGCATCGCGGGAGTCCTCGATCGTGCAGCAGCCGCGCGAACCGGTTCGCAGGGTGCCGGGCATCCGGGACAGGGCGAGGTGGACGCCGACGACTTCGTGTCCGGCATCGACGGCGCGGGCGGCGGCGACGGAGGAATCGACTCCGCCGGACATGGCGACGAGTACTCTCATGAGGCTCCTTGCATCCATCGGGGTGTTGCCGAAACCATCCCGGCTCGGCGTGCCTGTTCGACGACCTCGGGCAGGGCCGTAAGCAGGGCATCGATATCGTCCTCGGTCGTCTCGTGGCCGAGGGTGAAGCGCTGAGTGGACCGGGCCGTGTCCTCATCGACCCCGCAGGCCAGAAGCACATGCGAGGGACGCGAGACTCCGGCCGAGCAGGCCGATCCCGTCGAGGTGGCCAGTCCGCGGGCGTCGAGACCGAACAGCAGCGAGTCCCCCTCGCAGCCGGTGAACGTGAAGTGCGCATTGGCCGGCAGCCGGCCCGGACCGGGCGGACCCGAGAGCGCGACTCCGTCGATGCTCGATTCGATTCCGGCGACGAGGCGGTCCCGCAGACCCGCCAGACGTGCCGACCGTGCTTCGAGGTCTCCGGTGACGAGGTCGACGGCGGCGGCGAAGGCCACCGCGCCGGCAACGTCGAGGGTTCCCGAGCGCACACCGCGCTCCTGTCCCCCGCCGTGGAGGATCGCCGTCGGGGTGGCTGCCCGGTCGAGCAGGAGGGCCCCGATGCCGACGGGTCCGCCGATCTTATGGGCGGTGATCGTCATCGCCGTGGCTCTGAACTCGGCGAAGTCGAGTGGGATCTGTCCGAGCGCCTGGACAGCGTCGATGTGGAAGGGGATGCCGAGTTCGGCGGCGACCTCACCGATCTCGCGGATCGGCTGCAGAGTGCCGATCTCATTGTTCGCGGCCATGACGCTGATGAGCGCCGTGGATTCTGGGGCCCGGCGCAGTTCGGCAAGGGCCGCGTCGACGTCGAGGCGACCGGTCGAATCGACGTCGAGATAGACGGCCTCGGCGCCGAGGCTCTCGAGCCATTCCACGGTCTCGAGGACCGCGGGGTGTTCGACCGTCGTCGTCAGCACGCGCGGGCGCACCGGGTCGACGAACGACCCGTTGTTGCGGGAGAGGTAGAGGCCCTTGAGCGCGAAATTGTCCGCCTCGGTGCCTCCCGAAGTGAAGATGACCTCCGACGAGGTGGCCGCACCGACTGCGCGGGCGATGTCCTCGCGTGCTTCTTCGATGCGCATCCGTGCCGCCTGCCCGACAGCGTGCAGGGCCGAGGGATTGGCCCGGCGGGCCAGCTCCTTCGTGTACACCTCGAGCACCTCGGCGGGCATCGGCGAGGTGGCTGCGTGGTCGAGATAGATGGGCATCCCCTCAAGTTTAGGGCGTGTGCGGGATGACGGCCAGGATCCGTGCGGCATCTCACCCGTCCTGTGACCGCACCGGAGGATCTGCTCTGAGCCGATGCCGACTAAACTGGGTCGGGTGTTCACCGTTTTCACCATCGTCCTCTATGCCGTCACCGGTATCCTGACCGTGTGGTCGATCGTCGAGACCATCCGCAACCGACCGGCGGGCAAGGCCCTGCTGGCGGGTGCCGCGTTCCTGCTTCTGCTGCTCATCGTGCAGCTGATCCTCTCGATCGCCACCTTCGGCTCCGCGCACGATGTCGACCCGCTCCTCTACTTCGGCTATGTGATCACCGCGATCCTCGTCATCGCGTTGGCCGGGTTCTGGGCGTTCGCCGAACTCAGTCGGTGGGGGCCGGGAGTGCTGGCAGCAGCCGGACTGACGGTGATCGTGATGATCGAGAGATTGGACCAGATTTGGCAGTGACAAAAAGCAGCCGCTCCCCGTATTCGGCGATGCACAGCGGACCCGGGCGGGCGCTGACCGCCGTCTACGGGATCTTCGCACTCTCGGCCACGGCGAGAGCCGGCTACCAGCTCATCCGCGAATTCGATTTCGCCCCGATCGCGTACTCGCTCTCGGCAGTGGCCGCAGTCATCTACATCCTCGCCACGATCTGCCTCGTCATCGGCAACCGGATCTCGCATCGGATCGCCGTGGCCGCCTGCGCGATCGAATTCCTCGGCGTCATCGTCGTCGGCATCCTCAGCCACACCCATCCGGAGGACTTCGCAAAGCCGTCGGTGTGGTCGAACTTCGGCAGCGGCTACGGGTTCGTCCCGCTCGTCCTGCCGCTCATCGGCCTGTGGTGGCTGTGGCGCGTCGGCCGCCGCGCGCACCGGGACTGAACACACCCGGTAACTGGCCGCCTCGGGATCATTCCACGCGGGAGGACAGCACGTTCCAGTCGGTGGCGATGGCCGTGACGTCGTCTCCGGTCTCCATGAGCACGTAGGGGTGCGCGGTGTCGACCTTGACGGTGTCGCCGTCCTTGTCATTGGTCTTCACGGCTTCGACGGTGTCGCCGAGGTCGATTGAGTAATCGGTGGGAACCTTGATCGTCAGCGTGCAGCGGACCTCACCCATGCCGATCGCACCGTTCTCCGTGCTCAGTGTCATGTCTTCGAAGTCAAGATCCGCATAGGGCTTGCAGTCCACGTCGACCTTGTCGAAGCCGGAGTCCTTGTCGCGCAGTGTGCCGAGGTAGTCGCGGAATCCCTTGAAACCGCCCTCCTTGAGGCCATCGGGGGTGCCGGATTTCGCCTTGCCGTCGACGAGGTAGGACGCGACATCATCGGCCGCGGTCGTCATCTCCTCATCGAAGGCCTCGGGGCCCGGCTTCACGGCTCCCTGCCCGTCGGCCATGAGCGTGGGCATCTGCTCGGCCGGAATATAGGATGCGGAACGCACGAGCGGCTCAGTCGATGCCGAGTCCCGCGTCACGAGCATCACCTGCGTGAGCTGTTTGTCACCGTCGGTGGACTTCTTGTCCGCGGTGCCGAAGGCGTAGAACCACATCGGGTACTTCGTGAAGCTCGGGCTGGCGGCGACGACCTCGGTGAAGTTCGGAGCGCGCAGCTTCTGCTTGGCCTTCTCCGCGATCTGGATCTGGGCCTGCGTCTGGTCGATGAGCGGGGCGGCCTGGATCGCGTCGAGGTCCGTGCCCTTGTCACCGAGCGTCTTATCGAGCGCCTCGGTGTAGTTCGTCATGAACTTCCCGGCTTCCCCGGCCCGCAGCGCGGGGCGTTCGTATGGGGTGATGTCGGGGCTGCTCGGCTTGGCGATGGGCATGCTCGCGCATCCGCTGAGCACGAGCCCGGTGCCGACCAGCCCGGCCGTGACGGCCGTGAACGACCTTCGGTTGCGCAGGTCCCGTCGCCGAGGCGGTGGCCCGGCGGCCGTGCCCGGCTGCACGGTCGAGATCGGCTGAGTCGCCGGACCGGAACGGTCGGTCTCGGTCCCGCCGGAGCGATGGTCAGCATCGGGGCCGGAGCGGTGGTCCCGATCCTCGTCTCGTGCCGGCCCGTTCCCGCCTCCACCGCCGGTGGAGCTGTCGTGGTTCTTCTTCGGCGGACGGATGCGCGCCTGCCACCAGCGGAGGAAGAAGAACAGAGCGAATCCGGCGAAGATGATCCCGCCGGCGAGGCCGAGCAGGCTGAGTCCGAGCACACCGTTGACACGCATCTCCAGGCTCACCGTCGTGCCGTCGAGACTGTCATCGGAATTCGCCGGAGCGATGACGAGCACCTGCGGCTCGGCCTCGAGGTTGAAGGTCTTCGCGACCGTCTTCCCCGTATCCTGACTGATCCACCAATCCCGATCGGCGATCTCGGC
This sequence comes from Brevibacterium sp. S111, assembly GCF_004745075.1. Taxonomy (GTDB): domain Bacteria; phylum Actinomycetota; class Actinomycetes; order Actinomycetales; family Brevibacteriaceae; genus Brevibacterium. The sequence goes on from NZ_RHFH01000006.1 coordinate 235,741, forward strand.
CTCGGGCTTCGCATCCCCGGGAATGAACCGATGATCGGTGGCGTTCGGGAAGGACACATCACTGATCTGCTCCTGCGCCACCCCGTCGAGGTAGCTGTCGGCGTCGACCCCGTTGGCGGTGCCGACGAACAGCTCGGTCCCCTTAGAGTTCTTCGCCGTCACGGTCACGCTCGAACCCGAATAGGGCACGATCGCCTCGTCGAGGACGACGGCATAGGCTCCGTCCTTGACCTTGAAGGCCGGGGTCTCGGTGATCTCGTCGGTGCCGACGACCGAGAGCGCGGAGATGACCAATCCGGCGAGCGTGAGCGCCGCAACGCCGAAGAGGATGGCAGTGATGAGTCGGATTCGCTGGATCAGAACAATGCCCTCATGAGTGCGGTCCGTGCCTTGGTCACGGCTGGGTCGTCGGCGCCGAGGACTTCGAAGAGTTCGAGGACGCGCAGGCGCAGGGATTCCTTCTCATCACCCGCGGTGGTGCGGATGAGACCGATGAGACGGGTGAACGCGCCCGCGGCATTGCCGCTGACGACCTCGGCATCGGCCGCGGCCTTCGCGGCCTCGACATCGGTCGGGTTCGCATCGGCGGCGGCGATGAGCTCTGCCGGCTCCTTGTCGATGAGGCGCCGACCCAGGCTCGCACGGGCGAGTCCGAACTTCGCCTCCTCATCGGCCGGCGACGACGCGAGAGCGGCCTTGAACAGGTTCTCCGCGGTGTCGAAGTCCCCCTTGGCCAGGGCCTCTTCGGCCTCCGGGTGGGCGGGACCTGCCGGTTCGGGTTCGGCACCGTCGGCGACGGCATGGCCGGTGACACCGTTCTCTCCGGCGAGCTTGAGCAGCTCATCGAAGTAGGCCGTGACCTGCGGTTCGGGCAGGGCACTCTGGAACAGAGGCACGGGCTGGCCCTTGACGAGAGCGACCACCGAGGGGATCGACTGCACGCCGAAGGCCTGCTGCAGACGCGGGTTCGCATCGACATCGACCTTGGCCAGAACCAGACGCCCGCCGTAGGAGGCGATGACGCGTTCGAGGATCGGCGACAGCTGCTTGCACGGTTCGCACCATTCGGCCCACAGGTCGATGACGACGGGCACACGGTCGGAGATCGCAACGACGCCGTTGAAGCTCGCCTCGTCGACGTCGAAGATCAGGGACGGAACGGCGACCGCATTCGGGTCCTGCCCGCCGGCCGCACCGCCGGGAGCTCCGGCACCAGCGGGCGCGTGTCCGGCCTGGCCGGTCTGTTCATGAGGCAGGTTCTTCCCGCGCACCGCAGACAGGTCGAGGCCCTGATTCTGCTGCGCGCTGCCCTGCGAGGGATCCATTGACACGTGGTCTCCTTTGTGACGCGATCGGTGGGAGCCGCTGATTCCGCCCCGCACCTGGTCCATGATTATCCAACAGAACGTATCAACACCGGTGTGCCCGCGGCTATTTCCTCAACGGAGGGCCGCGGCGGTGCCGAATCGGTCGCTCAGCCTTCCTCTGCCCCGGCGAGGGTCTCGAGGCCGCCGACGAGCTTGATCTTCCCGTCCTTGGGCACGAGGAAGGTGAGCACCTGGGTGGTCTTCGTCGTCACCGGCTTCTGCGTCGACGACGAGCCCAGCAGCTCCTTCTGCGGCGAGGACAGGGTCAGGGTGCCGGTGCGGCCGTCCTTCGACTCGGGGCTGATGGTCGATTCGGCCTCGACGACACCGGTGACGATGGCGGCGTCACCGGCCGTGCCCTGAGCGACGAGTTCCTTGCCCGGAGCGTACTTGTACTTCACCTCGGCCTTGCCCGATTCGGCGCTGGCTTTCTGCTCCTTCTGGTTCTTCCAGATCGACTTCGCGAAATCGTCGCCTGCGAACTTCTTCGCTTCCTTCGAATCCGCTCCGCTGCCGAGCGCCTTCGCATAATCGGCCACGGCCTTCTCCGGGGTTGCGACGAAACCCTTGGCACCGGGTTCGAGCATCTTCGCGCCCTGCCGGGAATCGGGCAGCTCGGGCAGCTTCGTGCCCGAGACCAACTGGGTCTGCGACCAGAGCTTGTAGTCGCTGCGCGGGTCCTCCTGAGTGAGGACGAGCAGCTGAGAATTGCCTCCGGCCGAGGTGATCAGGCTCGTCACCCGCGGCCAGGCATCGGTGGCCGAGGTGTAGTTCGCCACGATCTCCTCGCTGGCCACCGCCGGCGGCAGCTTCTGATCGTCGACGTCCTTCTTCACTGTGTACAGATCTTCGCGCTGTTTGAGCGCGGGACCCGCGGCACGCTGGGCCAGTGCCTTCTTGTCGGTCTTCTTGTCTGCGGTCTTGACGTCGTCGGCCACCGCGTCGAGGATCCGCTTTGCCTGATCGTCGGTGATGCCTGCGGCCGCCGAGCTCGGCGCTTCGGAGGGTTCGGGCTTCGGCAGCTCTTCGGGCCCGCAGGCGCTGAGCGCGAGCACGGGGACGATGGCGAAGGCGGTGCCGTATTCGGCGAGCTTGCGGCGACGCTCCTGGCGTGCCTTGCGACGATTCGCCTCCTTCTTCGTCTTGTTCATGCCGAAGAAGAGCAGGACGACGCCGCCGACGAAGGAGACGCCGCCGATGATCATCAGCGGGATCGCCCACGGGGTCTCGGCGTGGTTGGGCCATTCGAGGGTGACGGAAGTGACCTGTCCGGGCTCACCGCTGCCGGCGATGAGGAAGCCGGTGCGGTTGGCTTCGTCGTTCCATTCGAGCTCCACCGAATCCGTGCCGGTGACTTCGGACTGCCACAGATCGGCTCCGGCCGGGTCGGGCACTTTCCCTTCGCCGTCGGTGGCTTTGGTCGTGAGCTTTCCGTCTTCGGCCAAGCCGGTGACGCGGTCAAAGGCGGACTGTCCGGCCCAGGCTTCGACGTTCTCGATCGGGGCCTGGGCGATCGTCAGGTCACCGCTGCCCTTGACCGTGAGCGTGGCTGGGGTTTCGTAGAGGTTGAGCATCCCGGGGTCGACGATGACCGCCGGTTTGTCGGCGTCGACCTGCGCGGTGGCAGTGATCGTATCCTCCGGCGCCCACAGGGTCTTCTGCAGGATGCCGAGGCCACCGACGACGACACCCACCACCATGAGAATCACAGCGATTGTGTAACGCACGTGCGTACCTTCCCTCAGCCGAGCAAAAATGGCACCCCTGGTTCGGGGACTCTCCAAGTTTAAGTCACACACGCGATATCCCCTTTGTGCGCACGTTCAGTGTGTGTCGACGTTCACATGATCGGGTGGGCCGGACCCGCTCGGACACCGTCGCCGAGGCCGAACCCGGCCGGCCGCGGAACCGCCCCGAGATGCCCCGAACCTCTGCCGTGGCCTAAGCTGGGCGGGTGAGCAACGACAGAATTGTGTGGATCGACTGCGAAATGACCGGCCTCGACGAGGTCAGAGACGAACTCATCGAGGTGGCCGCGATCGTCACCGATTTCGAGCTCAATCGCCTCGACGACGGCATCGACATCGTCATCAAGCCCTCCGCCGAGGCGCGGGCGAACATGAACGAGTTCGTCACGAACATGCACACCACCTCCGGCCTGATCACCGAGCTCGACTCCGGCACGACCGTCGCCGAGGCGCAGCAGCGGGTCCTCGAATACGTGAAGAAGCATGTCCCTGAGTCGGGCAAGGCTCCGCTGGGCGGCAATTCCGTGGGCACCGACAAGGTGTTCCTCACCAAGCAGATGCCCGAACTCGTCGGACACCTGCACTACCGGATCATCGACGTCTCCTCGATCAAGGAACTGAGCAAGCAGTGGTTCCCCCGCGCCTACTTCCAGGCGCCGGCCAAGCACGGCGGTCACCGCGCGCTCGGTGACATCATCGACTCGATCATCGAGCTCCAGTACTACCGGAAGGCCGTGTTCTCCGCCGAGGGCCCGAGCTCCGACGAGGCGAAGGCCATCGCCGCCGAAGTCGCCGCGGACAGCACCAGCTGAGCGCTCCCGAGCCGTCCGTCCGCTGACCGCGTTCGACGCGGCACCGCGCATTCTCGGCCCGTCGCCCTCCGAGGCCGGTTCGAGTGCACAGCCTGAGATCGGTTCGCGTGCACGGCCTCGTCCGTGACATGATGATTCCATCATGCCATTAGATCAACGTCAGCGCCCCCTCTACGAGGTCAAGGCGAACCTGTTCAAGGGACTCGCCCATCCCTATCGGATCCGCATCCTCGAACTCCTTGCCGACGGGACCGAAGTCAGCGTCGCCGATCTGCAGTCCGAGACCGAGCTCGAGGCCTCTCACCTGTCCCAGCATCTGGCGGTGCTGCGGCGGCACCGCCTCGTGGTGTCCGAACGCCGGGCCAGCCACGTCTACTACCGCCTCGCCGATCGCCGCACCGAACAGCTGCTCGCCGTCGCCCGGGCCCTGCTCGTCTCGATGCTCGAAGACGATGAGGGACGCTTGGCGCAGGCGAGGTCCCTGCCGCAGATCGCGGGCGGAGCCGCGAAGGGGTCGCAGTCGTGAGCGCACCGAACGGCACCTCGGCTCGGGTGGGATCGGTCCTGCGACACACGCGGTCGCTGCTTCCCTCGTTCCGTGACTACAGCGAGACGACGCGCTCCTGGCCGAAGGACCTCCTCGCCGGAGTCACCGTCGGCATCGTGGCCCTGCCGCTGGCCCTCGGCTTCGGCGTCAGCTCGGGTCTGACGGCGGAGCAGGGGCTGGTCACCGCCATCGTCGCCGGCTTCCTCGCCGCCGTCTTCGGCGGCTCTCACATCCAGATCTCCGGGCCGACCGGAGCGATGGCGGTCGTGCTCGTGCCCATCGTCGCCAGCCAGGGAGCTTCGGCGGTCGTCGCCGTGACCCTCATCGCCGGCATCATCGTCGTCGCCGCGGGCCTGCTCCGTCTGGGACGCGCGGTGTCGTTCATCCCGTGGCCGGTGATCGAGGGATTCACCCTCGGCATCGCCGCGATCATCTTCCTCCAGCAGGTCCCCTTCGTCACCACGGCGCAGGAATCGCTGCCCGGCGAACACAGCACGAACGCCCTCGTCGCCGCGACCCAGCTGATCACCGAGGCCGATTGGACCTATGCGCCCTATTCGCTGGCGGCGGTGGGCATCGTCGTCGTGTGCATGGTCGTCTCCCCGAAGATCCACCCCTCGATCCCCGGGTCCCTGGTGGGCATCATCATCGTCACCGTCCTCGCAGCACTCATCCCCAACCCCCTGGCCACGATCGGCACGATCCCCCAGTCGCTGCCTGCCCCCTCGATCCCCTCCATCGACCTCAGCCAGATCGCAGGACTGCTGCCGGCGGCCGGAACCATCGCCGCGCTGGCCGCGATCGAATCGCTGCTCTCGGTTCGGGTCGCCGCGTCGATGTCGGACTCCGGGGCCTACCATCCGGACCGGGAACTCGTCGGGCAGGGCATCGCCTCGATCGGTTCCTCACTGTTCGGCGGCATGCCCGCCACCGGTGCGATCGCCCGCACCTCGGTCAATATCCGAGCGGGCGGACGCACTCGTCTGGCCTCGATCGTCCACGCCCTCGTCCTGCTCGTCATCGTCCTCATCGCGGCCGCACCCGTCGGGCAGATCCCGCTCGCCGCCCTCGGCGGAGTCCTCTTCGTCACGGCTGTGCGGATGATCCACCTGTCGACGCTGCGCGCGATCATGCTCTCGACCCGCTCGGATGCCATCGGCTTCATCGTCACCGCACTCATCACGATCTCCTTCGACCTCATCGTGGCCGTGGGGATCGGCATGGTCGTCGCCGCGGTCTTCGCCCTGCGCAATCTCTCCCGGGCCACCGGCGTGACGATCGAACGCGTCGAGGATGAGGCGGACCCGCACTTCGGAGATCAGTCGATCGCCATCGTCCGCTTCGACGGCCCGCTGTTCTTCGCCTCCTCGGACCGGGTCTTCGACGAAGTCACGAAACTCGACGAGGTGGTCGTGGTGGTCCTGCGCATGTCCCAGCTCGAACTCGTCGATGCCACGGGCGCACGCATCCTCTCCGAGGTGGTCCGTGCCTTCGAACGCCGCGGAATCACCGTCCTCATCAAGGGCGTGAAAACCGGTCACGTCGAACTGTTCCGACATGTCGGGGTGCTCGGCGCGCTGCGCCATCACAAGCACCTCTTCGACGACCTGCCGACCGCGATCGAACACGCCCGTTCGCATGTTGAGCGCGCCGCGAAGCTCTGAGGCTCCCCGGCGCGGGAGGGTCGGCTCAGCCGGCCTTCTTCGCCGGCTGAGCGAAGATCGTCGCGGGGAAGGCCCCGGACTGCGCAAAGACCTTGATCAGCGTCCGCGTCGGTGAGAGCAGCGCCGCGATCTCCTCATCGCTGAGCACCGACCAGGCCGCTGCCACGGTGCCGTCGGTGAGCGCTTCGACCTGGTCCTTGAGCTCACGTCCCGCCTCGGTGATGGCGGGCAGGTCGAACCCGCGGTCGTCCGTGCCCACGGTGATCAGCCCCGCCTCGGCGAGCCGAGACTGTGCGGTCTGCCATTCCTCATCGGTGTAGCCGCGGGTCTTCTGCGCCGCACGCGGGCGGAATGAGGCCCCGGTGGCGACATCGAGCATGAGCGCGTCGATGCCGGGAACACCGGCGGTGACGAGCGAGGCGACGTGGCCGTCACCGCGGAATTCGCGTGCGACGGTGGCCACGTCCCACAGCCGTTCGAAGGCGGTGGCAGGCTCGTGGCGGCCGATGACGTCGGCGGTGGCCGCGGCCAGGGTCCGCCCGGAGAAGTCCATGGCGGCGAGCACGGGGGTCAGCGTTTCGGTGATCTGGGTGGCCGCCTCGGTGAGCAGGGCGATGTCGTCGCGGTCACCGAAGAGTTCGGCCATATAGGCGCTCACGGCGTCGAAGCGGGCCTGGACCATCTCCTCCGGACTCACCCGCTCCCACAGGCGCGGCAGCATCTCGGCGACGAAGTTCGGCGAATAGTTGTAGTACGCAGCGCTGACGACCCCGGGATTCACCCGGCCCAGGGGTGCCGAGCGGGCCGCCATATTCCCTTCGACTCCCGGTTCGAGTCCGTGCTCGGCATATTCGGCGCCGACCGTCGACGAGAAGTAGATCGAAGAGTGGAAGGAGTTGATGCGGGCGGAGACCGTCCTGATGTCCTGTGTGCGCTGGGATTCCATATCGTCATCCTAGAGCCGGCACCGTCCCAGGTAAATGAGTGCGCACAGGCGACCGGCGGATGCCGCCCGAACGCGAGTGCGGGAGAATGGAGCCCATGACTACGGCCAGAACCCTCGAATACCCGCAGCCGCAGAACGGCCGCCCACCGCGGCGGCGCCGGACGACGATCATCGTCTCCGCGATCGTCATCGTCCTCACCCTCATCATCGGGGCCATCGCCGCCGATCGGGTCGTCGACTACATGACCGAGCAGCGCATCGCGAAGAGCCTCGAGTCCTACGGGGACGCCGAGGTGGCGGTCGAAGGCTTCCCGGTGCTCACCCAGATGGCGGCCGGCAAGCTCGATACGGTGCACATCACCGCCGCCGAGGCGAACTACGAGGGCGTCGACTTCGCCGATGTCGATGCGAAGCTCTACGACGTGCCCACCGACACCTCGCGTCCCGTCGGCACCGTCGACGCCACTGCGGTCCTGCCCCACTCCACCCTCGATGAGCTCGCCGCCGAGCACGCTTCGCTGCCGGAGGGCATGGAGTTCACCACCGACGACGGTGAGCTCGCCCTCAAGGGCTCGATGTTCGGTCAGGATCTGCTCGTCGGCATCGACCCGAAGGCCGACGGCAGGCGTGCAGTGGTCAACGCATCGACGATTCGGCTCGGTTCGGCTGAGTTCTCCCTCGACCGGTTGCCCGGGTTCCTCACCTCGGCGATCTCCGATATCGTCATCGACCTCGATTTCCTGCCCGCCGGACTCGAACTCACCGACATCACGGCCACGGAGGCGGGGCTGAAGGTCCGGCTGCACGGCACCGGGGTCAGCCTGGAATGACGACACCTCTTCCCGCCGCGACGGACGACGACTCTTCGCGCTGGCGACCCGATCCCTCCGTGCGCACCGCGCTGACCTCGCCACGGCTGCTCACCCGCGAGGTCCTCGCCGGCCTCGTCGTCGGACTCGCCCTCATCCCCGAGGCGATCGCGTTCTCGATCATCGCCGGGGTCGACCCGAAGGTCGGCCTGTTCTCCGCGTTCATCATGGCCACCTCGATCGCCTTCCTCGGCGGCAGACCGGCCATGATCTCGGCGGCGACCGGGGCAGTGGCCCTCGTCATCGCCCCGGTGGCTCGGGAGCACGGCATGGACATGTTCATCGCCACCGTCATGCTCGCCGGAGTCTTCCAGATCCTGCTCGCCGTCGCCGGTGTCGCGAAGCTCATCCGCTTCATCCCCCGCAGCGTCATGGTCGGGTTCGTCAACGCTCTGTCCATCCTCGTCTTCGCCGCCCAGCTGCCCCATGTCATCGGAGTGCCGTGGCTGGTCTACCCGCTGCTGGCGATCGGCGTCGCGGTCCTCGTCTTCATGCCGAAACTGACGAAGGTCGTGCCCGCTCCGCTGGTGACGATCGTGCTCATCACCGGCATCGCCGTCGTCTTCGCCATCGACGTCCCCACCGTCAGCGACCAAGGCGAACTGCCGCGCAGCCTGCCCGAACTCTTCATCCCCCACGTGCCGCTGACCTGGCAGACTCTGTCGACGATCGCCCCGTACTCCCTGGCGATGGCTCTGGTCGGACTGATGGAATCGCTCATGACGGCCAAACTCGTCGACGAGATCACCGACACCCACTCGAACAAGACGCGCGAATCCTGGGGCCAAGGGGCTGCGAACATGATCTCCGGCCTCTTCGGCGGGATGGGCGGCTGCGCAATGATCGGGCAGACGATGATCAACGTCCGCGCTTCGGGAGCCCGAACCCGGATCTCGACGTTCATGGCCGGTGCGTTCCTGCTCGTCTTCGTCGTCGTCCTCGGAGACATCGTCGGCATGATCCCCATGGTCGCGCTCGCAGCGATCATGATGATGGTCTGCTTCGACACCTTCGACTGGCATTCGGTGCGTCCCTCCACTCTGCGGATGCTTCCGAAGTCCGAGACCTTCGTCATGGTGGCCACCGTCGCGGTCGTCGTCGCCACCGGCAACCTCGCCATCGGCGTCGTCGCCGGCGTCTTCGTGGCCAGCGTGCTCTTCGTCCGCCGCGTCGCCCACTTCGTCACCGTCGAACGAACAGTCACCGAGGCGACGGCTCACTACACGGTCCGCGGCGAGCTCTTCTTCGCGTCGTCGAACGATCTGACCACCCAGTTCCGCTACGTCCTCGATCCCGGCCGGGTCGTCATCGATATGAGCGAATCGCATGTCTGGGATGCCTCGAGCGTGGCCGCCCTCGACGCGATCGTGACGAAATACGAAGCCTTGGGCACGAGTGTGAAGATCGTCGGAATGAATGAGTACACCGAGACTCTGCACGCGCGACTCTCCGGAGGGCTCGGGTAGATCGGTCCCGGCTGCAGTCGGCCGCGGACGGCAGCGAGGACCCGCGGCGGCGAAGGTCGGCCCGGGAGTGATCCTGCGGGTCAGGGATCGATGACGGGATCGGCCAGTTCCCTCGGATCGGCGTCGAGCGTGATCCGCACGGCGTCGATGCTCTGACCATCGCGCAGCAGGTCCTCACCGTCCACGGTCCACCTCTCACCTGCCCTCTCCCCGCAGGGCTGACCGTGCGGCGCCAGCTCCTCACAGTCGACACCGGTGATCGGCACCTCGGATTCGATGATGACCTCACCCCGGTCCAGAGGTCGGAAATACACGACCACGCCCGACTCCCCGCCCGCATCTTCTGCCTCCGGGCCGTTCTCTTCTCGCCCCGTCTGCGCCGGGACCGCGGCACCGGAGACTGCGTAGTCGAGCACTCCCCTGTGGAGCCCGGGATCGAGCTCTCCGGTGGAGAAGCCGATGTCCACGGAATGCAGGTGCTTGTCCACGCCGGCCTCACCGGGAGCCGAATCGATGCTGCCCTGCGGCTGCGAATACTCCGCCCGCAGGTGGGGCGGCAGCGGGGATTCGGTGTCGGGCAGACGGAACCCGTCGTAGATCTCACCACCGAACGTCCAACTGGTCGGCAGCGCAAGATCGAACTGCGTGTCCATCCGCACCGTGTAGCTGCCGTCGGCGGCGATGCTCACCGTATGCGTCGCCTTCTTGCTCCGCATCGGGTTCGGGGCCGCATCCGCACCGCGGGGCAGAAGCCCGACGACGATCATCACGACTGCGGCCGCCGATAGGATCAGGGCAGGCAGCGTGGACACCATGCGTCCGATTCGGCGGGCAGATCCGAGTCGGAGGCCCGGCCCGGTTCGTCGGCCAGGTCGCAGTTGTCGTTCACTCACTGCCGTCAGCCTCTGCTGTAGGGACGGGCCGCAGGCACGGTCATGCCTTCCGGCGGTGCGAACGCGACGACGTCGATGTTCTTGCCGTAGCTTCTTCTCACGATCAGCCGACTGCTGTGCTCTCGCTCATCGCCGCTGTGAGGTGCGGTGCCATCATGGGTCGTCGACTCCTCGTCGGTGTTCGACTCCTCGTCTGGGTGCGCATCATCGACCTGTGCGAAGTCGTTGTCCGTGCAGTCGTTCATGAGGTCGAAATCGGTATTCGACACCGGGCAGTACAGCGGCCCGTCGGTGTCGATCGACAGCGTGTGCGTCGTCGTGGTCGTCCTCCCCGCACCGAGTGTGGGCACGGGAAGAACGAGGAACTCCTCCCCTTCCACCGTCAGGAAGACCTTGTCGAGGACGTAGCTGAGCTCGACGACGTGGCGTCCCTCACCCCATGTCGTCGGCATCCCGTCAGCATCCTGCGGACGGAACGAGAAATGAGCCGAGGGGTAGTCGAAGCCCTCCTCGCGTTTCGTCTCGACGTCGATGTCGAGGTCTCCCGCCGTCTTCGGCGACTCCCGGGTCGACCCCTCCTCTGTGCTCAGCTCCACCCCGGTGACCTCGGATGCTTCGGGCATCATCCGCAAACGGCTGCCACTGGCCGGCTTCCGCCCCAGACCGGCGGAGCTGATCCACAGCCCCACCGCATCATCGCCTTCGGGCGGTGTTTCGAAGCTCATCCGCTGACGGATGGTCAGCGTGCCGTCTGTGGACGGGGCCGCCTCGGTGAGGATCTCCACCGGGGTCAGCGCGGTCTCGGGCAGGAGCTGGGACTGTCCCCGGGGTGCCGTGTACCGGATGATCGACGCGACGACGAGGACGGCGACGATGATGACGGCCACGGCCGAGACTGCGAGCCCGATGAGGAACAGCTTGGTCCGGGTCATGGTCCCACCGTATGATCGAGCGCGGTGCCGGGGGTGCGACAACCGGTGCCAGACCTGGAACATCCCTTGGCCGCGGCCGCGCGGACAACCACAACTGCTGCAGGAGGTGCTATGCGATCGCCCATCCCGGATTTCCTCGATGAGACGCTCGACCGTTTCCGTCCCGATCGGTCCGGAGAGAATGCGGACTACATCCCGGATCTCGCCGCGGCCGATTCGGAGAAGCTCGCGATCTGCATCTCCACCCTCGACGGCATCGAATACACCGCCGGGGACGCCGATCACGAATTCTCCATCCAGTCGATGTCGAAGCCCTTCATCTACGGGCTCGCCCTCGAACAGGAAGGCTTGGCCGGGGTCTTCGAGAAGGTCGGCGTCGAACCCAGCGGTGAGAAGTTCAACGAGCTCTCACTCGACAAGATGTCGGGCAAACCGCTCAACCCGATGATCAACGCCGGTGCGATGACCATCCACTCCATCATCGGCGATCCGGGCGCCAGCCTGGCCGAACGCACCGAGATCGTTCGTGCGGGCCTCTCGCGCTTCGCCGGCCGGGAGCTGACCATCGACGAGAACGTCGCCGACGGCGAATGGCGCGAGGCCTACCGCAATGTCGCGATCGCGAACATGCTCCGGTCCTACGACATCTTCTACGACGACCCCGACGAGGTCGTCCGCGGCTACATCGAGCAGTGCTCCATCCTCGTGACCGTCAAGGACCTCGCGATCATGGCCTCGACCCTGGCCGGCGGCGGCCTCAACCCGCTCACCGGGGAGCAGGTGCTCTCTCCCCGAGTCAACCGGCAGGTGCTCGCGGTGATGATGACCTGCGGCATGTACGACGCCGCCGGCGACTGGATGACAGAGATCGGGATCCCCGCCAAGAGCGGCGTCTCCGGCGGAGTCTTCGGAGTCATGCCCGGTCAGGTCGGCATCTCCACGTTCTCTCCGCGCTTGGACAAGCACGGCACGAGCGTGCGGGGGGCGAAGATCTTCCAAGACCTCTCCGACCGGTTGAGCCTGCACATCATGGACGCCCCAGAACCGGCACGCTCGATCATCCGCCGCGACCGCCGTTTCGTCGACGGTCAGGGCAAGACAGTCCGTATCTGCAGCCTGCAGGGACTCATCCAGTGGAGCGGTTCGGAGAACGTGCTGCGGGCCATGGACGAACCGGAATCGAGCACGGACACGTTCGTGCTCGACCTGCGACGGGTCAACGAGATCAACTCGGTGGCCCGGACCATGCTCACCGAGGCCCTGTCCCGCCTCGAGGACGAAGGCACCCGAGTGGTGCTCATGGACCCCGACGACATGATGCAGTGCAAGGGTCCGAACTCGGCGCTGCCGGGCGTGACGATCCTCGATTCGCTCAAATCCGTCAAGGGGCTCAAGCGCATCCGTGACGACCGCCGCCGGGAGATGGCCGAACGCTCCCGGTGACCGTACCCGGCCGTGGACACCACAAGGGTGTTTGATAAGGTGAGCCTAACCGAATCGCTGGAGAAAGGCCGTTGATGACGACCGCACCGACCACACCCGAACGCACTGCCCGACCGGCCCGCCCGCAGGCGATCCTCACCGTCCTCGACGTCACCGAGGTCACGCCGAACCTGGTGCGGGTCCGCCTCGGCGGAGATGACACCTTCGACAACATCACCTCGAACGATGCGACCGACAAGTACGTCAAGCTCCTCTTCGCCGACCCCGCCCACGGTCTCGTTCCGCCCTACGACCTCACCGAGCTGCGCGAACAGGCGCCGGAGAAGCTGCCGAGCCGCCGCACCTACACGATCCGCGAGATCGATGTGGACGAGAAATGGCTGAGCATCGACTTCGTCATCCACGATGCCGACGGCATCGCCGGTCCGTGGGCGAAGGCCGCCGCTCCCGGTGACACGCTCGTCCTCGTCGGCGCCGGAGGCAAGTACGCTCCCGCCGCCGAATCCGACTGGCACCTCATCATCGCCGACCACTCGGCGATTCCCGCAGTGAGTTCGGCGATCGAGGCGATGCCCGCCGAGGCGCGCGGTGTCATCGTCGCCTATGTCGCCGAGGCGGCCGACCGTGTGCTGCCCGAGGCACCGGCCGGCATCGACGTGAAGTGGGTGGAATCGTACGAGGAGCTCATCAGCAGCGTGCAGGAACTCGACTGGCTGCCGGGCACCCCGCAGGTCTTCGCCCACGGCGAGCGCGAGAGGGTCAAGGCGATCCGGAAGATCCTCAAGGAACGCGAGGTGCCGAGGGAGGCACTGTCGATCTCGGCATACTGGGCCAGCGGCCGCGCCGAAGACCAGTTCCAAGCCGAGAAGCGCGAACCCATCGGCAAGATCGACTGAGTCGCCCCGGCCGCGACCGAACCGGGCTCAGGCGAGATCGAGGCGGTCGGCCACCTCGGCGACCTTGAGTTTCGCATCCGCGTCGAGGTCCTGGATCGGCAGAGGCAGACTGTTCGCACCCACAAGACCGAGGTGCTCGGCGATGCATGCGCTCACTCGCAGGCTGCCGCCGAACTCGGTGAAGAGGTCCCACAGCGGCTGGAGTTCGGCGGAGAGCTCACGCGCGATATCGGCGTTGCCGAGTTCGGCCGCGCGGGTGATCTCGAGCATCGGCTCGGGCAGGGTGCCGCCGACAGCCGTGTACCAGGCATCGCAGCCGGCGTTGAGCCCCTCGGCGCCGAACGCGTCGCCGGAGATGCCGATCGACACCTCATTGCCGACGGCCGCGCGGATCTCCCCGATGCGCTCGTCCCAACCCGATGGCGAGAGCGCGAACCCCGGAATCTTGATCGACGCCACACCGTCGAGCGCGGCCAGGCGGGCGTACAGCTCGGTGGAGAAGGTGAAGTGCGTGGTGCCCGGATTGTCGTAGACGACGATCGGCAGGTCGGTGGAGGACGCAACGGTGCCGAAGAGTTCGAAGACCTCGTCGTCGGTCAGGGGCTGATAGCTCACGGGAGCGAGGAGAAGTCCCTGTGCCCCGGCCGCCTCGGCGGAGGCGACATTGGCCAGCACGTCTCTCGTCCGCAGCGCCCCGACGCCGACGAGGACGGGGATGTCGAGAGCGGATTCGACCGTCAGCTGCGCGACTCGGGCGCGCTCCTGCCCGTCGAGGTAGGCATACGACCCTGTCGACCCGAGCGCGGTGATCGAATCGACACCGGCGAGGACGAGCCTTTCGACGAGTCCGATGAAGGCCTCCTCATCCAGTTCTTCGCCGCGCATCGGGGTGAGCGGGAAGGCGCTCAGTCCGGTGAACACAGACGGGTCGTAGGCGGGTGTCCTCGTCATTGGTCCTCCTCGAGGGGTGGGATGGTTCACGGGCGGTCGGGAGTGCGCGGGTCTGCGCCGGCGCGGTCCCTGTGGCCGTGACGGTCACTCGGGTTCGTCCGATTCCAGTCTGCCAGGTCGCTCGCGGCCCGGCAGGTACGTCTCGAAGCGATCGAACTCCGGCTGTGCTGAGATGTCCTCGACGGCCGCGGAACCGACGGCGTTCGCCGCCTGCAGCGCCGCCTCGGGGCCGAGCCCGGACCGCAGCCCGATGGTCAGGGCCGCGCAGAAGGCGTCCCCGGCTCCCACGGTGCTCACGGGAATCGCCGGGACCGCCTCGGCGAACGCGATCTGCGTGCCACGCGCCACCAGTGCCGAACCGCGAGCACCATAGGTCACGGCCACGAGCTTCGCGTCCTGCAGCTGCGGCAGGAGGGAGTATTCGGTTTCGTTGACGATGAGGAGATCGGCACGGTCGACCACCTCGGCGGGCAGGGGCTGGGCGGGTGCGGCGTTGACGGCGAGGAAGCCGGGCACACGGTCGGCGAGTTCGGTGATGAGGTCCATGGAGATCTCGAGCTGCGTGAGCACGGCCTCACTCTTCGCGAATTCCACGCCGTCGAGGCCGACCAGGGCATTCGCGCCCTCGCACACGGCGATCTGGTTCTCACCGGCGGCGTCGACGATGATGAGCGCGGTCCCGGTCTCTGCGTCCACCTCGGCGATATCAGAGACGTCGACCCCGGCTCTGCGCAGAGCCTGCAGCATCGCCTGACCTTCGGCGTCGGCACCGACCGCGCCGATCATTCGGGT
Source organism: Brevibacterium sp. S111 (assembly GCF_004745075.1). Classification (GTDB taxonomy): domain Bacteria; phylum Actinomycetota; class Actinomycetes; order Actinomycetales; family Brevibacteriaceae; genus Brevibacterium. The sequence continues at coordinate 251,067 of NZ_RHFH01000006.1, forward strand.
GCGCGCACCGAGGCGTGCCGCCGCGGCGGCCTGGTTCGCGCCCTTGCCTCCGGGCGAACGGCTCAGCCGGCCGCCGCCGATGGTCTCTCCGGCGGCGGGCAGTCGGGCGGTGGTGGCGGTGATATCGGCGTTGATGCTGCCGACGATCGTCAGGGAGCAGTCGATGGTCATGTCCACCATTATGAACTGCGGGAACGGCAGAAGCCCCGTGATCCTTAATCTCCCAAGGCTCACGGGGCTTCCCGATCGGGGTGAGTAACGGGACTTGAACCCGCGACATCCGCGACCACAACGCGGCGCTCTACCAGCTGAGCTATACCCACCACATGCGCTGCACCACTGGTGCAGACAGCAAGATATATCCTAACCTCACCCACTCGACGCGGGCAAACTCGGGCCGCCCATTGCGGACAATGAGACGCAGATCTCCTCACATGCAACGATTCAGTAGCGTTGTATAACGGTTTCAGAAAACTGGTAGGAGCAGTCCTCGACATTCATTAGGATTGGTTCGGCCCTGTCCTCGACAACCTCCCAAGGAACCCTGTACATGACTCGTGCGTTGATCTCCGTCTCTGAAGACGAGTTCACCTATATCTCCCTCAATGGGGCGACGAGTCGCTATTCGGACATCGGGGAGGCCATCTCGTACCTCGGCGACTATGCCCGAGAAACCGCCACTCCCCTGACCGTGACGATCGACGACGGCGAGAAGAAGACCGAAATCTCCATCGATGCGCATGGCAAAGTCGGATCCGCACCGAAGCCTGCGACCGGCGGCGATGCAGCACCGCCCGAGGTCGGGACAGCCGATACCGCGGCCACCGACCAATCCCCCGCCGGCGCCGAGGCGGCCGCGAGCACATCTGCCGACGCGGCGGCAGGGCAGACGGAGCCACCGAATTCCGACAATGACGGCTATCCGCAGGGCACCCCGTTCTCCGGCCCGGCCGCTCCCGCAGCGCCGAAGGTGAAGAAGACCCGGGTGCGCAAACACTCTTCTCGCAGCCGCCCGCAGCGGCTGAAGAAGATCACCGTTCCGGGTCTCGTCCTCATCGGCATGGCGATCCTCATGATCGGCGCATTCGTCGTGCCCAATATCGTCCCCGTCGACTCCGACGACACCCCGCAGACGATCGGTTCGGAACAGCAGGTCAATCCGGCCTCAGAACTCTCCGTCGACAAGACCCGCGACGTCGTGCCGAGCTTCGACAACTCCCCGGTCTGGGAAGCCAAGGTGCCCAAGCGCGCTTCGGTCACCGCCTCCGATCGCGGCATCCTCCTCGTCGACAAGGGCAGGCTCGAAGTCCTCGACTCCGATACCGGCAAGACTCGTTACAAAGCCAAGATCAACGAGTCTCCGACCTTCGCCGTCGACACCATCATCGATGGCCGCCCGGCCCTGCTGTGGCAGTCCGGCGACACCGCCGAGGCGCTCTTCGACGGAGACAAGAAGCCGAAGTCCTACCAGCTTCCCAAGGATGCTCGCATCACCTCGGCCGGCAAGAGCGTGCTCATCAAATCCGGCAACAAGCTGTCGACCTTCGGCGCCGACGGGTTGGAGAACGTGCCGACCCCACAGGCGGGTTCGACCCCGATGGCCATCGACAACGATGAGCTCTTCAGCTCCGACTGGCACGGCCCGGTCAAGGCGAAGAACATCAAGACCGGTGCCGAACGCAACATCAAACTCGAACGCCCCGCCGACGGATTCCAGATCATCGACTGGATCTCGGCCGGCCACGGCAAGACCATCACCCTGTGGGGCGAGCAGGGCGCCTCGACGAATTCGGGCCACCGGATCCAGCTCGTCGTCCACTCCCTCGAAGACGGCTCCATCCTCTCGACCGTGACGACGACGACCGACATCGTCGGCGAGAAGACGTGGGTCCGCGGCCAAGCCGGCAAACGCGCCTACATCGGCCCCTACCTCTTCGACCTGCAGTCGGGCCTGCTGCTCATGGACGTCTCCAGCCGAGACATCCACCTCTCCGAACCGCGCGGCACGATCGTGCCCTGCACAATGGACACCAGCACTTCCTGCCTGCTCGCCGGCAAGCAGGCGTTCAAGACCGACACCGACCTGCTTGCAGTCGTCGACGACGGCAACGAAGCCTTGGTGCTCGGTGACGACTCCACCGTTCGGGCCTACCCGAAGAAGTCGGAGGCTCACGATCGCTGAGCCGCCCCTCGCCCCGGCAGCACGCCACGGCGAATCACCCCCGAGGCTTTTACACATCTGTTCAAGATATTAAGATGGCAACGACCTGCCTGCCCGTCATGTCCCCTTGACCGAATGAAGTCGGAATCCCCACCGCGAAGGAACGAAGTGCCAGCAATACGCCAGTTCAACCGCAGAATCGCCGCTATCGGCGCTGCGTTTGCCCTGGCAGCACTCCCTGTTTCCAGCACGATCACCCCCGCATTCGCCGAGCCGGATCCGACCCCTTCCGCCGAATCAGGTGCGGCAGGCACAGCCGACACCGAGGCGGCCAGCAGTGCCGATGCGGACGATTCCTCCGGTGCCGACGAGGGCAGCTCCGACACCGGATCCTCGAAGAACGAGGGCTCCAGCACCGACAACGGGGTCACCGAGGTCGAAGGCGAGACTGAAGCCGGGGGCAGTTCCGATCCGGATCCCGACTACGACACGGCATGCAAGGCCCCTGAAAAAGACGAGCCGGTTCCGGGCACAGACGGGCCGTGCGAGACCGATGAACCGCTCCCAGCAAGCTGGGACGAAGACAACCAGACTTTGCGAGTTCCCTCACCCGCGAATGAACCGGGCAGCATGCCTCAGAGTTGGGAGAAGGAGAAATTCAAACTTCGGAAGAGACAGCCAGTTCGTCTTCCGGTCCAAGGGGCCTCGGACTCTGCCTCCAAAGACTCCTCGCAATCGACTAGCCAAGGCAACAGCACCGATGACAGCGGGACTCCTCTGCCTTCCGCGGCCACTCAGACAAATGTTCCAGATGACCTGATGCTCCGTTCAGACGGCTTTGTTGTGCCTGCAAGCGGCGGAGAACCGGTACGTTTCACCGGGTTCACAGACGACCCCGATTGGGAATTCAATGTGAAGGACGGGAAAGTCACGGTCGTCTCCGGTCATGAGTACCCGGACTCCGATGACGGGTCCTCAAGCAATGAAGCAGATGGATCCGAGAACGGAACTGCAGGCTCAGAAGCGAACAAGGATGGGTCCGACAGCGCCTCTCCTACCGCTGGGGATAACGCGAAGTCCACCGCTGACAGCGATTCGTCGAACTCTGCGGACAAAGACTCCGACGGGGCCCGTGCCGACAGCGACAACGGCAGCGATTCCGAGAGTGCTTCTTCCGCCAGCAAGACATCTGCAGGCAACGATAGCGACACTTCGACGGACTCCGATTTCAAGAGTCAGGGAAACTCGTCGTCCGACAAAGACGCCGACGGACGCAACTCGAACTCCGACACCGATTCGCGGGCCGAGGCATCAGGCAACAGTGACTCCGAAGGCTCCGCATCCGATTCGGACTCAGGGAAAGACAAAGACAAGGACTCAGGCAAAGACAACGAGAAGGACTCGGACAAGGACGGTTCCGGCTCCACGCTCGGCACGTCCGACGCCGACGGCACCACTCCTGACCCCTCGAACGGCAACGGCTCGCAGGACGGGCGAGAAACCATCCCCGGCACCACCGGCGACGAATGGCTGCCCGGAGACGAGGACTCCGAACACCAACCGGACTACTCCGACCCGGTACCGCGCAACCCCGACGAGCCTGCCCCCAAAGACGACTCCGATCTCATCACCGGCGGCGACCAACCCTCCCCGCGGGCCAATCAGCACCCGGCGACCTCATTCGGCGAGTCCATCATCTCCACGATCGTGAGCTCCTGGCCGGTCTTCGTCCTCGCCGCCTCGGGCATGGCCGCGGTCGGCTTCATCATCTACCTCATGGGACGTCGCGGAAAGCAGGACTGAGGCCGGCCGCGGAAGTGGTCCGGCCGCCTCGGTGAGCGATTTCTTCTCCTCGACCCGGTCCGATCCGGCATTCCTCGCCTAAGATCGCTGACATGGATCTCTTCGACTCCGAACTGCGCGTGATCGCCGCGGCCGAGGACCTCGCGCGGACGCTCGGAGCCGACGCGAACCACACCGTCGCCGCGGCCGCGATGGACACGACCGGCCGCATCCACACCGGGGTCAACGTGGACCACTTCACCGGCGGACCCTGCGCGGAACTCGTGATGATCGGCAGCGCCGCGGCCGCAGGAGCGGGCCCGCTGGTCACCATCGCCGCGGTCGGCGACCACGACCGAGGACTGCTCGCACCGTGCGGACGCTGCCGGCAGGTCATCCTCGACCTCCACCCCGACGCCCTCGTGGCGATCCCCGACAAAGCCACCGGCGAGCGGTCGATCGCGCCGATCCCCGCGCTCCTCCCCCACGCCTACCGCCACCCCGACGCAGCACCGATGCGGCTGCTGCGCTTCAACGCCCGCTACCGCGAGGCGGTCATGGACGGAACGAAGACACTGACTGTGCGCTGGAACGAAGCCCATCGCACGGGTTCCGCACTGGCCTATTTCGAGGGCACCGAGCACGGTGCCGTCCCCGTGAGCATCACCTCGGTGACGGCAGAACGACTCAGCGAACTCAGTGCAGCAGACCTCGAACTCAGCCGACCCGGCGGCCTGGACCGCTATCGTGCGAACCTCCGCGACCACTACCCGGCCATGCCGGACGACGCAATCGTCGAAATCGTAAGATTCCGTCGAACCGCGCCCGATATCTGACACTCACTGTGCCCAGCCGCTAAGCTGGACAGCGAAGCACTGTGGCACAAGGTCACAGGCGCAAGAATGCATTCTCGACCGGGAGGACTCGACCCGATGACTGACAACGTCTACACCTCAGATGTGACCGTCGACCAGGCAACACCTGCACAGCTCGCGGAGTCAATCCGTCTGCGTGAGGAACGCATCGCGGACAACATCGACGAGCTCGTCGGCCGCATCCACCCGAAGGTGCTCGCGACGCGCGCCGTCAACAAGGCGAAGTCAGAGGTCGTCGAGGAAGACGGTTCACCCAAGCCCGAGATCATTGCGCTCGGTGCAGGCGCCGTGCTCGGCGTTGCTGCTCTCATCGTCGGCCTGTCCGGTCGGGGCAAGCGTGGCTGATGCCGCTCTGCCGATCCGGATGCTCCATGACCGGATCCTGCTCGAACCCGGCGCGGAAGCCGGTGAGCGCAAATCCTCGGCGGGCATCGTCATCCCCGCCACCGCCAGCATGGGCCGGCGCCTCGTCTGGGGCAGGGCCGTGGCGGCGGGCCCGCACGTGAGGCAGGCCAACCTCGGCGACACCGTCCTCTACGACCCCGAAGAGCTCGCCGAGGTGGAGCTCGAGGGGCGGGTCTATGTGCTCCTGCGTGAGCGCGACGTCCACGCGATCGCCGAACCTGCCGAGCAGTCCAGTTCCGGCATGTATCTGTGACGTTCCGGGCTGTCCCGCTGCGGGCCTCTGACCAGGGGCTTGCGACCTTCATCACAAAATCGGACGGGGGCCGATCTCGGTTTGCATGATCGGCGAACACCTGAGTAATATTAATTCTCGTTGCGCAACATGTGCGGCACGCACCTCTAGCTCAATTGGTAGAGCAACTGACTCTTAATCAGTGGGTTCCGGGTTCGAGTCCCGGGGGGTGCACCACAGAGCGAGAACCGCCATTCGGATGATCCGGGTGGCGGTTCTTCGTCATTCACACCGGCAGTCGACTCTGCCGGATGGCACTCATCTGCGGGTTATAGGCCAAAATGTGTGTATGGTCAGGGCGTGTCGATGCTGGTTCTCACCGGGTTCTGCCGCCCCAGCCCTTCTGGATCCCATTGCCATCCTCGACGCTGAATCCCGTCCCGTAGAGAAGATTCGTCTCCTCTCGGCCCGTGTCGGGTTT
>NZ_RHFH01000057.1 GCF_004745075.1 Brevibacterium sp. S111
ACCATGCCACATACCCTGCGCGGGATTCGGGTCAGCGATGAAAACGTCGCGGAACTGTCGATGCTGTGTGGCTACGACGATGACCTCGCCAAACAAGCCACGGCCACGTCGAACAGGATCCGGGGCCGGGACTGCTGAAGGTTTGGTTGACTTCACGACTGGATAAATTCCAGGAAGGATAGTAGTCATGCCAAAGATCTACACCGATGAGTTCAAGCAATCAGCGCTCGAGCTCTTGGACGATGGAATGACCCAGAAGCAGGTGTGTGCCGACCTCGGTATCTCGAAGTCAGCTCTCCAGGCCTGGGTGCGTGACTCGCGGCTACGCGAGCACGGACTCGAGCCCTCCCGTGATGTCGAGGAGTCACGCGCCCAGGCGGCAGCGCTGAAACGCATTCGCGAGCTCGAGCGTGAGAACAAGATCCTCCGCGAGGCCGCAGCGTACCTCTCGCAAGCGAACTTGAAGCTCGGTGGCCATCACCCAAAATGATGTACCCGCTGGTCCTTGACCTTGCTGCCACCGGGGTGCCGGTGGCAGTGACCTGTCGGGTGCTCGGCTTTACCAAGCAGGGGTTCTACAAGTGGTGCGCTCATCCGGTCTCAGCTCGGGACTGGGACGAGGCACATCTGATCAATGCCGCCTACGACGTTCATACGGACGATCCTGAGTTCGGGCACCGGTTCATCGCCGATGAACTCCACGCCGCGGGTCTGCAGACGTCAGAGCGTCGTGTGTGGCGATTGTGCTCCCAGCAGCAGTTGTTCTCGCACACGATCAAACGAGCCCGGAAACACGGCAAGAAGCCCGGCCCACCAGTGTGTGACGACCTCGTCGAACGCGACTTCACTGCCAAGGCAATCAACGAGTTGTGGCTGACCGACGTTACCGAACACCACACCAGTGAGGGCAAGCTGTACATGTGCGCGGTCAAGGACGTGTTCAGCAACAGAATCATCGGCTATGCCATCGATTCGAGGATGAAATCTCGCCTGGCTGTGGCGGCGATTGATGATGCTGTGGCCCGTCGTG
>NZ_RHFH01000058.1 GCF_004745075.1 Brevibacterium sp. S111
TTCTCTGGAAAAGGAGCACTCTCAGAGTGAAGCCTACCCGCACCTATCCCCGCCTGCACATCGATACCGCACCCAGCAACGCCCTCGGCCACGCTGGCGGGCTCCTGCTCACCGAAACCGTGCACACCAGCGGACTCGACCATCATCTGAAGACGGCGCTGGCACCGTGGAAGAAGCCCTTCGCCGTTCATGATCCAGCCAAGGTCCTTCTCGATCTCGCGATCACTCTCGGACTCGGCGGTGACGCTCTGTCCGATACCACAGCGGTCCGCGACGAACCTGCTCTGTACGGGCCGGTGGCATCGAATCCGACGATCACCAGGATCATCCAAACTCTGGCCGGCGACGTCGACCGGGGCCTGGCAGCGATCAATCAAGCGCGAGCCGCAGCCCGGACCCGGGTATGGGAACTGGCCGGTCAACACGCCCCGAACCACGACGCCGTTGCTCAGAATCCGTTGATCATCGACATCGATGCCAGTCTCGTCACCTCACACAGCGAGAAAGAAAACGCGAAACCCACCTACAAGAAAGGATTTGGATTTCATCCCTTGCTCGCCTTCATCGACCACGGCGACTGTGGCACCGGTGAGCCTGTGGCCCAGTTGCTGCGTCCTGGCAACGCGGGATCGAACACCGCTGCTGATCACATCAAGTTGGTCAAACTCATCCTCGACCAATTACCCGGCAGCAATCCTCGTCCGGGTAAGAGCGTCCTCATCCGTACCGACACCGCTGGTGGCACCCATGACTTCGTTGAGTTCCTCACGAAGCGACGTCTGTCGTACTCGGTGGGCTGGATGCTTCCCGGCAACACTCCCGAACTGTATCGGCAACTGTCGGAACTCGGTGCTTGGGAGCCGGCCTATGACACCAACGGCGATCCCCGCGAGGGTGCTGATGTGGCCGAGTTGACAGGGGTGCTCGACCTGGCCGACTGGCCGGAAGGAATGCGAGTCATTGTCCGCCGTGAGCGTCCTCATCCGGGTGCACAGTTGCGCTTTGATGATGTCGACGGGTACC
>NZ_RHFH01000059.1 GCF_004745075.1 Brevibacterium sp. S111
GAACCTCGGCGACTTCAGCCTTACTGACCCAGGCACCGGACTCCTCGTCATAGATCGCATCGGGGTACTCGATGCCAGTCCATGCGTCGTCGCTGATCGTTCCGATCGCTGCTTTGACCCTCTTGTCCATGCGTACCGTGATCGACACATTGGCCCCGGCATCGTGGGCGGCTTTGGTCACGGTCGATGAGTAGTATGCCGAGTCAGCGCGAACGAGCACCGCAGCACCAGGGTTGATGCGTTTGGTGGTGGCCACAGCGTCGGAGACGAACTTATCAGCACCACGTGCTGACGAGGTCGAGCCTTTGCGCAGACGCTGGCCCACAATGATCTGGCTGGAGTCGCGGGTTGACGCGGTCGCCAACAGTGCGTTGAGGCCGCGACTGCCTTGGTAGCCGAACCCAGCTCCCTGCTTCGACGCAGAGTGAACGTCGATGACGGTGTCGTCGACATCGACGAAGACTGTGGATGATTGCTCGTTGTCCTGACTGGCCGGCAGCAGAGGGGTGTGTTCATTGAGGTTGGTCAGGAAGCGGGAGGAGATGGCGTCGAGTTGTCTGACGTGGCCGAAGGCGAACGAGCGGAGGAACGAGCCCAAAGTCGAAGGGGCATAGACGCGGTCGAAGAGGTGTTTCATGCCGCCATGGCGGAGGATGTTCATGTCATCGATCGAGTCAGCCCCGGCGGCCATCCCCGCGACCAGTGTGGCCAGCTTCGCTGCTGGGTTCGCGCCCTTATCGGCCCCGGTGGTGGTCACGGTCAGATGGTCATCGGCAAGGTCTGGCAGGGCGGCGTTCTGGGCCAGTGCCATGGTCGGGACGAGCCCGGTGGCAGCGGTGAGGTTCGTGTCGTCGAAGGAGTGGGACACAGTCGTGGGTGTGTGGTTGAATAGCACCTGAGAGGTGCCCCTTTCTGTGTGGGATATGGAGACTTAGAACATCACCATTTTCCCAGTTCAGGAGGGGCATTTCCATTTCACGCGCGGCTTGATCCGGCTACTCGCATCGGTGGATCAAGGTTAA
>NZ_RHFH01000060.1 GCF_004745075.1 Brevibacterium sp. S111
GGCTCTTCGCGGTTCGTGGTGAATGACCCTGCTGTGGCGGGTATTCACGCTACGGTTCTCGCGGCGCTGGTGAGCAGGATACGCGTCCGGTAGTTCTCCGCGTTGCGGAATCCGCGGCCGGTGCGTTTGATGTTCTTGATGCCGGTGTTGCCCGCTTCGACCTTCGCGGTGGTTGCGCCGGTGACGATGAGGACCTCGATGGCGTCCCACCAGGTCACGACGGTGTCGTAGAGCTTCGTGGCCTCGGGCATGTTCGCGATCTGGACGAAGTAGCCCATCCGCATCCGCTCCTGCCAGGCCTGGGCGAGAGTGTCGGTGGCCAGCAGGCGTCGGAGCTGCTCCTTGATGCCCCAGGAGGCCGAGAGCTCGTCGGTGGGGTCGTCGGTGCGGAACACCCTCTCCAACCGCTCCCACGCCCTCGGGGTCAGGGTGTCGCCGCCGCGCAGCAGCAGCATCCGGTGGGCCCAGGCCGGGTCGTCCTTGCGGCCCCGACGACCGCGATGGGTGCGGGCCAGGCGCTGCCTGACGGTGGTGACCATGTCGTTCCCGAGCTTGACCAGGTGGAACTTGTCGACCGAGACCGCGGCGCGAGGCAGCCAGGTCCGCAGCGCCTTGCGGAACGCGGCCGAGGGATCGATCGCGACGATCTCGATCCGCTCCCGCCACTGCTCAGAGCGCTGCGCGAGCCAATCCCCGACGGCCCTGGAGTCCCGGCCGTCGACGATGCCGAGGACCTGCCCGGTGGCCAGGTCGACCAGCGTCGTCATCCACGGCTCGAACCGTCTCCAAGCGCCCTCGTCGGTGCGGAACCAGCGCACTGACCGGTAGCGGTGCTCATCGACCCCCAGACGCCTGACCCGCACGTCGTCGACGTCAGGCAGGACCACTGCGGCGGCGCTGAGGGCGGCCTGGACCAGCCACCACGAGACGCCGTGGG
>NZ_RHFH01000007.1 GCF_004745075.1 Brevibacterium sp. S111
GCTTCAACCGGTTCAAACAGTTCCGTGACTTGGCGACTCGCTATGCCAAACGTGCCGCCTACTACACCAGTGAGATCATCATCGCCAGCCTCGTCCTCCGCCTCAGGTGACACTTACAGGACACGCGCTAATCACGCACGGCGCCGCGCGTGATTAGTACCTTCGGGCGAAAATAGTGACCTGGGCAGCGCCGCTGGTGTCTGCGGCCCGGGTGTCTGCCGACCGGCCGGACTCAGGCCTTGTCGTCGGAGATGAAGTCGAGCATGCCTGCCTGGCTGATCGGCAGCGCCATGAGGCGGTCGAGCTCCTCGCTGCTGGGATCGAGTCCCAGGATGCGCAGTGAGTACTGGGTGAAATCGCGCTCGATGACATCGGACGTGAGGTCGCCGGTGGGGCGGTACCAGAGCGAGAGCGAGTTGCAGATCGAGTGGATCGCACGTGTGACCAGCGGTGCGCTGTCGACGCGGAACGTTCCGTCATCGATGCCTGATTGGACGATGTCGCCCATGATGACTCGCGCCTCGCGCTGGAGTTCTTTGACGCGGGCGGCATTGTCGCCGGTGAGTCGTTCGGTGTCGCGCAGCAGCACTGTGGACACGGAGACGTTCTCCATGCGGTACCGGGCGAGGTAGCGCACGGCCACGGTCAGCTGCTCGGTGGGATCATCGCCCACCTCGGCGATGGCGGCCCGGCTGTGCTCGCTGTACCAGGTGTATGCAGTGTGCACGAGCTCGTACAGAGCTTCCTGCTTGGAGGGGAAGTAATAGTAGAGTGCGGACAGGCTCAGTCCGGCGGCCTGCGCGATATCGCGGATGGAGGCGCCGTCGAAGCCCTTGGCAGCGAAGGTGTCCCGAGCCGAGCGGAGGATGTTGTTGCGGCCGTTGGCTGATCTCACGGTGCTTGGGCTCCTTGGCGGTCGGATATCGAACAATCTTTCACTTGCCAACCGAGAATACATCACGTTGGCCTGAGAATCGCCGCTTCCGCCCAGAATTCGGGGATCTGCGCCCTGCGGAATGGTGATCCGAACCCGGCTCTTCCGATGGTAGAGAGGTGCCCCAGGAGTCCGAATCGCAGTTGAACGTGACAACGACGCCACGATCAACGTGACAGCGATCACTCCAGAATCTGGAATTATCAAGTTTTCAACCATGTTGTTCGAACGTGGGCGCACCGCAGTGGACTGCTGTGTGCCGAACGCCCAAGAACAGAATTATCTGACATTGCATCTTGCCATCGAACAGAGGACGGACATGCTCAACATCGCCATCATTCCCGGAACTTCACGCCCACAGGCACTCAACCCACAGGTCGTCGCCTGGGCCAAGGACCAGCTGGCCGGCCGCGAGGACGTGCGCGCCGAGGTTGTCGACTTCGGTGAGTTCAACCTGCCGCTGCTCGACGAGGTCATTCCGGCTGGCGCGAACATGTACCAGAACGATCACACCAAGGCCTGGGGCGCCAAGCTCAACGAGTTCGACGCCTTCATCTTCGTCACCCCCGAGTACAACCACTCGATCTCCGGTTCCCTGAAGAACGCCCTGGACTTCGTGGCCGCCGAGTTCAACCACAAGGTCGCCGGCATCGTGAACTACGGCGCCGACAAGGGTGTGCGTGCCGCTGAGCACCTGCGCCACATCCTCGCCAACTACAAGCTGGCCGTCGTCCGTGACCAGGCCTCCTTCAGCCTCTTCACCGACTTCGCCGACGGCGTCTTCACCCCGACCGAGGTCTCTGCCGCGCCGTTCGCCTCGATGGTCGCCGACATCGTCAGCTGGGGCGAAGCCCTCAAGTCCGTGCGCGAAGCCAGCGCCGAGGTGCAGGCCGCCTGAGCAGCCCACGTTCACATTCGTTGACCCCAGGGCAGGGTCCGGGACCTGTGTGCCCTGAGGCCCGCACGCTCTGAGAACACACGCCCAAGGCCCGCCGATCAATGATCAGCGGGCCTTGCGCTGTTTGCATCCGGAACCGCAGCCGCCTGTGCCGCCGCCGGGCCGATCGCACCCTCATTCAACCGCCGCCGGGCCGTTCGCCCCCTCGTTCAACGGAAAATCAGGTTTTCGCACCGGCCTCGCATCGATAACCTGATTCTCCGTTGAACGAGGTCCCGCCATAGGAAGGTGACCGGTCCCACAGCGCTGCGTTAGAGTCGCAACGACAGATCGTTCACTCAACGACGCCACGATCCCCGCGATGCAAAGGACACCTATGGATCTGCAGAACACCGTCGCCCTCGTCACCGGCGGAGCCTCCGGCCTCGGCCGGGCCACCACCGAACGCCTCCTGGCGGCCGGCGCCCAGGTCGTCATGGTCGACCTCAACGCCGAGGTCGGTGAGCAGGTCGCCGCCGAACTCGGCGACTCCGCCCACTTCGTCGCCGCCGATGTCACGAACGAAGACGAGATCCAGGCCGCCGTCGACACCGCCACCGGACTCGGCGCCCTGCGCGTCGTCGTCAACTGCGCCGGAGTCGCAACACCGGGCAAGCTCGTCTCCCGCAAGGGACCGCTGCCCCTCGACGCCTTCCAGAAGGTGCTGGGCATCAATATCGTCGGCACCGTCAACGTCTGCCGCCTCGCCGCCGCGGCCATGCAGGGCCAGGAGGCCACCGGCGAGGAGCGCGGAGTCATCATCAACACCGCCTCCGTCGCGGCCTTCGACGGACAGATCGGCCAGATCGCCTACTCGGCGTCAAAGGGCGCCGTCGCCTCGGTGACCCTCCCGATGGCTCGCGAACTCGCGGCCTCCCTCATCCGCGTGGTCACCATCGCCCCAGGCATCTTCGAGACCCCGATGATGGCGGGACTGCCCGCCGAGGCGCAGGAATCCCTCGGCAAGTCCGTGCCCCATCCGGCCCGCCTGGGCAAGCCGACCGAATATGCCCAGCTCGTCGAATCGATCGTGGCGAACCCGATGCTCAACGGTGAGACGATCCGCCTCGACGGCGCGATCCGCATGGCCCCGAAATGATCGGCTGAACCCTCGCCGAGGCGGCTGGCCGCCCGTGCGTGAATCGCGGGCAGTCGCCTTCGCGAGGCAGTCGGTCCGCGGAAGATGAACTTCCTCGGCCGTGCGGGAATCATCGGAGTGGCCGTCTGCGCAGCGACCATGGGCACCGCACAGGTGCTGAGCTGGACGGGAGCCGACGGCGCAGCCTCCCTGGCGGCGCTGCTGACCCTTGTGCCCGCCCTCCTCACCCTCTGTGGTTTCGGCTCCTGGGCGTTGCGGGATACGACTGGCGAAGGCGTGAGCATATCGAGCAATATGAGCTCGATCTCCATCTCGCATACATGAGTACACCGAAGAGCCGGGTTCTCAGCGGTTCTCAGCGGTTCTCGTTGACGAGCAGCGCCAGCTGCACCCGTGAGCTCACCTCGAGCTTGTCGAAGATGCGCGCAAGGTGGGTCTTCACGGTCGCTGTTGAGACGAACAGCGACCGTCCCACCTGCGCGTTCGTCATTCCCTGCGCGACCGCCTCGGCGATCTCCCGCTCCCGCGTCGACAGGGAAGCGAGCGGATCCGGGCCCGGCGCCGAGGCGGTCGGGCCGGACGTGAGCAAGGTGGCCAATGCGGTCGCCGACAAGGTGCGGGTGCCGTCGGCGGCGGCTCGCACCGCGTTGATGAGCTCCTCGGGCGGGGTGTCCTTGAGGATGTAGCCGGCGGCCCCGGACTGCAGGGCGCGATGGATGAAATCGTCGGTGCCGAAAGCCGTGAGCATGAGCACCTGCGGGTGCTCGGGATCCGACAGCAGCGTCTGCGCCGCCTCGAGGCCGTCGACGCCGGGCATTCGGATGTCCATGAGGACGAGGTCGGGATTCAGTCGACGGGCGAGATCGATGGCCTCGTGCCCGTCGGCCGCCTCGGCGATGACGTCGATGTCCTCGGCCGCGCCGAGGAGGAGCCGCAGTCCCGAACGCATGAGCGATTCGTCGTCGGCGATGATGACACGGATCGTCACGCTTCTTCCTCCTGCTGCCCGTCCGGCGGCGTCCCGTCCGAACCGTCCTCGTCCTCGGTCGCCGCTTCCGCTTCCGTGGCGCTTCCCTCGGTTGTGAAGACTGCGGGGTCGATGGGGATGCGGGCGCGGAGGGTGAATTCGGGGGCCGTCGTCACGGTGAGGTCTCCGCCCATGGCCTCCATTCTCTCTCGCAGTCCCAACAGCCCCAAGCCGGAACCGGTGACGAGCTGCTGTGCCCCGGCGCGGAACGCAGGGCCCAAACCGGTGTGGGGGTTGCTCGCAACGAGTTCGAGGCGACCCTCCGCCTCGTCGAGGCCGACCTTGATCGTCACCTTCTGACCCGGTGCGTGTTTGACGGCGTTCGTGATCGCCTCCTGGGCGAAACGGTAGATCGTCGTCCGCTCCAGTGCACTGCACCGCTGGAGTGCCGCGGCACAGACGGGGTCGATATAGCGCAGTTCGGCGATGTGGCCGCGGGCCGCGACGAGGCGGTCGATGTCGGGGTCGATGACCGTGCCCTGGTCATCACTGCGGAGCATCGTGAGGACCTCGCGGAGTTCGATTCCGGATCGGCGGGCGGCATCGGCGATGAGGCGCGCGCTTTCGCGCACGTCCTCGGGGTCGAGGTCCTGCCTCACGGACAGGGCTCCGGAGTACATGGCGATGACGGACAGATGATGGGACAGGGAATCGTGCATGTCGCGGGCGATGCCGCGACGCACCTCGGCGATGGCGCGATCTTGGCGGGAGCGTTCGCGCAGCAGGGTCTGAGCGGCGGAGTCGATGAGGCCCTGTTCGCGGGAACCGCGGATGACGCCGATGGCGACGATGACGGCATAGACGATGCTGCTGAAGAGGAAGATCGGAAGCTCGAACGCGCCGGCGGCCTGCGGGGTGAGGACGTAGGTCGACAGGAGGGCGGCCAGTGCGGCGGCGAGGGCGAGGAAGTCAAGAGCCCAGCTGCGCCGGGCCGACAGTGACACGAGGATGAGGGACGCAGCGAGGAACCCGACCGTGCTGACCGTGCCGCAGAGGAGGCCGATGATGCCGACGGTGACCGGGATCCAGCCGCCGGGGCGGCGTTGGAGTGACTCGACGGAGCCGTCGGCGGCGAGGAACTCCTCACCGCCGCGACCCGTGACGGTGAGGAATTCGCCGAGCTTCTCCGCGGCGAGGACCTTCGGACGCAGCTGCTTGCGCGGGACCCGACGTCCGTCGAAGAAGAGGACGAGAGGCAGGCAGATGAGGGAGACGAGACCGAAGACGAAGTGGACCAGCAGTTCGGCGCTGAGCGCATCGGCTTCGGAACCGGCGTCCTCCGGTGAGGGCCAATCGGCCCCGACGACGATGACGAGCAGGAGCACACCGACGGCGGCGGCGATGCCTGTCCAGAGCAGGGCATGCGCGAGCGGGCGGCCGGTTCGAGATGTCACGCTTCGACCCTACCCGGGCGACCGCTGGGAGGCTGTCGTCCGAAAGGATGAAATCCGTTCGGACCCATGGTCGCGGTTGCTCGATCGGAAGCACCCTGATGTGTGCATTCGCCCGATCGGATGACACGAATCATGCCCTCGGCCGATGGTCGACGACCCCGTTCTTCGACAGGGTGGAGACATGAGAAATCAACCGCACACACTGCACAGTCAGCCGGCCCAACCGCTCCAGCCGGCCCAGCCGGCCCACCCGCTCCAGCCGGCCCAACCGGCCCAGCCCGGCACGGACCTGCACATCCCCGCATCCGTTGAGCCGCCTCGGCGCTATCATCGGCAGTTCGCCGGGCTGCCGGGGAACCGATGGTTCAAACCGATCCTCGTGGTGCTCCTGACCCTGCTGTTCTACTCGGTCGCGATGATCGTCGAGTTCGTGAGCTTCTTCATCGTTGCCCTGATCACGCTCAACACCGAAGGCGACTTCACCGCGTGGTCAGAACGACTCATCGACTTCAACACCATCACCGGAGTGCTCTTCGGGCTCATCAACGTCATCCTCATGTGGCCGGCCGCCGAACTCGCGACCCTCTGCGTCTATCGGCGCTGGTACTCCTCGATGATCTCGCTTCGCGGCGGCATGCGTTGGGGCAGACTCGGGCGGTACATGCTCTACGGGACGGCCGTGTGGGTGGTCTGCGCGATCGTCATGGTCCTCTTCTCGGACGGGGCAACGGGCACCCTGACCTCGGGAATCGTGTGGAATCAGCATGTGCTCGCCATGCTCATCGCGTTCGTCCTCCTCGTCCCGTTCCAGGCGACGGCCGAGGAGATCGTCTTCCGCGGGCTGGCGATGAACATCATCGGCTCCTGGCTGCGGCACCCGGCGTGGGCCGTGCTGATCCCCGTGCCGTTCTTCGTCTTCGGCCACCTCTACGATCTGCCCGGACTCATCGATGTCGGGATCTTCGCCGCGATCGTCGGCACACTGACCGTCATCACCGGCGGCCTCGAGGCCGGGATCGCGTTCCACATCGTCAACAACCTCTTCGCGTTCGTCCTCGGTGTGCTCTCCGGAGCCGACCTCAACGCGACGAGTTCCCCGACCGCCGAGGTCGTCGTGTCGATCGCCGCCCCGATCGTCTTCGGCATCGTGGTCGTCCTCGACCACCGTCGCCGAGGCGGTCCCTCCACTGGCGAAACGCTTCGTCCCCGCGGGGACGGGTCAGAATACGTGGGGGTCGGGCCCGAATCCGCGTGAGTCGGGTCCGGACCTGCGAACGCGTGAGTCGGGTCCGGACCTGCGAACGCGGGGCCGGGCGTCTAATGGCGTGGGTGCGAATCCGGCTTGGTCGCGGAATCGGTCGCGGGCGCGGTCGCAGTATCAGCGGTCGTCGGGACGGAAGCCGACTGAGAGGCCGAACCGGTGGTCGGATCGGTCCGCGAACCGGCAGCCAGCAGACGGTCGACGAGTTCGTCGACCGTGACGCCCTCGGCTCGTGCAGCCATGTCGAGACGGTCGAGAGTCGAGGGCGACAGCGTCGAGCCGGCCCGCTGCGGTGCTTCAGGCGGAGTCGAACGAGGCCGCGTGGGCCCGGTTGTTGTTTCGCCGGCATCCGCAGGCTTCGCCCCAGCCCTGAGCAGCAGCGAGGTCAGCGGCACGATGACGACTCCGAGCGCGGCGAGGATCCACACGATGCCGTTGAGGCGGGTCAGCCATTCGAGCTCCCATGCCGCCTCCACCCAGATCATCATGAGGACCAAGCATGTGCCGAGTACGAGGAAACCGAGCGTGATCGGCAGCCCGATGCGCACCAGCCGGGTTCGGGCTGTCAGCAGCAGAATGAGCGAACTCACCGCTGCGACGGCGGTGAGAAGGACGGATGAGGCGAGTACTTGGGAAATGATGTCGCCGATGCTGAGGCCGTCGGTCTCGGACCACGGGCCGTCCCACCGGTACGGATCGCCCCAGAGGAACCACAGGCACAGCGCCATGGTGATCACAGACAACCCGATCGTGACGATCCCGAACCATTGGCTCCGGCGACCGAGGAGCGTCGCCCCGCAGAACGCCGCTACGCTGACGGCCCCGGTCAGGGCAGTCGTGCCGATGACCCTGTAGGTCGCTTCGGACTCCATATCGCCGAGCAGGACGATGATGCCTCCCGCCGCTGCCAGGCTGAAAGCCACGACGATGACGATGGCGATCGTACGGCGCAGGACCCGCGCGGATGAGTTCGCCGGGATCGGTGAGCCTGTCGCCGCGGGCGAGCCCGTTGCAGCGGGTGGACTTGCCGGACCAGTGGAGTCGGCAGGTGGGGGACCTGGTGACATGGGGAGATATCCTTCCGGAGGGGGATCGGTCGGTGACATTCAGTATGGCATCGAACTGTCCCCACAGTCCGCCCCGCAACCGTGCCCTCACTCGGCAGGCAGTGTGGCTCTGACCTCGAAACCGCCGTTGTCGGTCGGCCCCACCCGCAGGCTCCCGCCCAATGCTTCGACGCGCTCACGCATCCCCTTGATGCCGAAACCCCCGCCGAGGTGGCTGTGCCCGCCCGTATCCGGCCCGCCGTCGGGTGTGCCGTTGAGTACAGAGATCTCGAGTCGGGTCCCGATGGCCGTGACGGTGACCGCCACCGGGGCCCCGGCGGCATGACGCAGCGCATTCGACAGACTCTCCTGCACCACGCGGTACGCCGTGAGGCTCGCCGTCGCCGACAGTGACAGAGCCTCGCTGGGGAAGTCGAGATCGACGGCGGCCCCGGAACCGCGGGTGATGTCGACGAGCGTGGGAATGTCATCGACGGTCGGCTGCGGCGCCAGGTCCGCATCCCGACCTCCGCGGAGGATCGCGAGCAGCCCGCGCATCTCCGTCAGCGCCTGCCGGGCAGAGGAGGCCATCGAGTCGAACTCGCCGAGGCTGCGCTCATCGAGTCCGGGCAGCCGGTACTGCGCGGTCGTGGCCTGCACGCTGATGACTGACATGCTGTGGGCGACGACATCGTGGAGTTCCTGGGCAATCCGGTTGCGTTCTTCCAGCTCCTGCCGTTTGGCCAGTTCCGCGGCACTGAGTTCCCGCTCGGTCTCCAGCTGCCGGCGACCTTGGATGAGGAGGTTGCCGATGACACCGATGATCCCGGCGCCGGCGGCGATCGACAGCGTCGTGATGACGTTCGACAGAGCCCCCGAGAACCCGCCGGCATGCGGCATGACCA
Organism: Brevibacterium sp. S111; assembly: GCF_004745075.1. Classification (GTDB taxonomy): domain Bacteria; phylum Actinomycetota; class Actinomycetes; order Actinomycetales; family Brevibacteriaceae; genus Brevibacterium. The sequence goes on from NZ_RHFH01000007.1 coordinate 8,604, forward strand.
GTGCCAACACCCCGATGAGCAGGCTGGCCGTCCAGACGGCGACGAGGTGGATCCACCGGTGGCGCAGACCGATGAGGAAGTGGAGGAACACGAGTGCCAACAGCGAGGTGACCGTGAACGGTCGCACCGCCCCCGAGATGTCCGCGGTGAGCAGGATGCTCACGAGCTGACCCGCGAGACCGAGGCCGATTCCGGCGATGGGCCACCGCACGGCGAGGACGAGCGAGGCGCTGAGCGCGAAGGCGATGAGCATCGCGAAGACGGTCGGGACGTCATAGACGACCGTGGTCACCGGCCAGGCGACCGCCACGAGCACGACACCGACGAAGACCGACATGAACCAGAACCAACTCCGGTTCCCGGCGGCAGTCGAGAGGATGGACGAGCTCGGTGCCGAGGCGAGCGATGGCGAGGCCGCATTCGGGTGAGGGTGCTCGGCCGCGGTGCGAGCCCAGTCGGAGGACAGGGCGGCGCGGATCGTGACGATCTCAAGCAGCGCCATGGCGTGGAGGACGAACGGGAAGGTGAGCAGGAGGATGAGGCCCACGACGGACTGGAATGACGCCTCGGCGGCGAAACCGAAGTCCCTGACCGGGGAATTCGTCGCCCAGGCGACGACCCGATCAACGGTGTCCCCGCCCCCGTCGGGGATGAAGGCGCCCCAGAGGAAGTGGGTGATCCCGCCGAGGCCGCCGAAGAACCACGCGGCTGATACGACGAAGGTGAGGATCCGGATCGGCAGTGCGAACACGGCCTCGAAGAGCAGATCCAACCACGCGCGGGCGTCACCCAGGGGAGCCAGCCACCAGCGGAGTCCGCGTCCGCGCGGTGGGGCGGCCGCCTCGGCGATGGGAGCACCCCACACGCGGGCCCGGGCCCGGGAGAGGTCGCCGAACGCTCGGGCGACGGTGAGCGTCAGCGGTAGGAGGAGAACCCCGACCCACACGATCGCCGTGCCGATCGAGACCGAGAACAGGGCGATGAGGACGGGCATCGCGATGAGGGAGATGAGCATGCTCGGCGCTACCAGCCCGGCATCACGGCCGAGATTGTGCCACAGGCGAGCCCACCAGGAGCGGTCCTGGGGTGCAGGGGACTGACTCGGCGACCTGTGCGTCGGGTCGGTCGGCTGGGGCTCTGCTGGTCGGGGCACCTCTTCAGCGTACGGGTTTCCGGACTGGGACGCGCCGGGCGAGACCGGTGTGATCGGTGCTGTGGGGGAGTGGTTCATGACTGGGTTCCTTGCTGGAGAGGATGGGTGGTGGCGGCAGGTGCCGGGACGGGGGAGATGACGGTCGATCGAGCGCTGAGGACCTTCGGGTGGAACCGCGAGAGCATCCACACCCCGCCGATGCCGATGCCGGCCGAGGCGAGCAGACCGAGAGTCGCCACGGGGGTCAGTCCCGAGTATTCGCCGAAGAAGGCCGCACCGATGATGACGGCGACGATCGGGTCGATGACGGTGAGCCCGGCGAGCACGGTCTCGGCGGGACCGCAGGCGTAGGCGGTTTGGACGAGCCAGAAGCCCGCGGCCGAAGCCAGTCCCACCGCGCTGAGCAGCAGCCACCACCGCGCACCCAGTCCGTCGAGTCCGGGCAGACCGGCCACGATGACCGAGCGCGCGAGGACGTGCGTGGCCGCGGCGACCGTGCCGAAGACGATGCCGGTGATGATGACCCGCGGAATGTGGCCGGCGGAGCTGATCGAGAACAGGCCCGCGAAGATGCTGAGCGCAATGAGCACCGCGAGCAGCCAGGTCACCGACTGCTCAGTGGCGCTGAGGTCGTGGGCGAACCGTGCTGAGGTGGTGACGAAGGAGAACACCCCGAACAGAGTCACCGCGATGCTGATGAGCAGGGGCGCACCGAGGCGGAGCCCGAAGAAGCGCTGCCCGATGAGGACGGCGGCGACGAGGGAGACCGCGCCGATGGGTTGGACGATGGCGACCGGGCCGAGGCCGAGGGCGATGACATTGAGCACCGTGACCAGCCCCATGAGCCCGAGCCCGGTGACCCAGGTGGCGCGGCGACGCGGACCGGGAGCCATGGCGGCCACGGCATGCTGCTGGAAGTGGGTGCCCAGAGCCAGGCAGAACGCTGCCGCGGTGGCGAGGACGATGGCGGTGATGATCATGGCTCGAACATTAGAGAGCGGGTATGCGCCTGCGCATCATACGTGGGAGTGAATATGGTCCCGCGCGGGTCCCCCAGGAGGATGAAATCCGGTCGAAGCCGGGTCGAGGCGACGGCTTCTCGGGGTTTGAGAGGGTTCCGGGGCGGCCGCGTCCGGTAGGTTTGAACCATGCCAGGAATTGAGGATGCGGGGGACGGATCAGCCGCCTCGGCGAGTGTGCCGCCACCGTCGGAGACGATCATCCGGGTCGCCATCGTCGACGATCAGGCGATGATCCGGCAGGGCTTCGGTGCGCTGCTGGACGCGCAGACGGACATGCAGGTCGTCGGCAGCGCCGAGGACGGATCGGCCGTCGTCGACCTCGTCCGCCGCACGGATCCCGACGTCATCCTCATGGACATCCGGATGCCGAAACTCAACGGCCTCGACGCCACCCGGGCGATCTCCACCATGCCCGGGGTGCATCCGCGAGTCATCATGCTCACGACCTTCGACGCCGACGAATACGTGTTCTCTGCGCTGCGGGCCGGTGCCAGCGGATTCCTCCTCAAGGACTCCACCGCCGAGGATCTCATCACCGCCGTGCGCGTCGTGGCCGGCGGGGAGTCGCTGCTCGCGCCCTCGGTGACCCGCCGTCTCATCGCCGAATACGTCGCCGGACCCACCGTGGCCAAGGACACCGCGGTTCTCGGACAGCTCACCGACCGTGAGATCGAGGTGATGACCCTGGTCGCGAAGGGCCATGCCAACGCCGAGGTGGCCGCGCAGCTCTACCTCGCCGAACAGACCGTGAAGACCCACGTATCCCGGATCCTGTCGAAACTGGGCCTGCGCGATCGCACCCAGATCGTCGTCGCCGCCTACGAGACGGGCCTGGTCGTCGCGGGAAGCTGAGAGCCGCACCGCCGCCTGAGGTGGGCGAACGGGTCGGGTGACCGGCGACCACTGCGACCACTTCAGACGCCGGTGGGGAACGACTACTGGCGGGCGAAACGGGCGCCGAGGTCCTTGACGATCGTTTCGGCCGACGCTGCGTCCGCTCCCCGGTAGCCGGTTCCGGCCCACAGGTGCAGGCCCTGCGGGTCGTCGGCCCTCTTCGCCGCGACCCGGAACTCCTTCGTCAGATGGTGCACCGCCGGATAAGCGTTCACGGCCACCGGATCGAAGCGACGGACGAAGCCGTTGACGAGAGCGCGCGCCGGGCGACCGGTGAATGCGCGGGTGAGCCGGGTGTCTGTGAACTCACCGGAGGCCAGTGCGGCGCGGTGCGTCGGCGCGGTTCCGGCTTCATCGGAGCGCAGCAGCAGGGTGCCGACGACTACGGCGCTCGCCCCGGCCCCGAGGAGCTCAGCGACCATGGCCTCACCGTCGACTCCGCCTCCGGCCGCCACGGGCAGGTCCACCTCGGCGAGGATGTCGCGGACGAGATCGACGGTGGGGCGGTCCTCGATCGTCCGTGTCGGATCGGCGGTGCCCGAATGCCCACCGGCACGCGGGCCCTGGACGATGAGCCCATCGACTCCGCGTTCCGCGGCCACTCGGGCCTCGGGCACAGAGGTCACCGTGGCGACGATCTGGCTGCCGACGGCGTGGAGGCGGTCGACCGTCTCATCGGTGGGCAGGTTGAAGGTCGTCGAGACCACAGGCACGGGGTGGTTGATGAGCCAGTCGAGCTTCTCGTCGAAGTGGTCGTCATCGTCGACCGGTTCGGGGTCGAGGGTGACGCCGCGTTCGGCCGCGGCCGGTTCGAGCTCGGCAACGAAGGCGGCGAAGGCCTCCCGGTCGACGGGAACGGGGTTCGGGACGAAGAGATTGACGCCGAAGACATCGGTGGTCTCACGCATCCGCTCGACCAACGGGGCCAGGGCCTCTGCCGTGAGATAGCCGCCGGCGACGAAGGGGAAACCGCCGGCTCGGGCGACCGCCTCGGTGAGTTCGGGCGTCGTCGTCCCACCGGCCATGGGAGCGCCGATGATCGGCAGGGTGGTCTTCGCGAAGGCGATCGTCACGAGTGTCTCTCCTTGAAGTCGGGCGTGCTCATCGCCATTCTCACACGACCCCGCGTGACCGGTGCGGGGTGCTCAGTGTGCGGTACCCAGCGTGACCGGTAGGGGGTGTTCAGCGTGCGGCATCCCCCGCAGGTATCGGCCGGCCGGTGCGAGCTCGGCTCCCCGGGGTGATGCGGCGGGCCGAACACGGTTCCTAACTTCGGTGTCATCGCACTTCACCGACCCGGATGAGAAACCGCCATGACACTGACATTCCGCGAATCGCTGCCGCCCGACGACCACCGAGGCCGGGCCCACCCCGCCCTGCCGACCGTCGTCGCACCACCCCGCGAGTCCGCCGGGCACCGGCGGGATCCCGCCCTCGACCTCCTCCGCTTCGCCTGCCTCGTCGTCGTGGTCATCCTCCACTCGATGATGAGCGCGGCAGTCCTCGGCCCCGACGGCGCCGTGGTGCCCACCGTCGCGCTCTCGGACACCACCGGCTTCGCCGCCGCCTCCTGGCTCTTCCAGGTCATGCCCCTGTTCTTCATCATCGGCGGCGCCTCGGGCTTCTTCGCCTGGCGTCGCATCCGCGCCAGCGGGGGCACATGGGCCGACTACCTGCGCGCTCGCCTGCGCCGACTCGTCGCCCCCGTCACCGTCCTCATCGCCCTCGCCGGGATCGGCCTGTCGGCAGCCGCCGAGATCGGCGTTCCCACCGAGCTGATCACCGAGGCGAGCCACCGCATCGGCCAACCACTGTGGTTCCTCGCCGTCTATGTCGGCCTCACCGCGCTCGTGCCCGTGGCGGTGCATGTCCATGACACCGCGCCGAGGCGGGCCCTGGCAGTGCTCGCCGGTGCCGTCATCGTCGTCGACGCCCTGGTCGCGGTCACCGGAGTCTCGGGGTTGGGCTATCTCAACTTCCTTCTTGTGTGGCCGTTGATCCAGCAGCTCGGGTTCTTCTGCGCCGAGTCCCTCGACCGACCGGTGCGCCGGGCATTCGTATGGCCGGTGCTGGCGGCCGCGCTGCTGGTCCTGGCCGGGCTCGTCGCCTCCGGCGTCTACAGCCCGAATATGCTCATCAACCTCAACCCGCCCACCGGTGCCCTCGTGCTGCTCGGAGTGGTGCAGATGTGCGGACTGCGGCTCCTCCACGCCCGGCTCAACCGAGCGCTGACCGCAGGCGGGGGCGCGGCGACCGAGGCCGTCACCGAGGCGGCCGCCGAGCCGAGGATTCTGCGCGCGCAGATCTGGCGGCGGGTCATCGCCTGGGGCAACCGGTACGGAATGGAGGTCTATCTGTGGCACATGAGCGTCGTCATCGTCCTCATCGGGGAACTCGGGGCTCTGGCACAGACGGTGTCGGGTCTGCGGAGTGCGGCTGGTCCGGGGATCGCCGAGTTCGTGCTGCCCGAGATCGGTTCCGCCTGGTGGTGGGCCACACGGCCGGTGTGGCTGCTGGCGGTGATGCTGCTGTCGGCGCTTCTGGCCATGGCGGTGAATCGGATCCCGTTTCCCACCGAACAGCGTCTGACAGCGATCGGCCGACATATTCCGGTTCTCGGGCCGCGGGCCCGCGCCGTCACCGCGGTCGGTGCGGCCACGACCGGCATCGCCATCGCCCTCCTTGTCGGAATCGCGCCGCTGGGCTGGACGCTGACGGCCGTCCTCCTGCTCATAGGCGCGCTCATCCTCGCTGCTGGGCTGTCCGACCGGCCGGGCGTTTCCGCCCCGTCGGCCGGGTCATCCCGCCGGTCTCTATGACGAAGCGTGACGAAGAACGCAAAGAAGGATTGTTGAGCAATGATGTTTATTGGTACGGTATGAATCGTCAGCATTCCATGACATCACTTCAGCAGAGGGCATGATGATCGCACACAAGAATTCGCAGACCTGGGCGTTGTCCGCACGGTTCGAAGCTCTTGATTGTTGCCGCCTCATGCCGATGTTTCAGCTCTTCACCGGCTGATCCCGCGAGGTCTGCCGCGGCTTCCCGGCACCGTCGTTCGGCTCGCGGATTCTCATCCCACCTTGCTCGCCTCCGGGTCCGATGCTTCTTCTCGACTCGGGCACACCCGCTCAAGGTTGCCTGATTCCGCTCATTATGTGTTGAGCAATCATCGCCGAATGCTCGGTAGCGACCCGCACCGTCTTTCGTCCCGTCACGGACACACCCTTCCTCCCGCCACTGACACACCACAGGATTCCCATGAATATCGCCAGTCTGCACGCCTCCGACCCGGCTCATTTCGCCGGTGGCGGCCGCGCCGCCCGCACTCGCCGCACCTACTCGACCCGCTTCGCCCTCGCCGCGCTCACCGCCGGTTCCCTGCTTCTGGCCGGCTGCTCCGGTTCGGCCGGTGCCGAAGGCGATGACGGGCAGCCGCAGAAGGGCGGGGTCCTCAAGGTCGCCTACGACACGGACCCGCAGTGCGTCGACGGACAGCAGGTCGGCTACAACGTCACCCTCAACATCACCCGCCAGATCACGGACTCCCTGACCGACCAGGACCCGAAGACCGGCGAGATCAAGCCCTGGCTGGCACAGTCCTGGGACGTCTCCGACGATGCGAAGACCTTCACCTTCCACCTCCGCGACGGGGTGAAGTTCCACGACGGCACGGACTTCACTTCCGCCTCGGTGAAGGAGAACTTCGAGGCGATCAGAGACCTCGGAGCGAAGGCGTCGATCGGCCAGACCTACATCGACGGACTGAAGTCGATCGACACCCCTGACAAGCAGACCGTGACCTTCACCTTCGACCAACCCAACGCCCAATTCCTGCAGGCGACGTCGACGATGAACCTCGGCTTCTACTCCTCGAAGACGCTCGAACAGACCCCTGAACAGCGCTGCACCGGCGACCTCGTCGGCACCGGCGCATTCACACTCGAGAAGGTCGAACACGACAAGGCGATCACGCTGAAACGCAACGATGACTACGACTGGGCCTCCTCACTGGCCGCCCATGAGGGGCCGGCCCATCTCGACGGCGTCGAATTCTCGATCGTCCCCGAGGCCTCGGTGCGCAACGGTTCGCTGCTCTCGGGCCAGGTCGACGTCGACACCACTGTCCAATCCCAGGACGAACAGACCCTCGAAGCCCAGGGCCTCGACATCGTCTCCCGCGCCAACCCCGGTGTCGTGTACAACCTCGTGCCGAAGACCACCGGGCAGATCGCTGAGGACGAAGCGGTGCGCAAGGCCCTCAACAAAGGCATCGACCGGCAGCAGCTGGCCACGGTCGTCTCCGACCATCAGGCTCCGGCCACCTCGGTGCTGGCGAAATCGACCCCGCAGTACGAAGACCTCTCGGACCTGCTGGCCTATGACCCGGACGGAGCGAAGAAGCTGCTCGACGACGCCGGGTGGAAACCCGGAGCCGACGGCATCCGGGTCAAGGACGGCACGAAGCTGACGACGACGCTGACCTACTGGCAGGACGCTCCGTTCCTCGAACTCGTCCAACAGCAGCTGCGGACCATCGGCTTCGACCTCCAGCTGGAGAAGAAGACGATCGCCGAGGTCACCGCCCTGCAGGCCGAAGGCAAGGAAGACTTCACCTTCGGCAACCTCACCCGCTCGGACGCTGACATCCTCCGCAACTACTTCGGCGCGAACGAGCAGAACTCGAACGCCCGCAAACCCGGAGAGATCGACAAGGTGCTCGCCCGCACCACCGAAACCCTCGACGAAGACGCCCGAAAGGCCGACTTCACCCAAGCTACGAAGCTCATCCTCGACGAAGGCTATTCGATCCCTCTCGTCGAACTCACCGGCATCGTCGGCACAGGAAAGAACGTCCACGACTTCGCCTTCGAAGCCTCCTCCCGCTACCAGCTCCACGACACCTGGCTCGGCGGTGAGCAGTGATGAGTCTGCGTTTCCTCGCCTCCCGCCTGGCCCAGGGCCTGCTCGTCCTGTGGATCGCGTTCACTCTCAGCTTCTTCCTTCTCTATTGGCTGCCGGGCGATCCGGTCATCACGATGCTCGGTGCCGGCGGAGAGCTGCAGAGCTTCGACCCCGCCGAGGTGGCCCGACTGCGCGCCGAATTCCACCTCGACCAGCCGCTCATCGTCCAATACCTCTTCGCGTTCGGGAGCCTGCTGCGCTTTGACCTGGGCACGTCGATCCAGGCCGGCACTCCCGTCACCGAGGCGATCGCCTCCGCCCTTCCCTCGACGCTGGCGCTGGCCGCGCTCGCCCTGGTCATCGCGCTCCTCGTCGGGATCATCATCGCCGTGTCCGCGACCCTGAGTCGCCGACCGTTGCTGCGCGATGCGCTCGCCGCCCTGCCGGGACTCGGGGTCGCCCTGCCGACCTTCTGGGTCGGACTCATGCTGCTGCAGTTCTTCTCCTTCCGGCTCCCGCTCTTCCCCGCAGTGAGTGACGGAACGCCGGCTGCCATCGTGCTGCCTGCCGTGACCTTGGCGATCCCGCTGTCGGCGATCATCGCCCAGGTCCTGTTCCGTTCGCTGCAGAACGCATGGGTCCAACCCTTCGTCACGACCTTCCACGCCTCCGGATACACCCGCCTGCGACTGCTGCTGCGCCAGGCACTGCCCGTGGCGCTGCTGCCGACACTGACGATGGGTGGGGTGCTGTTCGGTCAGGCACTGGCCGGGTCCGTCGTCGTCGAGAACGTGTTCTCCCGGCAGGGACTCGGACGCCTCGCCCAGACCGCGGTCACCGGGCAGGACATCCCGCTCGTCCAAGGCATCGTCCTCTTCGCCGCGGCCGTGTTCGTCCTCGTCAACCTCATCACCGACCTGTCCTACCCGCTGCTCGACCCGCGCCTGCGGGCCGCACGACGCACACGTCGCACGTCGACCGTCACCGAGGCGGCCCACCAGGAGCGTGGATCCGATGTCGCGAACCCGGTCCCGAGCTCAGCGACGGCTGGGAGCGAAGGAGCACGCGCATGAGCCCCGCACTCGAACTGCAGACGAACAGCGAGACCGAGGACCGACAGGCCGGCACCCTGCGCCGCCTCACCTCGGCGGCGGCAGGCTCGCGGATCGGCGTCACCGAGGTCATCGCGCTCATCGTCCTCGCCCTCGCCGCGGTCGCGGCACTGTGGCCCGGCCTGCTCACCGGTGTCGATCCGCTCACCGGCAACCCCGCCGACCGACTGCTGCCGCCGAGTGCCGAACACGTCTTCGGCACCGACCAGCTCGGACGCGATGTCTTCTCCCGCACCGTCCACGGTTCGGCCCAGACGCTGTCGGCCAGCCTCGCCGCCGTGCTCATCGGAGTCGGGGTCGGTGTGCTTCTCGGGCTGCTGTCCGGATACTTCACCGGGGCAGTCGACGCGATCTTCATGCGCACCGTCGACGTCCTCCAAGCCGTCCCCGGTCTGCTGCTGTCGATGGCCGTGATCACCGCACTGGGTTTCGGCACTCTCAACGTCGCCGTGGCCGTCGGCGTCGCCGCCGTGCCCTCCTTCGCCCGCCTCACCCGCGCCGAGGTGATCCGCTGGCGGGCAGCCGAATTCGTCCGGGCCGCCCGCGCGGACGGCCTGTCCGCCGCGGCCGTCCTCGCCCGACACATCCTGCCGCAGGTGAAGGGCCCGATCGGGGCGCTGCTCGCCCTCGAGTTCGGGTCCGCGGTGCTCGCGGTCTCGGCGCTGAGCTTCCTCGGCTTCGGTGCCCCGCCGCCGCAGCCCGAATGGGGACTGCTCGTGTCCGAGGGACGCGACTTCCTCGCCGCCGCCTGGTGGATGACGACCTTCCCCGGCCTCGTCGTCGCCGCCGTCGTGCTCGCAGCCAACCGCCTGTCCCACGCCGTCAATTCCGAGAAGGGATTCCGATGATCCACACCGATCTCCTCGCCTGGCCCTCGGCCGGAGCCGGCACCGAGCTCCTCGAGGACTCCGATGCCCTTCCTCCGGAGGTCTCGACCACCGCCGGCGAGCAGGCTGCCGTTCCCGCCGGCAACTCTGCCGGCACCGCTGTCGGCAGTTCCGTCGGCACCTCTGTCGGCCGTGGATCGTCGGCGCCCACGCCACAGGCCCCGGACGTGCCGGCTCGGCAGACCCCTGCGGTCCTCGACGTCTCGGGGCTGAGCGTGACCTACCCGGGCGCGAGCGCACCGGCGATCGCCGGCATCGGCCTGACCCTGGATGCCGGCGATACGCTCGCCATCGTCGGCGAATCCGGGTCGGGGAAGTCGACGACGGCGGCGGCACTGACCGGACTCCTCCCGACGGGGACTCGGGTCGAGGCGTCCACGCAGAGCCACCTCGGCGAGGATCTCTCCTCGGCGAAGCCGCGCACCTGGCAGCGCATCCTCGGCACGGGGATCGGGTACGTGCCGCAGGACGCCGGAGCCGGACTCAATCCGGTGCGCACGATCGCCTCGGCGCTGCACGAGACGCTGACGGTCAATGGTTTCGCGAAACCCCAGATCGGACCGCGCATCGCCGAAGTGCTCACCGCCGTGGGCCTCGATGCGGACACCCACGGACGGCGGTATCCGCACGAGCTCTCCGGCGGGCAGCGGCAGAGGGTGCTCATCGCCAATGCGATCGCCGCCCGCCCCGCGCTCATCATTGCCGACGAACCGACCTCGGCGCTTGACGCGACGGTCGCCAAACAGGTCCTCGACGTGCTCACCGCCCTCGTCGCCGAGTCGCAGACCGCGCTCGTGCTCATCACCCACGATCTCGGGGTGGCCAAAGAACGCGCCGCCGAGCTCATCGTCATGAGCCGTGGCCGCATCGTCGAAACCGGGCCGACGGACCGCATCCTCACCGCACCCCGGCATCCCTACACTCAGGCTCTGCTCGCCGCAGCCCCGCACCTCGGATGGGGTCGGCTTCAACCGGGCCGCGCGACGCGGACCGACCTCGGAGGCGGCGCGGACGCATCGGTCGCGGACGCATCGGGCGGCGCGAACGCATCGGTCACGAACGATTCAGGCGGGGCCGCATCGGTCGGAACCGAACCGGTGACCGACCCCAGCACCGAGGCAGTGCTGACCGGACGCGGAATCGTACGGAATTTCGGCGGGGACCGTCCCGCAGTGAACGGACTCGACATCGCGCTGCGGGCCGGGTCGACCATCGGCATCGTCGGCGAATCCGGGTCGGGGAAGACCACCTCGGCGCGGATCCTCCTCGGCGCGGATCGGGCGGATGCCGGCGGTGTCGACCTGCACGGAAAGCCGCTTGCCGACTATCGCCGGAAGGACCTCGGTCGACGGATCCGGTACGTGCACCAGGACTCGAGCGCCGCGCTCGACCCGCACTACACGGTCGAGCGGATACTCACCGAACCCCTGCGCGGCCACCGCATCGGCACCCGCTCTCAGCGGCCGGGCCGGGTGCGGGAACTGCTCGATTCCGTGGCGCTCGACCACAGTCTGCTGGGCCGCACCCCGCAGGAGCTCTCCGGAGGGCAGCGGCAGCGGCTCGCGATCGCACGGGCTCTGGCCGTCGACCCCGAGGTGATCATCCTCGATGAGCCCGTCTCCGCCCTCGACGTCGGTGTGCAGGCGCAGATCCTGCAGCTGCTCGTCGACCTGCAGGCCCGCCTCGGCGTCGCGTATCTCTTCATCTCCCACGACCTGGCCGTCATCGAACAGATCTCCGATCAGGTGATCGTCATGAAGGACGGACTCGTCATCGAATCCGGGCCGACCGCTCACGTCCTCCACAGCAGCCGCCACGCCTACACCCGGGCGCTCATCGACGCAGTGCCCTGCTTCGACGACTCGGCCGTGCGCACGGTCGCAGCAGACAACCTCACCGACAACCCCACCGACTCAACAGGAGCACATCATGCCTGACACCCACACCTCCGGACAGCCGCGCCAGGTCCACCTGGCCGCCCACTTCCCCGGCGTGAACAACACGACCGTGTGGGCAGACGCCGCCTCGGGCAGCCACATCGAATTCGATTCCTTCTCCCATCTGGCGAAGACCGCCGAGGCCGGGCTCTTCGACTTCTTCTTCCTCGCCGAGGGCCTGCGCCTGCGCGAACACCAGAACAAGATCTTCGACCTCGACGTCGTCGGCCGCCCGAACACCACGGCCGTGCTCTCCGCGCTCGCCGCCGTGCCCACCCGTATCGGCCTGGCCGGGACACTCAGCGCCACCTACAACGAGCCCTTCGACATCGCTCGCCGGCTCGCGACCATCGACCATCTCTCCAACGGCCGCGCCGCCTGGAACGTCGTGACGACCTCGGACGCATTCACCGGCGAGAACTTCCGTCGCGGCGGCTACCTCGACCACGCCGATCGCTACCGTCGCGCCGAAGACTTCATCGACGTCGCCCGCAGACTCTGGGACGCCGCGGCGAACGACGGCGCCTTCGCCCACGAAAGCGACTTCTTCGACATCTCCGGCCGATTCCCCACCGGAGCCCTGCCCGGCGGCCACCCCGTGGTCTTCCAAGCCGGAGACTCCGATTCCGGCCGCGACTTCGCCACCGGTTCCGCCGACGTCGTCTTCACCCGTCATTCGGACCCCGAATCCGGGCGGAAGTTCTACGCGGACGTGAAATCCCGACTCGCCCGCTACGGTCGAGCCGAGGACGAGTTGAAGATCTACCCGGGCGTATCCGTCATCCTCGGCGATACCCCCGCCGAGGCGGTCGAACGCTCCCGCGAGGTCGCCGCCCAGCAGGTCAGCGAGGCCGGTGCCATCGCCTTCCTCGAACGCGTCTGGGACCGTGACCTCTCCGCCTTCGACCCGAACGGGCCGCTGCCGGACGTCCCGCCGGGCGGCGAGTCGATCTCGCAGGGACGGGTCAGACACATCAAGGACGCCGAAGCCACGATCGCGGCCTGGCGCGACATCGCCGAGGCCGAGAACCTCACCGCCCGCGAACTCGTCATCAGAGTCTCGAACCGGCACTCCTTCGTCGGCACCCCGCACCAGGTCGCGCTCGACCTCGCCGAGGCGGTCCGGACAAGAGCCGCCGACGGCTATATCCTCGTCCCCCACCTCACCCCCGGCGGACTCGACGAAGTCGTGGAGAAGGTCGTGCCCGAACTCCAGGAACTCGGCGTCTACCGCACCGAATACCCGGACGGCTCCCTGCGGGAGACCATCGGACTGCCCGCCGCACGCACCGCAGCCGACTGGGCGGACGCCCGCGGCCGAGCCCGGGGGACGACCACCGGCGCTGACGCCGCCGAGCTCAAGGAGGTGGGCTGAGATGGCACGTGTCGTCCTGCTCTCATCGAGCCCAGCGGAGAATTCGAAGACCGAGGCGCTGCTCGGGTTCATCGGCCGCAGGCTGGGCCAATACGGCCACCGCACGGAGTTCATCAAACTCCGGCACCTGCCCGCCGGGCCGCTGCTGGCTGGGGACACGAGCGACGAACTCATCGCCTCGGCCCGGTCCACCGTCGCATCCGCCGATGCCGTGGTCGTCGGCTCGCCGGTCTTCAAGGCCACCTACACGGGTCTGCTCAAGGTCTTCGTCGATGTGCTGCCGATGGACGCTCTGCACGGCAAACCCGTGCTGCCGGTCCTCACCGGCGGATCGGCCGCCCACGTCCTCGCCCTCGACTTCGGCCTCAAACCGCTGCTGGCCACGCTCGGAGCGAGTTCGATCGGCCGCGGACGCTTCGTCCTGTCGAAGAACATCCTCCCGGCCACCGAGTCGAGCCCGGCAAGCATCGACGAGTCCGTCGAACTCGACGTCATCGACGCCATCGATCAGTTCGACTCCGAACTCACCGTGCGGTCCCGATCCTGCACCCACGCCGAGGCGGTCGACCCCGAATCCCTCATCACCACCCCGATCACGACCGACAGGAACCCCTCATGAGCGCGCTCATCGCCACCACCCTCACCCCGGACCTCACGACCGGTCTCGCCGCGGCGAAGACCCTCGACGGACACGTGGATTTCGCACTCGTGCCCGATGACTTCTCCGACCTCGACGCTGTCGAATTCGCGTCCTGGCTCGGGCCGCTGACCGACCGCCTCGGGCTGATCCCCGAGGTGCGCATCACCCATCTCGAACCCTTCCACGTGAGCACAGCCTCGGCGACGCTCGACTACGCCGCCCGGGCACGGGCGGGCCTGTCCGTCGGGATTTCCGACAGCGCCGCCGAGGCGGAGCTGTTCGGCCGCCGCGCAGCCGCTCCGGCGGTCGATGCCTGGGCCGAAGCGGCCGCGGTCATCGATGTCATCCGGCGCCTCTGGGATTCCTGGGACGACGATGCGATCATCCGCGACAAGAGCACCGACCGGTACATCGATCGCGACCGCCTCCACTACGTCGAGGCGAAGCTGCCAGACTCGACCGGCACCGACTACTCGGTGCTCGGCCCCTCGATCACGCCGCGCCCGCCGCAGGGCCATCCGCCGATTGTCGTCCGCGCCGAACCGGGCAATGAAGCCGCCCGCGCCGCCGCCGACATCGTCCTCGTCGATGAAGCCTCCGGAACGGTCTCACTCGAAGAGCTGCGTGCCGAACTCGCGCCCGAGACCCCGGTGCTCGCGATCCTGCCCGCAGCCGATCGCCGGACCGAAGTGGCCGACATCGTCGGTTCGGTGCGCATCCTCCGGGGACGCGGGGCGGACGGGGTCCTCTTCTCGGCCTCCGTCGCCGAGCAGCTCGAGTTCAGCGTCCGGCTCGTCTCCGAGATCCTCCCGGCGCTGCAGTCGGCGGGACTGCGGGAGAACACGACGGGAGCGGATCTGCGCAGCCGCCTCGGCGTGGGGCCGGCTGTGAGCGCCTATGCCGATGCGTGAGCGGTCGGCGGTCATCAGCGGCGGTCGTGTCGGGGATGATGGCTCGCTCGGACCCCGCGCCGACCTCGCCTTCATCGGCGCCGGACCGAAGACCCTGGGCATCCTCCTCGCGATCGCCGCCGCCGAGGAGGCCGGGGCGGGGCTGCGCATCCACCTCATCGACCCGTTCTCGCCGGGGCCCGGACGGATCTGGCGGACCGAGCAGTCGCCGCATCTGTGGATGAACTCCCGCACCGAGGACATCACGATCTTCCCCGACGACTCCTGCCGCCTCGAGCGTCCCGGGGTTCGGGGCCCGACCCTGCACGAATGGATTCACGGGCCCGGCCGCGAGCGACTCTCCAGGTGCGGACTCGCCGAGGAGGCGGCGCTGCTCGACTCACAGTCCTTCGCGAGCCGACGGATCCAAGGCCACTACCTGTCTGCGGCTTTCGACACCGCACTCGACCAGCTCGCCGCCGAGGTGCACATCCACCGGGTCCGCGCCGAGTCGGTGCGGCGGGTGGATCGCGGCTCGGGTTTCACGGTCACCACCTCGACCGGTGCGACGATCACCGCGGACGTCCTCGTCTCCGCGCAGGGTCACCTCGACATGCACCCGGCCGCCGCGGACGCGGAGTTCGGCAACCGTGCGACCGCCTCGGCGAGGGGAGCCGGTCTCTACTATCAGGCTCCCGGCTATACCGCCGACCTCGACTTCTCCGCGATTCCCGCCGGCGCCGAGGTGCTCACCCGCGGTTTCGGGTTGGCGTTCCTCGACTTCATGGTCATGGTCACCGAAGGCCGCGGCGGAGAGTTCGCTCCGAGCGGGGAGAACCTTATCTACCGTCCCTCGGGCGGCGAACCGGTGCTGTGGGTCGGGTCTTCGCGCGGCATCTCCTACAGCCCGAAACTCGGCTACAGCAGGACCGCCGTCCCCGGCGCCCCCGAGGTCGAACTGCGGTATCTCAGCCGCCTCGACGACGGCGAGGGCGGCAAGGGCGGCGAGAGGGCTGCGGGGGATCACCTCGGCGGGGGACACCGTTCCGGCAGGGCGAGTACGGTCATCGACTTTCCGACTGTGCTCGGACCGCTGTTCGAACTCGAACTCACCTATGCCCACTACGCACACGTGCTGTGGAAGCGCGAGATCGATGCTCCCGAACTTCTCACGCTCATCGATGAAACCGCCGACGAGGTGGTCTCGACAGGTCTCGCCACCGGACCCGCGTGCGCAGGCGACGTCGCCGCCGGCCGGCGGACCCATGCGCCGCGACACCGTGCTTGCGTCGAGGCCATCGCTGCGGCTGCTCGGGCGGTCGTCACCGACCCGGACGACCTGTTCGACTTGGCTCGATTGGATCGGCCTCTCGACGATCTGAGCTGCGAGGACTTCGCCAGCGCTGAAGTCAGCGTGCGCGAGCACATCGAGGGCCACCTGCGGCGCAGCGCCGATGCCGAGCATTCGGCCGACCTTGCGGTGTTCGAGGCCCTGGTCAAGTCCTATGTGGCGATCAGGACGCTGGTCCGTGACGGCCGAGTCAGTCACAGTGATCGCACGGAGTTCGTCGAGGGCAGCTTCCACTCGCTGTTCTCCTTCATCGGCAGCGGCCCGCCGCCCGTGCGGGTCAAGCAGATCCTCGCCCTCCACGACGCAGGGCTCGTGCGTTTCCTCGGTCCTGGGCTCAGCGTAGAGGCCGATGAGTTCGGTTTCACCGCGCGATCGACGGCACATCCGGAGGCGAAGACCTTCACTCACTTCGTCGACGCCCGCCTGGCCCGTCAGAGCGCCGAGCGCGCCGCGGATCCAGCCCTCGCCTCACTCCGCTCGGACGGGGCGCTGCTGCTCGAGGATACGGCGCACGCGAAGCTGCGCACGGACGAGACGGGCCGCGCACTCGATGCGGACGGTGAGGCGCAGCCGGACCTGTTCCTGCTCGGTCCCGCGGTCTCGGGATCGACCGCTGAGGCATTCAGCCGGCCGCACACGGGTGCGCCGGTGTTTGCCGACAACGAGAGGATCGCCGGGGCGATCCTGGCCTCCGTCGCGGCGATCTCCGACGACCGTGAACTCCTGGCAGGGTGAGGGCCGGCCCGACGGCAGAGATCGTCCGTGGCGGAAGCAGTCGTCTGTGAGGGCAGCGGGCGTCCGTGACGGCAGCGGTCGTCCGTAAAGGGAGTGGCCGTCCGCCTCGGCGAGCGACGTGACCTCTCATGTCGAAAGATGACGATGATCAACGTCATATGACAGGCGGTGACCGTGCGCGTCACCGGATGCGCACGCACGGTTGCCGGCGGATCACACTGATAGTCACCGCAGATGCAGCGGTGTTCATCAGTGAAGGAAGGATCCGCCGTGAGTTCACCCCGTTACGAACCCACCACACCCGCCGGAATCTCGACCCGATCGGTGCACTCGGGCGCCATGCCCGAGGCACACACCGGTTCGGTCGTGGCCCCGATCTTCCAGACTTCGACTTATCAGATGGACACCCCGGGAGAGACCCGTGCCGGATTCGACTACGCCCGCACGGGCACCCCGAACCGCAGCGATCTCGAAGAGGCGCTGTGCGAATTGGAGAACGCGTCCTTCGCCGCTGCGGTGAACTCGGGCACGTCTGCCGAGGTGGCCGTCTTCTCCGCTCTGCTCGGTCCCGGCGATGAAGTGATCCTGCCGCGCGACGTCTACGGCGGAACCTTTCGTCTGCTGCAGAACGAGTACGTGCGGTGGGGTGTCGTCATCCGCACCGTCGACTTCACCGACACCGCGGCACTTGCGGCGGCGATCAACGAACGCACCGCGATCATCTGGGTCGAGACCCCGAGCAATCCTGGGCTCGACGTCATCGACATCGCCGAGGCGGCCCGACTCGCCCACGCGGCGAACGCGCTGCTGGCCGTCGACTCGACGTTCGCCACACCGGTCCTGCAGCGTCCCCTCGAGCTCGGCGCCGATATCGTCGTCCACTCGACGACGAAGTTCATCAACGGCCATTCCGATGTCATCGGCGGTGCCGTCCTCGCCGGCGACGGGACCAGCTGTCCCCGCGCCGCCGAGGTGATCGATCGTCTGGAGAGCCACCTGGCTTCTGTCGGGCTGGGGGTCTCTCCGTTCGACGCGTGGCTGACCAGGCGCGGGATCAAGACTCTGCCAGTGCGGATGAAAGCGCACTGCGAGAATGCGCAGGCCGTGGCCGAATGGCTCGAAGGCCGGGAAGAGGTCGCCGAGGTGGTCTACCCGGGTCTGCCCTCGCATCCGGGGCACGAGGTGGCGAAGCGGCAGATGAGCGGTTTCGGGGGAGTGGTCTCTCTGCGCACCGACACCGAGGAGCGAGCTCTGGCGCTGGTGGCGAACACGAAGCTCATCACGCTCGCCGAGTCGCTCGGGGGAGTCGAGTCCCTCATCGACCATCCGGCGACGATGACGCATCTGGCCGTAGCCGACAGCGAGCTGAGCATCTCGGGCCGGTTCATCCGACTGTCGGTCGGCATCGAGGACATCGACGACATCCTCGCCGACCTCGCCCAGGCCCTCGACGCCACGGCCGCGACTGCCGGCTCCCCGAAGACTGACGAGACGACAGCCCGCGAGGAGGCCTCGGCGACGACCGCTCCGGTCGGCGTGCCCGTATAACCTGCACAGCCATCCGCCGCGACCATCCCGCACCATTGGCGCCTCCGCCTACCCATAGCGGCTTGTCCTCCCGGTGCTTGAAGCATCCGTCACCTTAAGCGTCATAACGCCCCGTTGCACCGGGGCGGTGTGGAGCAAAGGGTGACGGATGCTCGGGCCGCGTCGCGGAAAGTGCCCGGAAAATGCTGCCGGAGGTCCGGAAGTGCCTGGCAACCGGTGCCAGCGATAAGGATGGTGTGCGCGGTCACGGCCTGTGGGGAAAACCCGATGCGGGGTCGGAGGTCTTCGTGCTGTCCGCGCGACTTCGACTCCCGTAGCGTATTCGGTATGAGTGAGAAGACCCCCGAGAACCCGCAGGATCAGGAGCCGCAAGGCACCGATCCGAGCGAGACTCAGCCCCCCGACGAGCGCGAAGAGTCCATCAGCGCCGAGGCGATCGTCAGCGCCCCGCCGACCGCAGAGTTCGACGAAGCGACAGCCAGCCAGGCCGGGCAGTTCCGGACGAAGCCGCTGGACCTCGATGTGCCGTTCGCGACGGACCCGACCCGAGAGTATGAGCAGGCTCCGCCCCGACAGAATGGGCCGGACCCGACCCGCGTCTACGGGCAGGAGCCGCGCTCCCCACAGACGCCGATGACCTACCCGGCAGCGTCGGGAGCGTATGGGTCGGCCGGACCGCGTCCCCAGGCATCGGCGGGTCAGCCGCCCCACGCTTCTGCCGGACCGCATCCCCAGAAACCGGTGGGTCAGCCGCCCTACGGCCCCTCAAGTCAGCCACCTTACGGCCCGGCAGGGCAACCGTCCTACGGTCCCGCGGGTCAGCCGTCCTACGGTCCGACTGGACACCAGACCCCGTACCCCCAGGGACCGAACCGCGCCCAGCAACCCGGACACGCCGCGCAGCCGCAGCCCGGGATGCCCGCCCCCGGCCCGATGCCACGTGCGATGCCGGCCCCGCAGCCGCCTCGGCGCAGGAAGCCGCGCACCGAACCGGTCACCTTCGCCCCGGTGACCGGCTCACTGCCGCTGACCGACGACGACGTCACGGAGATCCCCGCGGACGGCCCCATCACCTGGCCCAAACGGTCGACCGGAATCATCGGCGTCGCGAACCTCGTGCTCTCCGCGGTCCTCGCCGTCATCTGGGCCTGGGTCCCCCTCGGTCTGCTGTTCACCGGCATCGGCGGCATCTTCGCCCTCGGTCTCGGTGTCATCGCCCTCCTCGTGTGGGTACTCGTCCAGCAGGGCGCGAATGTCGCCGAACGCTACCGTGCCGAACTCATCTACGGTGACAAGATCCCCGTTCCGAAGATCGAAAGCAGCATCCGCGAACCCGGCTTCACCCGCTTCCTCCACAACCGCTGGCTGCAGGTGAAATCCGGAGCGTTCTGGCGCTCGACCGCCCACCACTACATCAAGATGCTCTTCGGAGCGATCATCGTCGCCGGCACCCTCGCCGGCATCTGCGGGTCCATCTACGGCATCTTCGCCGCGATCAATCCCTCCGGCGTCAACGCCTTCTTCATCAGCACCGACATCGAGGGCCCGGCCCGCATCGGCGTCGCGATCGGTTCGGTGATCGTGCTCGCGAGCTCCGTGGCCATCCTGTGGTTCGCCCCGTTCCTCGACCGAGCACTCGACCGGGCGCTGCTCGCTCCGGCACGCACCGTCGCTCTCCAGGCCGAGGTCACCGAACTCGACCGGGCCCGGATGGCCGGCATCGAGGCGGCCGCCGCCGAGCGGCTGCGCATCGAACGCGACCTCCACGATGGTGCCCAGCCCCGCCTCGTGGCACTGACCATGACCCTGGGCATGGCGAAGTCGAAGATCGACTCCGACCCCGAACGCGCCAAGGAACTCGTCGCCGAAGCCCACACCGAGGCGAAGGGCATCGTCACCGAACTGAGGCAGCTCGCCCGCGGCATCCACCCGGCCGTGCTCACCGACCGCGGACTCGACGCCGCCGTATCCGCCCTCGCCGGCCGATCGACGATCCCCGTCGACGTCGACGTCCGCCTCGAAGGCCGAATCGGCCGGGAAGCCGAAGCCGTGTCCTACTTCGTCGTCGCCGAATGCCTGACGAACATCGCCAAGCATTCCGGCGCCACCCGGGCAAGCGTCTTCATCGCCCCGATCGACATCGGAGTGCAGATCGTCGTCACCGACAACGGTCACGGCGGCGCCGGCGTCGACCGCTCCGGACGCCACACCGGAATCGCCGGTCTCATCGACCGTGTCGAAGCCGCCCGTGGCACACTGAATCTGACCAGCCCCGCAGGTGGGCCAACGACTGTAGTTGTGGAGGTGCCATGCGCATCGTAATCGCTGAAGACTCTGCCGTCCTGCGGGCCGGACTCGAACGGCTGCTCGCCGACGCCGGACACGAGATCATCGCGGCCGTGCCCGATGCGAACGAGCTGCTGGCCGTCGTTCACAACGATCCGCCGGACCTCGCCGTCATCGATGTGCGCATGCCCCCGACATTCACCGACGAAGGCATTCGCGCTGCCGTGCTCATCCGCAAACAGAACCCGGACGTCAAGGTCCTCGTGTTCAGCCAGTACGTCGAGGAGCAGTATGCCTCCGAACTCATCGCCGAGAACACCGGCGGATTCGGCTACCTGCTCAAAGACCGTGTCGCCGATGTCGAAGACTTCCTCGCCGCGGTCGACGAAGTCGCCTCAGGCGGTACCGTCCTCGACCCGGAAGTCGTCTCCCAGATCCTCGTGCGCACCCGCAAGAAGGACGGACTGTCGACTCTGAGCCCCCGCGAAGTCGAAGTCCTCCAACTCATGGCCGAAGGCAAATCCAACGCCGCCATCGCGCGCACCCTCTATCTCAGTGCCGGAGCAGTAGAGAAGCACATCAGCTCGGTCTTCACGAAGTTCGGCCTCACCGCCGACACCTCGGACAACCGACGCGTCCTCGCCGTCCTCACATTCCTCGGAGCCTAGAATGCCTGCCACAGTTCGCATCAGCGAATCCGCTCGCGTCGGTCTGCGTGCGACCCTCATCATCCTCGCAGCCGTCGTCCTCCTCATCCCCATCATCGTCACCACCGCCCATGGCGCCTCACGCCTGCACTACGGTGAGATCGTCGCTGAGAAGGCCCTGCCGTCGACGATGAAGGAGCTCAAGATCAAGCTCGGCATGGGTGCCGACGTCGACATCACGACCGCCGACGTCGCCGTGCCCACTGTCGAACTCACCGCGACCGGCCCCCGCGACAGTTCCCCCGACCTCAAGGTCGAGCAGAACAAGGACACCGCCGAGGTGGACCTGCCCCACCGAAAGAAACTGCAGAACACGCGGCTCATCGTCACCCTCCCTGCGAACCTCGCTCGTGGCCTCACCCTCGACCTCGACGGGAACTACGGCCGATTCGACGTCGACGGCCACTATGCGGAGATCTTCGCCGACACCGACGGCGGGGGCCTGTCGATCACGGGTGCCGCCGACCGTGTGCACACCTCGACCGATTGGGGAGCGACCTCGCTCGACGGCGCCTTCGACACCGTGGAAGCGAAGACCGGGGTCGGCACCATCAGCGGAGAGAATCTCACCGTGAACGATCATGTCGATGCCGTGACCTCGACGGGAACACTCGACCTCGAATTCACCGACGAAGCGATCCCCTCCGGCGGCATCAGCGCGAAGACCGACGAGGGGTCGATCGACCTGCGGCTGCCGAACCTCGAACTCGCGAATGAGAAGACCGGCAAGGACTTCGTCTACCGGATCAACGCGAAGTCGAACGACGGTTCGGTCGATATGGCCTCCGACCTCAAGAAATACGATGTCAGCAAGGACCCGAAGGACGCCGAGGGCAAGACCCTCGTTCCGATCTCGGCCACAGCTGACACTGGTATGGTCACGGTCAGCCAGAACTGAGACACGACCGGCGCACGGGCGGGCTCTTGACGGTCCCGCCCGTGCGACGTCTGAGAGGCCGATCCGTCATGCGCATCACTGTCTATGGAGCCACCGGAGCCTTCGGCGCCCGCCTCGTCGATCTCCTGCGCTCCCGCGATCACGAGGTCATTCCCGCGCATCGCGGCAATGGCGTCGACACATATACGGGGGAGGGAGTCGCCGAGGCGGCCGACGGCAGCGATGCCCTCGTCGACTGCGTCAACCGCCTGACGACGAAACCCCGCAAAGCCATCGACTTCTTCTCCCGCAGCACGCAGTCGATCGCGCGGGCCGCGGCAGAGTACCCCGGAACTGCGGTCGCGTGCCTGTCGATCGCCTTCCGCCCCGAAGCCGCCGAGTCCCGTCTGCTGGGCTACTACCAGGGCAAGGCGATGCAGGAGCGCATCTACCGCCGACTCCTCCCGGAAGAACGGCTGCTGATGTTCCGTTCCGCCCAATGGTTCGAACTCGTCGACACCATGACGATCGCGGCCGGGCCCGTGCGCTTCGTGCCGAAGATGCGGGTGCAGGCCCTCGCCGTCGCCGAGGCGGTGCGGATGATGGCCGATTCCATCGACGCCGGTGAGCGCGGCACTGTCGAAGTCGCGGGACCGCAGATCAGTGACTTCGCTGCGATCGCACGACTACTGGCCGCGAGACGCGCCCAGAAGGCCGGGACGAGACCGGCGAAGGTCATCGGCATCCCCCTGCCCGGACCGACCGCGCGAGACGGCCTCATCCCACCGGCACCGAGGATGTCCGCAGTGACCGTTGATGAGTGGCTGCGCTCGGTCTGAGCCCTGAACGAGTGACAGGGTGAGCTGCAACGGCTGAACCTCAGTCGAGTCCGAGCACTGTGGCACCATTGGTCCACAGCACCGACCGCATCCAGTCGTCACCGAGCCCCAGCCCCGCGAGACCTGAGATCTGGTCGACATACGGGTAGGGGATGTTCGGGAAATCCGAACCGAGGATGATCTTGTCCTGGAGTCCGACTAAGCGCTCGCGGTAGGCGGGGTCCACCTCGGCGGGGGAGGAGAAGTACCCCGAGGCGAACATCGTCGTGTCGAGGTGGACGTTGTCGAACTCCTCGGCGAGGGAGGCGAATTCGTCGTATTCGGGCATGCCCATATGGGCGATGACGAGCTTGAGGTCGGGGAACCGTGCGAGGACGTTCGCCACCGCCTGAGGGCCGGTGTATCTGCCGGGCAGGGGCGCGGATCCGGCGTGGATGACGATGGGGGCCTGCGCTGTCTCGAGCGCTTCCCACGCGGGGTCGAGGACCGGATCGTCGGGGGAGAACACTCCGACCTGGACGTGCATCTTGAACAGTGTCGCCCCGGCGGCCAGCGCTTGGGGGACGTAGTCGGCGCATTCGGGTTCGGCGTAGAGGGTGCCGCAGTGGATGACGTCGTCGTGGGCGGCGGCGAATTCGGCGTTCCACTCGTTCAGCCACGCGGCCATGCCGGGTTTGTGCGGGTAGGTCAGGGCCGGGATGGCACGATTGCCGAGTTCGCGGACGATGCGCAGACGTCTGTCCGTGTCATAGCGGTAGGTGATCGGCCAGTCGCGGCCGTAGTTCGTCGCGGCATTGTCGAAATAGTCCCACACCTTGTCCAGAACGTTCTCGGGGAGGAAGTGGATGTGGATGTCGGCCAGCGCCGGCAGGCCCAGTGCCTCGAGGTAGGCGGGGATCTGCGCGTCCGTGTGCGGGGGAGTCGTCATCGTGTCCGGCACCTCGACGGTGCGGCCGACCATGGTTTCGGGGGCGGGATTCGCCGCTGCGATCGGGGCGGTGCGAGTGGCTGCGTCGTCGGAGTCGTTCATGGGCCCACTCTATGGCCCTCGGCAGGCGTCGGAGGAAGGCGGTCCGTCTTCAGCGTGCATCCATGACGGCGGCATAGACTGCCCGGATGAGCCTGCGCGATCCCTACCCGACCATCGTTCCGTCCCAGGTCAGAAACGTGGGGCAGGCGCCGTTCTGGACACCGGGAGAGACGGTGACCTGGACGTTCCGGCGGTTCGACTTCGACCGTGACCGCGCCGAGGTGGCCCGCCCGATGCGCGTGATCGCCGATGGTCCGCAGGGCACCGCCCTGTGGTTGGCCGGCGGCACTCCGACGCAGGAGACCCGCATCGTCGGCTGGGAGGACACGAACCCGCACGACGTTCCCCTGGCCGCGCGGTTCCGCCCCCTCGCCGAGGCGCCGACCCGGATCAATGTCGAGGGCACCTGGCGCGGGCGCGGGGTGCTCAAGATCGTCCCGCCCGCGGTGCCGTTCTCCGTGTGGGTGCTGCTCAAAGATGTCGCCGACGGTGCCGAACACGGGGCCGACGGCACTGAGCCTGGCGGAGTGCGCACCGAGTGGTACATCAACCTCGAGGCGACGCACCGGCGGACGAAGGACGCGCTGTTCACCAGCGATCACATCCTCGACATCACCTTCCCCGTCGCGTCTGCGCCCCTGCACAGCAGCGGCGGCCTCGACCCGAACGGCGCCGTGTTCAAGGACGTCGACGAACTCGCCGCGGCCGCGAACTTCGGCGCATGGCCGGAGGAATGGTCGGACATCATCCGCAGCAACGGCAGTCATCTGCTCGACCACCTCGGCGATTTCTCCTGGGCCCTCGACCCCGCATGGGAAGCGGTGGCCCGCGATCTGGCAGACGAAACGACGCCTCTGACCGGCGATGATGCCACGTCGATCGCGCGACTGGGAGCCGCCTCGGTGAGAGAAAAATCGTTCGTTCAGGAACATCGAGCGATCCCGAATGGTTGTTATGACCGACACCATCGGTGACTGGCACGGATGGGCCCGTCACCGCAACGAAGCACACAGTCGAGAATCATCTGCTGCTGAAAGGAACCGTCTCCATGACGACCAACCATCGGATTCGCCTGAACTCGCGCCCCGTGGGCGCTCCCACCGCGGAGAACTACCTGCTCGATGAGGTGCCCGTGCCCACTCCGGGCGATGGTGAGGTGCTGCTGCGCACCCTCTACCTCTCGCTCGACCCGTACATGCGCGGGCGGATGTCGGACGCGAAGTCCTACGCCAAGCCCGTCGAGGTCGGCGATGTGATGGTCGGTGCCACTGTCTCCGAGGTGGTCGAATCGAATGCTGCCGACTTCGCCGTCGGCGATATCGTCCTCGGCTACGGCGGATGGCAGGAGTATTCGGTGGAGAGGACCGGGCACCTGCGCAAGATCGACCCTGAGCTCGCGCCGATCTCCACCCATCTCGGGGTGCTCGGCATGCCCGGTTTCACCGCGTATGCAGGGCTGCTCGAGATCGGTCAGCCGCAGGCAGGCGAGACCGTGGCTGTGGCCGCCGCAACCGGGCCCGTCGGGTCCGTCGTCGGCCAGATCGCGAAGATCAAGGGTGCGACCGCGGTCGGCATCGCCGGTGGCCCGGACAAGGTCGCCCACCTGGAGGAGCTCGGCTTCGATGTCGCGCTTGACCACCGGAGCGGGAACCTGCGGCAGGAGCTGAAAGAGGCGGTCCCGCAGGGCATCGATGTCTACTACGAGAACGTCGGCGGAGACGTGTTCAACGCCGTGCTGCCACGGCTCAACACCTTCGCCCGGGTGCCCGTGTGCGGTCTCGTCGCCAACTACAACCTCACGTCGCTGCCCGAGGGACCGGACCGTTCCGGAGCCCTCATGGGCCAGATCCTCACGAAGTCGCTGCTGGTGCGCGGCTTCATCCAGACGGAATTCGCCGAGCGGCTGACTCCGCAGTTCCTCTCTGACATGAGCGGGTGGCTCAAGGAGGGCAAGGTCCGTTACCGCGAGGACATCCGGCCCGGGCTGGAGAAGGCCCCCGAGTACTTCAACGACCTGCTCACCGGAGGCAACTTCGGCAAGATGGTCGTCGCCGTCGGCGCGGAGAGCTGATCGGGCAGAGGACTCGCCTCACCCGAAGTGCGCGAACACCTCAGCCGGGTCGAGGCCGAGGCTCAGTGCCAGGGTGAGGGCGATCCTCGCCTTCCTGGCATCGAGGATCCCGGCCGGGATGAGTCCCGTCTCGAGCAGACCGATCTCACCGCCGAGGTAGCCGTAGGTGCGCTTCAGACTCGCACCGGATCCCGTGCGGGAGGCGAGGACGACGGGCATGACCTCCGCCAGCCGGGCCACCGCGGGCGCCAGGTGCTCGGGCACGTGCCCGCCGCCGACTCCGGAGAGCACGGCGCCGGAGAATCCGGAGCCGGCGATGAGATCAAGGGTCTCCTCCGGCTCGCCCATCCCCACCTCGGCGAGGGCGATCTTCGCCAGCCGATCGGGCCGGGGGAGGCCGGCGAACGGTGACTTCGGCGCGCGCGGTGCGTGCGGCAGGTGGAGATCATCCTCGCTCAGCCACCCGATCGCCCCGAGGACGGGCCCGGAGGAGAACGCGGCCGTCGAGGTCGTGTGCGCCTTCGTGACGAACCTCGGATCGTGCACTTCGTCATTGAACACAAGAGACGCAGGCAGCCCGCCGACCTGGTCGGACAGTGCGGTCAGGGCGGCGCTGCGGACATTCGCGGGCCCATCGGCTCCCGGCAGCGTCGGATTGCGCATGGCCCCGGTGGCGGCGATATGGATGCCCGAATCGTTGAGCAGCCAGAGCCCGAACGCCGACTCCTCCAAGGTATCGGTGCCCTGGGTGAGCACGATGCCATCGGCGGCGGTGGTCCGGGCGAGCTCGACGACGTCGAAGAGCATCTCGAGAGTGACGTTCGCGCTCGAGACCTGTGAGACCTGAGTGAAATCGGCCTGCAGATCCGGCCAGATCCCGTCGAGGCCGGCGGCCGCGGCGATCTCGGCTCCGCTGAGCGCCGGCGCGACCCCGCCGGAGGCATTCGCCGTCGAGGCGATGGTCCCGCCGAGGGCGGCTACCAGCAGATGGGGAGCAGAGGAAGACGAAGAATCAGGCATGATGCGAGTCTAGCGCCGCCTCTCGTGTCCGCGGCCTTTGCTAGTCTTCACGCATGGATCCCGATACCGTGCTCCGCTTGGCTCACGATCAGGCCATGCAGTATCCCTCCGTCGAGCTCGTCCACCCCTTCGGTCCCGAGTACACCGTGTACAAGGTGCGCGGGAAGATGTTCATGATGACCTTCGAGCTGCGCGGTGTGCCGAGCATGAATCTCAAGATCGATCCCCTCGACGGGGAGGTCCTCTGCGACGCCCACGCCGAGATCACCCCCGGCTACCACATGAACAAGAAGCATTGGATCACCGTGGCCGGCCACGGCGAGCACGGCCGTGACGAGGATGCCGACGCCGGCCACGACGGCAGCGCTGGATTCGATGCCGAACTGCTCGGCGACCTCGTCCTCGAGTCCTACTGCCTCGTCGTCGCGAAGCTGCCGAAGAAGGACCGACCCGTGGACCCGACGACCTTCGGCGGACGCGAATGATGCGGGGCGAGCAGTCACAGCGTTTGAGGGGCGACGACCGACGATGACCGTCCCAGTGTCGCCCCTGCGCCGCCACCAGCGAGAGGCTCTGGCCACCCTCGACGAGGCGAGTGCGGCCGATGATCGACGCTCGTGGATCGTCCTGCCGCCCGGAGCGGGCAAGACACGGGTGGGCATCGAACATGCCGTCCGTCTGCTCGAACAGGACCGGGTCGGCACCGTCGTCGCCTTCGGCCCCAACACCGCGATCCAGACCCAGTGGGCGCATGCGTGGAACAGCCTCGGCGAGGGACGTGGCGCTGAGGGACGTGGCGCTGATGACCAGGGGCAGGCCGCTGGCGGACCGGCCGGAACCGACCGGGAACTGGACGCCGTGTTCACCGCCCTGACCTACCAATCGCTGGCGGTCTTCGACGAGGAGCGGGAGTCGACCGGCAGCCTCCTCGACGAACTCGCACCCGGCGGCAGACAGCTCGTCGATCGGCTCGTCGACTCGGGCCCGCTCCTGCTCATCCTCGACGAATGCCACCATCTGCTCGAAGTCTGGGGCTCTCTGCTGGCCGAACTGCTCGATCTGCTCCCCGAAGTCTGGGTGCTCGGGCTCACCGCCACCCCGCCGGGGACGATGACACACTCGCAGCGCGAACTCGTCTCGGTGCTCTTCGGCCGGGTGCGCTACTCGGCGTCGATTCCCGCTGTCGTCAGGGAGGGCGATCTGGCGCCGTTCGCCGACCTGGTCTGGCTGACCGAACCGACGCGGGAGGAGAAGGACTGGCTCGCGTCTGAAGCCGTCCACTACACGGAGTTCATCACCGGTGTCCTCGATCCGAGCCGGGGCAGCCTCAGCTTCCTCGAATGGGTCGACCGACGCTTCCTTGGCACCCGGGCCGAGACCGTGAGCTGGCAGAGCATGCGCGCGTCGGTGCCCGATCTGTGCGACGCGGCCCTGCGCCTGCACCATGCCGAACTGCTGCGCCTTCCACCCGGAGCCCGGGTCGGCGAACAGCATCGCCGCGACCCCGACATCGATGACTGGGCGCTGCTCATCGACGATTGGATGCGCCACCACCTCCTTGCTTCGGCAGAACCGGGCGATGGTGCCGCCGCCGAGGCGATCCGCCGTGCCCTGCCGGCGATCGGCTACCGCTGGACCCGCCACGGGATCCGCCCCGGCCGTTCACCCGTCGACCGGGTCATCGCCCGGTCCGCGGCGAAACCGACCGCGAGTGCCGACATCGTCGCCCTCGAAGCCGCCGAACTCGGTGAGCGACTGCGCATGCTCATCCTCTGCGATGTCGAATCCGCCACGGCCACGCTCTCGGCCGAGGTCGGCGAAGTGCTGGATGAACGATCCGGTTCCGCTCTGCTCGTCCTCGAGACCCTCATCGCCGATCCGCGCACGCAGGCCCTGCACCCCGTGCTCATGACCGGTCGCACCGTCGCCGGGCCGCCCGAGGTGCTCGCCGACCTGCACAGTCGGATCGCCGAACGCGACCGGACTCTGGCCTCAAAGCTGAGCATCAGCGAGCCCGCGGCCGGTATCAGCCGCCTCGAAGGCGGGTGGACGAGCCGGACCTGGGTCCCCCTCATTACGGAGTGCTTCAGCCGCGGGGATCTCCAAGTGCTCATCGGCACTCGGGCCCTGCTCGGCGAAGGGTGGGATGCCCCGGCGGTGACCGGGGTGATCGACCTGTCGACCGCGACCACACCGACCGCCGTGACGCAGACTCGCGGGCGCGCACTGCGCAAGGACACTCACTGGCCCGGGAAGGTCGCACTCAACTGGACCGTGGTGTGCGTGAGCTCCGAGCACCCTCGCGGTGATCAGGACTGGGGCAGGCTCGTGCGCAAACACGAGGGATTCTTCGGCACCGACGCCGACGGGGAGGTCGTCGACGGAGTGGCCCATATCGATCCCGCTTTCTCCGCCTTCGAACCTCCCGGCGATGACAGCTTCGCCGCGATCAACGCCCGGATGACCGCCCGCGCTCAAGCCCGCACCGAGGTGGCCCGGCGCTGGGACGTCGGCGCCGACTACCGGGATGAGGAGCTGCGATCGGTGCGCATCCTCGCGACCGCGGAGAACACCGCCTTGCTCGCGCCGATCGCCGAGCACCGGCCCGCGGCCGCAGACACCGCCGCCGCAGGGCTGAGCGTCACCCGGCGCCACCTCGGTGGGGATCCCGGCCGACTGCTGCCCTTCGGCTTCGGGCGTGGGGCAATGTCTGCGTGGATCGGCATCGGAGTGTTCCTGGGGATCGTCGCCCTGCTCAGCAGCGGAGTCCTCGCCGCGGTTCTCGGAGCGTTCGCGGCAGTCGTCCTCATCGGTCTGCCCGTGACGCTGTCGATCGCGGGTGCCCGCAGGCGTCGCCTCTATTCGCGGCCCCCGACGGTCTCCCAGGTCGCCGGGGCGATCGCCGAGGCGCTGCACGAGGTCGGCCTGAGCACCCAGGGAGCCGAGGCGGTGCGCGTACGCATCGACGCCCGCGGAGACCTGCGCTGCCACCTCGACGCCGATGCCCGATCGGCAGAGGCCTTCGCGCTCGCTCTCGACGAGGTGGTCTCGCCGATCACCGATCCCCGCTATCTGCTGCCACGCTGGCATCTGCCGCCTGGCAATCCGGGAATCCGCGGCTGGTGGGATCAGCTGCGCGCAGGGATCGGCTCTGCCCATGAGCGTGACCCCGTATGGCATGCGGTGCCCAGCGTTCTGGGCACGAACCGGGAGCTGGCCGATGCCTTCGCCGCGTCCTGGGGCAGTTGGATCGGCGGGGGCGGTGCCGTCTACACCCGCAATACCGACGGTGCCGGGATCCTCGTGTCGGTGCGATCGGCGAATCCGCTGGAGCTGACCTCCGTGCTGCGCACGACCTGGCACTGATGCGGTGCAGCGGCGTGGAATTGGCAGACGGGGGCCTCGGCGCAGACAATAGTCGATATGTCAGCCCTCAGTTCAGCACTCGCCTACCGGCGTCTGCTCGAGTCGAATGCCACTCTGCGCATGCTGCGGGCCGACAACCTCGCTGTCATGGCCGGCACCCTCGACGCCCACCTGGGCAAGCCGGGCACCCGGATGAACACCGAGGACCTGCATGAGAGCATCGACGCCGACCTCGAGGAGCTGCGCGACCATTTCGACCTCTCTCTGCGCACGGCGAAGGCCTACTGCGATGACTGGCGGCGCGCCGAGATCCTCGTCCGCCGGCCGGCCACCGCCGCCCGGGGTGAGACCTACGAGCTCTCCGCCGCCGGCTTCGACGCGATCCGCATGCTCGAACAGCTGCGCACCCCACCGCAGACCGCCACCGAATCCCGGCTGGTCAGCCTCGCCCAATCCGTGCGCCAACTGGCCATCGACACCGACCCGGACAGCTCCCGCCGACTCGCCGCACTGACTGCCGAACGCGACCGCATCGACGCCGAAATCGCCCGCGTCCGCCGCGGCGACCCCCGCTCCGTCGTCCTCGACCGCAGGCGTGCGAACGAACGCGTCTCCGACATCCTCCAACAGGCACAGGGACTGCCCGCCGACTTCGCTCGCGTGCGTGCCCGCTTCGAAGAGCTCAACCAGGAGCTGCGGATCTCGATCCTCGCCGCCGAGGACTCCCAATCCCAAGTCCTCGACGAGGTCTTCCGCGGCGTCGACCTCATCGAATCCTCCGACGAGGGCCGCACCTTCTCGGCGTTCTCCGCCCTCGTGCGCGACCCCGAACAGTCCGCGTCCTTCGACGACGACATCGCAGCCATCCTCGACCGCGATTTCTCTGCCGCCCTGTCGCTGTCCACCCGCCGCTCCCTGCGCACCCTGATGCGGCAGATGAAGGACGGTTCGCACGAGGTCTCGGATATCCTCACCGAATTTGCCCGGGGTCTGCGCCGCTACGTCCACTCCCACGAATTCCAACGCGACCGTGTCATGCGCACCCTCCTCCAAGAGGGCCTCGCCGCGGCGGCGCCGGTGGCCCAAGAACTCAGACCCTACGACGAGATCGGCATCGACCTCGAACTCTCCAGCGTCTCCTTGGGCAGCGTCGGCGAAGTCATCCTGCACGACCCCGAGGAGTTCGACGCCGGAGCCGAACTCGATGAGGCCACCGAAACGGAGGTCGACTTCGCCGAACTCATCGCCGTCGCCCGCGAATCCGAGATCGACTTCGCCGAACTCACCGAGAACATCAATTCCGTCGTCACCTCCGCCCATGAGGCCTCTGTCGCCGAGGTGCTCGAGACGTTCCCCGCGACCCAGGGGCTGGCCAGCGTCGTCGGCCTGCTGTCCCTGGCCAGCACGTACGGCCACGTCGATCACGACAACCGCGAAATCCTCACCTGGACCGGCGTCGACGGCATCGCCCGCACCGCCGCGATCCGCCGCCACTACTTCACCGAAGGCATCACCCTATGAGCCCTGCCGATCACAACACCGACACACCATCCGCCGAGGAGGGGGCCGCCTCGGCGAGGGAGCCCTTCGCCTCCGCGGAGATCGTCGACGACATTCCCAGCGCCCTGTGGTCCGGGGACACCGGAACGCTGAGGGAGCGGACCCGGCGGGTGCTGCTCGAACTGCTCAAGGGTCCCTACGTCTCGGGGACGCAGAGCCCGCAGCTGTGGGCGGCCCTCGTCGCCGACGAAGGATTCGTCCGCTCCCGTCTGCACGATCTGTTCCTCGACCTCGTCATCGACCGGGTCGACGAATTCGCGTTCACTCGCAAGATCGTCACCGATGAGATCGACGCGCCGGCCGCGGTGCGCAGCGAACGGCTCACCTTCCTCGACACGGCGATGCTCCTCGTGCTGCGGCAGCTGCTGCTCGCCGCGCCGGGGGAGACGCGCGTCATCGTCGACCGCGAAGAGGTCTACGAACGACTCGCGATCTACCGCACCGGCGACGAATCGACCTTCCAACGCAACCTCAACGGTGCCTGGTCGCGGATGAGCAACCGGCTGCGCGTACTCCACAAGGCCGGCGAGGACCGGTTCGAGATCTCTCCGATGGTGAAGTTCCTCATCGACGAGGATCGGGTGCGTGAGCTCATCGCCGTCTATGAGCGCATCGCTGCGGGTGAGACCGATGCCGGTGAGGATTTCGGCGATGCTGATACGGGTGCCGGCGATGCTGGTGCTGAAGGCGATTCTGGCGGCGACGCTGAAACTGACACCGAGGAGGACGACGCGTGACCGAGGCACTCTTCCCACTCGACGCCGCGTTCGTCGCCGAGCAGGCACGGGCCCGCGGAGCGAACCGTCCCGATGTCGGCAGCCAGTGGCGACTCAGCGAGATCCAGATCGCGAACTGGGGCACCTTCGACGCCGACATCCACCGCATCCCCGTGTCTCACAAGGGCCACCTCATCACCGGACCCTCCGGTTCGGGCAAATCCTCCCTCCTCGACGGCATCGCCGCCGTGCTCACCCCGGACAAATGGCTGCGCTTCAACGTCGCCGCCCAGACCGCCGGCAGCCGCGTCGACCAGCGCAGCCTCGTCAGCTACGTCCGCGGGGCGTGGACACGGACCGCCGACACCGAAGAGGACCGCGTCGTCAGCAAGTATCTGCGGCCCCGGGCGACCTGGAGCGGAATCATCCTCCGCTACGACAACGGCACCGACCGGCCGCTGTCCTTGGCCCGGCTCTTCTTCATCAAGGGCTCCGGTACGAAGACGACGGACCTCTCCGACGCCTGCGTCCTCGAGCGCGGAGAACTCGATCTCTCCGAACTCCAGCACTATGCCCGCTCGGGACTCGAGACCCGCAAACTCAAGGCCGACCGCCCCGATGCCGTGGTCACCTCGAACGGACACCACGGGAAGTTCTATGCGCGCATGCGCAAGACCTTCGGCATGGCCGACGAATCCGCCCTCCAACTGCTGCACAAGACGCAGTCGGCCAAGAGCCTCGACAGCCTCGACCGGCTCTTCCGCGACCATATGCTCGAAACCCCGGTGACCTTCGACCTCGCCGAGACCGCCGTCGCCCAGTTCGGCGACCTCAAAGACGCCCACGACCATGTCGTCGAACTGCGTCGTCAACGCGACCACCTGCTCCAGCTGCGCGAAGCCGCCGCCCGCTTCGAATCGGCCAACGACGTCGCCGCGGAATCGATCGCGCTCAGCGACGCCCTGCTGCCGTACCAGAAACGACGCGAACTCGATATCCTCCGGACCGACCTCTCGGCACTGACCCGCCGAATCGTCGAACTCGAGGTCACTGCCGACCGGGCGCAGCGCGACTATGATGCCGCCGTCGACGAGTACGACCTGGCCCGGCGGGCCACGCTCGAACTCGGCGGGTCTGAGGCCGAACACCTCCAGCAGCGCATCGACACCGCCGAGACCGAACGCCGCGCCATCGCCGAACGCTGGGCCGGTCTGGCCCGTCAGCTCGAACAGGCCGGCATCGACGCGGCACCGACCACGGCCGCGGAGTTCGCCGAACTCCAAGCCCAGATCGCGTCCAGCCTCGACGACGACACCCAGGTGTCCGGTCCCAGCCACGCCGACCACGACCGGTTCTCCCAGGCCCGCGCCCGGGTGCGGGAGCTCGAAGGCGAGATCGAATCCCTGCGCCGCTCCGGATCGACCGTGCCGAACAACCTCATGGCGATCCGGACCGAACTCGCCGCCGGCACCGGACTGAGCGAGAAGGCCCTGCCCTTCGCCGCCGAACTCATCGAGGTCGACCCCGCAGAAGCCCGCTGGACCGGGGCGATCGAACGCGTGCTGCGCCCGATGGCGCTCACCGTCCTCGTCCGGTCCGAGAACCTCTCGGCCGTGCGCACCTGGGTCGACGCCCACCGCATTCGCGGTCGCCTCGTGTTCGAGGAGATCCCGCATTCGGTGTCGAGCCCACGCCCCGTCGGCAGTGAGAAATCCCTGGTCAACAAGGTGCACGTGTCCGACACCGGATTCGGTGACTGGGTGCGGTCCACCCTGTCCGAACGCTTCGACTTCGCGTGCGTCGACCACCCCGACGAGCTCGACGACCACCCACGCGCCGTCACCGTCAAAGGTCAGGTCAAGACCTCACGCACCCGGTATGAGAAGGACGACCGGCGGCGCATTGACGACCGCAGCCAGTGGGTCCTCGGCGACCGGGAAGCCAAACTCGAAGCGCTCATCGCCTCACTCAAGGAAGCGCAGTCCGAACTGGCCGCAGCCGAACAGATCGTCGCCGCCGCCGATGCTGAAACCGCACAGGCGCACCGTCGCCGCGGCATCCTCGCCGGCATCCGCGAACAGTCCTGGCGTGACGTCGACCGGGACGGGGCCGCCGAGAAGGTGGCGACCCTGGAGCGGCAATTGGCCGAACTCGAAGACGCCGACGGTGACCTGCAGCAGGCGATCGGCGCCGAACGCCAAGCGAAAACCGTCAAGGACACCGCTGAGAACGCGAAATCCGAAGCCGACTACGCGCTCCGCCGGGCCAATGAGGGATCGGCGGATCTGCGCTCGAACATCACCCGGATCGAGGACGACGTCAACGCCGGTCGCATTGCCGAAGTCGAGGGCCGCCTCGGCGAACAGTTGGATGATCGGTTCCGGAAGGTCCAACGCAGCATCAAGCGCGAGAACCTCGCCGAGGTGGGCCAGCAGGTCTCCCAGATTCTGCAGGAGGAGAAGGACCGCGCACAGGTCGTGGCCAGGGACGCCAGCAACGCCGTGACCCGGTTGGCGGCAGAGTTCAAAGCCGCGTGGCCGTCGGTATCGTCACAGCTGACAGCCGAGGTCGACGATCGGCGGGCGTATCTGGGGATGCTCGACGAGATCCTCGCACACGGTCTGCCCGATCATGAGAACCGGTTCCGGGAGCTGCTCCAACAGCGCTCCCGCGACCTCATCGGCGAGCTGCTCAACGAGATCCATGCCGCCCCGCGGGAGATCGATGATCGGGTCGCCCCGATCAACTCCTCCCTGCTGCGCTCGCAGTTCGACGAGGACCGGTACCTGCGGCTGAAGGTCAAGACCCGCCGGTCCGAGACCGTCAACGCCTTCATCGCCGATCTGCGCTTCGTGGCCGCGGGCAGCTGGGGCGAAGACGATATGGAGACCGCGGAGAAGAAGTACGACACCCTCGCCGAGGTGATGCGCCGATTCGCCTCCAGCGAGCACGTCGACAAGGTGTGGAGGACCCACTGCCTGGACACTCGTCTGCACGTCAGCTTCCTCGCCGAGGAGATCGATGATCACGGGCGGGCGCATGCGACCTACGATTCGGGTGCCGCAATGTCCGGCGGTCAGCAGCAGAAGCTCGTGATCTTCTGCCTGGCCGCGGCGCTGCGCTACCAATTGGCGGACCCGGACGAGGCGATCTCGAAGTACGGCACGATCATCCTCGACGAGGCCTTCGACAAGGCCGACACACGCTACACCCGGATGGCGCTCGACATCTTCATCGAATTCGGATTCCACATGGTGCTCGCGACCCCGCAGAAGCTCCTGCAGACGATCGAACCCTATGTGGGTGCGGCGACGTCGATCGAGAACCCGAGTCGGCAGAAGACCCTCACCTCGACGATGGTGTGGGACGCAACCGAGCGTGCGGACTCCGACGGCGCAGGCGATGTGAGCGAACTGGAAGGTGCCGGCGAACCGGCCAGCGCGGACGATGTCTCGAACTTTGAGGAACCGGACGCACAATGACCATGCTCTCCGTCGCCGGGGCCCGGACGAAGGCGCGCGCTCGTCTGAACTCGTCCATGGCCGCCTGGGCCGCGGAGGGCAGCGGCGTAGTGCGCCTCGAGATCGCGCTCAAGCCGCCGACGGAGAAGCAGGTGCTCACCGATCAGGCTGCCGCCGCCGAGTGGGCCGGCAGCTGGAGGGCAGTCGAGGAGACAGCCATCGGATGGGCCTCGCCGACGGCGCCGGGATCGGTCGCCGGGACTCGCTCGGGACTCGAGATCGACTGGGAAGACCGCAACTGGGCCCGGGTCGGTCGCCAACGCATTCCCCTCCGTGTGCGCCTGACCACCGCGGACGCGGTCGCTGATTTCGTCGGCGGCGAGTCCGCCCGCGACTGGCGGAGACTGCGCGACCGGGCAGCGACGATCCGCGACCGATTCGCAGCTGAGCCGGGCAGCGTCGAACAGATCGACGCCGATGACCCGGACGGTCCCGGAGCCGGCGGCACCGGTGACGACGACGCACTCGCCGCCGCGATTCGGTCCCAGGCGAAGCGGATCCTCGGGTTGACCGACGCCGCGTTCACCACCGTCCTCGACGTCGTCGACTGGCTGCGCGGCCACCGGCTCGGAACACTGCGACCGAGGCAGCTGCCCATCCGCGGAGTCGACTCCAAGTGGTTCGAGACCCACCGCAGTCTTGTCACCGCACTCCTCGGCGGAATCGGGCACGCCGACGCCGTGACCGTCCTCGACGCCGAACCGCGACTGCGTCTGCGCATCCTCGACCCGGCCCTGAGGGTCACGGCGGAGCCCGCCGCTCCGGCCACCGGCCAGGCGGCCGATATCAGCCTGGCCGGCCTCGATGACATCACCGCACCGATCTCGCAGCTCGGCCGCCTGCCCATCGCCCCGCAGTTGGTCTTCGTCTTCGAGAACCTCGAATCCGTGCTCGCCATGCCCGCCTGGCCGGCCGCCGTGGCCGTCCATGGTTCCGGCTATGCCGTCGACGGGGTGGCTCGGTTCGACTGGATTGCCGACGCCCGAGTGATCTATTGGGGTGACCTCGACTCTCACGGGTTCGCGATCCTCAATAGGCTGCGCAGCCACCTGCCGGCCGTCGAATCCGTGCTCATGGACGAAGCGAACCTGCTCGCCCACCGGGACCTGTGGGTGCCCGAACCGAAACCGAGCACCGGCACGTTCGCCCACCTCACCGGCACGGAACTGCGTGCCCTCGACCGGATCCGCGCCGAAGGCAACGTCCGGCTCGAACAGGAACGCATCCCCTGGGACACGGCACTGAACCGACTGCGGACCGCGGTCGGAAACCCGACGCCGAGCCGCCTCGGCGAAGGGGAGGGCGATCTCGGTGCGGGGACGAGACGTGGCACGGAAACGGAGCGTCTCCTCGGCGAAGGCGACGATGACGACGGATAAACCGCGCGGAGGACTGACCGCCCTGTGCATCGCGGAGTTGGTCTGCTGGGGCCTGCTCTACTACTCGCTGCCCGTCGCGGTCACCCCGATCTCAGCGGATATGGGCTGGAGCCATACGACGGTGACGGCAGCACTGACGATCGGACTCATCGTCTCGGCGCTCATGGGACCCCGCGTCGGGCGGATGCTCGACGAGCACGGGCCGCGGCTGATCATGGGCGCGGGCACGCTCATCGGCGTCATCGCGCTCGGACTCGTGGCGGTCGCCCCGAACCTCGTCGTCTTCTTCTTCGCCTGGATCCTCGCGGGCTTCGCTCAGGCTGCGACCCTCTACCCGCCGGCCTTCGCCGTCGTCACCCGCTGGTACGGGAACGAACGGACGAAGCCGCTGACGACGATCACGCTCGTCGGTGGGCTCGCCTCGACGGTGTTCGCGCCGATCATCGCCTGGCTCATCGACGTCTGCGGATGGCGGGGCACCTATGGCATCCTCGCCGGTCTGCTCGCGGTCCTGGCACTGCCGATGCATCTGCTCTTCCTCAACCGGAGATGGACCGACGAAGCGGCCGCGGACCGGGTGCGACCGAGCCGGGCCGAACTGCGGACGATCACCCGGCACCCGCGCTTCATCATCCTGCAGATCGCGGTGGCCATCGCGACCTTCACCCTCTTCGCGTTGACGATCAACATCATCCCCGTCCTCATCGAACGCGGAGCCGGGTACAGTCTCGCCGCGATCGCCCTCGGGCTCGTCGGCTTCGGTCAGGTGGCGGGACGCTTCGGCTATCCGAGCCTGGAGCGGCACACGAGTCCGCGTGCCCGCACCGTCCTGCTCTTCGCCGCCGGCGCCCTCGGGCTGTGGCTGCTGGCGCTGGTGCCGAGCCCGATCTGGATGCTCATCGGCATCGCCATGGTCACCGGGGGAGTGCGCGGCTGCATGACCCTCTTCCAGGCCACAGCCGTGTCCGACCGTTGGGGGACGAAGAACTTCGGAGCCATCAACGGCGTCTTCGTCGCCCCCATCACCGCCGGAACGGCTCTGGCCCCCGTGGCCGGGCCCGCCCTGGCCGATGTCATCGGCGGTTACGGCTGGATGTCGATGACCATGGCCGGACTGCTGACCCTGGCGACCGTGCTCTCGGCCCGGACCTGAGAGGGCCCTCCCAGCCGACCCTCGCATCGGCAAGCCGGCAGTATGGGCGCTCGAAGAGCAGATCGCGAAGGTCGGAGTTGCTCGAGCTTCAACTGCGGATTTCAATACAGCACGCGTTTCGAGTTCTGCTGCCTTCGGTTCAGGCAGATCGTTATACGGTTCGGTCGGCATCCACATGTGCAAAGTCGATTGCTGCATTCGCGGAACGTGTAAAAGAAATGGCGAATTCTTTACACGTCCTGTCGATATGGCAATCTGCCTGTCACGTCCGGACCGTCCCAGCTGCTTCGCGCTGTCACTGCTCTCACATATCCAGCCGGTGGACTCGGGGATAGACTGACGGTGCGGTCCACGCATACGCCGGGGAACGCAGACGAGCTACCTCGGCGTTCGTGTTTCAACGGAAGGAAGTCAATGCCCACCGTCGCCAGAAACATCGTCGATACCCTCGTGGCCAGCGGAGTCCAGCGCGTCTACGGCATCCCCGGAGACTCGCTCAACGGCTTCACCGATGCGCTGCGGGTCAACCCTCAGCTCGACTGGGTCCATGTCCGCCACGAGGAGGCCGCCTCCTTCGCCGCCAGCGGTGAGGCCGCACTGACCGGCCAGCTGGCCGTGTGCGCCGGCAGCTGCGGGCCCGGCAACCTCCACCTCATCAACGGTCTCTACGATGCCCAGCGGTCGCGAGTTCCCGTGTTGGCGATCGCCGCACAGATCCCCAGCGACGAGATCGGTTCGAACTACTTCCAGGAGACCCACCCGACCGAGCTGTTCCGCGAATGCAGCGTCTACGTCGAAAACGTGGCCACTGCCGAGCAGATGCCCCGGCTGCTGCGCATCGCCATGCGCGAGGCCGTCGAGAAGCGCGGCGTCGCGGTCCTCGTCATCCCCGGTGACATCGGCCTGACCGAGATCAGCGCCGCCGCCGAGGTGGTCCGGTCCTATCCCTCGCACGTGATCCCCGCCGAATCCCAGGTCGAGGCCGCCGCGAAGGCGCTCAACAAGGGCAAGAAGGTCACGATCCTCGCCGGCGCCGGCACCGAGGGCGCTCATGATGAGCTCATCGCCATCGCCGACAAGCTGCAGGCACCGATCGTCCACGCCCTGCGCGGCAAGGAATTCGTCGAGTACGACAACCCCTTCGACGTGGGCATGACAGGTCTGCTCGGCTTCTCCTCCGGCTATCACGCGCTCAAGGGCTGCGACACCCTGCTCATGCTCGGAACCGACCTGCCCTATCAGCAGTTCTATCCCGAAGACGCGACCGTCATCCAGGTCGACGTGCGCGGCTCCCAGATCGGGCGGCGCACCCCGGTCGACATCGGCCTGGTGGGGACGGTGGCCGATACCGTCGACTCACTGCTGCCTCTCATCAAGGGTCACCGCAGCAGTTCTCATCTCAAGACGATGACCAAGCACTATGCGAAGACCCGCAAGGAGCTCGACGAACTCGCCACACCGTCGAAGCGCACCATCCACCCGCAGTACCTCACCCGGCTCATCGACGAGATGGCCGATGATGATGCGGTCTTCGTCCCGGATGTGGGATCACCGGTGACCTGGGCGGCGAGGTATCTGACGATGAACGGCAAGCGCCGCCTCATCGGCTCCTTTAGCCACGGCTCCATGGCCAACGCCCTGTCCCAGAGCGTCGGAGTGCAGTCAGCGTTCGAGGACCGACAGACCATTGCGCTCGCCGGTGACGGCGGACTGTCGATGCTGCTGGGCGAACTCATCACGCTCACCCAGAACAAGCTGCCGGTGAAGACGGTCGTGTACAACAACTCCTCGCTCAACTTCGTCGAGCTCGAGATGAAGGCCGCCGGTTTCGTCACCTTCGGCACCGAGCTCAACAACCCCGACTTCTCCACCATCGCCGAGGCGGTCGGGATCAAGGGGTTCCGCGTCGAGAAGTCCAAGGACCTGCCGAAGGTGGTGCGTGAGTTCCTCGCCTACGACGGGCCCGCAGTCCTCGACGTCGTCACCGAGCGGCAGGAGCTGTCGATGCCGCCGACGATCACCGCCGACCAGGCCAAGGGCTTCGCCCTCTACGCCATCCGCACGGTGATGTCGGGCAAGGGCGATGAACTCATCGACCTCGCACGGACGAATATCCGCCAGCTCTTCTGACGCTGCGCCTGACGCCACGCCTGAGGCTGCGCCTGACGCCACGCCTGAGGCCTCTGCCGAGAAACAGGTTGAGTGCCGAGAAACGGGGGTGCACTCCCGCGTCTCGGCACTCAACCTGTTTCTCGATGAAACCGGGAGAGGTGCTGGTCAGCGGAGACTGTAAGGGGCCAGGGCCTGAGCGGTGACGAGGGCTGCGGTCATCGCCTCATGCCCCTTGTCTTCCTGCGATCCCTCGAGCCCGGCACGGTCGAGCCCCTGCTGTTCGGTGTCACAGGTGAGCACGCCGAAGCCCACGGGCTTGCCGGAGTCGATGGCCACACGGTTGAGGCCGTCGGTGGCGGCCTGGCAGACGTAGTCGAAGTGCGGAGTGCCACCGCGGATGACCACGCCGAGGGCGACGACCGCGTCGAAGTGCGGCATCAGTCGTGCCGCGGCGACCGGCAGTTCGAAGCTGCCGGGAACGCGGATGAGCGTGGCTTCGGCACCGGCCTCGGCGGCGGCGCGTTGGGCTCCGTCGACGAGTCCGTCCATGATCTGGGTGTGCCAGGAGGCAGCGACGATGGCGACGCGCAGATCGGCGGCGTCGACGGTGAGTGCGGGGGCTCCGGAATGGGCCATGGGTATGTCCTTTGCTCAAGGGCTCGGGTGAGCCTGTCGTGCGGGTTCGGAAGAGCCTGGTTCGTTCCTGACGAGAGTGCGGTGACCCCGTCGTGGTCTTCGTATGATCGGTGCCGCCAGGGCCGGCGGCTGAGCGTCAGCTGGCGACGGCCCCGGTGGATTCGGCGCTGTCGCGGGCAGTCCCCGTGACCTCGGGCAGCGTGAGCGCATGGTGCATGCGTTCGCGCTTCGTGGCCAGGTAGTGGGTGTTCTCCGGGCGGGCGGCGACCTCGAGCGAGACCACCGCCTCGACCGTGATGCCCAGCTTCTCCAGTGCTGCCGTCTTCGCCGGGTTGTTCGTCAGCAGTCGGATGCGTGTGAGACCGAGCGAACGCAGAATCGCTGCGGCGGCACGGTAGTCGCGGGCATCATCGGTGAACCCGAGGTCACGATTCGCATCCACCGTGTCTCGGCCCTGATCCTGCAGCGCATAGGCACGCAGCTTGTTGCTCAGTCCGATCCCGCGGCCCTCATGCCCGGTCAGGTAGATCACGGCCCCTCCACGGTCGGCGACGAGATCGAGCGCCCGGTCGAGCTGCTCCCCGCAGTCACACCGATGCGAACCGAAGACATCCCCGGTCAGGCACTCCGAATGCACACGCACCAAGGGCGCCGGACCGTCAGATGCAGAGTCCAACGATCCCGCGAACACGCCGAGGTGGTCGTGCCCGTCGATCGTGAACGCGCGGGCCCGCAGGCTCCCGTGCTTCGTCGGCAGCGGAACCTCCGCGGTCGTCAGCAGGGGCTCGTCTCCCGCCGGTGACTCGGCGCCGGACATCGCGGAAGTTGCAGAGGTCTCGGTGCCGGTCAGTGCGGAAGACCCCGTCGACGACGCCTCGTCGACGCCGCCTGCATCCCGGGCATCGAGGTAGGCGATGAGCTGCTCGATGGAGACCATGACGAGGTCGTTCGCATCGGCGAAGTCACGGACCGCGTCGAAGCGCATCATCGAACCGTCGTCGTGGACCACCTCGGCGATCATCGCCACCGGCTGCGCACCGGCCAGGCGCGCGAACTCGACACCCGCTTCGGTGTGGCCCGGGCGTTCGCGGACCCCGCCGTCCTTCGCGACGAGCGGGAAGATGTGACCGGGCCGCGAGATCGCTGCCGGATCGGGGATCGCTGCGGCGAGCACCCGGCCGGTCTCGGCACGTTCGGCGGCGCTGATTCCCGTGGTCACTCCCACTGCGTCGCAGCTGATCGTGTAGGCGGTGCCCTTCGGGTCCTCGTTGTCGGTGACCATCGGCGGCAGTCGCAGGGCACCGGCGCGGTCGGCGGTCATAGGAGCGCAGATGACGCCCGAGGTGTGGCGGACGAAGAAGCCGATCGTCGCGGCGTCCGCGTATTCGGCGGCCATGATGAGGTCGCCTTCGTTCTCCCTGTCCTCATCGTCGACGACGAGGATGGGACGGCCGGCGGCGACGGCGGAGATGGCCGCGTCGATCGGGTCGAGACGGCTGGCGTGAGCGACTGAATCAGTCATGATCGACTCCTTGCTGAGTGCTGTTGTGCGTCGTAGACGATGAGAAGGACAGGAGGCGGGCGGTGTACTTCGCGAGCACATCGACTTCGATGTTCACGGCCGCGCCGACCTCGAGCTCGCCGAAGGTCGTATGGGTCAGGGTGGCCGGGATGAGGCCGACCTCGACCCACGCGTTGGGGGCCGAGGGTTCGGACACGGCGGTCAGGGTCAGGGACACTCCGTTGAGGGCGATGGATCCCTTGACCGCTGTCAGCGGAGCGAGGTCGTTCGGGACCGCGATGCGCAGGGTCGACCAGTCGGGCCGGTCGATGCGGTCGATGAGTTCGCCGCGTCCGTCGACGTGGCCTTGGACGACGTGACCGTCGAAGCGCCCCGAGGCGGGTGTGCAGCGTTCCAGGTTGACCCGGTCGCCGGTGCCCAGCGTGCCGAGCCCGGTCAGACGCAGCGTCTCGCCCATCACCTCGGCGGTGAAGCGTCCCGGCTTCTGCGCAGCGGACCGTCTCGTCGAGGTCAGGCAGACGCCGTTGACGGCCAGCGATCCGCCGAGGTCGAGATCGGCGACGAGATCGCCGGCATCGATGGTGATCGCGGCCGAATCGTTCGTGTGCTCGATGGTCTCGACGGTGCCGAGTCCTTCGATGATTCCGGTGAACATGTGCCTCCGTGATGCTGAAGTCGT
Organism: Brevibacterium sp. S111; assembly: GCF_004745075.1. GTDB lineage: Bacteria > Actinomycetota > Actinomycetes > Actinomycetales > Brevibacteriaceae > Brevibacterium. Next base: position 52,530 of record NZ_RHFH01000007.1, read on the forward strand.
GGTGCTGAACAGTGAGTGTCGAGTGGGGCAGCGGTGGGCCGGCTGCGTGTCGTCAGGGGCCCGGTGGGCCTGAGACGGTCGATCCTGAACCCGTCGACCCTGCCCCTGTCGACTCTGAAACCGGCGGGGCGGATCCCGGTGGTGTCGTCTCTGTGGCGAAGTGGAGCAGGAAGTCGGGGCCGAGCGTTGAGAGGGCGGGCACCTCGGTGTCGTCGGGGACCAGTCGAAGCGCCTCGCTGAGGGTGCCGATATTGAGCCCTTCGATGCTGCGCCGGCCCGGGCCGATCAGCAGCGGCGCCTGATAGCAGAAGACCTCATCGACGACACCGGCGGCGAAGAAGGCGGCGAGGATCCGCGGCCCGCCCTCGACGAGGAGGTGGCGGACCTTCTCCTCGTGCAGTCGGTCCAGGGCTTCGCCGATGTCATGGGTGCGCAGCCGGAGGATGTCGGGGTTGAGCGCGAGGAAGGATTCGGCGGGCAGCTCGGTGTCACCGAGCACGACGGGCCGCGGCTGATTCGGCAGGGCGGTCCCGTCCGCTTCGCGGGCGTTGAGTCGCGGATCATCGGCCAGCGCCGTGCCGGTGCCGACGAGGATGGCATCGACGCGAGAGCGGATCTCATGGGCGTGCGCCCGGGACTGCGCCGAGGTGATCCATTGGCTGGTCCCGTCGGCGGCGGCAACGGCCCCGTCGAGGCTCTGCGCGATCTTCACCGTGACGAAGGGCCGGCCCTCGGACATCGCCGAGACCCACCGGGCGTTGAGAGCGCGGGAGTCCGCGCGGTGCAGTCCCGAACGCACCGTGAGTCCCGCCTCGGCGAGGATCTCACCGCCACCGGCGGCCAGCGGATTCGGGTCGGGCGCGGCGAAGACGACGGACGGGATTCCGGCGGAGCGGATCGCCTCGGTGCACGGCCCCGTCCGACCGTAGTGGGAGCAGGGTTCGAGCGTGACGAACAGCGTCGAAGCGGAGAGGTCGATGTCGAGATCGTGAGCGGTGGTGATGGCATCGACTTCGGCGTGTGGAGTGCCGGCGCCACGGTGATGGCCGGTGACGATCTGGCCGTCGTCGGTCAGGATTGCGGCGCCCACGAGCGGATTCGCCCCGCGGAATCCTTCGCGGGCCGCGTTGAGGGCCGCGGTCATCGCCGCGGATTCGAGTTCGGTGAACTCCGCTGCCTCCGTGAGCTGCGCGCCCATGAAAAAACCTCCCGAGCCTTCGCCGGGAGGGAGGATATTGCGGGTGCAACCATCAGAGCGGCCGGACGCTGACGGCGGTGCATGCGAATGCACGGCTCCACAGCGGCCGAGGCCACCATGCTCCTCCCATCCAGACTCTGACTGTCGGTTTCGGAATTTCACCGAATCAACCGCCTGCACGAATGCCAGCGGGTCGCGGACTATGACCGCCGGTACGGAATTTCACCGTCCCCGGAACATGTGAGGCCAGATTAGCACGACCATCGCCGAGGCGGATGTGGCGTCCGTCACAAGCTGACCTCCGCGTCCGGCGGCGCCGGATTTGCCGTGATGCATAACCGGGGTATATAAAGAGGTTATGGATGATGTGGATTCAGCAGAGCTCGTATCGCGTCTCGTCGTCGTCTCGTCACGTCTGACCAGGGCGTTTCGGCGAGTGATCGGCAACGAGAACTCCTTGGCCGCCCTGCGAGCGCTCGCAGTCGTCGAGCAGTATCAGCCCGTTCGCGTCGGGCATTTCGCCCAGGGGTACCTGAGTTCACAGCCCGCGGCGACGAAGCTCCTCGCCAAGCTCGAGGAGGCCGGACTCGTCGTCCGGGAGGCGAGCCCCACCGACGGGCGCGCCTCGCAGTTCTCGCTGACCGATGCCGGCCGGGAGCGGCTGGCCGAGAACCGCTCGATCATGATCGATCAGATGCAGCCGTACTTCGAATCGCTCAGCGTCGAGGAGCGGCAGAGCGTCGATCGGGCGCTCGGGCTGGTCTCGGACTTCCTCAAAGATCGGCATCCGGTCGACAGTGTCGACGAATCCGCGGAAGCACCGGAGTCGGACGCGAACGTGGACTAGGCGACGAATCCACTACGGGTCTCACCCGTGGTCTCACAACAGAAGGCACCACACGAAAGGGGACGCGACCAGCAGATGAGAGCGTCAGCAGACAACGAAGCCACAGGAGACGAAACACCCGGCGACACCGGGGCGGGAGCGTCCATCCTCCATCAGCCACGTGCCGTCTGGGCAGTTGCGTTCGCCGCCGTCATCGCCTTCATGGGCATCGGTCTGGTCGACCCGATCCTGCCGGCCATCTCGGCTGAACTCGATGCCTCTCCCGCCCAGTCGATGCTGCTGTTCACCAGCTACCTGTTCATCACCGGCGGCATGATGTTCTTCACGAGCTTCCTGTCCTCGCGCATCGGCGCGAAGACCACGCTGCTCGTCGGGCTCGTCCTTATCGTCGTATTCGCCGCGCTCGCGGGATTCTCCGGTTCCGTCGACCAGATCATCGGCTTCCGCGCCGGTTGGGGTCTGGGCAATGCGCTCTTCATCTCCACCGCCCTGTCGACGATCGTCGGTGCCGCATCCGGCGGCGCGGATAGGGCGATCATCCTCTACGAGGCGGCTCTGGGCGTGGGTATCGCCACCGGCCCGCTCCTCGGCGGGCTGCTCGGCGGAATCTCGTGGCGCGGTCCGTTCTTCGGCACCGCAGTCCTCATGGCCATCGGCTTCATCGCCATCGTCGTGCTGCTGCCGGGAGGCACGAACTCGGGCGGACCGTCTGCCGAGCCGATCAGGCTCAGTGCCACATTCCGGGCGCTCGCTCGTCCGGGAGTGGCTGTGCTCGGTGTCTCCGCGCTGCTGTACAACTTCGGCTTCTTCATCCTCCTGGCCTACAGCCCCTTCCCTGTCGAAGCGGCCGCAGCAAAGATGGGCATGGAGGACTTCGGAGCCATGGGACTCGGCTACGTCTTCTTCGGCTGGGGCATCTGCGTGGCGGTCACCTCGGTGTTTGCGGCTCCGCAGCTGACCAAGCGGATGGGGCGCCGCCGCAGCCTCATCGTCACCCTCGTCGCGCTCGCTGTGCTGCTGGGTGTCATGTCGTTCCTCGTCGACTCGTTCGTCGGCATCATCATCTGCATCATCGTCGCGGGCATGTTCCTCGGCGTGCTCAACACGGTCTTCACGGAATCGGCGATGGAGGTCAGCGACCTGCCCCGCCCGGTGGCTTCGGGCACCTACTCGGGTGTGCGCTTCGTCGGCGGTGCCGTGGCGCCGATCGTCGCCGGAGCCGTGTCCGAGTCGATCGGGGCCGGTTCTCCGTACCTCTTCGGAGCCGGAGCCGTGCTGCTGTCGGTCGTCGTCATCTCGGTGGGCTGGAAGACGCTGCGTCGCGTCGACGGCCATATCGACGAAGCTCCGGTCGACGAAGCATACGCTCTGACCGGGGGCGATGCCTGAGGCATCGAGACATTCCCAGCGGCGCCCGAAGGACAGATCCTCGGGCGCCGCTGCTGTCTTCGAAGGTTCGCGTTCGGGATGCCGCTGCTGTCGTCGAGGCAGGGCCGTTGGGCGAACGAAGAGGCGTGTTGCAGATCTGAAACCGTGGGAAATAGGGGCAGAGGCGGACTTTGGTGCACAATTGGAGCTGCTGATCCTGAACAATCCTCTAAATACGAAGGTCATGATGTCCTACGACGCGAATGCAGCATACAACTCAGGTTCCGGGGTCCCCGGTCAGGGAATGCCGGGCGCCGGAATGCCCGGTGAGCAGGGCTTCGGCGGAGCGCCGCGCGGTGCCGCCCACCCCGATGACCTCTCCCTCCCGCTCTACGGCGCCTCCTTCGGCCAGGCCGTCAAGCGCTTCTTCAAGAACTACGTGAAGTTCAACGGCCGGGCCTCGCGCAGCGAGTTCTGGTTCGCGTCTCTGTTCACCGGTCTCGGTGCTCTGATTCCGTATATCTTGCTGATCATCGGGGTGGTCATGATGTCGGTTTCGGCATCGGCGGATCCGTATGGGTTCTCCGGGCCGTCCGGGGCCAGCCTGGCTCTGATGGGGATCGGTGGAACGCTCATGGGGCTTTTCGTCCTGGCTACTCTGGTACCGCAGATCGCCATCTCCTGGCGCCGGCTTCATGATGCGAACTACTCAGGTCTGCTGTACCTTCTGTCCTTGACGGGCATCGGCAGCATCGTCCTCATCGTGCTCTACATCATGCCTTCGAAGCCCGAGGGACAGCGCTACGACGCCTGAGTCGCACTCCGGCAATCACGTCTCGCTGAGGACATGTCGTTCAGCTGCGGGACCATCACGCCCCGCCGGCGCCATCTCGCACCGTTGCACCGGTATGAGATGACGTCGGCGGGGCGTTGTGCCGCCTGCGAGAGGCGGTGACGCTCGCGGGTGACTACCGGGGGCGGACGGTCCGGACGAACGACACGACCATCGCGACGAAGACGATCGCCCACACGACGAAGCCGATCCAGAACCAGTGCTGACCGATCCACTCGATCGCGGGCAACCGATCCGAGCGGCCCAGGAACATGCTCGCCACCGCGTACATGCCCAGGGGGAAGACCATGCTCCACAGACCCGCCGAGTAGCTCATCGGCACCCGGTGGATGAGGTGCCGCCACGCTCCGGCCAGAACGAGAGCCGGGATGAGCCAGGTGGCGAAGGCCCACAGCAGCGTCGACGATCCGCCGACGACCATGCGTGTGGCATCAAGGATCGGCGAGGCCTCGAGTTCGAGGATCCGCGATCCCGCAACGATCGTGATCGCCAAGGCCCCCATCGTCACCCAGTACGGGGCGTCGAGGTCTTCAGGCCCGAATCGATGCCGCAGAACCCTGACGAAGATCGACACCGAGCAGACGACATAGAGCGCCAATCCCACGGCCCACATCACCACAGCGACCAGGGTGAGGAAGACGACGAAGCCCGCAGAGGAGAACTCGGTGTTCGCGGTTTCGATCGCCAGGCTCGAGGCGACGACGGCCACGGACTGAGACGCCACCACCCAGACCAGCCAGGTGCCGTTGACTTCCTTGGACACCGGGTGGATGTTCGAGCCGAGGATCGCAGTGAACGGAATTCCGTACCCGAGGATCAGCCACAAGAGGGCGCCGATGCCGAAGAGCACCAGCGCCGGTTGCACCACCCCGAGCCCGATCAGCGCTGTGGCCAGGACATTCGTGCCCGCCACAGCAGTGAAGAACCCGAAGGCGCGACTGGGATTGTGAAGGTCGGCACGCAGGTCATCCCGGTAGCGGACCACCCGAATGAGGGATAGGGCGATGAAGAACAGGTAGAGGACGACAGCCAGCCAGAACAGGACGACGCTGAGCAGGTGCAGCCCCTTGAGCTGAGCGCCGACCGCGACGATGCCGGTGGCCATCACCGAGGCGAAGCATCCGGGTGCGAGCGTCGACGGGCTCAGGCCCCAGGCCCTGTGCAGCTGCGTGAGACCGCGATCCGCCGTGCTCATCCGCTCCTCGTCCTCATGTGCGTATTCGTTCCCATCTGCGTATTCGTTCCTTTCAACCTTAGTACTCCGCATCGTGCCGCAGCTGCACAGGAGACGTTGCGGACTCCGAATCGCGCCCGCAGGCGGAGGCGATGGTGTGCGATTGCCGACAATCGCCTTTTTCTGAGCCCGTATTCGTGAGACGATCCGCTAGAGTTACCTATGAGTAACCTGAAGTCTGTCGGCCCCTCCTTATGCCGCCGTTCCCCTCCGGTGGCGTAGTCTGCAGTCACATAAGCGGCGCGTCGGCGCCCGGAGGCACTGAGGGTCGGCGCGAGGACAGACAAGCCCGCACAGACACGTGGGAACGGACGATTGGGAGCCATGGCCATGGAGAGCACCACAGAGACTCTCGCCGAGGACACGGACAGCGACGAGCAGTCGATTGCAGTGCGCAATTGGTCCCTGTCAGGCAAGCAGGGCGAGGTCTTCGACGACATCGACCTCGAGATTCCGGAGGGCGGACTCGCGATCGTCCGCGGTCCCGCCGGCAGCGGAAAAACCTCTTTCCTCCTGTCCCTCGCTGGACGGATGCGGGTCTCGGCGGGGGAGGGCCGCCTCGGCGAACTCGACATCCGCAAACGGGCCCGCGCCGTTCGCGGCCTGGTCGCGGTCGGACATGTCGAGGGTCTGACCGACCTCGAGAACGATTTCACTGTGGCCCAGCACGTCGCCGAACGCCAGATCATGCTGCAGCCTTGGTATAAGCCTTGGGTGTCGAAGTCATCGCTGCGCGAGATCATCGGCCTGTTCCGCGAGACTCTGCAGTCGGCGACGGACTTCATCGACGAACAGCCCGAAGGGACGTTCTCGACCACAGATGCGCAGCGGGCAGACTTCCTCATCGACGACGACGGAGAGGTCTTCGTCTCGGAACTGAGCGAGCTGCAGAAGTTCTTCCTCGAATTCGGCTTGGCCTGCCTGAGCCGACCGCCCGTCGTCGTCATCGATAACATCGACTACCTGCGCGAATCAGCCGACCGGGCGCGAGCCTGGGCGGGGATCCTCGTCTACCAGCAGCTGCGGAAGACTCGAGAGCCGGACAAGCCGCTCACGGTCATCGTCTCCTGCGAGGACGCCGGCGAATTCGACATCGCACAGCGATCACTCGGACCCCACGCGGAGCCGAGGGCGGTCGTCGAACTCGAGCTGCCCGTCAGCCAGAGACCCCACAGTCGATCGCGGCACTGACGATGTCCGCACCGTCGCCTGCACTCGCCGAGGCGGCTCCCGGCTGCGTTCCGACCGCGGCCCCATCCGCACTGACAGTCCTCCACCACGATTTCGATCCCGAGGAGATTCCCGTATGTTCTCCCTTCCCTGGCTAGAGCTCTCACGGTTCAAACGACACACGATCACGCGCCTGGCGATGATCGTCATCGCCATCATCCCCGCCATCTACGGCGGCCTCTACCTGGCCTCGAACTGGAACCCGACCGACCATCTCGACAAGCTGCAGGCGGCAGTGGTCAACGAGGACGTCGGGGCGGAGAAGCCGGATTCCGACGGCGAGACCCTGCACGCCGGCGATGAACTCGTCGATGAGATCACCCCGAAGGGCGAGGGCGGATTCGACTGGACCGAGACGAGCCAGGAGGAAGCCGACAAGGGCCTGTCCGAAGGCAAGTACTTCGCGATCCTCGAGATCCCGAAGGACTTCTCACAGGCCCTGGTGTCCACCGGCGGCGACGATCCGGAACGGGCCGGTCTGCAGCTGCGCACCGACGACGCCCACAACTTCATCGTCGGCCAAGTGGCCGGCACTGTGCTCAATGAGATCAATTCGGGTTTGAACAAGACGACCACGTCCGAATACGTCAACGAGGTCTACCTCGGCTTCAATGACATCCACGCGGAGACGAAGAAGGCCGCAGACGGGGCGGCGGAGCTCCACGACGGTTCGGTCGAACTCCACGACGGAACCGGTCAGCTCGTCGACGGGACGACCGAGCTCGACAAGGGCGTCGGCACGCTGAGAACGGGACTCGGCGATCTCGACGACGGCGCCGGGGAGCTCAAGAAGGGCAGCGGCGACCTCGCCGACGGCGCCGATACCTTAGCGAAGTCGACGACCGAGGCGAAGAACGGTTCGAGCGAACTCGCCGACGGGGCCGGTCAGGTCGCCGACGGCACCTCCGAGCTCCGTGACGTCGCCGATGAGACCACGGACAAGGCGGAGGACCTCAAGCGCAAGGCCGATGACCTCGTCGACGGGGCCCGGCCGAAGCTCGAACGTGCCGAAGGCGACTTCGATGATGCTCGCACCACCGTGCGCGGGGACATGGACGACCGGATCAAGCAGCTGCAGAAGGACTATCCGGACGATGAGAATGTGCAGAGACTCGCGGACGACATGAACGGCCTCGGCGAGGATCTCGACAGTGCGCACACGCGTGCCTCCGATGCGAAGGACGAAGCCAAGCGCCTCGAGGGCCCGGTGACCGACGCCGTCGATTCCGTCATGGAGAAGATCAGGGCCGCGGACAAGAAGGTCGGTCAGCTCGACGATGGGGCGCAGAAGGTCTCCACTGGAGCCGACGACCTCCATTCCGGCCTGCTCAAGCTCGATGCCGGGGCGGGCAAGCTCGCCACGGGAGCCGATGATCTCCATTCCGGTGCCGTCGAACTCAAGGACGGCACCGCGAAGGCCAAGGACGGAGCCGATGACCTCAAGGACGGCTCCTCGCAGCTCGTCGACGGGTCGACCGAACTCGACAAGGGTGCGGGCAAGCTCGTCGACGGTTCCGAGGAACTCGCCGACGGCTTGGAGAAGGGGCTTGAGCAGATCCCGACGTACGACAAGAACGACCGCGACCACCGGTCGGACGTCGTGGCTGTGCCGGTCGATGCGGAGAAGTCCAAGGACAACGCCGTCGATGCCTACGGTGAGGGCCTGGCAGCCTTCTTCGTGTCTCTGGCACTGTGGATCGGCGGCATGATCACCTACATGGTCCTCAACGCGATTCCCTATCGTGCCCTGGCCTCATCGGCGAAGTCTTCGCGCATCGCTTGGGCCGGATATGTGCCGGGTCTGCTCTTCGGAGTCGCGCAGGTCGCAGTGCTCTACCTCGTGCTCACCTTCGCCCTCGACTTCTCGGCAGGTGCATGGCTGTGGACCCTGCTGTTCTCGGTGCTCATCGCCGCGAACTTCCACGCGATCCACCAGCTGTGTGTGGCCGCACTGGGCGGAGTCGGGCGGCTCATCGCGCTCGTGCTGCTGATGATCCAGATCGCCTCGGCGGGCGGGACCTATCCCGTGGAGACGGCACCGGGCATCTTCCAGATCATCTCGCCGTTCCTGCCGATGAGTCACGCGGTCAACGGACTGCGCACGCTCATCGCCGGCGGCGATATGTTCATCGCCGGGCAATCGGCGGTGGTTCTGCTGCTGATGACGCTCATCGCCCTGGCAGCGACCGTCGTCGTGTGCAGCCGCAAACGCATGGTCACGCTCACGCAGCTGCACCCGAGTCTGAGCTTGTAGTGCTGGGCCGGGCGCGGCGGAAGGGGTCGCCTCGGTCAGTCGTCGAGGTAGCGAAGGTACCGCTGCGGGTCGTCGAGGAAGCGGCGCCAGTGGTCGACCATGTCGAGGTCTTCCCACGTGGACTCGCGCAGCCCCCATTCCCCGGCCTCGACGAGCTTCGCCCCCTCGGCTCGGGCGAGGATCGGAGAATGCGTGGCCATGACCGTCTGCAGGCCGTTGCGCTGGCGTTCGCGGATGAGCTGGAGAAGAGTGAGCGAAGCGGTGAAGGACAGCGCGCTCTCCGGCTCATCGAGGATCCACAGCCCCAGCCCCATGAATCTGCCCGTGAGCAGGTCGACGAACATCTCGCCATGTGACCGCTGGGCGTACTGGCGGCCGCGGATGGAACCGACGTCCAGCAGGTAGGCCATGTTCTCGTGCATCGTCTCGGCGCGGAGGAAGAAGCCGCCGCGGTCAGCTGACGCTCCGCGAATGATCTGCAGGTGGTCGCTCAGCTCGGGAGGCGCCTCGGCGTGATCGCGCCTCTCCCAGTCGGAGCCACCGCCGTGCGGCAGGTCGAGGGCCGTAGCGATGGCTTCGATGATCGTGGACTTGCCCGAACCGTTCTCGCCGACGAAGACGGTCGTGCGTTCGAACTCGAATCCCTCCAGAACGTTGCGGACGGCCGGCAGCTCGCGCAGCCAGGGACTCAGCTCCGGAGGCGACAGAGCGTGCTTGTTCACTGATCGCAGCGGCAGATCGATGCGGGGATCCATGTCGGTGAGGCTACCGGCCGGCCCTGACATGGCCGGCCGTGCCTACCCGAGTGCCAGCCGCAGCGCGAGGATGATGAGCACGATCGCGATGACGATGTCGAGGACCTGCCACACTCGCGGCCGGGCCAGGTACCGGGAGAGTCCGCGGGCGCCGTAGCCGATGGCGAGGAACCAGCTCATCGAACCGAGCATGGCCCCGAGCGTGAACGGCCAGACGTTGCCCTCGCCCTGCTGATTGGCGAGATTGCCGAGCATGACGACGGTATCGATGTACACACCGGGATTGAGGAAGGTCAGCGCCAGCGTGGTGAGGATGACCGACTTGAGGCTGCGCTGCTGGGTGTCCGCTTCGAGCCCGGTGGCAGCGCGTGCCGAGCGCAGGCTGGTCCACGCGAACCAGAGCAGATAGGCCACGCCCAGCCAGCGCAGGATCTCCAGAGCCCATGGCGCCAAGAGCACGATCGCGCCGATGCCCACCGTGCCCGCTCCGATGAGCAGGACGTCGGCGACGATGCAGATAGTGACGACGACGCCGAGGTGCTCACGCCGGATGCCCTGCCGCAGCAGGAGAGCGTTCTGAGGTCCGACGGCGATGATGAGCGACCAGCCGGTGAGGAGTCCGGTGACGAGATGAGTGAGCACGGACTCAAGATTAGAGTCCGCAGCCGGGTAAGAAAAACACAAGAATCTTCATCTGATGCACAATTGCTTCATGAACATCGAGCACGTCAAGGCGCTCGCCGCGGCCGTCGACGAGGGCACGGTCGAAGGCGCGGCATTCGTCCTGGGGATCACGCCTTCGGCTGCGAGTCAGCGCATCCGCACCCTCGAGTCCCGCCTCGGACAGGTGCTCATCCGCCGCAGCAATCCGATCACCGTCACCGAGGCGGGGCAGGCGGTCCTCAGGTACGCCCGGGAGGTCGAGCTGCTCGAGGCCGAGACGATGGACCGTCTCATCGACATCGATGCACCCGGCCGGACCGACGCCGACCGGGCCGGGTCCGGCACCGCGGCCCGGATCCCCACAGTGCTGCGGATCGGGGTCAACGCCGATTCCATGGCGACGTGGTTTCGTCCGATCTTCGCCGAGGCGGCCGGCTGGGATGACATCGTCATCCGCATCGAGCTCGCCGACCAGGACAAGGCGCTCGGCCTCCTGACCTCGGGCGAAGTGTTGGGAACGATCACCTCGGCGCAGGTCGGCGGATACGGGACCGAGGTCGAATGGCTCGGGTCGATGCGCTATGTCGCCGTCGCCACCAGGCATCTGCTGGCCAGGCACAGCACCGGCGCCGAGGTGGACCTGGAGAGGATGCCCATGGTGAACTTCGGCAAGGACGACGATCTGCAGCTGTCATTCCTCCGCCGCGAGGGAGTCGAGGTGACCCCGCCGATGTCGGTGGTGCCGAGCTCCGCCGATTTCGCGACCGCAGTGGCAGCCGGTGTCGGCTGGGGGATGCTGCCCGTGCTCCAGCTCGACGAACTCGACGACGATCTCGTTCAGATCCCCGAGGCCCGGCCCATCGACGTGCCCCTGTACTGGCACCATTGGAAGCTGGCTTCGGAGAAGCTCGCACGGCTGACCGCGGCTCTCCGCCGTGCCGCAGCGACGATGCGGTGATCAGCCGTCGAGCAGCTTCGCGATCAGCCATCTGAGCTGATCGAGGGCGGCATCGACGGTGATGCGCTCGGGGGCGATGATCGCATGCAGACTCAGTCCGTCGAGCATCGTGAACAGGGCGGTCGCCGAGGGTGGCACCTCGGCGGGATCGATATGGCCCTCCTCGGCGAGGAGGCCCAGCCACCTGTGGAGACAGTCATAGGTGACCTGATGGCCGTGTTCGATCAGCCGGCGGGCCCGCGTACGCTGCTCGGGCCCGAGGGCGCTGATGTGCATGGTCAGCCAGACATCGAGTTGGAGATCGCGATGCTCATGCGAGGGTAGGAACTGGGAGCAGCACTCGAAGAGACGCTGCCGTGGATCGCGGGCCGCGTCGTCGATCGAGAAGTCCTTGATCGCGACTTCCATGTAGCTCTGCGCGATCGCCTCGTGCAGAGCGGCCTGAGTGGGAAAGTAGTGCCGCAGAGTCGATGCTCCGATCCCGGCCTCCTTGGCCACGGCTCTCACACTGAGATTCGCCTGACCGGGGCTCGACCGTTCGGCCAGCCTGATCGCGGCCTCGATGATCTCTGCGCGACGAGCCATGTTCCTCTTCCCTTGTGATCCCACCATATGCCAGGCGACCGCCGAATCGCGGCGCGGCCATGCGCCAGTGTAGTACAGTGTACTAGTACGCCGTACTAGACAGAGCATCGACCCTGTGGAAAGGGAGTCCGAAATGATCGAGAGCCTCCAGGAATTCGCCGCGTCCATTCCCGACTGGCTGCAGTGGGCGGGCATCCTTCTCGTCTCCGCCATCCCCTTCGTCGAGTCCTACTTCGGCTCGGTCATCGGTGTGGCGATCGGCCTCCACCCGGTCGTCGCCATCCTCATGGCCGTCATCGGCAATGTGATCTCGATGCTCGCCTTCGTCTATGGAACCGGTGCCATTCGCGACAGGGCGACGAAGAACAAGGAACCTGATGAGTCGCCGAAACGGCAACGGCTCAAGCGCATGTTCGACAAGTTCGGCGTGCCGGGAGTCTCGCTGCTCGGCCAGACCTTCCTGCCCTCACAGATCACGTCCTCGGCGATGGTCGGCTTCGGTGCGAACCGCAATGTCGTCGCCTTCTGGCAGGTCATCTCGATCATCATGTGGGGAGTGCTCTTCGGCGTGCTCGCAACGCTCGGCATCGAACTCGCGCTGCGCTGAGTCGAGGACGGGGCCTCCGGCCGGGTCGCGTCAGTGCCTCCACCTAGACTGGCCCCATGACGGAAAGCATCCCGACGTCCCCGCCCGTTTCGGCAACTCCCGACGACTTCGCCGCCTCCGCTCAGCGGATCCTCGCCGAGCTGACCGCAGACCCGAGCGCGCAGTTCCGCGACGGTCAGCTCGAGTCGATCCGTGACCTCGTCCAGGGCAAGAAACGCGTGCTCGTCGTCCAGCGCACGGGGTGGGGCAAGTCGGCTGTGTACTTCGTCGCCACCCGCATGCTCCGGGCCTCCGGCACCGGACCCAGCCTCATCATCTCGCCGCTGTTGGCGCTCATGCGCGACCAGATCGCCGCTGCCGAGCGTGCCGGTGTCCGTGCCGCCAGTCTCAATTCCTCGAACGTCACCGAGTGGGACTCCGTGCTCGAGGACCTCAGAGCCGGCAGCCTCGATGTCCTCCTCGTCTCCCCGGAGCGGCTGAACAACCCGCAGTTCCGCGACGAGGTGCTGCCGCAGCTGCTGTCCTTCCTCGGCCTCATCGTCGTCGACGAAGCCCACTGCATCTCCGACTGGGGGCATGACTTCCGCCCCGACTACCGCCGCATCGGCCGGATCCTGTCCGAACTGCCGACGAACACCCCGGTGCTCGCGACGACCGCGACCGCGAACTCCCGGGTCGTCGCCGACGTCGCCGAACAGCTCGGCGACGACACCACCGTCGTCCGCGGCGAACTCGCCCGCGACTCGCTGCGGCTCGGGGTCCTGCCCGGACTCGACGCCAGTGCCCGCATCGCCTGGTTGGCCTCACACCTGGGTGACTTCACCGGCTCCGGCATCGTCTACACCCTCACCGTCTCCGCCGCCGAGGACATCACCCGGATGCTGCGCGAGCAGGGCCACGAGGTCCGCGCTTATACGGGCCGGACCGATGCCGAAGAACGTGCCGAACTCGAACAGCAGCTCAAGGACAACCGCCTCAAGGCGCTGGTGGCCACCTCGGCGCTGGGCATGGGCTTCGACAAACCCGACCTCGGTTTCGTCATCCACATCGGGGCACCGTCCTCGGCCGTGGCCTATTACCAGCAGGTCGGTCGTGCCGGCCGCGCTACGGACTCCGCCGATGTGCTCCTGCTGCCCGGTGCCGAAGACGAACAGATCTGGGAGTATTTCGCCACCGCATCGATGCCGAACCAGAACGACGCGAATGCTGTGCTCGCGGCCCTCGCCGAGGCGGACGGCCCCCTGTCCGTGGCCCGCTTGGAGACGCTGGTCGGAACCAAGAGGTCCCGTCTGAATCTGCTGCTCAAGACCCTCGAAGTCGAAGACGCCGTGTCCAAGGTCCGCGGTGGGTACGTCTCCACCGGGATGGGCTGGGCCTATGACCGGGAGCGATACGAAAAGGTCGCGGCCGTCCGCGCCGAAGAGGCCCGGGCCATGCTCGACTACGAAGCGACCGGTCAATGCCGGATGGAGTTCCTCATCCGGCAGCTCGACGATCCCGACCCGCAGCCATGCGGGCGCTGCGACAACTGCGCCGGTGTGTGGTTCTCCGCTGAGATCTCCGACGAGCAGCGTCAGGCTGCGGCCGGGAACCTCCACAAGATCGGCTTGCCCATCGAACCGCGCAGTACGTGGCCCAGCGGGTTGGCCAATATCGGCGTGCCTCTCAAGGGCCGGATCCCCGCGGAAGAACTCGCCGAGGAAGGGCGTGCGATCGCCCGCCTGTCCGACCTCGGGCAGGGGCAGACGCTGCGGTCATTCCTCGCCTCCGATGCTCCCGATGTCGAGGTCCCCGGGCAGATCGGCAAGTGGTGCCTTGAAGTGCTTGCTCAGTGGGATTGGAATTCTCGCCCCGAGGTAGTCGTCTCGATTCCGAGCGGCCGTCGCCCCGTGACCGTTCGGTCCTTGGCTGAGAATCTCGCTGCGGCCGGTCGTCTCGCCGACGGGGGTGAACTGCTTCAGATCGGCGACCACGGCACCCCGGACGTCAACAGCGCCTTCCGAGTCAAAGACCTCTATGAGGCCTTCGTCGTCCCGCCCGAGGTCGAAGAGGCCGTGGCCGGGAAGTCGGTGCTGCTCGTCGATGACGAGGTCGTCTCTCGGTGGACGATGACGGTCTGCGCACGCTTGCTGCGCAGGGCGGGAGCCACCTCGGTGCTGCCATTCGCGCTCGCGCTGCGGGCCTGATGCGGGTGGGTCTGCGGGGCTGACGGGGTGGTGCCGAGGTCCTGAGGACACTGGCTTCGGCACCCTGCGGGCTCAGACCGCGCGGAGGTCCCTGACCAGCCTCGGCGTCGACCTGCGTCCGACCCGTCCGACCCATACCGGCCACGGATATGCCAGGCGGATGTGGAAGTAGTTGATGTACTCGGCCGCCGCGAACAGCCAGACGAACACGACGAGGACGGCACTGAGGCTGGGTCCGGGCCAGGTGGCAACGACGCCGATGCCGCAGCCGAGAATCACGATCGGATCGAGAACCCGCAGTCCTCGATAGATTCGAGCGAAATGGGGCGGAATCGTGGCGGGCAGGTGTTTCCGGGCAAGCAACCAATAGACGCCGCCCTGAACGAGGACGGACAGCAGTGGAGCCACAGCGAACCACAGTGCCGCCTCGGCGCCGTCGGCGGCGACGAACGCGAGATTCGACGGCACTGCGGCAAAGACCGCCGCGGCGACGATCTCCCCGACCCCGAGGCTGAGGAGCCGTTTCCGCAGCGGCCCGAAACGTACTGCGACCGCGGTCTCGTGGCCGGTCACGGGTTCTGCTGCAGCTGGAACGTCGCCCCTTCCGGATCCGTGACCGTGACGATGCGACCGTACGGGGAGTCTTCGGGACCGGCGAGCACCTTGCCGCCGAGCTCGGTCACCTTCGCTGCCGCCGCATCGGCGTCTTCGACGTTGAAGTAGGTGCGCCAGTGGGAATTCCGCGCCCACTCGCTGGCATCGCAGATTCCGGCCACGGCATCATCTCCGTCGCCGTGCGTTGAGTAGGGGAACCCCTCCATCGGGGTGATGTCGAAGGAGAAGACCGTGCCGTAGAACTCGTTCGCGGCCTGGTAGTTCGTCGTCATGAGCTCGAACCACACCGGCGTGCCCGGGGTGAGCGGAGTGTCGAAGCCGGAGAACTCGCCGGGCTGCCACATGCCGATGGGCGATCCCGTCGGGTCGACGACAACGGCCATCTCTCCGAGCGGGCCGACGGGCATCGGACCGACGACATTCGCGGCACCGGCGGCCAGCGCGGCCTTGTGGACTCCGGCGATGTCGGCAGTATGCAGGTAGGTCGACCACGCGGTGGGCATCTCCGGGCTCGGGGTGCCGTCCATGTTCATCGCCTGCATGCCGCCGCCGACGGCATTGCCGTCCTTCGTGATCATGGTGTAATGCCCGAAGTCGGGGCCCTGGTCGGTGAATTCCCAGCCGAAGAGCTGGTTGTAGAAGTTCTGGGCGGCCTCGAAGTCCTGGCAGACATAGTCAATCCAGATCGGCTGGCCTTCACGGGGATTGAGCGGCATTGCATCTCCTCTATCGGGTGGATTCTCTTCAGGGGACGACAGCGGCCCGAGTGGACGAGGTGGGAGTGCGGGGATCC
Source organism: Brevibacterium sp. S111 (assembly GCF_004745075.1). GTDB lineage: Bacteria > Actinomycetota > Actinomycetes > Actinomycetales > Brevibacteriaceae > Brevibacterium. The sequence continues at coordinate 68,676 of NZ_RHFH01000007.1, forward strand.
TATTGCCAGGAGCGGGTGAAATCGTCGAAGCAGTCGGTCAGCGCCGCTTGCAGCAGCGGACCGAAGGTCACGCGTCCCACCCCGAGTTCGGTGAGCTGGCCGAGGTCGAGCTCCTCGGGGACTGCTCCCTTGATCGGATGAGCGGTGACGTTCAACGGCAGAGTGACCTGGGCGAGGATCGATTTGAGGGTGCCGACATCGGGCAGGCGGACGGGGTAGACGGAGTCCGCGCCCGCCTCGGTGCACAGACGGAGACGACGGACAGCCTCGGCGGTGGGGTCATCGAAATCGCCGGGAAATTTGAACACGTCGGTCCGCGCGTTGATGACGACGTGGACCCGCTGAGCTTCGGCGGCCTGCCGGAGGCTCCAGATGTAGGCAGCATGCTCGTCGGGACTGCGCATGCTGCCCCGACTGTGGATCGTGTCTTCGATATTCACCCCGACGGCACCGGCTTCGAGGAGCCCGGCGATGAGTTCGGGAGCCGGGGTGTCATAGCCGGATTCGAGATCCGCGGTGACGGGAACGTCCACCGCCGAGGTGATCCTCGAGATTCCTTCGAGCGCCTGCTCGAGGGTCATGTTCTCCCCATCGGCATGGCCGAGAGAATCGGCCAGCGGGTGCGAACCGATGCTCAAGGCGTTGAAGCCGACGTCGACCATGGCGCGTGCCGACCAGGCATCCCAGACGGTCGGCAGTACGAGAGGCTCGTCCTGATGGTGTCCCTGCAGCAGGGTGAAGGCGCGTTCGGCAAGAACCGTGTAATCGACCATGGACAATACTGTTCCACTTCGCGGGCCCGACACGCCAGGGTTCTCAGCGGTTCACCAGAAGGTTTCAGACTCGGGCGGTGATACCGTGAACGACATCTGAGGTTGTCTCACAGAGGGGCCGAGGTGGTCGGTTCGGGCATCATCCGCGTTTCGCCCAAACCTGAGCGGGTATGGGCGCTCCTCGCTGTGCTTGCCGGTCTGCTCGTCATCCTCATCGAAATCCCCGCGGCACTTCTGTCCGAGGGCACCTATTCGTTCGTTCGGCAGTCGATCAGCCACCTGGGCGTGACAGGGTGCGGGGAATGGTCCGTCGCCGACGCCCCGATCGAGGTGTGTTCGCCTGCGCACCCGCTCGTCAACGGATCCTCCATCCTCGGCGGATCGATCCTCGCGGTCATCGCTTTGGTCTGGCACGACTGGATCGCGCCGACGGTCTGGGGCAGGTGCGGTTCCTTCCTCCTCGCCGGGGGCGGGATGCTGCTGGTCGGAACCGGGATGGTCCCCGCCGACATCGACCCCACCCTGCATGCGGTCTTCGGCTTCGGTGGTGCCGCGGTGCAGAACCTCGGGCTGCTGGCCGCCGGCATCGCGATGTCGAGGTGGCCGGAGAAGAGGTGGATCGGGCCTGCCGAATTCGGTGGACTCACCGTCGGCTTCGGCGCACTCGGGTTCGCCGGAACCCTGCTCATGGCCGCACCCGAGAGCTGGAATCTGCCGGTCGGCATCATCGAGAGGGTCGCTGCCTACCCGTTCTTCGTCTGGTTCGTCCTCACCGGGTGGAAGCAGCTGCGCGATGCCGCGAAGAGGCGACGTGAACTGGCAGAAGGACGCTGAGAAGTCGAAGCACCGCGGCCCGTGGGTCCGAACCCGAAAACCTGTGCAGCGATCACTGAGCTATCCTTAGTGAACAATGTTCGCAAAGGAGACTCATGAAGATCCTTGTCCTCGCGCCTGGTTCCCGCGGCGACGTCGAGCCTGCTATCCGCATCGCCTCGGGACTCATCGCCGACGGGCACCGGGCAACGATCGTCACTCATGCCGACTACGAGCAGTCCGTGACTGCCGCCGGCTGCGAATCCGTATCGTTCACCGTTCCCCTCGAACCGCCGCGGCCGCCCGGTGGCAAAGCTCCGGGAGCCCGCGGTTACCTTGCCCACCTGCGGGACTACATGCTCGACCATGCCCGCGCTGCGCTCGCCGCCGCAGCGGGCGGTGGGTTCGGGGCTGTCATCGCGAACCCGATTTCGCCGTATGGTCACGACATCGCCGAAGCGTTGGATGTGCCCTCGGCCGAGGCGCTGCTGCAACCGGCCGAGCCGAGTCGAGGCTACCCGCCGATGATCGCTTCGAACCTCGATCTCGGGCCCGTCCTCAACCGCGGTTTCGGCCGCCTGGCCCGACGCTTCCCCGCTCCCGTCGACACAGCGGTCGCTCATGTGCGCAGGGAACTGGGACTGCCGGATGAGAGCCGCCGTGCAGGCGCCCATCGACGGCTGAGCGCCGGCCTGCCCATCCACCACGGCATCTCGCCTGCAGTCCTGCCGCGTCCCAACGACTGGCCGAGCAACCTCAGCCTCGACGGATTCTGGTGGCCCGTCGAGGATGAGGACTGGACACCCGCGGTCGGACTCGTCGACTTCCTCGCTGCTGGGCCCGCACCCGTCCTCATCACTTTGGGCAGCGTCGATACCGGCGGAAGTTCGGCGGTGACTGACTTCGCGGAGGCCACCGACCGCCGAGTGATCGTGCAGGGGGCCTGCGGCAGCAACCTCGCCGAGGCGGCTCCGCACCGAGTCTTCGCCGCGGACCATGTGCCCCATTCCTGGCTGCTGCCGCAGGTCGCGGCGGTCGTGCATCAGGCCGGTGCCGGAATCACCGCGGCCTGTCTGCGTGCCCAAACCCCGAGTGTCCCGCTGCCGCAGCACACCGACCAATTCTTCTGGGCGCGACGCGCACACGAACTCGGCACCGCGGTCACCCCGCTCACCGGAAAGCGCGTGAGCGGAGAAGGGGTGTCTGCAGGTGTGGAGCAGGTTCTCGGCGACTCAGGGTACCGGCAGCGCGCCTCTCAGGTCGCTGCCCGACTCGACGACGGCGACAGCACGGCACCGCTGCGCCGGTGGGCAGCGATGTGTGATGGCTGAGGAGGGCGCAACGACGGACAGGCACGTCGGGCCGGCCATCAGGATCGGCCGGCGGGCGAAGTTGAACCGGACCGTGATCGTTCGAGCCGCGATCGCTCTGGCCGATCGCAGCGGACTCGAAGCCGTGACCATGCGCGCCGTGGCCGCTGAGCTCGACAGTGCTGCAGCGGCCCTGTACCGGCATGTGAGGAACCGAGAGGAACTCGTCAACCTCGTTCGCGACAGCGCACTGACCGAACGAGGCGAAGCCACGGCGACCGGAGACTGGCAGACCGATCTGCGGACTTTCACGCACGGCCTCCTCGAGCTGCACTTCGCACATCCGTGGCTCGCCGCGGGCGGCCTGCCGACGAAGCTCGGCCCACAGGCCGTGGACGTCGTCGAGACAGCCATGTCACTGCTCACGCCCCATCCGGCGGGCCGGGGCCAGAAGTATTCGGCGATCGCAGTGCTCTTCGAACTCGTCGCGGGGTTCGCCCGCAGCGCTGCGGCGACGCAGCCGCTGATCGCCGACTTGGCCCCGCGTCCGGGTGAACCAGACGCCGATCGCGACGAGGCCGCCGGCGATCACTCCGAGACGATCAATGGGCCGGACTTCGAGGCCCAGCGCGCGCATGCACTCACCGTCATCCTCGCGGCGACGTGTGGAGTTCTCGACAGCGAGCAGCTGCACACCCGAAGAGATCCCTGACGATCTGAGCGACCCGATGCGCGTATGACCGGTCGCCGCAGGCACCCACGACCGTGCCATGATCGCTCACAGACGCGGGGTCCGCGGCGGCACCTCCCGGCGCGCTCCCGTGGCTTCGAACGCCGCGGCGATCTTGATGAGCGCGGTGTCGTCCCAGCCGCGGCCCGCGATCGTCAGACCCACCGGAATGCCGGTGTCGGCCATCGTGCCCATCGGCACCGTCACCGAGGGGATGCCGAGATGACGCGGCACAAGGTTGCCGTTGGCCACCCATGTGCCGTTGCGCCACCCGAGATCAGCCGAGGCCTCATCGACGTCCATGTCCGCCGGTCCCACATCGGCCATCGCCGGGAAGACCACGGCATCGAGTCCGTTGGCATCCATCCACTCTTCGAGGTCGACACGGCGAGTCTCCTCGAGCCCGCGCACACCGGATTCGAGCTCCGGGATCTCCGTCAGCGACGCATAGCCATTGGCCCGCACCTGTTCCGGATAGGTCGCGATATCGTCGTCGAAGCCGAAATACCGGTCGGGCAGCGCACCCTCGGGCTGCGGGAAGATCAACGCCCCGTCGACCTCGGCGAGCGTGGGCAGATTCGGATCCCCATTTGCTGAGAGGAAATCGTCCCACGCCCACGAGGAGAGGTCGTTGATCTCCCGATCGAGATACTCAGGTGAGACGAGTCCGCGAGTCCTGATCGTCGGAGCGCCGAGGCGGTCGCCCTCGTAATTGCTCACGACCGGGAAATCCGTCTCGACAACCTCGGCGCCGGCGGCTTCGAAATCGGCCCGCGCGGCCTGCCACGCCTCGATCACCGAGGCACGAGTGACGACCCGCTGTCCCGTGGGCCCGCCGATCCCGCCGTCCGGATTCGTCCCGGCCTCGTCATCGGCGTTGATGTACATCCGCGGCACTCCGAGGCGGGCACCGGCGAGCACCGACCGGGCCTCCTCGGCTGACTCCGGCAGCAGCGAGGCATACGAGGCTGGGCGCACAGCGCTCGCCTTCGGAATGCTCACCCAGGGTTGGACGCGCCAGAAATCGCCGCGGGTCTCGGCATCATCGTCGACGATGACGTCGAGGACCTCGAGCAGATCAGCCATCGTTCGGGTGTGGGGGACCACGACGTCCATGGTCGGCACGAGCGGCCAGTTCCCGCGCACGCTGATGACCCCGCGCGAGGGCGTGTAGGCGATGAGCGCATTGTGCGAAGCCGGTGCCCGACCGGACGACCAGGTCTCTTCCCCGAGGCCGAAAGCCGCGAAGCTCGCGGTTGTGGCGGTGCCCGAGCCGTTCGAAGATCCCGAGGCGAATGCGCTGGTCAGCCAGTCCGCGCTGTACGGGCTCTCGGCGCGGCCGTAGAGCCCGCGCTGCATGCCGCCGTTGGCCATCGGCGGCATGTTCGTCAGGCCCAAGCAGATGGCACCGTCGGCGCGCAGGCGTTCGATCGTGAACGCATCCTTCTGCGCGATCAGATCGGCGAACGCCGGCGACCCGGACGCGACCGTGAGGCCGGCGACCATGTAGCTGTCCTTCGCCGTGTACGGAATCCCGTCGAGGGGGCCGAGCGTGGTCCCGGCGGTACGTCGTTCGTCGGAGGCGGCAGCCTCGGTCAGCGCTTGGGGGTTCGCAACGATCACGGAGTTGAGCTTCGTGCCGGTATCCCGGCCGTCGAATGCGGCGATCCGATCCTGATAGGCCTCGACGAGCTCCACCGAGGTGGTGCGGCCGTCCTCAAGGGCCGACCGCAGATCGGCGATGGACGCTTCGACGACGTCGAACTTCGACATGTTCATCCTCCGGGCACTCGACGGTGCGTGCGCGATGTGGGTGTGTTCCTGCCCAGGGTAGCGCCGATCCGGTCGTGATGGGCTGCGGATTCCGTTGCCGACGCTCGGTACGATCAAGGCATGACGGTCAACGCAATCATTCTCACTGGGGGTCGTTCCCGCCGTTTCGGCGGCGAGTACAAACCCGGGGTCGACGTGGGCGGGAAGTCGACGATCTCACGGATCCTCAACAGTATCCGCAGGCTTGACACGGGGCATCTTGCAGAGGCCAGCGGCGATGCGGGTAGCGACGCCGATTCCGGTCAGGTTTCGATCACGTGCTCCGAGGTGTGGGTAGCCGGACCCGTGGGCGGTCTGTCGGCCGCAGAAAAGGCGACCGTTCACGAAGTGCGGGAGGAGCCCGCGTTTGCCGGGCCGCTGGCAGGAATTGCGGCCGCCGTGGCTGCGATGTCGCCTTCCGAAATCATTCTCGTCCTCGCCGGGGATATGCCGATGATTACAGCGAGCCACCTCGGCAGACTCATCCACGCCTGTCGAGAAACCGGACGGCTGGCCACTGCGAAAGATGATCGCGGGAAGACGCAGTTTTTGTGTGCGGCGTGGCCATCCGAACTGCTGCGCGGTCGCCTCAACGGCATCGGCGATCCCACCGACCGGGCGGTCAGACTCCTGTTCTCCGGTCTCGAACCGACCGTGGTCGACGTGGACCCGGACGTGGTGAGCGATTTCGACACCGCGGCCGAGCTCGAAGCGATTCGAACTCGGCTGCAGTGAATGTTCCGGCGAACCGTGCGACGGCGGTCATCGTGACTCACGACGGTCGCCTCGGCGAGGGTCTTCAGCCGTCGATCTGCGTCTGTTCGACGGCCTCGACGGCTTCTTCGGGACTCAGGCGGCAGGCGATGCCGATGTAGAAGACGATGATCGAGAAGATCACGGTGACGATCTCGCCGACGATGAAGCCGAGGAGGTCGAGGCCGCCGCCGTAGTGACCGATGAAGCTGAGGACGACGAGCCCGACCATCCACAGCAGCATCCACCAGCCCGAACGCATCTTCAGATCCGGCAGGCGGGACTTGTCCTTGGCGAAGATGTGGTGGGCGATCATCACGACATAGCCGATGGCCACGGCGAGGAACAGCTTCCAGTTCGTCTCCCACCCCGTCCAGTAGACGATGAGGTTCGCGCAGACGAACCCGATGATCGGCAGCGCATCACCGCCGGGCAGCTTGAAGGGGCGATCCTGCTCGGGTAGCTGACGGCGCAGTGCCGCCACCACGACGGGGCCGGTGGCGAACGAGAGCACCGTGCCCGAGGTGATGAAGCCGACGAGCTTCGCCCAGGACGGGAACGGCAGGAACATGATGCACGAGACGACGAAGACCATGAGCAGCGAGATCCACGGCACGCCGTTCTTGTTGAGCTTCGCCAGGGCGCGGGGTGCGTTGCCGACCTTCGCCTGCGAGTACGACAGGCGTGGAGCCAGAGCGGTGTAGATCAGACCGGTGTCGGCGGGGGAGATGATCGCATCACCGTAGAGGATGATGGCCAGCCACACCGCTCCCAGCAGCAGGGAGATCTCGGCCAGAGGGCCCGCATCGTTGGTGAACGCGAGGTTCGCCCAACCGTCCTTGAGCAGGTCGGTCGGCAGAGCGCCGATGAAAGCGGCCTGCAGGAGGATGTAGATGGCTCCGGTGACGAGGATCGATCCGACGACGGCGAAAGGCACGTTCTTCTGTGGGTTCGTCGTCTCGCCTGCGAACTCCACGCCCTGCCGGAATCCGAGGTAGGAGAAGACGATGCCCGCGGCGGGTAGGGCGGCGAGGATCGGGCTCACTCCGTTGGGCGCGAAGCCGCCGAACTGCTGTGAGGTGAAGTGGCCGGGGTTGAAGGCCAGTGCGAAGAACACGACGATGACGAGGACGATGACGACGAGCTTCCACCACACGAGGATGTTGTTGAAGCGGGCGAACAGCGAGACGCCGTAGAGGTTGATGATGCTGAAGACGAGCATGAGCCCGATGCTCACCGCGATGCCGGGGCCGGTGAGGACGGCGACGTCATCGACGGTGTGCATGAGCCAGGGCAGATAGCTCGAAGCGTACTGCACGGCCGCCATGACCTCGATCGGCACGGTCGCCGCGACGGAGAGCCAGGTGATCCAGCCTGAGGTGAAGCTGGCGAAGGATCCGAACGAGAAGTGCGGGAAGCGGATGACACCGCCGGCGACGGGGAACATCACGCCGAGTTCGGCGTAGTTGAGTGCCACGAAGATCATCATCACCGCGCCCAGGGCCCAGGAGATCAACGAGGCGGGTCCGACCATCACCGAGGCGTTGAAGGCTCCGAAGAGCCAGCCGGAACCGATGATCGAGCCGACCCCTGTGAACAGCAGGCCGATCTTTCCGATATCTCTCTTCAGTCCCTTGTCGCTGCGGACGTCGACCTTCATCGGTCTGCCGGCACCGGAGGCCGCAGCTCCGGGTGTCGGGGGATTCATGGTGGACATCTTTGCCCCTTCGTTTTCGAAACCATTTTCGACTGTTGAAGTCTGCGCCGCCCTGTGGGTGATGTCAATCACTGTCAGAGCGTTTGCGGCTCATTTGAGAGGGCACCTTTATACGCCAGATGACCAGCGACGATGCTCAGTTTTCCGAGTCGCGGAGTCGGCGATCTGCGATTGGATCCAATCGCGTGGGAAATGGCGGAATCGATGCCGGAATCGCGGATGGCAGTGACAAGGAGAAGGGGTCGATTGGATCCGATCGGCGGAAAGTCTCACAGATTTCCCTCAGCGCAGATCGGCGGCTGTGTAGGGTGATGGCGACGGATTGCAATTGGGTTGCGATTTTTCGCCCGTTCGGCGCGTCGCGCCGAACGTCGGGGTCGAGCGCGAAGGATCTCATCCGCAGGAGGGAGTGCGCGATGACCCACGATCCAGGTCGCAGTGCCGCGATCGCGGCAGAGCTGCGGGCGCGCATCATCGACGGTCAGCTGCCGCCGGGGGCGCGCATCCGGCAGGAGGAGATCGCCGATGAGTTCGGCGTCAGCCGGATCCCCATCCGTGAGGCCCTGCGCAGCCTCGCCGCCGCCGGACTGATCACGCTGGTGCCGTCGACGGGGGCGTGGGTGACCGAACTCAGCCTCGAGGAGTGCCGCGAGGTCTACCTCATGCGCGAACGCCTCGAGCCGCTGCTGCTGTCGATGGCGATCCCCCTGCATGCCCCGGAGGCGATGGCGGATTTCGTCCACCTCGCCGAGGCGGTCGAGTCCGCGACATCGGCCGGTGAGTTCCTCGAACGCGACCGCGACTTCCACCGCGCGATCATGGCCGTGCCCGATGCGGCACGGCTGAGCGAGACCGTCGACCACCTGTGGAACCTCAGTCACTACTACCGCAGGCGGCTGCTGACCGCCGATGTGCACCGACGCAAGACCGACATCTTCGCCGAGCATCGGATGATCCTGCGCGCGATCGAGATCGAAGATATCGAATCCGCCGAGGCGGCCATGGCTTCCCATATCCGCCACACCCGCCGACTCGTCGAAGCCGATCCGCAGCTGTTCGAGCGAGGCTGAACCGTCCGCTCGGGACGGGGCCGACTCAGCCCTGTCGAGCTTTGAATCGGGGATTCTTCTTGTTGATGACGTAGACGCGTCCGCGTCGACGGACGACCTGAGAGCCGGGCTGGGACTTCAGGGACCGCAGTGAACGTCGAACCTTCATGAGTGTCACTCCTTAGTGAAAACGAGTATCATTAACAGTAATACTATGGTCTCAGACGAAGGGAAGCGAATGCAGGACTCATTCGAGAGTGCGCGAGCACCGGTGGCCGGTGAGATCGAAGCGATCGCGGTCGTCGGTCTCTGCGCCGCGGAGCGACGGCGATATGCGATGGCGCTGGCGGGAGCGCGCGATTATGTGTTCGTTCCCGCGGAACAGACCGTGCAGGGCATCGAGGTCATCGACCGCCTCGTCGCCCTGGTTGCGATGACGCCGAGTGTGCGCGGCTTCGTGCTCGAGTACGACGATGAGACGAGCTGTGCGGAGATCATCGGCGCCCTGAGTGCCCCGGAGTCCCGGGCCGTCCTGACCGATCTCGTGTGTGTGCTCGACCTCGTGTGCCTGCCTGCCGATCTGGGCTGCGAAGACCGTGCCGCGCTGCTCGTCGATCAGGTCGAATTCGCCTCCACGCTCGTCCTGCTCGAGCCCGGAGAGCGGATCGACTTCGCCGGCTTCGCCGCCGCCCTCGGTCTGGTCGGGCACCTGGCGCCGGAGGCCAGGCAGTTCATCGCCGAGGCAGACGCCGTGCATGCCCCGGAGCGCTGGGACTTCGGCGGGCGACCTCCGGCGGCCGGGTGGACGGCGATCCTCAACGCGGAGTTTCGGCCGCCTGCCCATACGGGAGGCGTCGGGGCCTGCCGCTACGAGCAGGCGCGCCCGTTCCACCCGCAGCGCCTGCAGGCGGTGCTCACTGCCGCACTCGGCGAAGGCCGCTGGGGCCGAATCGTGCGCTCTGCCGGATTCGCCAGACTGGCGTCCCGGCCCTATGTCAGCGCGCATTGGGACCAGGCCGGAAGCCTGCTGAGGCTGACGCCGCTGTCGGCGGGCCCGTTTGTCGGTGCTGGGGCTGAGCTGCTCGCGTGGGGACAGGAGCTTGCCGTCATCGGCTTCGACCTCGACGAGGCGGGGCTGTGCGAAGCGCTCGATCGTGCGGTGCTCACCGATGCCGAACTGCTGGCCGGACCGATGGCCTGGTTGGAGTACACGGACGAATTCCCCGCCTGGGACACCGCGCACCGGAGCTGACGGCGTCTACACCGCGGCAGCCGCCCGGCACTCGGCGCACAGGCCGAAGATCTCGAAGACATGGTGTGTGATCTCGAATCCGTTCGAGGCCGCAGTCGTGCGCATCCAGTCCTCGCTCGGCGGGTCGATCTCGACGGCGGTGCCGCAGCGCTCGCAGACGAGATGATGGTGATGCTCGGTCTGCGTGCAGGCGCGGAAGAGCTGAGTCTCGGCGACGGTGATCGTATCGGCCTCACCGCTGTGACCGAGCGCATTGAGCTGGCGGTACACCGTGGCCAGGCCGACGCTCGCGCCTTCGTCCTCGAGGCGGCGGTGCAGCTGCTTGGCCGAGACGAAGCGGGTTTCGGACTCCAGGGCTGCGCGGATGAGGGCCTTCTGCGCGGTGCTCCGCGGCTTCTTCGGTGGAGACGCCATGGGACACCCTCCTCGGGCGGGTCGACGGTACACGCATATGCACGCGCGTGCATATGCGGAAGAAGTAATGAAACACGTTACCATTAACGCTCGGAACTCTCGCGGGGTCGTCGTTCGGAACTCCCGCGGGGCCACCGGCCGGGCGCCGAGCGGGAAGAAGACGACCGGCGGCGACACCGAGACGAAGCGCCGCGAGAAGGGGAGGCGAAATGGGCGGAGCCAAGCGCAGGCCGGCGATACCGGTCATCCTGCTCACCGGCTACCTCGGCGCCGGGAAGACGAGTCTGCTCAACCATCTGCTGCGCCACCCCGACGCCCGCATCGGAGTCATCGTCAATGACTTCGGCGATCTCAACATCGACGCCGGCCTCGTCGTCGGTCAGGTCGACGAACCGCTGTCGATCGCCGGTGGATGCGTGTGCTGTCTGACCGACGACTCGGAGCTCGAGGACGCTCTCGTGGCGATGACGAACCCGAAGCTGCGCCTGGATGCGATCATCCTCGAAGCCAGCGGATTCGCCGAACCCCTGACCCTGGCCCGGATGATCACGCGCATGGGCCAACATCGGTTCCACCTCGGCGGGGTCATCGACGTCGTCGACGCGACCATGCACTTCAAGACCGTCGACACCTCGAGCCTGCCGCCGCTGCGCTACGCGGCCACGACCCTGGTCGTGGTCAACAAACTCGACGAGATCCCCGGGAGCGACCGCGACCCCGCGGTTGCCGCCGTCCGCGATCGCGTCCACCAGCGCAACCCGCGCGTCATCGTCATCGGCACGAGTCATGCCCGCATCGATCCCACCCTGATCTTCGACCCGGGCGAGGGCGACCGCAGGTCTGCCGAATCCCGCCGAGGCGACGGCGAAGTGAGCACCGAAACGACTCAACCCGAACTGCCGATCCGGGAGCTGCTGCGTCAGGCCTACGCCGAGGCCGCAGCCGAACAGGCCGGAGACGACGGAGCCTCCGAAGAGCTCATGCCCCACCGGCATGCGCGGTCGGTGACCGTCACGGGGCGCGGATGCGCCGATCCCGATGCTGTGATGGACTTCGTCGAGGACCTGCCTCCGGGCGTGTACCGCGTGAAGGGAACCGTGCAGGTGGCCGTGGGGTCCGGGCGGCGCCGCTTCGGAGTGCAGGCGGTCGGCCCGAACGTCTACGTCGCCGAGGCGGGCAGGCCCGTTGCCACGACTCGGGATCCGGATGGGGCCGCGGGGGACGGTGACCGGCAGGACGCCGAAGCGCAGGACGCGGTCGCGCAGGATGCCGACAGCGTCCTCGTCGTCATCGGTGAGGACTTCGACGCCGAGGCGGCTCGCTCCTCTCTCGTCGCCGCGCTCAATCCCGGGGCCGACAACTCCGCGGTGCCGAGCCCGGAACGCGCCGAACGGCTCCTCCACCACGTGCGTCTGCACAGCTGAGCCAGAGGCAATCCTCCGGTTCTCCTCCGTATTTCCTGAGGGCGGTCTGGAGGTCAACACCCGTGCCGAGAAGCATCCGTCGCCCCTAAGGTCGAAGTGTGCCCCACCGGGTCGTGCTGATCGGTCGACCGGAAACGACAGCGAGAAATCATCCCTTTGGGGGACACCGGTGAATACTTTCGGGCGATCCGCTCAGGCGTTTCGCTTGGTATACTGACTGCGTTGCCTTCGTCGGTGCTCGGCTCTGCCGCTGGGCACCATTGCCTCGGCAATGCCGCCACATGACGACTGTGTCCGAACCGTGCCTTCTCAACCCCCGAACCCGGAGGAACCCGTGTCCCTGATCACCCGGATGAGTCTGAAGAACCGCCTCATCGTCGGACTGCTCACCCTCGTGATCGCCGTCTTCGGCATCGTCGCGACGACCTCGCTCAATCAGGAGACGATGCCCTCGGTCGATCTGCCCAGCACTTCGGTGCAGGCGACCGTCCCCGGTGCCTCCCCCGAGGTCGTCGAGGAGACCGTGACGAAACCTGTGGAGACCGCGCTCGAAGGGATAGGCGAACTCGAATCGGTCACCACCTCCACCTCGTCGGGAATGATGACCGCCGAGGTGACCTGGCCCTTCGGCAAGGACTCCGAGAAGATGACCGACTCGATCCGCTCCGCCGTCGACGGGGCGAAGGCGAGCCTTCCCGACGACGCCGAGGTCGAGGTTCTGTCCTATCAGATGGACGACGTCCCGGTGTCGATGTTCGCCGTCTCCGGTGGAGATCCGAAGACGCTCGGCGACCGGCTCGAAGCCGACCTCGTCCCCGAACTGCGCGCCCTCGACGGTGTCTCGAACGTTGAGGTCACCGGCCAGGACGAGCAGCGGGTGAGCATCGCCTTCCGGCCCAGGGACGTGGCGGACAAGAACGTCGTCGAATCCTCGGTCCCCGATGAACTCGAAGCCGCCGGCACCGTCGTCCCCGCCGGTCGCAGCAGCCAGGGCGACACCTCGATAGCCGTCGAGGTCGGCACCGAGGTCGACGCCGTCAAACAGATCGAGAAGACGCCGCTGCGCACCCAAGACGGCACCGTGCTGCTCGGCGATGTCGCCGACGTCGACCTCGACTCGATCGAGAAGACCTCCTTGTCCCGCGCCGACGGCAAGGACTCCGTGACCGTATCGGTGACCAAGGACCAGGACGCCAATGTCGTCGACGTCTCCCATAAGGTCGCAGACACTCTGGATCGAGTGGGCCCGAAGCTCGGAGAAGATACGGAGTTCTCCACGATCTTCGACCAGGCACCGGAGATCGAGAAGTCGATCCATGACCTTTCCGTCGAAGGCGGACTCGGCCTGATCTTCGCGATCTTCGTCATCCTCGCCTTCCTCGGCTCCTTCCGCTCGACCATCGTCGCCGCGATCTCGATCCCGATGTCGCTGCTCATCGCGATGATCGGGCTGATGGTCGGCGATTACACCCTCAACATCCTCACCTTAGGCGCCCTGACGATCGCCGTCGGACGAGTCGTTGACGACTCCATTGTCGTCATCGAGAACATCAGGAGGCGCCAGGGAACGACCGACCTGACGATTGAGGACATCGTGGCCAGCGTCAGACAGGTCGCCGGAGCCATCACAGCCTCGACCCTGACCACCGTCGCGGTGTTCCTGCCCATCGCCTTCGTCGACGGCATCGCCGGACAGCTCTTCCGCCCTTTCTCCGTCACCGTCTCCCTGGCGCTGCTCGCCTCCCTCATCGTCGCGTTGACGATCGTCCCGGTCTTCAGCTACTGGGTGCTGCGCCGCAGCCCCAAACCGCTCTCACCCAAGCGTCAGGTCGCAACCGACCGCAGCTTTGAACTCTGGGCCGCCAGGCAGCACAGGCGCTCCGTGGCGCGTGCCGAACGCCGCCAGAGAACGATCCAGAAGAAGAACGCCAAACGAGCAGCCAAAGGCAAAGACCTCCTGCCGGATGTGAGCGTCGAACCCGTTGTCTCCCCGGCACCAGGCGATGGAGAGGCTTCCGGCAGAGTCGACCGACTCCAGCAGCGCAGCCTGCCCGCGATTCTCTCCGCACTGCACCACCCCTGGCGGACCATCATCTTCTCTGTCGTCATCTTCATCGTCACGATGATGGGAGCGACTTTCCTCAAGACCGACCTTCTGGGTTCGGCCGGAGCCAACTCCCTCTACATCACTCAGACCCTGCCTGCGGGCGCTTCTCTCGAGGCTGGAGACAAGGCCGCGAAGCGCATCGAAGCCGTCCTCGCCGACGACCCGGACGTCGAGACGTACTCGACGACGGTCAACGGTCCGGAAGCCGGAGCCGAGAACCAGTTCAACATCACCCTTGTCGAGGATTCCGAGGCCGAGGTCGCGACGAACCGCATCCGGGCCCAGCTCGACGACCTCGGAGACGACGCCGGAGACATCGACGTCCAGGACGCCGGCGGATCCGTCAGCGAAGACGTCGAAGTCACACTCTCGGGCACCGACTTGCGTTCACTGCACAATGCCGCCGACGAGGTGACGAAGAGGATGGCGGACACGGACGGAGTCCAAACCGCCCGCAACGACCTCGCCGCCGAGCAGCCTGTCATTGAAATCGACGTCGACCGAGAGAAGGCCGCCGACTACGGTTACAATCAGGCCGAAGTCGGCCAGGCCATCGCCGCAGCCCTGCACGGCACCGATGCGGGAACGCTGACGCTGGAAGGCAAGGAACGCGACATCTTCCTCGCCCCGACCCACCCGGATGCGACCCCGGACGAGATCCGCGCCCTCGAACTGCCCGTCACCGAGGTGCAGACGCAGAACGCGCAAGAAGAAGCCACCGACAGGGTCGAGGAGAAGACCGAAGCCCGCGCCGACGAGGCCAAACGTGAGGCCGCCGACGAATCGGCAGAGCAGCTCGAATCGGCCCGAACAGCCCGTGACGATGCCGCCGAGCAGCTCGAAGAGGCCCGCAAAGCGTTGCGAGATGCCGAGAATCCGCCTCCTGCGCCGAGCCCGGATGAAATGGCGGCCGACCAGGTGGAGCAGGCCCGTGAGGGCGTCGACCAGGCGGAGAAAGGGCTTAAGGAAGCCAACGACGCGATCGATGACCTCGTCGACGGCCAGCGTGAACAGGAGCAGAATCAGGATGAGGAAGAGCGCCTCGCCGATGAGCAGGCCGCCATTCCCGACATCAAGGGCGAATCGATCACCGTCGATGAGATCGCTAAAGTGAAGAGGGCCGAGACTCCGGCCACGATCGACCGCGCCGACGGGGATCGGAAGGTCACGGTGTTCGCGACCCCGGGCGACGGACAGTTGGAGACGGTCACCGCTGCGGCCGCCGAACTGACCGGGACCATGGATCTGCCCGACGGCGTCAGCTTCGACGTCGGCGGAGCCAGCCAGGAGCAGGCGGAGTCCTTCGGCCAGCTCGGGGCGGCCATGGCTGTGGCGATCGTGCTCGTGTTCCTCGTGATGATCGCGACCTTCCGCAGCTTCGTCCAGCCGCTCGTCCTGCTGGTGTCGATCCCATTCGCCGCGACCGGAGCCGTGCTGCTCCTGCTGGCGACCGGCACCCCCTTGGGAATTCCCTCGCTCATCGGTCTGCTCATGCTCATCGGCATCGTCGTGACGAATGCGATCGTGCTCATCGACCTCATCAACAAACTGCGTGAGGACGGCTTGGAGCTCATGGACGCGATCGTCCACGGCACCAGGCTGCGCCTGCGCCCGATCCTCATGACCGCTGCCGCGACGATCTTTGCCCTCGTGCCGATGTCGCTGGGTCTCACCGGTGGGGGAGTCTTCATTTCGCAGCCGCTGGCCATCGTCGTCATCGGTGGCCTCACCTCATCGACGGTCCTCACCCTCATCCTCGTCCCCGCCCTCTACCTCCTCGTCGAGCGACGCAAGGAGATCCGGGCGACGCGCCGCGAGGAGAAGCGTGCGAAAAAGCGGGCCGACGATGAGGCGAGGATCGAAGCGGAGGCAGCCGAGGTGGGCCTGCGTCCCGATGAGGAGTGAGCTTCGATCAGGCCTCTGTGAGCCCGGGGAGCGCTGAGGCGGCGAAGCGGATGTGCTCCTCGGTCACCCGTGCCGCCTCCTCCGTGTCGCCGGCGATGATGGCTTCCAGGATCTGATGGTGCTGTGCCTGCAGTCGGGACATGAGCGTCTGCGGTTCGGCGATTCGGTTGAAAGAGGCGAAGATCGACGTGCGCAGGGAGGTGCGGATCGCCCCCGTCAGATCGGAGAACAGCTGATTGCCGGCCGCCTGGGCGATGGCGACGTGAAACGCCGTGTCCGCGTCGTTGAAGACGTCGATGCTGATGCCGGGGGTGTCCATCATGGCGAGCTGGGCATTGATCGCAGCCAGCGAATCCTTGTCAGCACGGGTGGCCGCGAGGATCGAGCTCGAGCGCTCGAGTTGGATGCGCGTCTCGGTTACATCGTCGATGCTGAAGTTCGCCAGAGCGACGTGGAGGCGGAGGAAGCGGGTGAGCGCAGCCGAGGGCATCGCGGCGATGAAGGTTCCCGCACCGCGGCCCGACCCGCCCGAGGAGCGGACGACCCCGAGGCTCTCGAGCACTCGCAGGGCCTCGCGGACGCTGGCCCGGCTGACTCCGAGCTTCGTCGCCAGATCGCGTTCGGCAGGCAGGGGGTCGCCGACAGTGAGCGAGCCGGCCATGATCCGCTCTTCGATGGCGTCGATGACGAGCTCATAGGTGCTCGGCCGGTTCACGGGCTTCCACGTTGCGCCCTTGTCCTCGCTCATGGTCTCCTCCTCCATCGGATCATCATGTCATGTCTCTTCTTTTGTCAGTGTTCTGCTTGTGCCTGTGCCGTCGCCGCTCTGTATGAATCTGCGGCACCGCCCGGCAGCCTCGGCGAGGAACTCCGGAACGCGTGCTTGACGCAGATCACACCGCGGTTCTATGCTCAGATTAATGGTCTGACCTCATAAAGGCCATACTGAACAATTCGATCACTCGAGTTCGGAGCGCGTTCACAGGGGAACGGTCCCGCCGTGGGCAAGCCCGGCTGTGTTGGAGAAGAAACCATGTACACACCCGAAATCGCGCCGGTGGCCGACAGTCTGCTGTGGTCGTCGCTGCTGGCGATCCTGCCGCTGCTGACGATCTTCGTCACCCTCGGCGCACTGAAGTGGAAGGCCCACTGGGCCGGACTCACGGCCGTCGGAGTCGCCCTCGTCGTCGCGATCGCGGCCTACGGAATGCCCGTCGGACTCGCTGCGCTGTCGGCGACGCAGGGATTCGCCTTCGGGCTGTTCCCGATCATGTGGATCGTCATCACCGCGATCTGGCTCTACGAGCTCACCGTGCGTTCAGGGCATTTCGAGGACCTGCGCCTGGTCATCAACGTCATCTCCGATGATCCGCGCATCCAGGCCATCATCATCGCCTTCTGCTTCGGCGGCCTGCTCGAGGCGCTCGCCGGATTCGGCGCCCCGGTGGCGATCACCGGCGTCATGCTCGTGGCTGTGGGGTTCACCGCTATGCGCGCCGCCGTCGTCGTCCTCGTCGCCAACACCGCGCCGGTGGCCTTCGGAGCCATCGCCATTCCGATCATCACCGCCGGTACGCTGACCGGCATCGACTACCAGGACATCGGTGCGATGGTCGGTCATCAGACTCCGTTCCTCGCCGCGATCGTCCCGCTCTTCCTCGTCATGCTCGTCGACGGCCGCCGCGGACTGCGCCAAATCTGGCCCCTGGCACTGGTCGTCGGAGTCGTGTTCGGCTTCGCCCAGTACATCTCCTCGAACTTCCTCTCGGTCGAACTCACCGACATCATTGCCTCCCTCCTCGGACTCGCCGCAGTGGTCGTCATGCTGCGGTTCTGGAAGCCGAAGGGCGGACAGGATGCGCTCGATCGGATGGCCGACGAGCGTGAGCACGAAGACGCCGATGCCCCTGACGCCGGCGGTGCCGGCGGCGTGGCCACTGATTTGAAGAAGGAGACCGCGCCCCTGACCGGGTCCCGAATCTTCCTTGCGCTCTTCCCCTACCTGCTCGTCATCGTGATCTTCTCCGTGGCCAAGCTCGTGCCTGCCCTCAACAACTGGCTGGCATCGACGGACGTGGCGATTCCGTGGCCGGGGCTGGACGGAAACATCCTCGACTCGGCCGGTGAGGCCTCGACGAGCACGATCTACAACTTCCAATGGCTGTCTTCACCGGGAACGCTGCTGCTCATCTCCGGTGTCATCGTCGCCATCGTCTACAAGATGACGGCGAAGGAAGCCCTCGATGTCCTCGTCGTCAATGTCGTGAAGATGCGGTTCTCGATCCTCACTGTCGGCTCGGTGCTCGCACTGGCCTATGTCATGAACCTGTCCGGCCAGACGATCACCATCGGCACCTGGATCGCAGGCACCGGGGCCTTCTTCGCGTTCCTCTCACCGATCCTCGGTTGGCTCGGCACCGCTGTCACCGGTTCGGACACTTCGGCCAACGCGCTGTTCGCCACACTGCAGCAGACCGCCGCCCATGAAGCCGGCCTCAATCCGCTGTTGCTCGTCGGGGCCAACAGCTCCGGCGGTGTGCTGGGTAAGATGGTCAGTCCCCAGAACCTCACGATCGCCGCAACGGCTGTCGGACTGCTCGGAAAGGAGGCCTCGATCTTCCGCCGCGTCATCGGATGGTCGCTGGGCATGCTTGTCCTCATGTGCCTGCTCGTCGGACTCCAGTCGACGGTTCTGTCCTGGATGGTCCCCTCGGCCTGAGTCAACACTGCCCACCCTGCATTCCACCACTCACCCCAACGCACAGCAAGGAGCGAAAGACATGGTCAAGAGACGGATACCCCAGCCGGCCGAGATCTTCGATCTCATGAAGTTCAAGAAGTTCGAACTCGACCCGAAGAAGCGCCGCCTGGAGAATGCGCTGACGATCGAGGATCTGCGCAAGATTGCGAAACGCCGGACCCCGGCCGCGGCGTTCGACTACACCGACGGGGCCGCCGAGGGCGAGATCTCGATGGAACGCTCGGTCCAGTCCTTCCGCGACATCGAGTTCCACCCCTCGATCCTCAAGGACGTCACGAACGTCGACACCTCCACTCAGATCATGGGCGGCAGCTCGGCGATGCCCTTCGGCATCGCTCCGACCGGCTTCACCCGGCTGATGCAGACCGAGGGTGAGACCGCCGGTGCCGGGGCTGCCGGAGCCGCAGGCATTCCGTTCACCCTTTCGACCCTGGGGACGACCTCGATCGAGGACGTGAAGAAGGTCAATCCACACGGCCGCAACTGGTTCCAGCTCTATGTGATGAAGCAGCGCGAGATCTCCTACGGTCTTGTCGAGAGGGCGAAGAACGCCGGATTCGACACCCTGTTCTTCACAGTCGACGCTCCTGTGGCCGGGGCTCGGCTGCGCGATACGCGCAACGGATTCTCCATTCCGCCGCAGCTGACTCCGCAGACGATCCTCAACGCGATCCCACGTCCCTGGTGGTGGTGGGACTTCCTGACCACTCCGAAGCTCGAATTCGCCTCTTTGTCGCAGACCGGCGGCACCGTCGGAGAGCTGCTCGACTCGGCGATGGATCCCTCGATCGACTTCGATGATCTCGCCGAGATCCGCGCCATGTGGCCGGGCAAATTCTCCGTCAAGGGCGTGCAGACGCTCGAGGACGCGAAGAAGCTCGCCGACCTCGGCGTCGACTCGATCGTCCTGTCCAACCACGGCGGACGCCAGCTCGACCGGGCTCCCGTTCCCTTCGAACTCCTCCCCGAGGTGGCCCGGGAGATCGGCAAGGACGTGGAGATCATCGTCGACACCGGTATCCGCAACGGT
The DNA here is from genome assembly GCF_004745075.1 of Brevibacterium sp. S111. Lineage (GTDB taxonomy): Bacteria > Actinomycetota > Actinomycetes > Actinomycetales > Brevibacteriaceae > Brevibacterium. The sequence continues at coordinate 88,526 of NZ_RHFH01000007.1, forward strand.
GCCGATATCGTCGCCTCGCTCGCACTCGGCGCGGACTTCACGCTCATCGGCCGTGCCTACCTCTTCGGTCTGATGGCCGGCGGCCGGGAAGGTGTAGACCGCACGATCGAGATCCTCGGCGAGCAGGTCGAACGCACCATGCGGCTGCTGCAGGTGGCCGATGTCTCCGAGCTCAACCCCAGTCATGTGACTCAGCTGCGTCAGTTCAACCGCGACGACCGGGCTGAGATCGTCTCATCGTGCCCCGCAAAGGGCTGATCACCGAGCGGTCCGGAGCGCAGAAGCGGGCGGTCGGCGGCGAAGGTGTCTGAACCTTTCGTCGCCGACCGTCCGTTTCGCTGTGCCGAATTCTCACTGTGCGAGCCGCGCGGACCCGGGGCTGGTCGGGAACGATCGCATGGCTGGGTCGATCACTTCCCGAATTCGTCCTCAAGGCGATCGAGTACGTTCGTCGCCGAGTAGTAGTCGAGGCGGAAGGAATCGAGTCCCATTGCGTAGACAGCATCGTTCTTCACCGCCGGGGTGCTCTTGACCAGCGAGTTCTTCTTGTACGACTCGGCGGTCTTCTCGTTCGCGTTGAAGAGGAACACGGACTCGCCGGTCACGGCCTTCGAGAGGTTCTCTCCGGTCACCTCGAAGATATCGGAGCGCTTGCCCATCTCGCCTTGGCTGGTCGTGCCTTCGGGGACCTCGGCGAGCTCGAACCCGACCTTTTCGAGCAGCTTGGCCTGAGCGGATTCCGGCGTCCAAACGTTGGCGCTGGCACCGGAACCGCCGCCCTTGGCCTTCTCATTGAAGACCATGCCGGTCACCGGCTGTGCGGGGGCGTCGATCGAGTCCTTGACCTCCTCGGCGCGGGCATCGAATTCCTCGTTGACCTTCTTCGAGTTGTCCTCGTGGCCGGTGATCTTGCCGAGCTGGGTGGTCACTTCCTGCCAGTCCTTGTCGCCGTAGTCGATGACCACGGTCGGTGCGATATCGCTGAGCTGATCGTAGATCGCATTCGCCGAGTCCTGACCGGTCTTCGACACGATGATGAGGTCAGGTTCCTCGGCCAGTACGGCCTCGACGTCGGGGTCGCCCTGGTAGAGGGCTTCGACGTCCTCCTCTTTCGCGACGTCGCTCCACTGGGTGAAGAAGCCCTGATCGTCGGCGACGGGGGAGTTGGGCATGGTGGCACCGGACGCGGTGACCGGGGCGTCGATCGCCAGCAGGCTGCCGGTGAGGGTGACGGCGGTGGAGACAATCGTCTCGGGCTGCTTCTCGATTGTGACCTCGTGGTCGGCGTCGTCCGTGATGGTCAGCGGCCAGGCGCCGTCGTCGGCATCGGCGGTCGTCTCAGTGTCCGCGGAGCCCGACCCGCTGCAGGCGGAGAGTCCAAGGGCGGTGACGAGGGCGATCGAGGCGACCGCAAGTCGGCGATCGGTTCTTTTGGCGAGGCGGGACATGAGGTCCTTTCGTCGAAACGGAATAGTCGCATAGCTGAGCCTAACCTAACCAGTCGCGAAAACTGCATGCGTGGTGACTTGTTTCTCGATTCGGCCCGGGTCCGGCGCACGGAAGAAGTGCTTCGGTGTTGCCGATGGGCCCCGCCTGATCGGTACCGCAGGAGGGTCCTTCATTCGATGCCCGGATGTGAGCTATGCTTCCAACACCTGAGTGTGGGCGAAGCTGCCTGCGGCGATCGATTTCGGTGGAAGAGCTGTGAGGGCATATACATCGCAGACGATGACGACGGCGGAAACCTCGCCGCATGAGGCTGTTGCCGTCTGGACAGAGCTCATCTGCGAGACCTTCGTCAAGCTCGAGGCCCGCTGCTCATCGGTGGACTCCTTCCGCGGTGAGATCAGGCGGGAGACCATCGGCGAACTCGAGTTCTCCACGGTCAGTGCCTCACAGCAGGACGTGCTGCGGACGCGACGGTTCGCTGCCTCCGCCGATGACGAATTCCTGCTGTTCTCGATCCAGCGCCGTGGCGAAGGGTTCGTCGAGCAGGACGGAAGAATCGCACAGCTGCGTCCCGGCGGAATTGCGCTCTATGACAGTGGCCGACCCTACCGTCTGCATTTTCCTGCAGGCTTCCGGCAGCTCGTTGTCCAGTTGCCGAAGTCCGCGATCGGGGTCGACGATACCCGCGCGATCACTGCTGTCACCCACGGCCCGGGCTCTCCCGGCGGCGTCGTCTCGCAGTTGCTGCTGGCGATGAGCGATCAGCTGCAGAGCGGCGGTTCGGCCCTGGCGCCCATGGTTGATCACATCCTCGGGGCGCTGAGCGAGGTGCTGCGAGAGCGCGAGGTCTCACGGCCTGGACGGTTGCCGGACGAGTTCATGCGGCAGCGCGTCGAGTCCATGATGCGACGAGACCTCCACGACTCGACTTGGACGGTGGAGCGCTTGGCTGCGCGCTGCAGCGTCTCGGTCCGCACGCTCTACCGACTGTTCCCCGACGGCGGCGTGTCATCGGCCATGCGCCGAATGCGCATCAGTGCGGCCGCGGCTTTCCTCTGCCTGAATCCGCAGGCGACCGTCGGCGCCGTGGCCGGCCGGTTCGGGTTCGACAGCGAATCCGGATTCATCCGTGCCTTCCGCGCGGAGAATGGAGTGACGCCGAGGCGGTTCGTTTCCGGGCTGTGATGCAGCATCTGCGGCAGCTGCCATGCCATTGCCGGCGTTCCTGCAGTCGCTGTCCGGTTCCTATGGCTTTCGAGATCAGGCGGATCTGGTCAGTGGCTCTGGCAGATCTGGTCAACACGAACGTGACGAAGACTCCGATACTGATATGACGCAAGTCCCATCTGCAAAGGAGCAATCATGGACCGTACGATCACCGCCGCCGCTGTACAAGCCGAACCCGCTTGGCTCGACCTCGATGCCGCAGTGGACAAGACGATCTCACTCATCCGCGAAGCCGCAGACAACGGGGCCGATCTCGTAGCGTTCCCGGAGACCTTCCTCCCCGGCTACCCATGGTGGATCTGGCTCGACTCTCCCGCCGATGGGATGCGCTTCGTCCCCCAGTACGCACAGAATTCAATGACATCCGACGGCCCGGAGATGGTCCGCATCCGTGCCGCGGCGCGAGACGTAGGAATCTATGTGGTCGTCGGCTACAGCGCGAAGGTCGCCGGCAGCTTGTACATGGCCCAGGCGTTCATCGACGCCGACGGCGAACTGCAGGGTGTGAGGCATAAGCTCAAGCCCACCCACGTCGAGCGCACGGTCTTCGGAGAAGGCGACGGCTCCGACCTGCAGATCCATCAGACCGAGCTCGGACGCATCGGCGGACTCAACTGTTGGGAGCACTTCCAGCCGCTGTCGAAATACGCGCTGTTTGCGGAGAACGAAGAGATCCATGTCGGAGCCTGGCCGTCGTTCTCGATCTACGAAGGAGCCGCTCAAGCGCTCAGTCCGGAGGTCAATACCGCAGCAAGCCGCGTCTACGCCGTTGAAGGTCAGGCTTTCGTCCTCGCCCCGTGCGCCCTCGTCGGTCAGGCCGCGATGGACACCTTCTGCGACACAGAGACGAAGAAGAATCTCCTCAAGCTCAGCGGCGGGCACGCCCGGATATTCGGGCCAGAAGGCTCGGAGCTCGCGACACCGCTCGCGCCCGATCAAGAGGGAATCCTCTACGCGACCCTTGATCCCGCGATGATCGCGATCGCGAAATCGGCAGCCGACCCGGTCGGGCACTATTCTCGCCCCGACGTGTTCCGACTCCTCATCAACCGCAACCGCACCCCGAAGACCGTAGACGTGGCGACCCTGGCCGATGTGGAACCGGCCGCGGATCTCTATGCCGTGGAAGACTGAAATGTCCGCGCGCGAATCCGCAATTCCTGTGTATCTCGGGCAGGAGCGAACCCGCCCGATGGCGATGAAGGACGGCTGCCGTCCGGCAACGGGTCTGCTTGGATTCTCGCAGCACAGCCAGTTCGGATAGAGCCCGGCGGACAAGAATCTCCTAACGCTCCGCCTGCGGAAGATCGGCTTCCGAAAGCACTGACGGTCCCGGAAAACGGGGCCGTCAGGTGCGTGAAAAGGAATTCTTCAGTGCGGAGGAATAAAAGCAACCTCACCAAAGTTGAGTCTAGTGTACGCAACTTTGATGAGGTTCGACTTGACGGCCGAAACCTCGAAGAGAATACTTGAGTCAGGTTGGCTCAATGTGTGCGGTCGAGTGGTTCTGCTGAGGAATCGGAGCCGCCCGATCGCACACATTCGAGTCGCAGGAACTCACAATCTGTTAGGAGAGAACACTATGGCACGTGCAGTCGGAATCGACCTCGGAACCACGAACTCCGTCGTCACCGTCCTCGAGGGCGGCGACCCGAAGGTCATCGCGAACGCAGAGGGCGGTCGCACGACCCCGTCCGTCGTTGCGGTCAACAAGAACGGCGACTCCCTTGTCGGTGAGATCGCCAAGCGCCAGGCTGTCACCAACATCAAGAACACGGTCGCTTCGGTCAAGCGCCACATGGGCACCGATTGGTCCACCGAGATCGGCGGCAAGAAGATGACCGCTCCGGAGGTCTCGGCCCGCATCCTCCAGAAGCTCAAGCACGACGCTGAGGAATACCTGCAGGAGAAGGTCACCGACGCGGTGATCACCGTTCCCGCATACTTCAACGACGCCGAGCGTCAGGCTACGAAGGACGCCGGTGAGATCGCCGGACTCAACGTCTCGCGCATCATCAACGAGCCGACCGCTGCTGCTCTGGCCTACGGCCTCGAGCGCGGCAAGGAAGATGAGACCATCCTCGTCTTCGACCTCGGCGGCGGCACCTTCGACGTGTCCCTGCTGGAAGTCGGCAAGGATGAAGACGACTTCTCCACCATTCAGGTCCGTGCGACCTCGGGTGACAACCGCCTCGGCGGTGACGACTGGGATCAGCGGATCGTCGACTGGCTCGTCGAGCAGGTCAAGAACAACTACGGTGTCGACCTGACCAAGGACGCCACTGCTCTGCAGCGCCTCAAAGAAGCCGCTGAGCAGGCGAAGAAGGAACTGTCCTCGGCCACCAGCACGAACATCTCGCTGCAGTACCTGTCGATGAGCGAGAACGGACCCATCCACCTCGACGAGTCGCTGACTCGCGCGAAGTTCGAGGATCTCACCAAGGACCTCCTCGAGCGCACCAAGGCTCCGTTCCACGCAGTCATGAAGGACGCAGGCGTGTCTGTGTCTGACATCGACCACGTCGTCCTCGTCGGCGGTTCGACCCGTATGCCCGGCGTCTCCGCCGTCGTCACCGAACTCACCGGAGGCAAGGAGCCCAACAAGGGCGTCAACCCCGATGAAGTCGTCGCGATCGGTGCGGCAGTCCAGGCCGGTGTCCTCGTGGGAGAGCGCAAGGACGTTCTGCTCATCGACGTCACCCCGCTCTCGCTCGGTCTCGAGACCAAGGGCGGCGTGATGACGAAGCTCATCGAGCGCAACACCCCGATCCCGACCAAGCGTTCGGAGACCTTCACCACGGCTGAGGACAACCAGCCCTCCGTGTCGATCCAGGTCTTCCAGGGTGAGCGCGAGTTCACTCGCGACAACAAGAACCTCGGCACCTTCGAGCTGACCGGCATCGCTCCGGCTCCGCGTGGTGTGCCGCAGATCGAGGTCGCCTTCGACATCGACGCCAACGGCATCGTCCACGTGTCGGCCACCGACAAGGGCACCGGCACCGAGCAGTCGATGACGATCACCGGCGGTTCCGCACTGCCGGAGGAAGACATCGAGCGCATGGTCCGCGAGGCCGAGGAGCACGCAGAAGAGGACAAGAAGCGCCGTGAGGCCGCCGATGTCCGCAACAATGCTGAGAACCTCGCCTACCAGACCGAGAAGCTGCTCACCGACAATGCCGACAAACTCCCTGAAGAGATCAAGACTGAGATGCAGGGCGACGTCGACGCTGTCAAGGAAGCGCTCAAGGGCGAAGACGAGGACGCAGTGAAGACCGCCTACGACAAGCTGATGGAAAACCAGCAGAAGATCGGCGAAGCCATCTACAACCAGCAGGGTGGTGCCGAAGGCGCCGCAGCTGCCGGTGAGGGTGCAGCCGAGTCCGGTGCCGATGACGACGTCGTCGACGCCGAGGTTGTCGACGAAGAGGATGAGGAGAAGAAGTAATGACTGCCGAGGGCAACGACGAGTCGTCCGAGGAGCCAGGCTTCACTTTCAGTGACAAGCGCCGGGTCGATCCGAACACCGGTGAGGTCCGTCCCGAGGCCGACGCGCAGTCGGCCTCGGCCGAGGCCGGCGAGGAGCCGACCGCGGATCCGAACGCCGAGCAGGCCGAGACCGCGTCCGCGGCCGATGCCAGCGACCTCGGTGTCGACATCCCCACCGATGCCTCCGGCCTCGAGGACACGGAGCCGGCGGACGAACCCGAGCCGGGATCGGAGGCCGCAGCGCACCTCGCTGACCTCAAGCGCATCAACGCTGAGTACGCCGCCTACCGGATGCGTGCCGAACGCGAACGCGAACGTGCGGCGCTAGGCGGCACGATCAAGGTCGTCGAGGCGCTCATCCCCGTGCTCGATGAGGTCAAGCTCGCCCGCGAGAACGGCGATGTCACCGGGCCTTTCGAGACCCACGTGGACAAGCTCGTCGACTCGCTGGCGAAGCTCGGCGTCGAACAATACGGCGAGGTCGGCGAGGAGTTCGACCCGAACGTCCACGAGGCGCTCATGCAGCAACCCTCGGACGAGGTGGAGAGCCCGACGATCTTCCTGGTCATGCAGCCCGGATACCGGATCGGGGAGCGCATCATCCGCGCCGCCCGGGTCGGTGTCCAGCAGCCGGAGGACTGAAACGACCACGATCGCCGAGGCGGCCCCCGGTCCCGTTCGTCAGTTCACTGACGTACGGGGTCGGGGACCACCTCGGCGGCGGTCCGGATCTTCGGGGCAGCGTCCCCGGGGATGCGGATTGTGAGGAGACAAGTGAATACAGTGCTGACAGGATTGATGGGAAGGAAAGGAGGTGCCAGGTGAATACCGGACCTCAGAATGATTGGTTCGACAAGGACTTCTACAAAACCCTCGGCGTCTCCAAGGATGCTTCCGACGCCGAGATCAAGAAGGCCTATCGCAAACTCGCGCGCAAGTATCACCCGGATGCGAATCCCGGTGATGAGAAGGCCGAGGAGAAGTTCAAGGAGATCGGGCAGGCCCACCAGGTGCTGTCCGACAAGGAATCGCGTGCCCAGTACGACCAGGTCCGCGCTATGGGCGGCGGTGCCCGGTTCAGCGCCGGATCCGGTGGGCCCGGCGGTGCCGGTGCTGGCGGATTCGAGGACGTATTCTCCGATCTCTTCGGAGGTGGCGGACGCACCCGGACCCGCACGACATACGGAGGCGGAGGCGATGTGCCTCCGGATCTGGCCGATCTGCTCGGCGGATTCGGCGGCGGTGGCGGCTACGGCGGCGGATTCGGTGGGGGCTACTCGCCCCCGGTCAAGGGTGGCGACATCAAGTCGACCACGACGCTGTCGTTCACCGAAGCGATCGACGGTGCCTCGGTGAAGCTGAACATGCCAGGCGGCAGACCGCTGACCGTGCGGACTCCGATCGGTGTCAAGGACGGGCAGAAGATCCGCCTGGCCGGCAAGGGCAAAGCCAGCCCGAACGGCGGCGAGGCCGGTGACGTGATCCTCACGGCGAACGTCAAGCCGCACCCCGTGTTCACCCGTGACGGCGACAACCTGCGCATAGATCTGCCGGTCAGCTTCGACGAGGCGACCCTCGGCGCCGAGGTCAAGGTGCCAACTTTGGGCGGGATGCCGGTCAAGGTCAAGGTCGCACCGGGGACACCCTCGGGCCGAACCCTGCGTGTGCGCGGCAAGGGCGTGAAGACGAAGAAGGGCACCGGCGATCTCCTCGCGACGGTCGAGATCGTGGCGCCGAAGAATCTGTCCGATGAGGCCAAGGCGGCTGTCGAAACGTTCAAGGCCGCCACCGAGGGCGAGGATCCTCGGGCTGGCCTGCTGGATCGGGCTAAGGCCAGTTGAGGTGGTGAATCACAATGCACATTTCATCGAGTGCTGCGGTGTATGTCATCTCGGTGGCCGCGGATCTGGCGGGGATGCACCCGCAGACACTGCGGCAGTATGACCGCTTGGGCCTCGTCACTCCGGAACGCACCGCGGGCCGCGGGCGGCGCTACTCGGGTCAGGACATCGCCAAGCTGCGACTGATCCAGCAGCTGTCCCAGGACGAGGGAGTCAATCTCGTCGGGATCAAGAAGATCATCGATCTGCAGAATCAGGTCGATGCTCTCAAACACCGCAATGAGGAGCTCGAGGCCGAGGTCCGTTCGCGGATGACGGCGCAGGAACGCGAGGCTCGCGTCTTCGCCGCCGGCACGGTGGGTGGAGATGTCGTCTCGATCTCGCGGGGGCGTCGCCCGCGGGGCCGCCCCGAACCGGGTGCTCTGGTGCTGTACAACCGGTATCGACGCGGCTGAGCCGGCGGCAGCCGGACAGAGACACGACGACACACAGAGACACTGCGACACTGAGAACTGCGTCGAGGCGGAGCGCGAACCTTTGATCGGGTTCGCGCTCCGCCTTTTCGCAGGTGCTCAAAGATTCCGGCTCTTAGCGGCCCAGAACAGTATGGGCGCTGTGCGACACTGATCTCTGTGAACGAGAAAGAGAAGGTCCGTCAGGTCGCCGACAGCGCTGATACGGCGGCCCAGGAAGCCGCTGACAGCCGCTGGTTCGAGCGGGTGGCTCGTGCCGGCTTCCTTGCCAACGGATTGGTCCATGCCATCCTCGGTGCGACTGCTATAACGATCGGGCTCGGTCAGGGCGGGGGAGACGCCGATCAAGCCGGGGCCGTCGGCCAGATCGCTTCACAGCCGTTCGGCATGGTGCTGATCGTCATCTGCTTCCTCGGCTGTGCGCTGATGGCGTTGTGGTGTCTGGTCAATGCGTTCTTCGGCTCGGCATCGCTGCGTGGCGCAGGCACTCGAGACCCGCAGCAGAAGCAGGGGAGGAAGCAGTGGATCGACTTCTTCACAATGGTCGCTTCTGCCGTTGCCTATGTGGTGGTTGCCGCGACCTTCTCCCAGTTCGTCTTCGGAGGGGGAGCGGACTCGGGCAAGACGAGCTCACAGGCCTCGACGACCGTGGCGAAAGCACCGGGTGGACTGTATGTCCTCATGGCCGTCGGCGCCGTGATTGCGATCATCGGCATCGTGTTCAGTATCAACGGACTGCGACGGAAGTGGAAAGAGGAGCTGCGTCGGCCGCGCAGCACGATCACTCGTTTCCTGGTCGGATTCACCGGCGTCGTCGGTTATCTGGGCAAAGGTGTGACGCTGCTGTCGGTGGGCATCCTCGTTGCGGCCTCGGCGGCCACCGGTGATCCGGAGGAGTTCACTGGAATCGACGGTGCGCTCAAGGGGATGCGCGACCAGCCCTTCGGGCCGTACCTGCTGCTGGCCGTGGGGCTCGGTCTGATCCTCTACGGAGCCTTCCTCGCTCTGCGCTCGAGGTACGACCGCATGAAGTGAGCTGTCTGCTGCCTCCCCTTCTGACGACTACAAGAAGAGCGCGAACCCGGTCGGGTTCGCGCTCTTCTTTGTCTCACGCCCAGCTCAGTCGAGTTCGGGCAATTGTTCTCAGTTCGTCGCTATCAGATCTCAGCGGGATCCTGGGCGACCTTCTTGCGGCGCATGGTCAGTGCGACTGCGACTCCACCGATGAGGAGGAGACCTGCACCGCCGACGAGGCCGGTCAGCTCGGTACCGGTGCGGGGCAGGTCGCCGCTGTTGCCGGCATCTCCATTGTCGCCATCGTCGTTTCCGTCGGCGTTGCCGTCTTCGCCGCCGTCGCTGCCGCCTGCATTGGCATCGTCGCTGACGGAGAACTCACCGGTCAGTTCGTCATCGCCACAGGTGACGGTCACATCGTAGTCGCCGATGTAGGCCGAGGCGTTGGAGGCGCTGGTGCCGTAGACGTTGACGCTGGCCTTGCCCTCGTCGTCAGCCTTGACGGTCTTGTCGAAGGCGGTGACGTTCGACTCGCCCTTGGGGTTGACGAGGAAGCGGATGTCTTCGCCGGGCTCGCAGTTTTCGACGGCGAGGGTGACGCCCTTGTCTTCCTTGACGAAGTCAGCGGGGGAGATGGTCTCGGGGGAGACGGCCAGCTTGGCTTCGGCAGCAGGAGTGGTGGGCTCGTCGGTTTCGTCTTCGGTGATGGTGAAGGTCTGAGCATCGGAGCTGGTCTCGGTTTCCTGGTCGACGCCCCAGACGGAGTAGTCGCCGGCCGGGAGGTTGTCGTCGCCGTCGAACTTCAGGGTTGCGGAGATCTTTCCTTCTTCGTCGGCGTCGACTTCGACGGTGGCGAAGGGCGACTGGGCGGTTCCGCCGACGACGGTGACCTTTCCGTCGGGGGTGAAGCCCTCACCGGTGACCTTGATGCCGTTCTTCGCGAAGTCGCTCTCCGAGATCTTGTCGGTGCTGAGCGAGACCTTCTGGTCGGCAGCGGGGGCCTCGGGCTCGTCGGTGTCTTCGCCGGTTACCTCGAAGGTCATCTGGAAGGAGATATTGCTATCCGCGCTGTCGTTGACAACAACGGAGTAGGTGCCGACGAACGCGGGGTCATCGGTGCCGTAGACCTTGTGCGAGAAGGCGCCATCAGCATTCGTTGTGGCAGTTGTATTCAGCTCGTTGACGTTCTGTCCACTCGCCGGAGCCACAGTGATGTCGTAATCGTGGTCAGTCTCAAGACCGGCACCAACGACGTCGACACCCTTCTCCAAGTCCCCGAAGTCAGCCTGGGAAACAATCTCGGTCGAGAGCGTCACAGAAGCTTCTTCGGCCTGCTTGTCGATCGAGCCAGCCTGAGCCTTGAGGGCCCCGGGCTTGGCGGTAGGTTGGGTGTCGGCAGAGGCCGCTGGGGCGGGTGCTTCGGGTGCGGCAATAACTGGGGATGCGGCCAGGCCGGTGATGGCGATAGCCACCGCGGGGGCGAGGGCGAGCTTCTTCATGTATTTCCTTCGAAAATTACAGCTGGGTGTGAAGTAGTGCGAATGTAACAGTAATGCAACAATCACCACACGCATAGTTGTGGTCGTTTTGTTCACTACGGAAGTCGGATCGCCGTCAGGGTTCAGCGTCCGTTCACGATGAATAGATTGAGGGGTGGTCCGGCGCGCGCCGGACCACCCCTCAATCTGCGGCCGAAAGCGGCCGTCTGACTCAGATCAGAAGCTCGTCGGAGTCTGACCGAACTTGTTCTTGCGACCGGTCAGCGCGATCGCGGCGCCGCCGACGAGGACGAGCAGGGCCCCCGTCGTCAGTCCGCCGAGGTCGGCGCCGGTACGCGGCAGCTGGCTGCCGGCGTTGCCGGCGTTGCCGTTGTCGCCGCCGTTGCCGTCGTCTCCACCGCCGTTGGCGCCCTGGGTGACCTTGAAGGCGTCCTTCATGGTGTCATCGCCGCAGGTTGCTGTCGCGGTGTAGGAGCCGACGTAGGCCGAAGTGTTCGTCGAGGTGCCGAAGACGTTGACGGAAGCATTGCCTTCGTCGTCGGCCTTGACGGTGTTCTCGTAGGCCGTGACGTTGATGCCCTTCGGGGCGACCTCGAAGTGGACATCGGCGCCGGGCTCGCAGTTCTCGACGGCGAGGGTGACGCCCTTCTTCTCGTTGGCGAAGTCTGCGGCTTCGATCGTCTTCGGCGAGACCTTGAAGGTCGCCTCGGCGGGGGCCTCGGTTTCATCCTCGACGACGTTGATGTTGCCGTTGAGGGTCTCCGATTCGGTGCCTTCGCGGTCGATGGTGACGGTGAACGGGACCTTTCCGGCCTCAAGGTTCTTCGGGTTGCCTTCGTACCAGAGGTGGAGCTTGTAGTCACCGTCGGCTTCAGCCGTCTCGGTCTTCCCGGTGAGGGAGTCCTTGATCTTGTCGCCCTTCTTCACGCCCGAGACGGTGACGGTCACACCCTTGTCCTTGTTGGCGAGGTCCTCGGCGGTGATCTCCTTGGGATCGACCTTGAGGGACGCGTCGATCGGGTCGACGGCGTCCTCGTCGTCGGTCACAGTGATCTCGACCGGGTCGCTCGTCTCTTCGGTCTCGTCGTCGACGAAGGTCAAAGCGTATGTACCGGCTTCGAGTGACTCGGGCGCAATCACGGCACCTTCGACGTTGCCGTCCTCGTCCGCGCGGAGCTCTTCGGCCTGAGGTGCGGCGGCACGCTGGGGTGTCACGGTTTCGCCCTGGACGGTGATGGTTCCGTTCGATGAGAACCCGGATCCGCTGAACTTCAGTCCGTCCTTCTTGAAGTCCTCGAGGGAGATCTTCTTCGAATCGATCTTGACGGTCGGGTCGACGTCGCTGGTCTCGTCGGCGACGTTGATGTTGCCGTTGAGGGTCTCCGATTCGGTGCCTTCGCGGTCGATGGTGACGGTGAACGGGACCTTTCCGGCCTCAAGGTTCTTCGGGTTGCCTTCGTACCAGAGGTGGAGCTTGTAGTCACCGTCGGCCTCAGCGGTCTCGGTCTCCGCGGTGAGGGAGTCCTTGATCTTGTCACCCTTCTTCACGCCCGAGACGGTGACGGTCACGCCCTTGTCCTTGTTGGCGAGATCCTCGGCGGTGATCTTCTTGGGATCGACCTTGAGCGACGCATCGATCGGGTCGACGCCATCACTGTCTGCAAAGGGTGTGTACGAGAAGCTGGTGGCTTCCGTGGCGGTCTGTGCCTCTGGGCGCTCGATCTGAACGGCGAGGTTCTGCTTGCCGGAAGTGAGTGCCTCTGCACTCTTCGCGGAGTGCAGCTTGAGAGTGGCGGTCGAACCCTGAGCAGTTGTTGCCGGGCCGGTCAGTCCCGACTTGACGGAGACCTTGTCACCCTTCTCGAGTCCGGTGACCTTGACGGTCACGCCATCCTCGTGGAGTTCTTCGGCGGTGACATCATTCGAGACGACCTGCACCGAAGCATTGATCGGGTTGACCGTGTCCTCAGCCTTGTCATCGTCCTTGGCGTCCTTGTCCTCGTCCTTGGGGGCAGGAGCGGGCTTTGGGTCGACCTTCTTCGGGGGCTTCTTGGCGTCGTTCTTCTTGTCCGCCTTGTCTTTATCAGCCTTGTCTTCGGCAGCCTTCTTCTTTTCTTCGGCCTTCTTGGCGTCTTTGGCCTTCTTTTCGGCGGCCGCCTTCTCCTCGGCCTTCTCCTCGGCCTTCTTCTCGGCCGCTTCCTTTTCGGCCGCAGCCTTCTTGGCCTCTTCCTTCTTGGCCTGCTCGGCCTCGTCCTGCTTCTGCTGCTCGGCCTTGGTGGATGCCGACTGCGTGGAGGGGGATTCCGCGGCGGCGACCGGACTGGCGACGAGGCCGGTGAATGCGAGGGCGACTGCCGGCGCGAGGATGATCTTCTTCATTGGAGTGCCTTCAATCTCTGTGACGAGGGGTGTGATACGGCACTCATCCTAGGTTCCAAGGATTCCCTAAACTATTTCTGTACATTTTGTTCAGGTTTAATTGCTGTAACGCTTCGGTGAATTTCTGTAATCGCTCCGTGACCTACTAATTGGTAATTGCTGAAGGGCTGAGGAGAGTTCAGTGCAAACCTCAGACCGGCCAGGCTTCGGCTCGGATCTGCTTGCGCTGTTCGACGGTGGGCACGCGGACTGTCAGGGCCGAGGGCCTGACCTCCATCTCGAGGTACGACGACTGCCCGAGCGGATCCCCGTCGAGCTGAATGTTGAGGTCCTCACCTGCCTCGATGACGACCTTCTGACACTTGCGGATATTCGTGTGCAGACCGCGTGAGGCCCGACGTCCCGCGATCGAGGCAAGGACGCCGAGCCACTGGCCGAGGTTCTTCGGGCTGACGATGAGCACATCGAGCATGCCGTCGTCGATGACCGCCTGCGGCAGCAGCTGGATCCCGCCCTGCAGGCGCCCGCAGTTGCCGCCGAGGACCGACCGCACTCGTGCCGAGATCCGATAGTCATCATCGAATGTGACCTTGACCTGACTCGGTTTGCCCGCGAGCTTCCGCGATCCGGCCTCGACATAGGCCAACCAGCCCAGTCGACTCTTGAGCTCATCGCTGGTGTCGGCCATGACCGCGGCATCGAAGCCGAGCCCGGTCATCACGGTGAAGATATGGCTCTCGCCATCCTCGGCGGTCTTCGCCGTTCCCACATCGATCTCCCGATTGCGCCCCCACAGAGCGATTCGCAGCGCCCACTCGGTCTTGTCGAGGACGAGATCGATGTTTCGGGCGAGCAGGTTCCCTGTCCCCAGAGGCACGATCCCCATCGGCGTGGAGGTGCCCGCCAGCGCCGAGGCGACCGCGCGGATGGTTCCGTCCCCGCCGGCGGCGATGACGACGTCGACCCCTTCGTCGAGCGCGCGGATCGTGGCCCCTTCGCCGGAGTCTTCGAGCGCGGTCTCAAGCACGAGGGGAGGGTTCCACCCCTCGAAGCGGCAGATCGCTTCGGCGGTTGAAGCCAGACGGCGCACATCGGTCTTCGTCGGATTGACGATGAGGGCGGCGCGGTATCGGGCGGCATCGTCGACTTCGGTGTCCTCGAGGTTCGCGGGGTGGGCGTAGCGCCTGACCCTGGCGAGGACGCGCCGTGCGCCCATCCGTCGACCGAGGAGGAACGCGGCGCCGAGCACAACGAGGGCACCGGCGACGACGACCCAGGTCATCAGGGGGTCCAGCTCGATGATCATGTGCCAAATCTACCGTGTCGAACTCGGGTACAGGCTGAGCGCCGAATGTCGGAAACGGGCCCGGCCCGTTAAGCTGAGAGGGTGATCGATCTAGCGCTTCTCAGAGACAACCCGGCCCTGTTCAAGGCATCACAGGAGGCTCGCGGGGCATCCGTCGAGCTCATCGACGAGGTCCTCGCCGCTGATTCCGCACGTCGTGCAGCCATCACGGCCTACGAAGACGCTCGCGCGGACCAGAAGGCTTTCTCCTCCCAGATCGCCAAGGCGGCGAAGGAAGACAAGCCTGCGCTCATCGCCGAGGGCAAGCAGAAATCCGAGGCCGTGAAGTCGCTGTCGGCGGAGTCCGAAGAGGCGAGCTTCGCTTTCGACCAGCTCGTGTCGAAGGTTCCGAACCTCATCATCGACGGCATCCCCTCCGGCGGCGAAGAGAACTTCGCGACGCTCAAGACCGTCGGCGAGCCCCGCGACTTCGGCACCGACGGCTTCGAACCGCTCGACCACCTCGAGATCGGTGAGAAGCTCAAGGCCATCGACACGCAGCGTGGCACGAAGGTCTCCGGATCCCGTTTCCACTACCTCACCGGTTTCGGCGCCAAGCTCGAGATGGCGCTGCTCAACCTCGCTCGAGACGTCGCCGAGGAGGCCGGGTTCAACCCGACCATCACCCCGACGCTGGTTCGCCCCGAGGTCATGCGCGGCACCGGATTCCTCGGCGAGCACGCCGATGAGGTCTACCGTCTCGAAGCTGACGACCTGTTCCTCGTCGGCACCTCTGAGGTCCCGCTGGCCGGGTACCACATGGATGAGATCATCGACCTCTCCGACGGTCCGCTGCGCTACGCCGGAATCTCGTCCTGCTACCGCCGTGAGGCCGGCTCCTACGGCAAGGACACCCGCGGCATCATCCGCGTCCACCAGTTCCAGAAGGTCGAGATGTTCGCCTACGTCCCGGTCGAGGACGCCGCGGCCGAACACGAGCGGATGCTGTCCCTGCAGGAGAAGATGCTCGGTCTCTGCGAGCTGCCCTACCGGGTCATCGACACCGCCGCCGGCGACCTCGGCGATTCGGCTGCCAGGAAGTTCGACTGCGAGGCCTGGGTGCCGACGCAGGGCACCTACCGAGAGCTGACGTCGACGTCGAACTGCACGACTTTCCAGGCCCGCCGTCTGCACATCCGCGAACGTCACGATGGAGCGACCCGCCCGGTTGCGACCCTCAACGGCACCATGGCCAATACGCGCTGGCTGGTGCCGATCCTGGAGAACCACCAGCAGGCAGACGGCTCGGTCACGGTGCCGGCGGCACTGCGGCCCTACCTCGGCGGGATGACCGCGCAGGGGCCGGAGGGTCCGCGCTACTGAGCCTGCGCCGCTGAGCGCAGGCCGGTCGGCGGGACTCGGCTGGCCCAAGCTGCTCGGCTGGTTGAAAGCGAACGTCCACAGAAAACTCAAGCTCACGTTGGGAGACACATTGGCCCCGCACCTCATCGCCCTCGATGTCGACGGCACGATCGTCGACTACGACGGATCCCTGTCGGAGCCGGTGAGGCAGGTGCTCGATCGGCTCGCCGAGGAGGGTCATCATCTCGTGATCTCCACCGGCCGTGCCCTGCCGGGTGCGCTCGAGGTCGTCCGTGCGCTCGGCCTCAAGCACGGTTTCGTCGTGTGCTCGAACGGGTCGGTCGTCGCCCGTCTCGACCCGGAGCTGCCGCTGGGGTGGGAGTTGCACCACGTGGTGTCCTTCGACCCGCGCGATGCCCTGGAGAAGATGTACGAGGCCCTGCCGACGGCGCTGTTCCTCGTCGAGGACCCCGACCTGCACCGGTGGGCGTCGGGGGAGTTCCCGGTCGGGGAGCTCGCCGAATCCGACACTCTCGACATCGTCGACTTCGAGGAGCTGCTGACCAAGCGGGCCACACGCATCGTCATGCGCGAGGTCAACGGCACCGCCGAAGAGTTCGCCGCCGCCGTGGATTCGCTCGGACTCCATGAGGTCAGCTATTCGGTGGGGTGGAGCAACTGGCTCGACATCGCCCCGGACGGGATCTCGAAGGCCAGCGGATTGGCGCTCGTCGAATCCGAGCTCGGTGTCGACCATGAACACACCGTAGGCGCTGGGGACGGGCTCAATGACCTCGAGATGATCGAATGGGTCGAACATTCCATCGTCATGGGCCAGGCCAAGGACGAGCTCAAGGTGCTCGCCAGCGTCGTCACCGATCCGATCGAGGACGACGGCCTGGCCGTGGCCCTCATCGACTACTTCGGCCTCGACGATTCTCTGCTGGACGCGACCGGCACCACCGACACCCGCCCCTAATTGCTACGTGACGGCGGCCCAGCAACCTCGCGCGAGGTTGCTGGGCCGCCGTCACGTAGCAATTAGGGGTATTTTTTGTGGGTGTCGAGGACCGCGTCGAGGTAGCGGGCGACGCCGTCGTCGTCGACGGCCTCGGTGACGGCCGCGGCGATCGCCTTGACCGAGCCCAGAGCATTGCCCATCGCCACACCGTGCCCGGCCCACGAGAGCATCTCGATGTCATTGGGCATATCCCCGAACGCCATCACCTGTGACTGCGCCACGCCGAGGTGGTCGCACAGATCCGACAGCGTCTTCGCCTTCGTGATTCCGGCCGGCGCGAGCTCGACGAGCCCATTGTCCGGTTCGGAGAACGACGCATGGCAGGTGCCCTCGAGCAGGGGGTCGATGAGATCGTGCATCGCCTGCGAATCGCTCGTATCCAGACGCACAAGCACCTTGACGACGTCCTGACCGGCCAGTTCGGAGACATCGTCGATGATCCGGGCCTCACGCGGCCGGTGCGCGACGAACTCGCGATCGATGAAACCGCCGTTGAGAGTCTCATAGGCGAACCTGGCCTCGGGATGGTCGGCCCGCACCGCCGCGGTGATCTCCGCAATCGTCTGCGCATCGATGCTGTGGGCATCGACGACGGACTGGGAGGCGATGTCGTAGACGACGGCACCGTTGAGGCACACGACCCGACCGAGATCGGGAATCTGCTCGGCGATCGGCGCGAGCCAGCGGATCGGTCTCCCCGTGACGAGGACGAAGGGAATGCCTACATCCTGACAACGGTGGATCGCGTCGATCGTGGCCTTCGAGATCGGCTTCCAGTTCAGCAGCAGAGTTCCGTCGATGTCGCTGGCCACGAGCCCGAGTTCGAAGTCGGCCGGAGGCAGGCGGTCCGGACTGAGTGGAGGAATCATGATGGCCCCAGCCTAGCGAGGTTCTCCCGCGCCCGCCCCAGCAGCTCCTCGGCATCGGCGATGAATCGCGCGGTCGCCTGTGCGCTCGAGTCGATCGGTCGCCCGGCCGGGGCTTCCGTCCGCGCCATCGACGCCGCGAGCACCGCCTCGCCGACCTTCGATGAGGCCTTCGTCAGCAGTTCGGGAACATCGCCGACCGCGTTGCGGTCCGGTCCGGGCACCACCTGACCGGTCACGGGACAGCAGGCGTGGAGGTCCGCGGTGATGCCGTCGACGACGTCGACGAGGGCATTGAGCCGGTGGGTGCCGTCGACGATGACGTCGACCGGATCCCTACCGGCCCCGGTGACCTCATCCCTCGCCGAGGCGGCCCCGGAGGCGGCGCTGTCACCCGAGGGGCGTGCCTCGTGGAGGGCGAGGGCCGTGGTGTAGTAGCGGTCGACGACGCGGATGAAGCGGTCGCGGTTGTGCCGCCACAGCCCGGTGCCGAATCGCTCATCGTCGCCACCGGTCCTGTGCGTCTTCTTGACCAGGCCGGAGAGGAGGCGCTTCACAGGTAGTTGCCGGTGCCGCGATCGTCACGGTCCGTCGCCGACTTCTCCGCCGACGGTCCTTCGGCGCCGGGCTGGGCCCTACCGGGGGCGACCATTCCGGGCGACAGCTGACCGCGCCCACCGAGCTGCTGAGCCATCGCCTGCTGAGCCATGATGGCGGTCTGGATGCCGTGGAAGAGCCCCTCGAGCCAGCCGACGAGCTGTGCCTGGGCGATGCGCAGTTCGGAGGTCGTCGGCGGGCCGTCACCGGAGTCGAAGGGCAGATCGAGGCGTTCGAGCTCCTCGATGAGGTCTTTCGACAGGCCCTCTTCGAGTTCTTCGATGGAGCGGCGGTGGATCTCGGCGAGTCGTTCACGGCCCTTCTCATCGAGCTCGGTGCCGCGGACCTCCTCGAGCAGCTGTTTGACCATGGTGCCGATGCGCATCACCTTCGCCGGCGAGGAGACATCGGCCTGGTCCTTCTCCGCTCGGGCCAGGCCATCGGTGCCGCCGTTGTCTTCGCGGTCGGGCGTCTCGGTCATGCCCGGTCACCGTCCGGGTCGACGATGAGCAGAACCTTGCCGATGTTCGCCCCGTCCTCGAGCGCTTGATGGGCCTGGGCCGCCTCGGCGATCGGGAGGGTCTCGTGGATGATCGGGCGGATGTCGCCGGCGGTCACGGCCGGCCACAGGCGCTCGGACACCTCGGAGACGATGGCGATCTTCTGTTCCTTCGGCCTGGCCCGCAGGGTCGTGGCCGAGACCGACTTGCGCGGCTGCATGAGCCAGCCGAGGTTGATCTCGGTCTTCGTTCCGCCCTGCATGCCGATGATGACGAGGCGACCGTCGGTGGCCAGAGCCTTGATATTGCGTTCGAGGTACTTCGCGCCGATGATGTCGAGGATGACGTCGGCGCCGGTCGAACCGTCCTCATGGGTGCAGATCTCGTGGACGCGTTCGACGAAGTCCTCGTCGCGGTAGTTGATGACGGCGTCGGCGCCGAGTTCGCGGCAGAATTCGGCCTTCCGCTCGGATCCGACGGTGACGGCGATCTTCACGCCGAGGTGGTTCGCGATCTGGATCGCGGCCGTGCCGATTCCCGATCCTCCGCCGTGGACGAGCAGCCATTCGCCGGCCTCGATCCGTGCCCGGCCGACGATGTTCGACCACACGGTCGACAGCACCTCGGGCAGGGCAGCCGCCTCGGTGAGGTCGAAGCCTTCGGGCACGGGAAGCAGCTGACCTGCGGGGACGGGGACGAACTCCGCGTATCCGCCGCCGGACAGGAGGGCCGCGACCCGGTCGCCGACGGTCCAGCCGGTGACTTCGGCGCCGAGCTTCTCAATCGTGCCGGACACTTCGAGGCCGGGGATCAGCGTCGCGCCGGGTGGGGGATCGTAGAAGCCGCGACGCTGGAGCAGGTCGGCGCGGTTGACGCCGGCGGCATGGACGCGGATGAGCACCTCATCGGCGGCGATGTCAGGTGTCGGCTCGTCGGTGAGCTGCAGAACCTCGGGCTCACCGGGGGAGGAGATCGTGATTGCGCGCATGCTCCCACTCTAGTGCGTGGGCCGACAGGAGGGCAGGGGCGTTCGGGCAACGGTACGCGGGCCGTTCGGGTCGCGGTATGCAGGCCGTCTGGGTGGTGGCTGAGAATACTTCTGCCCAAATCTAGGTCGCTATCGGATACTTCTGGAGCTCAGAAGTATCCGATAGCGACCTAGATTTGGCGAAATGTCCGATTGCGACCACTGTTTGGCAGAGTTTCCTCCTGCCTCAGGCGCAATCGCCACCCGCGGCGGCTCTTGCGCCAGAAGGGATCGCCTTCCGTGGCAGCGAGCGGACTAGGCGAAGAGGCGGAACATCGGCGAGTTCTGGTGCACCCGCTCGACCTCGATCGACGAGGCCTCCATCCGTTCGAGCAGGTTCGGCAGATCTTCGGCGTATCCGAGCTGGATGCCGACGAAGGCGGGTCCGGTCTCACGGTCGGAGCGTTTGACGTACTCGAACATCGCAATGTCGTCCTCGGGTCCGAGCACCTCGTTGAGGAACCGGCGCAGGGCACCGGGCTCCTGCGGGAAGTCGACGATGAAATAGTGCTTGAGGCCCTCGTGGACGAGGGAGCGTTCGAGGATCTCCGGGTAGCGGGAGATGTCGTTGTTGCCTCCGGAGACCAGGCACACCACGGTCGAACCGGGTTCGATGGTGATCGGTTTGTCCGAATCCGGCCCGCCGATCCCGGCCGAGGCCAGGGCGCCGGAGGGTTCGGCGATGATGCCGTCGACCTGGTACATGTCGAGCATCTCGGTGGCCACCGCGCCCTCGGCGACGGGGCGGATGTCGAGACCGTGTTCGGACACCACGTCGAAGGTCAGTGCGCCGGCGCGTTTGACGGCGGTGCCGTCGGCGAAGCGGTCGATGTTCTCCAATGTCACGGGGTGGCCGGCCTTGAGTGCGGCGATCATCGAGGCGGCCCCAGCGGGTTCGGCGCCGATGATCTTCGTGTTCGGCATCCTCTCGGCCGCATAGGCGGCGACACCGGCGATGACTCCACCGCCGCCGACGGGCACGATGATGTAGTCGGGGTCGGCCTCGAGCTGGGCCTGGATCTCGGCGGCCACGGTGCCCTGTCCGGCGATCGTCCGACGGTCGTCGAAGGCCGAGACGAGGAGGGCGTCATTGCGGTCGGCGAACCGGTAGGCCAGGGCGGAGGCGTCATCGTAGGTGGAGCCGGCGATCTCGATCGTCACCTGCTCTCCGCCGAAGTGGCGGACCCGTTCGATCTTCTGCTTCGGGGTGGTCTTGGGCACGAAGATCGTGCCCTGGATGCCGAGTTCCTTGCAGGCGCGGGCGAAGCCCTGCGCATGGTTTCCGGCCGAGGCGCACACGACGCCGCGCTCTCGTTCGTCCGAGTCGAGTTGGAGCATGAAGTTGAAGGCCCCACGGATCTTGTACGACCGCACCAGCTGCAGGTCCTCACGTTTGAGGTAGACGGTCGAACCGGTCGCGGCCGTCAGCCGCTCGCAGATCTGAAGTGGCGACAGGATGACGGAATCGGAAATGCGCAGCGCGGCCGCCTCGACCTCGTCGGCGAGTGTGAGCTTCTGGGGTGCCATGTCTGTTTCAACCACCAGACTATTGTGCGCCTTCAGTCTTGCCATTTGGCAACTCGTATCGGTATGAGGACACCGAGCGGGTCCCCGCGCGGCCCCGCGCACTCCCGCACGGCCGCCCGATAACGGCGGAGTTCTGCCGCAGATCTGCCACGGACTTCACGGTTTCGGGTGCGCCCTGATCCGCGAATGCCGCCTAACATGATTGGATGGAAGGTGCCCGTATTCCCGCCTAGGAGTCGTCATGGCCATCAGCAGTGAGCTCGAACAACTGTTAGCCAGCTGGATACCTCGTCAGCCGTGGTTCCCCAAGCTCGCTGCAGACTTCGGCTCCGACCCCGACATCACCCCCATGTCGGTGGCTCGCGCGTTCACCTACACCGCCGAGGAGCTCGGTGGATTCGTCGGCCTCGTCACCGTCATCTCCGTCGGCGACGGCCCGACCCTGCGCCGCCTCAACATTCCCCTGACCCTGCGCGGCGCCGAGGACATCCACCTGCGTCATGCCCTCATCGGCCGCGTCGACGACCTCGCGCTCGGCACC
Organism: Brevibacterium sp. S111; assembly: GCF_004745075.1. GTDB lineage: Bacteria > Actinomycetota > Actinomycetes > Actinomycetales > Brevibacteriaceae > Brevibacterium. Next base: position 110,620 of record NZ_RHFH01000007.1, read on the forward strand.
GTCCATGTCTACGACGGCGCCGCCGACCCCGTGTTCGTCAACCTCATGGCCGATGCCATCACGAAACGCAAGGTCTTCGACGGCGGGCAGCTCTCGACGGAGTCCCTGCGCCATTCCCAGGAGAAGGCCGACGCCCGGGACCGAGCGTCGACGCCGTTCCCGGTGACCGCGAACGGGGCGGCCGCCTCGGCGAATCCCGCATCGGACACCGGCACCGAGGCGGTCCCGCCGAAGCCGGCCAAGGGTGACCTTGAGGTAGGGGCGAACGATGTTCTGCCGGTGGAGATCCGACCGATCGAGGTCGCGGACTCCGGTGCGCACAAGTCGACGGTCATCATCCATGACGAATACGAACCGTTGGAGCTGTCATTCTTCCGAGTGCTGGAGAACGGGATGCCGTCGTCGCTGACGATTCCCGTGCTGCTCACCGAGGCGGGGTCGCGCAGCGTGCCTGAGGTCATCGGATGGGGGTCCGGCCGCTGGTACGACATGTTCGAGGTGCAGGAGATGGAGGCGCCGATGGCTCTGCTCTCCCACGTCGACGTCGAGGCCGAACCGGCTTGGCGGGAAGCCGTGAACACCGTGTGTGCCGTGGATTCGGGATCGATCGGTGCGTACAACGCCCATGCCGCGGAGATGGGCCGGCGCATCGGAGAACTCCACACGGACATGGCCGCCGAGTTCGGCGTCGTCGAAGGCGCCGGCGAGCCGACGAAGCAGCTGGTTGCGAAGTGGGTCGAACGCATCGACTGGGCGCTCGGCCGGGCACCTTTGGCCTTGGATTCGCTGGTGCCGGAGCTGCGCGCCCACCGGGTGAAGGTGCAGGGCCTGGAGACCATCGGGACTCTGCAGAAGATTCATGGTGAGCTCACGCTCGACCATGTGGTCAGCTCACCGTCGGACGGCTATTCGGTGGTGAAGTTCACGGATTCGACGAATTCGGATCCGAAGCCTGCCGCCTTCGACCTCGTGGCGCTGCTGCGCAGCATCGACTATGCGGCCGGGTTCGCTCGGCTGCAGCGCACGGATGCGCTCGATTCCGAGGACGGATCCCTGGTGGTCAGCGGGTTCGGCAACGATCCGACGGCCCTGCGCGCGATCTTCGATTCGCCCGAATACCTGTGGGCCTCGCAGGTGCAGAATTCGCTGCTGTCCGGGTACTCCCGCGCCCGTGGCGAGAGCATCGGCCTGGGCGACCCCGTGCTGCGGGCAGCACTCATCGACCGCCTCCTCGTGGAGACCGTGACCGAGCTGCGCAACCGCCCGAACTGGCTGTCCGTGCCGTTGGCCACGCTCACCCTCGTGCTCAAGGGCAAGCCGTCCCGCGCCGAGGAGGCACCCACCGACAGGACACCCATCGACGAAGAGCGCACCCCTGACACCCTCGCCGACGTCGCTCCCGCCGGCGACGCTGCGCCCGCCGACGCCGAGCCGAGTGCTGCATTCACCGCGGCGGCACCTGTCGACGATACGACCACTGCCGATTCGGAGTCGGCCGCTGCCGCGCCCCGGGGAACGTCTGGTGCCGTAGCGGCGGCGATCGCGAGCTCGGGCGCTGATGATGCCGAGGCGGATGCCGCTCCGGTCGCGGACACCGCCGAGAACACTGTTGATGCCACAGCCGACTCGGACATCGACGATGTCGAGGACCACGCCGTCGTCCCGCCCGCGGACGACGCCGACGAGGAATTCGTCGACGAGGAAGAGTCGGAGGTTCCCGTCCAGCGGGTGCCCGCAACCTTCGCGGCTCGCGGAGCCACCTCCGAGGACGCGGACAGCACCGGCCACGAGTCGCCCCCGGCCAAGCCGACGAATGCCCCGAAGCTCGGCAAGACCTGGAACGAACGCGCGCACGATTCCGGCGACGGCAGCCGCACACCCGGCGACCGAGCCTCAGAGGAGCCGGACGAGGATTCGAACTCGGCCGGCAGTTCGGTGTTCGATGAGCTGCTCGGCACCGAGCGCAAACGGAACCGGATGAAGAAGCGGAAGAAGAACTGACCAGGTCGAATACTGTCGCGCCATGACTGCGACCCAGCGCTGCCCGGTCAATTGGCAGATGCTGTTGCGGTTGTGAGAAACTGTTCTGGCTCGGCCTCGCGCCGAGCAGGCCGGGTTCACTCCGGTGCTGTCACCGGCATCAGAGAACCGAGGGAAGCGTGTCCGAGCGGCCGAAGGAGACGGTCTTGAAAACCGTTGTGCGGCAACCCCGCACCGTGGGTTCGAATCCCACCGCTTCCGCCCAGTGAGAAGCCCCCGAGCACCTCGCATCAGCGAAGTGCTCGGGGGCTTCTGCATCCGGCGGCAGTGGGCCCGCTCGTTCAACAGGGAATCAGGTTATCGGTAGGTCCTCGCATCGATAACCTGATTCCCTGTTGAACGAGGAGGCCAGGCGCCGGCCCCGAGGCGCCGGCCCCCAGGCGCCGGCCCCGAGGCGCCGGCCCCCAGGCGCCGGCCCCGAGGCGCCGGCACCTGGCGGCTTCAGTCCTCGACCGGCACCTCGGGCTGGGGCGTCCCGGAAGGCTCGGGCTCCTCGGGCTCGGACATCTGGGCATCGGCCTCGGGGTCGTCGAAGCTGCGCACCGAGCGCCTGAAGCCGCGAGTCATCACAGCCAGGTAGATGATGCCGATCGTCAGCCAGATGATGCCGCCGATGAGCGCCGTCTTGTGCAGACTCACCCACAGCACACCGGTGAGGATCGCGCCGATGGACGGCATGATGACGAAGTTGAACGTTGTCTTGAAATCCACGACCTGCTTGGTTCGGAACGCGTAGTGGGCGATGACCGTGAGATTGACGAAGGTGAACGCGATGAGCGCACCGAAGTTGATGAGCGCGGAGATGAGCTCGAGGCTGAACGACATTGCTAGCAGGCACACGGCTCCGACGAGGACGATGTTGAACACCGGGGTGTGGGTCTTCGGGTTGATGTAGCCGAAGGCCTTCCGCGGCAGCACACCATTGCGGCCCATGACCAGCAGCATGCGAGACACGGAGGCATGCGAGGCCAGTCCCGAGGCGATCGTGGCCGCGAACGCAGCGGCGAGGAAGAATCCCTGGAAGACGTGGCCGCCGGTGAGGAAGCCGATCTCCGGCAGCGGGTCATCGACGATGGTGAACTGCGAATTGTCGGGAAACAGCAGCTGCGCGAAGTAGCTGGCGACGAGGAAGATCGCACCGCCGGCGATGACGGTGAGCATGATCGCCTTGGGCATGAGGTTCACGTGCTTGGCCTCGTTCGTGTACATCGTCACGGCGTCGAAGCCGATGAACGAGAAGCATACGACGGTCGCTCCGGTGAGCAGGGCGGAGAGTCTCACACCCTCATGGACGAAGGGCTCGGGGCTGAAGACGACTCCGGCACCGTCACCGTTGGTGAGATTGACGATCGCGAAGATGCAGAAGAGCGTGACCATGGTGACGGCGAAGGTGAGCAGAACGGCGTTGAAGTTCGCCGTGCCGCGCATCGACGAGGTGACGATGCCGGTCATGACGACCGTGTAGACGACGACCCACACCCACGGTGGGGCGTCGGGGACGAGCGACTCCATATACAGGCGCGCGATGAGGCAGTTGACCATCGGCAGCAGCAGATAGTCCATGAGCGAGGTCCACCCGACGAGGAAGCCGAGGCCCGGATTCATCGTCTCGCGGGTGTAGGTGTACGCCGACCCTGCGGTCGGGAAGATCTTGACCATCTTGCCGTAGCTGAAGGCCGTGAAGATCATGACGATGAGAGCGATGAGGTACGCCGAGGGTACTGCTCCCTTGGTCTCGCCGGACACGATTCCGAACGTATCGAAGACCACCGTCGGGGTCATGTATCCGAGTCCGAGCCCGACGATGGACCACAGCCCGAGGTTGCGCTTCAGTGAGCCGGAAGCAGCCATATCAATCCTCCCCAATGAGTCTTGCCGCTGCCGGTGCGCGCCTGTCGTCCTCGACGCCGCCCCGGCAGTGATGTGCGTCATGATCTTAACGTCTTCGGTACTGATTGCGAAACCGTCGACGATGAATATGCGAATAATAAGTGCCCGATTGAGATGGAATCAGTGACTTTCAGCAAAGATCACAACGATATCGGTAGTCTCACGGGGTTGTTCTGCACCGTTCCGGCCGCCTGCCGCAGACGGCGTCACAATCCCAGGGCGCCCGACACTCGCCCGGTCGTCACGGCCACCGCCTCGGCCTCGAACCGCCCAGTTATCGAACGAACCTTCAGGCCGAGATGGAAACAGAGTAGATTGCAGTCATAGGACTTAACGGACCCACAGTGAGGTGTGAGAGAAGTATGGCGATCGAAACGCTCAGTTCCCGACAGTCGGCAGCGTGGAAGGACCGGGTTCTGCCCCCGGTCGAAAAGGTCGCCGAAGGAGTCTGGGCCGTCCCCGTCCCGATCCCGGACAACCCGCTCGTCTACACCTACTGCTATGCGATCGCCGACGGCTCCGGGGTTGTCCTCATCGACCCGGGCTGGGACGGCAAGGACCAGTACCTGGCGCTCACCTCGGCGCTGGCGGACCTCGGCTTCAAGGTCAGCGACATCCACGGCATCGCAATCACGCACTACCACCGCGACCACATCGGTCTCGTGCCCGCGCTGCTGGCGAAGAATCCCAGCGCCTGGGTCGCCATGCACGGTGAGGACCTGCGCTCGATCAAACGCTTCTACACCAACGCCGTCGACCTCGGTACCGGGATCAACCCGAACCTCAACATCGCCCGCGCCTACGGGGTCCCCGAGGACCGCTGGGCCGAGGTCGAAAGCCTCCAGGTCGGCTCGAGCGGCACGAAGGCCGCACACAGCTCGACAGGCTCGACAGGCTCGACCCATGCGGATCGCACAGGCGAATCGATGAGTTTCTACCAGCAGGCCCTGCGGCAGCTGCCGGACACGGTCCACGTCCTCGACGACGGCACCGAACTGCCCCTGTCCGACGGCACCGTCCGGGCCATGTGGACACCCGGGCACACCTACGGGCACTCGGTATTCGTCCGTGAGGACGACGATCTGCTGTTCTCCGGCGACCATGTGCTGCCGACGATCACCCCGAACATCGGCCTCGACAGCGGGGCGATCACGCACAGCCTCGGCGATTATCTGCGCTCGCTGGAGAAGATCGGCCAACTCGACGAGGAGGTGGCGGTGCTGCCGGCCCACGGGTTCCGCTTCAGCGGACTCCACGACCGCAAGGCAGAGCTCGTCGACCACCACCACGCACGCCTCGACGAGATCCGCGCCCGGATGGAGGCCACCGATGACCACAGCGTCTTCTCGATCGCACAGGGCCTGCACTGGTCGCGCGGATTCGACAGTCTGCACAACTTCAACCTCTTCGCCGCCCTTGCCGAAACCGCCGCACACATGCATTATCTCGGTATCGACCTCGGCATCGGCTCGCTCGTCGGCCAGGACTGACCGGGTCCGACAGGAACCGACATGAGCGCACATCCCGTGCCCGGGTCGAAGGAACCGAAGGAGGATCCGTCATGAGCACCCAGTTCGTCCCCGCCGCCGACGTGCGGCCCGAGACCTTCACCGTCCGCGCGGCCGATCATATCGACCGCGGTCGCCGACGCGGACAGACGCTGCGCACCGGGATCGCCTCCACGCTCGCCGCGTATCGGCGGTACTTCGCTCACCTCTCCATCGCCGAGGCGGACGTGCGCTCCGCGGCGATGTCGAGTTTCGCTCGCCTGCAGGAATGGTCACCGACCGACGCCGAGGAGGTCGCCGCCGCGGCCGAGGGCGCCGGCGTCGAGGTCGCCGAGCTCATGGAGATCATCGCCCGCACCGAGATCATGACCCTGGCCGCGGCTGCTCCGACCGAATGTTCGACCGTGAGCTTCACCAGCCCGGGCGCCTCGGTGGCGGCGCAGAACTGGGACTGGGCCGCGGACTTCTCCACGCTGTGGCATATCAACGATGTCGGTTCCGTGCCTGGTCAGCACCGTCATGTGGGCATTGCGGAGTTCGGGATGCTCGGCAAGATCGGCCTCAACGAGGCCGGCGTCGGGGTCCTGCTCAACATCCTCAAACACACCGGCGACGGGCCCGGGGGAGTGCCCATCCATATGATCCTCAACCGGGTGCTCAGCCGGGCGAGCACCCTCGCCGAGGCGCTGGAGATCATCCACTCGAGCCCGACCTCATCGTCATCGATCATCACCGTCATCACCGCCGAGGCGGCCGTCCAGGTCGAGATCGCCGGCGAGACCAAACGCGAACGTCGAGCAGATGGTCGCGGATTCCTCATCCACACGAACCATTTCCTCCACCCCGATCTGCTCGACGGGGCGCTCGAGCTGCGCCCGGACTCGACCTCACAGGAGCGCGGCCGGCACCTCGAGCAGGTCGTTGCACGATTCGAAGCCGACCGCGCCGCGACTGGCGAGGCCGAGCCCGCCGTCGAGCCGCCCGAGCCCGCGGTAGGCGAGTCTGAGCCCGCTGCCGGTGACGCCGAGAACGCTGAAGCCGAAAACGCTGAAAGCGGGACGGCGGCCGATGCGCCTGTGAGCGTCGCCGACCTCACGAGACTGCTGACGACGGGTCCCGGCGAAGCGCCGGTGTGCTGCACCCCGGCCCCCGACGCCGCCTACGGCAATCGCTCGGCGACCCTGGTGAGCGTGCGCATCGACCCGGCGCGCAGACAGATCGACCTCGCCCCCGGATCGCCGGCCGATGGGATGCGCGGAAATCGTCGCTTTCAGCTCTGATCCGGCGGTCGATGCGGCGGCTCAGTCCTCGCCGTCGCCTGCGCCGTCGGTCTCGGACTTCGCCTCGGCGGCTTCGTTCTCGCGCATCTCGATGACCGCCTCGAGCGCGGAGGCGATTGCGTCCGCATCGTCCAGGGCCGCCTGGATGAGGCGCCAGGGCACGAGGTCGAGGTTCTGGTCGCCGATGACGAAGCGGACATAGGGCTGGCGGCTGCGCGGATCGTCGGCTTCGAGGTCGGTGCCGTAGCGCCACTGGCCGAAGCATGTCCGGCGGATGGTCTCGCCGATGAAGCGCATGGCACCGGCGGTGAACGGGGCCTCCTCCTCGTCCATCATGTCCTCGGGGGAGTCGTAGCGGACCGCGATCTGCTTGCCCAGCCGGGCCAGGCTCTCACGATCGAAGCCCCACGACGCGGGATCGGCCTGCTCCTGCGTCCACGCGGCGATGCCCGGTTCGACGGTGCCGATGAAGCGGGAGAGGAACTCGACCTCCTCCTCGCTCGAGTTCTCGGCCGTGAGCATGCCCAGGGACAGTCCCGTGCACTTGCGGCGCGGCAGTCCGTCCCCTCCGAGGAGCTCTCGGGCCTTGTTCAGCACCGCGGTGAACACCTCGGCGCTGCGCTGATCGACGGCCGTGAGCACGATGCCCACGAGCGGGATCGGCTCACCGGCGGCCGGGCCCTCCTCGGTGTCGGGGCGGATGAACGGCATCCCGCTGCCGGTGGTCTCGTCGTGGTCCCAGACCCCGCCGATCGCCCGCAGATAAGTCTCGCCGAGGTAGCGGATGAGGCCCTCGAAGAACCGCCGGTTCTCCGCTTCGAGGATCGCCTCGGTGCTGGGGAACTTCGAGAGCACGAAGAGTTCGAGCATCGGCAACGACTTCGGGCCGAAGTCCTTCGGGAACTTCACCGTCTCCCCGTCCTCCTTCTCGAAGGTCCCGGGCAGGTCGGCGAGGACGAACGCGCCGAGGCGGACGTCCATATTGTTGATGAAGGCAGTAAATTCGCGCTGAAGTTCATTCACGGGAACCACCTTAGTGCCTCAGGCCACGGAGTTGAGTCCGTGCGCAGTCAGACTTCGACCGTCACTCTGCCCGTCACTCTGCCCGTCGAGGCCGTCCGGCCGGCTCGCCGTGGCCGACCGGTTCGCCGTGGCCGACCGCCCCGTCTCGGCTGCCCGGCCGGTGTCGCGCTCAGTCGGTTTCGCAGGGCCTGAAGTCGATGAGGTGGATGAGGACCTCGACGATGAGGCTCGGGTCGATGTCGACGTGTTCGTCCATCTCCTTGCCGGCCGCGGCCGAGAGTGCGATCCGGTTGAACACGGAGATGATGACGGTGAGGAATTCCCCGATCGGCTGCTTCGTCGTGGCCCCGGCGACCTCGAGGGCCGTGGTCACGAGTGCGGCGAGCCGGTCGAGCTGAGTGGCGTTGAGCTCGAGGTAGCGGGCGTAGAGGTGGGGGACCCGCAGGCAGTAGAGCTCGATCTCCTGCTCGGTGATGGTCTCGGCCACCGTCTGCTTCTTCTCGTTGAAGACGTCGTCGATGAACTGTGTCATCAGCGCCTTGATCTCGGGCACCTCGGTGGTGGCAGTCAGCTGTTCGGTCCACCGTCGGATCGTCGCATCGAGACGGTCGAGGTTCTCCGAGGTGCGCATCTCGATGATGGCGAGCACGAGGTCGTCACGGCTGGAGAAGTTCGAGTAGAAGGCGCCACGGGTCAGTCCGCCCGCCTCGCAGATCTCCTCGATCGAGGCGCCGTCGATGCCGCGCACGGCGAACACCGAGGTCCCGGCCTGGACGAGGGTCGACCGGGTCTGGCGTCTGCGGGGGCTGAGTTCGTCTGTTGTCATCGTCATCTCGGGGCGGGGGTCGGGTCTGCCGATGCGGTCGCGGCGTCGTCGTCGACGACTGTGCGACCGCCTCGGCGGCTGAACATCTGATGGGAATCTTCGCGATTCCTGGAATCCATTTGCGTGGACGGTGAGGATTGCACAACAATGCAATACTGTATCCAATACACTTTTGTATCGAGGTTTCCGTGTCAACTTTCCTCTACGCCCTGGGCCGCCGTGCGTACCAGACCCCGTGGCGATTCATCGCCGCATGGCTGCTCATCTTCGTCCTCGTCGGAGCCGGGGTCGCCGCCTTCGCCAAGGACTTCGACGACGACTTCACCCTGCCGGGTTCCGAAGCGCAGACCGCGCTCGACTCGATGCAGTCGACCTTCCCCGAGGCGGCCGGAGTCTCCGCCTCGGTCATCGTCGTCGCGGACGAAGGCGATTCCGTCACGGATGCGAAGTACAAGGACGCGATCGGCGACGAGGTCAAGCGGCTCGAAGATCTCCCGCACGTCGACACGGTGACCTCCCCGTTCTCCGACCTCGTCGAGGGCGCCATCAGCAAGGACGACTCGGCGGCGATGATCTCCGTCCAATACGACGGCACCCAGCAGGAAGTCGGCGAAGACGCCGGGGACAACCTCATCGACGCCCTCGAACCGCTGCGCGACGACCTGCCCGGGGCACAGGTCGACGGCGGCGGCGAACTCTTCCAGATCACCGGCGTCGAGATCTCCTGGGTCGAAGGCGTCGGCGTGGTCATCGCCTTCATCGTCCTCCTGCTCACCCTCGGCTCCTTCCGCGCCGCCGGAATGCCGCTGGTCACCGCGCTCATCGGCGTCGGCATCTCCGTGCTGCTCATCGTCGGGGCCACGGCATTCGCGACGATCAACTCCTCGTCGATCATGCTCGCGCTCATGCTCGGCCTGGCCGTGGGCATCGACTATGCCCTATTCATCGTCTCCCGCGCCCGTGACCTGCTGGCCGAGGGACACGCACCCCTCGAGGCGACCGGCCGTGCCGTCGCCACCGCCGGTTCCGCCGTCGTCTTCGCCGGCATGACCGTGATGATCGCGCTCTTCGGACTGTCCCTGGCCGGCATCCCCTTCCTCACCATCATGGGCGTCGGTGCCTCCGGGTCCGTGGCCGTGGCCGTGCTCATCTCCCTGACGATGATCCCGGCCTTCCTCGGTCTCGCGAAGTCCCGAATCACGCCGAAGCCGACGAAGCGCTACCGGAAGGCCTTCGCCGCCGCCTCGGCGCGGGCAGACGAACGCAGCGCCGCCTCGGCGGGGAACTCCTCCACCGAGGCGGGGCCGAGCGATTCCGCCACCCGCGAGGAGATCGCCGACGAAGCCCGCGCCGAGGCGGGGGAACCGTACCCGAAGACGATCATGAACCGGTTCTTCGAACGGTGGCTGGCCGTCGTGACGAAGATTCCGCTGCTGACGATCGTCGTCATCGTCGGCGGTCTCGCGCTCTTCGCGATCCCCGCCACCCAGCTCCAGCTGTCACTGCCCACCGCGGGCGACCAGGAGCAGGGAACGCCCGCCCGGGCGACGTACGACCTCATCGACGAACACTTCGGGCCCGGCTACAACGGGCCGTTGGTGATGACCAGCGAGATCGTGACCAGCGATGACCCGCTCGACGATGTCGAGGACATCGAGAAGCGCATCGAGAAGGTCGACGGGGTCGAAGAGGTCATCATGGCCACCCCGAACCGGGATGCCACGACCGCGCTGTTCCAGATCATCCCGACCACCGCCTCCGACGATCCGGCCACGCTCGAAACCGTCGACCGGCTGCGGGACCTGAGCACGGAGATCGAGGACGACTACGACTTCGACACCGCCGTGACCGGCGCCACCGCGATCCAGATCGACGTCTCCGATCAGCTCGGAAAGGCGCTGCTGCCCTTCGGCATCTTCGTCGTCGGCCTGTCCATCATCCTGCTCATGATGGTCTTCCGGTCGATCGCAGTGCCGATCAAGGCCACAGGCGGGTTCCTCCTGTCCGTCTTCGCCTCCTTCGGAACGGTCGTCCTCGTCTTTCACGACGGACTCTTCGCCGCACCGCTGGGCATCGACTCGACAGGACCGGTCATCAGCTTCCTGCCGATCATCGTCATGGGCATCCTCTTCGGCCTGGCCATGGACTACGAGGTCTTCCTCGTGTCCGGGATGCGCGAGGCCTACGTCCACGGCGCTTCGGCCAAGGACGCCATCAAAGCCGGCTTCACCTCCTCGGCGCGGGTCGTCGCTGCGGCGGCGGTCATCATGTTCTCCGTCTTCGCGGCCTTCGTGCCCGCCGGTGAGCCGATCATCAAATCCATCGCCCTGGCCCTGGCCTCGGGAATCTTCGTCGACGCGTTCCTCGTGCGCATGTCGCTGGTGCCCGCGATCATGCAGCTCCTCGGCGACAAAGCCTGGTGGCTGCCGAAGTGGCTCGATCGGATCCTGCCGCGCCTCGACGTCGAAGGTGAGGGACTGGCCCACGAGGTGGCGCTGCGCGATTGGCCGGAGCCGAACTCGGACTACCGGGTCTACGGTCGCGGAATCGGCGTGTATTCGGGGGAGCGCGGCTTCGCCCGCGTCGACATCTCGCTGAGGCCCGGACAGATCCTCGTCGCCAGCGGCGCCGCGCGCAGGGCCCTGCTGCTGGCCGTCTCCGGCCGCGTCGGGCTCACGGCCGGAGAGATGAAGATCGGCGAGAACGTCCTGCCCGAACACTCCGGACGGGTCCGCCGCCAGGTGCCGTACTTCGACCTCACTTCAGGCGGAGCCGACCAGGCGATCAGCCCGCGCGACATCTCTCGGATGGCCGCCTCGGCGCCGGACCTGCTCATCATCGACGGTGCCGAGCACCTGAGCGAAGGAGCACGGGACGCGGCCGGACCCGGACGCGACCTGCGCGACCTCCTGCCGCAGCTCGTCGCAGACGGCACCACCGTCGTCCTCGGCCTGCCCGACGGCGATGTGACCGGGATCTTCAGCCCCGACACGAACTACTTTCACCTCGACCTCGACGAAGCTCGGCCCGATGGACGAGGCGAAACCGACAGCGAATCAGGCGGCGAACACACCCACGCCGCTGACAGCACCAACATGGAAGGCGTGCAGTCGTGAGACTCGAACGTGCGAACTCGAAGCGACCGGTGAACTGGCTCTCCCTCCTCGGCCTGGTCCTCATCCCCATCATCGTGGCGGCCGGATTCATCCTCGCCACCTGGAAGAGCGGCGACCGCCTCGACACCATCGAGGCGGCCGTCGTCAACAACGACGACGGCGCGAAGGTCGACGGCAAGACCGTGCCGATCGGGCGACAGCTCACCAGCGGCCTCGTGGGCGAGGATGAGAACAACATCCACTGGGTCATCACCGACGAAGACGAGGCTGAGAAGGGGCTGTCCGACGGCAAGTACGCCGCGCAGCTGACGATCCCCGAAGGCTTCTCCCGCGCAGTGACCTCGGTCGACGACGCGAAATCGGCGACCCAGACGCAGATCGACGTCGATGTCTCGGGCACAGTACCGGCTTTGGACACGCAGATCTCCCGTTCCGTCGCCGAGGTGGCCCGCACGACCTTCAATACGAAGATGACCGAGACCTACCTCGACAACATCTACGTCGGCTTCAACGAGATGGGCGAGCAGATGAAGGACCTCGGCGACGCCGCCGGGGAACTCGACAAGGGCGCCGAAGGACTCAAGGAAGGCACGGACAAGTCCGCGAGCGGCGCGGGTGAACTGGCTGCGGGGATGGAACAGCTGGGCAAGTCCGGCGGCGAACTCAAGACCGGTGCCTCGGACCTCTCTGACGGTGCCGGAGAGCTGTCGAAGGGCGCTTCCCAGTTGTCCGGAGGCCTGAACGAACTCGACAAGAAGACAGCGAAACTTCCCGACAGCACCCAGAAGCTCGCCGACGGTTCCGGCGAACTCTCCGACGGAGTCGACGAATACACGAAGTCGATCGACGAGATCATCAAGGGCTTCGCCGGATCCGGTGACTCCGGCGAAGGCGGACTCGACGACCTCGTTGACGGGGGAAAGAAACTCGACAAGGGCGCGCAGGGCGTGTCCAAGGGGGCCTCCGGCCTCTCCGATGGTCTGCACCAGTACCGTGACGGTCTCAAGAAGGGCGCTGACCAGGCCGATCAGCTGGCCGGTGCGAAGCCGGATCTCGACGGGCTCGTGAAGGAGGACATCATGACCGCGGCCGAGGCGAAGCAGGCGCGGGCCGAGATGTGCCCGACCGGCACCCCCGATCAGGTCTGCAAGGGCATCGAACAGGCCTACGCGCAGGGCCTGCTCAACGGCACGTCGGGTGGACTCAACACCGCCGTCGACGGGCTCGAGCAGGAGAAGGACGGCGCCTCTCTCCTCGGCGGGTCCGATGAACTCGCTGACGGCGCATCGGAGCTCTCCGACGGTGTGAGCAAGTTCGTCAAGGGACTCGAGGACGGCCTCGGGAAGCTGACGAAGGGCATGGCGGACATCTCGAAGAACGCTCCGAAGCTGCTCAAGGCCTCTCAGGGTCTGCGGGACGGTGCCGCCGGTGTCGCCGACGGCAACCAGCAGCTCGCCGACGGGATGCCGGCCCTGTCAAAGGGCGTCGGGCAGCTCGCGGACGGTTCTTCAGAGCTCTCCGACGGAGCCGGGCAGCTCTCCGCGGGGCTCGACGAGTACAGCACCGGTGTCGGCAAGTACACCGACGGTGTCTCCGAGGCCGCGACAGGCACCTCCGATCTGGCGGCCGGACTCGACGAACTCGACAAGGGCACCGGCAAATACGCGAAGGGTGTCAGCAAGTTCGCGGACGGAGTCAAGGACGGAGCGGACGATGTGCCCTCCTACACGGCTCCGGAACGCGACCAGCTGTCGAAGGTCGCCTCGGCGAACATCAAGGCCCCGAGCCCGGATGGTCTGACGAACGTCCTGGCAGGATCGACGATCGCGCTGCTGATCATGCTCGCCCTGTGGATCGGCGGGCTCGTCACGTACACGGTGCTCAAACCGATTCCGGCCTGGGCCCTGCTGTCGACGAAGCCCTCGCTCGCCGTGTGGGCCCGAGGTCTGCTGCCCGGCGTGGTCGTCGGTGTGCTGCAGGCGCTCGTGCTCTCGATCCTCGCGGTGACCGTGATGGACATCGATGCGGTCCAAGGCTTCGACATCGCGGTGCTCACCTTCGCCTCGGCGATCGTGTTCATGATCCTCAACTTCGCCCTCGTGGCGTGGTTCGGCGGAGTGGGGCGGTTCCTGTCGGTGATCGCCGTGGTCCTGGCCGTGGCCGGGCGGACGATCGGCGCGGTGCCGCAGTTCTTCGACTTTGTGGCACCGATCCTGCCGCTGACCCCGTCGATGAACGGCTTCGCCGCGATCGCCGCCGGCACCACCGGACAGGCCGCAGCCTACGGCGGACTGCTGGCCTGGGCGGTCATCGGCATCGTGATGTCGCTGCTCGCGATCGTCCGGGCCCGGACCACGAAGCCCGAAGCCGCCCTGGAAATGGCGTAGCCGCCATGGCGCGGGGCGTCGGTGGCGCGGGGCGTCGGTGGCGCGGGTCTGCGAATAGCCCAGTCTGAGTTGGATAGCCCACGTTTGAAGCTGGGCTGTGCACCTTAAACTGGGCTGTTCGCGTTCAGTGCTCGGCGTCTGGCGTCTGGCGAGAGCCCGCGGGGCTTCAGAGGAGGTCGAGGATCGCCTCTGCAACGGCGTGTGAGTCGTTGAGTGTGGCCGCATCGGTGCCGGGGTTCGCGGCGATCGCCAGACCCCACTGCTTCGACGACAGCTGAATGGACAATGCGAATCGGCGCGGGTTGACGTTTCCTTCGACATCGATCGTGCGATAGGGGCGAGGGGTGAGCGCGAGTCCGTTGAGGAACTTCTCCCGACCGTCGTCCAAGGTCAAGCGTGCTGCGGTGAGCTGACCGCGCTCGAGCATCCCGTACAGCAGGACATCGGCTGCGCGCGAGACGGAATTCGTCGGGGATGCGGCATCGATGACGACACTGCCCGTGATCTCACCGGCGGCCTGCGCCGAGGTGACCGTGAAGAGCTCCGGTCGCGGCCCCGGCGTTTTCGCCCCGGACGCCACATCGGCGGCCGTCCCGGATACCGCAGCGGCGTTCGCCTCACGCGCTTCGAGTGCGTCCGGGTTCTCCTCAATGCGCATATCGGGGCCGATGAAGGACACGATTCCCGCCTCGGCGAGGGCAAGGAGTTCGGCGATCCGCTGTGGGGGAGGCCCATCGCAGATGCCGGAGACGAAGCCCTCGAACCAGCCGAGGATCTCCATGTCGATGCTCACCCGATCGATGTGACCGGCGACGATGAGGTCCTTGAGCAGCAGGCGGGACTGCCACAGCACAGTGAACAATGCTTTCTCCGGGCTGCCGGTCGGACCGGCCAGGGAGCTGTGCAGGTCGGTGCGCAGGAAGTCGAGCATCCACTCGTGCAGGGAACCGGGCTCGCCGGGTTCGCGACTGGTGAACAGCTCGCCTTCGAGCGGGTTGAGCAGAGTGTGCAGAGACATGCGATCGGCAGGATCGGGCACGAGTGCCTCTTCGATCTCCGACCAGGCGAAGGCTTCGCGAGTGACGCGGCCCTGGCGGGCGGTCTCCTCGGTGGTCTCGGCGGCACCGGCATCGCCCGCCGCCTGCGGGTGGGTCTCCTGCCAGGTGCGTCGGGTCAGGTGGCGTGACACGGCCTCGCCGATGGCCTCACGCAGCTGACCGGGGTCATCGGCGAACGCTTCGGGACGGACCTGGGAGAGCGTGTGATAGTACGCCAAACGCAGATCGGCGAGGATGAGCGGCCACAGCTGGTCATTGAACCGCGCACCGGCTTTGCGCTCCCCATCGAGGTTGTCGAGTCCGGCGAGCAGCGCGACATTGTCCTTCGTGAAATACCGCAGCGGCCAGTCCCGCCGAGGATGCTCCTGACAGATCGGTTTGCTGCGATACGGGATTCCGCGACGTGATCCCAGCGCCAATCGCGGTTCGTCTCCGCTGGGCACATACTTCAGGTGCCCGCCGGGCTGCGGAAGATAGCGACCGTCGCGCTCATGAGTGAACAAGGTCTGCAGGTCGAAGTAGTTGAGCCCCATGCCACGGACGATGACACGCTCACCGGGGGCCACCTCGGCGACGGGGGTTTCTGCGGGCAGGCCCTGCGGCAGATACAGCCCGCCATTCTGCTCGGCGAACGCCGCGAGGCGGGCGCGCTCCTCCGGCTGGGCACTGGGGATGTGGCCGACGGCGAGCACGACGGCGCTGGCGACGATCGTCGTGCCGTTCTGGCAACGCACGAGCTGCTCGGGGACCGCGGCCCGTAATTCCTCGGGCGCGGATTGCGGGAGATCCATCGTGGGCAGGTCGATGACGGATTCGGCCTTCGTCGGATGCTCGACGATCTCGATGAAGTCCGGTGCGTGGCCGCGGATGCGGCGGTAGGCATCGCGGAGGTAGCGGCCGTAGAGGCTGCGGCTGGGGAACGTCGAGTGCAGCGGTTCGGTGCCGCCGTCCGCGACATACCACTCGGCCATGGACGGTCCGGTCGGCACATCATCGGGGCCGAGGAAGGTGCAACTGGAGTCGGGGAAGACCGTCTGCTCGGCAATGGTGGTGTTCATCAGCAGAGACTCGGGCTGGTCGGTGCGCCACACGATGCCGGCACCCGGCGGATACGGGTCGATGAGGTGGATAGTCAGCGCGGTCTCGGAGCTGCCAGCGAAGCGCTTCGCCGCCAACGCCACAAGCCTCTCCAGGACAGTGAGACCGCGCGGTCCGACGCCGATGATCGCGACCGCGGGGATGGGAGTCTGTGGGGTGTCGTTCACCCCTGCTCGCCGGTTCCGCCGTTAGGGCCGGGGTAGCCAGGGAAGTCGTCACCGGGCTTGTACCCCTTCGGGTAGCACTTGCCCTCAGCATCGGGCTCACCCGGCGTCGTCGTTTCGGTGGGGGCCGCCTCGGCGCCGCCTTCCTCGGTCGCACCATCGGCGGAGTCCGCAGCTTCGGCACTGTCGGCACCTGCATCCTCGGTGGCGGTGTCCTCGGACGCATCCGCACTGTCACCGGACTCCTGGGACTTGCTGCCGACGTTCGTCGGCTTCGGAGTCTCCTCGCCGTCCGATGCACCCTTGACCTCGCCGAGGATCCACTTATGGAGGACATCGAAGTCGGGGTCGTAGGTGGGGGTGACATCGTTGTTGATCTGGACCGTCGTGACGTCGCCTTTCTGCATCATCAGGGCGAGCTCGATGAAGGCCGGGATCTCGTTCTGCGGAATCGAGGTCGCGATGTTCCGGGTCGCGGAGTTCGCGAGCTTCGGATAGGCCGTGGCGATCTCCTGCGGATCGATCTGTTCGAGCGTGGTCTTGAGCATGCGCTGCTGACGGCACATGCGGTCGTAGTTGTCGCTGCCTTCGCGGGAGCGGACGTACCACAGTGCGTCCTTGCCCTTGAGCACCTGCGGGCCGGGATCGACCCAACCGTAGACCTCGTTCTTCACGCCGGACATCGACGTTCCGCCGCCCATCGGGATGGGGCGTTCGACGTCGATCTGGACTCCGCCGATGGCATCGACCACATCTTCGAACCCGGCCATATCGACCGCGGCCCAATAGTCGAGCTTCAGCCCCAGCGAGCCTTCGACAGCCTGCATCGTCGTCCACATTCCCGGTTCGAGTCCGTGGTCGTCGCCGATCTTATCGGGGTTCTGCTCACCCCACTGCCACACGGCGTTGATGAGGTCTTCGGAGGGGTCGCCGGAGGGGCGGAACCCGTCTGGCCAGGCCTTTTCGAGTTCGCTGTCTTCGGGGAAGATCGGGAACGCGAGGTTGCGGGGCACGGAGATGAGCGCGGCGTTGCCGGTCTTCGTGTCGATCGAGGCCACGAGCATCGTGTCCGGGCGTGTGCCCTCACGGTCGTCGCCGTTGTCGCGGCCCATGAGGAAGACGTTGATGTACGGCTTGTCCGCCCAGAGCTCCTCGGGGCTGTGGGCCTTGCCTGTGCTGTCACCGAAGAGGCTGGCCACAGTGTCCGACTGCACGCGTGCGAAGACGGAGCCGACGCCCAGCGGGATGCCGATGATGAGGGCCAGGGAGACGACGAGGATGCCTGCCATCTTGTTCTGCCAGGGCCGGTATTTGTGCCCGCGGCGCAGCCCGAGGTGTGACACGATCATCACGAGGATCCAGATCACGGCCACGAGCACGGCGGCGATCGCGAGGAAGTTGAGCAGAGAGGGGCTGGCGACGACCGTGGCGATAGCCCGCACCGGCCCCTTGACCAGTAGATACACGAGCCCGGCGAGGAGAGTGAGGACGAAGAGTCCGAACACGACGAGGCCGGCGGGACGGAATCGTGTGCGCAGCAGTCCGATTCCGGGCAGCAGCGTACTCAGCGAAGTCCAACCGACGAGGCTGGGGAAGGTTTCGCCGAGGCGGGAGGAATGACGGCGGGCCCGTGCCGGTCCGTGCTCGGCGGGCTTCGCGTTGTGCGTTGGGCCGTTGTCGTCGGCTCTTCTGGCGGCAGACGATGCTCCGACAGCGGATGCTGTGCTGCCCGCGCCGACCGCTGCTGCGGCCGCGGCATTGCGTGTTGATCGTGCGGCTGGTGCCTTCTTCCGGCCCTGGCCGCGGGATTCGGCGGAGTGCCGTTCGCGTGCATCGCGGCGGGTCGTCGGCGCGTCTTCCGTGCAAAAGTTGTCCGATCGGGCGGAGTCACGGGGATCCCTCGCCGAAGTGGCCGATTCGCTGCGTGCGAACGTGCGCGGGGCATCGTGGGCAGCATTGCGGTGGAAGTTCGCGTCGAAAGCGTCGGACGAGTTCGAATTCGAGTTCGCTGCGGCGGCGACTCCGGCTGCTGAAGCTCCGCTGGCGGCGGCAGCGCGCAGCATCCGTGCTTCGCGGCGAGTGCGCGGAGCTACCGGGCGCGGTGGTGGAGCATGCGGTGACCGAGCGGCGGAATCCTGGCCGGAGTTCTCGCCGGGCCGGCGGGGCTCGACTCCCTGAGTTGGTTGCTGTTGCGCGTCACGGCGGTAAGCGTCGGCGCCGTAGCGGGAATCGGCACTGTAGCCGGAATGCGCGCTGTGAGGGGAGTCTGCCTGCTCGGGTATCGACGGACGCGAGTTCTGCTGTTGCGAGCGGGCGTGCGAGCTCGACTGCGGTGTCGAATGATCGTCGCTGGCGGCGGTGTCTCCACGGAAGCGGGGGCGAGAGGAGGCGCGGAGCCGACGACCAGTTGTCTGGGAATTGGGGTCGCTCCCGTGCGGTCCGCGCTTGTCAGGGGGAAACTCTGGCAAGTTGTCTTCTCCTCAGAACTGTCTACTCGTGCAGTACGGCCCGCTCGCCGTTCTCCTCTCGGGCGCAGGGAACATCGCCGTCGTCGTCGGGTAATCGACCGGTGTTCCCGCGGGAAGAAGAGTTCGGACCGCAAAGCACTTCACGCCGATTTTACGCCCGGACATTGATGAATGCTGGAATTCCGGTGTGGGAGAGCAGTGCAGAAGGGACATTCGGCCCGGTTTCGCGGGCTTCAGCGGTGGACCGGATTATGACGAAGCCCACTCTCCGACTCCGCGCTTTGCCCTGGATGCCACCTTTACCTTAGGCTGTTATCTGTAGTGCTGGAGGGTGTGTCACCGTGCATTTCGCCGGAGCGGATCACCGTACTGCAAAGGAGTCGTGGCTGAGCGGCCGAAAGCGTCACCCTGCTAAGGTGAAGTCCTCCAATAGGGGGACCGTGGGTTCAAATCCCACCGGCTCCGCATTAAGCAGAACCCCTGCGATCCGATGAGATATCGGGTGTAGGGGTTTTTGCGTTCCCGCCGAATCGCTTGCGCCCAGATTCCACGGGTTATAGGCCAAAATGTGTGTATGGGCAGGGCGTGTCGATGCTGGTTCTCACCGGGTTCTGCCGCCCCAGCCCTTCTGGATCCCATTGCCATCCTCGACGCTGAATCCCGTCCCGTAGAGAAGATTCGTCTCCTCTCGGCCCGTGTCGGGTTTCACCACATTCGGGACGCTGCGCGGTGGTGTCCACGCTCGTGGAGTAACGAACGACCACGGGTCCTTGGGTGCCTCGGTGCGCAGATACAACAGCCAGTCGACTCCTCGGCGGGCATGATCGATGTTCAGTCCTCGATGGGCTCGGAGGAAGTCCTTGATCGCTTTGTTCGGGCCGCCCTCTAATGGGTTCGTAGTCTTCGCGATCGTGTAGTCGTCTTCGGCTAGTTCTAGGGCGTGTCTGATAAATTTCCCGGCGGGATTCTGAAACCCTGGAATCGTGTCTCGATTCCAACTACTCACTGATGACCAATGGGCTCTCATCGCCGACTACCTCCCGGCACCGACCGGCCGACGAGGCCGCCCGTTCTCCGATCCCAGACAGATGATCGAGGGCATCATCTACCGCTACCGCACCGGTATCGCTTGGCGCGATCTGCCCGAGACCTTCGGCAAATGGCAGACCGTGTGGACCTGGCACCGCCGCCTCGCCGCCGACGGCACCTGGGATGCCATCCACCAGGCTCTGACTGTCCACGCGGCAAAGAATGACAAAGTCGACTTCACCGTCTCAGTCGACTCCACGATCGCTCGCGCACATCAACACGCGACGAACATCAGCCGCCTAAAAAAGGGACTCGTCGAATTACAAGGATCTACTGACAGAGTCGCCTGACCACGCTTTCGGCCGCTCGCGCGGAGGCTTGTCAACAAAGACTCATCAGCTCGTCGATGGCCACGGACTGCCGCTGGTGTCAATCTGCACCGCTGGCCAGGACGGCGACAGCCCGATGCTCGCCCCTCTGTTGGACAACCTTCAGGTCGGTCGACGCACCCGCCCGGACGCCGTCCTTGGCGACAAGGCCTACTCATCGAGAGCGAACCGGTCACTGCTGCGGTCGCGGAAGATCGAGGCAGTCATCTCCGAACCCTCCGATCAGCAAGGCCATCGTCTCCGGCGAGGATCAAAGGGTGGCCATCCACCGAAGTTCGATGCAATCAAATACAAGGGCCGCAATGTCATCGAGCGCGGGTACGCCCGTTTGAAGCAGTGGCGAGGACTGGCCACTCGCTATGACAAACTCGCCGTCGTCTATCGAGCCGCTGTCGTGCTCAACGGTGTCATCGCTTGGTTACAGCATTTATCAGACACGCCCTAGCCACGTGAACAGTTGCCGGTCGCGGAGGAGTCCTGTCAGCAGGTTGTGGGCTCGACGGGTCCGAAGATGCGTGTACCACCAGCGCTGTCCCGGCTTCACGTGTGCCGGTCGGGGTGTTCCTGACCGCACCTGGGTGCGGTGTTTGAGGAACGACTCCCATTTCGCTTCCCAGGACGTGAATGCGCCTGTCCACTTCGCGGCTTCGTCGAGGCTGGTGACCTTCGGCAGCATCTTGAACAGGCCGAGGAGTTCCTTGTTCGCCGGCAGGACAGGCCGCATGGTCAGGTACCGATGTGCGGCCTGTCGGATGTGGAAGTGACACCGTTGGATACGGGTGGTCGGCCAGAGTCGCTTGATCGTTGTCGTCAATGGTCCGTTGCCATCGACGATCGCAGCCACCGGGGCGGGGATGCGGCTGATGAGGGCTGTCCAGGACGCGTTCTTCTCCTGGTCGCACCATTGCCAGTCGATGACGTGAGTGCCGGTGTAGGCGATGAGCACGCACCAACCGTTGAAGTAGGTGCCGTCGAGCATGATCTGGTCATGGATCTCGCCTGTCAGGACCACCCTGGGGGTTACGTTCCAGCACCATTGAATCTTTCGTGTGAAGGTACGAGTGCTGGTAGCGAAATCGCCTCGTGGCTGCGTGCTGGTCAACCATGCGATGAAGCTGTTGAAGTCTGCCTTCTTCGCCGAATCGGTGCGCGTCTGAATTGCTGAACAGCCGCAGTGTTTGCACCGCCACCTGGTGCGTCCGGCACCGGTTTTGCCATTCTTGACGAGCTTGTTTGCACATACACCACAGACGGGGTGATTTCTGGGATTGGGCACTGAACATGGTTGCAGAGCATGTTCAATCCAGTCTTGCCCTACTGGCTACTGGGCAAGCAGGCCATCCTGTACACACATTTTGGCCTATAACCCGATTCCACCCCCACTTCTCATCAAAAGCGGCTTCAAAGTGCATTTGTGGTGATCGTGATCGGGGCGCATGAATTTCGAGCCTGCGGGTGCTGAACCCGGAGTTCATCTTGATATACGTGCTGTGTAGTGAAAGTTCACTTGTCCGAGGTAGGATGATCCGCGACCATCCCCGCCACCGGAGCTGACCAGGACAAACACGGCTCCGGCGACACTTGAGGAGATCTCTATGTCCCCGATCAGCAGGACAGCTCTGTCCGCTGCCGCAGCCGTTCTCGCGCTGACACTGACCGCCTGTTCGTCCGGCGACGATGCGGACAAGCAGAGTGCTGACGATGCACAGACCCAGGAATCAACGGAGGAGTCCAGCGAAGCCGCTGGTTCCAAGGGGGAATCCGGATCCGCCGAGGCGGCCGGCCTCGACCCGAATAATCTGCCCGATCCTGTCGCCACTCAAGACATCCCCGCGACCGTCAAAGGTGACGACGAGGCAACGATGACTGTTCAGCTGTTCCCATTGAAGCGGAAGGGCGAGACTCTCGTGGCGCAGTTCGCGTTCACCGTGAACTCGGAGAAGGCGGCCGATGAGGATGATCCCGGCGACAATCTCTACGGTTACCTCGGCAATGGAAGCTGGAGTCCGTTCCTTGTCGACTCTCAGAACCTGCGCAAGCACCATGTGCTCAAGTACAGCGTCGATAAAGCACAGACGGACTCTGTGGGTACGAACTTCAAGCCCGGCCAGACCCACTACGCTTTCGCTGTCTTTGCCGCACCGCCACCGGACGTCGATGAAGTTGAGGTCTCTGTCGTCGACGGGATGAATCTCGTTACCGGAGTGAAGATCTCGTGAAGCACGCAGCTGCCGGACCGGTCGCGGTGCTGTTGGCTGCCGGCCTCGTTGTCGCCGGTCCAACCGCATCTGCATTCGCTGACCCTGTGACTCCGCAGGATATTGCCGATCGCGGTACTCCGACACCGGATGACTTCACTGATCCTGACCAGTCGCGGATCGACGAAAGTATCGTCGAACTCGAACCTGGCATCCATGACCTGGAGAAGGGGATCGAAGACGTTGAGACGACGAAGGTCAGCGGCGGCGACACCGTGGTCACCCTCGATACCGATATCCTTTTCGACTTCGACTCGGCCGAACTGAGCGAGGCCGCGAAGAAGAAGATCAAGGAACTCGTCAAGGACCTGCCCACCGACTCCGAGATCATCGTCGGCGGACATACGGATTCCAAGGGCGAGGACGACTACAACAAGAAGCTCTCCGAAGACCGTGCGAAGGCCGTGGCCGACGTGCTCACCTCGGAGAACTCCGACCTTGACGTGGCGGCAAAGGGCTTCGGCGAGTCCGAGCCCGTCGAGTCGAATGAGAAGAACGGCAAAGACGACCCCGAGGGCCGGGCGAAGAACCGTCGCGTCGAAATCCGCTACGAAGACTGAGCCTGATCTTGGGCTGTTCGGGAAGAGCGGCTGAGACCATTGACGAACCTGACAGCACTGCATAGCGTCTCTTTCAATAGATGGTCATACATGAGGCAACTTCGGTGACGTCGGCCCTGATCCGGCGGCGAAGCAGCCGGTTCGGGGACCAACGGAGGGCAACCGATTGAAGACAGTCATCATCGGAGGCGGCGTGGTCGGGCTGACCAGCGCCTACGAACTGGCGCTGAGTGGACACGACGTCACCGTCATCGAGGCTGCCCGATGCGGTGCGGGTGCCTCCCACGGAAATGCCGCAAAGATCGCTATCGCCGAGAGCACCCCGGTGCCTGCCCCAGGGGTGCTGCTTCAGGGGATCCGATGGATGCTCAAGCCCGACAGCCCACTATCGATCAAGCCGTCCCTTGCGCCCGGCTATCTCAAATTCCTTTTGCAGATGGCCAGGCACTGCAACGCACGTGACTTCGAAGCCGGACTCGACCTCCACCTGCGCCTCGGCGAGGATGCGAACGATCTCTTCGATGAGTACCAGGCTCAAGGCATCGACTTCGAGATGCACGACCGTGGTGTGCTGCTGGCTTTCGAGACTCGGGAACGCTTCGACGAGCACTGTGCGAGCCTGCCCGCTTTCGAGGCCGCGGGCCACCGGCCGCGGCGACTGCATGATGACGAAGTCCGCGAGGCCGAACCGGCTCTCAGCGATCGAATCCGCCACGGTCTGTCCTTCTCGGCTGACCGACAGATCGAACCCGATTCTCTGACAGCGGGCCTCCTCGCGAAACTCTCTGATCTCGGCGTAGTCGTGCGAGAAGACACTCGGGTCGGACGCTTCGTTCGCTCCGGCGACGCTGTGACCGCAGTTGTCACCTCGGACTCGGAGGTCATCAAGGCCGATGCACTTGTCATCTCGGCCGGTGTCCCGTCCGGCGTGTTGGCCGGGCAACTCGGTCAGAAGGTCCCGATCTACTCGGGCAAGGGCTACAGCATTGACTACTCACCCGCTCCGATTCAGCTGCGCACATCCCTGACCCTCGAAGATGCTCGCGTCGCCCTCACTCCGCTGAACGGCATGCTCAGGCTCGCGGGCACGATGGAGTTCGGCAGCACGGACGACGACGTCAACGAGGTCCGCGTCGGTGCGATCCGCCGCGCGGCTCAGGAAGCATTCCGTGATTGGGGCGACGGTCAGGGAGAACTGGCTCCATGGGCTGGGTCGCGCCCCATGACTCCTGACGGCCTTCCCGTCATCGGGCGCCTGGACTCCGTGAAGAACGCCTACAACAACTCCGGAGATTCGATGCTCGGTCTGACATTGGCACCGGGATCTGCTCGGCTGCTATCCGGACTCATGACTGGTGGAAGCTCGACGCTGCCCGGTGAGCAGCTCGCTCGTGTGTCCCCGAATCGTTCCTGAACGATTTACGTCAACGCCGCACGGGCCCGAACTCACGAGGATGGGCTCATGACCACACAGCAAGTCGCCGGCAGCGAAATCGTGGGCTGAGGCCCGCCCGAGCAGAGACGAGGGAACGTGAAGAACAGACAGCTCATCCAGGCCGTCGATGTTCACGCGGCCGGCGAACCCGGTCGCGTGCTCATCGGCTCGGGACTGCGGGTCAAAGGTGCCACGATGGCCGAAAAGCTCCGATACTGCGAAGAGCACCTCGACGACTTCCGGAACCTCATCCTCCACGAACCCCGCGGCTATCCCGGCCTGTGCTCGCCGATCGTCGTGCCTGCGACAGATCCGAGCTGCGATTTCGGAATGATCGTGATGGAGCAGGGCGGGTTCAAGCCGATGTCGGGGTTGAACCTCATCTGCACCGTCACGGCGCTGATCGAGACCGGATCCGTCGACGTCAGCGAACCGGTCACTGAGCTGCGCATCGATACCGCCGCCGGCATCGTCACGGTCCGCGCCGAGGTGGAAGCGGGCCGAGCAACGTCGGTGACCTTCGACAACGTCCCGGCATTCGTCCACGGACTCGACCTGCCGCTCGAGGTGCCGGGGTATGGGACGATCCCCGTCGACATCGTATTCGGGGGTCAGTTCTACGTGCAGACTGCGGCGGACAGCCTCGGCGTGGACCTTGATCCGGGCAATGCCGAGGAGATTATCAGAGCGGCCAGCGTGATGCGGCAGGCGGCGAACGAGACCTTCGAGGTGAGGCATCCTCTCATCCCGGAGATCGACGCGATCGGTCTGCCGCTGATCCACGGGCCCGCCCGCACAGCGGGCACCGACGGACGCAATGCGGTCGTCCTGCCCAACGGCATCGTCGACCTCGACGATCCGAGGACGTGGACGGGGACGTTCGACCGTTCGCCCTGCGGCACCGGCACGAGCGGCCGAGTCGCAGCCAAGCACGCCCGCGGCGAACTGGCCGTCGGTCAGCGATCCGTCCACGAATCGATGCTGGGAACGACCTTCACCGCCGTGGTGAAGGAAGAGACCGAGATCTGCGGACTGCCGGCCGTGATCCCCTCGATCACCGGGCGCGGATGGATCACCGGATTCCAGCAGCTCGTCCTCGAGCCCGACGATCCGTTCCCGATCGGCTTTACCGTCGGTGACATCTGGAGCGGCGGCACGAGCGCGGCGGAACCGGCAGAAGAGAACTGAGAACCCGCAGACGAGAACCGAGGAACGGACAAGGATCCGCAGGGCCGATGACCGATCGAACGATAGTCTGCTGGGTAAGGGCAGTGGTCGACGCCGACACGATCGACCGCACATGAGGAGCACACAATGACGAATGAACCCGACCGAATCTCTTTCGATGACCTTGTCTCGGCCATCGAAGAGAAGCTCGTGGCCGCCGGCGCTTCGCCTTCGGTGGCCGAAGTGCTGGCGACCAACTGTGCCACCTGTGAGCGCGACGGCACTCTCAGCCACGGAGTCTTCCGGGTCGCCGGCTACCTCGATTCGCTGACCCGCGGCTGGGCGGACGGGGCTGCGGAGCCGAACATCGACGTTGTCGGCCCCTCCTATATCCGCATCGACGGACGCAACGGCTTCGCGCAACCCGCACTCGCCGAGGCGCGTCCGACGATCGACGAGGCGGTTGCCGAGTCCGGCGTCGCTGTCATCGCCCTGCGCAGTACCCATCACTTCAGTGCTCTGTGGCCCGACCTCGAAGCCTTTGCCCGCGAGGGGCGGGTGGCGATGGGCATGATCGCCAGCGGCAAGCTCGCCGTCGTTCCCGAAGGGGCCACGCGCCCGGTCTTCAGCACCAACCCGTTCGGTTTCGCCACTCCCGTGGCTGGTGCGGACCCGATCGTCTTCGACTTCTCCACATCGTCGATGTCCCACGGGGACCTGCAGCTGCTGCGGGCCGAGGGCCGGGACGTTCCGGTCGGGACCGGGGTCGACTCGACCGGCGCGGACACCACGGATCCCAGCGCCATCCTCGACGGCGGCGGAATCCGGCCCATCGGCAGGCATAAGGGTGCACTGCTGTCGTTCATGATCGAAACGCTGGCGGCCGGGCTGACCGGCGGTGCCTTCACCTACGAGATCGACGCGGAGGCCCCCGACGGTGCCCACACCTTCCGCACCGGTCAGCTCTTCATCGTCCTCGACCCCGAGCGCGGCGGCAACGACGCCTACCTGGGCCGAGTCCGCGAATTCGTCGATATGCTCCGCGACGCGGGCATGGATCGTCTGCCCGGCGATCGTCGCTACGTCAATCGCGCCGAGGCGGCCGACCGAGGAATCCCCGTCACGGATTTGATCCGCTCAATTCTCAACTGAAACACTGCGGACCGGGTGGCCTGCCGCCCGATCCTCAGCCATACATCCTCCACCACAGCAGCGCCACGTGCAGCGCCGTGCGTGACTCCGCATCATCGAGTGAGACGCCGAGGCGGTCCTGCAGACGCGTAATCCGCGCGTAGAGCGCGGGCCGGGACAGGTGCCCGGCCCGCGCCATCGCGGATTTGTTGCCACCGTGGGAGAGGTACAGCTCGAGGAAGTCGAGCAGTCCCTCATCTGCGGAATCCGCGGCCGGCGACAGCACCCCGTCCCGGCGACCGCCATCACGACCGGAGGCGCCGAGCAGCGGCCACAACTCTCCCTCGGCGAAGGCGCGCAGCCGCGAGTCCTCGGCCAACAGAGACAGCAACCCGCGGATACGCACATCCGAGGAGCGGTAGAACGAGCGCTCACGCACATCGAGAGTCGAGGCGACCTCGGCGACGTGGGACGCCGCTTCAAGACCGGCGACAGCCTGAAGCAGAGAGGTGCTGCTCCGGCCGACCCCGACCACCCAGCTGGCTGCAAGCCCCTCGAGCTCGGCGAGGAGGCGGTTGAGCCAGTCATCGGCCTCCTCGGTGCTGCGCGGACTCTGCTGCGACCGTCTGCCTCTCCCGCGACCAGGTGCCAGGACGAACCCGAAAGCCCCCGACTGCAGGCTCGTCATGAGCACACACAGATTCAGGCGCGAAGCGGCGGAAGTGATCTCCTGCGTCAGGCCCCGCTCCTGCAGCTGCACTCGAGTCGGATCGGTGTCGGCTTCACGGTCGATCCGGATGACCACCGGAGTGAGCTCGGCCCCGTCGGCCGGAGTGAATCCCAGTGAACGGGCACGTTCCAGCGCCGCACGTTCGTCGAGTCCTTCTGAGTCCGTGATCTCTCTGATCAGCCCGCTCTGAGCCTGCAGCAGCAGATCCTGCTCATCGCGATCGGCCATCCGGGTCAGCGTCAGGGCTTCACCGGCGCGTTCGATCACCTGATCGAGATCGGCGACGGACTCGGCAGCACCGGGGACGACGAGCCGACCCCACCGGCGAGACCGCAGACCCACCGGAGTCTGCCGCCACCGCGTCGCATCCAGCCCGTCGGGCACCGGATTCGCACCGCTGACGAGGTCGGCCCACTTCTGCGCAAGAGCCTGCGAACCGCGGCCGGAATGTGCGAGCACCCGATGGGACACATCCTCGAGAACGACTGCCGTGCCGAGCAGCTCGGCCGTGCGATCGACGATCGTCTGCGCCTCGGCCCGATCGAGGCTCAGCTGCGTATACGTCTCGTGGATCTCCCGAGCATGTTCGAGCCGCGAGATCTGCTGCGCGAGCAGACTGCGATGCGCGAGCTCGGTGATCCTGACGAACTTCACCCGCCGCGGCAGGACGATGACGGGCAGCTCCCTCGCCGAGGCGGCCTCCCGCACGATCGCGCCCGCCGCCTCGTCGAAGGCCGAGTCCTCGTCGACGAGTTCGATGATCGTCCCAGCGGCACCCGCGCGTTCGAGCTGGTCGAGGAACTCCGCCATCGCCGCAGGCGAATGACGGAAGGTCGTGGCCGTGGTCAGCACGAGTTCCCCGCCTTCGAGGAAGCGCTCGACGTGTTCGGAGTCGGCGATGTGGACCCAGCGGATCGCCCGGTCAAGACAAGCAGTGCCGGCCAGCACGAGCGGCTCCGCGGCACTGATCACCTCGAACTCGAGCAGACCGGCGATGCTCAGCGATGATCCGCTCGATTCCCACACGCTGTCCATTGACACAGTGTAAAGCCAGAGCGGAACATTCTGACACTCTGACGCTTTCGGGATCGGTGCGGCAGATCGAAGATGGACTCAACCGACTCTTCGGCGACGCAGAAGGAGCCTTCATGGCAACGCTCACCCATTGGATCAACGGACAGGCCGTGACCGCGGACACCGACACCCGCCTCGGCGAAATCACGAATCCGGCCTCCGGTCAGGTGACCGGCCAGGTGGCGCTGGGGTCGAGGGCCACCGTGGAATCGGCGATCGACGCCGCTGCGGCGGCCTTCCCCGCCTGGCGCGACACCTCTCTGGCGAAGCGGACGTCGATCCTCTTCGCCTTCCGTGAGCTGCTCAACGCGCGCAAACAGGAACTGGCTGAGATCATCACGGCCGAACACGGCAAGGTCGTCTCCGACGCCCTCGGGGAGGTCGCTCGCGGCCAGGAGGTCGTCGAATTCGCCTGCGGCATCGCCGGCCACCTCCGCGGCGGTCACACGCAGAACGCCTCGACGAAGATCGATGTCC
This sequence comes from Brevibacterium sp. S111, assembly GCF_004745075.1. Taxonomy (GTDB): domain Bacteria; phylum Actinomycetota; class Actinomycetes; order Actinomycetales; family Brevibacteriaceae; genus Brevibacterium. The sequence goes on from NZ_RHFH01000007.1 coordinate 139,728, forward strand.
ACTCCCTGCGCCAGCCGCTCGGCGTCTCGGCCATCATCTCGCCCTTCAACTTCCCGGCCATGGTGCCCATGTGGTTCTTCCCCGTGGCCATCGCCACCGGCAACACCGTCGTCCTCAAGCCCTCGGAGAAGGACCCCTCGGCGGCGAACTGGCTGGCCGAACTGTGGAAGGAAGCGGGACTGCCCGACGGCGTGTTCAACGTCGTCCACGGGGACAAGGAGGCCGTGGACGCGCTGCTCGAGAGCCCGGAGGTCGCCTCGGTGTCCTTCGTCGGCTCGACTCCCATCGCTCAGTACGTCTACGAGAACGGCACCGCCACCGGCAAACGCGTCCAGGCCCTCGGCGGGGCGAAGAACCACATGCTGGTCCTGCCGGATGCCGATCTCGACCTCGCCGCCGATGCCGCCGTCAACGCCGGCTACGGTGCGGCCGGTGAGCGCTGCATGGCGATCTCCGTCGTCGTCGCCGTCGAGTCCATCGCCGATGAGCTCGTGGCCAAGATCGCCGAACGCACGCGGACCCTGCGGGTCGGTGACGGAGCGGACGAACCGGACATGGGACCGCTGGTCACCGCCGCCCACAGAGACAAGGTCGCCGGCTACATCGACGCCGGCGCGGCCGAAGGCGCCACCATCGTCCTCGACGGTCGCGAGAACACGGCCGATGCGGGCTTCTTCCTCAACCCGACGCTGTTCGACCATGTCAGCCCCGATATGTCGATCTACACCGACGAGATCTTCGGCCCCGTCCTCGCCGTCGTCCGCGTCCCCGGCTACGACGAAGGCCTCGAGCTCATCAACTCCAACCCCTACGGCAACGGCACCGCGATCTTCACCAACGACGGAGGAGCGGCCCGCCGCTATGAGACCGAGGTCGAGGTCGGAATGGTCGGCATCAATGTGCCCATCCCCGTGCCGGTGGGCTATTACTCCTTCGGCGGGTGGAAGAACTCGCTGTTCGGAGACACCCACGCCTACGGCGACGAAGGCGTCCACTTCTTCACCCGCGGCAAGGTCGTGACCTCGCGCTGGCTCGACCCCAGCCACGGCGGACTCAACCTCGGATTCCCCACCAACGACTGACCTCTCACGCACAGCCACCTCGGCGAAGGAGCACCCATGACCACCACCGCGGATTCCCCGCTCACCGAATCGCGCGTCGACGCTGACCGCATCGACGCCGACCGCATCGACGCCGGGCGCCGTGCCCACGAACTCGACCGGGCCCACGTCTTCCACTCCTGGCAGGCGCAGGGTCCCTTCGACCCGATGACGATCATCGACGCCGCAGGATCCTATGTCTGGGACGGTGAGGGCCGGAAGCTGCTCGACATGTCCTCACAGCTGGTCAACACGAACATCGGCCACCAGCACCCGAGCGTGGTCGCAGCGATCCAGGAGCAGGCGGGCAGGCTGTGCACGATTGCCCCGCAGTACGTCAACGACGCCCGCTCCGAGGCGGCTCGACTCATCGCCGAGCGCACCCCCGGAGACCTCGACCATGTGTTCTTCACTAACGGCGGGGCCGATGCGAACGAGCACGCCATCCGCATGGCGCGGCTGCACACCGGGCGGACGAAGGTGCTCTCGGCCTATCGCAGCTATCACGGCGGAACCCAGCTGGCCGTCAACGTCACCGGCGACCCGCGACGGTTCGCCAACGACTACTCGGCCGAAGGCATCGTCCACTTCATGCCCGCCTACCAGTACCGCTCCTACTTCAACTCGAGTTCCGAAGCCGAGGAGACGCAGCGGGCACTGGCCCACCTCGAAGACATGATCACGCTGGAAGGACCGGGCAACATCGCCGCCCTCATCCTCGAGACCGTGCCGGGCACTGCCGGGATCTACGGTCCTCCGGCCGGATACCTCGAAGGTGTGCGCGAACTGACGGCGAAGCACGGGATCGTCTTCATTGCCGACGAGGTGATGGCCGGTTTCGGGCGCACCGGTCGCTGGTTCGCACTCGATCATTGGGGCGTTGCGCCGGACCTCATCACCTTCGCCAAGGGAGTGAACTCCGGATACGTGCCGCTGGGCGGCGTCGCGATCTCGGACGCGATCTTCGAGACCTTCCGCGACCGGGCCTACCCGGGCGGTCTGACCTATTCGGGCCACCCGCTGGCCTGTGCGGCCGCAGTGGCGACGATCAACGCCATGGAGACCGAGGGGATGGTCGACAACGCCGACCGCCTCGGCGCTGAGATCATCGGACCGGCACTGCAGGAGATGGCCTCTCGCCACACCTCGGTCGGTGACGTGCGTGGACGGGGCTGCTTCTGGGCGGTCGAGCTCGTGCGCGACCGGGTGACGAAGGAACCCCTGGCCGCCTACGGCGGAAGCTCACCGGAGATGAACGCGGTCGTCGCCGCCCTCAAATCCGGTGGAGTCCTCCCGTTCGCGAACTTTAACCGGATCCACGTGGTGCCGCCGCTGAACATCGGGGACGCGGATCTGCGCTTCGGACTCGACGTCCTCGACCAGGCGCTCGACGTCGCCGACGGATTCGTGGCCTGAGAGTCCATCTGTGCTCCGCCCGTAATGTGAGCGCTATTGCATTCTGCTCCGGGCGGAGCGCATTTGCCCACGTCAAAAGTGAACATCCGGTAAACGGAGTGGAGTAGGGTCGAACTGCGGATGAAGATCGGCAGAAGTCGAGGGTAGACTTCAGCGGGATAGTGATCGCTGGCCGCCAGCTGCATCATCCACGGTCCGAATAGTGTCTACACCCAAGGTCGATTAGTGGAAATCATCTTCGTTGTCGTGCTCGTCATAGCACTGGCACTGTTCTTCGACTTCACCAACGGCTTTCACGATACGGCCAATGCCATGGCCACGCCGATCGCCACCGGAGCCATCAAACCGAAGACGGCGGTCACGCTCGCCGCGATCCTCAACCTCGTCGGCGCCTTCCTCTCCACCGAGGTGGCCAAGACCATCTCCGGCGGCATCATCAAAGAAGGCGGCGGGGGAGTGCAGATCACTCCCGACTTCATCCTCGCCGGTCTCATCGGCGCCATCGTCTGGAACATGGCGACCTGGCGCTTCGGCCTTCCCTCCTCTTCGTCCCATGCGCTCTTCGGCGGCCTCATCGGCGCGGCCATCGTCGGTGCCGGACTCAGCTCCGTCGACTTCGGAGTCTTCCTGTCCAAGGTCGTGATCCCGGCGTTGGCCGCGCCGATCATCGCCGGGTTCAGCGCGTACCTGTGCACCCGCATCGCCTACGCCATCACCCGCCGCAACAAGGAAGGCAAGACCGCGCGTCGCGGACCGTTCAAGTACGGGCAGATCTTCTCCTCCTCCCTGGTGGCGCTCGCCCACGGCACGAACGACGCACAGAAGACGATGGGCGTCATCACCCTCGTGCTCGTCTCCGCGAACCTGCAGGAACACGGCACCGGCCCCCACATCTGGGTCATCGCCTCGTGTGCTCTGGCGATCGCGCTCGGCACCTACGTCGGCGGTTGGCGCATCATCGATACCCTCGGCACCAAGCTGACGACGGTCAAGGCCGCTCAGGGGCTGTCCGCCGAAACCTCGACCGCCGCAGCCATCCTCGCCTCCTCGCACCTCGGCTTCGCCCTGTCGACGACCCAGGTCGCCTCCGGCTCGGTGCTCGGCTCGGGGCTCGGCCGCAAAGGCGCCGACGTCCAGTGGTCGACGGCCGGGCGAATCGCTTCGGGCTGGCTGTTCACCATCCCGGCAGCCGCCATCGTAGGCGGGCTCGCCGCCGGGATCGCCCACCTCGGGCTGGTCGGTGTCATCATCGATACGGTGGCCGCAGTCATCGTCGTCCTCTGGATCTACTTCAGCTCCCGCCAGACCAAGGAGACCGACCTTTCGGGTTTCGACACCGTCGGCGAGGCAGTGAACATTCGCGGTCGCAAGCGCAAACTGCGCAAGGACCGCAACCGCAAACGAGCCCGTGCCAGGCGTGAAGCCCGCCGAGAGGCGTGGGCAGAGAAGCAGGCGGCGAAAGAGAAGCGTCGCGCTCGAGGTGCGAAGAAGAAAGCCCGGGCCCCCCGCCCCGAGGGCGCGAATGGTTCCGTGCCGCAGGACTCGCCGGCCGGGACTCAGGTTGAGGCTCAGAAGGACTCTTCGGTCGGGGCCGAAGCCAGCGACAAGGGAGACGCGAAATGATCGAGTGGAGCTCGTTCGTCATCGTTGCGGCCGCGACCTGGATCTCGGCGATCATCGTCATCACCCTCTTCTCCTCGGCCGTGCGGATGCGCGCGGTTCATCTCGATCGAGTCGAAGAGGGCAGGGGCAACTCGCTGCTCAAGGCCGGCTATTGGGCGGTCTTCAGCATCTGCGGACTCGTCGTCCTCCTCGGCGTCTACCTCATCGTGCCGGCACTGCACGGGGCCTGACACCGAGGCCGTACTAGCTTACTACGAGCGTCATGGGGCGGGTGTTCACCACGCCTGATCGCCCCATACCTCCCGCACCACGTGCCGGCAGCGTCACGCACCGGCAGCCTCACGCACCGGCAACGTTCATGTACCGGCAGCGTCACGTACCGGCGGTTCGGCATCAGTCACCGTTAGTGACATCTCCTGCCGTTGCATCGGTGCGTTATGGCGGTGCGAGGGCGTCGTGTGGCTAGCGGGGCGAATTGCCGCTGATGGTGTGGGACGGATACCGCGTTGCAGCGGGAGCATGGGCCGCACACCCACGAAACATGAGAATCCCCCAACCACCTCGGCGGCGGTTGGGGGATTCTCTGTGGGACAGGACGGCTCAGCCCGGGGGCCGAACCTCTCCATCGGCCTTGAGACTCGAGTCAGACTCGGGGAGTCTCAGGCTCTCCGCGTCTCAGGCCAGGCCGAGGCGCTTCCGGAGGTTCTCGACCTCGGCGCGCAGTTCGGTCGGAACCGAATCGCCGAGCTCGGCATACCAGTCCTCGATGAGGCCGAGTTCGGTCTCCCATTCCTCGGGCTTGATGGCCAGTGCCTTGCGCAGCTGCTCATCGGTGAAGTCGAGGCCCTCGGTGTCCAAGCCACCCTCGACCGGGGTGAGTCCGAGCGGAGACTCCTGAGCGTCGGCGGTGCCGGCCACGCGCTCGAAGACCCACTTGAGAACGCGCGAGTTCTCGGAGAACCCGGGCCACAGGAACGAGTTGTCGTCGTCGCGGCGGAACCAATTGACGTAGAAGATCTTCGGCAGCTGGGCACCCTCGGTGTTGCCGATGTCGAGCCAGTGCTGCAGGTAGTCGCCCACGTTGTAGCCGATGAACGGGCGCATGGCCATCGGATCGCGGCGGACGACGCCGACAGCTCCGGTCGCAGCAGCCGTGGTCTCCGAGGACAGCACCGAACCCATGAACACACCGTGAGTCCAGTCCTTGGTCTCGGTGACCAGCGGCATCGTGGTCTTCCGGCGACCGCCGAAGAGGATGGCCGAGATCGGAACACCGTTCGGGTTGGTCCACTCGGGAGCCAGGGTGGGAACGTTGGCGATCGGGGTGCAGAAACGCGAGTTCGGGTGAGCGGCAGGGGTCTCGGACTCAGGCGTCCAGTCGTTGCCCCTCCAGTCGGTGAGATGCGCCGGCTTCTCGTCGGTCTTGCCTTCCCACCACACGTCACCGTCGTCGGTCAGGGCGACGTTGGTGAAGATGTTGCCGCCGGCTTCGATGGCGCGCATCGCAGTCGGGTTCGTGGTGTATCCGGTGCCCGGAGCCACGCCGAAGAGGCCGAACTCAGGGTTGACGGCGTAGAGCTGGCCGTCTTCGCCGAAGCGCATCCACGCGATGTCGTCACCAAGGGTCTCGGCCTTCCAGCCGGGGATGGTGGGTTCGATCATCGCGAGGTTCGTCTTGCCGCAGGCCGAGGGGAACGCGGCGGCGACGTACTTGACCTCGCCCTCCGGGTTCGTCAGCTTGAGGATGAGCATGTGCTCGGCCAGCCAGCCCTCGTCGCGAGCGATCGCCGAGGCGATGCGCAGCGCGTAGCACTTCTTGCCGAGCAGGGCGTTGCCGCCGTAGCCGGATCCAAAGGACCAGATGGCGCGCTCTTCGGGGAAGTGGGTGATGTACTTCGTGGTGTTGCAGGGCCAGGCGACGTCCTCCTGACCTTCTTCGAGCGGAGCGCCGACGGAGTGCACGCACTCGACGAACTTCGCATCCTGGGAGTCGATCGCATCGAGGGCGTACTTGCCCGAGCGAGCCATGACGAGCATGGAGAGGACGACGTAGGCCGAGTCGGTGACCTCGATGCCGAACATCGGCTGGTCCGCCTCGGCGTGGCCCATGACGAACGGGATGACGTACATGGTGCGTCCGCGCATCGATCCGGCGAAGAGCGGGTTGAGGGTTTCCTTCATCTCCGCGGGAGCGACCCAGTTGTTCAGCGGGCCGGCATCCTTCTCCTCTTCGGAGCAGATGAAGGTGCGGCCCTCGACGCGGGCGACGTCCTCGGGATCGGAGGCCGCGTAGTAGGAGTCCTTGGTGCCGGTGAGGCGCTTGATGGTGCCGGCCTCGACGAGCTGCTCGGCGATCTGATTCTTCTGCTCCTCGGAACCGTCGATCCAGACGATGTCATCCGGAGTGGTGAGGGCGGCGATCCGGCCGACGAATGAGAGTACCGACTCGTTTCGGGTCGGTGCATTCTTCAGCTGGTCAGCGACGACATCATGGTCGAGGACAGTCATGAGTGGTCTCCTTTGAGGTCGAGTGCGGGGTTGCGTCTCAGGCGGTTGCTGGTTCCGTCGAGCGGTTGGTACACATCCACCGTAGGATGGGGACAAGCACGAAAATCGCTGGTTTCGGTCACTCGAAGATGTGCATTGGGTCACAAGAACGACTTCATTGACGTGAATCAGACTTTGACATGACGTGTCATTGCAATTAATTGACGCGTTGTTTCATTGGTGACTCGTTGCTGAAATCCGCGCTTTCATTCCCGGTTCGCCGAGGCGACTGCCCGCCTGTGCGCGAATGTGGCGAAGCGCACGCGGACGCGATTTGAGCTTGAGCGAAACTGGTGTGTATAGTTGTTCGAGTTGCACGGCGTCAGTCCGAACAACGCGCGCCACTAGCTCAACGGATAGAGCATCTGACTACGGATCAGAAGGTTGGGGGTTCGAATCCCTCGTGGCGCACCGAAGGGAAGTCCCTCACCAGGCAGGATAGCCGGTGAGGGACTTTTTCGTGGGTCCAGAGTCAGGGCTGTGAGCCCAAAAGGGTCCGGCTGTTCTGACGATTGATCCGAAGGTCGGGGTTGTGTTGGGTTCCGTGATGCGAAAGGCCCGTCGTCACCGTGAGGAGCTCGGCGAGGTCATCGAGGTCTTCGGTGACCGCCCGGGACCGAAGACCGTGATGGGGTTCGTCCTCGGCTGGTTGATCTTCACCGGTCTGACGCTCATCAACCCGGGGGAGACACCGATGCTCGCAGCCGCTCCGGGCATTCGTCCCTATGCCATTCCCTATCAGCAGATCACGCCGGGCAGCATTGCCGGGGTCACCGCCGCGAATCGATATCTCAAGGAGGTCGGGCTGCAGAGGAAGATTTCGCAGTCGACGCTCAGAGCGTCGTGATGGACGAAGAATGGTGTCCACTTCGTTGCCTGCTCGGCCGAGGACGCCCGGCGTGGGCGCAGGCGCTTCACACTTGCGCTCGACCCGATTCCGCGGTCGATCGACGATCGCTGGATCTGGTTCGCAGGGACTGGGCGGCATTCATCGCAGCGAGCGATCCATGCCATCGCCAGGACCGCCTCGGCGAGGGGGTATTCGCAACTCGGTGAGGGGATCAGCCCAACATGCCGAGCAGGGACATCCATCCGCCGCCGACGAGGCTCCAGATGAGGATGTTGACGACGGAGGCGAGGAAGCCGACCTTGAACCATTCGGCGGTCGTGACGTAGCCGGAGCCGTAGATCACGCCCGCGGGGCCCGAGGCGTAGTGCGAGAGGCCGCCGATGAGGTTGCCGATGAAGCCCAGCGCCAGTGCCGCGAACAGCGGGGGAGCGCCGGTGGCGATCGCCGCCCCGAGGAACACTGAGTACATCGCGACGATCTGCGCCGTGTTCGATGCGAAGAGGTAGTGGACGTAGAAGTAGACGATGCTGAGCACAGCGAACGCGGCCATCCACGGCATTCCGCCGACCAGCCCGGCGACCTCGTCGCCGATCCACCCGATCACCCCGAGGGTGTTGAGGTGGGTGGCCATGCCCACGAGCACGGAGAAGAAGATCAGCGTCGACCAGGCGCCGCTGTTGGCGGCCATGTCCTTCCAGGTGAGCACCTTGGTGACGAGGAGGATCGCCACGCCGACGAAGGCCGCCGAGGTGGCATCCACCCCGATCATGTCACCGAACACCCACAGGAGGAGCAGGAGGACGAAGGTTGCGAGCATGGTCCACTCGCCGCGGCTCATGGAGCCGAGTTCCTTGAGTTCCTCACGCGCGTGGGCGGGGGCCTCGGGGGTCTTCGTCAGGCCCGGCTTGTAGACCTTGGCCATGAACCATGGCATAACGATGAGTGCGACGAGTCCGGGCACGATCGCGGCCAGCGCCCAGGTGCCCCAGGAGATGTCGACGCCGGCATCGGCGGCGAAGCCCACGGCCAACGGGTTGCCGGCCATAGCCGTGACGAACATGGCCGAGGTGATGGTGTTGACCTGCACCGAGGTCAGGGAGAGGTAGGAACCCAGTCTCTTCCGCGACTCGGCGCTGGATGGGTGTGAGTCGTTGACCGAAGCGAGCGACCGGACGATCGGGTAGACGACGCCGCCTGCGCGGGCCGTGTTCGACGGTGTGGCGGGGGAGAGGACGAGGTCGGTCAGCGCCATGCCGTAGGACAGGCCGAGCGAGGACCTGCCGAGCCACGAGACGAACAGCAGCGCGATGCGGCGTCCCAGACCGGTGAGCAGGAAGCCGTCGGCGATGAAGAACGCGGCGACGATCAGCCAGATGGTCGAGTTCCCGAACCCCTGCAGGGCCTCGGTCTTCGCATCCATCGTGCCGGTGACCATGGCGGCGGCCAGTCCGACCAGAGCGACCGAGGCCGTCGGCAGCGGCTGCAGGATGAGGCCGAGGATGGTTCCGGCGAAGATTCCCGCCATGTGCATCCCACGCGGGTCGATGCCCTCAGGGGCTGGAATGAAGTAGATGATCAGGGTGAGTGCGAGGATCGCCGCGATCTTCCCCGCCATCGACAGGCGGGCATGGGTGCGGGCGTGGTGTGCGGCGGCTGCTTCCAGCGTGCTGGTGCTTGACGTACTGGGCATGGGGCATCCTTGGGTGTCATTCGGTGTGCGCCTGATGCCGTCTGTGTTCGCATTCTGCCGGCTGCTTTCGCTGTCGGCGGCGACAGCGATGGCGTGCGGCGGGATCGGGGCGGGCGAAGAGCCCGGTTCTGCGCGATCCAGTCCCAGAATAGCCCTGTGTGAGGACGTTGAGGAGGACCTCGGCCGGAGGGATACCTCACGTAGCGGCGCGAGCCGGTGAGTGGTAGCGGGACTGCAGCCACGCCGACCGATCAGCCGCCACGCCGTGCGCTCACGTCGACAGGCCGAGCGGGTGCGTACCCGCTCGGCCTGCCACCGGAGCTTTCGGTTCTCAGCCCTTGACGGCGAGAACCGGGACCGGCGAGTCGAGCAGGAGACGCTGGCTCACCGAGCCGATGAGCATCTTGCCCACTCGGGACCGGCGGCGCATCCCGATGACGAGGCGGATGATCTCAGGGTGCTCGTCGAGTTCGTCGAGGACCGCCTCGGCGGGGTCTCTGTCGCCACGCCCCTGACGTCCGATCACCTGGTAGGGAACCCCGGACTCATCGAATGCCGCGGTGTCGAAATCGGATTGGATGCCGAGCGGAATGACGACCAGGTCGGTGCCGAACCGCTTTGCCTCTTCGATCGCCGCGGTGATCGCTGCCGGAGCCGCGTTGCTGTCGGGTACTGCCACCATGATGGACATGGGTTTCTCCTTTTCGTCGATGACCGTCAGATCAGACTCTGACCGTCAGAATGCCTGATGTTCCGGGCAGGCGCCCAATAGAGCGCTGCCGGGCGGGCTTCACTGCCCGTACTTCGAACGGAATTCCGCTTCGAGGTCTTCGAGCGTCTTGTTCCTGGTTTCGGGAACCATGAAGTAGATGAAGATGAGAGCGAGCACGCCGAGCCCGGCGAAGAGGAAGAACGTGTTCGAGATTCCGAGTCCGCTGACCACGCTCGGGAAGAACTGTGCGACGGCGGCATTGGCCAGCCAGAGGGCGAAGACGCAGATGCCCATTGCGAAGGAGCGGATCTTCAGCGGGAAGATCTCGGCAAGCATGAGCCACACGAGCGGTCCCAGGGTTCCCTGCATGGAGAAGACGAACAGCACGACGAACACGAGGATTGTGTAGGCCTTGCCCATTCCGTCGGGCAGGAACACCGCGGACAGGCCGATCAGCAGGTGGAATGTGCTGGTGAGCGTGAATCCGCCCAAGAGCATGAATCTGCGCGGCAGCTTGTTGATGAGCAGGATGCCGACGGTGACGCCGATGACGGAGAAGAGACCGTTGAGCGTGTTCGCGATGATCGCTGCATCGGCGGAGAAGCCCGCATCGGTGAGCAGCTGCGTCCCGTAGTACATCACGGAGTTGATGCCCGTCAGCTGCTGGGCGATGCCCAAGCCGACGCCGATGAGAACAAGTCGCAGCACCCATTTCGATGCGAGGTCCGAGACACCGCCGGTCTTGGCGACCTCCTCCTGTTCTGCCAGCAGTTCGACTTCGCGCATCTCCGCCTCGGCGCGATCATCCGAACGAACTTGCTTGAGCACGCCGAGGGCCTGGTCGTCGCGGTTCTTCGAGATCAGCCAGCGGGGGCTCTCGGGCAGGAAGAGCATGCCGATGAGCAGTGCGATGGCGGGCAGAACGGCGACGGCGAGCATAAAGCGCCATACGCCCTCGTGCTCTCCCCAGACGTTGAAGATGACCGCGTTGATGACGAAGGCCGCGAACTGGCCGACGACGATCATCACCTCGTTGCGGGTGACCAGTGAGCCGCGCCGTTCGAAGGGCGCGAGTTCGGCCAGGTAGACGGGCACTGTCGTCGATGCTGCGCCCACAGCCAATCCGAGGAAGAAGCGCGCCCCGGCGAGGAACTGCCAATTGGGCGACAGTGCACAGGCCAGGGTCCCGACGATGAAGAAGCAGGCGAGCAGCAGGATGTTCGATCGGCGTCCGAAGGCATCGGAGAGTCGACCGCCGATGACGGCGCCGAAGGCCGCACCGATGGTGAGGAAGCTGACGACGAGTCCCTCGGTCCGCGGTGTCAGACCGAAATCGTGGGTGAGGGGCTCGAGGGCCCCGTTGACGACGCCGGTGTCATAGCCGAACAGCAGGCCGCCGAATGTGGCGACGACGGCGATGATGCCCAGGCGTGTGGTGTGTGGTCCCTTCGTGTCCGGTGGAAGATCGACCAGACTCTTGCCTTCTCCGCTCATGAACGTTCACTCTCCTTTGAATGATTTTCCGATGCTTCGGTCTCGAACTTCTCGATGCGATTCGACGGTGGCTGCGCGCCGCCTCAGCCGGTGGGACCTGCCTGTGCGGAGATGAGTTCATCGATCCGCTGTTTCTGGAATCGGCTGACGGCGTCATTGTTCTCGTTCTCCCCGAACACATTGGACACGAGGAGAGAGTCTTCGCGGGCGAGGAACCCGGTTGCGTTCAGCACGCCGAAGAGAGCGTCGAAATCGACGTCGGCGTCCCCGACCTTGAGATGCTGATGCACCCGCGCCGAGGTGGTCGGCGGGTTCGCGATGTACCGCAGCCCGTGCGAGGCGCGGTGGTCGAAGGCATCGGAGATGTAGACGGCACGCAGTCGGTCGCCGAGCTCCTCGGCCAGGGTGTCGAGGCAGTCGCCGTAGTGGAAGGTGTGCGAGGCGACGTAGACGAAGCCGATCGCTTCGGAGTCGAGACCGCGCAGGACTCGCCAGGCTTCGTGCCCGTCCTCGACGAAGTCGTCGGGGTGGGGGTCGAAGTTGAGCCTCAGCCCCTCCTTCTCGACGATGGGCAGCAGTTCGTCCATCGAACGGTAGAAGGACTCTTCGGAGTCCTCAAAGGATTCCGGGCGACCGCTGAATTCCGTGTTGATGGTCGTCACGCCGAGGTCGATGGCGATCTCGATGACGCGGCGGAAGTTCTTCACCGCCGCGACGCGTTTGCCCTCATCCGGCCAGGCGATCCGCTGCACGGGCAGCAGGGCGGGCACCGTGATCCCTGCGGCATCGACGGCCTGCCCGAAGCGGCGGATGAGCGCGCGATCCATCTTCGGGTATCGGAAGTGAGTGGCGAAGTCCGGATGCGGTGTCAGCTGCAGATGGTCGAATCCGAGGTCGGCGGTCACGGCCGGGAAGTCGAGCAGGCGGTGCGTGTGGTGCAGCGGTGTGGGATCGTAGGCGATCTTCATTGATACTCCAAGCGTTCGTGAGGGCAGGTCGGTCAGAGGTAGAAGTCAGGGGTGTCGGGCAGATCGAGCGTGCGCGGTCTGCCGTCGAGCAGGGAGGCGACGCCTTCCCGGCAGGCCACGGCCACCTTGTAGCCGTCCCAGGCAGACGGGCCGGCGATGCCGCCCGAGCGCGCCGCGTCGACCCAGGCCTGAACCTGATCGTCGTAGGCCGTCCGGAAACGGGTGGTGAAGTCTGCATGTTCGGCGATTCCCGAACGCCCCTGATGCCACAGCTGCAGGCCGGTGGGCTCGCCGATGCGGGCGATTCCGGAATCGAAGACGGCCTCGGTGGTCACCTGATAGCCGAACTGCACGCTGACGTTCATCTCGAGATCGACGAGCGTGCCATTGGCCAGCTCCATGAGTACGAGGATCGGCTCCTGGAGGCGTTCGGGCGTGAGCCGATTGCGGCGAGCGTGCTTGACCTCGAGGCTGCGGATGGGGGAATCGGCCAGCCAGGGTACGACGTCGAATTCGTGGACGACGGAGTCGTTGATGAGCGACTCCTGCATGTAGGAGTCCGGGACCGACGGGTTGCGATGGGCGCAGCGGAGCATGAGCAGCTCACCGGCCTGCTCCGAGTCGATGAGCTCGCGCAGCTGCCGGTATTCGGGATCGAAACGACGCATGAACCCGACTTGGATGAGGTGGCGGCCGGTGGCCTGCTCGGCTTCGAGGATCCGCCACGAGGAGTCCGGGTCCGGGGTCAGAGGCTTCTCGCACAGGATCGGGAGACCGGCCTCGAGGCTGGGCAGCAGCACGGGTTCGTGGAGGAACCCGGGGGTCGCGATGAGGACCCCGTCGACCACTCCGGCCTCGAGAGCGTCTTCGATGCGGGAGCAGCCGACGGCTCCGGGGGCGTTCTCCAGCGCCGAGGCGAGCCGGGACTCATCGGGGTCGACCACGGCGGAGACCGTGGCCCCGCTGATCGTCGAGGTGATGCGTTTGACGTGGTCTGCGCCCATCATTCCGGCACCGACGATGCCGACGCGGAAATCTTCAGGCGGGTCTGTCACGGTCATTGTCTCTCCTGTGGGGCTGCGGGCTTGTCGGTGTGTGGGATCGAGCGGCGATGAGCTGGGTCAGTGGTCGACGACCGCGGCGTCCGTGGACGCGAGGATCGTCTTCAGCGTCCGTTCGGCGATCGGGAACGGGGCGTCGACGCTGCAGCCGAACATGTCCTGTTCGACGATGGCGAAGGTGTTCTCGTCGAGAGCCGCGACGGCATCGATGATCGGGTCGAGCGGAGGGATCCCCTGATCGGGCTCGACCATGATTCCCTGCGCGACCGCGTCGCCGAACGGTGTATCGGACTTGAGGACGTCGAAGATCCGAACCGGATCGACCTGCTTGAGGTGAAGATAGCCGATGCGCGAGGGGTGGTCGTGGATGAGTCTGAGGTTGTCCCCGCCGTAGTACGAGAAGTGTCCCGTGTCGAGGCAGAGGTTCGTGTACCGCTCATCGGTGAGTTCGAGGAAGCGTTCGACTTCCGAATGTGTGCCGACATGGGAGTCGGCATGCGAGTGGAACTGCTGGCGGAGACCGAACTCTTCGTACAGGGCCTTGCCGAGAGCGTCGTGGCCGGCGGCCATGCGCGACCACTGCTCGTCATCGAGCGTCCGCGGTTCGAGGGCCTGGCCGCTCGTGTCCGAACGCCACAGATCGGGGATGACGACGATGTGCTCACCGCCGAGTTCGGCAGTGAGTGCGGCGACCGCCTCGGCCTGCTTCCAGGCCCGCTCGAACTGGTCATCCGTCTTGTGGAACCCGGTGAATACCGTGCCGCCGGAGAGTTTGAGTCCCCGCGAGCCGAGCTCCTCGCGCAGCTGCTCGGGATTCGTCGGCAGGTAGCCGTAGGGACCGAGCTCGATCCAGGTGTATCCCGCCTCGACGACTTCATCGAGGAAGCGCTGCCACGGGACCTGTCCCGGGTGGTCTGGCAACCACACGCCCCAGGAATCGGGTGCTGTGCCGATGCGAAGTGACTGCGTTGTCATTGTCCTGTCCTTGTGGTCGGCTGTCGGTGGTCTTCGTGCCCTGGGCGATCGGCTGGCTACAGCAGAGGCCGTTGGTGGCTGCGCTCGTCCTCGTAGGCAGAGCGGGCCGCTCGGGTGTCGTCCATGGTCGACGCGGCCGCGACCGGCACGTCCCACCACCCTTCGCCTTCAGGGGCATAGGCGAGCGGATCCGAGTTGATGTGGATGAGCGTCGAGGTCTCGGCCGCACGGGCGGCCTCCACGGCCTCGGCGAGGCGAGTGCTCGCCGAGGGGCCGGGGTCGATCTCGACGACGTCGACGCCGTAGGAGCGAGCGTTCGCTGCGAGGTCGACGGGCAGGATCTCGTCGGTGCGGAACTCCGGGGAGTCGGCATCGTATCTGCGGTACCAGGTGCCGAATCGGGGTGCACCGACTGTCTCCGACAGGTGTCCGATCGAGGCATAGCCGTGATTCTGGATGAGGACGACGATGAGCTTGAGGCCCTCGGCCACGGCGGTCACGAGTTCCGTGTGGAGCATGAGGTAGGAGCCGTCGCCGACCATGACGACGGCCTCACGGTCATCACCGGCGGCCTCGATGGCGCGCCGGACTCCCAGGCCTCCGGCGATCTCGTATCCCATACAGGAGAACGCGTATTCGACGTGATAGCCCAGGGCGTCCCGGGTCCGCCAGAGCTTCTGCAGGTCACCCGGCAGGGAGCCGGCGGCTTGGATGACGACATCGCGTGGACCGACAGCTCGGTTGACCGCACCGATGATCTCGGGCTGGCCCGGCAGTTCGGCGGGCGTGGGCGCCACGGCCGCATCGACCTCGGCGACCCAGTTCCTGCGTTCGACATCGATCCGGCGCGTATGCTCCTCGCCCACTCGGAACTCATCCAGCTGCTCGCTCAGTCCCACCAGTCCGGCATGGGCGTCGGCGACGATGGGGTAGCGGCTGCCGTGCTTGTAGGCATCGAAGCTCGCGACGTTGAGGTTGACGAAGCTGACATCGGGATCGGCGAAGGCGCTTCGGCTCGAAGTCGTGAAATCGCTGTAGCGAGTGCCGATGCCGATGACGACGTCCGCCGAGGCGGCGATCCGGTTGGCCGCGGACGACCCCGTTGCTCCGATCCCGCCGAGGTTGAGCGGGTGATCGTGGTCGAGCACTCCACCGCCGGCTTGGGTGGTGGCAACGGGGATGCCGGTCGCCTCGGCGAAGGAGCGCAGCTCTTCCTCGGCTGCGGAGTAGAGCACTCCGCCGCCGGCGACGATCAGCGGTCGCTCGGCCCCGCGGATCGCGGCGGCGGCACGCTCGAGCGGGCCGGGCTCGGGAAGGGGCCGCCGGATGTGCCAGTCTCGTTCGGTCAGGAATTCATCCGGGACCTCGATGGTTTCGGCTTGGACGTCTTCGGGCAGTGCGATCGTGACCGCACCAGTTTCGGCAGGATCGGTGAGCACCCGCATGGCCGCCAGCGCGATGGAGAACAGCTGCTCGCCGCGTTCGACTCGGTCGAAGTAACGGGAGAGCGGTCGGAACGCGTCCGTGACCTGTAACGATGTGTCGTGGGGGTGTTCGAGCTGCTGGAGCACCGGATCGGAGACGCGGGTCGCGAAGGTGTCCGAAGGCAACAGCAGGACCGGCAGGCGATTGGCCGTGGCCAGGGCCGCTCCGGTGAGCATGTTCGCCGCACCCGGCCCCACCGAAGCGGCCGCTGCGAAGGTCGAGCGTCGACGATTCATCCTCGCAAAGCCTGCGGCCTGATGGGCCATCGCCTGTTCGTTGCGGGCCTGGTGATAGGGCATCGCGTCGGGCTCATCGTGGCTGAGCTGACGCAGAGCCTGACCCATGCCTGCGATATTGCCGTGCCCGAAGATGCCGAACATCCCCGCGATCGTGCGCTGGCGGATGTCTCCGTCGACGGTGTACTGACGGGACAGGAAGGTCGTCAGCGCCTGAGCCACGGTCATCGTCACAGTCATGTCACTTCTCCTTCGAAGTCTGATGTCTCTAGGCGGGGTTCTGTTCGTCCGCGGTGTAGGGCAGCCGAGAGTCGAACTCGAGGTCGTCCCATTCCTCGCGGACCCAGCCGTGGGCGGGGTCGTCGCTGATGAGCCAGATGCGTTCGTCATCGGGGCCGGCCATGACATTGAGGTAGTAGTTGTCGTAGCCGGGTGCGGCGGCGAGGGGGCCGTGGTACCCGTAGGGGACGAGGGCGATATCGCCTGTGCGCACCGTCGCCGAGGTGGTGATCTCGCCGGCGGCCGAGGAGTAGGTCGAGAACAGGGAGAAGGGATCGGCCTCGGCCGGTGCGTTCGAGGCACGCGAAACCGCGGTCTCGAAGTAGTAGATCTCTTCGAGGCGGGACTCGGAACCGGCGATCGCCTCGTCGTGCTTGTGCGGGGGATAGGATGACCAGTTGCCGCCCGGAGTGATGACCTCGCAGGCGATGATCTTCACACAGTCGAGGCCCGCCGGGGTCGCGAAGTTGTGGACCTGTCGGCTCGAGATTCCCGAACCGCGCAGTTCGACCGGGACCTCGGCAGCGGGGAGGTGTTGGACGGGGCGCGTCTCCGTCGTCGGTGCTTCGGAGACCGAGATCCGACCCTTCGCCGAGGTGACCGTGGCACTGGAGCCGGTGGGTAGGTAGAGACAGTCGGCCGGTCCGTGGAAGACCGAGGTCCGACCGGCCAGCTCCTGGCTGCCGGTGGTGCCGTCGGCGAGGACGTAGTCGACGGTGAAGGACTCACCGGCCAGCGGCACGAAGACCCTCTCGACCGCCTCGGCGGCGAGTTCGACCGAGCTCGGCTGGTCTCCGCCGAGCGTGGCGGCGCGGAACCCGGTGTGCGCCCACCCCGGAAGAGTCGAATCGACGACGGACTCGAAGCCGTCCCTGGCGAGCTCTCCGCGGGGGTAGAACCATTCGTTGATCATGCCGGAATCCTTTCTGTGCTGTGGACCAGTGCGGCGGCGCGGTCGACGGAGCCGATGACATCGCCGTCGGCCGGGTAGACGACCGAACGGCCGATGACGAGGCCGCGCACACCGGGCAGTGCCAGGGCATTCTCCCAGCTGCGGAAGGTCGCCTCGGGATCATCCGAGCGCTCGCCTCCGAGCAGCAGGGTCGGCAGAGTCGTCGCTGCCATGACCTGCTCCATGTCGTCGACGACGGGGATCTTCAGCCAAGTGTGGGTCGAGGTCGTGCCGAGCCCCTGCGCGATGCCGATCGACCGGATGACGGCTTCGGGGGTGAGCACATTGCGCACCTTGCCGTCGACCCATTCGCTCATGAACGGCTCGAGCATCACCGGCAGATCGGTGTCTGCGCAGGCGTTCACGGCTGCGGCATTGGCCATGAGCGCCGAGGTGGTGGCGGGGTCCGCGAGATTGATCCGCAGCAGGGTCTTGGCGAGGTCGATTCCGTCGCGAGACATGCGCTCGACGGTGTGACCGGTGAAACGGTCGTCGATCTCGAAACTGGAGCCGGCCAGTCCGCCGCGGTTCATCGAGCCCACGGCCAGCTTGTTCTCGAGGTGCCCGAGGAAGGCGAGGTCGTCGAGGATCTCCGCGGTGGCCAGCACTCCGTCGACTCCGGGCCGAGAGAGTGCGGTGGCCAGCCGGGCGACGAGATCGACACGGTCGGCCATGGCCAGCGGATCGTCTCCGACCTTCATGGCCCCGCGTGCGGGGTGGTCGGCGGCGACGATGAACAGACGGGAATCCGGACCGCTGATGCTGCGGCGGGAGCGGGAGGCCCAGGCTCGGGAGATGGCACCGGGGTCGGTGAAACGGGCCTCGCGCAGTTCGGCGATGGCATCGTCGGTGACGATGTCGAGGGAGGGGGCATCCGATGTCATGCGCGGGCTTCCTTCTGGTCGTTGGTGCCGATCACGGCGGTGATCTCTTCGGTGGCGGGCATCGCGGTCGAGCATTCGCGGCGGGTGGCCACGATGGCGCCGGCGACATTGGCGAACTTCAGCACGTATTCGAGGTCCCAGCCGGCCAGCAGCCCCTGGCACAGTGCGCCGCCGAAGCCGTCACCGGCACCGAGGCCGTTCGTGACGTCGACGGGGTAGGGCGGAACTTCGACCCGCTCGTCGGCGGTCTTCGCGAGCACGCCCTTGGGACCCTGCTTGACGATGGCGAGTTCGACGCCGCGCTCGAGCAGTGCGTCGGCGGCCCGCTCGGGTTCGGTCTCGCCGACGGCGATCTCGCATTCCTCACGGTTGCCCACGGCCACGGTGACGTGTTCGAGTGCGCGCCCCACCTCGGCGCTGGCGATCTCCGGGCTCTGCCAGAACATCGGTCGGTAGTCGAGGTCGAGGACGGTGTGCTCGGCGCGCCCCCGCGCCGCCCAGGCGGCGTGATGGGTGCTGCGGCTGGGTTCGACGCTCAGCCCGGTGACGGTGGACCAGAAGATCTTCGCCGAGGCGACCGCCTCGAGGTCGAGGTCGGACTCGGTCAGATCGAGGTCCGGCGCCTTGGGGTCGCGGTAGAAGTAGAGCGGGAAGTCGTCGGGCGGGAAGATCTCGCAGAAGGTTACGGGGGTGTTGTAGTTCGGGTTCGTGCCGACCCAGCGGTTGTCGACGCCGAGGCGGGCGACCTCGTTGTGCAGGTACCGGCCGAAGGGGTCATCGCCGGTGGCGGTGATGACGGCGGCGTCGAGGCCGTGCTTGGCTGCGGCGACGGCAACGTTCGAGGCGGAGCCGCCGAGGTACTTGCCGAAGGTCTCGACCTCTTCGAGGCCGACGCCGTCCTGCAGCGGATAGATGTCGACGCCGATGCGTCCGATGGTGATGAGGTCGAACGGTGAGGTTCGAGGAGCCGAGCCAGGCGATGAGGTCATTCTCGTCATTCCTTCCCCGCGGCTGCTGTGCCGATGCGGATCAGTCGTTTGTCAGGACAAAGTATTTGTCATGACATTAGCATTGTTTGTGCGCGTCGTCACCCCTTCGGCGGAATCCTTGCTGTTTCGGCGTCCTCGGAAGGGTCTGGCTGCAGCTCGGAGCGGATGAGCGGCCGGAGGCAGCGCCCGCGAGGGTGCGCCGGTCGGCGGATGGGGGCGAGGGTTCGGTGCGGCCTTGGGGGCTCGGCGATCAGCGGGAGACGAGGGTCGTCTCGAACGAGTAGAGGTCGGGGCGATAGCAGTGGTCGCCCCATTCGACGATCCCTCCGCTGTGGTCGTGTGCGGTGCGGTGCATCGTCAGCAGCGGCGCACCCGTTTCGATCTCCAGGAGCTCGCCCTCTTCCGCATCGGCCGCCTTCGCTCCGATTCGCTGTTGGGCCACGGAGAACACGACTCCGCGCGCCCGCAGGGTTTCGTAGAGGCCGGAGTTCACGAGCTCCTCGGCGGTGATATCGGTGAATCGGGCGGGCAGGACATTGTGCAGGATGGCCAGCGGCGTCGACCCGATGAGGCGCAGGCGCCGCAGATGCAGGCTGGGGGATCCGATGGGCACCCCCAGCCTTTCGGCATTGTCGGCGTCTGCGGCTTCGACGCGGTGGGAGAGGACGACGGTCTTCGGCGGATTGCCAGACTTCTCGAGGTCCTCGTAGAGGCTGGTGAGATCGACGGGCCTGGCGACGGGGCGCTGGATCACCTGGGTTCCGATTCCGCGTCTGCGCACCAGCAGCCCTTTGTCCACGAGGTCTTGGATCGCCTGGCGCACGGTCGGTCGTGACAGGCCGATCCGTTTGGCCATCGCCACCTCGTTCTCGAGCCGGGTTCCGGCGATGAGCTGGCCGGAGGAGATCGCCGCTTCCAGTCTGCGGGCGATCTGGACATAGAGCGGCACGGCTCCGGGGGAGCGATCGAGGGGACCGAAGAACTCTGCCGGCAGTTCGGTCTCGGGTTCGCGTGCCATGTGCTCCTGTCCTGTCGTGGTCTGCGTCTGAGCTTACTCGGCGGGAGCAGCCGACGAGGGCTGACCCGCTGAATTCGCCGACTCGGCAGCGGTGAGCAGAACCTCGGCGGCGGTCTGCAGCCCCTCGATGCGTCCCAGGGATTCGTCTTCGTGCTCGATGTGCACAGCGATGTCCGGGTCGACCTTCTTCAGGGCCGAGATGAACCGGTTCCAGAAATCCTGGTCGTGGCCATGACCAAGGGCGACGAAGTCCCACGAGGAGCCCAGCGGCCATGCGTTGATCGCGGCACCGCCTCGGAGCTCGGTGATCCGCTCGCCGGTGAATCGCGTGTGCCGATCGTCGAGGACGCCGTGGATCTTCGCGGCCTCGTTGATGCGCACATCCTTGGCCGCGGCATGGACGACGAGTTCGCCGAGGTGCTCGATCGCTGCGACCGGATCGATGCCCTGCCAGAACAGATGGGAGGGATCCATCTCCGCGCCGACGTTCTCAGCCCCGATGCTCTCGACGAGACGCTCGAGTGTGGCGGGATTGAATACGAGGTTGTGCGGATGCATTTCGATGGCGATCTTCACACCATTGTCGCCGGCGAGCCGATCGAGATCTGCCCAGATCGGGGTGGCTGCGGCCCACTGTTCGTCGAGTGTGTCGAGCAGTGAGGACTCCCAGGGGTTGACGACCCACGTCGGTTTGGGTGCCGAGGCGTCCGCGCCCGGCAGTCCGGACATCGTCACCACTCGAGTCTGACCGAGCCGGTTCGCCACGGCGATGGCACGTTCGATGTCGCTCAGCGTCGGCGGGCCGATCTGCGGATCGGGGTGGAGCGGGTTGCCATTGGCATTGAGGCCCGCCAGCTCGACCCCCGCCTCGGCGAAGGTGCCGAGGTACTCGTCTCGCGCATCATCGGAGGTGAGGATGTCATCGATCGTCGGCATATGGACGGGTGGGAGGAATCCGCCGACGTTGATCTCTGCCGCGCTGAGGCCGAGCTCTCTGAGCACGGTCAGGGCCTCGGGCAGCGGGCGGTCGTGCAGGATGGCTGTGTAGGCGCCGAATTTCATGACTGAACCTCTTTCTCATGTCCGTTGTCGTTGGCCGAGTCGATGACCGCATCTCGGACCTGGAGTGCATGCAGGCCATCGGAGAATGGTGCACAGCGAGGCAGGGAGTCCGCCTCGGCGATGCCGGCGACCTCATCGAGGAAGGCCCGGGCCTGGAAGACGAACCCGTCGTTTTGGCCCACTCCCACTCCGGGCGCGGCCATTGCCAGCCCGTTCGCGATATAGGGGTGCTCGGGTCCCAGCTGTATCGTCGTCAATCCGGTGGCCGCCGCGTCGTCGATGCTGCGGTTGAGGACGATCTGGCCGGGCAAGCGGAAGTCGAAGCCGGCGGAGCCGTTGGCGCAGAAGACTTCGACTCCGAGGCTGTTGGGGTGGCCCGCGGCGATCCGCGAGACTTGGAGGAAACCGGCCCCGGTGGGGAATTCGACGCCGAATCCGGCGTAGTCGTCGTTGCCGACCGGTTCGTATTCGTCGCTGACCTCGGCGTGGTCGTGTCCGACCACGTGACCCAGCGGGAGCGGGCGGGAGGTGATGGCGGTGTGGAAACGTCCGCCGGAGACCTTCCGGATGGGCCCGGCGAGGAATTCGACGGTGTCGGTGAGGTGGCTGCCGACATCGGCAAGAGCTCCGCTGCCAAGTTCGCCGCGGTAGCGCCAGCTCATCGGGGCAGTGGGGGAGCAGGCGTAATCGGTCCAGTACCAGGCGTTGATGTGGTGGACCTCGCCCAGAGTGCCGTCGTTGATGAAGTCCTTGATCGCGGCGAGGCCCGGTGCGCGTCGGAAGGTGAAGCCGAGGCGCGCGACAGAGTCTGCGTCGTTCGCGGCGGCGACCATGGATTCGGCGTCGGTGACGGTGTCGGTCAGCGGTTTCTCGCACAGGACGTGCTTGCCCACGGCCAACAGGGCTTCGACGATCTGCTGATGGAGGGAGTTGGCGACGACGACGCTGACGATGTCGATGTCATCGGCGTCGACGATGTGCTGCCAATCGGTGTCATGACGGGTGAACCCGTAACGAGCGGCGGTGGCTGCGGCAAGATCGCCGGCGATGTCGCAGACGGAGACGAGTTCGAGGTCCGGCAGGCTTCCGATTCCGGCGGCAGGGGCGGCTCGCCAGGCAGCGGCGTGTGCTCGACCGGCCATTCCGGCACCGATGACCGCGATTCCGAGTCGCTGGGGCATGGGATTCTCCTTCGAATGCATGCGGGTGTCTGTGCTGCACGTGAGGCGCGCTTCGTCGGTGCGTGCAATCAGCGCGCATGGACGAGCAGTGCTCTCCGTCGTTCCCTGGGCGGGACGCAGTCACCACGCTACAGGCAAATTTGTCAGGTCAAAAGAGAATTCAAAGCATTATTTGTCATTACATGAAATTTTTTGGGTTGCCCCGCGGAAGTCGCGCAGGCAGTGAATAGAAGAAGCGGCCGGCAGGTGAGCCCCAAGATCCATCAGATCGTGGAGCGCACCTGCCGGCCGCTTCCAGTTCTCAGCCGGAGGCCGCGAGTCTCATGCTGCGCAGTGTCTCCGGAAGCTCTCGAACCGTCCGGCGCGGAACTCAGTCCGTGCCGGCGTCGAAGGCCGCGGACAGTCCGGCGAGGTCGCCGGCTTCATCCACCTCGGCGCCGGAGTTCGCGATCTCCTCCGCACCGCCTGCCTCCAGCGAGCCCACGAGCTCCGAGGTCGGGCCGGACACGATGCCCATGGCCGCGTACTGCTCGAGACGGGCGCGCGAGTCGGCGATGTCGAGGTTGCGCATGGTCATCTGGCCGATGCGGTCTTCGGGGCCGAAGGCGGCGTCGCCCACGCGCTCCATCGACAGCTTCTCCGGGTGGTAGGACAGGTTCGGGCCTTCGGTGTTGACGATCGTGTAGTCGTCGCCGCGGCGCAGGCGCAGGGTGACCTCGCCGGTGATCGCCGAGGCGACCCACCGCTGCATGGATTCGCGCAGCATGAGCGACTGCGGGTCGAGCCAGCGGCCTTCGTACATGCGGCGGCCCAGGCGACGGCCCTCTTCGTGGTAGAGGGCGATGGTGTCCTCGTTGTGGATGGCGTTGAGGAGGCGTTCGTAGGTCACATGCAGCAGCGCCATGCCCGGGGCCTCGTAGATGCCGCGGGACTTCGCCTCGATGATGCGGTTCTCGATCTGGTCGGAGACGCCGAGTCCGTGGCGGCCGCCGATCTCATTGGCCTTGAAGACCAGCGCCACCGGGTCGTCGAACTCCTCGCCGTTGATGGCGACAGGGCGGCCGGCCTCGAAGCGGACCGAGACCTCTTCGGTCTTGACCTCGACGTCTTCGCGCCAGGCGGCCACGCCCATGATCGGTTCGACGATGTCGAGGCCGGCGTCGAGGAACTCCAGGGTCTTCGCCTCGTGGGTGGCGCCCCAGATGTTCGCATCCGTCGAGTAGGCCTTCTCCGCGGAGTCGCGGTAGGGGTAGCCGTGTTCGACGAGCCATTCGCTCATCTCCTGCCGGCCGCCGAGCTCCTCGACGAATTCCGAGTCGAGCCAGGGTTTGTAGATGCGCAGCTTCGGGTTCGCCATGAGGCCGTAGCGGTAGAAGCGCTCGATGTCGTTGCCCTTGTAGGTCGAGCCGTCGCCCCAGATGTCGACGCCGTCGTCCTTCATGGCCCGCACGAGCATGGTGCCGGTGACCGCGCGGCCCAGCGGGGTGGTGTTGAAGTAGGTCTTGCCGCCGGAGCGGACGTTGAAGGCGCCGCACTGGAGGGCGACGAAGCCCTCTTCGACGAGCAGGCGCTTGGCGTCGACGAAGCGGGCGATCTCGGCACCGTACTCCTTGGCGCGTTCGGTCACCGACTCCAGATCCGGTTCGTCGTACTGGCCGATGTCGGCCGTGTACGTGCAGGGGACGGCGCCCTTGTGACGCATCCACGCAACAGCGCAGGAGGTGTCCAGGCCGCCGGAGAAGGCGATTCCAACGTGCTCACCGACTGGGAGCGAAGACAGTACTTTCGACATGTCCACTAGCCTAACGGCATATCCCCCACGTGTCGAATTGTTATGCATAGCTATGTATTTTTATGTGCCAGGTGGGGGTGGTCTGCGGTTTGCCGCGCCGCGGACCCTCGCCGTGCACCCTCGCCGCGGACCCTCGCCGCAGACCCGCGCCGCGCTCTCCCTACGGCGACTGAACCGAGAGGACGTCAGCGGCTCAGTTCGCTGTACGCCCTGAGGCTTCCGGCGACCTCGAAGCGCTCCTGACCGAAGCCGCTCACAGCGGTGGGTCTCCGCCTCCGAATTCGAGGTCTGAGCAGGGCCCACCTCACAGCGGCACCGAGGCCCGGTAGCCCGTTGGCTGCGCGACGGCCCGGTTGCCTCGCGACCAGGTGGCTTCGCGACAGCCAGGTGGCCCGGTAGCTTCGTGCGAATATTGGTCGCTATCGGATACTCGGGTCGAAAGTTAGGTCGCTATCGGATACTTTTTGCCGCCAGAAATGTCCGATGGTGACCTATATTCTTCATTGCAGCCCGAGGTGGTGGCGGATATCGCGCTCGAGTTGCTGACGACTGGTCGATTTTGTCACCCGAATGACGGTCCAGCCGGCTGCTCTCAGCGCGTTGACTCGATCGATGTCGGCAGCCCATTGGTATTCGGAGATTCGGTGATGATCTCCCTCGTACTCCAGCGCAAGCTTTTTCTTCGGGTAGCCGAGGTCGGGATGCAGGGTGCGATCGATCGTCGGACAGTACACGGCAGGGTGGACCTCTGGTTCAGGCAGGTTTCGGGAGATGGCCCAGAGGCGGAGGTCTGTTTCCATCGGCGAGTCGACGTCTTCTCGAATGAGGTCGACAGCGGCTTCGAGCTTTGGCCTGGCCCTGAGGTGTTTTGTTTCGGAGATGTGCTCGGTCAAAGTCGCCAACGTGAATTGGGGTGGGCTCTTCCAGTTGCCGATCGCCGCGTCACCAACTTTCACCAGCGACTCCACCGAACAGACGGAAGCGAGCTGGCTGAATACCTGAAGTGGGTTCAGGACCGGCAACTTCAACCACTCGATTGATCTGAGCGTTCTCATTCGATGCAGTGTGATGCCTCTTCTGCGAATGCGTTTGTTGATGTCCGAAGTTCCCAGATGAAGAATGTCGCTTCTGAGTGAGCTGGGCAACGGCCACCCGAATAGGCGTGCAGCAGTTTCTCTGCAGGCGACGACCCCCGGGTGTCTGTAGACGATGGCCGTCAACAGCTGCGCCTCATCGATCCATGCGTCATCTGCCCAAGTGGGTATCGGGAATTCGGTGGAGACAGAGCCGTCGAAGCGGATACCCCACGTGGCAGGAGGAAAACCACGCCCGGACCTGATGTCGTACTCGGAGGCTCCTCGCGCTCGCGCTTCCGAAACCGAGAGGACTGCTGGGTAGTGCGCATAGTTCACCGGATGCTTCATGCACAGATAGTTCACGGGGGTTCTGGGCGAGGGAAGACCTGCCCGAGGCGGTTGTGGTCGACTGTTGCCCATCCACAGGCAGTTCACGCTCGAGCCGCGATGGTGTCCACAGCTGAATGGAGGTGAGTCGGACAGTTGCCTCGAGCAGACCATGGATGGTTCGCGAGCCGCATACGGGAGGATCCGGGTGGCTGTGCCGACCGCACCCTGAACAGGAGATTCGCTTCGAGGGCGGGCCTCTGCGGACTCCTGGGTTGCATTCGTGCCAAAGGTGAGGCGGCCACTCCCGGTCGATTCCGAAAGCGAAAAGTATCCGGCGGTGTTCCTTCAGAGCAAAGCGCAAACGAGTGGGTCGGGTGTGGTCGCGAGAGCAGTGGCGAATCTTTGCACAGGTATGAGTGTCCAAGTGGGTTCTGTGTTGACCAGGTTGGCTCAGCGATGTGCGCCATCACGGCCATGCCAAGCGAGCAGAAAGGAGGCTGCTACTGGATTCTGCTCGCGAAACAGTGGTCGCAAACGGACATTCGGGCCGAAACTTAGGTCGCAATCGGACACTTCGGAGGTCAGAAAATGTCCGATTGCGACCTACATTCGTGAGTGGTGTCCGTTTGCGACCTACGTTCGAGGGAGGTGTCCGATTGCGACCTACGTTCGTGAGAGGAGTCCGTTTGCGACCACTCTTCGGGGATCCCAGTGCGCCCGCCCCTACATCTTCGCCCGGTGGGCTCGGATCGCCTCGGCGACGGCGATGGCGTCGTCTTCGGGGGCGTCGGATTTCCGGTCGGGGCGGGCGATGAACAGGTAGATGAACCCGACGACGAGGACGACGACGAGGCCGATGAGGACGATCCAATCGGCGAAGAACGATCCGGAATCCCCTGGCAGCGAGAGCAGGATCATGGCGAAGATCCCGTAGGCCAGAGCCGCAAAGTTGACGACGATCCCCCACCCGCGCAGCGACCACGGCCCGGCGGGCTTCCAGCCCTTCAGCCGCTGCCGCAGGGCTCCGGCGACGACCATCTGGAATGCCAGGTAGATGCCGAGGATCGCGAAGGAGGTCACGGCCACGAGGATTCCGTCGTTGAACCAGATGAGCACGCAGATCAGCGCCGGTGCCGTGCAGGCGACGATGAGCGCGTTGTGCGGGATCTTCGTGCCGTCGGCGACCTTCGACAGCCAGCGGTGGCCGGGCATCATGCCGTCCCGGGCGAAGCTGAAGATCAGCCGCGAGGCCGCGGCCTGGAGACTGAGCACGCAGGAGATGAACGCGAGGATCGCGACGAGCAGGAAGAGCTTCGCACCGACGGTGCCGAGGCTGCCCTCGAGGATCGACGGAATCGGATCCTCGACCTCACCGGCGACGATCGCCTCCAGATTCGGGGCGGCGAGCACGTAGCCGCCGAAGGAGAACAGGGCGGAGATCGCGCCGACGAAGATCGTCATGAGCATCGCCTTGGGGATCCCTCGCGCCGGATTCGACACCTCTTCGGCGACATCGCCGCAGGCCTCGAAGCCGTAGAAGAGGAACAGTCCTGCGATCGCGGCGCCCATGAACACGGGCAGATAGCTGCCGTCACCGGCGGTGCCCATGGTGTCGAAGAAGACGGAGAAGCTGTGCTTGCGTTCGAAGATGAGGAGGAAGAGGCCGAGTCCGATGACGCCGATGAGTTCGGCGAAGAGACCGATGCGGGCGATCCTGGCCAGCCATTTCGTGCCGGAGAAGTTGATCGCCAGGGCCAACACCAGCAGGGCGAGGCCGAGGACGAGGGTGGTGTTCCGGTTGAGTGTGAGTCCGAAGAGGCTGGCGAGGAATCCGCTGCCGAACTCGGCCACCGAGGTGATGGTGACGATGAGCGCGCAGATGTAGACCCAGGCCGCCATCCACGCATAGCGCTTGCTCCACAGGCGACGCGCCCATGGGTAGATGCCGCCGGCGATGGGGAACTGGGAGACGACCTCACCGAAGACGAGTGCGACGAGCAGCTGCCCGCAGGCGACGATGACGATCCACCAGATCGCCGGCGGCCCACCGGTGGACAGAGCGACGGCCAGCAGCGAATAGACGCCGACGAGCGGGGAGAGATAGGTGAAGCCGAGTGCGAAGTTCGCCCACGGACTCATCGACCGTTCGAAGGAGTCGCCGTAGCCGAGGACCGCGAGGTGGTCGGAGTCGGAGAGATGGTCGCCCTGCGACCCGGCGTTGCGGTGGCCGCCAGCGGAGTTGTGATCGCCCGAGGGATGGTGGTCGTCGGAGAGATGATCGGACATGGTGATGTTCCTTCATTCGAATCGTCGTTGATCCTGGTTCTGTCGGTCATCGTATCCCCGATTCCTCCGCACGGAGACGAAAGCGTTCGCGCGCGTCTCACTCGCCCCGATTCCGGATCGCTCGGCGGATCTCGTCCACGCGACTGAGCGCGATTTCATCCTCGCGGCGGAGGTGGCAGACCGCTGCGGGACATAGGTTGGAACCAGGAAAAGCACCGGGAGTCGAGTTCTGGTCACCGGTGAGGAACGAGGAGGAGCCGTGAACATGTACACGGAAGCCAACCGGAAATCCGCCGAGGCGGCCCGCCCGGCAGGTGCCGAAACACCGACCGAAACAGCAGCGCCACCCGAAACCCCAGCATCGCTCGCGGCTGCCGAACCTGCGGTCCCGGCGGCCCCGGCCGTCGATGCGAAGGGCCGACCGCTCGCTGTGGTCCCTGCGACGGTGCCGTGGCTCGAAGTCGCCATCTTCGTCGTCATCGCATTCGCACTGGCCTGGCTCGTCTGCCTGCCGCTGTGGATCTCCGGCAAGGGACTCAGTGATCCACTCGCCGTTCAGGTCTACGGGGCCGTGATGATGTTCTCGCCGCTGGTCGCCGGCATCGTCGCGCTCACCGTCCAGCGCAAACGGGCCAAGCGTGCCCGCCGACCGATGGCGAGCGTGCCGCGCTACCTCGGAATCGGGCCGCTGCGCCCCATCGGCCGAGTGATCTGGATGACCGTCGCCGCGTTCTTCGGCACCTTCGTCCTCGTGGTCCTCGGCTACCTCGTCGCCTCGGCCCTCGGTTGGCTCACGCTCGACCTCACCGGGCTGTCCGGCTTCAGGACTCAGCTCGCGTCCATCCCGGGTGCGGAATCGCTGCCGATCGTCGCCGCCCTTGCGATCTATCTTGCGCTCATGATCTTCGGATCACTGTTCAATGTGATCGTCACCTTCGGAGAGGAATCCGGGTGGCGAGGCTGGCTGCTCACCAGCCTGCGGCCCTTGGGCACCTGGCCGGCGCTGCTCATCGTCGGTGTCATCTGGGGCCTGTGGCACGCACCCCTGATCCTGCTCGGATACAACTTCAACCGCCCCGACATCACCGGACTCGGATTCATGGTCGGCGGATGTGTGATGGTCGGCATCCTCTTCGGCTGGCTGCGTCTGCGCACCGGTTCGGTCTGGCCGGCCGTCTTCGCCCATGCCGCACTCAACGGTTCGGCCGGCATGCTGCTCGCTCTGGTCATGGGCACGTCCGGACCGACCCCGGATCCCGCGCTGATCACTCTGCTCGGAGTCTCCGGATGGATCACCTCGGCGATCGTCATCGCTGTTCTCATCGCCACCGGTCAGTTCCGCAGGCAGCCCGAACTCGGCATCAAGATCAAACCCGCCCCTGCCGGTGCTGAGGTCCCCGTCGAACCGGCCACGGCTGTGCCAGGAGCGCCGACCACGCCCGAGATGGCCCCGAGAGACTGAAGCCGATCGGACCTCTCGCCGAGGTCGCCCCCGATTTTGAGGGGCGACCTCGGCGTCCGCTAGGCTCGACTCCTCACAACCCAAAGGAGAACTCCATGATTTTCGGACCATCGCTGCTGCAGACGGCAGGACGGATGCTCACCGCCCCGATCTTCATCAACGGCGGACTCTCGGCCGTGAAGGACCCGGCCGGAAAGGCGGCGATGGCCGAGTCGACTCTCGACACCATCCGCGAATACGTTCCCGCACTGCCCGATGACAACGAGCTGCTCGTGCGCATCAACGGCGGCGTGCAGATCCTCGCCGGTGCCACCCTGCTGCTCGGCATCAAGCCGCGGCTGTCAGCAATTGCGCTCGCCGGTTCGCTCATCCCGACCACTCTGGCCGGACACTCCTTCTGGGAGATGGAAGGCGGCGACGCGAAGGCTCACCAGACCCAGTTCTCGAAGAACCTCGCCGCACTCGGCGGGCTGCTCCTCATCGCCGGAGACGGCGACAGCACCAAGGCGATCGAGAAGGCCGCGAAGAAGGCGGCGAAGAAAGCCGAGAAGCGTGCCCTCAAGCAGGCCTGAGCCTCCACCCGGCACCGGCCACCCCGGCCACCCAGCCCATGGAGGCTCTGGCCCGGAAGCTCCGGGCGATGTGTTCGCTGACCCGATGTACGCCGAGACGGCCGACATCGTCACCTTCAACGACGTCACGGACCCCGACCTCTGGGTGCGGCCGACTGGGAATCCCGCCCCGATCGAGATCGTCGATCATGATCCCGCGTGGGCCGACTATTTCTCGGAGGTAGCACACCGGATCCGTCGGGCGCTGTCCCCGATCGGAACGTTCGGCGGCCTCGAGCACGTGGGGTCCACCTCGGTGCCGGGGCTGAGAGCGAAGCCGATCATCGACATGGCACTCGTTGTCACCGATCCCCGGGATGAAGCCGGCTACGTTCCCGTACTCAACTCGATCGGATTCGGCCTCACCGTACGCGAGCCCGCTTGGTACGAACATCGCATGCTCAAGCGGCTCGATCCGGACCCGGGACAGCTCGATTGCCATCTCCACGTCTTCGGTCCTCGCTGTGCGGAAGTCGCGCGGATGCGGCTGTTCCGAGATCACCTTCGCAGGCACGGGGATGACCGTGAACGCTATCAGGCGGTGAAGTCGGCCGCGGCCGCGCAGTCGAATGCTCTCGGCGAGACCGGCATGGACTACAACGCTCGCAAACAGGCGGTGGTCCGCGAGATCTATCGCCGCATTTTCGAGGCCGAAGGGTGGGAGTGAGTATCTGAGCCTCCACCCGCCACCTCCCGCCACCCGTCACATACTCCCCGTCACTTAATTAGGGTAGGCTAAGCAAAGTGCGGATACGGGAAAGGTGGGCACATGGTCAACTGGCAGCGCGGGGTGATGCGGCTCTTCCGCATCACCAACCACGAAGTGGTCGTCACAGGCATCGAGGACTTCACCCCGACCTACCGTCGGATCCACTTCTCCGGCCCCGAGCTGCTGGCCCAGCTCGACGATGTCTTTCCGACACTGTGGACCCGCCTGTGGTTCCCGCATCCCGAGAAGGGCGACGGGCATCTGAGCCAGCGCGGCTACACGTTCTCGGCCATCGATCTCGAGGCAGGGACCTTCGCCCTCGACTTCGTCCTCCACGGCGACCTCGGGGCGCCACGTCCGGTCGACGTGGGATCCAGTGCTGACGAAACGACGAGCCTCCACTCGGCAGCAGCCGCCGACCGGCAGACCGCCGCCACCGATCACACCGCCGACATCGGCCCGGCTGCGCGGTGGGCGGCCCACGTCCGCCCCGGTGAGAGGATCGAAGCAGCGCTCACCCCGGCCCGCATCGACCTGCCCGAGAACACCTCTCACCTCCTCCTCGCGGGGGACCTCACTGCGCTTCCGGCGATCAACTCCTGGTGCGAAGCCGTCCCCGCCGAGGTGGCAGTGACCGTGGCGATCGCCGCCGCTGCTGACGAGGTGTCCGGACTCCCGCAGTCCGAGCACCCGAACGCGACATGGCACTGGGCGCCCACGGAATCCGCCCCCTCGCTGGCCCCGCAGAACCGCGCGGGCCGTTCCCTGACCTCCCTCCTCGGCGGGCTCGACCTCGATACCGAGGGCCTCTACGTCTGGGCGGCGGGGGAGCGGGGACTGATCAAGGATGTCCGCCAATTCGTCAAGGGCGAACTCGGATTGGGCCGATCGCAGCAGTTCTCCCAGTTCTACTGGTTCGCCGACAGAGCCACCGGCTGAACGCCGTCGTCGTTCCCGCACCCAGGTTCCTGCGCACACTCGTGTCCCCGCACCCCTGGAATTCGACAGAGAAACGCCTATGCTCGAAGCATGGCCAAGGCACTCCTCATCGTCGATGTCCAGAACGACTTCACCGAAGGCGGCGCGCTCGGCGTGACCGGCGGCGACCGCGTGGCCGAAGGCATCAGCCGCCACCTCGCCGCCCACGCCGGGGACTACGATGCCGTCATCGCTTCCCGCGACTGGCATGATGCCGACAGCGACAACGGCGGCCATTTCAGCGACACCCCGGATTTCGTCGACAGCTGGCCCGTCCACTGTGTCGCCGGCACCACCGGGGCCGAATACGACCCGCTGCTGTCCACCGCAGTGATCACTCACCACGTTCGCAAGGGCCAAGGCAGACCCGACTATTCGGCCTTCCAAGGGACCACGGAAACGGGGAGCAGCCTCGGCGATCTTCTTCACGACCTCACCGTCACCGAGGTGGACGTCGTCGGCATCGCCACCGACCATTGCGTGCGCGCCTCCACCCTCGACGCTCTGGACTCGGGTGTGGGTGTCCGCGTCCTCACCGACCTCGTCGCCGGGGTCGGTGAGGACACGAGCGCGGCCGCGCTGAGAGAGATGGAGAAGGCCGGAGCCGGCCTGGCATGAGGCGCTGACCCGCCGCCCCCGGTCAGAGCGTCTGCCCAGGTCAGTGCGTTCTCTCCATCGAAAGTTGCAGACCAGGTCCGAACTCTTTGGCGATGTGCCCCGGGAGGTGAATTGATGGACTTGAGTCATGAACTCATTCCTCGCGAAATCCGCACACACACTGACATCGAAGCGCGGTTCGTGGCTCGTCCTCGGCGGGGTCGTCGTCCTCGTCGCACTGATCTTCGGACTGCTGTCCGGAGCAGGCGAGGACCGGGCCAACGAAACCGCTCCGGCCGACTCCGAATCCACCCAGGCCCAGCAGACCCTCGACAAGTTCCCCGATGCCGACAGGCAGTCCGTCATGGTCGTGGCCTCGAACGACGACGGATCCGAACTGTCCGCCGACGACCAGACGCAGCTGAAGAAGCTCGGCACCTCGCTCGGCCAAACCGTCGGGGACGAATCCGATGAGACGGTGACCGGACCGATACTCAGCGACGACAAGCAGGCCGCCCTGCTCATGGTGCCGATCACCGTGGGCCTGACGAACTCGGACACGGCCGAGACCGTCGACGATCTGCGGACCGCCATCGCCGATGACCCGACCGCCTCAGGACTCACAGATGAGGGCATGTCCCTGCTGGTCACCGGCGGTCCGGCGATCGGTGCGGACATCGCCTCGGCGTTCGACGGTGCCGACTTCACCCTCCTCATCGTCACCATCGTCATCGTCGCCATCCTGCTCATCATCACCTACCGCTCACCCATCCTGTGGCTGCTGCCGCTCATCGTCATCGGCACCGCCGACGGGCTCGCCTCCACCGTGACCGCGGCCGTCGGCGACTGGCTCGACCTGCAGTTCGACGCCGGCATCATCAGCGTCCTCGTCTTCGGTGCCGGAGCGAACTATGCGCTGCTGCTCATCTCCCGCTACCGCGAGGAGCTCAGTCGCCACATCGACCCCCGCAAGGCACTCGCCGAGGCCTGGGCCCACACCGCGACGACGATCCTCGCCTCGAACCTTACCGTCGTCCTGTCCCTGCTCAGCCTCGTCTTCGCCGTCATCCCCGGCACCCGCGGTCTGGGCATCACGGCCGCGGTCGGCCTCATCATCTCCGCTGCCGCGGTGCTCATCGCCCTGCCGCCCGTGCTCGCGATCTGCGGCAAGCGAGTGTTCTGGCCCTTCGTCCCGAAGGCCGAAGACGCCATCGCAACGCAGAGTTCGGATGAGGCCACCACCCCCGCCGAGGCAGCCCCGCACTCGGCGCGGGAGCTCGCCGACCGCGCGGCCGGCACCAAGGACAGAGCCGCCTCGGCGAAGCCCTCGATCTGGCGCACCATCGCCACTCGCGTGGTCCGGAGACCCGGGCTCCACCTCGGCGCCGGCATCGTCATCCTCGGCGTCATGGCCACCGGCTTCATCGGGTCCTCGATCGGACTCGACCAGACCGAGAAGTTCCGGGTTCAGTCCGAATCGGCGCAGGGCCTCGACGTTCTGTCCGAGCACTTCCCGCCCGGCGAATCGCAGCCGATCTGGATCGTCGCCGACACCGACCACGCCGACCAGGTCGTCGATTCGGTATCCGATATGGACGGCGTCGTGCGCGCTGCGGCGATCGATGACACGAGAATCAACGGCACTTCGGTCACGAAGATCATGGTCACCGGCGAGTTCGCGCCCGACAGTGTGAAGGGGCTCGACCTGGTCGAGGACATCCGCAGCGACGTCCACGCCATCGACGAGGCGAACGCCGAGGTCGGCGGGGCCGCGGCGACGGAACTCGACGCCCGCGACGGCAACCAGCAGGACTTCTTCACGATCGTTCCGATGGTCCTGGCGATCAGCTTCCTCATCCTGCTGGTCATCCTCCGGGCTCCGATCGCGGCGTTCGCCCTGCTGCTGGTCAACCTGGTGTCCTCGGCGGCGGCGATCGGACTCGGTGCCTTCCTGTCCCGGACGTTCTTCGGCCAGTCAGCGCTCGATGCGCAGGTGCCGATCCTCGCGTTCCTCTTCCTCGTCGCGCTCGGCATCGACTACTCGATCTTCCTCGCCCACCGGGCGAAGAAGGAGTCGGTCCTCCACGGCGGCCGGCAGGGCATGGTCGAGGCCGTCGCCCACACCGGTGGGGTCATCACCAGCGCCGGCATCGTCCTGGCCGGAGTGTTCGCGGCACTGGGCATGCTGCCGCTCATGGTGCTCGGTCAGCTCGGCCTCATCGTCGGAGTCGGCGTGCTCGTCGATACGATCATCGTGCGCACGATCATCGTGCCCGCGATCTTCGGACTCGTCGGCAGCAGGATGTGGTGGCCGAACAGGTCGATCACGCACTTCGGCGAAGATTCGGACCGCACCCACGCGCCGGCCGACGGGGAGTATGCGTCCCTCGGTTCCGGATCGCACCACGGCAAGCACTGAACCGGTGAGGTGTGCCGGTGAGAATTGAGGCGGCCGAGGCGTTGAGGACACTCATCGCCTCCGGCCGCCTCGGTTCGCACCCCGTCGGCATGCATTTCCTCTCCCGCGTGGGTTCGTGATGTGGTTGAGTTGGCAGGAGGACCATGAGACCAGACGATCATTCCTTCGGCGCTTCCACCGCCGAGGCAGGTCTGCAGGAAGGCGGCAGCGTGGGCGCACGCAAATGGACGGAACGGACGATGGAGTTCGGTCAGCACGCCATCGCCCTGACGCTGACGCTCATCGCCTGCATCCGTTCCATCTCCGCCGGTGCCCCGCTGACAGCCGCCATCGCCGTGAGCGTGGTCTTCCTCGCCTGGTACGCCCTCGGCGCCGTCCGCGCCGCCCGCACAGGAGCGCTCGTACTCGCCAAATGGTGGCTGATCGTCCTCGCCGCCGCCTGGCTGTGCACCCTTCTCGTCTCCGCCGAATTCATCTGGATCGCGTTCCTCCTCTGGCTGCTCGCCGGCCACCTCTTCTCTCTGCGCATCGCGATCGTCTTCACGGCTCTGACGTACATCGCGACGATCATCGCCCCGCTCGGCCATTACGGGCAGGTGCCTACGCCGAGCATCATCGGCTCCCTCATCGGCGCCGTGTTCGCCCTCGGGCTCTCCCGCGGCTACATCGAACTCCTCCGGGAGGGCCGCCGTCGTGAGGAGCTGCTGCGCTCACTCGAACTGGCCCACCAGAATCTGCTCGACCTCCAGGACGAGCTCGCCCTGACCCAGCGTCATGCCGGTGAGATCCAGGAACGCACCCGCGTCTCCCGGGACATCCACGACACGATCGCACAGTCGGTCTCGTCGATTCGTCTCATCGCCCACGCCGAGGCGGAGCGGACCTGCGACGACCGCTCCGGCACAGTGCTCGCCCAAGTCGAAGACCTCGCTGCGCAGAGTTCCCGCGACGTCCGCCGCATCATCGCGGCCCTGGCCCCGACCGAACTCGAGGACGGAGCGTTGACCGCCGCGCTTCGCCGTCTGCTCACCAGGCTGGAGGAGGACACCGCCATCCGCGGCCGACTCGATCTCGACGAGACCCTTCCGACGCTGTCCGCCGAGGTGGAGGTGGCGCTTCTGCGCACCGCGCAGTCGGCGCTGGCCAACGTGCGCCAGCATTCGCAGGCCACCCGCGTGATGATCAGCCTCATGGATCTCGACGGGTCGATCAGAATGGACATCGTCGACGACGGCATCGGCATGGCCGACCCGCAGAACCGGCAGCGCAACCCGCAGTCGGGTTTCGGGCTGGACTTCATCGCCTCCCGGATGCGCGAACTCGGAGGCGAACTCGTCATCGAGACGAGCCCCGGATCCGGCTTCGCGATCTCCGCAACCCTGCCGAGCCAATCCCAGCTGCGCACCCGCGGTGGGGGACTCAGCACGCCCGCGAACGATACGGGCACGGGTGGCCCGGGCCACCTCGGTGACGGCACGGGCAGTGCGGTTCGCCTCGGTGAGAGCACAGCCAGTGCGGGCCACCTCGGCGAGGGTGGCAACGGCACACACGAGAACACGGACACCGATCCAGGAGAGAACGCATGAGCATTCGAGTCATCCTCGTCGACGACCACCCGGTCGTGCGGGCGGGTCTGAGGTCCGTCATCGACGCCCCTGACCACATCGCCGTGATCGGTGAGGCCGGCAGCGGCGAGGAGGCGCTGCCTCTCGTCGATGAGCTCGGCCCCGACGTCGTCCTGTGCGACCTGCGGCTGGGGGAGGGCGTCGACGGCATCGAGGTGACGAGGCGGCTGCGAGCGAAGGCGAATCCGCCGGCGGTGCTCATCCTCACGACCTTCGATCTCGACTCGGAGATCATCGCGGCCCTCAACGCCGGTGCCTCGGGGTACCTGCTCAAGGACATCGACCCCGGTGACATCTCAACGGCGATCGAGAAGGCAGCGAAGGGTGAGACCTATATGCCTCCGGAGATCTCGTCGAAGGTCTTCGCTGCGATGCGCAATCCCGGCCCGAAGCTGACCCGGCGAGAGCGCGACGTGGTCAAACTGCTGTCCACCGGTGCCTCGAACGCGCAGATCGCGCAGGAGCTCTTCGTCACCGAGGCGACCGTGAAGAGCCACCTCGTCAACGTCTTCACGAAGCTCGGCGTGGACTCGCGGGCACGGGCGATCCGCGTCGCCGAGGACCAGGGGCTGGTGTAGAGGGCAGGTGCCAGCGAAGCCGGTTTCACCGAAAAACTGGTTGAGCGACGAAACACGGGAGCGCGCACCCGTTTCTCGACACCCAGCCCGTTTTTCGCTGAATGACAACTGATGCACCCATGACACCCGAAGTGAAGGCGAGGCTGTGACCGCACTCGCCGCCACGATGTGGGCGGTGGTCGATGCCCGAATGTCAGCTGAATAACTGATAGGTAATGATCCTCGGCGTCGCCCCTGGTCAGGGGTCCAGGCGATGACGAGGAGAGGGCCGGCAGCGTTCGAGCTGAAACGGTTCGGCTACGGAGTTCCCGCTCGTCCAGGTAGTCTGTTGCGTGCGTATCGGGACAGCCCTGCGCACATGCAGAGCCGTTCGGGACGAGACAGTGGAGGTGCTATGGCGGGCGAAGACGAGTCGCTTCCGCCCAGGCCGGTGACCTCACAGAACCGTCGCATCGGTGCCCTGTCCGGCAATACGAAGGGCATCGGCGTGGGAGCGGCCGCCGACGCCGAGGCGGCAGCGCCGGGAGAACCGGCGAACGAGCACTCGGCGCAGACTCCGATGCCCCCGGTTGCTCCCACCGACCGGACCGCAGACAACGCTGTCCCCGCTCC
The DNA here is from genome assembly GCF_004745075.1 of Brevibacterium sp. S111. Lineage (GTDB taxonomy): Bacteria > Actinomycetota > Actinomycetes > Actinomycetales > Brevibacteriaceae > Brevibacterium. The sequence goes on from NZ_RHFH01000007.1 coordinate 177,325, forward strand.
GGCGCGGGATATCTCACTCCCGCACGTCGGCGAACTCGCCTCGGCGAGTGAGGACGCGATCGTCGATCCCTCGGAACCGGTGCTCGAGAGCATCGACCTCGACTCCTGGAAATGGCCGGAGTACTTCGCGTTCGCGCTCACCCGGATGCAGGAGATCTTCCCGACCGGCGGCATCCCGCGCGGCATCGGACCGGTGCGCGAATACGTCACCGAAGATCACGATTTCCGCCCGCTGACGATCGACCGGCAGCGTTGGCCCGCCGCCGATGAGGACTGGTCCACCGTCGGCGACGTCCTGGCGAACACCCACACCGACGCCTGGCTCGTCACTCGCAACGGCGTCGCCTTGGCCGAGGAATACGCGTGGCCGATGAAGCCCGCCCGACAGCACATGCTGTTCTCCGTGAGCAAGTCCATCGTCGCCACAGCCATCGGCGCGCTCGCCGACGCCGGGCTGCTCACCCCCGCCGACCTCGTCACCGCACATGTGCCGGCCCTGGCGAAGAGCGGCTACGCGGGAGCGACCATCCGCGACCTGCTCGACATGCGTTCGGGCATCAGATTCTCCGAAGAATACCTCGAGGACGGGTCGGAGATCCGGGCCCTGTTCGAAGCGGTCGATTTCGCGCCCCGGACGTCCACCTCGGCGAATGGGATCAAGGACTTCCTCACGGGGCTGAGCCGCGAACGCGAACACGGATCGTCGTTCGTCTACCGCAGCTGTGAGACCGACGTGCTCGCATGGATCGCCGAGGCGGTCACCGGCCAACCGTTCTCCATCGTCGCCAGCGAATACGTATGGTCGAAGATCGGCGCCGCCCACGCCGCCCAGGTCTGTCAGGACCGGTGGGGAGGATCGATCGCCGACGGTGCCATCAGCGCCACCATCCGCGACCTCGCCCGATTCGGCGAGATGATCGCCCGCGGCGGGACGACCGAGAACGGCGAACGCGTGCTCTCGGCGGAGTGGGTCGAGGACATCTTCACCGGCGCGGCAGACTCGGCGAAGGTGTTCGCAGCCTCCCCCTCGGGACGGTCGTATCCGGGTGGAATGTACCGCAGCCAGTTCTGGCTGCCTTCGGCCCGCCGCGACGTCGTCATCGGCATCGGCATCCACGGTCAGATGCTCTACATCGACCGCTCCACACAGACCGTCGGCGTCAAACTCTCGAGCGACCCCGAACCGGTGAGCCTGGCCGCCCAACACGGAACCTTGGCGATGTTCGAGGCCATCGCCGAGGCGGTCGCCCCGCAGCCGTCGACCGCCCCGCAGCCGTCGACCGCTTCGCAGGCACCGACCGCTTCGCAGGCACCGACCGTTTCGGGACTCGGTTTCGCATCGCTGGTCGGTCAGAACACGCTTTACTGAGACGCTGGCCCGCCAAGTCGGGCCAGGTGCCTCGGCAGTCCGGTCGGCATCGGAACTGCAGCCCGCATGACACGTCCGACCGCGTCCGGAACTGCAGCCCGCATGACACGTCCGACCGCGCAACCTGACGTCCATGTGACGAAACCAGTGCGACGATTGCGCGGACTCGGTAGCGTGAGGATCGGAACGACACCGATCACAGGAGGCACCACGATGACTGACTTCTTCGACCGCGAGAACGACGCGAAGTACGACAGGGCCTACAAGGAGACCACTCCCGACATCCTCCAGGCCTTCGGCGGCTTCAACGACGCCGTCTTCGCCGCAGAGGGCCGCGAGATCCCGCTGAAGTATCGCGAACTCATCGCCTACGCCGTCGGCCTCACCACGCAGTGCGCCTACTGCATCGACGCGCACGCGAACGCCGCCGTCAAGGCCGGGGCCACCGAAACCGAACTCGCCGAGACCGCGTGGACGGCCTCGGCGATCCGTGCCGGCGGCGCCTTCGCCCACGGTCGGCTCGGATTCAAGCTCACTGGTACTCACGAGCACTGAGCTTCGTCCCGATGCGGGGCCCGATTGCCTAGACTGAGAGGCGATCATGACTGACGAGCCCCGCACCACCCCACGCAGAGCACCCCGTTCGCGCCCGCACCGCATCCTCGTGCTGGCGTTGGACGGGGTGTCTGCCATGGATCTCGGCGTCCCCGTTCAGGTGTTCGGACGCGAATCGAATGCCGCCACGGCACGCACCCGCACCGAGGCGGCCCCGCGGTCCCAGCCGACCGCCGGCACCGCATTGGCCGCCGTCGACACCGCGGAGGCCGTTGCCGAGACCGCGTCGACTGACGTCGTCCCCGGAGTCCGACCGGCGACGGCTGCTGTTCCCGGAGTCCGACCGGCGACTGCCGCCGTCCCCGGAGTCCGACCGGCGACTGCGCCGGCCGGGATCTGGCCCTACGAAGTCGAGGTCTGCGGCATCGCCGCAGGCACGATCACTGGATCGGACGGACTCGACTACTCCGTCGAGCAGGGACTCGAGGCACTGGAGACCGCGGACACGATCATCCTCCCGGGAGCCACCTCGGCGGTGGTCGAAGAACCGCCCGCGGCGGTCATCGGAGCTCTGCTCGCGGCGTTCGAGGCGGGGACGCGGATCGCCGCGATCTCGACGGGCACCTTCGTCCTCGCTCGCACGGGACTGCTCGTGGGGCGCCGCGCAACCACGCACTGGTCGACGGCGAAGGAACTCGCCCGACGCTTCCCGGCGATCAAGGTCGACGAGAACGTCCTCTTCATCGACGAGGGCCAGCTGCTCACCTCGGCCGGAGCCGCCTCGGCGATCGACCTGTGTCTCCATCTCATCCGCAGCGATCACGGGGTGGGCCTGTCCAACCAGGTCGCCCGGCGGCTCGTCGCCGCCGCCTACCGCAGTGCCGGCCAAGCTCAGTACGTGCCGCGCAGCGTGCCCGACCCGCTCGGCGAAGACTTCGCCGACACCCGCGAATGGGCACTGCAGCACATCGGGGAGAAGATCACCCTGAACGATCTCGCGGCCACCGCGGGAGTGTCCGTGCGCACCTTCTCCCGCCGCTTCGTCGAAGACACCGGCTATACGCCCATGCAGTGGGTGCTCCGGGCTCGCGTCGACCTGGCCAGGGAGCTGCTGGAGAACTCCGATCTGGGCATCGAACAGATCGCCGACCAGGTAGGACTCGGCACCGGAGCGAATCTGCGGATGCATTTCCAGCGCATCCTCTCGACCTCACCGAACGACTACCGGCACTCCTTCCAGGGGTGAGCTTCCGGCCGCCGCGAACCCCAGCGGCCAGTCGAATCAGTCCGTCCGGAAAGATCCCGCTGGACCGTTCCCGACCCCTTTTGGCGCTCATTTCGGCGACCCTGATCACACTGGCGTGAAACTTTCGGCATCTGGCAATAAGTCTGGCGAGAACCTTGTGTAGATTGTCTGACTGGCCACTGTTATCGATGGCTGAGATCGCCCATGATGGAGATATCAAGACGAATCCCCGTGATCAAGGAGTGACATTGACTCGCATCGCCATCAATGGTTTCGGTCGCATCGGACGCAGCACCCTGCGGGCACTGATCGAGCGCGGCAGCGAGCTCGAGGTCGTGGCCATCAATGACCTCGGCCCCGTGAGCGACCTCGCCCGACTGCTGAAGTTCGACACGACTCTCGGCCGCTTCAACCACGACGTCGAAGCGACCGAGGACTCCATCATCATCGACGGCAAGTCGATCAAGGTCTTCGCCGAGAAGGATCCGGCAAAGCTTCCCTGGGGCGAGCTCGATGTCGATATCGCGCTCGAATCCACCGGCCGTTTCACCAAGGCCGATAAGGCCCGCGCCCACATCACCGCCGGCGCGAAGAAGGTCCTCGTCTCCGCTCCCTCGAAGGGTGCCGACGTCACCCTCGCCTTCGGTGTGAACAACGAGGCCTACAAGCCCGAGCACACCGTCATCTCCAACGCCTCGTGCACGACGAATGCGCTGGCTCCGCTGGCCAAGGTCCTCGATGACCTCGCCGGAATCGAGCAGGGCTTCATGACCACCGTCCACGCCTACACCGGCGATCAGATGGTCCAGGATGGTCCCCACAAGGATCCCCGCCGTTCCCGGGCGGCCGCGGAGAACATCATTCCGACCTCGACGGGCGCGGCCAAGGCCATCGGCCTCGTCCTCCCGCAGCTCGACGGCAAGCTCAGCGGTGACGCGATCCGCGTGCCGGTCCCGGTCGGTTCGATCGTCGAGATCAACACGACCGTGTCCCGCGAGGTCACCCGCGACGAGGTGCTCGCCGCCTACGAGAACGCCGCCGCAGGCGAGCTCAAGGGCATCCTCGACTACGAGATCGAGCCCATCGTCTCCTCCGACATGGTCGGCCAGCCCGCTTCCTCGATCTTCGACGCCGCGCTCACCCGCGTCGACGGCAAGCGCGTGAAGGTCGTGGCCTGGTACGACAACGAGTGGGGCTTCTCCAACCGTGTCGTCGACAACCTCGAGTTCATCGGCAAGAACTGATCACGCTCCGGCGGACGCGGCTGACATCGTCAGTCGCTGTCCGTCGGCGAGTGATCCGGCACCGGCCTGGTTCCTCCACGGCATCGGATGCACCTGTGGCCTCGAATCCGCGTTGAGCGGGTTCGAGGCCACAGTTGTTTTGTGCAGGAGTGCAGGGCTCAATGGTGCGGGGGCGCAGTGGTGCGGGAAACAGATTCCTTCGCCGAGGCTGCCCTCCCGGCCTTCGTGCCCGAACTCAGACGTCGTCGGCACCGGTCGTGCCCGAACTCAGACGTCGTCGGCACCGGTCGTGCCGCCTTCGCCCTCCCAACGTTCGATGGCCCGGACCTTCGAACGACTGAATTTCAGTCGGACACCGTAACCGCCCTCGTCGCCGTCGGGGATGAACCGTGCGCCGTACTGTTCGAGCGCGAGGACGAGGCGACGCTCCTGCTCGGCGGTGAGGTCCTCGCGTCCCTTCTCGTAGTCCTTGAGTTCGGACTTGTCGAGCTCCGCTTTTCCGGCGACGTCCTTGGCCGAGACCTGGCAGAGGATCCGGGTCGCTCGTGCCAGGGGGCCATCGATGATGATCTCTTCTGTGCTCATGGCACCACCATGCCAGAGCCCTCAAGGTGTGCCAAGACGAAGAGTTCCTCGTGAGACGGGGCGTGACCGCATTGCGACGGACACCATCGACGAGAGTGAAGGCATATGTCTGTCACATTCGATTCGGCACCGATCAGGCTGTGTCAGTGCCGTCCAGTAGTGTCACGAACATGCTTCCGGCGATGGGGTCGGCGGCGCGCGCCGCAGGGTGCGGCGCATGACGGAAGGTCAGAACAATGGAGATCACGACCAGCAGTATCCGCGGTTTGGCTCACCGCTGCGAAGAATTCCTCGACGACCGCGGAGAGTCGTCGGCAATCAGCTACCCGGGCAGTCTTGCTCTGTGCATCCTCGACTCGGTCTATTCGACGGGGTCGCACCCGAATGCGGTCGACAATGTCGTCGACCGGTACATCGCCCGCCATGGCCGTGAGGACGGCGCGAAGTCGCTGCGGTATTCGATCGCCGCGGCCGGTGGAGCAGAGGTGTGGGCGGAGCAGGTGGTCTGCAACCTCAAACCTGCGAGCACCCACCCCGGAGCCATGCTCAAAGCCGAGGTCGTCGACCAGGCCACCCGATTGATGGCCGAGTACGGAATCGACACCGTCACCGACCTTCTTGAGACCCTGGTCGACGAACCGTCGCCGGGGCGCAGCACCACCGGGTTGGCTGGCCGGTGGCGGGATCTGCCCAGCCAGAGATCGGGGATCTCCTGGAAGAACCTGCTCATGCTCGCGGGATCACCGCATTTTGAGATCGACTACCGGGTGACGAACTGCATCGCCGAGGTCGCAGGCTTCGGCATCGACGTCACCGACGACTATGTCCTCGTACTGATCGAAGAGGTCGCTGACGTCCTCGGCGCCGAGGAGCGGGAGGTCAGGCGGATCGTCTGGCAGCTCTCCCACCGACGGCTCCTGTCGAAACGGAAACCCGCGAGCACCGCCTGGCGGTACGGTCTTGACGCTGATTCGGACGTTCTCGTCGAGGTCGGGGTCGAGGGGTGGCACGGTGGAGCAGAAGCTGCTGATCCTGCGTGGGACCACGAGTGGACGATGCCGTATTCGACGCCGGGCGCATCCGGCGCGGCCCCATTCTGAGCGGGCCGCTGCCGGTTCAGATTCCTGCGTTGCGTCGGTGCTGGGCTGCCAGCCGCACGGGCGCATTCGGGGCACCGTATCCCTGGTAGCCGCCTCGGCGTTCGACCATTTCGAAGAACACCGACCCGATCGTTGACGTATAGAAGTGGAGGAACTCTCCGTTGTCGTCTCGGTCGTAGAGGATGTTGTTCTCCCGCAGCCGATCCAGCAGCTCCGGCGCGAGGTCGAAGCGGGCGGCCAGGTCCTCGTAGTAGTTCTCGGGCACGGGCAAGAACTTCAGACCCCGTGAGACCGCTGTCGCGGCCGCTGAGAAGATGTCATCGCAGGACAGAGCCACATGTTCCGGGTAGCTGAGAGTCTCCGGAGACTCCGCCGGACGCGGGGCCAGGTTGAGCGGCATCCGAATCGTCCCATCGGAGCTTGCCATCACCTGTGACCGGACGAGACCCGAGGGGCTGGGTACATCGTTCGCCGCTTGAGCGTGGAGAGCAAGGAGGGAGGTGTAGAAGAGCACCGCTTCGTCGTAATGGTGGGCCGGCTGGGCGAGATTGACGTGATCGATCGTCGAGCATCGGTCGTCGGGGACGGTGCCGAACTCCTCGGTCCACGTCGGATCGACGCCGGTTCCGTTGCTGAAGAAGACTTCCGAGCCGTCGGGGGAGCAGACTCCGCGCAGCACCGCCTCGTCATGGGCCTGATCGCGAGGGACTTCGGTGGCATGGAGGAGGATTGCGCGTTCCATGGCGGCGTCGGCATCGGTGACAGCGAAACCGATGCCACGCAGGTGGGTTCGTGATGCCGCGGCACCGTCCGCCTGCTCGGTCGACTCGGTGATGACGATGCGGGCCTGCCCACGACGCCACAGCTGCACATGCGGTTTCGTCCGGTGGTAGCCGACGAAGCGGAAGCCGAGCTGATGGATCTGCCGGGTCAGGGCCCCTAGATCACCGGTGTCCAATTCGACGTAGTCAATGCCGCGAGGTTCGGCGACCTCCGGCAGAGGCTGCAGATCGAGGCGCACACGGTCGCGTCCCGCGCGATCAGCGACCGGGCCCGAAGTCTTACCGCTTGGATCTTCGGCTCCTGAGCCGAGAGCCGCGGCCACATTGGATTCGAGCCAGCGCAGCGACCGCAGACCGTCGACAGCGGTGCGCTGTGTGTCGGCCTGCCGGAACGAGTCGTTGAAGACCTCGAGTGAGACCGGTCCGGAATACCCGGTGACGGCCACGCGCGTGAGGAAATCGGTGAGATCCCAGGCGCCTTCGCCGGGGAAGACCCGGTGGTGACGAGACCAGCTGAGCACATCCATCGACAGTGCCGGAGCATCGGCGAGCTGGAGGAAGAAGATCTTCTCCCCGGGAATCTCGGCGATCCGGGACAGATCCGTGCCGCGGGAGAGGATGTGGAAGCTGTCGAGGCAGGTGCCGATGCGCGGATGATCAGCGGCCTTGACGAGGTCCCAGGCCCGGTCGTATTCGGAGACGAAACGTCCCCAGGCCAGTGCCTCGTAGGCGATATCGATGCCGTACTTGTCGGCGAGATCGCCGAGGCGGCGCAGCTGACCGACGATGACTGCATCATCGTCGATGGTGGCGGTGGCGACGTTCGAGCACAGCAGGATCGTCGTCATACCGAGCCGCTGCATCAGCTGGAACTTCGCCTCAGCGCGGGCCAGGTTGGCGGCGAACTGCTCTTCGTCGACGCCCTCGAAATCACGGAAGGGCTGATAGAGATCGAGGCTCAGCCCGAGCGTCCCCGACAAAGCGGCGATCGCCTCGGGGGAGTCGGGGGAGACGGTGAGGTCCTGTTCGAAGATCTCGACTCCGTCGAAGCCGGCTTTTGCCGCGGCCCGCAGCTTCTCTTCGAGTGTGCCGGACAGGCATACCGTGGCGATCGATGTTCTCATCGTGACCTCTCCTCATGGGCAATGTCGATTTCTTCCAGTGTCAGGCCCTTCGTCTCCTTCGCGGTCATGGCGACGAGTCCGACGAGGATGCAGACTCCGGCGGTGAACGAGGCGACGGACAGCCAATTCTCCCCTTCGGCACCGGCGACGGCAGATGCGAGCACCGGGGCCAGCCCGCCGGAGACGGCGAAGCCGATCTGGGTGCCCAGGGCCAATCCCGTCACACGTGCCGTGGTGGGGAACATCTCGGCATAGAACGATGGCCAGATCGCATTCGCCAGCGAGTAGGCGCAACCGGACATGAGAGCTCCGCAGATGAAGATGAGCGTCCAGTTTCCGCTCGAGACCGCAGCCAGGTACGGGAACATCATCAGGCCCGCGCCCACGGCGCCGGTGATGAAGACGGGTTTGCGGCCGAACCGGTCCGACAGCAGTGCCGAGGCCGGGATCGCGAGCAGCGCCACGGCGTTGGCGATGACCGAGACGAGCAGCATGGTCGAGCGTTCGAGGCCGACGATCGAGGTCGCGAATGACAGCGACCAGACGGTGAAGACCATGTTCACGGTGTTGATCATGGCACACACGGCCACGCGCAGCACCGCAGCTTTGTGCCAGCGGAAGACCTGCATGAGCGGAGGGTTGTCGACCCGGGCCTCCTTGAACGCCGGCGGCTCCTCGAGTCCGCGACGGATGAGCCATGCGGTGAGCACGACGAGGGCCGACAGCCAGAACGGCACACGCCAGCCCCAGCTGAACAGGGCCTCATCGGGCAGGAACGCGGTGAAGGGGATGAAGACTGCGGTGGCCAGCAGAGTGCCGAACTGGGTTCCGTGCAGTGTCCAGCTCGTCGTCCACGAACGCCTCTCCTCCGCTGAATGCTCGAGTGAGACAGAGATCGCGCTCGCCTGCTCACCGGAGGCGGAGAGCCCCTGAATGATGCGGCAGAGCACGAGCAGCGCCGGCGCCAGCATTCCGACCTGGTCATAGGTCGGCAGGCAGCCGACGATGAACGTCGAGATGCCCATGAGGAAGAGGGTGAGCATGAGGACGAACTTGCGACCGAAGCGGTCACCGAGCGGTCCCATGATGAGGGCGCCCAAGGGCCTGACCACGTAGGCGACGCCGACGGTGCCCATGGCCAGGAGGATGGAGATTCCCGGAGCGGTGGTCTCGGGGAAGAACAGGGTGTTGAGCACCAGTGCGGCTGCGGTCCCGTAGACCGCGAAGTCGTAGTACTCGAGTGCGGAACCCGTCCAGCTCGACAGGGCCGCACGAAGCGGCGTCTTCGGCGGGCGAGCTTCCTCGATCGCGTTGTTCATGCCTCCTCGCATTTCTCATTCACTGGGTGCGTCATCGGCTCATCGAATCGACGTTTAATTGCCATAGTGTGGCAACAATTGTTACATGGTGGTTTACAGTGTGATTGAGATGACATAGTCTGTCAACGTGCGCCACGGGAATTCTGCATCACGGACACCCGACCCGGCACCATCGATCCGATCCAGCAACGCAAGGAGGCGAAGCATGCCGCCCAAGGGCTCGAACGCGGTGACGAAGACCTTCGAGATGCTCGACCTGCTCGGCGAATCTCCCGAGGGAATCAGCGCCGCCCAGGCCGCCGACGTCACCGGCTACCCGTTCTCGACGGCCTATCGCCTCCTCGGCGGGCTCGTCGAATCGGGGTACGCGCACTTCGACGCACGCACGAAGATCTACACCCTCGGCATGGAGGTCTTCCGGCTGGCCCAGAAGGTCGCGCATCGACGCGGGCTGTCCGGAGCGACGAAGGAACTGCTGCGGGAGCTGACGGAAACCACCGGCGAATCGAGCATCCTCGCCATCCGCCGCGGAAACGCCGCACTGACAGTGCTCACCGTCGACGGCCCGCAGTTCCGCACGACCACGGACCCCGGCGATGAATCTCCGCTGCACACCTCTTCGCTCGGCCAGGCCCTGCTCGCCCATGACCCGAACGCCGACGCCACGATCGAGGCTCTCGACCTCGTCGCCCGCACCCCGAACTCGATCACCGACCCGGCGAAGATGCGGTCTCGACTCGAGCGGATCCGCACCGACGGCTGGGCAGGCCAATCCGAGGAGAATGACATCGGCATGAACGCCCTGGCCGTGCCCGTCTTCGACCTCGACGGGACACTGCTGGCCTCTCTGGCGCTCGCGGCTCCGGTCTTCCGGCGCACCCTCGACGAGCTCATCGACTTCGTCCCCCAACTGACCGAGACCGCCGCGGCCATCGCGGCCCGATTCCCGAGGTGAGCATGCCCGAGATCCTCGTCCTCAACGGACCCAACCTCAACCTCCTCGGCGAACGCGAACCTGAGATCTACGGCCGCACCACCCTGGCCGACATCGAGGAGATGTGCACCGATGCCGCGGCCGAGGCGGGACTGACCACTCGCTGCATCCAGAGCAACCATGAGGGCGGGCTCATCGACGCCGTTCATGAGGCCCGGCACTCCACGGTCGGGGCGATCATCAACGCCGGAGCGTACACGCACACCTCCCTGGCTCTGCACGATGCGCTGAAGTCCTACGATCATCCGATCATCGAGGTGCACCTGAGCAACCCGCATGCGCGGGAAGCCGTGCGCCACCATTCCTTTCTCTCACCCGTGGCCTCAGCCGTCATCGCCGGAGCCGGCGCGAAAGGCTACGTCCACGCGGTGGAGATCCTCATCGACCTCACTCTGAACACGAAAGCGAGACTATGACCGCATCCCTCCTCCTCGGCCTCATCGGCGAAGGCATCTCCGCCTCCCGCACCCCACGGATGCATGAGAACGAAGGCGCCGCCCACTCCATCCCCACGATCTACCGCACCATCGACGTCGCCGAACGTCGACTTACGAGCGCCACGCTTAACGAACTGCTCACTGCGGCGATCCGACTCGGGTTCAACGGGCTCAACATCACCCACCCGTTCAAGCAGCAGGTCATCGGTCTCCTCGATTCCGTCGATCCGGTCGCGGCGCGCATCGGTTCGGTCAACACCGTCGTCATCGATGAGCAGGGCCGCACAACCGGGTACAACACCGACGTCACGGGTTTCGCCGCCGGATTCCGTGCCGGTTTGGACGGCGCCGACACCGAGGCGGTCGTGCAGATCGGTGCGGGCGGAGCCGGCCGGGCGGTCGGGTTCGCCCTCGCCGAAATCGGGGTGGGTCAGCTCATCATCGCCGATACCGATGTCGACCGGGCCGCGGGCCTGGCCGCGGACATCGGGGAGGCTGCGGATTCTCCGAACCGGGCGCGAGCGATCGGGCTCGATGAGCTGGCCGGGGCGGCCGCCTCGGCGAGGGGGATCGTCAACGCCACCCCGGTGGGGATGAAAGCCTACCCGGGCACGCCCGTCGACACCTCGGTGTTCGGCGCGGATACGTGGGTGGCCGATGTCGTGTACTTCCCCCTCGAGACGCAGCTGCTCGCCGAGGCCAGGGCCAAGGGGTGCCGTACGCTCGACGGCTCGGGGATGGCGGTCAATCAGGCCATCGACGCTTTCGAACTCTTCAGCGGGCAGCAGGCGGATCCGCAGCGCATGCGCGAGACCTTCCTGTCGTTCGGGGCCTGAACCGGCTCCGAACGGTCAGCCCCCGGAGCTGTCGTCGGCAGCCTGCGTCTTCTTCTGTTTGCGGTATTCCTTGGCGAAGCTGAAGACGAAGATGCCGACGATGAGCGCCAGGGTCAGCCACAGCGCGTACTTGTCGATGACCTTGAGGACGTCGACGGCGGTCTCGCCGAGCTGGTAGCCCAGCGCGGTCCAGATGAGGGTGAAGACCACGCAGCCGAGGAGGTCGGCGACGAGGAAGAGGGACAGACGCATCCGCGTCCATCCGGCGGCGAGGTAGACGAGTGTGCCGGGAATGCCCGGGCAGCGGGAGATGACGGTCATGAGGAAGAGCGCCCAGTTCGGGATCTTCTTCAGCTGGTTGATGCGTTTGAGCTGGCGTTCGTTCTGCGCGAAGAGCCGCAGGACCCCGTCACCCCAGCGGCGGCCGGCCAGCCAGAACGCCCAATCGAGTTTCGCCATGCCGATGAATCCGGCGCCGATGACCAGCCACAGCGGGATCTCGCCGACGCGGGCATAGGCGGCCGCGGCGACGATCGAGGTCTTCGCTCCGTTGATGAACTCTTGGGCGACCGGGGCGTGGACGAGCATCCAGGGGCGAAACGGCATGAGCCCGAGATAGATGAGCGGGACGCCGATGATGATGAACAGCAACAGCTTGTCCAGGCCCTGGGCTTTGCCCTTCCAGGGTTTGATCGCGGCCCAGGGGTTCTCCGTGGGAGAGTCTGATGACTCCTGTGCGCTCTCCGATTCCTCTGGCTCTTCGCCACCGTGAGGGATGGGCTCGGCATCCTCACGGGGGATGCGTTCGTCGCTCATCGGGGCTCCTGCCGGTCGTCTGGGAGGTCGGCGCTTACGGTATCACAGGCGGATGAGCCGGTCCGGGTGAGCGCCGGCACGTCACTGCGCGGTGCTGCGGCGGGCATCGCCCCAGATGTCGACGCCGGAGTCGACGGCGTATTCGTCGATTGTCTTGAGCTCCTCGGCGCTCAGGGGCGCTGCGTCGAGGGCCGCGACATTGTGCTCGAGCTGTTCGACCCGGCTGGCCCCGATGACCAGGGAGGACACGCGGTCATCTCGCAGTGCCCAGGCCAGGGCCATCTGGGCCAGGGACTGACCGCGGGCGGTCGCGATGTCGTTGAGAGCCCGGATGCGTGCGAGGTTGTCGGCGTTGAGGAAGCCGTCCCTGAACGACGGGGTGCTCTTTCCCGCCCGTGAATCCTCGGGGACACCGCCGAGGTACTTGTCCGTGAGCAGGCCCTGTGCGAGAGGCGAGAACGCGATGACACCGAGGCCCTCGCCCTCCGTGGTCTCGAGCAGTCCGTCGTCTTCGATCCACCGATTGACCATCGAGTAGGAGGGTTGGTGGATGAGCAGCGGTGTTCCCAGATCCCTGGCGATCTGAGCGGCCCGGGCAGTGTCGGCGGCGGAGTACGAGGAGATGCCGGCGTAGAGCGCACGCCCGGAACGGACTGCCGTGTCGAGGGCGCCGATCGTCTCCTCGAGCGGTGTCGAGGCGTCCGGGCGGTGGGAGTAGAAGATGTCGACGTAGTCGAGCCCGAGCCTGCGCAGCGAAGCATCGAGGCTGGCCAGCAGGTATTTGCGGCTGCCGCCCGGACCGCCGTAGGGGCCGGGGTGCATGCCCCATCCGGCCTTCGTCGAGATGATGAGTTCGTCGCGGTAAGGGAGGAGGTCTTCGCGCAGCAGTCGTCCGAAGTTGGTTTCGGCCGAGCCCGGAGGAGGTCCGTAGTTGTTCGCGAGGTCGAAGTGCGTGATTCCGAGGTCGAAGGCCCGGCGGACGATATCGCGCTGATTCTGGAAGGCGACGTCGTCACCGAAGTTGTGCCACAGCCCCAGTGAGAGTGCGGGCAGGAGGAGCCCGGACCGGCCGACTGGGCGGTAGGTCATCGAGTCGTAGCGGTTCTCGGCGGCTAGGTGCACACGTACTCCTGGGTTTCGCGCGGATGGCTGTATCCCCAGATTAGTACGGACCGCACCCGAAGGCACGGTTCGTACTCGGCCGTACCGTTCGTGGCCCCAGCTTGTCGGTGCCCGGTGCGGTGGCGGTTGCGCCCGTCAGTCCGCGTTCGGGTCCGCCTTCACCCCCGCCGAGGCGGCCAGCTCGCTGATCGTGCCCGCGAGGTCGAGGTCGCGTTCGGTTACGGCATTCGTGTCGTGGCTGGTCAGCTGGATGTCGACGTGGGGGAACGTCAGGGTGATGTCGGGATGGTGGCCGGCATCCTCGGCGGCTGCGCCGATCTTATTGATGAGGTCGAGGCCGGTCGCAAAATCACCGGTGAGCAGTCGAGTGCTGATCGTGTCATTCCGAGCCTGCCAGTCGGCCAGACCATTGTTGTTGAGGGCGGCAGTCAGGTTCTGTCCGGTATATGCAGTCATGGCTTCATGCTAGGGACTTCACGGTCCCGCGTGAACCCCTTGTGTCTGACTCCCGTAGGCCGGGGCGTAACGTTGCGCCAGTGATTGGCTCAACCGCATACCTCGTGACGCTTCTCTTCGCGTCGATCGCGCTTCTCATCCTCCTCATCAACTGGAAGACGAAGCTGCATCCGTTCCTCGCCCTCCTCATCACCTCTGCGGTGACGGCGCTTGCGGCCGGAGAGGAGGTCGGCAAGATCCCGGAAACGATCGTCGCCGGAGCCGGGGACACCCTCGGCGAGACCGGTGTCGTTGTCGCCCTCGGCGCGATGCTCGGTCGGCTCCTGGCCGACAGCGGCGCCATCCAGCGGATCGCAAACCTCGTCATCGAGCACTCCTCACCGAGGGTCGCCCCGTGGATCATGACGGGGGTCGCCTTCATCATCGGTATCCCGATGTTCTTCGAGGTCGGCCTCGTCGTTCTCATTCCGGTCATCTATGCGGTCGCGTCCCAGCTGGAGAAGAAGACCGGCCAGAAGAAGCTGTGGTACCTGCGGATCCTCGTCCCCGCTATCGCCGCTCTCGCCTGCCTCCACGGCATGGTCCCGCCCCACCCGGGACCGCTCATCGCCGTGTCCGGACTGGGCGCAAACGTCGGAACGACGATCGGACTCGGCCTCGTCTGTGCGATTCCCACCGTCATCCTCGCCGGCCCGGTGTACGCCCGCTGGATCGCCCCGCGCGTCAAGCTCGAACCGACCGCCGACCTCATCGACCAATACACCGGAGCCCGCGCCGAGGTGGACTCACGGGAGCTGCGAACGATCCCCATCTGGCTCGCTTTCGTCACCGTCCTCGTCCCCGTCGTCCTCATGCTCGTGCACACCGTGGTGCAGCTCGTGGCGCCGGAATCGTCCTTCGAACCCGTCGCCGAGGTCATCGGCAACCCGGTCATCGCCATGCTGGCAGGAGTCATCTTCGCCGCGATTGCGCTCGGGTGGACCTCGGGCATGGGCGGAGAGCGGATCCGCAGCTCCTTCGGCGGCAGTCTCAAATCAATCGCCGGAGTCATTCTCATCATCGGCGGAGGTGGTGCCTTCAATGAGGTGCTCAAGGATTCGGGAATCGGCGACGCCGTCGTCGGTGCGACCTCTCACCTGGAGATGAACCTCATCCTGCTCGGCTGGTTCATCGGCATCCTGCTGTCGTTCGCCACAGGATCGGCGACTGTGGGAATCACCTCGGCGACCGGCATCGTCGCACCTCTCATCGGTGATCACTCCGGGGCATACGTGTCTCTGGTCGTCATCGCGATCGGTTCGGGCTCGATCGGCCTGAACTGGGTCAACCATGCGGGATTCTGGTTCGTCAAGGAGAGCTTCGGCATGACGATCGGCCAAGCGACGAAGACTCACATGATGGTCCAGACCCTCGTCAGCGTCTTCGGGCTGATCTTCGCCTTCCTGCTCTCGCTCCTCTTCGTCTGACCGCCGTCAGGGAGCCACCGTCGGGCACTCAGAATCCGCCGCCCAAGGCATCCCTCAGGCGGAAAGTGCGTCAGGTAGCGCGAAGCTCGAAAAAGTCGTCGCCAGTGAGAACTTTTTCGAGCTTCGCGTTACTTGAGAGGTGCGTGCACGGAATTTACGTGAGTGGTGACAGGCGGAACGCCCAGCCGCGCCGCGCGCCGCCCGGCCCGGCCTCACCCAGTTCCGCTTCGGCTGGGTTCACCGCGTCGCGTGCTGCGCGGCTCCGTCGGCTCTGCGGCACAAAATAGACCAGTGGTCTTGAATTCAGTGTGTGACCTGTGACTCAATGGTGGGGTGACGAAGTTCCACTCCATCCGGGATCAGCTCCTCGACCGCCTCGAAGAGATGGTCGCTGGCGAACAGTTCCCGCCCGAACGCCAGCTCGCCGAGACGCTGGGCATCTCACGGATGACCCTGCGCCGGGCGATCGACGAACTTGTGGCCAAAGGCGTCGTGAGGCGTCGGCACGGCACCGGGGTCTTCGCCCTCGGCCCGAAGCTCGACCAACCGCTGGCCGCGAGTTCCTTCACCGAGGACATGCTCGCCCGCGGGATGCGACCGGGCTCCCGTGTGCTCAGCTTCGACACCGCTGCGGCCGGAGCGCACATCGCCCGCAGGCTCCACCTCGATGCCGGCGAGGAGGTCGTGGCGATCGTGCGCCTGCGGCTGGCCGACGAGGAGCCGATCGCCCTCGAAGAGCTCCATGTCCCGTCCTCCCTGGTGCCGGGGCTGTGCGCCGAGGACCTGGAGAACAGTTCGTTCTACGTATTGCTTCGCGAGCGCTTCGGCATCAGCCTCAACCACAGCGTGCAGACGATCGAACCGACTCTTCTCGACGCTGCCGAGGCCAAGCATCTCGGCGTGGACGAACTCTCCGCCGCGCTGCTGTTCGAACGCACCTCCCGCGGCTCGGGCGATGTGCCCTTCGAGTTCGTCAGGTCCGTCTACCGCGGTGATCGCTACAAAGTCCGCACCGAACTCACCGTCCCCGACCGCACATCCGTCGTTTCGGGACCAACCGACACCGAAACCGACCATGTGAACCCCGACTACACACCCGTCGGTTCGGGACCGACAGACAACAAATCCGACCACGCGAACCCCGACCACACGGGAGACGACCAGCCATGATCATCGCCGGACTCATGACCGGAACCTCCGCCGACGGCCTCGACCTCGTCATCGCCGAGTTCCTGCCCGACCCCACCGTCGGCTCCGACCTCGTCGGCGCGGACCCGAGCACTCTGGACGTGCGCATCCTCGCTGAACGCGAAACCCCGTTCGACGAGGAGCTCGGCGCCGACATCCTCCGCCTCCTGCAGCCGGCCGACATTCCCCTGTCCCTGGTCAGCAGCGTCGACGCTCGGCTCGGACGCTTCTCCGCCGAGGCTCTGTCCGAACTCTGCGCCGAGCACGACCTGCGCCCCGACCTCGTCGTCTCCCACGGGCAGACGGTCCGGCACGACATCAGCGACGGGCACGTCACCTCGACCCTCCAACTCGGGCAGCCGGCCTTCATCGCTGAGAGGCTCGGCGTTCCCGTGCTCTCCGACGTGCGTTCCCGCGATGTCGCCGCCGGCGGTCAGGGCGCTCCGCTCGTCGGGATGCTCGACTCCCTGCTGCTGGCCGATGCCGCTGCTGCCACCGCGGTGCTCAACCTCGGAGGGATCGCGAACATCACCGTCGCTGCCCCCGGTCAGGACCCCATCGCCTTCGACACGGGACCGGCCAACGCGCTCATCGACGTCCTCGCCCGCCACATCACCGACGGCACGCAGAACTGCGACCGGGACGGCGCGCTCGCCGCTTCGGGCACCGTCGATGAGGCGCTGCTGAGCGACTTCCTCACCGAGCCCTACTACGGGCTCCCGGCCCCGAAATCGACGGGCAAGGAACTCTTCCACGCCGTCTACCTCGACTCCTTCCTCGACGCCCACCCTCACCTCGGCGAGCGTGATCAGATCGCCACGGTCACTGCGCTGAGCGCGCGCACCATCGCCGAGGCGTGCCGACGTCACGACGTCACCACCGTCATCGCCTCCGGGGGTGGGACGAGGAACCCGGAGCTCATGCGCCTCCTCGGCGAGGAACTGGGTGCAGGGGTCGAACTCACGAGCACCGACGTCGCCTTCGGGCTGCCCGAAGGCAGCAAGGAGGCTCTGCTCATGGCACTCATCGGGTGGCTGAGCTGGCACGGCCTCGACGGCACCGAACCGAGCCTGACCGGGGCGACCGGCCCGCGCATCGCCGGGCGATTCACCCCCGGGTCCGGGCCGCTGCGCCTGCCCGAGCCGCTCCACCGACGACCGATCCGGCTGAGACTGACCGACTGAGACTGACCGACTGATCAGGCGTCCCATCCAGCAGCGCATTCCACCCCGACCACAACACGACCCACCCGATCCACCCCCTCTATCAAGGAGAGACCAATGCAGATCATCGACCTCCTGGTGATCATCGCCTATCTCGTCGCAACGGCGTGGCTGGGACTGGCGTTGAGCGGAAAGCAGAGCAACCTCAAAGGCTACTTCCTCGGCGGCCGCGACCTGCCGTGGTGGGCGGTGTGCATGTCCGTCGTCGCCACCGAGACCAGTGCCCTGACGGTCATCGGCATTCCGGTCATGAGCTACCTCGGCGACCTCAACTATCTGCAGCTGGGCTTCGGCTACATCCTCGGCCGCGTCATCGTCGCCTTCTTCATGCTTCCGCGCTACTACGACGGTGAGATGGTCACCGCCTACGCCTACCTCGGCAAGCGCTTCGGCACCTCGACCCAGACGACGGCGGGTGTGACCTTCCTCTTCACCCGTCTCCTCGCCGACGGCATCCGGGTGCTCGCCTGCGCCATCCCCGTCAAGGTCATCCTCGACGGGCTCGGCATCCACACGAACTACTTCGTCATCATCGTCGTCCTGTCCGTGGTCACGATCGCCTACACCTTCATCGGCGGCATCAAGGCCGTGGTCTGGGTCGATGTCGCACAGATGTTCCTCTACGTCATCGGCGGTCTGCTCACGATCGTCGTCATCTCTGCGGCGGTGGGCGGCAGCTGGCTCACCGACGCGATCGACGCGGGCAAGCTCAACGTCTTCGTCTTCGAAGGCAACCCGCTCTCCGCGGACACGTCGTTCATCCCCTCCTTCCTCGGCGGTGCTGTCTTCGCGATGGCCTCCCACGGCTCGGACCAGCTCATCGTCCAGCGTCTGCTCTCCTGCCGGTCGAAGCTCGAGGCGCAGAAGGCCCTCATCTGGTCCGGTGTCGTGGTCGTCGTCCAGTTCGCCGTCTTCCTTGCCGTCGGACTCGCTCTCTGGGCCTACTACAACCACGCGCTGCCCGCCGATCTCGGTCTGACCCGCGACGACGAGATCTTCCCCCGATTCATCATCGAAGGCCTGCCCACGGGAGTCTCGGGGCTGCTGCTGGCCGGCATCCTCGCCGCCGCGATGTCGACGCTGTCCTCCTCGCTCTCGGCACTGTCGTCCTCGACCGTCAACGACGTCTATGCGAAGCTCAAGCGCACCCCGATGACCGATGAGCAGGGCTTCACGGTCGGGCGCTGGGCGACGATCGGTTGGGGTGTGGCCTTTATCCTTCCGGCCACCGTGTTCCAATCCGATGAGGGCAACATCGTCATCCTCGCCCTCGGCATCGCCGGCATCACGTACGGCGGTCTGCTCGGCGCGTTCGTCTTCGGCATCGTCAACAAGCGGGCCCGGGCCGTGGACGCGAACATCGCATTCGCTCTGGCCGTGGCCGTCAACGCGTTCTTCTTCGTCATGGAGAAGTACGTCACCGGTGAGGTGTGGGTGGCGTGGCAGTGGTATCCGCTGCTCGGCGTCCTCGTCACCTTCGTCGTCGGCGGCCTGCTCGGCCTGCGTCACAAGACGCGGGTCGTCGAAGAGTCCACCATCGCCGAGGCGGAAGGAAGCAACCGTCCATGACCTCCTCCCAGCGTCGGCTCTCGCCGACCGAGCAGCGCAATCCCGCGAGCTCCGGACTCGACGACCTCGACACCCTCGGGGTGCTGCAGGTGCTCAATTCCGAAGACCGCGCGGTCATCGACGCGGTCGCCGCGGCCCTGCCCCAGTTGGCCGAGCTCGTCGACATTGCGGCAGAGCGCCTGTGCCGAGGCGGTCGTGTCCACTACTTCGGCGCCGGTACGTCGGGTCGGCTCGGTGTCCTCGACGCGAGCGAGCTCCTGCCGACGTTCAACCTCGAACCCGGCCGGGTCATCGGGCACATTGCCGGCGGCCGGGCGGCCCTGGTCAACGCGGTGGAGAACGCCGAGGACTCCGAGGCCGACGGACGCGCAGTCGGGACCGAACTCGGACCCGATGACGTGGCGATCGGCATTGCCGCCAGCGGGTCGACGCCCTACGTGGGCGGGGCACTCGACGCGGCTCGGACCGCGGGCGCGCACACGGTGCTCATCTCGAACAACCCGTATGCCTCCCTGGCCGACAAAGCCGAGGACCACATCGTGCTGGACACCGGGCCCGAGGTGATCACGGGATCGACGCGGCTCAAGGCCGGTACCGCGCAGAAGCTCACCCTCAACGGGTTCTCGACCGCGCTCATGGTCGCGTTGGGGCGGACGTGGGACAACCTCATGGTCTCGGTCGTCGCGACGAACGAGAAGCTGCGCGAACGCACCGTCCGCATCCTTCGGGAGGCCGCTGACCTCGACGAAGCGGAAGCGAGGTCGCTGCTGGAACGCTGCGACGGCGATCTCAAGACCGCCATCGTCGTCTCCTTCACCGAGGCGGCCCCCGCTCGGGCGGCTTCGACACTGGAGTCCCATGATGGTTCGGTCAGAGCCGCGATCACCGAACTCGTCGGGACGAGCACATCGTCCGAAGCCGGTGACAGCTCCGGACCGGACAACGCCGGCCCGGGTACCGTGGGCGCATGACCCTGATCCTCGGCATCGACATCGGCGGCACCGGCAGTCGCGCCGCGCTCGGCGAGGTCGATGAAGCGGGCTCTGCCCCACGCGTCATCGATCAACTCACCGGCCCGCGGATCGAGATCGGGCCGAGCGGCAGCAACGTTCTTCATGTCGTCCGGGAACTTGTGAGAACGGCGTCGGAGACGTGGACTGACCGCTTCTGCGAGGTGGGCGGCATCGGCATCGGTGCGACCGGCATCGCCTCTCTTGCCGAGGATCCGTCCGATGTCCTGGCGGAGATCTCAGCCGACCGCTGTGTGCCTGCGGTCGCAGCCATTGACGCAGTCACCGCCCAGCTCGGAGCGCTCGGCGGGAGCGGTGGTGCGATCACTGTGCTCGGAACAGGGGCGATTGCCATCTCCCATCCGGGCCCGGACGAGACAGGTAACTGGTCTGCCGACTGGTCGCGAGCCGACGGCTGGGGCCACCTCTTCGGCGATCGCGGGGGAGGAGCGTGGCTGGGACGTCATGGTCTCGAACTCGCTCTGCGCACTCACGACGGAATCGACGAACACGGGCGCACACTGCTCGAGGCGGCCACCCGAAGATTCGGTTCTCCCGCCACGTGGCCGAGCCAGTTCTATACGCGCAGCGACCGAGCCGGGCTGCTCGCCGAATTCGCCGTCGACATCGCCGACTGTGCTTGCTCCGGCGACGCGGCATCTGCCGATCTGCTCCGCGAGGCGGGGAGAGAAGCCGCCCGCAGCGCGCTCGCCGTGGCACGCGCCGCCGACTCCGGTGGCCGATCATTCCCGATTGGCGAGGGCAGCACATCCAGTGCTCCCGTATTCTCGCTGCACGGCCGGACTGCCGATTCGCCGATCCGCATCGCGCTCACCGGGGGACTCGCGGCCGCCGGCGGCCGCCTCGTCGAGGGATTCCGCACCGAAGCAGCACGTCTGCACCCGAACGTCACCATCCTCGAGCCCGCCGGCGGGCCGCTTGATGGCGCACTCACGCTCGGCCGCCTCGGTGCCGGTGGGAAGCTGAGTGCACAGGAACGGACCGTCTGGACCTGACAGGGCCTCAGGTAACGCGAAACTCGAAAAAGACGTCGCTGGAGACGACTTTTTCGAGTTTCGCGTTACCTGAAGCGAATCAAGCCCGTCCCGGCCGCACCATCCGCACCTCGCGGACGCCGTCGTACTCGTCGGTCTTGACGGTTCCATCGGCGACGAACCCGTTCTTTGCATAGAACGCTTGGGCCCGGGGGTTCGGGTCGGCCACCCACAGAGCCGTTGTTGCAGAGGGGTCGAGGACGGCGTCGAGGAGGTCCTGCCCGACACCCGTTCCGTGTACGGATCGATAGGCATAGAGGACGTAGAGGTGCCGATCCTCGGGGCGAAGCGCCTCGGTGCCTCCGCCGGCGGGTTCGCCATCGTTTTGCGGGGGACCGGACATGGCGATGCCGACGATCTCACCGTCGTGCTCGGCTGCCGCGCAGATAAACGCAGATGGGGCCGCCTCGGTGAGGATGTTGGTCCACATCTGCCGCCGTCGATCGATGAAGTCGGGGGCGTCGAGCAGCTTGTCGGGCATGATCCCGCGGTAGGTCTCGAGCCACGTGTCGACATGGACGCGCGCCATGGCGGCGGCATCGGCGGGGACGGGGCGTCGGACAGTGGGAGCCATGACTGGATGTTACCTGAGGGCACAGGCTGCCGGAGTGCGCTTCGGCGTAGCGGTCCCGCAGACCGACGCCCGAGACCTATACCCAGCAGCAGCCCCGAGGTCTACTCTGGACACTGGAACCAACCAGCGGAGGAGGGTGTCATGGCCGACACCGAACACGCAGACTGCATCATCGCCGGAGGTGGTCCGGCCGGCGTCGTCGCAGGGCTTCTGCTTGCCCGCGGCGGGGTGAAGGTCATGGTGATCGAGAAGCACACCGACTTCTTCCGCGACTTCCGCGGCGACACCATCCATCCCTCAACCCTGCGGCTGCTCGACGAGCTCGGACTCTACCGCGAGTTCGCCCGCATCGCTCACCGCCGCGTCGAAGGCGTGACACTCACCGGACGAGACGGCAACGATGTCCTCCTCGCCGACTTCACCCGCCTCGACCTGCCCCACCCGTTCATGACGATCGCACCCCAGTGGGACTTCCTCAACCTGCTCGCGAAGGCCGGGGAAGCCGAACCGAACTTCGACCTGCGGATGGGGGTCGAGGCCACCTCGTTGATCTGGGACGGCGATCGTGTGGTCGGTCTGCGTGCGCGCAGCACCGCCGCCGAGGCGGTGCCTCCGACCGAGGCCGGCACCATCCCGACAGAGGGAGCCGCCGCGAGACCATCTGATATCGCCCAGGCAGGGCCGTTCGAGTTCCGGGCCCCGCTCGTCATCGCCGCCGACGGCCGGTGGTCGAAGGCCCGCGCCGAGGCGGGGCTGTCCGTGCGTGAGCTGTCGTCGACGATCGACGTGTGGTGGTTCCGCATCGACACCGAGGCGGATCTGCCCGACTCCGTGGCCCCGCGAGGTGGCGACGGCAAGGTCTTCGTTGCGATCCCGCGCAGAGGTCATGTCCAGATCGCCCGCATCATCCCGAAGGGTGCCGACGCCAGACTCCGCGCCGAGGGCATCGAGGCGCTGCGCGACGCCGTCGCCGAGACCTACCCGCAGCTTGCCGGGGACGTCGGCGCCGTCGAACTCGACGATGTGAAGCTTCTCGACGTTCGCCGGAACGAGGCCAGGCGATGGTTCGCCGAGGGGCTGCTGTGCATCGGCGATTCGGCGCACGCGATGAGTCCGCTCGGGGGAGTCGGGGTCAACCTCGCGGTGCAAGACGGAGTCGCCGTCGCCCGGGTGCTCGCAGAACCGCTGCGCTCAGGAACGGTCAGCCCGGCGGATCTGCGACGTCTCCAGCTCAGACGGCTGCCGACCACCCGTGCCGTCGAAATTCTGCAGTCGGGCATCCACCGGATGGTCGAACCCGCCGTCCACGGTCGGCGCCCCATCCGCCCACCTGCACCGATCGAGTGGCTGCTCACGACTTTTCCCGCACTCACGCGCGTGCCGGCGAGAATCCTCGGTGTCGGCATCACGCCCGAGCACGCCCCGGACTTCGCTCGGCGTGAGGAACCGGCCTTCGAGGGAGCACGATGACCGAGGACCGCGGACTCCGGTTTCCCTCACTCTGCTTCGACGGTCAGCACCAGTGCCTCAGCACATACGGGTCCGTAGAGTCTCAGGTATGAACTCAATCTTCGACTCCATCCGCAAAGTCAGTTTCCGACGCGGGCCCGACCGCATCCTCGGTGGTATCGCCGGGGGCCTCGCCGAGGTGACCGGCATCAATGTCTGGCTCATGCGCCTCATCGTCCTCGCGTCGTTCCTGCTCCCCGTGCTGGGAATCGGTGCCTACCTCGTCGCATGGATCCTCACCCCGTGGCAGGACGATTCGATCCCGCTTCAGCAGGTCTTCGGCGGCCCTTCGATTCGCTGACATCTCATTACCTGATTCGGTGAGTGTGTCTGCGAACGTGCAGTTCAGGCCGGGTACCGACGATGTGGGTTGCGCTAGCATAATAAACACGGAATGGTACCGTGAAAAATGCAAAGTGAAGTCCCACGCGTGACGAAGGAGAATCTCAATGAAGTTGTCAAGTGCTTCACCCCGGTATCGGGGAGATTCCTTGACCGAACATTGTGCGGTCTCGCAGCATCGCCCAGAGCACGTTGATGCGTCGGCGTGCCAGGGCGAGGATCGCTTGTTTGTGGTTCTTGCCTTCAGCCCGTTGTCGGTCGTAGAACGCCTTCGATACCGGGCACCATCGCGATGCCACTTGCGCGGCGAGGTAGCAGGCCCGCAGCAGTCTGCGGTCGTAGCGTTTCGGTCGGTGGTGGTTACCGCTGATGCGCCCCGAGTCCCGGGGCGCTGGCGCCAGGCCCGCGACTCCGGCCAATCGGTTCGCGCTGTCGAACTGGTCGATTCCGCCCCCGGTCGCGGCGGTGAATTCTGCGCCCAGGAGGGGTCCGAATCCGGGCATCGACAGCAGGATCTCGGCATCAGCATGCTCACGGAACCGGTCCTCGATGCGGTTCTCGATACCGGTGATGTCATCAGCCAGTCGCAGGATCTCAGCAGCGAGACGAGCCACGATCATCGCACCCGCGTCCTGGCCGGGCACCGTGGTGTGCTGCTTATCGGCGACCTCGACGGCGATGTCAGCGACTCGGGCAGCCGACCTGGCTCCACGCTTCTTCAACCACGCGGTGAGGCGTTTGACGCCCATGCGGCGGATCGCCGCTGGGGTCTGGTATCCGGTGAGCAGGAGCAGGGCAGCCTGCGAAGTCGAGTAGTCGAACGCGGCTTCCAGGGCGGGGAAAAACTCACCGAGGCTGGCACGCATCCGGTTGATCGCCCGCGTTTTGTCGCAGGCCAGGTCGGTACGGTGAGCGGTGAGCAGTCGCAGTTCGGTCGCGATGTCATCGCCAAGTCGGATGGGTTGCAAGTCGCGGCGCATCCGGGCCTTGTCGGCGATGATTCCGGCGTCTTTAGCGTCGGTTTTCCCGTCGCCGCGGTAGGTGCGGGCAGCGTTGTAGACGGTGCGCCCGGGAATATAGAGCAGCGTCTGCCTGTGCGAGGCCATGAGCGCGATGAACAGCGCGGCTCCTCCCCGGTTGAGGTCAGTCGCCCACGTCACCGAACCCGAGGGATCGGTGAGGGTGTTGACCTCGTCGATGAGGTTCGTGATGACGGTTTCGTCGTTGGTGATCTTCTGCGACAGAAGCCTGTTGCCGTCGGTGTCGATGACGACGCAGTGATGGTGGGACTTGCCGGCGTCGATGCCGGCGAACAGGTCGGCCATAACGGTTCCTTTCGTAAGTGTGGACGTGTTCCACCCCGTGTTCAACAGCCACGCCGTCGTGTCCTTACACAGCGATCGTGTCGCGTTTCTCAATCAGCGGTCGAGCCGTTGCGGGATGCGAGGTGGCCAATCTCCTTCGACCATGCATCAAGCGGGTAACACCTGACAGCCATGCCCCGCATCCCCGGAGTGGTCGGAAACTTACCACTGCTCCCAATCCACATATAAGAAAGGTAAGGAACTGCCATGAGCAAGGAGATCGAACTGGATGTGCGAGCTGAGGTTCCTGCACGCCGTCACGAGCTGATCTTCGAGACGTACAACAACCTTGCGGTCGGCGATGCATTCGTACTCGTCAACGACCATGACCCGAAGCCTCTGTATTACCAATTCGCCGCCGAACAGGCTGGGAAGTTCACCTGGGACGCGATCGAGGAGGGCCCGGAACGCTGGCAGGTGCGCATCGGTCGGACCGAACCGACTGCGTGACCGCATGCAGGCAGATTTGACGGCAGCAGACGCTGACGAGTTGGTCGCTTCACTGACTGCCGTATTGGCGAAGAGCCTGCGGGCGTTGGGCAAAGCCGGTCAACCCAATGAAGCCAGCCGTCTGGCTGCCACCGGTTGGTCGGTGCTGCGGCACAGACACCCACGCGAGGCCGAGAAGATCAACGGAACGATGCACTATCTCGCGCGGCTGCCCGGGTCGCCGACTTCAAGCGAACTGGCGCAGGCCGATTCGCACTCGACCACGGAGAACTGAATACACGCAAGATCGGCTGAGTCGCGCAGGCTCAGCCGATCCTGTGCATCTGCGAGGCCAGATGGTGTCTCATGGGCACGCCTACGGCGGCCATGGCGAAGCTGGTCGTGAGGGCGTCTGCGGACAGTACGATTCGCCGCGTGGTCGACTCGACGTGCTTTGCCGAACTCGCGCAGTTGACCTGGGAACGCAGCTCGCAGGTGAAGCCATCGGCCGTCACGGTCAGCGGGCCTTCGGCGAGTTCGGTTTGTCCGGTCGGCTGGGCAAGCACGAATTCCACCTGTGAAGCGTCGACGATCCGCAGGTAGCCGGTCTCTGTGTGCATCGGCGCTCCGGCTGGTGACCAGGTCTTCTGCACATAGTGGAGGAACGGTTTGCCGACGTCGGTGAACGTCGCTTCTTCTGCGTAGTCGAATGGTTCGATCGTCGGATACTCGCCGTGGCCTTCACCACGCCAGGTTCCGAGAAGACCCGAGACGACCTCGAGTCCGGGATGCAGTGTCATGGCTCTTTCCTTCGGGTCCGGTCAGTCGGAGGTTCGCTTCTTGTAGTGGATCGCGCTGCGACCTTCGGGCAGATTGATGTGCGTCTGTGCGCTGGGTTCGATATCTGTGTTCTGCGCCGTGACGGCGATCCACCCGTCCTTGCTGCGTTCGAGCACGAAGGTGAATACTCCGCGGCGGTCACCGGCCGGCTCTCCAGCGGGTGTGACCTGGCCCGTGAGGTGCCATCCGGCTTGGACGACTGCTGCATCGGTGCCGACGAGGCGAGTTCTCGGTTCGTCCATGCTGATCCGTGAGTTCGGGAAGATGTGGGCGAAGCCGAATGCGTGTGCGTCGCGGATGTTCGCTCGGTCGTGCCACCAGAGGCCCACCACGTTGACGAACTCGGCGTCTTCAGCGAACAGATCAGCCAGATCATCGGCATCGGCTCGGTTCCACGCGTCTTCCCATCCGGTGACGACGTCTTCCGGAGTCTTCAGCATGGACATCCTTCCTATCTGCGGTGATCAACGTGAGCCGGGACCGGTGGCTTTCGGCGCGAATGCGAACGCGGGTGCGAACGAAGTCATCTCCCAATTACACCAGCAGGGTCGTGGGACCGCGGTTCCAGGACGAATGTGGGCGCGTCGAGGAATATCCAAATGGAGCCCAGTCTCGAAGCGACAGGCGTGGCCCGCCGACCCGGTGGAAGAGGGTTATAGGCCAAAATGTGTGTACAGGATGGCCTGCTTGCCCAGTAGCCAGTAGGGCAAGACTGGATTGAACATGCTCTGCAACCATGTTCAGTGCCCAATCCCAGAAATCACCCCGTCTGTGGTGTATGTGCAAACAAGCTCGTCAAGAATGGCAAAACCGGTGCCGGACGCACCAGGTGGCGGTGCAAACACTGCGGCTGTTCAGCGATTCAGAAGCGCACCGATTCGGCGAAGAAGGCAGACTTCAACAGCTTCATCGCATGGTTGACCAGCACGCAGCCACGAGGCGATTTCGCTTCCAGCACTCGTACCTTCACGCGAAAGATTCAATGGTGCTGGAACGTAACCCCCAGGGTGGTCCTGACAGGCGAGATCCATGACCAGATCATGCTCGACGGCACCTACTTCAACGGTTGGTGCGTGCTCATCGCCTACACCGGCACTCACGTCATCGACTGGCAATGGTGCGACCAGGAGAAGAACGCGTCCTGGACAGCCCTCATCAGCCGCATCCCCGCCCCGGTGGCTGCGATCGTCGATGGCAACGGACCATTGACGACAACGATCAAGCGACTCTGGCCGACCACCCGTATCCAACGGTGTCACTTCCACATCCGACAGGCCGCACATCGGTACCTGACCATGCGGCCTGTCCTGCCGGCGAACAAGGAACTCCTCGGCCTGTTCAAGATGCTGCCGAAGGTCACCAGCCTCGACGAAGCCGCGAAGTGGACAGGCGCATTCACGTCCTGGGAAGCGAAATGGGAGTCGTTCCTCAAACACCGCACCCAGGTGCGGTCAGGAACACCCCGACCGGCACACGTGAAGCCGGGACAGCGCTGGTGGTACACGCATCTTCGGACCCGTCGAGCCCACAACCTGCTGACAGGACTCCTCCGCGACCGGCAACTGTTCACGTGGCTAGAACTAGCCGAAGACGACTACACGATCGCGAAGACTACGAACCCATTAGAGGGCGGCCCGAACAAAGCGATCAAGGACTTCCTCCGAGCCCATCGAGGACTGAACATCGATCATGCCCGCCGAGGAGTCGACTGGCTGTTGTATCTGCGCACCGAGGCACCCAAGGACCCGTGGTCGTTCGTTACTCCACGAGCGTGGACACCACCGCGCAGCGTCCCGAATGTGGTGAAACCCGACACGGGCCGAGAGGAGACGAATCTTCTCTACGGGACGGGATTCAGCGTCGAGGATGGCAATGGGATCCAGAAGGGCTGGGGCGGCAGAACCCGGTGAGAACCAGCATCGACACGCCCTGCCCATACACACATTTTGGCCTATAACCCGTGGAAGATTTCGTGCGTGAGAGTGAGGGCGAGCTGACATCGCACTCAAATGACAGTCGGCGGTTCGGATGAACCGAACCGCCGACCTCAGCACCCGTTCTGACCTGGGGCAGGGGGTGGGCCCCGTGGGGATCGAACCCACGACCCACGGATTAAAAGTCCGTTGCTCTACCAACTGAGCTAGAGGCCCCGTCCCAACTCGACTGATCGGCAGAGCCGGAACACGACAGTTGGAGACTCAATAATATTAGAGGTACGTGACCCCATTACTCAAACCAGAGGACGCGGTCGAACACCGCTTCCCTCATTTCTCCAGCTCGGGTCGATCCGGGCCGGTGTAGGTCTGAGGCAATGAGTCCGGAGAGGACAGATCCTCGTCCGCAGCCTCGTCGATGACCGAGCTCTCAATGGCCTTGTTCTTCTTGAGCTTCCCGAGCAGCGCGGAGACGTTCTTGAGGCTAGCGAGCAGCCTGCGGTCCTTCTTCGGGGCGACGTATTCGGGGTCGGTTTCGATGGGGAAGATCGTCGGAGCTGCACCGAAGGCTTCCTTCGACTCCGCGGCCACCTTCCGTGCCATCTGCGCATTCACGACGGCTCCGATGACGGCACCGATTCCGAACGGCAGCAGCCGGCCGACGAAGGAGCCGCCTGCGCGGGCGGCGAATTTGCGGATGAAGGTCTTCCGCAGCTTGCGCACGAGCAGGTCGACCAGCGGACCGGGCAGCTGCTTGGTCACGGTGGCGCCCCAGCTGCCGAACATGGATTCGACTCCGCCGTTCTGCTTGCTGAACCGCTGCACGAGGTTCTTCCCGTCCTTGCCCAGCATGAGGCCGAGCACGAGAGCGTTCGCCCGCTTGGCATCGGCCACGGGCAGTCCGTGGATCTCCGAGATCGCTTGGGCGAACAGCGCCGTGCCTTCGAGGAATCCGGCGGTCTCCGCACTGGCCACGCCGAGGGCGGCCGTGGTTCCCAGGCCCGGCACGGCGGCGGTCGCGCCCACCGCTGCGCCGCCCGAAGTCGTCAGAGTCAGGTAGTGCCTGCGAATGATCGCGATGAGTTCCTCGGGCGTCGCTTCCGGATGCTTCCGGCGCAGACTGCGCACATAAGCCAGGGCGACGGGCCGTTGCACGGACAGCAGACGCGACAACATCGACTGGGCGCGAGGATTGAGGGTGCCGTCCTCATTGACTGCGAGCTTCGCCGCCTTGTCGAGGCCCTTCTTCGCCACGGATGATTTTGCCACGAGAGTTCCTCCTCGTATCGGTCACTCGCGACTGCGGGTCGCAGACACGAATCACCAGCAAGTTTAATAGCCGCCACTGTGAGCTCGGGGAGCGAACCCTGACCGTCGGACAAAAGCCCGGCTGTGATCTGGGTCCTGGTCACCGCGCACGCCGGCGGACTAGACTGCCTTGACGATGACACAGCGACCCTTCCACCGCCCCGTTCCCCTCGCCGACCTCGACTCCGTCGGTGCCTCCGACGATCCTGTAGCCCGGTCCGAAACCTCGCACGCGACCGCCGCGCTGCTGCTCGGCGACGCCGACGGCAACCGCGACGAGGCAGCCACCCGACGGTTC
Organism: Brevibacterium sp. S111; assembly: GCF_004745075.1. Taxonomy (GTDB): domain Bacteria; phylum Actinomycetota; class Actinomycetes; order Actinomycetales; family Brevibacteriaceae; genus Brevibacterium. Next base: position 207,419 of record NZ_RHFH01000007.1, read on the forward strand.
ATCGAACTCGCCGACGACATCGGTTTCGAAATCATCGCCGAGATGTGGTCGGCTGCCCCAGCCGTCTCAGCGCCCGGCGCCCTGTGGCGTCTCTACGCATTGCGCGAATGGATCACGTCTGCACCCCGCGACCTGTCCGAGATGTTCGCCGACGGACAGCGCAGAGTCACTGACGGCATCGGATACGACGAGATCCTCGCCGGCGTCGAACTGCCCGCCGGCCCTGATGAGGTGGCGCGGGCGATCGACGAGATCCTCGCCGGAGCTTTCCGCGGCGACGTCGTCATCGCCTTGCTGCGCGCCGCCGCGTTCGTCGCCATCTGTGCCGCCGGCACGGACGACAACGACGTCAGCGCTCGACTGAGCCGACTCTCCCAGGATCTCTCCGACGCGGCCGTCGCTCACCGCCGAGGCGGCCTCGACTGACCGTGTGAACACGAACCCAGCCCCGCCGAGGCTACCCAGTCCGGCCGCGCCGACGCGCCCCCGGTCCGGCCGGCGCCCGGCCCCGGCCCTGCCGATATTCCCACGTGCCCCCGAAGTCAACTGTGAGATTCTCAACGAACCAACAGCCGCCTCGGCGGTGGACTCATGCGTGTGAACGAGTATCGTAGGGGGTGGCCTTCGGGCCACCGGACGCTGGATCGCTGAAGCCCCGGGCTCCAAATTCAGCCGCTTCGAGCGGCCTTCCGCCGAGAGGCGCTCTCGGTTCAGCGTCCGGCACATATCATTGAGGCATCATGCATATTCGTCCGGCTCGTCCGGGCCCCGGGCAGGAGGAGCGCATGCGGCTCAAGCGAGTACCGCAGGACACTGTCTTCTATGAGCGGCTGTCCGCTCTCGTCTCACAGATGCGGCAATGCAACTTGGTGCTCGCCGAACTCTCCGGCATCGAAATCAGCGAACGTCGCGACGTGGCCGATCGTCTCCGCGAGATCGGGGACAGAGCCGATGAGGACATGGGCGCGATGCTGCGGGCGCTGCGCGAGAACTACATCACTCCATTCGACCGCAATGACCTCTACCTGCTCAGCCACCACATGCGCGACATCTGCCACCGTCTGCACGGGGTCGGATTCGTCCTCGCTTCGGAAGCCTTCGACCCGTTGCCGTCCGGCGTGCCCGAGACCTTGGCGGTGCTGTCGAACCAGACCGACCACACCTCGCGGATGATCACCCGCATGCCGGGCAAACTCGACCAGTGGGACTACGTCGACGCGATCAACCGGCTGACCTACCAAGTCGAGACCCTGCAGTGGCGGATGTCGGATGCGGTGCCGAACTCCAAACGCGGACTCACGTACATGGCGGCCGTGTCCCAGCTCGGGCAGGCATTCGTCCGGGCCGCTCACGGGTTCACGGAGCTCGGCAAGGTCGTCGCGGCCATCGCGATCAAGGAGTCGTAGTCCGTGGAGCTGCTTTTGGTGGCCGTCATCGTCGCCGGGGTGATCTTCGCCGGCTCGAACGGCTTCCATGACGCTGCGCTGACGATCGGCAATGCCGTCGTCGGTCGGGCCCTCAACCCGAAGTGGGCACTGGGCCTGGCCGTGGTCTTCAACTTCATCGGGGCGCTGCTCGGCGAGGGCATCGCCATCGTCGTGGCGAACCAGATCGTGCTCTTCTCCGGTTCCGCCGACCTCATTCTCACCTGTCTGCTCGTCGCGTTCGTGGCCGCGACGATCTGGAGTCTCTTCACCTACTTCCTGGCGCTGCCGGTGTCCTCGACGCACTGTCTCATCGGCGGACTGCTCGGTGCCGGAATCGTGTTCGGTTTCTCCGTCAACACCGGTGAGGCGATGGACTCCGTCGTGTGGCCGCTGCTGCTCTCACCCGTTCTCGGGTTCATCCTCGCGTGGGCGTTGACCCTCGTGCTGTCGAAGTTCCTCGCCTCCGTTCCGCCGAAACCGCTGTTTCGCGGCGCGCGCATGGTCGACTCAGTGCTCACGGCATCCCTGTCGCTCGTCCACGGAGTCCAGGATGCGCAGAAGGTCGCGGCCCTGGTCATGGTCGGCATCCTCGCGGTCGAGGCCACCCCGCACGACGGCCTGTCCATCGTCGAGATCTCTTGGCCCGTGCGCCTCCTCATTGCCGCGGCCCTGGCACTGGGCACCGGGCTGAGCGGGTGGCGGGTGGTCCAGACCCTGTCAGTGCGGATGGTCCGGCTCGACCCGCTCAAATCCGCCATCGCCGATGGTGCCGCCTCGATCCTCATGTACACCGCGGCTCTGGTCATGCGCGTGCCCGTGTCGCTGACCTTCGTCCTGGGCTCGTCGATCCTCGGCACCCAATACGCCGGACGCAAGGGCCACGCCCGAGCCCGCTACTTCCTGCCGATGTTCGGCGTGTGGCTGCTGACGATCCCGGCCGCAGCGCTGTTGGCGCTGGGCCTGGGAGGGATCGTCAAAGCGGCTGCAGGAATCTGAAGGATCAGACTCGAGGCTTGCGACCGAAGACGATCCCGGTCGTGATCATGGCCGCCGCGAGGACGAAGTGCAGCCAGTTGTCGGCGGTGTTGAGCCCGACGAAGTTGCCCATCGACTCCATCGGAATCACCATTCCGTAGATCCACAGCACCGCATAGATGATGCCGCCGATGATGAGGTAGTTCTTCGCCAGTGCACGCGAGCGGAGCCCGAGCATTCCGACGAGTCCGAACAGCAGATGGACGATGTTGTGGAGCACCGTGACCTGGAAGAGACCGAGCAGCGCCGCATCCGTATGATGTCCGGCGAAGCTGATCGAACCGAGGTTCGCGGTGATGCCCGGGACGAATCCGAGGATGCCCACGAGCAGGAACACGGCGCCGAAGAGCCCCGAGACCATCTGCACCTGCGAACGCGTGCTGTGTGAGGCTGCGGGCGACTGTGATGACATCGAGATATTCATGACGATCCTTTCTCAAAGGTGACTGGTATCGATGATTCGGAGCCGATGCCGATTCGGATGGCTGCTGCGCGCAGAATCGTCGTGTCAGTCCGTCGCTGTAGTCTGGTGGCGATGGGAGCTTGGGCGGTGAAGCTGTGGCGCAGACTGCTGGTCCTTCTGATCGGCGGGGTCGTCGCCGTGCCCTATATCGCGGTGATCATCTGGGTCGTCACCGCGTGGAACGAGGCCAGCGACCGGTCCCTGGCCCTGGGCATCTTCGTCTTCGGCATCATCGTCTTCATCCTGTTGTGCATTCCCGCGTTCCTGGCAGTGATCCGCGCGCTCGAGCGGACCCTGGCCGAGCAGCTCCTCGAACTGTCCATCCCCACCCCGCCGAGGCGGCCGACCGCCTCCGACCGAGTCCGCGGTGCCCTGTTCTACTTCGGCCACGCTTTTGCCGGCGCACTGCTCCTCCTCACCGTGGTTGTTGTCATCCCCTCCGCTTCGCTGATGACCGCCGATCCGCAGCAGGCCTCGGAACTGTCGAACGGGCTCCTCGGCATTGCGGGTTCCACCGGCGGGCCAACGGGCGGAGGCGGGGATTCGTCGGCCGGCCCGTGGACCGAGCCCGCCGTCGTTCTGCCCGCCGGACTCATCCAGATCCTGGCGCCCTTGGTTCTTCTCCTCCTCGCTGCCTTCATCATCACCGAGGGCTATTTCCTGCCGCACTATGCACAGATCCTGCTCGGCCCCTCTGCAGCTGACCGGGCTGCGCTAGCCGGGGCCGATCGCGTCCGTCGTTTCCGCCGCACCGTCCTCGCCCGTGAGGTCCACGATTCGATCGGCCATGCCCTGACCGTCATGACGATGCAGGCAGCGGTGGCCAAGCGTGCCCTGCACCACGATGAGAAACTCGCCGAGGCGGCCGTCGACGAGATCGCTCGCACCGGCCGTGACGCCGTGGCTGAGTTGGATCATGTGCTCGCGCTGCTGCGCGCGGAGGCAGATGCCGAAGGCACTGTGAGCGAGATCGAAGACTTGGTGGGCGGCGCCGGCGCCATCGCCGGCACCGAGGCTGATGTCGGAGGGATCGCGGACGACGGTGACAGCGGAAGTGCGCGGCCGCCTCGGCCAACGATGCTCGACATCACCCGCTTGGCCGAAGAAGCCCGCTCCATCGGGCACCCCACCCGGCTGACCATCAGCGGGGACGCCGCCGGACTGCCCACGGCGGTGGTCCGCGAACTCCACCGGATCGTGCGTGAAGCGGTGACGAACTCGCTGCGGCATGCGACGACGCCGGGCCTCGACGTGACCATCGACTTCGGCGCGGACTGCGTGCAGGTGGTTGCGCGCAATGCCGGCGGGGCCACCGGCCCCGTGTTCGGCACGGTCAGCGAGGGCAGGTCCGATCTGAAGGGGGCGGCCGCCTCGGCGAGGGAATCACGGGGACTCGTGGGCATCGGCGAAAGAGCTGCGCTGTTCGGTGGGAACGCGGCCTGGGGAGTCGATGGCGGACAATGGGTTCTGCAGGTGAGGCTGCCGTATTCGGAGGGACAGGTGCCATGGCCATCAGAGTGATCCTCATCGACGATGAGCCGCTCGTTCGCGCGGGACTGGCCGCGATCATCGACTCCGATCCGGGGCTCGAAGTGGTCGGGGAAGGCGGCGATGGGGCGGAGGCGGTGGATCTCGTGACTCGGCTGCGTCCCGACGTCGTCGTCATGGATGTGCACATGCCCCGACTCGACGGGTTGGAGGCCACGCGGCTGCTCGTGGACCGGCAGGAGTCGCCCCGGGTGCTCATCCTCACGACCTTCAACAGCGATGATTACGTCTTCGAGGCCTTGCGTGTGGGAGCCGACGGCTTCGTCCTCAAACGCGCTCAGCCGGACGAGCTGATCAGAGCGGTGCATACCGTGGCAGGGGGAGAGGCGCTGCTCTATCCGCAGAGGATCCGGGACATGGCGGCACGGTCGGTCCGACACGTCGACCTGGTGAGTTCGGCTCAGCTGAGCAGCCGGGAACAGGAGGTTCTCACCCTGATGGCGCGGGGGATGAGCAACGCCGAGATCGCCGTTGAGATGTTCCTCGGGGCGGAGACGGTCAAGACTACGTCAGTTCGCTGTTGTCGAAGCTCGGCGCGAGAGATCGGACGCAGGCGGTGATCCTGGCCTTCGAATCGGGATTCATCACGCACTGAGCCCGAATCGGACTTCACCCGCTCGGGGACGGGGTTCACCCTTGTGGGGGAGACCGTGGCAGGTCTGCGGGGGCGAATGTGGAGGCATGACACAGAAACAGCTCCACCACACAGTCCATCATCCATCACAACCCGCACTCGTCGCTGTTCGGGCGGGACTTGCGGCCACCTCGGCGTGGTCGCTCTTCCTCTTCGTCATGGCGGTCCTCTGGGGACTGGGAACCGTCGGCGCACCGCTGGCCGGATCCGAAGACGGGGCGTTCACCTCGGCAATCGCCTCGCTCCCGACATCGGTCATGGCCGGCGTCGTCGGCTTCGTCGCTCTGCTGAGCTTCGTCCTCTCTGCGGTTCCGCTCACCGTGGCCCGTGTGCGGGAACAACTGAGCGAACATTCCGCGGTCCGGGCCCTCGGGATCGTCGCACTCGCGATCACCGCAGTCATCACCGTCTTCTTCACCGATACCCTGCTGCTGGCCTACCTCGGCTATACGCTCAGCCTGCAGTTCCCGCCGATCCCGGCTCCAGTGATCTGGCAGGCGATCATGCTCATCGGTCCGGTGCTGTGGCTCGTCGTCTGGGCCGTCGCCGAACGGTCGCGTCGGGTAGGGCTGAGCAGGGGCAGTGACCGGCATCCGGCCGGAGATGCCGGTGCGGTCGACGGGCCTTCGCCTGCCGAAGGAAGCGGTTCGACCGCGGTCTCGACCAGTGCGAAGGTCGCAGTCGGTGTGGCCGTCGTCGTTCCGGGTTTCTACGCACTGACTCGGATTCTCTGGGCGTTCGGAATTCCGGTCGGTCTGAGCCAAGGCCTCTTCGACGAAGGGCAGCGCGTGGGGCTCTGGCATTCGGGTCTGGCGCTCGCCCTCGCCGCGGTGGCAGGCATCCTGCTCACACTCGGGCTCGTGCAGAAGTGGGGAGAACGGCTGCCTGCGTGGCTCGGTCCTTTGGGCGGGAGACGGGTGCCGATCACTCTTGCGACGATTCCTGCGACGGTCGTGTCGTTGGCGATCTTCACCGGCGGAGTCGGCCTGGTGTGCACAGCCTTCTCAGGCATGCCCGAAGTCTTCGCCGACAGCTGGTGGGCGACGATCGGGCCGACGCTGCTCTTCCCGGTCTGGGCCGTGGCCCTCGGCTGGGCGACCTTTGCCTATCGGGAACGCCGACTGACCGCCGAAGCTCGGAACTGATAGCCGAAGTACAGACGTGACAGCCGAACAGCGAGTGCTCACCACGGCCGATGAGGCGGACGGGAATCGTCCGCCTCATCGGCCGTCGAGCTGCGCCCAAGAGATGCCGGTTCACTTGACCCAGCCCGTCTGTCGAGGCTGCCTCGTCGGACTGCGCCCCTCTAGGTGCCGTTCAGCCGGACTGCCCGCCCGTAGGACCGGCGGTCAGTCCGGCGAATGGTCCGTATGTGACCAGCAGATTGCCTTTGCTGGTGCGCTGCACGTCTTTGAATGCCAATCGAGTTGTCGTGCCTCCCTCGAAGAGCGAGCGTCCGCTGCCGGCGACAACCGGATGGACGGCCAGCGTCAGTTCGTCGATGAGCTCGGCTTCGACGAGTTGACGGACCACTGACATCGACCCTTCGACGGCGATTTTGCCGCCGTCGGTGCCTTTGAGTTCACGGACGAAGTCGACGAGGTCTCCTTGGATGAGCGTGGAGTTCTCCCATCGGAGGTCCGCCTGCGACAGAGTCCTCGAGGCGACGTGCTTGGGCGTCGCGTTGATGAAGTCGGCGAACGGTGCGTCTTCGCCTTCGGTGTGGTTCGGCCAGTAGTTCTCCCACTCCGAATAGGTGACACGGCCGAGGATGCAGTCGTCAACTCCACCGATGGCCGTGTTCATCCACTGTCCCACCTCCTCGTCGAAGGAGTCGAACTGGAATTTGAACGGGTCCGATGCGATGCCGTCGAGCGATTGGAACAGTGCGGCGATGACAGTGCGGCTCATGATGATCTCCTCATCGAGTGTCGTGTGGGCCGAGCATGATGCATTAAATGTCAGTTCAAAAAGTAAACTGCAGTTTCAATAGTGAACTATGTTGGCTAGACTGTCAATCATGAAGTCGTATGGGCAGTTCTGCGGTTTGGCCAGGGCGGCAGAGGCTCTGGGCGAGAGGTGGTCGCTGATCATTCTGCGCGATCTTCTCGTGGGCGCGAAGCGCTTCAATGAATTGCGGCAGGGCATTCCCGGCATCCCATCGAACCTGCTGACCACACGACTGCGTGAACTCGAAGCTGCCGAGATCGTCGAGCGCAGCATTGATGGGCGCAACGTCGTCTATCGTCTCAGCGAGTACGGTTCGGACCTCGGGCCGGTGCTGATCGAACTCGGCCGCTGGGGCGCTCGACGTCTGGCCGCTCCGCGCGAGGACGAAGTTCCCACCGACAGCTCGCTGGCTGCGGCTCTGCTGTCATCTCGCACCGAGGCGGCAGTGCGGCCATTCACCGTCGAAGTCACTGCGGGGCCGGCAGAGGCCCATGCGGTCGTGCATGAGTTCGGGGTCGATGTCGCCGAAGGTGCTGATCCGCACGCGCAGCTCTTCATCGGTGGGCCGGGGTTGCGGGGTGTGCTTGCCGATGGTGAAGCGGAGGCAGCCGTGGCGGCTGGAGCGGTGACAGCAGACGGCGACGCATCCCTGCTGCCCGAGTTCGTCCGTGCCTTCCGAGCACCACTCGACGAGGGCGTCAGCAGCCCATCGACCGCAGAGTGAGCTCGTTCAAGGGATTCTCTGGTCGATCCGCGGTGTTTCAGAGCGGCTGAACGCCGTGGAACGACCAGACAATGACGTGCGTCGGCGGACCCGACCGGAAAACTCAGGTCCCCGAAGCGACCGGCACGGCTCAGGTCATCCGAAGCGGCCGGAGATGTAGTTCTCGGTCTCTTCCTTGTCCGGGTTGGAGAAGATCGTCGAGGTCTCATTGAACTCGATGAGCTTGCCGGGCTTGCCGGTGCCGGCGATGTTGAAGAACGCGGTCTTGTCGGACACTCGCGCGGCCTGCTGCATGTTGTGGGTGACGATGACGACCGTGTACTTGTCCTTGAGGTCGTTGATGAGGTCCTCGATCGCCAGCGTCGAGATCGGGTCGAGGGCCGAACACGGTTCGTCCATGAGCAGAACCTCGGGCTCGACGGCGATCGCGCGAGCGATGCACAGGCGCTGCTGCTGACCGCCGGAGAGGCCGGAACCGGGCAGGTTGAGACGGTCCTTGACCTCGTTCCACAGGTTCGCGCCGCGCAGGGCACGTTCCGTGAGCTCGTCGGCCGCGGACTTCGACAGGCGCTTGTTGTTCAGCCGCACGCCGGCGAGCACGTTCTCCTTGATGCTCATCGTGGGGAACGGGTTCGCACGCTGGAAGACCATGCCGACCTCACGGCGGACGTTGACCGGATCGACGCCGGCGCCGTAGATGTCGTTGCCGTCCATGAGGACCTCACCGGAGACGCTGGCGCCGGGGATGACTTCGTGCATGCGATTGAGGGTGCGCAGCACGGTGGACTTGCCGCATCCCGAGGGGCCGATGAACGCGGTCACGGAGCGCGGCTTGATCTGCATCTGCACACCGTCGACGGCGCGGAAGTCTCCGTAGAAGATGTCGAGATCCCTGATGTCGATCTGCTTGGACATTGTGTTTCCTATCCGTGGATTGTGATGAGTCTAGAGAATCGTGACCGGCATGCGCCGCTGTGATGATCGCCGAGGCGGCCGCACCGTGACCAGATCACGTCGCACGTCCGCGTCGCGCGTCCGCGCCGCACATCAGCGGCCGGCCTTCGGCGCCAGCACCTTCGCGATGATGCGGGCGAGCAGGTTGAGGACCATGACGAGGAGGACGAGGACGAGGGCGGCGGCCCAGGCCCGTTCGGAGCTGGCCAGCGCGGCCGCACCGGGGGAAACGGGGCGCAGCTGCGAATCGTAGATGAACGTCGGCAGCGTCGACATCCAGCCGGAGAAGAGGTTCCAGTTGAGGGTCTTCGCGAATCCGGCGGTGACCATGATCGGTGCGGTCTCGCCGATGACGCGGGCGATGGCGATGGTGACACCGGAGAGGATTCCCGACACCGAGGTGGGCAGGACGATCTTCATGATCGTCTTCCACTTCGGCACGCCAAGAGCGTACGAGGCTTCACGCAGATCCATCGGCACCAGACGCAGGATCTCCTCGGTGTTGCGCACGACGATGGGGATCATGAGCACCGACAGGGCCACAGCCGCGGTGAAGCCGGTCTTCGCGATTCCCGCCGAGGCCGGCATGAGCACATTCGCGATCGTCGAGAAGAGTGCGAAGGCGAAGAGACCTGCGACGATCGAGGGAATGCCGGTCATCACGTCGACGAGGAAGGTGATGGCCTTGCCCAGGCGGTTCTTGTTCGAGTACTCGACGAGGTAGATGGCGGTGAGGACACCGATCGGGATCGAGATGATGCAGGCGGCGAGTGTGATGAGCACGGTGCCGACGATGGCGTGGTAGAAACCGCCGGCGAGGGTGGCTTCACCGGCGACGTACTGCTGGTCGAGCACACCCTTCATCCCGAGCATCGTGCGAGTGAGCAGGTCGCCGCTGATGGCGGCCCCGCCCTTGGACACGGTCAGCCACAGCAGCGAGATGAGGGGAACGCAGGCGAGGACGAAGGTCGAGGTGACGACGGTGGTCGCCACGCGGTCGACGGCCTTGCGGCGTCCTTCGTAGGCTGCGGATGCCGCGAACACGGCGACCATGTTGATGAGGCCCGCGAGCACGGCGACGACGGGGATGTTGAAGCCGCCGAAGGAGATGAGGCTGATGAGGGTCGCTACGACGATCGAGGCGGCGGCGACGACCCAAGGGGTGGCGTTGGGCAGCTGCTTCGAGGTCAGCTTCTTCGGCTTTGCGATGGCGGTATCTGCGGTGGTCAACGTTCTCAGCTTCCCTTCACCGAGGTACGGGCGACGATGGCGCGGGCTCCCATGTTCACCAGCAGAGTGATGACGAAGAGGACGAGGCCGACCGTGATGAGTTCGGACAGACGCAGACCCGCGGCTTCGGGGAAGTTCTGCGCGATCTCCGAGGCGATGGTCTGGTTGCCGCTGACGACGAGCGAGGCGGTGAGGACGCCGGGGGAGAGGATCATGGCCACGGCCATGGTTTCACCGAGCGCGCGTCCGAGGCCGAGCATCGTCGCCGAGACGATGCCGGACTTGCCGAACGGGAGCACGGCCATGCGGATCATCTCCCAGCGGGTGGCGCCGAGGGCCAGTGCCGCCTCTTCCTGCAGACGCGGGGTCTGGAGGAAGATCTCCCGGGTCAGCGAGGTGATGATCGGCAGAATCATGATCGAGAGCACGAGGGAGGCGGTCAGCAGCGTGCGTCCCGTCTGCGAGACGGACCCGTCCTCGGCCGGAGCGAAGATCGGGATCCACCCGAACCACTTCGACAGCCACAGGTAGAAGCCCGTGAGGTTCCCGGCCAGGGCGATGCCCCATAGGCCGTAGACGACCGAGGGGATCGCGGCGAGCAGGTCGATGACGTAGCCGAGCGTCGGGGCGAGCCTGCGCGGAGCCATATGCGTGGTGAACAGTGCGATGCCCAGGGCGAAGGGAGTCGCCACGATCAGCGCGATCGCCGCGGAGATGAGGGTGCCGATGACCAGCGGCCACACATAGGAGAGGAACCCCTTGCCGCCGGTGATCTGCGCCGGATCGCTGATCTGCGCGGCGATGGTGTCCTTCGACTGTGCGAGCAGGAACAGCGCCACCCCTGCGAGGATGAGCAGGATCAGGATGCCGGCGATGAGTGTGGCGGCGGAGAAGATGCGGTCGCCGGGGCGGACGACGGCCTTCTGCTGCCGAGGAGCGGGACTCGAGCTCTGCGGCTGCGGCCCGGCCTCGGGAGCGGAGCCCGGACCTGTGGGGCCGGACTCGGTGATCGGTGTGCTGGTCGGCACAAGTACTCCTCACGTGACTTGTGGTGGAACCCTGGTCGGTTCACAGGCGCCGAAGAGCGGCGCAGGGACTCTGCGCCGCTCCGGCTGGTTATTTCTCGAGGTCAGAGACCAAATGTCAGCTCGCGACCTTGATCGAGTCGATGACTTTCTCGATCTCCGCACGCAGGTCGTCGGAGATCGGGGCGGACCCTGCCGAATCGGCGGCCGACTTCTGTCCCTCTTCCGAGACGACGAACTTCTCCCAGGCCTTGACCATGTCCACGGTCTCCTGGTCCTCGTAAGAGGAGCAGACGAGGTGGTAGGAGACGAGGACGATCGGGTAGGCACCGGACTCGGTGGTGTCGCGGGCGAGGTCGAAGGCGAGATCGCCTTCGTCGCGTCCCTCGACCCTCTCCGAAGCGTCGACGACCTTGGTCGCGGCTTCGGGGGAGAGCTCGACGAACTCGTCGCCGACCTTGACCTTGGCGGTGTTGAGCTCACCGACGGCGGAGGCATCCGCGTAGCCGATGGCACCGTCGGTGTCCGAAACCGTCTGGATGACGCCGTCGGTGCCCTGAGCGGCCTCGCCGCCGTACTCCTTCGGGAAGTTTCCGTCGACCTCGGCGTCCCACGTCTTATCGGCGGTGGCCTTGAGGTACTCGGCGAAGTTCTCGGTGGTGCCCGAGTCGTCGGCACGGTGGACTGCGGTGATCTTGAGATCAGGCAGCTCCGCGTCCGGGTTGTCGGCCTTGATGGCCTTGTCGTTCCAGTTCGTGATGTCACCCTTGAAGATCTTCGCAATCGTGTCGGGCGAGAGGTTGAGCTCCTCGACGCCCTCGACGTTGAAGGTCACGGCGATCGGGGAGATGTAGACGGGGAACTCGAAGGCTCCGTCGGCGCCGCAGGCCTCCTGACCGGCCTTGACCTCGTCATCGTCGAGGTGGGCATCGGAACCGGCGAACTGTGCGTTGCCGGCGAGGAACTGTTCACGGCCGGCACCCGAGCCGTCGGGGGAGTAGTTGACGGTCACACCGGAGTTCTGCGAGGTGAAGTCCGCTGTCCAGGCATCCATGGCTGCCTTCTGCGAGGAGGCGCCGATGCCGGTCAGGGTGCCCTGCAGGTCACTGCTGCCGCCCGAAGCCTCCTCGCCGGTGGCGGACTGGCCGCCGCAGGCCGAGAGGGTGATGGCGCCGACCGCGAGGATCGCAGCGGAGGGGGCGAGATGCTTCATCTTCACGAAGATGCCTTTCATGGTTGTGGACACAGCTCGAGAGTTCTCGATTGCTCGTGTTCCACGCTAAAGACCACGCGTGAAGTGCAAGGAGTTGAAACGTGAATGGGAGGTGAACGAGGGGCGAAGGGTTGGAACCGCCTTGAGCGCTTGATCACAGACCGCGCCGTTTTCGTGAAAGGATCGTTGTCGGGACCGGCATTCCCTTGCCGAGGCGGCCCGCCCGGTACTCGTGCACGCTCGCCGAGGCGGCCCGCCGTATGCGTACGCGCCCCCTGAGGTTCGTCGATCTCTTGTCCCGGTCCGGCCCCGTTCCTACGGTCGAAGCCATGAAGGATGGGAACCGATATGTCCTCGGCGAGTCCGAGAGCGAACGTTCACGACTGCGCGACCAGTCGGTCGTCTTCGACCCTCTGACCAAGCAGCTGCACATCGAAGCGGGAATCACTGAGGGCATGAGCGTCCTCGACATCGGCACCGGCGCCGGAGACGTCGCCGTCATCGCCGCCGATCTCGTCGGCCCGGACGGGCATGTGCTCGCCGTCGACCGCAATCCCGAGGCGCTCGAGGGCGCCCGCAGTCGGCTGGGCCATCGGCGAGAGATCGAGTTTGCCGAGGCGGATCTCTGCACCCTCGACCTCGACGAAGACTTCGACGCGATCGTCGGCCGAGCCGTGCTCATGCATCTGCGCAGCCCAGTCGAGGTGGTGGAGCGACTCGGCCGGCACCTGCGTCCTGGGGGTCTGCTGGTCATGCACGAACTCGACGTCGCACAGGGGTGGGCGAGTGCGGACACGCCGCTGCTGGAATACGTGAGAGAACTGATTCTGCAGACATTCGCATCGATAGGAATCCACGGCAGGATGGGCAGAGACCTGTTCGCGGCGTACCGTTCCGCCGGGCTGCCCGACCCGCACCTGACCTTGAGCGCACCGGTGGGCGGCGGGGCGGAGGCACCGAGCTTCGGCTGGGTGAATGCCCTGGCCGCTCTGTTGCCCTACCTCGAGCAGCAGGGGATTGTGACCGGCGATGAGCTCGGAATCGACTCGCTCACGCAGCGGCTCACCGACGAGTTGGATGCTGAAGACGCCACCCTCCTCGGGCCGCTGATGTACGGCGCCTACTGCACCGTCGGCTGAGGGCAGTCCCTTCGCCGAGAAAGTCCCTTCGCCGAGGCGGCCCTTCCTCACAAGCGGATCGGTTCACCGTCACAAGCGGATCGGCTCACCCTCACAGGCGAATCCGTTCATCCGCCCTAGGGGCTGAGATCCCTCGATCAGCTGTCGATGGGGCGGACGCGTTCGATCGCGACGATGCGCGGCATCGCGCCGGGTCGCACATAGGCGACGAGGACCTCACCGGGCTTGAGATACGGGTCGTCTTTCGGCAGCTTCGCGACCACGCGTTTGGGGGCATGTTCGGCGTAGACGGAGAAGATCGTCGGCAGCACCGGGCGGTGCGTGCAGTAGATGACGGGTTTTCCCTTCTCCAGCAGCTTGCGGATGAACCGTGCGGTCTTCTCCGGGTTCGCCGAGGCCGCCTTCTCACTGAGCGTCGGGGCTTTCTTGATCGGCTGTCCCCTGGCCGCTGACAGCGGGGCCAGGGTCGCCATGCACCGCTTCCACGGGCTGGAGATGAGCTTCTTCGTCTTCCAGGCTCCCAGCAGACCGGTCAGGGCCATCGCCTGTCGGGTGCCGAGTTTGAGCAGCGGTCGCACATGTTCGGTCTCGTACCACTTCGACCGCGGGAACGCTTTGCCATGGCGGACGAGGATGAGCGGCCAGGCGCGCAGCGCATCCGTGGAGTCGAACTTCTCCACCGCGTCGAGCTGCTCCCGATCGGCATAGGACGTCAGCTTGGTCCGGGCCTTGTCGACCGGGAACCATGCGGCCCGGTCGACTTCGCGTCTGTTCAGCGGAGCGAAGACAGTTTCGCCCTTGACCTCGGCCGACCAGTAGAAGACCTTCTTGAGGTTCTTTCCTCCGACCGTGTATTCGGCCGAGGGCAGCGGAACGCCGAGGTGGATGTCGAGGCCGGTCTCCTCCTTGACCTCGCGTACGGCGGTCTCCGGCAGGGTCTCGCCCGGGTCGACCTTGCCCTTGGGCCAGGACCAGTCGTTGTACTTCGGACGGTGGATGAGCACCACTTCGAGGCCGTCGGGTCCGCGTCGCCAGCAGACGGCGCCGGCGGCGAGCACATCGGCCTTGACCCGGGACGACGCCTGCGCCGAACTGACCGACGAGCGGCTCACGCCTCGTCCCCGATTCGACGCCGCTTCCGGTGTCTGCGGATGAGTTCGGTCTGGTAGTCGATGAGGGTGTTGCCGTCGGCATCGTGAGTGCTCCGGGTCCACTTGCCGTCGTCGGCGAGTTCGAACGCCGAGGTGGTCGGGGCGAACGCGAGGTCGAAGAGTTCGATGACCTCGTCCCGGTGGCTGTCGTCGACGATCTGCACGAGCGTCTCGACCCTCCGGTCGAGGTTGCGATGCATCATGTCCGCCGACCCGATGTAGACGATGGGGTCGCCGTTGTTGCCGAAGACGAAGGTGCGGGAGTGCTCGAGGAACCGGCCGAGCACGGAGCGGACGGTGATGTTCTCACTGAGTCCTTCGATTCCCGGTCGCAGGGCGCAGATGCCGCGGACGAAGACTTCGACGCTCACCCCGGCACGAGACGCCCGGTAGAGGGCGTCGATGATCGCTTCGTCGACGATCGAGTTGACCTTGATGCGCACCTGCCCGGTGCCGCCCGACTCGACATTGGCGATCTCGGCGTCGATGAGTTCGATGAGTCCCGTGCGCACCTGGCTGGGGGCGACGAGGAACCGTGAGTACTCGGACCGCGGCGCATAGCCGGAGAGCTGGTTGAACAGCTTCGTCAGATCATCGGCGACCGCGCGGTCCTTCGTCAGCAGTCCGAAGTCCTCATAGCCGCGGGCGGTCTTCGGGTGGTAGTTGCCGGTGCCGACATGGCAGTAGCGGGCCAGCCCCTCGGCCTCCTGCCGCACCACCAGAGACAGCTTCGCATGCGTCTTGAGTCCGACGATGCCGTAGACGACGTGGACGCCGGCGCGTTCGAGCTTGCGCGCCCACGTGATGTTGGCCTCCTCGTCGAAGCGGGCCTTGATCTCGACGACGGCGAGCACCTGGATGCCGGCCTGGGCGGCATCGACGAGGGCGTCGATGATCGGCGAATCGCCGGAGGTGCGATAGAGCGTCTGCTTGATCGCGAGCACGTTCTTGTCCGAGGCGGCCTGCTCGAGGAAGGCCTGCACACTGGTGGAGAACGAATCGTAGGGGTGGTGCAGCAGGATGTCGTGATGGGACACCGCTTCGAACACGTCGACCTGGTCGCTGGATTCGCGCAGGGACAGATCCTTGTTCATCTGCGGGACCATCTTCGGGAAATGCAGGTCATCGCGCGGCACATCGGCGATATCGGACATTCCCGACAGGTCGAGCGGCGTCGGCAGATGGTAGATCTCGGATTCGTGGATGCCCAGTTCGTCCTTGAGCATCTCGAGCACGCGGGGATGGATGTTCTCCGTGATCTCCATCCGCACGGCCGGGCCGAAGCGCCTGCGCAGCAGCTCCTTCTCCAGGGCCTTGAGCAGGTTCTCCGCATCGTCCTCTTCGACTTCGAGGTCTTCGTTGCGGGTGACGCGGAAGGTCGAGTGGTGGACGACCTCCATGCCTTCGAAGAGGGTGCCCAGATGTTCGGCGATGATGTCCTCGAGGGCGACGAACCGGGCCGGGACGTCGCGTCCGGCGGGGCGGTCGGTCGCCGCGGCGACGTTGAAGAACCGGGGCAGACGCGGGGGCACCTTGACGCGGGCGAAGAGCTCCTTGCCCGAGTCCGGGTAGCGCAGGAGCACGCCGAGGTTGAGCGAGAGTCCCGAGATATAGGGGAACGGGTGCGCGGGATCGACGGCGAGCGGGGTGAGGACGGGGAAGACGTGACCGAAGAAGAACGCGTCGACGCGGGTGCGTTCGTCCGCGGTGAGATCGTCGACCTGGACCTTCGAGATCGACTCCGCGTCGAGACGGGGGCCGATATCGTCCTTGAGCAGCGCGGCGTGCCGACTCATCAGCTCATACGCGCGGACCCCGATGTCGTGCATGACCTGGGCGGGCATCCGTCCGGTCACACTCGGCACGGCCAGCCCGGTGTTGATGCGGCGTTTGAGACCGGCGACGCGGACCATGAAGAACTCGTCGAGATTCGTTGCGAAGATCGAGAGGAACCGGACCCGCTCGAGCAGCGGGATCTCCGGATCCGAGGCGAGGTCGAGGACTCGTTCGTTGAAGGCCAGCCAGCTGAGTTCCCGGTCGAGGAAGCGGTCCGCGGGATCGGGCAGACCCAGCTCCTGGCCGGCCGCTGCGATGTCGTACAACGCTCTACTCCTTCTCGCTCGTCGTCGCTGGGCTCGTGCTCTCGGCACCGATGGGCTGAGATGCCGGTGCATAGGACACGTGCGCGACCGCGACATGGAATCCCAGCCGCTCGTACAAGCCTAGCGCCGGGGCGTTGTCGGATTCGACGTAGAGTTCGATGACCTCGGCGCCGGCGGCGACCATCCGCCGCATCCCCTCGATCGTCAGCGCCTTGCCCACACCCTTGGCGTGGATGGTCGGATCGACACCGACGACATAGACCTCGCCGAGGCGGCCCTGCCCGTCCGTGTCCGTGAGTTTGATCTGGTGGAAGCCGATGACCTCGCCGTCGCGGACGGCGAGCACGACGGTGTCGGGGTCAAAGTCGGCCGCGGTGACGATAGTGTCGATATCGGCGCGGGTCTGTGAGCCCTGTTCGGGGTGCCAGTCGAAGGCCGCGTTGTTCACAGCCAGCCAGCCGGCTTCGTCACCGGGGGCGAAGGATCGGAGCTCGACGCCCTCGGGCGCCTGCGTGGCAGGCAGGTCGGCCAGCCTCAGCCCCGACTCGGTGCGCATCTGATAGAGCACGCGGTCACGGCCGAGCCCATGCTTCTTCGCCAGGTGCGCCGCGGCCGGATGGTCGCCGTGGGACCAGCACCAGGATTCGGGCTCCTCGGCGAGGATCAGGGCCAGCAGCTCTGCGCCGAGGCCCTGCCCGCGGTGGTCGGGGGAGATGAGGAATTCGGCGGCGTGACGGTCGCCCTGCAGGGCGCGGATGCCGAAGCCGATGAGAGTCTGTCCGTCGAAGACGCGCCACACGGACGAGGCGGTCTGCGCCGCGTAAGCGGTGTCCTCTCCGGTGGCGATGGCCATGAGCCCGCCGGAGATCTCGGGCGCTCCGTCGGCGGCGGCCACACGGTCGAGGAAGGACAGCTCCTCCTCGGTGAGGGTGTCGATCGGGGTGTTCGCGGTCGCTCCGCTGGCCTGGATTCTCATGCCTTCACGTCCTCTGGTTCGGTGACGCTGTCGGCGCTGAAACGGTAGCCGACGTTGCGCACGGTGTGGATGGCGTTCTCAAGGTCTTTGCCGAGTTTGGCACGGAGGCGGCGAACATGCACGTCAACGGTGCGGGTGCCGCCGAAGTAGTCCTCACCCCACACGGCCAGGAGGATCTCGTCACGGGTGAAGACGCGTTCGGGATGCATGGCGAAGAACTTCAGCAGCGCGAACTCGCGGTAGGTCAGGTCGAGGCTGCGTCCGCCGAGGTCGGCGGTGAATGAGGTCTCGTCGATGCGCAGGGTGCCGGTGACGACGACCAGCGGTTCGCCGTCGGCGTTCCACGGGTCATCGCCGTGGCGGCGCTGACCGGTGCGGTTCGTGCCGCTGCCCCCGGCGTACCCGGCCGAGCTTCGGCTGCCGGAGAATCCTCGGTTTCCGGACAGTCCTCGGTTCCCGGCCGCGGTCGGGCCGGCCCAGCCCTGCGGACCGGTGGGCGGGGCGGACCGCTGCGCGTCGAGGTGACGGTCACGGGCCACGCGCAGCCGCGCCTCCACCTCGGCGGGGCCGGCGGTGGTGAGGATGAGGTCGGAGACGTTCCATTTCGCCGAGGCGGTCGCCAGTCCGCCCTCTCCGAGGACGACGATGATCGGGGCGGTGACCTTCCGCGCGGTGAGCACCTCGGCGATGCGCGGGGCCAGGGACAGGTCGAGGCAGGCATCGGCGATGACGACGTCGGCGGTCAGCGATTCGCGGTGCGCGTGCGTGATCTCATCTGCGCCGCGGCGGTCGATGTGATGGCCGAGGTACTGCAGGGATTCGGGCGCGATGGGGGCCTCGAGTCTGTCCGTGGGGCAGATGTGCAGAATCCGCATGTGCTGCATCCACCTCCTCGGCGCCCGTCGTCTGTGCAGATTATAGCGAGACCGGTGCGCCGTTCCCGACGGCGGACCGGCGGGAACGGCGGGTGCTCGGCCGTGTGAGTCCGGGGTGGGACGGGGGCGGGCGAGGGTGAAAGGAATGCGCGGGACGGCGTCCGCCGAGGCTGAAAGGAACGGGCGGGACCGGAGCGAAATCGCTTGCGTGCGCTGAGATGAGGCACGATAGTGCTGTGATCAGATGGATTCGAGTAGCCGTCGCCCTGGTACTGGTGCTGGCCCTCAGCACCTCCGTGTACTGGGGCTATTCAGTGTTCCTGTTGGCGACCGGACTCATCGTCCTCGGCGTCGCCTACGGGTGGCCGCGCCTGACGGACTCCCCGCAGCCGCGGGCGACGTCGATCATGCTCGCCCTCTTCGGGATGGCGGGACTGTTCGCAGCGTGGCAGGACGAGTCGGCCCCGTATCTCGACTGGCTGCCCGTGCTCGCCGGCCTGGGACTGCTGTGGACCTTCGTGCAGAACCTCACCCGCGGCATCGGCGCCTCCTACGCGGTGGCGAATGTCTCCGCGCAGGTCTCCGGCCTCGTCATCGTCCTGTCGGCGAGCACCTGGGTCGCGGCGATCACGGTGCCCGGCGACAAGGAAGCCATCATCATCGGCCTCATCGCACTCATCACGGCGCAGTGCATGACCGCTCTGCCATGGCCGGCGATCTACACCTCGCCGCTGGCCCTGGCCATGTCGACCGCCGTGGCCGGGATCCTGTCCGTGCTCGTGTTCGATGATTCGATCACCTGGCCCACCGCTCTCATCCTCGGCATCATCATGGGTCTGCTCGTAGCCGCTGTCGACCGGATGCTCGGGCTCATCGCGTATGCGAAGTTCCAAGCGGCGAACCTCGAAGCCTCGCAGAACCTCGAGATGAAGAAGAACGTCGAGAAGGCCCGCAGCTTCGCCGTGCAGCTGGCCCTCGGTGCCGCCCCCATCGCGCTCGGCGGAGTCGTCGTCTACGCCCTCGAACGCATCGCACTCTGAGCAAATGTAGACTGGGAGCATGGAAAATCTTCTTGCCCTCGAAATCGTCTTCTCCAGCCTCGTCGGCCTCGCCGCTCTCGGTGCCCTGGGCGTCGGAGTCAAGGTCGTCACCGCGCTGTTCAAAGACAACCGCTGATCCCTCATGATCGAACTTGATGCCTCGGTCCATCCTGAGCTCGTCCCCCTGTCCTGGCTGATCGGGTCCTGGGAAGGCGTCGGTGTCGTCGGCTATGCGGACACGCCTGAGAAGCAGTTCGGCCAACGCATCGACTTCGTCGCCCATGAGGGCACTCCGTTCCTCCAGTACACCGCGCATGCATGGCTGCTCGATGAGTCCGGTGAACTCGAATCGACCCTGACCCTGGAGACCGGGATCTGGCAGCTCGTGCGTCAGCATGACGACGGTGACGTCGGACCGGGCATGATGGTGCCTACGGCCGAACAGAGCTTCACCTCTGCCGCCGCGGTCGAAACCCTGCGCACGAACGACGACGCCTTCGAGATCGAAGCCGAGATCGTCCACCCGCACGGTGTCATGGAACTCTATGCCGGCACCGTCAAGGGCCCGCGCATCGACCTGGCCACCGACGTCGTGGCCCGGACGAAGACCGCGAAGGAGTACTCCGCTTCGACGCGGATGTACGGCCTCGTCGGCGGCGAACTCATGTGGGCCTGGGACATGGCCGCCATGGGCCACGAACTCGCCTCCCATTCCTCTGCCAGATTGAAGAAGCTGTCTTAAGATGACTGATCCTGTGTCGCCGAATGCCGTTCCCTCCGATTCGCCGTCGCCGGAGAACACCGACACCCCCGCCGAGGCGGTGCGTCGGTCCTCGCTCGCCCGCGGGCTGAGCTCGACTGCAGTCCTGGGCGCGGGCGAACTGTCGCAGACACCCATCCACTACGGAGCGTCCCTGCGTGAGCAGCGGGTGCTCGAGGACAAGGACGGCCTCGTCGACCTCGCCCACCTGCGCGTGCTGCGCCTGAGCGGACCCGACCGGCTGACCTGGCTGAACTCGATCACGACGCAGAAGATCGACGCCCTGGCTCCCGGAGTGTCCACCGAAACGCTGGTCCTCGACCCCAACGGCCGCATCCAAGGGTGGCTGAAGATCGTCGACGACGGCGAGGCACTGTGGGCGATCAGCGAACTGGCCACCGATGAGACGCTGGATTTCCTGCGCAAGATGGTCTTCATGATGCGCGTTGAGATCGACGATCTCAGCGACGACTATCAGTGCTTCGGTGCCGTGACAGCGCTTCCTGAGAAGCTGCCGGTGACCCAGCTGTGGTCCGACCCGTGGCCGCACATCGGCCCCGGCTCGGCCTCCTACGCTCAGGTCGACCTCGGCCAGTCCGTCGCCGGCACCGAACACCCGGGGCTCGAGACCCCGTTCGTCATCGGCATCGTCAAACGCTCCGAGCTGCAGGGACTGTCGGTCCGAGACTTCGACATGGCCGGGTTCGACGCCTGGGAAGCGCTGCGGATCGCCGCGTGGCGGCCGGGGAGGAACGAGGTCGACCACAAGGCGCTCGTCGGCGAACTCGACCTGCTGCGCACCGCCGTCCACCTGGCCAAGGGCTGCTACCGCGGCCAGGAGGCCGTGGCCCGTGTGCACAATCTGGGTCAGCCGCCTCGGCGATTGGCCTTCGTCCACCTCGACGGGTCCGGGCACATCGCCCCCGACCCCGGCACCGAGGCGCTCGCGGAGGTCCGTGGGTCCGAACGCGGCGTCGGCACCCTGACCTCGGTGACCGTGCATTGGGAGCTCGGACCGATCGGTCTGGCCGTGGTCAAACGCAATCTGTCACCCGAGGCGCAGCTGAGCTTCGAAATGAGTGACGGCGACCGCGTGGTCGGCGCGCAGGAGACGATCGTCGTGCCCGTGCGCGAACACGAACGGGTCCTGCCTGCGCGGAACAAGGACGTCGACGCCCGCAATCAGCACCGCTGATCGCGCCGGTTCGCGACCCTGATCGACGGGTCTGCGGGCGGCCGCGCGCGAAGCGGCATCCGTGCCGAACCGGGGCGCCGGCGGGCACGACTGCGCCTCAGCGCACCGCCGCGACATCCGTCTCAGCGGCGCAACGGATTCCGTACCGAAAACGCTCCGATCGTGATCGTTCGATGCCCTGGGCGTGACGTACTGCTCAGCCTGCGGACGGTAAGTGACAAAAACCGTTGCGAACCCCTATTGTTCCCCTTATGACAGCTTTCGAGATTGGCGGCGAAGCTCTGCCGCAGGAACGTAAAATCGTCACCGAGATTCCGGGACCGAAGTCCCGTGAACTCGAGACGCGTCGCAAGTCTGCCGTGGCGACCGGTGTCGGTTCGAGCCTGCCCGCCTATGTGGTTGCGGCCGGCGGCGGCATCCTCAAGGACGCCGACGGCAACCAGCTCATCGACCTCGGTTCGGGAATCGCGGTGACCACCGCCGGCAACGCGAACCCGCGCGTGGTCGAGAACGCGAAGGCTCAGCTCGAGGCCTTCACCCACACCTGCTTCATGGTCAATCCGTATGAGAGCTACGTCGAGGTGGCAGAAGCGCTCAATCGGCTGACCCCGGGAGACCACGAGAAGCGCACCGTGCTGCTCAACTCCGGTGCCGAAGCGGTCGAGAACGCCGTGAAGATCGCGCGTGCCCACACCGGCCGCGACGCCGTCGTCGTCTTCGACCACGCCTACCACGGCCGCACCAACCTGACCATGGCGATGACCGCGAAGGCCGCGCCCTACAAGGCCGGCTTCGGCCCCTTCGCCGGTGAGGTCTACCGTGCGCCGATGTCCTACCCGTTCCGCGACAACGATGCGGCCGGCACCAAACTCAGCGGTGAGGATGCCGCCAAGCGCGTCATCTCGATGATCGAGAAGCAGGTCGGCTCCGAGTACGTCGCCGCGATCGTCATCGAGCCGATCCAGGGCGAGGGCGGCTTCATCGTCCCGGCCGAGGGCTTCCTGCCCACGCTCGTCGACTACGCCCGCGAGAAGGGCATCGTCTTCGTCGCCGATGAGGTGCAGGCCGGATTCGCCCGCACCGGAAAGATGTTCGCCTCCGAATGGGAGGGCATCGTCCCCGACCTCGTCGCCACCGCCAAGGGCATCGCCGGCGGCCTGCCGCTGTCGGCCGTGACCGGTCGCGCCGACATCATGGACTCGGTCGGACCGGGCCGCCTCGGCGGCACCTACGGCGGCAACCCCATCGCCTGTGCTGCCGCACTCGGCGCGATCGCCGCGTACGAGGAGGACGGACTGGCCGATCGGGCCGGACACATCGGTGAGATCATCGTCGACCGTCTCACGAAGCTGCAGTCGAAGTACCCCGAGGTCGGCGACGTCCGCGGCCGCGGCGCCATGATCGCCGCCGAGTTCGTCGAGCACGATTCGATCGAACCGAACGCGGACCTGGTCAAGAAGATCGCGGACTACTGCGCGAAGAACGGTGTCCTCGTGCTCACCACGGGAACCTTCGGCAATATCCTGCGCTTCCTGCCGCCGCTGACGATCTCGGACGAGCTGCTCCACGACGCCTTCGACGTCATCGAGGCAGCCCTCGCCGAACTCCTCCCCTAACAATTACTACCTGACGGCGGCCCAGCAACCTCGCGCGAGGTAGCTGGGCCGCCGTCAGGTGTTTTGGAGGAGGCGTTTCTGGTTCGCCGGAACTGTAGCAGAATAGAACACATGACTTCAGCGATCGACGACTCCGCCATGAGCGTGCCTGCCCGGGTCTGGCGGTTCCTCAGGGGACCGCGCTTCATCGACCTGCCGATCCGTCTGCTTGCGCTCATCATGAGCCTGACCATCCTCGTGCCCGGGGCGTTCGAAATCGTCGAACCGCGCTATGCGACGTTCCTCGTCGTGGCCTATGCGCTCATCCTCCTCGCCGCTTTCGTGCCGCTGACGACCGTCATCGCCTCCACTGGCCTCGGCATCCTCTTCTCGCCGCTCTATCCGGACCTGGAGAACATGTTCCCCGAGGCGCTGCTGCTGGCCACGGCGGTCCTCATCAGTCGTCGTCGCTGGATCGGCTTCTCCGTCGGCACAGCGGGGCTGGGCGGCTACCTCGGGCTCTCGACCTGGGTCGGATCCTACGACGCGGGCTTCGAGGGGTTCACCGACCTCGGCTACGGATGGCTGACCTACTCACTCCTCGGACTGTGCGCGAGCTTCGTCGAAGCACGGATCAGCCGTGAGATCGACCGCCGCGAGCGGGCCGCCGTCGACCATCAGCGCAGCCTCGACGCGATGCGGGCCCGGTTCACCAGCGACATGCACGACACGATCTCGCACTCCCTGACCACCGAGTCCGCGATCATCCGCACGCTCGCGAAGGAGACCGACCCGGCTCATGCCGACCGGCTCCTCGCCGAACTCGCCCTCGTCAACGCCGAAGCGACCAAACGCCTGCGCCAGCTCGTGAGGAGCCTGAGCACATGGGAGGCTGAGACCAGCTCCGCGGGCACCCGCGACGCCCGCATCCGGTTCCGCGCCGAGGCGGAGCAGCTGACGAGTGCGATCGAGGACGGCTGCGCTGCCGGATCCGTGCCGCTGAACGTGCAGCTCGCGTGGTTGCCGAGCTATTCCTCGAGCACGCTCGCCCGTCATTTCCGCGCGATCCTGCTTGAGCTCGCCACGAATGTCATCCGCTACTCCACCCCGGACACGCCCGCGAGCCTGACCGTCGAAATCCGCGGTGAGAGCGGCGACCGGGCCGAGCTCGTATGCCGCAGCACGAACGATTCGCCGACTGAGCTGACCGTGGTGCCGCGATCGCTGTCGAGCCGCGCGACCGCCGTGGGCGGAACCTGTGAAGTGGGCTCCGACGAGGCGAAGCGCACCATCGTCGAGGTGGCCCTGCCCGTCCGCTTCATGTCACCGACCGCAACGGCCGACACCGCCGACAGGGCCGACACCACCGAAAAGGCCGAGACCAGCGAAAAGGCCGAGACCAGCGAGATGATCGACGTCATCGACCCTCGATCTGACGCGACCGGTGACACCCGCTCCGACGCGACCGGTGACACCCGACTCGGCGCGACCGCCGAGACCCGATCCGCCACAACCGGCGGAACCGACCGCGAGACCGGCCGCAGGCCCGCAACGGCCACCGGTCCCACCACATCCGGCACCGTCCCCGCACGGACCGAGTCGAGGGACGACCACGACAAGGTCGACGTTTGACCCCTCCCGTCCCGCACCCGCCCACCGCTGCCGACGTCGAAGCCGCAGCCGCCCCCTCCGTCCTCGTCGTCGACGACGATTCCTGGACGACGCGCGCGATCACTGCGGCGCTGCGTGACGCTGGCGAATTCCGCGTCCTCGACCCGGTCCACACCGGTGAGGACGCCGTCGATGTCTTCGTCGCGAGTCGCCCCGATCTTGTGCTCATGGACGTCAACATGCCGCCGGGCATGACCGGGGTCGACGCGACGGCGGCGATCATCGATCACGATCCGCGGGCCCATGTGGTGCTGCTGACCACGGTGGCGCCGGGTCCGGGGATCGCCCGCGGCCTCGAGGCCGGTGCCCTGGCCGTGCTCAACAAGACCGCGGGTGAGAGCGAACTCGTCGCGGTCGTGCGTGCCGCCTCGGCGGGGGAGTCGCCCGAACTGCTCAAGGGCCTGGCCGAGGACATCGCCATCAGCGGCGATTATCTGCCCGAGGCTCCGGTATCGGCCCCGCAGCTGACGGAGCGCGAGCTGGAGCTGCTCATCCTGCTCTGCCAGGGCTTCGGGTACGACGAGATCGCCGAGGCACTGGGCCTGAGCATGCACACGATGAAAACGCACTCCCGGAACCTGCGCATCAAACTGGAGGCGAAGAACCTCGCCCAACTCGTCGTCCGGGCCCTCCAGTTCAAGTTCTATTCCCCGGAATAGACCTCCCGCGCCGAGGCGGCCGCCCCCTGTTCCGCGGCAACCGACTCGACCGCGCGGGCCCCACCGGCGGTTGACTACAGTGGGGATATGACCGACACCGCGAGCCCGCGCCTGTCCCGCCTCATCCGGGACACCGAGGGCCTCCTCCTGCCGCTCACCGAGGTGGCCGACGATGTCGTCATCACCCGGATCGAGTTCGGCTTCGACCTGCCGACGACGAATGAGTCCCGCGCCGAGGAGGCCGATCGCAGCCGCAGCACCGTGGTCTCCTACCGTGGCTCGTATCGGGCCGACCGCGCGCGGTCGGGCACCGTCGTCCTCGTCACCGAGGAGGTGCACAGTCGCGCGGGACTGGGCACGGTGTTGGCCGACTATGCGGGAGCAGCGGCACTGGTCCTTCCACCCGGATCGCACACCCACCTCGGCGAGGGTGCGCACACCGCCGACGATGCTCCAGCAAGCGGGGGCGAGGCTCCGGTGCTCCTCGAACGGTCGCCGCACGTGACCTGGTCGGAGGTGCTTGTCCACCTGCGGCAGCTCACGGAAGGTGCGACGAGCGCTCTGGCCTGGCCCGATGCCGACGATCTCAGTTCCCTGGCCGCGGTCATCGCGGATTCCACGGGGGCATCGATCACGATCGAGGACCCGGCCTCGCGTGTGCTTGCCCATGCCAACCTCGGCGATGACATCGATGAGATTCGGCGCGAGACGATTCTGTCCGGGGCCATCCCCGGCTGGCGGATCGCCGAGCTCGAGGAGTCCGGCTTCCTCGACACGGTCCGGCGATCGACCGATGTCGTCGAGCGTCCCGCCGCGGGCGCATCGCCGGCTCGGTCCGTCATCGCCCTGCGCAGCGAGGGCGAACTCATCGGCACGATCTGGGCGGCCTACCCGGCCGAGCTCGACCCGGCTCCGCTGCGGGAGGTGCTGCGCGATGCCGCTCGTGCCGCCCTGCCGGTGATGCTGCGGACGCTGCGGCGCTCACCGTTCGAGAAGCGCATCCGGCGGGAGGCGCTCGCCGCGATCCTCGCCGGGTCCGCCGAACTCGGCCCCTCGGCGACCCTGCTCGCCCTCCCGTTCGCCGGGCACTACTGTGTCCTTGCCTTCGCCGAGGTGGCCCCCGAACGAGAGCCCGTCCTGCGGTTCCATCTGCGGGCCGCTTTCGCCGATGCCGTGCTCTCGCAGGTCGAGTCGGGGACGGGGGAGCATCTTGCGGCTCTCGTGCAGATGAGCGCACCAGCGGATGCCGCGCAGATTCGGAACCGTGTGCTGTCGACGCTGCGGCGTTCGCTGCCGGGTGCTGAGGGGCTGAGCTTCGGCGTCGGTGCTCCGGTCGACCGCCTCGATCGGGTTCATCGTTCCTGGTCGGAAGCCGCATACGTCGTCGATGCCCTGAACAGCGGACAGCACGCGGCCGGCAGTGGTGCTCACGACGGTCGAGCTGACGGCGGTGGTGCTGACGACGGTCGAGCTGACGGAGGGCGAGCTGACGGCGACGCGGACAGGGGCGGTCAGGGCCCTGCGAAGGCGAGACGGGGAGAGGGAAGCGCCGAGGCGGCCCAGGCGATCATCGGAGCGACCGTTGAAGACGTTGCCGCCGAGGTCATCGGACTGCGCGTCGCCGATGCCCTGCTCGCTGCCGAGGGCGATGCTGCAGGTGCCGATGTTGGAGCCGCCGGGGCAGACGTCGGAAGCGTGGTGTGGCCGGCTCGGGCACTGGCCGCGCACGATGCGGCCCACAACGGCAGCCTGCTCGAAACTCTGCGAGTCTATTTCGCCACGGTCGGCAATTCCGCCGAGGCGTCCCGCAGGCTGCACGTGCATACGAATTCGCTGCGGCACCGGCTCGGTCGGATCGAGGAGATCACCGGCTTATCGACGGCAGAACCCGCCGAGCGGCTGTGGCTCGAACTCGCGGTGCTCGCTCACGACCGGGCCGGTGGCTGAGGCCCGGTGTCTGAAGTCGGACGGTTGTCGACCCGGCGGCCGAACGTCGCCGGCCGTCGTTCCGTCATGGTGTGAAACCTACAATCGACCTTGGTGAAGTTTGGTGCGGATTTGTCGGTTCCACGAGGTCAGCCGTCCTAAAGTGACATCAGATCACGAACAAAGGATGTCATGCCCCGCAGCCAGCAGCCCATCGCGGACAGTCGCGCACACGCGATCAGAGCGATCGCCGAGAACAGCACCCCTCCCGCCGCCTCCGGAGCCGACCACGTCGGTCTCGGAGCGGCCGGCCTCGGAACGGCCGGTCTCGGAGTCACCGGCGCGCGATCCGCTGGCACCTCCGGCCTCGGGGCCGCGGTTCGCGATGACGTTCCCGCGCTGTCGGATCAGTCGCCTGTTCTCGGACTCGTCGACCTCGACGCAGTGGACGCCGCTTTCGAACATCTGACTTCTGCTTTTGCATCCGATCGTGAGGTCCTCCACGCGGTGGCCTGCAAGGCTGCGCCGCTGCCGTCACTGCTGCGTCGCTACGCGCAGGCCGGTGCGGGCTGCGAAGTCGCAAGCCCCGGAGAGCTCGAACTCGCCCTCGCCGCCGGTTTCGCACCCGATCGGATCGTCTTCGACTCTCCGGCCAAGACCTGGATGGAGCTGCGTCGCGCGGTCGAGCTCGGGGTCTCGATCAATGTCGACAATTTCGATGAACTCGCCCGCCTCGATACCCTCCTGGGCGAACACGGCCGCGGCTCCGCCTCGGCGAGGATCGGGTTCCGCATCAATCCGCAATCGGGGACAGGCGCGATCGGTGCTCTGAGCACAGCGACCGAGACCTCGAAATTCGGCGTCGGACTCGCCGACCCGGGAATCCGTGAGGCGCTCATCGCGGCTCATCTCGGCCGTCCCTGGCTCAATCAGATCCACGTTCATTCCGGCTCTCAGGGCATCAGCCTCGACAAGGCCGCCGCCGGCATCCGCGCCGCCGTCGACCTCGCCCTGGAGATCAATGCGCGCGCCGCAACCCGCCAGATCACGCGCATCGACATCGGCGGCGGACTGTCGGTGAACTTCGACGGCGAGGGCGTCACCCCGACCTTCGCTGATTACCGCTCCGCACTCGATGAGGAAGTGCCGGAGCTGTTCGACTTCGACGTCGTCACCGAATTCGGCCGCGCGCTGCTGGCGAAGGCCGGCACCATCCTCACCCGCGTCGAATACGCGAAGACCACTGGCGGGCGACACATCGCCATGACCCACGCCGGTGTCCAGGTCGCCACGCGCACCGCCTACGCCCCCGCGGACTGGCCGCTGCGGATCCTGCCGTTCACCGCCTCCGGTGAGCCCAAGATCGCCGAGACGGTCCCCACCGACGTCGCCGGCCCCGCCTGCTTCTCCGGTGACCTCCTCGCCCGTGATCGGCTGCTGCCGCGCCTCGACGTCGGCGACCTCGTGGCCGTGCCCGAGACCGGTGCCTACTACTTCTCGAACCCGTTCTCCTACAACCTGCTCCCGCGGGTGCCCGTGTACGGATATCGCGCTGTGGTCGGCATCGAAGCAGAGGGAGAAGGCACGCTCCAGTTCTTCCTCATCCGGCAGGGCCAGACGATCGACGACGTCCTAGCCGAGGCGGGCGAGGCGGAGCTGCGGAATCTGGGCCGGAAGGTCGAAGGGAGCGGCGTCTAACGATTCAGCAAACATTCAGGTCAAGTGGCCAAAAGCTCCCTGTGTCCGCATAATCTCTAGGGAGTTCACTGAGTATCCAGCAGAGCAGCTGGTGACGACGACGTACCAGGAAGGACGACATGACATTCCGACGCGCGACCATCGCGGCCATCGCCGCCTTGGCTCTCAGCCTGACAGCCTGCGGATCCGGAGGCAGCGGGGGCGGGGGCGAAACCACGGACGACCTCACCCTCGGCACCGGCGGCACTTCGGGCACTTACTATCCGCTCGGCGGTGAACTCGCCTCGATCTTCGAGGACGACGTCGACGGGGTCACCGTCAACTACGTCGAATCAGGAGCATCGGCCGAGAACCTCGGAAAGATCTACCAGGGCGAATGGCAGATGGGCTTCACCCAGAGCGATACTGCGAACGATGCGGTCAACGGTGAGCTCGAGGACCTGGACGGCACGAAGCTCGACAACATCGGCTGGCTGGCCTCCCTCTACCCGGAGGCCGCGCATATCATCGTCCGCGATGATTCGAACATCAAGTCCGTCGATGACCTCAAGGGCAAGAAGATCGCCGTCGGTGACGCCGGATCGGGCACGCGGGCGATCTCCGATGCGATCCTCGAAGCCGCGGACATCGGCGAGTCCGAATACACCCCCGAGGTCACGGACTTCGGGGCATCGACCGATATGCTCGGCGACAAGCAGATCGACGCGACGATCTTCGTCGTGGGCACGCCGGTCGCCGGTCTGACCCAGCTGGCCGCCTCGACCGACGTCAGGCTGCTCGAGCTCGATGATGACGTCGTCTCGGCGATCGAGGAGTCGACGGGCGCGGAGTCCTATGACATCCCTGCCGAGGCCTACGACTTCCTCGACGATGACGTGCCGACGGTCTCCGTGTTCGCCGCTCTGGTGGCGTCGACCGAACAAGTCAGCGAAGACACGGCCTACGGGCTGACCAAGGCTGTGTTCGAGAACGCCGACGGCATCACCCTCGACGTCGGCAAGCTCATCGAGAAGGACACCGCGATGCAGGGAATCGGAGACGTCCCGCTGCATCCCGGAGCCAAGAAGTATTTCGAAGAAGAGGGCGTCGACCTGCCGTGAGTGACGAGACGACAGCACCCCGGCCGGGGGACTCCTCGGCCGGGACGGCTGCCGCGCCGACGGTGGCGGCCGATCAGGCGAGAGAGAAGGCCCTGCGTGACGTCGACTCCTCGAGTCGGTTCCGAACGGACCTCGGCTGGTGGGCGTGGGTGATCGGCGGTGTCTCCGTCGTCTTCACCCTCTACCACCTCTACGCCGCACTCGAACGGCCGTTCAACACGTGGATGCATTCGTCACTCCACCTGGCCGGGGCGACCGCGCTGATCTTCTTCCTCTACCCGGCCGGCAGGAGGCTCCTCGACGCTCCCGCCACCGGCAACCGCGTCGCCGACTTCCTCATCGGCCGCGGCAGCCGTGTCCCCTGGTACGACGTGCTGCTCGGCCTCGCCGGGCTGTTCTGCAATCTCTACGTCTTCTTCGACTACTCGCGTCTGGTGAGCAACTCCGTCCAGATCCTCGGCTATTCGACTCTCGACTTCGTCGTGGCGATCCTCGGCGTGCTGCTCATCCTCGAAGCTACCCGTCGCTGCGTCGGTCTGCCCATCGTCGTCATCGCCGGGGCTGCGCTGTTCTACGGGCTCTTCGGCAACCACAGCCCTGTCTTCAGGCACTCCGGGCTGAGCGTCGAGGACCTCGCGACGAACATGTTCCTGTCCAACGGCTCCGGCATCTTCGGCACCCCGGTGCAGGTTTCGGCCAACTTCATCTTCCTCTTCCTGTTCTTCGCCGTGATGCTCGTGCACACGAACATCGGTCAGTTCTTCAACGACCTCGCCTTCCGGCTCACCGGACGCTACACCGGAGGACCGGCGAAGGCGGCCGTCGTCGCCTCCGGGCTCCAGGGAATGGTCTCCGGATCCTCGGTGGCCAATACCGTCGCCTCGGGATCGTTCACCATCCCGCTGATGAAGAAGGCCGGGTTCAAGCCCCACTTCGCCGCCGCCACCGAGGCCACGGCGTCGACCGGCGGTCAGATCATGCCGCCGATCATGGGCGCTGCCGCGTTCATCATGGCCCAGAATGTGCCCGACCTCGAATACAACGGCCTCATCGTCATCGCCATCATCCCGGCACTGCTCTACTTCCTCGGTGCGTTCCTGTCCATCCACTTCGAAGCGAAGATGAGCGGCATCCTCGGGATGGCGAAATCCGCCCTGCCGGAAGGTCGCGAACTGCTCAAGCGGCTCGACCTGCTGCTGCCGCTGGTGGTCATCGTGCTCACGCTGCTCTCGGGCATGTCTCCGATCCGCGCGGCGCTGTTCGGCATCGGCACAGCCTTCCTCCTCAGTTTCCTGCGGAAGATGACCCGTCTCAGCCCCAGGGCGCTCGTCAACGTCCTCATCGCGGGAGCGCGCACGGCGCTGCCGGTCATCGCCGCCTGTGCCACGGCCGGCATCGTCGCCGGCACGGTGACCGTGACCGGTCTCGGTGGTCAGCTGGGCAAGGGTCTGGTCAACCTGGCCGGCGGCAACTTCTTCATCGTGCTGTTCATGGTCATGATCGCCTGCCTGGTCCTCGGCATGGGTCTTCCGACAACCGCGAACTACGTGGTCACGGCAACGGTCGCCGCGCCGATCCTGTACAACAACTTCGATGTGCCGCTGATCGCCGCGCACATGTTCGTCTTCTTCTTCGGCATCCTCGCCGACATCACCCCGCCCGTCTGCCTCGCTGCCTATGCGGGTGCCGGCATCGCGGCCGCGAACCCGATGAAGGCAGGAATGACTGCAGTGCGCATCGCGATCGCCGGATTCCTCATCCCCTACGTCTTCATCCTCCAGCCGGCGCTGCTGCTGCAGGGAACCTGGCAGGACATGGTCACGGCCCTCGTGACGCTGTGCCTGGGGATGGTCGGCGTGGCCGCGGGAATGGCCGGCTACTTCTTCGGCGTCACCAACGTGGTGGAGAGAGTGCTGCTGGTCGCCGGCGGGATCGCGCTGGTCTACCCGGCCCTGTGGATCTCGCTCATCGGCCTGGCGGTGCTCGTCGGCATCGCGATCGTGCAGAGGCTGCGCAAAGCCGAGACCTCCGAACAGATCGCCCACCGCAGCGTCGACCGATCGACGCAGAAAGCCTGAGAAGCGGAGAGGGCGGTCGCTCCACGACCGCTGTGGTGTTTGCACAGTCGCTGACAAGCATCTTTGTGTGGTGTTGCGCCGAAAACACGTCACTTCGAACGTAGAGTGATAAGGAACACACTCACCCTGAGTCCGACGAACGACCCATTCGTCCCGGTCGGGGAGTGACAAATGAATCACCGCACGAGCAGAAGGACAATGATGTTCACTCACCACACGTCGCGCAGACACGGCACACTGCGCAAAGGCTGGCAACGATGCCTGGCCGGCGCCGCAGCACTGGCACTTGCCGGGTCGTTGGCCACCGCGCCGGCCCAGGCCGCCACCTCCGAGGCTCCGGCCGACGACAACGTCCTGCGGATCGCCACCGACGGCTTCGTCGATTCGTTCAATCCCTTCACCTCCTTCTATCTGGTCCCGACCAACACGTTCCGGTACATGTACGAGAACCTTGTGGCCAACGACGCGAAGGACGGCTCCGTCACAGAAGGACTGGCCACCGAGTGGACCACGGACTCCGATGGCAAGGTCTGGACGTACACGATGCGACCGGACATGAAGTGGTCCGATGATGAACCGCTGACTTCGAAGGACGTCGCCTGGACCTACAACCAGATGATGGAGAAGGACGAGATGGCGGTGGCCAACGGCAGCCTCGTCGAAAACTTCGAGAAGGTCGAAGCCCCCGACGAATCCACCCTTGTCATCACCCTGAAGAAGCCGCAGGCGAACAACCCCGGCCAGGAGATCCCCGTCGTTCCCGAACACGTGTGGTCGAAGATCGACAAACCCAGCGACTTCAAGAACGACGAGCAGTCGGTTGGTTCGGGACCGTTCCAGCTCGAGTCCTATGAAGCGAACAAGTCGATCACGCTCAAGGCCAACCCGAACTTCTGGCGCGGCAAGCCGAAGCTCGACGAGATTCAGTATCGCTACTACACGAATTCCGACGCCCAGGTGCAGGCGATTCGCTCCGGCGAGGTCGACTTCATCACCGGGCTCAGCCCCGATCAGTTCACTGCCCTCGAGGGAGCGAAGAACGTCGAACTCAACGACGGCCACGGCCGCCGTTTCAACGGCATCTCCATCAACCCGGGAGTCGCCGACGCCAAGGGCAAGGAATTCGGCACCGGCAACGAGGCACTCAAGGACAAGAAGGTCCGCCAGGCCATCCGGGCCGGCATCGACACCGAGACCCTGCGCAAACAGGTCATGCAGGACTACGCGCAGCCGGCCACGAGCTTCATCCCCGCCGTCTACCCGACGTGGGCACTGAAGCCCGACAACAAGGTCATCAGCGGCTTCGATGTGAGCAAGGCGAAGAAGCTGCTCGATGACGCCGGGTGGAAGGAAGGTTCGGACGGCATCCGCGAAAAGGACGGAAAGAAGTTGAAGCTGCGGTTCCTCACCGACGCCGACAACCCGATCGAAGAGAACACAGCGAAGTTCATCAAGCCGTGGATGAAGGACATCGGCATCGATCTCGACAACGAATCCACCGATGTCGACACCGTGTCCGAACGCACCACCAAGGGCGATTACGACATGTACTTCTCCGCTTGGTCGATCAACCCCGATCCCGACTACCAGCTGAGCATCAACACCTGCGGTCAGCGCCCCGACGCCGACGGCAACGGCGGCACGAGCCAGGACGGTTGGTGCAACAAGGAATTCGACAAGCTGTATCAGGCTCAGCACGTCGAACTCGACAAGGCCAAGCGGGCTGAGCTCGTCCAGAAGGCCCTGGCCATCCACTACGAGGAAGCCCCCTCGGTGACGCTGTGGTACCCGAACCAGCTCGAAGCCTCCCGCTCGGACCGGTTCGACAACTTCACGAAGCAGCCCACGGACGGCGGCGGCATCGCCAACCAGGTCGGCTACTGGGGCTACGCCTCGGTCGAACCGGTCAGTGAAGAAGACGCTGCAGGCGGCGGTGGGCTCGGCGCCGGCGGTTGGATCGGCATCGCGGCAGCCGTGATCGTCGTCCTCGGTGGAGGCGGCTGGCTGCTCAGCCGTCGCAAGAAGTCCGACGACCGCGAATAGTCCCCACCCCTGAGGTCCGGGTGCCGCATGCGATGCGGCACCCGGAGCCTCGGACGGCACGGCAGACCCGACCGACAGACCAGCCTGAACGGGGCCGGACGCGGCCCCCACGATCTGGAGCACCACAGTGAGCACACCCACCCACGACGATCCCCAGCCCGGGGAATCCCGACCCGAGGACCCCCGACCCGGTGACCCCGCGGCCCCGGACGCATCTCCGGAGAACTCGACGGCCGCCTCGGCGCCGGGATCCGTCGGCACCGCCGACATGGACGAACCACCTGCGGGCGGATCATTCGCCCGTTACCTGCTGGGCAAGATCGGCGGGGCCGCGACATCGATGGTGCTCGTCATCCTCCTCGGCTTCTTCGCCTTCCGCATGCTGCCCGGCGACCCGGTGCTCAAGATCGCCAAGGAACGGCCGATGAGTCCGGCGCAGATCGCCGAACTGTACCGCCAATACGGTCTCGACAAACCCGTCATCGTCCAGTTCTGGGACTATCTCGTCGGCATCGTCACCGGTGACCTCGGCGAGTCCTACGTCTACCGCAAATCCGTGTCCTCGCTCATCGGCGACTACCTCGGACCGACGCTGCTGCTGACCGCCACCGCAGCGGTCATCGCGATCGCTCTGGGCCTGTGGCTCGGACAGCTCTCGGCCTGGCGGCGCAATTCGCTCTTCGACAAACTCGCCTCCTCGACCTCGCTGGTGTTCTGGTCGGTGCCGACGTTCTGGCTCGGCCTCATCCTGCTCATGATCTTCGGAGGCACCCTGCAGTGGCTGCCCACCGGCGGCATGATCACCCCCGGCCTCGACCCGTGGTCGCCCGCCGGCATCATCGACGTCATCAAACACCTCATCCTGCCCGTCATCTCGCTGGTCGCGGTCGTCTACGCGCAGTTCCTCATGGTCATGCGCGCGTCCCTCCTCGAGGAGATGAACGAGGACTACCTCACCACCGCTCGAGCCAAGGGCCTGAACGAGGACGAAGTCCGCCGCAGACATGCCGTGCCCAACGCGCTGCTGCCGACCGTCACCGTCGTCTTCCTCCACATCGGCGGACTCATCGCCGGCGCCGTCACCGTCGAAGCGGTGTTCTCCTGGCCGGGCCTCGGCAAACTCACCTTCGAAGCGATCCGCGGCCCAGACCTGCCGCTTCTGCAGGGCACATTCGTCGTGTTCTCGGCGATCATCATCCTGATGAACCTCGCCGCCGACATCGTCTACCGATTCCTCGATCCCCGCGTCAGGAGGGCCTGATGAGCGCGAACACCCCCGCCGAGGCGGCTCCCGGCCCCTCATCGAACGAACCGAATCCGCGTGGATCGGAAACACGGGGATCAACGCCCGCCATCGACGGGGCCAAACTCATCCGCGAACGTCGGCTCAACAATGCGAAGAAGAACTGGGCGCTGTTCCGCGCGGACGTGCCCGCGCTCATCGGCGCGGTCGTCCTCCTGTTCTTCATCGTCATCGCGGTCGCCGCCCCGATCATCGCTCCCGAATCGATGCTCGACGTCACGAAGCAGCTCGATGCCCCTCGCTACGCCCCACCGAGCCTCGACCACCCCTTGGGCACCGATGGTCTGGGCCGAGAGCTGTGGGTGCGCATCCTCTGGGGTGCCCGCGTATCCATCCTCGTCGGTGTCGCGGCGACCGTCATGTCGATGGTCATCGGCACCATCATGGGCCTGGCCGCAGGCCACTTCACCGGACTGTTCGGCGGCGTCATCATGCGCATCGTCGACTTCTTCATCGTCCTTCCGTCCCTGCTGCTGGCGATCGTGCTCTCCTCCGTCCTCGAACGCGGAGTCCTCACCATCGTCATCGCCATCGGACTGACCTCCTGGGCCTCGACCGCACGGATCGTGCGCTCGCAGACCCTGAGCGTCGAATCTCGGCTCTACATCGAACGGGCGCGCATCCTCGGTGCCGGTCATCGGCATATTCTGTTCCGGCACCTGCTGCCGGCAGTGATGCCGCTCGTGCTCGCGAACACGACGCTGACCGTCGGCGGTGCGATCATCGCCGAATCGACGCTGTCGTTCCTCGGCCTCGGCGATACGAGCAAGGAATCATGGGGAACGATTCTGAAGAACTCGATGGATGTCTCGGCCGCGACCTCCGGATACTGGTGGTACGTGCTCACCCCGGGTGTGGCGATCCTCCTCGTCGTGCTTGCGTTCACGATGGTCGGGCGCGCGTTCGAAGCCATCATCAACCCGGCCCTGAGGAGTCGCTGATGACCGATCTCAGCTTCGAGAACGTCTCGATCACCTACCGCTCCTCCACCGACCGCGGCGATGTCATCGCCGTCAGCGACGTCAGCCTCGACCTGCCGGCAGGGGCCACGCTGGGCATCGCCGGCGAATCCGGTTCCGGGAAGTCGACGCTGATCATGTCGGCCCTGCGCCTGCTGCCGAAGTCGGCTCGGCTGGATGGGCGGGTCCTCCTCGGCGGGAAGGACATCAAGGAGCTGAGCTTCGGCGAGATCCGCGCGGTCCGCTGGGCGCAGGCCTCGATCGTTTTCCAAGGTGCCCTGCATTCGCTCAACCCGGTCCGTGAGGTGGGCAAGCAGATCATCGAAGCCCTCGAACACCATGCGAAGGGCACGTGGACGACTCCGGAGAAGCGCCGGGAGCGGATGTTCGGACTCCTCGATGAGGTCGACCTCGAGAGAGCGAAGGCCAGCGCCTACCCGCACGAACTCTCCGGCGGGCAGAAGCAGCGGATCATGATCGCCATGGCGCTCGCGTGCGAACCGGACATCATCATCGCCGACGAACCGACCACTGCCCTCGACGTCATCGTGCAGAAACAGATCCTGTCCGGACTGGCCGACCTCGTGGCCGACCGAGGCATATCGCTGCTGATGATCAGCCACGACCTCGCCGTGCTTTCGGCCGTCTGCGCGAATCTCGCGATCATGCGCCATGGTGAGCTCGTCGAATACGGGCCCAGCGACGAGGTGTGCCTGCAGCCGCAAGTGGAATACACGAAGCAGCTGGCCGGTGCGTTCCCGCAGATCGGGGACCCCGAATCACGGTTGCATCCGCGCACTCTCAAACCCGCCGAGGTGCACCGGGCCGAACCGTTCGCCATGAGCGAGGAGGTGGTGCTCGAGGCGAAGAACCTCAGCGTCTCCTTCGATACCCGCAGAGGACGGGAACGCGCCGTGCGTGGGGTCGACCTCAAGCTGCGCAGGGCCGAGATCCTCGCCGTCGTCGGCCAGTCGGGTTCGGGGAAGACGACCTTGGCACGGTCGCTGCTCGGACTGCAGGAGGTGGAGCCGGGCTCGCAGCTGGCCTTCGCCGGCTCGCCCCTGCCACGGAAGGCGAAGGCGCTGCGAACGTTCCGGAGGAAGGTGCAGATGATCCTTCAAGATCCTTCGGGGTCGCTCAACCCCAAGCGCAGCGTCTACGAGGCCGTGGTCGAAGGACTGCGGGTGCAGGGGATCAGGGACCGTCAGTACGAGAGGGTCATCGGGGCACTCGAAGCCGCCGAGCTCACTCCCGCCGCGGACTACCTCGAATCGATTCCGCAGGAGCTCTCCGGAGGGCAGCGGCAGCGTGTCGTCATCGCCGGCGCCTTGGCTCTGGAACCGCAGCTGCTCATCGCCGATGAGCCGGTGGCGTCGCTGGACGCCTCGGTGCGCGGAGAGATCCTGTCGCTGTTCCTCGCTTTGAAGAAGAACCTCGGGATGAGTGCCCTCATCATCACCCACGACCTCGGGCTGGCCTGGAACATCGCGGACACCGTGGCCGTGATGAAGAAAGGTGAGATTGTGGAATACGGTGAAGTCGACACGGTGCTGTCGAATCCACAGCACGAATACACGCAGGAACTGCTGGCCGCGGTTCCGCGACTGGGAAGTCAGAGTCTGGTGAGGAATGAGTAGAACGGAAATCTCGAGCTCGTATCTTGAGTCGGCGCCGCTGCAGGCCGGGGACACCGTCCGCCTGATCGCGCCCTCGGGCCCGACCGATGAGGAGTCGCTGCTTCGCGCGATCGCGCAGCTCGAATCCTGGGGTCTGCGCGTCGTGCCTGGTGAGAACATCCGTGCCCGTCACCCGCGGGTGACCTATCTGGCCGGCACCGATCGGCAGCGGCGCGACGACCTCGTCGACGCCTGGTGCGATCCGGGCACCGATGCCGTCATCGCACTGCGCGGCGGCTTCGGGGCGATGCGGCTGCTCGACGGCATCGACTTCGACCTCATGCGCAGGCACATGCGGCGGCGTGACGGTCGGCCCAAGCTGCTCACCGGGTCCTCGGACATCACCGCGCTGCACCAGGCGTGGGAGCATCACCTGGGGGTGGCGACGCTGTTCTGCCCGATGGTCGGCAACGATCCGTTCAAGAATTCGGCCGTCGTGCCCGACGAGGTGGCCTCCTGGCTGTTCGACCATTGGGGCGGCCGCGAACTCGGCTTCCCCGCGGAGGACGCAGACACGGAGAATAGGTCACCATCGGACATTTCTGGCGCCGAAAAGTCTCCGAAAGTGACCAATTTTCTGCCGGACACTGTCGCGGGGGATGCGAATCGTCCTCTCAGCCGGGCGCAGACTCTGGTTCCCGGGCGAGCGCGGGGCCGCCTCGGCGGGGGAAATCTCAGTCTCATCGCCGCAGGCATGGGCAGTCCCGAGCTCGCCGATGTCCGCGACCGTCGGCAGAAGTACGGCCCGAGCGTCCTCATGCTCGAAGATGTCGACGAGGAACTGTACCGGCTCGACAACCTGCTGGTGCAGCTGGTCCGCGGCGGATGGTTCGCCTCGGCCGATGCCGTGGTGCTCGGGTCGTGGGAGGACTGCGCGAAGGTGCACGAGGTCGAGGCGCTGGTCATCGACTACCTCGGCGATGCGGGCATTCCGATCGTGTCCGAGCTCGGTTTCGGGCACGACCCGGATGCGCCCAGCGTCCCGCTCGGTGTCGACGTCACCCTCGACGCTCCGGCCGGTGAGGTGCCGCGGCTGTGGGTGGACCGAGCGGACGGGCATGATGCGGCAGCGAACACAACAGCGGAAGGAGCGGCTCAACGATGAGCGAACTGAAATTCGATGGACTGCCCGGAGTGCGCTTCAGTGCTCTGGCCTTCGACGTCGACAGCGGGGAACGGGTGTTCGCTCACAGAGAGAACGACGAACTCGACACCGCCAGCATGGGCAAGGTCTTCCTGCTCCACACGGCACTGCAGATGTCTAAGGACGGCACGCTTGACCTGGAGGAACGCCTGCACCGCAGGCCGTCGGAACGAGTCGACGAATCCGGGATCTGGTACCTCATGGAGCAGGACGACCTGAGCATCTTCGACGTCGCTCTGCTCATCGGCGCGTTCAGCGACAACTTCGCCACGAACGTGCTCATCCGCCGGGTCGGTTTGGCCAATGTCGCGGAGCAGGTGGACAAGCTCGGGTACCGGAATTCGGGTCTGCACGACTTCCTGCGCTGGCCGCGACCTGCCAAGGCCCCGCGGACCCTGTCGACGGGCACGGCCGCGGAGATCAGTGACTTCATGGCCAGGCATGCCAAGGACGAGTTCTGGGACGAATCGACGAACGAGGTCTTCCGCCGCTGGTTGGGGGCCGGTGCGGACACCTCGATGGTCGCCTCGGCGTTCGACCTCGACCCGCTTGCGCACTACAACTACCAGCGCGACGTGTGGGTGTGGAACAAGACAGGCACGAACGGGACGATCAGGGCCGATGCCGGGATCGTCATGACGCGCACCCGCCGTGTCGCCTATGCGGTGTTCGCGAACTGGGAGCCGGGCACCGACCGCGTCGTCGACGTCATGCCGATCATGCGCGAAGCCGGCGACGCCATCCACCGGTTCCTATGACCGTGACTGCCGTCGATGCGACCTCGCCTTGCAACGCACGACCTTCGTCGTCAGCCGCACGACCCTCGACTGCGTCTGGTCGAAGTTCGACTCCCTCTGAACCACCCCCGGCGCGGAGAACCGTGGGGTAGTCTGGTGGGCGATGTCCGAAACGATCTACCTCACTGGCGAAGCGAAGGCTCCGTCGAACAACCCGATCACCAGCCAGTTCGGTCTGTTCTACGTGGCTTTCGAGATCGATCCGGGCACCCACCGCATCCTCGATGTGGACTGCACGGCGACGTTGGCTCTGACTCGAAACTTCATTCGGAGCCTGTTCGTCGATGCCGACATCACGGACCCCGGTCGACTGATAGAGCGCATCCAGCGCCGCTACCACGGCTCCTCGCAGAAGGCCCTGATCACAGCAGTGAACAACGCCGTGAAGAAGTACCGCGAGGTTGCCGCTCAGTAGCGCGTCCGACCACCGCGATTGCCCGGTCCCTCACCGGACCGGATCCGATCGACAACTGCACATTGCTTCATCCCCGGTGCCGCCGACGGTGTCGCTGTCGGGGTGGACGAATTCAATGAGGAAGTGTCGTTTGTGATCACGGACGGTTATCTATTCATCAGCCTGCTTCTGGCGATCTCCGCAGCGCTCGTCGTTGCGGACCGGAGCGGGCGTTTCAGACTCTTCAAGTATGTGCCCGGCTTCGTCATCCTCTATATCGTGGCCGCGCTGCTCAACACCATCGGCGTCTTCGACCACAACGGCGGGGATATCGACGACGTCGGCGATACTCTGCGCACGGCGCTGCTGCCCGCGATGATCCTGCTCATGCTGTTCAAATGCGATATTCGGCAGATCATCAAGCTCGGTCCGAAGCTGCTGCTGACCTTCGCCGTGACCGCGGCGAGCATCATCGCCGGGTTCATCATCAGCTATCTGATCCTGCACTCCAGTCTCGACCCCGAAGCGTGGAAGGCCCTCGGCGCACTCAACGCCTCGTGGACGGGCGGTTCGGCGAACATGGTTGCGGTGCAGGAGGTCCTCCATGCTCCCGAGGATGTGTTCGGTTACGTCCTCATCGTCGACACGGTGCTCTACTCGTTCTGGCTGCTGCTCATCTTCTCCTCCGTCACGGTCTCCGACGCGTTCAACCGGTGGACGGAGGCCGATATGTCGAAGCTCGATTTCACCGACAGGGTCGACGCGGAGGAGGAGAAGCCGATGACTCTGTCGTCGATGTTCGGGCTCATCGGATTTGCGCTCCTGGCCTCGGCACTGGCGATCCGCCTCGGCGAACTGCTTCCAGAGGTCGGTGTGGTCATCAACGCCACTGCGTGGACGATCCTCATCGTCAGCGTCCTCGGCCTCGTCATCGGATCGACTCGGTTCGGCAAGACCTCCGGGTCCAATGAGCTGGCGACGATCCTGCTCTACCTCATCATCGGCATCATCGCCTCCGGCTCGGACTTCACGTCTCTGGCGGAAGCACCGCTGTACCTGGTGGCCGGAATCATCGTCCTGGTCGTCCACATCGCCATCATGCTCGTCTACGCGAAACTCACTCGCACCGAACTCTTCAGCATCGCCGTGGCCAGCACCGCGAACATCGGCGGCATCGCCTCGGCGCCGGTCGTCGCGGGTGCCTTCAACCGGCAGCTCGTCCCGGTCGGTGTGCTGTTCGCGCTGATGGGCACGTTCCTCGGCACGTTCCTGGGTCTGTGGTCGGCACAGCTGCTCTCTGGACTCGGATAATGGCTTCGACGCAGACCTGCACTCAAGCTCCGCACCTCACTCACGCCTCATCGGAAGGATCAGCATCGTGACCGTAACAGATTCCACCAACGCCGCCGCCGGCAGTTCCGCAGGCGCCTCGAGCAGCGCAGTCATCGACGTCTTCGACGGGCACAACGACCTCGCGTGGTTCCTGCGCGAGGAACGCGACTACAGCGTGGAGGGACTCAACGATCCGTCAGTCTCGCCCTTCACGACGATGGACCAGCTGCGTGCCGGCGGCGTCGCTGCGCAGTACTGGTCCGTCTACGTCCATTCCTCGATCACCGGCGCGGACGCGGTCAAGGCCACGTGGGAGCAGATCGACGCCATCCAGCGCGTGGTCAGCGCCTACCCCGAACGTCTCGCTTTCGCCCGCACCGCCGCCGACGTCCGTGCCGCGCGCGCCGCTGGGAAGGTCGCCTCACTCATGGGCGTCGAAGGCGGGCAGCAGATCGACGAGTCGCTGGCAGTGCTGCGCTCCTACGCCCGTGCCGGGGCCCGATACATGACGCTGACATGGTCGACCACGCATTCGTGGGCCGACTCGGCGACCGACGAACCGCAGCACGGGGGCCTGAGCGAATTCGGCCGTGAGGTCGTGGCGGAGATGAACCGGATCGGCATGATCCTCGACCTCTCCCATGTCGCGCCGAGCGTCATGCACCAGTCGCTCGACCAGTCGACCCTGCCGGTGCTCTTCACCCACTCCTGCGCCTACGGGCTCAACCCGCACCCGCGCAACATCCCCGATGACGTCCTCGACCGTGTGCCAGGCAACGGGGGAGTGGCGATGATGACCTTCGTGCCCTCCTTCGTCTCCAACGCCCGACGCGAATGGATCGACGCCGGAGAACAGGGCGCCGCCCCCGAGGTGGGAGTGGCCGAGGTCGCCGACCACTGCGATTACGTCCGCGAGAGGATCGGCATCGATCACATCGGCCTCGGCGGCGACATCTGCGGAGTCGACGAACTGCCCACCGGACTCGGCGACGCAGGCCAGTACCCGAACCTGTTCGCCGAACTCACCTCCCGCGGGTGGTCGCAGACCGACCTGCGCAAGCTCGGCTTCGACAATGCGATGCGCGTCCTCGACGCGCACGAGGACGCGTACACGGCCTTCCTCGGCTCCGCGGACGAGGCACCGTCGGCGACGAACGGAACGGCCGCCTCGGCGAAGGAAGGCGGAAGCGTCGCCGACACCGCCTCTTCGGAGACGAACGGTCCGGCCGCCTCGGCGGGGGTCGAATCATGACTCGGCTGCTCATCATCGTCAATGACGTCGAATCCCAACCTGGGCTGCTGACACAATGGATGATCAGCGAAAACGTCGAATTCGATCTGCGCATCGGCGGGGTCTCGTCCCTGCCGCGGCCGGCCGACCTCGATGCCTACGACGGGCTCATCATGCTCGGCGGCGGGTACATGCCCGATGAGACGGACCGCGCGCCCTGGCTGACCGATGAGGCCGAGCTCGTCCGGCATGCACTGGACACGGATCTGCCGCAGCTGGGGATCTGCCTCGGCGGGCAGCTCATCGCCCACGTCATCGGCGCCGATGTGCGCGCCCGGACAGGAGCCCCGGAAAAGGGCTATACACGCATCAACACCACCACCGAGGCGGCCGCCGACCCCGTGTTCTCGGAGATCCGGGAGCAGACGTCGTTCGTCGAAAGCCATGTCGATCGGATCGTGGCGCTGCCGCAGGAGGCGACGCTTCTGGCCACGAGCGCGGCGTGTGAGTTCCAGGCCTTCCGGTTCGGCCGGGCGTGGGGGACGCAGTTCCATCCGGAGTCGACTCGGGCGAATATCGAACGCTGGGATGCGCAGAAGCTGGCAGATCTGGGCTTCGACAAGGACACACTGCTCGATGAGGCGCGGGAGCTGGGGCCGGAGAGCGAACGCGATGCCAAGGCTCTGTTTTCGGCATTTCTCACTGTGGTCCGTGATTAGGCATACTAGGCGAGGTCCTGGCCAGAGTCAGGGCAGCCAGATCTGCGGCACAGTGGCCGCAGCGGACACGGAGGAATCGTGAGCGATAAAGAACCCACGACCACAATCGACCCCGGTGACGGCCCCCAACCCGAGACTCTCAAACGGGTCATGGGGCCGAAGCTGCTGCTTCTGTTCATCGTCGGTGACATCCTCGGAACCGGTGTCTATGCGCTGACCGGCAAAGTAGCCGGGCAGGTCGGCGGTGCCGGTTGGGCGCCGGTGATCCTCGCCTTCCTCATCGCGCTGATCACCGCGTTCTCCTATATGGAGCTCGTGACGAAGTATCCGCATGCCGCGGGTGCCGCGCTGTACACGCACAAGGCGTTCGGGATCCATTTCGTGACGTTCCTCGTCGCCTTCGCCGTGCTCAGCTCCGGAATCACTTCGGCGTCGACGGCGTCGAATGTCTTCGCCGCGAACCTCGTGGCCGGTTTCGGCTGGGACATCTCGGGCACAGGGGTGATGTGGATTGCCTTGGCCTTCCTCACCCTCATCGCACTGATCAACCTCCGCGGTGTCGGCGAGAGCGTGTGGTTCAACGTGTTCCTCACCCTCGTCGAGCTCTCCGGTCTGCTGCTGGTCATCGTCGTCGGATTCTTCGCTCTCGGTTCGGGGCATGCGGACTTCTCCC
The DNA here is from genome assembly GCF_004745075.1 of Brevibacterium sp. S111. Classification (GTDB taxonomy): domain Bacteria; phylum Actinomycetota; class Actinomycetes; order Actinomycetales; family Brevibacteriaceae; genus Brevibacterium. The sequence continues at coordinate 251,858 of NZ_RHFH01000007.1, forward strand.
GCGTGATGATCTTCGAGACCGCCGGCGACAAGAGCGTCTTCCTTGCAGTGACCGGCGCCACGGCGCTCGCCTTCTTCTCCATGGTCGGCTTCGAGGACTCGGTGAACATGGTCGAGGAGACGAAGGACCCGCGGGTGTTCCCGAAGATCATGCTCTCGGGTCTGACGATCACCGGCATCATCTACGTGCTGGTCTCCATCGTCACCGTCGCGGCCGTGCCGATCGGTGTGCTCACCGAGAGCGAGACTCCGCTGCTCGAAGTCGTCCGCGAAGGCGCCCCGGGGCTGCCGATCGACACGATCTTCCCTTTCATGACGATGTTCGCCGTAGCGAACTCGGCGCTGATCAATATGCTCATGGCCAGCCGTCTGCTCTACGGAATGGCGAAGCAGAATGTGCTGCCGCCCGTATTCGCGAAGGTCATGGCCGGCCGTCGCTCGCCGTGGGTGTCGATCATCTTCACGACGCTCATCGCCTATGCGCTCATCTTCGCGGTCAGCACGATCCTTCCCGAGTCCGTCACCGCGTCGTTGGGCGGTACCACCTCGCTGCTGCTGTTGGCGGTGTTCGCGGTCGTCAACGTCGCCGTGCTCGTCCTGCGCCGGAATCCGGTCGATCACGACCACTTCACAGCGCCGACGATCCTGCCGTGGATCGGCATCATCACCTGCGCGTTCCTCGTCGGTCCGTGGGCCCGCCTCGACGACCTCATCCAATATCAGATCGCCGTGGCGCTCGTCGGCATCGGCGTCGTTCTGTGGGTCGTGACCTGGTTGTGGAACCGTTCGACGACGGGCACGAGCACCCGGTTCCGCAATCCCGAAGAATTGACGTGAATCCACCTCTTCGCCGAGGTGGCCCCACCGTCCCGCATCGTCGAGGCGGCCCCGCCGTCCCGAATCGCCGAGACCACGACGTCGGGTGGGGCCGTGACCTCGGCGGTCGGGAGCGGTGATCGTGCCCTCGACGGTCGCCGTGATCATCGAAGAGCGGGCGCGGTTGCGGACTGTGTCATGGTGACTCGATATCCTGGGATGGTGGGTTACCGACCTGCACGCTCGGATCTGTTCAGCTCAACCCAACGAAGGTGAAAAATGACTGTTCTCGTCGGCTACGTCAACAACCCCGCCGGACATGCCGCCCTCGACGCCGGCATCGCACAGGCGAAGAAGGACGGCAAGGAGCTGGTCGTCGTCAATGCGTCGCGGTCGGTGCAGCACAATGATTCCTACCGCCTCGGCGATGGTGAGCTCGCTTCGGTCAAGGACTACCTGAGCAAGTCGGGCGTGGAATTTCGGGTGCTGACCCTCGGCAGCGAATACGATCCGGCCGAGCAGATCCTCGACACCGCCACCGAGGTGGCCGCCGAGCTGATCGTGCTCGGAACCAGGAAGCGGACCCCGGTCGGGAAGTTCCTCCTCGGATCGACGATTCAGAAGGTCATCCTCGACGCTGCGGTGCCCGTGCTCTGTGTGAAAGCTGCACACTGAGGTCATAGGCAGGGGGCGTTGGGCTCCTGCGACCGATGTGTCGGCCGTGCGGGTGCTTGCGTGCGCCCGAGCGCGGGCCGCACGGCGCGAATGTCTGCTCGTTGCATGCGGCTCCGGCTTCCGCCGTGCACGTTTCCGCGCGTATTTGCATGCGGCTCCGGTTTTCGCCGCGCACGTTTCCGCGCGTCGTTGCTGTTTCCGCCGGGCCGGTGGGTCAGTCGAGCGATTCCATGATGAGGTCGGCGTTGACCTGAGCACCGGTGAGCACGCCGCTGGCGGCACTGGCGACGACCATCGCCGAAATGTCCGCGCCGTTGCCCACAGCCCACACGCCCGGAACATCGGTTTGGCCTCCCATCTGCGTGGGAATAAAGCTGCCCATTCCGCTGGGATGTTCGACGACCTCGCCGCCGAGCTGGGTGAACAGTTCGGCATTCGCCCGCGCATATGCGCCGACGGTGAGCGCGTCGAAGACGATTTCGTTCGCCGCGTCTGTCGCGCCTGCCGCGGCAGCGTCTGCTGTCTCCGCCGCATCGACGGTGCCGGTGGTGGCCGCACCGGCGACGTCGACGGTGCCGACGATGTCGTCGTTGTCTGCGGTGTCGGACCCGGCGAAGGCATCTGCCGGCTCCAGCGAAACGACGGATTCGGCACCGACACGGGCCACCTCGGTGACGGTTGCGTCGACGTACTCGATCCCGAGCGATTCGAGCATCGCTGTCTGCTGCGCATCGGGTGCGGGCGCATCGTGGCGGATGAAGGTCACGCGGTTGCTGAGCTGGGAGAACAGCATCGCCTGATGGTAGGACATGGCGGTCGATCCGATGACGCCGATGCGCTGCCCGCGCACCTCGTAGCCATGGCAGTAGGGGCAGTGGAGGACTGTTTCGCCCCAGCCCTCTGCGAGGCCCGGGACGTCCGGCAGTTCATCGCTCGACCCGGTCGCGATGATGATGCGGCGGGCCGAGATCTGTGCCCCCGCCGAGGTGGTCAGTTCGAAGCGATGGCCCGGGGCCGCCTCGTTGAGGCGATCGGCTTCTCCGGTCGCGGTGTCGGTCGGTTCGAGCCTGCGCACGTCGGCGACGGTCGCGTCGATGAAGGTGACCCCGTATTCCTCCGCTTCGGCGCGGCCCTTTGCGATGAGATCGCGCGGGTTGATGCCCTCATTCCCGAGGACATTGTGAGCATGAGCGCTCGACTCGTTGCGGAGCTGACCTGCGTCGATGACGACGACGGAGCGCAGAGATCGGGCCAACGCGATCGATGCGGCGAGCCCACCTGCGCCTCCGCCGATGACGGCGATGTCGAAGGACTGTGCTGCAGATGCGGACTGAGCGCTCGGGGAGGATGCGGCGGGGGAGTTCGGGACGGGCATGGCGGGGGATGCTGGGTCGGACATGGCGGCGGAAGTTGGGGCGGACATGGCGGGGGAAGTTGGGTCGGACGGGCGGGAATTCTCGGGTGAGGTCGGTGCAGACATGATGCTCCTGAACGGTGGTGGGTGGTCGAAACGCCGAGGCGGTTCGGCCGAGGTTTGGACTGTGTCAAGTTGTTTCGACAGGAGAACACTATTTCCTCAAGCAGCCCGGTCGGCTGCCGATGATTCCGTCTCGGTGCGATCGAAGAACGACTCCATCGCCCGGGCAGGGATCTCATAGCCCAACGCCGAGTGACGCCTCTTCCGGTTGTAGAACACCTCGATATACTCCGCGACCGCCAGCCGTGCCCTTGCGCGAGTAGCGAATCGCTGACGATGGAACATCTCATTCTTCAACGAAGCGAAAAACGCCTCCGCGACCGCGTTGTCCCAACACACCCCAGTCCTGCCCACTGACAAGCGAACCTGCATCAATCGTGCGACTTCCGCATACTCCGCAGAGGTGTACTGGCTGCCTCGATCCGAATGCGCTATTGCGCCCTCGGCAACGTATCCGCCCTGGTAGGCGACCTTAAGCCTTGATCCACCGATCTGCTTGATGTCCGGTGGCCCACTCGAATTTGAGCTTGGGCACGATGAGTGGGCAGGAGGTAGTGTCCCGGTCTCTCACCGGTCTCTTCCACATTGAGCCTCCCAGAGCCTC
>NZ_RHFH01000061.1 GCF_004745075.1 Brevibacterium sp. S111
CCAGTCCTTGATACCGAGGTCGAGGCGCTGATGCGACGGTTGAAGATGCCGTATGCGCGCAGTCTTGCCCCCGAGTTGTTGGCCACGGCGAAAGCGCAACGGTGGGAGCCGGTCGAGGTCGTGCGGGCATTGTTAGTCGAGGAATCTCGTGGCCGATCGGCGGCGATGTTAGCGACCCGGCGGAAGCAGGCCGGGTTTCCCACGGGCAAGACGTTCGAGTCCTGGGATGAGGAAGTGTCATCGATTCCTGTACCCACGCAGCAGGCGCTGTCGACGCTGGAGTGGGTGGGGCGGAAGGAGAACCTGGCCATCTGTGGGCCCGCGGGAACCGGCAAATCGTTCTTCCTGGAAGCGCTGGGACAGAAAGTCATCGACGGCGGTGGACGCGTGTCCTGGCTGAAGCTGGAAGATCTGGGCGGACTCGTTCGTGCTCATCGTCCTGATGACCAGGTGACGAAGACTGTTCAGCGGCTGTTGCGAGCCGATCTCGTGATCGTTGACGACATCGGGCTGCTGCCGGTCAGTGATGATGCTGCCGAAGGTCTGTATCGGCTTGTCGATGCTGCTTATGAGAAGAGATCCGTCGCGATTTCGTCGAATCTCCATCCTTCTGCTTTCGACCAGCTGATGCCCAAGACCGTGGCTACGGCGACGGTTGATCGGCTCCTTCATCATGCTCATTTGGTCCAGACCAGTGGGGAATCGATTCGACTCAGCCAGGCCGTTTCTGGGGCAGGGGTGGTTGCTTTGAGCTGATATCGACGGCCCCGGGTGGTCACGACTGGACACAACGAGTCGATGGGCAGAAATCGTGGCCACCAGCGGGCAGTTTTATTGGCCACCAGTGGGCAATTCTCGTGGCCGTCTATGGGCAGTTCCTACTGACCGTTGACA
>NZ_RHFH01000062.1 GCF_004745075.1 Brevibacterium sp. S111
GGGCTATGAGATCCCTGCCCGGGCGATGGAGTCGTTCTTCGATCGCACCGAGACGGAATCATCGGCAGCCGACCGGGCTGCTTGAGGAAATAGTGTTCTCCTGTCGAAACAACTTGACACAGTCCAGAGAGACCGACTATCCGGAACTGGCTGAGACCGCCGGTGCAGGGGTCAGGCCGGATGGTGTGTTCGCGTTCCTCGTCGATTGGGACACGGGTTCCGCTGAGCAGGTAGCCCGTTCGCTGGCACAGTATCACTGGAGGACTCGGGGAGAGTTCAGCACGGAGGGTTGGACGATCGAGTTCGCCGTCCGGGCACAGGGACGGATCATCGGTGTCCAAGGCGTGAGCAGCACCAGTTTCCCGCGTACCCGGTCTGTCTCCACGGGTTCGTGGTTGGCCCGCTCCGAACACGGAAAGGGCTACGGCACCCGTATGCGAGCGGCGCTGGTGACTGCATTCGCCGATCACTTCGGAGCAGAGACGTTCCACACGGGCTATTTCATCGGCAACGACGCCAGCCGCCGGGTTTCGGAGAAAGTCGGCTACCGGCCCAATGGTGAGCACACCATCATCGCTCAGGACGGCAACGCTCACCTGGAATACCGCGCCGTGCTCAGTGCAGACAAGATCGTCCGTCCTCCGGATCCTGTCGAGGTCACCGGCGCCGAGGCGGTCCGTCGGTTCCTCGGAATCGACTGAACACCACCACGCCACACTGCCCACAAACCACCAAGAAACACGGTTGTGGTCAGCAGCAACACGACCCATGAATACGAGGAAGGCCCCGCCCAACCCCCACACAAACAGGAATCAGACGAGGCCACCCCCACCAAAAAATATTGCGGCAGTCACTTACTCTCCCACAACCA
>NZ_RHFH01000063.1 GCF_004745075.1 Brevibacterium sp. S111
GCCTACTCACCCAGATACACCCCGGACTAGAAGCCGTCATCGGTGCCCACCTGGACCATCCTGCAATGACGGCGCTGCTGGTGAAGTACCCGACACCGAAGGCTCTACGTCGGGCCGGCAAGCACCGGGTCGAGACGCTGCTGGCCAAACACGCTCCACGAGCGTGGAAACGCTGGGCGACAGCGATCTTCGCCGCCTTGGACGAGCAGACTGTGGTGGTCGCGGGCACCGATGCGGCAGGGATCGTTCTCCCGCAACTGGCCACAGCTTTGGCTCAGACGAGGTCGTCGCGGGACGAGGTCTTTGCACGGATCGAGGAGTTGGTGGAATCGCATCCTCTTTTCGAGCTCCTGACATCGATGCCGGCAGTCGGCGTCAGGACAGCGGCGAGGATCCTGACCGAGGTCGTGGGCAAGGACTTCGCCACTGCCGGGCACTTGGCCTCTTACGCCGGTTTGGCACCGGTGACGTGGCGATCGGGGACGTCGATCCGTGGTGATCATTCGTCCCGCCGTGGCAACAAAGTCCTCAAACGGGCGCTATTCCTCTCGGCATTCGCAGCGTTGAAAGACCCGTTGTCGAGGACGTACTACGACCGGAAACGTGCCCAGGGCAAGAAGCATAACCAGGCTCTGATCGCGTTGGCTCGTCGACGCTGCAACGTATTGTTCGCGATGCTGCGTGACGGTTCCTATTTCCACGTACCGATGGAGGCCACTGCCGCGTAGACAGGTTCCGAAGCACCCACGTCCAGTCCGAGACTGCGTCCCGGACCAATCAGTCCTGCCCAGCATCAGCCGGCAAGACTATTCGAAGAAATCTTGGTCACCCCTTGACGAAAACCATAGGGGCACCCCCC
>NZ_RHFH01000064.1 GCF_004745075.1 Brevibacterium sp. S111
CCGGGTGGTCACGACTGGACACAACGAGTCGATGGGCAGAAATCGTGGCCACCAGCGGGCAGTTTTATTGGCCACCAGTGGGCAATTCTCGTGGCCGTCTATGGGCAGTTCCTACTGACCGTTGACAGCACGCCGCTACGCCTGCCGCATCAACGTTGACTGTGAGTCTGCCGAGTTTCCGACGGTGCCAGCCGATCTTTCGCTTGGATTCGCCGAGTGATCAGAGAGGTGTACCGCGTGTGGAGAGTTCCGCCGCGAGCCACAGCGCAAGGTCCTGAGTACCGACGGTCAGTCCACGAGGCAGTCTCGTCGTCGACCTGCCGGCGGATCCTTCGCCCTCGATGGTCAGCTCCACAGCGGAGAAGAGTGTTGGACTGACGAGGTGGACATCGCGGATCCTCGACCATGCGAACCCGTCTTCTGGGCATTCGCTCGTCGCGATCCAGACTCCGTGAACAGTCACGATGATCTGAGGGGTACGTTGAGCAGCGAATTGCAGCGTCCTCAGACCCCGCAGGAACTGTCTGTTGGAGGAATAGTGCAGAGTCACTTGGCCGGTCTCTGCCAGCTCTGCTTTCAAAGTTTCGAATGTGCTCATACCGGATTCTATGGCAGCGCGTTCAGTTGTGATTGGGCAGTATGTTCAGTTGAGGACGCGCGATGCGTTCAGGTGAGATCGGGCGATGCGTTTGATTGCCACAGGATGGTGCGATTGATTGTGAATACGAGGAAGGCCCCGCCCAACCCCCACACAAACAGGAATCAGACGAGGCCACCCCCACCAAAAAATATTGCGGCAGTCACTTACTCTCCCACAACCACCAAGTTGCAGTACCATCAGCGCGC
>NZ_RHFH01000065.1 GCF_004745075.1 Brevibacterium sp. S111
AACCCGTCCATCGTGACGACTTCGACTCCGGCACGGAATGCTGGGGAGCGCTCGTTCAGCCATGTGGTCACGACTCTGGCGGAGCGTCCCGCTTTCACATCCAGCAGACGTGCTCGACCGGTTCCGTCGATGAGCGGGGTCAGGTCGACGAAGATCGTCGCGAAAGAGTCTTCGCCTTGTCCGCGCACGTGTTTCCAGCAGTGCTCATCGATGCCCAGGACCCGGACGCCCGACAGATGGTCAGGATCTGCATAGACCAGCGACTTCGCCGCGTTGATGGCCAAGTGGTTGACGAGGTCCCAGCCGAGTCCGAGTGCCTTGCTGATCGCTTGGATGCTCATCTGATCGTGGATGAGGCGTTTGAGGATCCAGGTCGTGGCGCGTTTCGTGGTCTTCGCCCCGGGCTCGGCGGCTTCGAGTGGGTGCTGGAAGATCGAACGCCGGCACTGGGGGTGAACGCACTGATAACGCGGCAGTCGTACGTGCAAACGGGTCGGGTGGCCGGTGATGGGAACGTCTGTCAGGTGACGGATGACGTGATCACGCAGTCGTCCTTCCGCCCCGCAGTCAGGGCAGAATCCCGCCGGTTCTCGTGGTGTGGCTTCGATGACGGTGACGTCGTCATCGGTGATGTGCGCGCCGGTGATGTGGATGCCGAGTTCGAGGGTGCGGCAGATGACATCGGCTACAGGACACGACTGGGCTGAGGAGGTAGATTGCATGGCAGGGCCTTGGGTGTGAGGGATCTTGGAGAATTTCCATCATCACCCAAGGCCCGCCTCTCATTCATCACCGACACACTGGGTGCAGAGACCCTGCTACGCACTCTGAAACCGGAAGAGCCG
>NZ_RHFH01000008.1 GCF_004745075.1 Brevibacterium sp. S111
CAGTGACGGGCGACACGGACGTGCCGCCCCACCGCTCAGAAGACCACCGAAATCACGGCAGTACCACCTATCCAGAAAACTGATACCAGGTACGTGGACTATCGGGACCAAGTAGCGCTACGCGCCATTCAAGGAGAGACGTGCTATCTCGGGTTTCTTCGACGTAGTCTCTCCACTTACTCAGCACTGGAGCTTGGGCCGCGAGCCCGTGATCTCCCCAAAGGGCCAACGTGGGAACGGTGACCCGGTACCCCACCTGATGGTCGTGTTCATCGTGATCGAGGTCTTCCCAGGTCGCTCGGTAGTCCTCGAATCCCGCATGCATTGCGCCCGGTTGCTTGAAGGACTCGATGTAGTGACCGATCATCGGTTCGAGACGGTCGCGCCGCAGTGTCCATCGATGGAATAAATAGCGAAGATACTCTTCTTCCCGACCAGATGTCATTGCCTCGGGGAGGTCGTGCTGCATATGGAAGAGCCAGTGGAAAAATCCGGCCGCCGTCGCGGTATCGGATTGGAACATCGCATGCGTGGGCACGACATCCAAGACCGCGAGCGTCCTGATCCGGTCAGCCTGGTCGAGCGCGAACCTGTGCGCTACTCGTGCCCCACGGTCGTGGCCGACCACATGGGAACGTTCGACGTCGAGTGCGTCGAGAAGTTCCACGATGTCGGCAGCCATGCGACGTTTGGAGTACCCGCCCTGGGGCTTGTCGCTGAGCCCGTAGCTGCGCAGATCGGGGGCGATGACCCGATAGGCGTCTGGCAGGAGCGGGGTGAGCTGATCCCAGCAGGCTGAGGTTTGCGGCCAGCCATGCAGGAGCACGACCGTCGGAGCATTCGGGTCAGTGTTCCCTGACAGCGTGTAGTGCAGGCGAATCGAAGGCAAGCTCAGAACATCAATCACAATTCGATACTAACCGCATAAAAGGGTTAGCTCATAGAATGAGGTCTGTGACTGCATCACAGCGTTTCGAGCCTTGGCTGTTCTACGGCGGATCAGTGGCGCTCGATTTCGTCAACACACTGCGAGACCGGGCTACGACGCCCCGCGAGACACTGACCTCCCCGGAAACACTGAGGGTGTGGGCAGGGCAAGCCCGGCTCGTTCCACCTGAATCTGGGTTCGGCGTCGAGACCTCCATCACGGACCAGGATCTGAGCGACTGCCTTGATCTGCGTGAGAGTATTGATGCCTTGCTTGTCCCTCAAACAGCGCTGCATTCGCGGCACATTTTGCTGGTCAACCGATGGGCTGCTGCGGCTCCGCGTCAGGAGATTGACGAATCAGACCCTGAGTTGGTCATAACCAAAATGGCATCGATAGAGAACGTGTTTGGAGTGCTCGCGGCAGATGCAATCTCGATTATTGCCCAAGGAGAACAGTCACGGATCAAGGTGTGTTCGCACCAGAGGTGCGGAATACGTTTTATCGATCGGTCACGCTCGCAGCAGCGCCTCTGGTGTTCCATGCAACGATGCGGCAACCGCGCTAAGGTCGCCCGCCATGCCGCCGGGCGAGACAACAAGTCTTAGCTCAGGCTGTCGGTAAGGTTGTGAACAGAAAGCACCGATCAGGACCGTGTTACTTTTGCAGGCCCACGGGGTTCCTTCCTCGGTGTAATACCGCGTCAACGGTGTCGAGAGAGAGCGGTCGTCATCGATCGCGTCGGTGAGCGCGCCAAGCTTCGCTGGCGGAGTAGCGGACGGTGGTTGGGGCTGGCGGTCAGGTGTACGTGATCGACGGTGGTCTGCCGCCCCTGATGAAGTTTCCGAGGTAGGCGACCACGCGGTCTGCTTCGGAGCCGAATGGGTTGTCGGTGACCATGTACGTCCAGGTCGATGACGGGCGGCGCAGGCCGAGATCGCCGAGGGTTGTGGCGTCGTCGGGTGCGTTGTCGAGAACCCGCCGGACTGCTGCGAGGGCGTCGGGGCCGAGGCTGCGGAACGAGTCGCCGGCGATTCGATTGAACTCGTCCAGCGGGTTCTGCCTACCCAGAACTCGCAGGTGGATGCCCTCGCGGACGGCGGCGAGGTGGTTCAGGTGATCGGTCCAGGCGCGGTCGAGCTGGTAAAGCACGACTTCCGTGGCGAGGCGGCGACGTTGCGCCGCCCATGCGCCCGCCCGGCCGGGAGCATCCGTGAAGACCTGCTGGAGGTAGTCATCGAGCGCGTCGGGTTCGGTGAGGAGGCGTTCGCGGGTATCCAGGATCGCCTGTCGATGCTGGTCGGTCATGGTGTGGTAGCTGCGGGTGGTGCGGTGCAGCTGCAGCAATTTGCCCTCGGCGACGCGCTGCGAGTGCTCGTAGAGACGCGCGAACTTCCGGTCGCCGATGAGCCCGTCTGGGGCGATGGAGCGGGGCTGGTCGCTGATGCGGAGCTGTTCGGTCACCACGTCGTCTTCGAGGCTGGTGTAGAACACGGACCTGCCGGGGTCGCCTTGCCTGCCCGACCTGCCGCGCAGTTGCCGGTCGAGGCGGGCCGAGTCGTATCGTCCGAGCCCGATGACGAGCAGGCCGCCGGTCTCGGCAGCTCCTGGACCGAGTTGGATGTCGACGCCTCGGCCGGCCATCTGTGTGGACACGGTGACCGCACCGTGCTCGCCGGCGCGGGCGATGATTTCAGCCTCGGCAGCGTCGTTCTTCGCGTTGAGTACCCGCGCTTCGACACCCAGCTCGGCGAGCAATCGGGCGAAGCGCTCAGAATCGGCCACGCTGCCGGTACCGATGAGCACCGGCTGTCCCGCATCATGGGCTGCACGCACGGCGTCGGCTGCGGCGGTGTCGCGTTGCTCGACGGTGGCGAACAGCCGGTCTGCGGCGTCCTCGCGGATGCAGGGGCGGTGGGTGGGGATGACCCCGGTCTTGATGTCGAGGTCTTCGGCGAGGCGCTCGGCCGCTTCGAGGGCGGTGCCGCTCATCCCGGTGAGGGTCCGATAGCCGCGGGCGACTGTCTCCACGAGCACCTGGTCGAGGATCTCAGCTTGCCCGGTCACCTCCAGTCCCTCTTTGCGCTCGATGGCGGCGTGGAGACCGTCCGGCCAACGCTGACGATCCGCGACCCGGCCACGGGCATCGTTGACCAGCTGCACCCGTCCATCGGTGACGAGGTAATGCACGTCGCGTTCGACCAGCGCGTGCGCGTGCAGTGCGACATGCGCCGCCGTCAACAGTTCGACATGCTCCTGCGCATATAGGTCATCGATGCCGAGCGCCGATTCGACACGAGCGATACCTGCCTCGGTGAACGCGACGCTGCGCCGGTCGCCCTCGACCTGATAGTGCTCCTCCTCGGTCAGTTCCGCGATGACCTGCGCCAAAGATGCTTCTTCTGGTTGCGGGTCGGCGTCGCCGGCGATCACCAGCGGCACCATCGCGTCATCGAGCAGCACGGCGTCGATCTCATCGACCACCGCGGCGTCCAATCCCGGCACCAGCCGCCGTGCCTCGGGGAGGCGCTGGCGGTCGCGCAGCAGATCGAACCCGATCTGGTGCACCGTCGCGTACACGACGTCAGCCCGGTACGCTTCGGAGCGATCCGGCTGACCCATTCCGTCGACGACCGCAGCGCAGGTTAGGCCGAACGCGGAGAACAACGGTTCTCCGGCATCGGCGTCTCGGCCCGCCAGGTAGTCGTTTGCCGAAAGCACGTGCACGCGCCGGCCGGCCGCGGCGAGACCGGCGGACACGAGGAACCCGACCAGCGTCTTGCCCTCGCCCGTGGCCATATCGACTACCCGGCCGCGTAGCATGCTCACGGCGGCGAGCAGCTGCACCTCGAACGGCTCCAACCCCAGCCGACGCCGCGCCACCTCACTCGCCACGCCGAGAAAGCGCGCCAGCTCGTCATCATCGTCCAAACTGATCGACACGGACCCAGCCGAACGTCTCAGAAGATCGTCGTCAGTGAAGCAACGCAGCGACGCGCGCTGGGAGACGATGCCCTCGACCAGCGACGCATACGTGCGCAGGTTCGCCGTGCCAGGATCCTGGCGGAAACGACTCACCCACCTCAGAGGGCGCTGCCACCACGCCCCCTGTTCACGCAACGGCTCGGGTCCGACCATCACCTCACGCTACCTGACCACCCTGACCGGGATCAGGGAACAGCTACTGGCACGGACTCGGCTCGACCTCGCTCAAGCCGCCTCCTGGAAGCGGTAAGTCCGCATCCGAGTAGGCTGAGCAGCGCAGAATCAGGCCAATCAGGACGCTCGTACTTTTGCAGGACTACGGGGTGTCTTTCTCTGTGTATAGACGGTTCAGTATCGATCGCATTATGTTAATCGGGGTCGTTCGCCTTTGCTGTCGCCATGATGAAAGCAGAAATGAGTAGTGATTATGTTCTCAATTGCGAGGAGACGTTGCCGATCCAGCGTCGTTGTTCCGGGGTTTCCACCGCTTGCGGATGGTAGTTCTTTCTTACCCAGGCCACGGCGGCATTGGCGGGTACCCCACCGATGATGGCGAGCGCGGCTAAGGCCGTTCCCGTTCGGCCTATGCCGCCGTCGCAGGCGATCTCGACCCGTTCGATTGCGGCTCGTTCGTACGCCTCATGGAGTGCTGCGACGGCGTCAGCCGTGGAGGTCGGGAGGGAGAAGTCCTGCCATAGAACCCAGCGGTGTGGCCAGAGATCGATACGCGGGGCGCGTCCCAGGAGATAGAACCCGAACTGAGGATCGAGTCCGTTGGGAAGCGGCGCGAGTAGGCCACGCCCTCGAACCCGGCGGCCATCGGGAAACTCAACCACGCCGTTACCGGTTTCCCATGTCTCGATCGCGTTCATGTCGCGGTGCCTATGCTTCATTTCGTCGGTCGATACAGAGGGTTGCGACGAGGTCTTCGTGGAGTTGGAACCAGACGCGGTGGCAGGAGTCGATGTCGGTCTTGTCGATCCAGTCAAGTTCCCCGCTCATGGCCCTGCGTAACGCCAACTCGTACCGCGCGACGTAGCCGTCGAACCTTGCGAGAACGGCAGATAGATTCTCGATCAAAGGAGCAAGTTCCGTTCCGAGGGCCGTCAGTTCTTCGAGAACCCGCCCATCCCATGCGCGATCGAAATGATCATTGGGCGCGAACTGATGCGTTTCGGTCGGTTTGATCTGCCAGTCGGTGACCGCTCGCAACAAGCGAGCGTTGAGCGGGAGGAAGACCCGGTAGGTGGACGCAACTACGCCATCGGGGTCGGCGCTCACGCGCTCTGCCGCGAGTTGGCGCTCGTTCTCCGCCTTGCCAAAGTCGGTGAGCGACCACCCATCGAGGTCGGCGAACGCGACGTGCTGCACCCACCCCGCATGTTCCGCGACGCTCAACTGGCGCAGCGCGTCGGCGTGGCTCGTTCCTGCACGCTCGGCAACCGCTTCGCTGTCGGCGAACCCCACGAGCCGCACGGCGTGCAGCACGAGTAGTGATGCCGCGGAATGATGGGTCATATTCGCTTGTCCTGCCGGGCGCTAAGGCGGTTGACGTACTGCTGGCACGCCTGTGGCGAGCGGAAGCCCATCGCCTCGGCGATCTGCGCCCAGGTCAGCCCCTCGTTGCGAGCTGCGAAGAGCAGACCGATCTCCACGCTCTCAACCTCGGCGCGAGCGGCCGGGAGCAACGAGAGCGCTCCCAGGAGTTCATCCGGGGTCAGTTCGGATGAACGCCACAGGGCGTACTGCGTCAGCTCGACCGCTGACGGCGGAGCCGGTTCAGGTCGCCACGGCCGCGGCTCCAACTGGTCTGCACCTTTGTCGAGAAGCATGCCTTGGGCGTTGCGCTCACGCTCGGCCTGCGCATGGTCGGCGGGGCCGGGTCGTTCGAGGTCGTGCTTGCGTTCCATGCCACCCATCCTGCTACGATCAACACACTGTTGTCAATACTTCATTGATTGGTGGTGTGATGCTCACAACGCTCTCCGAGGCGAGCCGGACGGACACGGGCGGGAAAGCGGCGACGCTCGGAGTGCTGCTGCGCGCGGGGCTGCCGGTACCCGATGGGTTCGTCGTGCCGAGCGGCATCCAGCGGACCGGCATCGAGGTCGGGCGCTCGTTGCGCGATGCGGTTGCCCGTGAACTGGCGCGGATGGGCGACCCTGTGGTGGCCGTGAGGTCATCGGCGACGGACGAGGACAGCGCAGAGGCGTCGGCCGCGGGCCAGTACGAGACCGTCCTCGGCGTGCGCGGCGCAGACGATGTGTGCCAGGCGGTCGCGACCTGCTGGGCTTCGGCCCGCGCCACGCGAGTGGGCGACTACTGGACTCGCTCAGGTGACACGTCGCCGCAGGCTTCGGGCATGTCAGTGCTCGTGCAGCCGGTCATCGAGGCCGATGTCTCAGGAGTCATGTTCACCCCTCAGCACGCCGATGAGCCGACGCGGATCGAAGCGTCTTGGGGGCTGGGTCTGCCAGTCGTGGGCGGTACCGTCGCCCCCGACGCCTACGAGGTCACCCCGGACGGGATCGTCGGCTTCTCGGCGGGAAGCAAGCAGACCCGTGTCGACCTGGATCACGAGCACGGCGGTGTCGCGACCAGTGCCGTCGCCCCCGACCGGCAATCCGCGCGCACCCTGGACGACGCCACGGTCACAGCCTTGGCCGACCTGGGCTGGATCGCGACTGCGCTTGGCGGGCCGCAAGACGTTGAATGGGCGGTTGCTGACGGCACTGTCTGGATTCTTCAAGCACGTCCGATCACCGCCGCGCTTCCGGCCCGCAAGGTTCATGATTCGTCCGATCAGGCCGGGGTGCTGAGCGGCACTCCGGGTGCTCACGGAACCGTCACCGCGGCGGCTCGTGTCGTGCGCGGGCCTTCGGACTTCCCGACTGTCCGCGCGGGTGACATCGTGATCTGCCCGTACACCGGTCCCGCTTGGACGCCGCTGTTCACTGTCGCCGCCGGGGTCGTCACCGAGACCGGCGGCGCGCTCTCGCACGCCGCGATCGTCGCCCGCGAGTACGGCATCCCTGCCGTGCTCGGCATCGACGGCGCCACTGCCCATATCGAGAACGGTGACCGAATCACGCTTGACGGGACAGCCGGAACTGTGACCGTTCTTTGACCCCAAACCCTACCCCCGACTGAAAGGAGAGCGGGAGCATCGTCATGATGCTCCCGACCCACTCATGGCAACCAGGTATCTCTACATTGCCCGGCACGGTGACGCCGACGCGTTCGGCAACCTCACTGACACCGGGCACGAACAGGCCCGCCTGCTGGGTCAGCGATTGGCGCATCTTCCCATCGACGCCGTGTACCACTCGCCTTTGCCACGAGCCGCCGATAGCGCCCAACAACTCAACATCTTCCTCACTGGCACTGCGCCCGTCAGCGGAGCACCCGAGCTGATCGACCACGTACCCTACGTGCCCACACCGGAAGAGACTCCACCGTCGTGGGTGCCGTTCTTCGACGGCTACGACACCAACGAGGCCGAGGCCGGGCACAAGATCGCCCGGAGCCTCACCGCGAGATTCGCCACACCGCCCGAGGGCGACGACGATGCGCACGAAGTGCTCATCACCCATGCCTACCCGATCGCGTGGCTCATCCGTCATGCCCTGGACGCACCGGCGGTGCGGTGGCTCGGCCTCAGCAGCGCCAACGCCGCTCTGACCGTGATCGAGAACCGGCCCGAGCTGCCGCCGAGCATCACCATGTTCAACGACATGAGCCACCTTCGCCCCGAACTGCAATGGACGGGTTTCCCCAAGACGCTGCGCCCCTGAACGCCGCGAGAAAGACAAGGAGATTCGAGTGAGTGACTATGTAATCGAGGCCGAGGGGCTGGTGAAGCGGTATGGCAAGCACACTGCGCTGGACGGCGTGGATCTGCGTGCCCGCCCTGGAACCGTTCTCGGCGTCCTCGGCCCGAACGGGGCCGGGAAAACAACGGCGATCCGCATCTTGGCGACCCTGACCGGCCTCGATGCCGGAACCGCCAGAGTCGGCGGCATGGACGTAACCCGCGACGCGGCCAAGGTGCGACGGATCATCGGTTTGACCGGCCAGTACGCGACGCTGGACGAAGAACTCACAGGAGTAGGCAACCTGATCCTGATCGGGAGTCTGCTCGACCTGCGCAAACCCGAGGCCGCCCGCCGAGCAGACGCGCTGTTGGATCGTTTCGGCCTGACGGAGGCCGCGGGAAAGCCCGTGGCTACCTACTCCGGTGGGATGCGCCGACGCCTCGATCTGGCGGCAAGCCTGGTCGGTCATCCTCGCGTCGTGTTCCTCGATGAACCCTCGGTCGGCCTCGACCCCGGCAAACGCGAAGAACTGTGGCGGATCATCCGCGAACTCACCACGGATGGCGTCAGCGTCCTCCTGACGACGCAGTACCTCGAAGAAGCCGACGCGCTGGCCGACGAGATAAGCGTGATCGACCACGGGCGCGTGATCGCCCACGGCACCCCGCCTGAACTCAAGCAGATCGTCGGTGGGCAGGCCATCGCCATTCGCCCCAAGAATCCCGTAGACGTGGAGAAAGCCGCTGCCATCCTCGCCGCCGTGTCCGGCCACCCGGTCGAGCACGCCGCTCAACAAGAGTTGGTCGCGCCAGTGGACAGTGACCGGGCGATGTTCGACATCGCCCGCCGCTTCGAAGCGGAGAGCATCGAGGTTGCCGAGTTCGCGTTACGGCTCCCCAGCCTTGACGAAGTGTTCTTCACCCTGACCGGCGCACCCGCCACCAGCGGCAAGACCGACGAGGCCGAAAGGAGCCACGCATGAGCACCGTCTCCATCACAGCCACCAGTTCTGAGAGACGCCCAGCGGGGCTACTACGGCACAGCCTGATCCTGGCCCGCCGGAGCCTGGCCAAGTCCGCCAGGAACCCCGGCGCACTGGTCAACGGAGTCGTCACACCAGCGATCTTCCTGCTGCTGTTCGTCTACCTGTTCGGCGGCTCAGTAGCAGGCTCCACCGACGACTACCTGCTCTATCTCTTCCCCGGAATCGTGGTCATGGGCGCAGGACTCTCAGGGATGCTGTCCAGCGGCCTGAGCATCAACATCGACATGAAGAAAGGCGTCTTCGACCGATTCCGCAGCCTGCCCATTGGACGATCAGCACCACTGCTCGGGTCGATCATGGCAGACATGGTGCGCTACGTCATCGCCATCGCTTTGCTGTTCGGTATCGGCTACCTCATGGGCTTCCGCGTCCAGACGGATACCGGATCAGCCTTGGCTGCAGTCGCGCTCGTGCTCGCGTTCGGATTCTGCCTGAGTTGGGTGACGGTGTTCCTCGGGGTGCTGGTCAAAGACGAGGGCGCAGTCATGGCGTTCGCGTTCATCGTCTTCATCCCACTCATGCTCGGTTCCAGTCTCGCGGCCCCCATTGACACGCTCCCTGAATGGCTCCAAGCCTGGGCGAACGTCAACCCCGTTACTCACGCGATGGACGCTGCCCGAGCACTGCTGGCCGGTGTGCCGACTGGAAACTCGATCATCCAGACCATCCTCTGGTCGGCTGGAATCTTGATCGCTTTCTGCCCGCTGGCGATCGCTGCTTACAACCGCAAACGTTGATAGTCGCACCGTTACCTCACCCGGCTGCGCTGCGGGCCATAGCCGACAAGCACTCACCCTTACCAGTCGCCCGACCCACCGCCGCGCCAGACTCGTCACCGATCTCAAACTTCTGGATGTACGGGGTTCTGCGGAGTCACAAAGCCAGCAGCTCTTGACTGGCGACTTCCTTGATTATGGACAAGAGGAAGAAGTCCACAGCGATCGTTGGACCCGTGCCGCCTTTGGTGACCACCGATGCTGAGCGAGAACTGTCCGACACCATCTCGTGCTTTCTGGCTCAGCTACGCGATCTGCCATCGGAGAGACGCCGTTGACAGAGGTCTGCATGACTTACAGGCAGTCGGATGAAAGCCGGAGGTAACGGCTTCCAGCCTCTGCTGGCGCGCACTCACACGATCCATCGCCCTATCGGGCCGCTGGCGTATGACTGCGTGAAGGTCATCATTGTCAGAGATGGATCAGCGATCTTGTTCAGTGAGTTCGGGCAGAAGCCGGTGCGCCCCGGCGACGTGATCCTGCTCGGACCGAACGTCCTCTGCGGTTCCGAGCCCGAAGGTCACATCACGGTCACCACGATCTACGCGGACACGGACTATGTGATCGATCAGGCGTTCTGGCAGTACGCCGGCATCGTCTACGACCGGCTGGATGCGCCGGTGTTCGTCAAGGAGACCTTCACCGAGCCGGCGCAGATCATCCGCCTCGGCGAGCAGCACGCGGGGCTGCTCATGCCGTGGCTGGATGAGCTTGTCGGGCTCAGCCTCGATGACGCGCACGCCCGGTTCCATCGGATGCAGGCACTCTGGTTCAACGTGATGGATCGCATCGCCCCGCACATCCGAGTGACCGACCATCGGGTCTCGCCCTCGCAGCGGGCGCGGAGCCTGCCGGTGCATCCGCGAGTGCGGCGCTTCGCCCCGACACGGGCGGAGGCCGACATGGTGCGTGCCGCGCTCAGCGGCGCGATCGCCAACCCCTGGACGCTGGATGATCTCTCCGAGATGGTGCATCTATCCACCAAGCAGGTCGCACGGGTGTTCACCGACGCCTACGGGAAGACACCGCTGGCGTATCTGACGATGCTGCGGGTCGAGGAGATGGCGCGGCTGCTGCGGGAGACCGATCTGACGATCGAGCAGGCGGGCCGCAAAGTCGGATGGCAGTCACGCAACCGCGCCTCCGAAGCCTTCCGACAGGCGACAGGCCTGACCCCGAGCCGCTACCGGATCATGCTGGCTACGCAGTACCGCCGCCATCACGACCAGCCCCGCGGCATCGCCGGTTCGACTACAGCGTGCGTCCCAGGCCTGTCCCACTCGGGCGTCGAGACTGTCCAGAATCGAAGGTCGAGCTGAACGGGTTCGGGAGCCGTCTGCGCTTCCCGCCCTGGTTGCGCAACTGCTCGATTTGACGCTGCTGCGCCGTAACGCGCTCGTTCAAGCTCTCCTGGCTGCCGTGCAGTTGCACGAGCTGCTGGCTGAGTGTGGCGTTCACTTCTTCCAGTCGTTGCGCAAGCGCCGCTTCAGCCGGCGCGGTTGCGACGGGTTGCATCTCCGCATTGACCGCAACGGCCTCGTCCAGCGCATCCGCGGCAGAAGCCTGGGTCAGGCGGCGGTGCGCGATGCGGCAGAACATCGCCGTGCGCGCGACCTCAGGGGAAAGGCCATCGGGGTAAGCCTCTGACAGGGCGTCTTCGATGAGCTGGATGCTCGGAAGGGTCAGCAGAACCGGAGCGGTGCTCTCGAACGCGGCGGCGAGAGATGCGCAGTCCTCGCCGACAGTGATGTGACCGTCGATCATCTTCTCCACCTGCGGCGTGATGCCCGCTGGGTCGGGTTCGCCCGGCTCGGGGAGGACGTGCGAGTCCCAGAGGTCGGCGCCGATGTCCTCGCGGTAGTTCCCGTAACGGCGCAGCTCCTGAGCCACCGCGCTCCGCTCGTCCTCGGCCAACACGAGCATCATCTGCTCCGCCATGACGGTCTCCTCTACGCCCGCACGACGCGTGCCGGCACGACCCTTCGACACCCAGGTGATCGGCTCCCTCCCGACCAGACTGCACCGTGTCAACCTAGGTTTCCCGCGATCTGCAAGAGGTGTGATCCCTCGTGGAGGGGTGCTGGTCGAGCACGTCTGGAAGGTCGGTGCGGGCCGGCCTTCGGGGTGCGCGGGGCGGTGTCGCTGGGCTGCTGAGGCGCGGCGCGCTGGCGCTGGGCCGGCGGATTCGGGGATGCGTGCACCTGGCAGGTGTTCTCCCGGCGTGGGGCTCCGCGCGGGGCCTGGTGCCGGGTCTCCACCGACCTGCCGGAGCCCTCATGCCTCACGCTGCCACCCCTGCCCGCCGACGCTGGAAGATCGGTTCGCTGTTCAGCGGGTACGGCGGTCTCGACCTCGCCGCCGAGCACTGCTTCGACGCGGAGACGGTCTGGTTCTCCGAGCTCAACGACCCCGTCGCTGGCGTCTTCGCCCACCACTGGCCGGATGCCCCGAACCTGGGAGACATCACCGACGTGGACTGGAGCGAGGTCGCACCGGTCGATGTGCTCTCGGGAGGGTTCCCGTGCCAGGACATCTCGACGGTCGGGAAGATGGCCGGTCTCGCGCCCGGCACCCGCTCGGGGCTGTGGTCGTTCATGGCTGAGGCGATCGAGGCGCTGCAACCCGGTTCGTGGTGATCGAGAACGTGCGCGGGCTGCTGTCTGCCCGCGCGGCCCGTCCCGAGATGCAAGGAGCAACCCCCGATGAACGCAACCCCGCAGACGCAACTGTGATGTCTCGGGTCATCGGTGACAGTTCTGCCTCAGGACATAGGTAACGTTTCGTGTCTCAGGACTTCGGTGACGGTTTGGTCCGTGATCTCCAGCCGCGGGACTTTCCGTTGCCCACGTAGCGGACACCGGGCTCGGGCAGCGAGTGCTCGATGAGCAGCTCCCCAGTTTGGGTGTCGAAGAAGCTGATCGTGTAGGAATCGATGATGACGTGCACGTGCTCACCGGCACGGTCGCGCCCGATCTGGTAGGCAACATCTCGGACCGTCACTCCACCGGTCACCCGCACTTTCCGCAGATACTCGCCCGGTCTGGCAGGCGGCGCAGTCTCGCGTCTCAGCGACTCCTTGGCCAGCGTGCCGGCCGGAGGGTCCGGGAACACGGGATCGACAAGCACTGGCTGCGGACGCGGAGGCTCGGCGACCTCAGTCGCCTCCCACGCGGCTTGCGGGGTGATCCTGCCCGGAAGCCCTTGGTGGCCCCGCTCGGTGTTATAGATGACATCGAACCGGTCAACCTGCTCCTGCAGCTCGGCGACCGACTCGGCCAGGGACTGCTTGTCGAGCCACCGGAACAGAGTCTGGTGAAACCTTTCGTTCTTGCCCTGTGTGGTGGGTCGACCGGGCTTTCCGGTGATCGCCTCGACGCCGAGCGAGGTGGCGTAGGTGACGAGCTGTCCTTCCCAGCCCCGCCGGGACGGGTTCAGCGCCATCCCGTTATCGGTCAGCAGGCGCTGGGGCACCCCACGCGAAGCGACGCCCTTGTTGAAGACCGCCAGAGCGCCCACGCTGGTCTCGCCACCTGCGACCTGGGAAGCGACCGCGACCCGGGAATGGTCGTCCTCGAGCTGGAAGATCACGCACTTGCGGCCCCAGGTGAGGACGTACTCGGTGGCGTCCAGCTGCCAACACGCGTTCGGCGCGGGATAGACGAACCTGCGGTAGGCGGCCCTCGGCTTCTTCCTCGGTTCGAAACGAGCGACACCGGCCTCGCGGAAGATCCGTGCCAGCGAAGCAATCGCGGGAGCGCCCATGCTCATCGCTTCCATCTTGTCATGCACGCTGATCGGTCCGTGATCCAGCCCCGAGGCCTCCAGTGAGGCGCGCACGTGAAGGGCGTGTTGTTTGGTCTCCTCTGTGATCCGGGTGGGGTTGGTCTGCGGGCGGCGTGAGCGAGGTTCCAGCACTGCGGCGGGGCCCTCTGTGTCCGCTCTCTTCCGCAGCGCGTAGAACGTCTTACGAGAGATGCCATGCTCCGCGCAGAACGTGCTCACCGCCCCACGTGGAGCATCATCGGGCCACCGGGCGATAGCGAGACGGACACGAGGCTCAACAGGCTGATTTCTACTCATCCACCCATCAGAGCGGTAGAAGTGTCACCACCAACACCGCCCACAGTGTCACCGATGTCCTGAGGTAGAACTGTTACCGAAGTCCTGCGACATAACACCCGCAGACGCAACCGTGCAGGACGCAACCGCAACCCTTCGCAATCTGGAATCCGACCGATGGGGTGTGGGAGACCAGTCAGCTCGACCTCTTCGGGCGCTCGGCGCCGTTCTCGGGGATTTGGCCGACCTCGGGCTTCATGCACGATGGCTCGGCCTACCGGCTTCCCGCGTCGGCGCTGCGCACAATCGCTTCCGGGTCTTCATCCTCGCCTACCGTGACGGCGCTGTTTCGGACGCCGCTGGCCTCGGACTCCTCGCGGGGCGGGGAGAGCCTGGACCAGGTGCGAGCGCGGCGGGGCACGATCGCCCTGTCGCATCAGATCATCGACTTCGCCCTGCACCGGCCGGATGGCTCGCCGGCCAGGCGGAACGAGTCGGAGACCCTGTTCGCGTTGATCGAGAGCATCTTCGCCGATGGGGGCGATACGCCTACGCCATCGCCCGGTGGGAGCACATCACCGGACGATGCGTCCCCGCGCCAGCGCTCGTGACCAAGGAGCAGATGCCGCGTCCAGCGCCGGAGTTCGTGGAATGGTTCATGGGCTTGCCGTCGGCCTGGGTCACGGGCCCCGAGCACGAACTGACACCGAATCAGCAGATCACCGCGCTGGGCAACGGGGTGCTGCCGCTCCAAGCGCTGACCGCGATCCAGGCGCTGACACCCGAGGGCGAATGACGCCGGACGCCGAGGGCTGCCCAGGTTCAGGACGTCGCCACCAGCCTTCAAGACCCCATCTCCGGGCTCCGTCACTGCGGCGCCCGGAGGGCTGGTAGGCCGGATTGTCCAAGGGTCAGGTGCAGCCGTTGTTCCTGATGGCCAACCTACCGATCTTGTTGTTCGCTGACCGTCTCGACTCGCCGGGTACGCCTGACTCACCTCGCAGGTGCAGGGCCAGCCACCGCTCCTGGTGGCTGGCCTACCGGGAGGAGGCTGCACGATGGCGACGAGGCAGGAGGAGGCCCGCCAGGCGCGGGAGGCGAAGCTCGACGAGCTCCACGAGAAGCTGACCGGCGCGGTCGAGCAGCTGGTCACGGGTGAGGACTGGGCCGATGCGCTGACGTTCGCCGCGAGGTTCCGGTCGCGCTCGTTCAACAACGTGATGCTCATCTGGGAGGCTCACGGGGCCAACTACGAAGCCGGAAACGTGCCCTCGCCGTTCCCCACGTATGTCGCCGGATACAAGCAGTGGCAGCAACTCGGCCGGCAGGTCGAGAAGGGCCAGGGCGGGTATCAGATCCTCGCTCCGGTCACCGGCAGGTTCGCCTCTGCGAACCCCTCGGACCCCGCCTCGTGGTATCGGCTGAATCGTGGCGAGAAGCCCAAGCCGGGCGAGGTGGTGCGCTCGCGGATGGTCGGGGTGCGTCCGGCCTACGTCTGGGATGTCTCGCAGACCGCCGGTGACCCGATCCCCGAGCCGCCGGAGCCGGCCCTGCTGGAGGGTGAGGCACCGGACGGGCTTTGGGAGGGGCTGGCCGGGCAGGTGGAGGCCGCCGGGTACGAGCTGGTGCGGGTGCCGCATGAGGGCATGATCGACGGCGCCAACGGGCGGACGAGCTTCACCGAGCGGTGGGTCGCGGTGCGCGAGAACATGGACCCCGCCGCACAGGTGAAGACACTGGCTCACGAGCTTGCCCATGTGCTGCTGCACGACCCCGACCAAGAGGACGCCCGCCAGCACCGCGGGATCGCCGAGGTCGAAGCCGAATCCGTCGCGCTCATGATCGGCGCTGCCCACGGAATGGACACCACCGGGTACACGATCCCGTACGTGGCCGGGTGGGCGGTGAACGTCGACGGCAAAGAGCCCGTCGAGATCGTCAAGGCCACCGGGGAACGAGTGCGCAAGGCCGCCGCCGGGATTCTCGACCAGCTCGACACCGCCCAGGTGCCCGATGGCACCCCGCCGGGTCTGACCCGCGAGATTCCGGACCGCAAGCTCCCGGAGCAGCGCTCGCCAGAACGAGGAGTGGAGCCGTTGCCTGAACCCGAGCGCGGCCGCGAGCGGTCTGGTGTCCAGGGGCGGGGGCTGTGATGGCCGCCCGGAGCAGGTTCACTGCCGCGGTGGCGCGGATGGATGCCTCCTGGACGCTGCCGCGGGCCGCGGCGGCATTCGCTGAGGCGGGGGTGCCGGTGTTCCCGTGCGCGCCGGAGGGCAAGCAGCCGATCACCCGGCGCGGGTTCCACGATGCGACCGCGGACACGGCGCAGGTGCAGGCGTGGTGGTCGCGGTTCCCGGCCGCGAACATCGGGATGCCCACCGGCGCCCGCAGCGGCGTGGTCGTCATGGACGTCGATGTGCACGGCGTCAACGGCTACGACGCCCTGCGCCGAGCGCGCCGGTCCGGGCTGGTGAACGGGTGGGAGACGATGGTGCGCTCACCGACCGGTGGCTTGCACATCTACTACCCGGCCGGGAGCGGCGAGCAGCCATCGTGGCAGGCCGGGAAAGCGGGGATCGACTTCCGCGGGGATCGCGGTTATATCATCGTCCCGCCCTCGCGCCGCCGGATCGACGGCGAGAGCGTGCTCTACCACCCCACCTCCTTCGCCCCGACCGACAGCCGGCCCCTGGACGCGCAGCGCCTGCGCGAGTTCCTGACCCCGCCCCGGCCCCGCCCGAAGGGGGTATGCCGGGATGGGGCGGCGCCGGTAGATGCGCAGCGGATGGCGTCATGGTTGGGCGGACAGAGCACGGATCGGAATCTCAAACTGTTCTGGGCCGCGTGCCGTCTGGCCGAGGGCAACGTGCCCGAGGACGAGGCACTGGATGCGTTCGTCCGCGTGGAGCAACCTGACTTCGGGGAGCGGGAGATCACCCGCACCGTCCAGTCGGCCTACCGCACCATCGCCACCGGGCCCCGAGGAACGCGTGGCCCCGAGACGCCATTGGCCGGGGCAGCCAGCGACCTCCTCACACCCGTCAAGGCAGACAGGCCGGCGTCGATGGGCAGGGGGCTGGGATGAACGCGCTCTGGGGCCGCCGGTGGGCGGTGGTCGCCGCGGCATCGGGCACGGTGCTGATCGGCGGCGGCGCGTTCTGGCTGAGCTTCGTCGCCCTGGCCGATCTGGCGGTGCGCTCGGGCATCGACGCGGGGCAGGCGTGGATATGGCCGCTGCTGGTCGATGGGCTGATCGTCGTCGCCACCGTCGCGGTCGTCGCCCTCGACCGGCACCGCTCGGCCTGGTATCCGTGGGCACTGCTCATCGCCGGCGCGCTGGTGTCGGTGACTGCGAACGCCGCCCACGCGATCGTGGCCGCCACCGCGTCCGTGCCGGGCCTGCTGGCCGCGACCGTCGCGGCCGTCCCGCCGCTGGTGCTGCTGGCGTCCACGCATCTGACCGTCGTCCTCACCCGCTCCACCAAGCCCCCCGAGGCCTCGACACCGCTGGCGGACGCGCTGGCCCGCGCACCGCGTCCGGCGCTGACCG
Source organism: Brevibacterium sp. S111 (assembly GCF_004745075.1). Classification (GTDB taxonomy): domain Bacteria; phylum Actinomycetota; class Actinomycetes; order Actinomycetales; family Brevibacteriaceae; genus Brevibacterium. Next base: position 17,159 of record NZ_RHFH01000008.1, read on the forward strand.
AGGAGATGAGCGCGAGCCTCGTCGCACAGGTCGATCCTGTCCGGCCGCCGGAGCTGCCCGAGCGCGTTGCGCCAGCCGGCACCGAGCCAGAGACACCGCAGCCCCAGCCTCAACCTCAGGATGAGCCCGCCCTGACGCCGACGCCTGAACCGTCGGAGCCGGTGGGGGCCGGCCCGGGCCGTCGGGAGCGGGCAGAGGCGCTGCGTGAGGCGGGGTGGTCGAACAAGGCGATCGCCCGCGAGCTCGGCGTGCACGCCTCGACGGTTGGCCGCTGGTTCCCCCGGACCCCCGGCCCGGAGACCACGAAGGAAGAAGACAAGGAGAAGGAGTCTGATCATGAACCCCAACGAGTATGAGCATCCGGCCCGGCGCACACCGGCGCCTGAGGAGGCACGGCCCGACCCGGTGGAGGCGACGGGCGCACCCGATGCGATCCAGGCCGCCGACGTCGACCGCAAGCCCAACGCGGAGGCTGTTGATCCGGCGAAGCGGAAGGCCCGCGGGGTCGATTGGTTGCGCTCCTCGGACCTGCTGGCCCGTGGCAGCGGGGTCATCTCGCGCCTGGCCATCGACTTCGATGCCCATCTGGCCCACAAGGCCCATGATCCGCTGGCCCGCGGCGTCAAGGACGTGGCCTCCCGTGCGCGGGAGCTGCCGCCGATCTCGGCGTTCGGACGCGGCACCAGTCACGACAGCGCCGGGCGCGGCCCGGTCGGGATGAGCTGAGGTGACCGGCCATGACGACCACCGTGCCCGCCGATCTCGCAGGCCGCGCTTCGCGCGGTGGGGCGGGGTCGTGCACCTGCTCGCCAGGAGGTGCCTGAACCATGACGACCCCAACGATGACCGCCAGCGCCCCGGATGAGGGCGGCGGTGAGGACTACACGACCAGCGCCGGGTTGCGCGCCCTGCTGCGACGGCTCCACCAGGCCGGGGAGGGTGCGTGGGAGCACGACACCCTCGCCCGGGAGCTGATGCGGTTCGCCGCGGAGAAATACGGCGCGCTGGCCCGCAAGCACGGGTTGGACCCGTGGGAGGCCGCGTCCGCGGCGTTCGATGTGATGCGCACCCGCTCCGCCCGCGAGGCCGTCGATCCGTGGGGCGTGGTCACCCACGCGGTGCGAATCACCTGCATCGCCGAGGAACGCGCCCAAGGGCTGCTGTGCTCGACGCATCAGGCTCGCCGTCCGCACATCTCCGCGTTCCACGACGCCGAGCGCATCTCGGATCGGGAGACGCCGCTGTCGGAGTATCACCCGGCGTTCCAGGTCACCGACCCCGCACCCGAGGATCAGGCCGACCACGGCGAGGCAGCGTCGGCGCGATCATGCGTCTCGGCTGGCTCGGCGGTGGAGGACGCGATCGCTCTGGTGACGATGCTCGGCTGGGAGCCGGCAACCGCGCGGGCGTCGGTGGAGCACATCTGCGCAGCGCTGGCGAAAGCCGGGGCCAGGCACACCGCCTACGAGAACCTGCGCCGCGACAAGCATGCCCGCGCCTTTCTCGATCTGCCAGGCCGGTCGTGGACGGGGCTTCTCAAAGCGCTGCTGGGCAACCCGCACCCGGCGCTGGCGGCGACCAGCGCGGGCCGGGGTGTGCTGCTGCGGCTGCTGATCGGCGAGTCGCTGCCGATGCTGCTGTGCGATGACGACCTCGTGCTGACGATCTGCCTGGCCGCGCCCAAGCGCCGGAAGTAACACAACAAGGAAGGATCGGGGGTGAGCGGTAATGGGTATCGAGCTGGAACGCACGGTCGATTCGATCCAGGTCGGTGCCCGACACCGCACCGACCTCGGCGAGATCGAGGCGCTGGCGGCCTCGATCCACGAGCACGGCCTGTTGCAGCCGATCACCGTGACCCCCGAGGGGGTGCTGGTGTGCGGGCGGCGCCGGCTGGAGGCGATCCGCCGGCTGGGCTGGCGGAAGGTGAGCGTCTGGGTGCGCTCGGGCCTCTCGGACAGGCTCGGGCACCTGCTGGCCGAGCAGGACGAGAACCTGCACCGCAAGCCGCTGACCCAGCTCGAGGCCGCCGCCCTCTACCGGGAGCTCAAGCAGTTGATGGCCGAAGACGCCGCCCGGCGGCAGGCCGCCTCCCAGTTCAGCGCCGATCATCAGCCCGGAAGTGACGGTGGTGCAAAATTTGCACCACCGTCGAACGGGCCGGCAGGCAAGGCTCGCGAGCAGGCGGCGGCGATGATCCCCGGCGGTGCCTCGCATGCGACGTTGGAGAAGATCAGCCAGGTCCAGCGCATCGCCGACGACCCGCAGCAGCCCGAGCCGCTGCGGGAGCAGGCAGCCGCCGCCCTGGCGCAGATCGAGGCCGGCGGGCCGGTCGACCCGGCCTACCAGCGGGTGCGCGCCGCGGCGGCGGAGGCTGAGCAGGCCCGGCAAGCCGAGCTGCACGCGATGGCCGCCGACGCCGTCGCCCGCGTCACGACCTCAGGAGAGGGCAAACCTCGGAAGAAGCCCGGCTCCGCGGTGCCCGCGCAGGTGCCGGGGCGGTGGCCGGTGGCCGCGTTCGTGCAGACCTGGACCTCGTTGACCGGATGGTGGAACCACTACGACGCAGGCGAGCTCGCCGGAGAGCTCACAGAGGAGCAGGCCACGATCTTCCTGGATGTAGCCGAAGGCACGGCCGCGTTCGCCGCCCGCCTGCGCACCCTCCTCACCACCGACACCGGACAAGCCGAGGCAGGGCACGTCGAGGACAGCACCGATGCCGGTCCCGGCGGCGGGTCTGTCGAGACCGAGACCACTGCCGAGACCGAGACCACAGGCGAGACCGTGCCCTCGCGGCGGCATCTTCGCGCCCTCTAGATCGCGGACTCTCGCCCGGCGCCACTGTCGCGTGGGGTAGGGCCGGTGCACCTGGGCGGCATGAAGACTACCTCTGCCGACTCTCACTCACGTCAGCGTCTGATCGTGCTGCTGGCTGCCGGTCTGACCGTCCTGCTCCTCGCCGGGATCGGCGTCTACGGGCTGATCTTGGGGCCACGAACCGGGCCGCCCTCCGACGACGACGATGCGCCGGCGGCGACCGCGCCCTCAGAGCCTCCTCCCGCCTATCCCGAGCGGATCGCCCCGGTGCGAGCCAGCAGCGACCCGGACGTGTTCGCCCGCAACGTCGCCGAAGCGTTGTTCGCGTGGGATACCGGGGCGGGGTTCATGCCGCTGGACTACACCGCGGTGCTGATGGAGGTCGCCGACCCGACCGGCACCGAGCAGGCCGGGCTGGCCTCCGATATCGCCACCTACCTGCCCACGCGGGAGACATGGGGCGATCTGCGCCAGTACGCCACCACCCAGCACCTGGAGATCACCGACTCGTTCGTGCCCGAGGCGTGGGCGGACGCCGAGGCGCAGGCGCGACCGGGGCAACTGACCCAGGGCACCACGGCGATCACGATCGAGGGCGTCCGTCACCGAGCCGGGGTCTGGAACGACGAGGACGTCACCAGCGAGCACGAGGTGAGGTTCACCGTGTTTGTGATCTGTGAGCCCGCCTACGACACCTGCCATCTGCTGCGGCTGTCCGAGCTGGACAACCCCCTGCGCTGACCCGGAAGGAGAGGAGTGTCGTCGTGTTGAAGAAGCTCGCCATCGCCCTGCTCGCGCTGGTGCTCGCCGCACCGTTCATGTCGCTGGTGGGGATCGGGCTGCTGATGAACCCCGCCGCCACCGCGACGTGCACCGTCCCTGGCGGGAACATCATCGTCGGAGAGGTCCCCGACGAGCTCGACGTGGAAACCCGCGACGGGGAGACGTTCACCCTGAACCAGCAGCAGCTGACCCACGCGGCCACGATCATCGAGACCGGCTCGGGCATCGAGGGGGTCGGGCGCGACGGGATCATCATCGCGCTGATGGCGGCGCTGACCGAATCGACGCTGCGACAGCTGTCCAACACCAGCGTCTACCCGGAGTCGGCGGATTACCCCAACGACGGCGACGGCAGCGACAACGACTCCTTGGGCCTGTTCCAGATGCGGCCACAGGCCGGATGGGGCTCGGTCGAAGAGCTCATGGACACGACCTACCAGGCGGAGGCCTTCTTCGGCGGCCCGACCGGGCCGAATCATCCCTCGCCGCGCGGTCTGCTGAACATTCCCGGTTGGCAGGACATGGGCAAAGGCGAAGCGGCGCAGAGCGTGGAAGTCTCCGCGTACCCGGACAGGTACGACAACTACGAGCCCGTCGCCGAACAGATCATCGCCGCCCTCGCCGGCGCCGGCGGTCCCGCCACGGCCACCCCGGTCGCGCAGGCCGCGCCGGCGAACCCGTTGGCGGAGTCCTCGCGGGTGGTGTTCCCGTTGCCGGAAGGCACCTGGGTGCTCACCGACGAGTTCGGGCCGCGCACCCACCCGATCACCGGGGAGCAGTCCTTCCATACGGGAACGGACTTCTCGGCCCCCGACGGCACCGCGATCCTGGCGGCCGCGGATGGAACGGTGACCGTCGCCGAATACTCCGACCAGTGGGGCGGGCAGGTCGTCATCGAACACCAGATCGACGGCGCGACCGTGGCGACGGCGTACATCCATTCCTGGGCCGATGGCATCCATGTCGCTGCCGGCGACCAGGTGACGGCCGGGCAGCACATCGCTGATGTCGGCAGCTCGGGCATGTCCACCGGCCCCCACCTGCATTTCGAGGTCCGCGACGGCGGCACCGACGGGGAGCACATCGACCCGGCGCAGTGGCTCAACGCCAACGACGCCGCCGATCTGCCCGAGGCCGAGGTCGGCCCACCCGAGAACGGCTGCGACCCAGAGGGCGAGGGCGGCCAGGGCGGCGAGCCGGACCCGTTCGAGGGCGAGAACCCGGACGAGCTGGTCGATGACCCGACCACGGACGGGCAGATCACCCGCCGCACCCTCCACCTGTATGAGCAGACGGCCGCGGCGTTCCCCGAGACGACGTGGGCCTGCTACTCACCCCGCCCCGGCACGGTCTCGGAGCATCCGCTCGGGCGGGCGTGCGACCTGGCTTTCGGCAATGCCATCGGCCAGATGCCCACCCCACAGCAGCTCGAATACGGATGGGAGGTCACGAATTGGATGAAAGACCATGCCGAGGCCCTCGGGGTGGACTATCTCATCTGGCAGGACAAGATCTGGTCCCTCGCCCGCGATTCGGAAGGGTGGCGCGACTACGCCCACGGCACCGATATCACGACCCGTCATGAAGACCACCTCCATGTGACCGTCGCTGATTCGGGCGGTGATTCCTGATGGGCGTTTTCCCCGATTTCGAGGGCCTGGCCGGGATCGGTGACCTGGAAGAGGTCATCGGAGCATTGTTGACGTTCGTGCTGGTGATCGCGGTGCTGATGCTCATCGTATCGGGCATCATCTGGGCCATCGCCTCCTCGACGGGGAACTACGCCGCCGCCGGCAAGTCCCGCACCGGCGTGCTCGTCGCCCTGGGGGCGGCGATCCTCGCCGGCGGCGGGGTCGCGTGGATGAACTGGCTCATCGGCGTCGGCCAGCAGCTCTGACCCCGCCACTTGGCGGCATCGCGCTCCTTCCCGGCTCGCCGGGGGCGGGCGCTTCTGCGTGTCTGGGAAGGCGGGTGCACCTGATCGCGAGAACCCCTCTCTCGCCGTAGCCACAAAGGAGCGCCCTGCCATGACCATCCTGACCCTCGTCACCGAAGCCGCCAGCCTCGTGCCGGTCATCCCGGCCGAGATCGACATCAACCCCAATGACTCGGGGCTACCCGGAATCGACCAACTGCGCACCATCGTCGGCGCGATCATGACCGTCGGCCTGATTCTCAGCGTCTTGGCATTGATCGTCTCCGCGATCGTGTGGGGTTTCGGCTCCAATTCCTCGAATCCGCATTTGAGCGGGAGGGGAAAGATCGGCGTTCTGATCTCCTGCGGTGCGGCGGTGATCTGCGGCGCGAGCGTCACATTGATCAATTTCTTCTGGAACGTCGGCCAAAGCGTCTGAAACCGACTCGCGTCGACCCTGCTCTGTAAGGGAGGTTTGCGATGGCGCTGTGCGATATCCCCGTCATCTCCAATGTCTGCGATTCCGCCGGTGAGGCCGCTGCGTCGCTGATCTCTGCACCGTTCGACTGGTTCGCCCAAGCCGTCGGCGGGGCGGCGGGTTGGCTACTGGAGGCGATGTGGACGGTGTTCGACACCACCACGATGGTCGATGTCACCCAAGACGGCTACGTGTCCGTCTACAACCTGCTGTTCGGGATCGGGGTGTTCATCATCCTGATCTTCTTCTGCTTCCAGCTCATCCTCGGCCTGATCCGCCGAGACCCCATCGCCCTGAGCCGGGCGGCACTCGGGGCGGGGAAAGCCGTGCTCGGATCGTTCGTGGTCATCACCCTGGCCGCCCTCGCACTGGAGATCACCGATCAGCTGACCACCGGGATCGTCCAGGCCGCCGGGGAGACCACCGAGTCGATGGGCGACAAGATCATCCTGCTGGCCGCCGGGCTGACCGCCATCAACGTCTCCGCCCCCGGCGTCGGCGCGATCGTCACGATCTTCCTGGGCGGGCTGATGGTCGCCGCGATCGCGATCGTCTGGTTCAGCTTGCTGATCAGAAAGGCGCTGCTGCTGATCGCCATCGTGCTCGCGCCTTTGGCGTTCGCGGGGGCGGCGTGGGATGCCACCCGCGGGTGGATCGGCAAATGGGCCGCGTTCGTCCTCGCCCTGATCATCAGCAAGCTCGTGCTGGTCGTGGTGTTCCTCATCGCGATCACCCAGATGGCGACCCCCATCGAGGCGGACCTGACCGCGATCACCGAGCCGATCACCGGGATCGTGATGCTCGCGATCGCCGCGTTCGCCCCGTACATGGTATACCGCGTCATCGCGTTCCTCGGCTTCGACCTCTACAACGCCATGGGGAGCGAACAAGAAGCCAAGAACGCGATGAACCGGCCGGTGCCGGTCCCCGCCAAGCCGCAGGGCGACGGACCGAAGAAGGTCCTCGACGACGGCAACAACAAGGGAGGCGGAGGCGGCGGTGACGATCCGCCCCCACCCGGCGGCGGTGGAGGCGGCGGGAACCCGCCCCCGCCCGGTGGCGGAGGGGGTGGCGGCACCCCACCACCTCCCGGCGGCGGCGCCGGCGCGGGAGCCGGCGCAGGGGCGGGCGCGGGCGCTGGTGGTTCTGCCGCCGGAGCCGGGGCCGCAGCAGGACCCGCCGCGGCCGTGGTGATCGGCGCGGAGGTCGCCAAGAAGGCCGCCACCGCCGGCCCGGAGGCCGGGAAGGCCGTCGGCTCTCAGGCCGAGGCCGCCACCGACGGCGCCAACCAGAACACCGACAGCAGTGGCGGCGGCAGCGGTGGGTCGCCTGCCTCGCAGGCGCCCCCGCATCAGAATCCGCAGCCCCACGCCCCGTCTGGCCCGAACCCGCCTCCAGCCGGCGGTGACGCTAAGCCGCCGGCGGGCGGGAAGGAGTGAGACCTGTGAGCACAAAACACAGCATCGAGGACGCCGGCACGAGCACGGGCACCGAGTTGGTGCCGGTGAAGTTCTCCCGCTTGACGCGCCGCGGCGTGTTGTTGGGACTGTCCGCCTCGCAGCTCGCGGCCCTGGGCGTGGGCGTCCTGGCCCTGGTGGGCGCGTTCTACGCCGGCGGCGGGATGCTTATCGCCTACACCGCACCGGTCTGGATGCTCTCGATCGTGCTGACCTGGATGCGCATCGCGGGCCGTCCGCTCGTGGAATGGATACCCGTGGCCGGCTGGTGGCTCTGGCGCACCACGGGCGGCCAGCTGCTGTATCGGCGCCGGATCGTGGCGCCCCGGCCGGCGGGAACGCTCGCGCTGCCCGGCGACATGGCCAGGCTGCGCGAACATCTGGACCCCGAGACGGGAGCCGGGATGATCCACGACCCCCATCAGGGCACGTTGACGGTGGTGTGCCAGGTACGGCATCCCGCGTTCGTGCTGCTGGACCCGGCCGAGCAGCATCGCCGGGTCACGTCCTGGGGGCGGGTGCTGGCGACCGTGTGCCGGTCGGGGCGGATCGCGACCCTCCAAGTGCTGGAGAGGACCCTGCCGGACTCGGGCACCGGCTTAGCGGAGTGGTGGGCCGCCCACGGCACGCAGGATGACTCGTGGGCCTCGACCACCTACCAAGAACTCATCGACCGGGCCGGCCCCGCCGGGGAACGTCATGCGACCACCATCTCGCTGTCGCTGGACATGAAGGCCGCCGCCCGTCAGATCCGGACCGCCGGCGGTGGCCTGCGCGGGGCCGCCGGGGTGCTGCGGCAGGAGATGGGCACCCTGACCGCCGCGCTACGGTCCGCGGACCTCACCCCGACCGGGTGGCTGACACCGGGCCAGATCGCGGTGACCCTTCGCAGCGCCTACGATCCTGCGGTCGCGGCCACGCTGGAGCGCCACGGCGAGCTCGGTCAGTCTTTGGCGACGGCCGGACCGGTGGCGGTGAACGAGTCCTGGACGAGCCTGCGCACCGATTCGGCTCGTCACGTCGTGCTCTGGATCAGCGAGTGGCCCCGCTCGCTGGTCTTCCCAGGATTCCTGGCCCCGCTGGTGCTCTCCTCCGGGATCGGACGGGCGCTGTCGCTGCTCTACACCCCGATGCGCACCGATCAGGCCGCCCGCGACATCCGCAAGAAGAAAGTGGAGCACATCTCCGACGCGGCACAGCGGCGACGGATCGGTCAGATCGAGGACGCGAGCCAGACCGCCGAATACGAAGACGTGCTGCAACAGGAGGCCGATCTGACCGCCGGACACGGGGTGCTGCGTCCTTCCGGACTCATCGCCGTCTCCGCGCCGACGACCGAGGAGCTGGACGCGGCGGTCTCGGCGGTCGAGCAGGCCGCGATCCAGGCCTCCTGCGAGACCAGGCGGCTGGTCGGGCAGCAGGCCGCGGCGTTCACCGCCGCCGCCCTGCCCCTGGCCCGCCACATCTGACCCGGTCGCCGGGGTGCACCTGCTGGGCATCCGTGACCGTTCATCATCCGGGAGGCCCGTCATGCCCACGTTCTACGACCCTGTCGCCGACGCCAGCGAAGCATCGGAGGCGCTACGCGGCCTGGCCCACGCCAGCCGCGACTTCACCCACCCCGAAGACGCTTACGGGGTGATCGGCGACCTGCTTGCCGCGGCCCGCCGGTTCGAGCAGGTCCTCGACCAGCTCGCCCGCATCCATGCCGAGCCCGACGGCCGGGCCTTCGACGATCACGGCGACCAGGCCGCCGGCGTTCGTGACGCCAGCGAGACCGCGGTCGAGCTGAGCCGAGCCGCCCGCGTGCTCGGCCTGGCCGAGGAGCGGCTGAACGCCGCCTCGCAGGCTGCCGGACGCATCGCCTGGCACCCCGCCGCCGTGGACGCGGTTCAGGCGGAGGCCCCGGTGTCGCGGTGGGTGAACGTCGTGTTCCTCCAAGGCGGCGAGGCTGACGAGGTGCTGTGGCTGATCGACCGTGACGGCCCCGACGCCGCGATCGAGCACCTGGCCGGTTACGACTACGGCGCCGAGACCACGGACGCGGCGATGGAGAACGGCTACGTCTACGACACGCCACCGGTGGCCGCGCTCGACAAAGAGGCGACCTCGGGCGAGTACACGATGACCTACAACCCCGACATGGGGCATGTCGGCCTCTACCGCCGCCACCCGATCCCGCCCGAAGACAGCCTCGACGCCGAGACCCCCGCGCCCGCACCGACCGCCCCGGCCCAGGGTGCAGGCGGTGTCGCCGGTGGCGCGGCAGGCGCAGGAGCCGCGATGGGTGCCGGCGCGGCGACCGGTGCCGCAGCGGCGCTATCAAGACGGGCCACTGGGCCTCGCGATCCCGTCGCCCGCGGGCACCAGAGGCCCGCGCACACGGCGAAAGGCGAGCCGCCGATGCCGGAGACGGACGGGTCCTGGTTCGCCCATCCCGGAGTCGCGGCCGTCAAACGCGATCGCGGCCTCGGCCTCTGAGTCACCCCGGTTCGTGGTGCCGTCGATCCCCAGCGGGTCGGCGGCATCGCCGCGTTCCGGGGTCGGCCTGGTGCACCTTGGCCGCATCACCGTGTTCGCACCCGTCTGGGAAGGTCGCCGATGCCCACATACGAAAAGGAACGTCTGCATACCGCGGTGCTGGTCGCTCCGGCAGCGGAGCGGCGCCGGCTGCGCAAGCAGCGCCGCCAGGCCGCCGCGAAGCTCCAGGCCGAGCAGAAGCGGCAGGAGATGGCCGAGGCGAAAGCCAAAACCGCCGCCGAGCGTGCCGAACGCAGGGCCACCCGGTACCTGCCCGCCGCGGGAGAGCCCGGCCCGGCCGCGCTGAGATCGCCGGTCCGGTTCCGGCTGCCGCGGCACCAGGACACCTCCGCAACGCTCGCGGCACAGTACCCGTTCCTCGCCGAAGGCGGCCTCGGTGCTGCGGGCGTGTTCGTCGGCCAAGACCTCTACTCGGGAGGAAGCTTCGTCTACGACCCGTGGGTGCTGTACCAGGCCGGGGTCATCACCGCCCCGAACCTGGTGCTCGCCGGCATCGTCGGTTCGGGGAAGTCCTCGCTGGCGAAGTCGCTCTACACCAGGAGCCTGCCATTCGGCCGGCGCGTGTATGTGCCCGGTGATCCGAAGGGCGAGCACACCGAGATCGCCCGAGCGGTCGGAGGCCGGGCGATCCAGCTCGGCCACGGCCTGCCCACCAGGCTCAACCCGCTCGATGAGGGATACCGGCCCAGCGGGCTCAGCGACGCCGAATGGGAAACCACCGTCGCATCACGCCGCCGCGATCTGATCGGAGCGTTGACGGAGACGGTGCTGGCCCGATCGATGTCACCGTTAGAGCACACCGCGATCGACACCGCTTTGACCGAGACCGTGCGTGAGAACACGGTGCCGATCCTGCCGATGGTCGTCAACCATCTGCTGCACCCCTCCAACGACCCCGACGGGCGCCTGGCCGAGGACGGACGGATCGTGGGCCACGCGCTGCGCCGACTCGTCGCCGGTGATCTGTCCGGGTTATTCGACGGCCCCAGCACGGAGGTGTTCGATCCGACGCTGCCGATGGTCTCTCTCGATCTTTCCCGCGTCACGGAGAACTCCACCCTCGTATCGGTGCTGATGACCTGTTCGAGCGCGTGGATGGAGTCGGCGCTGCTGGACCCGAACGGCGGGCAGCGCTGGTGCATCTACGACGAAGCCTGGCGGCTGATGAGCGAGCCGGCGCTGTTGAAAAGGATGGATGCGCACTGGAGGCTTGCCCGCGCCTACGGCATCAGCAACATGCTGATCTTCCACAAGCTCACCGACCTGGAGAACGTCGGCGACCAGGGATCGGCCATGAGATCGCTCGCCAACTCCCTGCTCGCCAATGCGGAGTCGAGGATCATCTACCGGCAGGAGTCCGACCAGCTCGGCACCACCGCCAAGACCCTCGGACTCACCGGCACCGAACGCGAACTGCTGCCGACGCTGGGCACCGGGCAAGGGCTGTGGCGGATCAAGGACCGATCCTTCGTCGTTCAGCACCAGCTCCACCCGGCCGAATACGAGCTCTTCGACACCACCAGACGTATGGTCGAGAAAAGCTAAAAGTTCGCGCTATTTCTGAAGGTTTCGGCGGGAAATTTCTGCGGTCGATGATGTTGACAGACTAGTCGAAAGCGGATGTTCGGGGAAGGTGCTTTCTCACTTGCCGGGGCCGGCTATCGCGGCGGCGGCGAATCGTGAGCGGGTGCCGGGTCGATCTCGGCTGCGAGTACGGCGAGAAGCGCGGAGGCCTGTTCGGCGACGACGGTCTCCCGCTCGCGGGAGATGCCCTCGGTCTCCAGATCGGCGGGAGCCTGGTTCTCGGCGATCAATCGGGGAAGCTCCGCGCTGAGGACCGCAGCCCGGCGGAGCGCGCCAGGCGGGGAGCCCGCCTGTTCCCAGGCGCGGAGGACAGCCTGCCGGATCAGGTCCATCGCTTCGGCGTCGACTGAACCGATGGCGTCGAAGGCCATGTGCCGGGAGAACGCCCTGCTGGCCAGAGTGCGGGCTACTTCCTCGTCTCGGGTCGTTGCGACGTCCATGACTTCGACTCTAGGACGATCAACGCCCACCGGGTAGTGGCCCGGTAGGATCGCGTCCAGCGCGATGCCCAGCCTGGGGGCGGCATGCGCGGGCGCGGGCGGTGCACCTGGGCGGCATGAGACGACACGCCACCCAGCCCGAGCCTGCGCCGGTATCGATGCGCACCGTGATCCTCGACATCCAGACCGACGGGTCGATGACCGTCACCATCGACGGCGCCTCGTACCTGCCCGAGGAGGGGGCATGGGTGCGGGCGTCGTTCCCGCAGATCATCGACCACGCCAGCGATGAGCGCACCGTGCCGGTGCGGGTCGAGGTGCACGAGGCCGACGGCACGAGCTTCACCGAACTCCTCCCGGCCCGGTCACCCCGCCCCGAGCCGGCAGCCGAGCCCGCGCCGAAGCGGAAGAAGGACAAGCCGGCGTCGCCTGCGCTCATCGAGATCACCGGCGAGGGATTCGTCGCCGGCGAGGACGTGGCCTGCTGCGTCATCGTCTCGCACACCGACGCCACCCCGCACGGCACCGCCCGCGCCGTCCTTGAACCGAAGCAGGTCAAAGGGGTCGGTGAGGTGGTGCTGGTCGGGCGCATCTCCGGCACCGTCGTGACCCGGAGGCTGCCATGAGTACCCCGCAGGGCCGGCAGACCGGCAGCTTCGGCGACGAGCTGACCAACGCCGCGATGATTGCCCTGGTCGGGGTGTTCGGCCTCGCGCTCGTCCTGCGCGGCGCCGGGTCGGTGGCGACGTTCCTCACCGGCGTGGCGCAACCGGCGGCCGGGCCTGCCGCCGGGATCGGGGTGCTGTTCCGGCCGGGCGATCCCGCCGGCGCGCTCGATGCCCCAGGGTTGCATCCGTTCGCGTACTGGGCCGTGGCCGCGGTGCTGCTTGCCGGCCTGGTCGCCGGGGGCTGCTGGGTCTGGATGCGGCTGCGAAGGCATGCGCGCAAAGCCTCGACCGACCCGCACACCACCGCCGGCATCGCGACCCGCCACGAGGTCGCTGCCACCGCTTCCTCGACGGCTCTACTGAAACGCGCCCGGAACCTGCGGCCCTCGCTGGACAAGCCCGAGCCGGCAGACGTGGGCTACCGGATCGGCACCAGCCGGGGCCGGGAGGTCTGGGCATCGGTGGAAGACTCGATTCTGCTCATCGGACCGCCCCGAAGCGGCAAGGGCCTGCACATCGTGATCCCCGCGATCCTCGATGCGCCCGGCGCGGCCGTGGTCACCAGCACCCGCCCCGACAACCTCACTGCCTGTCTGCGCGCCCGCAAACGCGTCGGGCCGGTCGCGGTGTTCGACCCCCAGCATCTCGCCGAGGGATTGCCGGCGGGGATGCGCTGGTCACCCATCCGTGGCTGTCACGATCCGCTCACCGCGATGATCCGCGCCACCGGTCTCGCCTCGGCCACCGGTCTCTCGGCTGGCGGGGTCGAGTCCGGTGGGTTCTGGGAAGGCAAGACCCGCACCGCGCTCCAGGCCCTCCTGCACGCTGCGGCCCTGGATGACCGCTCACCGGCCGAACTGTTCCGCTGGACGCTCGATCCCTCCGCCGCGGCGGAGGCTGTCGCGATCCTCACCAACTCACCCGATGCGGCGACCGGGTGGGCGGACTCGCTGGAATCGATGATCGATGCCGACCCCAGGACCCGCGACTCGATCTGGCAAGGCGTCTCCTTGGCGCTCGGAGCCCTGGCCGACCCCAGGGTGCTCGACGCGGTCAGTCCCGGCCCCGGTGAGGACTTCGACCCCGAGAGGTTCATCCGCGACAAAGGCACCCTGTTCCTTCTGGCCACCGGCGCCGGAGCCGGAGCCAGCGCGGCACTGGTGGCGGCGCTGGTCGAAGACCTCGTGGAGACCGCCCGCCGGATCGCCGCCCGGTCGCCCGGTGCGAGGCTGGACCCGCCGCTGCTGCTTGCCCTGGACGAGATCGCGAACCTCGCCCCGCTGCCCTCGTTGCCGATCTTGATGGCGGAAGGAGGCGGCACGGGGATCACCTGCATGCCGGTCTTGCAGTCGCTCGCGCAGGCTCGCGACCGGTGGAACGAGAACCAGGCCAACGCGATCTGGGATGCGAGCATCGTGAAGATCATCCTCGGTGGCGCCTCCAGCTCCAAAGACCTCCAGGACCTGAGCACCTTGATCGGCGAGCGGGATGAGTACACCGACAGCGTCACCTTGGGCGATCACGGCACCCGCCAGAACCAGCGGTCGGTGCGCCGAGTGGCGATCTTCCCGCCAGACCGCATCCGCACCCTCGCTTTCGGCACCGCGGTCACTCTGCTGCGCGCTGCTCCGCCCATCGTGACCGACCTGCGCGCCTGGCCGGCCCACCCAGATGCCGCGCGGTTGAAAGCGGATCGCGAAGAGATCGAGTCTCTGCTGCGCCGCCCCGACCGCCCCTGACAGGTCGGATCGGATCGCCGTCGTGCACCTGGCTGGCACAGCGGACGACACCACCTGTGACCGTCCCCATCAGACAGGAGCAGCACGATGGCCGAACAAGAACACCCTGGACCAGGCCGGGAGCCCGAGCCGCAGGCGGATGTGCGCGAGTCCTTCAAAGGTCGCATCACATCCGAGCCGACTCTGGGCACCACGCAGACGGGCAAGGCGAAGTTCTACGCGAAGGTCGAGCAGCGCCACTGGCGCTACGAGGACGACGGCACCTACACGCGGCTGCCGAACACCTATCACGATCTCGTGGCCTACAAGGGCGTCGCCGTCCGTGCGTACAAGAACTATGAAAAGAACGACTTCTTCATCGCCGAGGGGCGCATGGAGGACTACCGCAGCAAGAGCACGGGGCAGATGAAGCAGCGGTTCGTCGCCACCGCGTTCGGTCACAACATGGCCCACACCGACTACGAGGTCGACCGCACCCCACGCCGCGAGCAGGCCCAGCGCCCCGCCGCCGAACGCGAGGCCGCTTCACGCCGACTCGCCGGAGGCGAGACCCCCGCACAGCCGCAGGCAGCCGAGCGTCAGACGCCCGAGCGTGAGGCACCGGCCGCGTTCGCCCCGCCGGAGCACCGGTCAGATCGGCAGCCGCCGGCGATGGGCCTGTGAGGAAGGGAGCCACGATCATGACCGAACCGACGTTCAACCAGACCGATCCTGACCGGCCGCAGACCGACGAGACCCCCGATGACGACCTCGACCTCGACGACGAGTACGACGAGGAGGGATATGACGGTGAGGAGGAGGAAGAACCCGGCCCGCCGCATCCGGTGAACTGGTATCTGCTGCGCGCCGACGAGCTCGAAAAGGAGTGGTACGCGCTCAACCGGTGGGTCGAGACCATCCGCCGCACCTACGGGCTCCCCGCCAGCGTGATCCCGCCGTTCTGGCACCGACACGACGAACTGCTGTGGGAACTCAGCAGCCTGCATCTGCACTGGCTCTGCGCCTACCACCCCGAGCAGACCGGCTCCGCCCCGTTCGGCTGGCACCGCGACTTCGCCGACGCTCGACAGCGGCTGCGCGAATGGGTCGCCGCCTCCGGCACACGCCTGGACCGCGACCGACCCACGAGGCAGACGACCTGGCCCGGCGAGGACCCCGCCGACCCTGTGGAGGACGTGTTCGTCGCCGACCGCGACCGCGACTTCGTCGAGTACGTCGCCGAACAGGTCGCCGAACGCCGCGCCGCCGAAGACGCCTTCTACGCCGGCGCCGACGCACGAACCGGGGAACTGCCGTGAGCACCACGACAGCACAAGACGTGAACGCCGAGCTCTCGCGGCTTCGTGAGCAGGGGCGAGAGCTCGGCGCATCGTTCCTGCCGCCGACCGAGCGACAGGGCGCAGCGGTCAGGACGATTCTGCTCGCTTCCACTGATACGTCTCGGGAACCGAGTAGCGAGGCGTGATCTTGATCCGGTCCGGATTGAAGAACGGCCCCACCTGGGTGGCCTTCTCCACACGAATATCCAGCAGCATCTTCAGCAACCGCCGCTTCTCGACCAGCTCAAGACGCTCCCACGCCGCCTCCAGGTCGCTCTCCTGAATGAACGAGAGCAGCCCCTTGTCGGTCACGGGAGGAACCGCAGCCTTCGCCGCACGCTCGATCTCCGGAACAAGCCTGCGTTCGATGCTGGTGAGCATCGACATGCTGATCCGACCCTCGGCGTACTCACTCGCCGCCTCGTCAAGCCGCGCACGCAGCGCAGCGGCATGCTCCTCGGCCTCGCGGACCCGTTCATTCCAGTCCTCCTCCGGGCCGACGATCACCGCCAAGCTCTCCGGCTTCGACAACCATCCCAGCAGCACGCCCGTGACATAGGCGTCGGTGTTGCGCATGTCGATGCTGACCCTGCGGCAGCCGGGGCGTCCGCAGCTGTAGTTGTCAGAGCGCAACCCGGTGCGCCTGCGTACTTTCGTCCCGTGAATCCGCACCAGCGGATGCAGGCAGTACCCGCACCTCGCGACGAACGTCAGCAGCCAGCGCGGATGGCTGGGGTTGTCCTCGGGAACATAGCGGGTGCGCCGGGCCCGGTCATCGAGGAGATGATTGACCTTCTCCCACTTCTTCATCGGGATGATCGCGGGCCAGTCCGCCTCGCCGATCACCTCGCCCTGGTACATGCGCAGCCCGGCGATCGTGGGGCTCTTGATGATCTGCCGGATCGTGGCGGTTGTCCAACCACGCGAGTGCTCAGAAGTCGGCTTCATCGGCGTGGGCACGCCCGCCCGATTGAGGCGAGTCACGATCTGGTTGATCGACCCGCCATCGAGGATCTCGTCAACCGCTGAGACGATGATCGCGGCCTTCTCCGGGTCGATCTCCTGACGCACGAGAGCACGCGTCTGCTCGTCGTAGACCCTCCGGTACCCGTAAGGGAGCCGCCCGTGCGGGCGACCCTTCTGCGCGTTCAGCCGCACTGTGCGCAACTGCCGGTCACGGATGATCGCCGCATCCTTCTCGGCGCTCAGGAACTCCAGCCCCATCATGAAGCTGTCATCGTGGCGCGAGAAATCGTAGACGCGGCCCTTGGTCAGATACAGAACCCCCGCCTCCTGGCAGGCGGCGCGCAGCTGCACGTAGGCCAGCAGCTCACGGCCCGCACGCGAGGGCTCCCACGTCACGAACGCGTCGTACTCCTTCGACGCGATCAGTTGCAAGGCCTCCTCGAAACCCTCGCGTTCGCGGGTGCGCCACCTCGACGCGGACCGGTTGGCATCGGTGATGACCTTCGCGACTCCCCACTTCTCCTGAGCGCACCAGGCACGGCAGTCCGTCTCTTGGTCATCGGTCGATCGCATGAGGTAATGGCGATCCATCGAGGCTCGCGTGTAGATGAGCGCGTTGACCTCGGAGGCAGGCGGTCGGGTAAGTGATTGCGTCTCCATGACTGACAGGTGCTCCCTTGGCATCTGCCATCGAATTGCTGGGTGAGCCGACGAACCACCTCGACGTCGACGGCATCGCCTGGCTGGCGCGGCACATGAAGAACCGGTGGCCGAAGAATGCCGGTGCTCTGCTGCTGGTCACCCACGACCGGTGGTTCCTCGACGAGGTGTGCTCGAAGACCTGGGAGGTCCACGACCGCATCGTCGAACCCTTCGAAGGCGGGTATGCCGCCTATATCCTCCAGCGCGTCGAACGCGATCGAATCGCCGCGGCCACAGAGGCCAAACGTCAGAACCTCATGCGCAAGGAACTCGCGTGGCTGCGTCGCGGCGCTCCGGCCCGGACCTCGAAGCCGAAGTTCCGCATCGAGGCGGCCAATCAGCTCATCGCCGACGTCCCCGAGGTGCGCAACCCCATCGAGCTGAAGAAGATGGCCACCGCGCGTCTGGGCAAGGATGTCGTCGACCTCCTCCACGTGTCCAAGAGTTTCGGCGACGACGTCATCCTCGATGAGGTCACATGGCGCATCGGCCCCGGTGAGCGCACCGGCATCCTCGGGCCCAACGGTGCCGGCAAGTCGACGCTGCTCAATCTCATCTCCGGAGAGGTCGAGCCCGATTCCGGTCGGGTCAAGCGCGGCAAGACCGTCCAGGTCGGCGTCCTCGACCAGCAGTTCAAGGACCTCGCCCGGATTGCGGAGTCCCGGGTGCGTGAGGTCCTCGCGGAGTCGAAGACGAACTTCACCATCGAAGGCAAGGACTACACACCGGCCCAGCTGCTCGAGCGACTCGGCTTCGCCAAAGAGCATCTCTCCGCTCGGGTCAAGGAGCTCTCCGGTGGGCAGAAACGTCGCCTCCAGCTTCTGCTGCTGCTCATGGCAGAACCGAATGTCATCATCCTCGACGAGCCGACGAACGATGTGGATTCGGACATGCTCGCGGCGATGGAGGATCTCCTCGATTCCTGGCCGGGCACCCTCATCGTCGTCTCCCACGACCGCTACCTGCTCGAACGTGTCACCGACCAGCAGTACGCGATCCTCGATCAGGGGCTGCGTCATGTCCCCGGAGGCGTCGAGGAGTACCTGCGGCTGCGGGCCGAGCAGGCCCGCACCGGTGGTGCGAGCGGTTCGGGATCGGCCTCGAACGGGGCCGCATCGGGAGCCGGCGGGACCGGTTCCGGTGGGGCCGCCTCGGCGACGGAGGGGTCGGCCTCCTCGGCGAAACTCACCGGTGCCGAGGCCCGCGCGGCGAAGAAGGAACTGTCGTCGATCGAGCGGCGGATGGAAAAGCTGAACACTCAGATCGCGAAGAAGCACGAGGAGATGGCCGCCCACGACCAGACCGATTTCGAGGGACTGGCCAAGCTCACGGCTGCGATCTCCGAGTCTCAGGACGAACTCGACGAACTCGAAATGCGCTGGCTCGAAGCGTCCGAAGCTCTCGAGGCCTGAGTGGTCGACGAAGCGACGATGCGAGACCTGCTCGAGGCGGAGCGGGCGGAGACGCAGGCGCTCATCGACCGTCTGACTCAGGGAATCGATGAGGTCTCGGCCGCTCGTGAGGGCGACAACAGCGACGACGAGCACGATCCGGAAGGGGCGACGCTCGCCTTCGAACGGTCGCAGGCCGCGACCCTGCTCGAACAGTCCGAGAATCGCCTCGAGGAGATCGCCGAGGCGCATCACCGCCTCGCCGCGGGCACGTTCGGGATCTGCGTCGACTGCGGTGAGCCCATCGCCGAGGCGCGGCTGGAGGCCCGCCCCTACGCGGCCAAATGCGTGAACTGCGCCGCCCGCGGCTAGTCGTTTCCATCCCCGTTCGCACGCACGAGTGCACCGTCGCACACGACCGGGCGACCGCCTCGGCGACGGTCTGAACTTTCCCCATATCCGGCCGGGTGCGGTAGTGTATCGGCGTGTCATCACGGGACTATCGCATCGACCGCGCCAAGGGAATACTCATCTTCCTGGTGGTTCTGGGCCACCTCCTCGCCAGGACTTCCCCATGGGAGTCGCCGATCCTGGGCGCACCGATGTACTTCATCTACATGTTCCACATGCCGGCGTTCGTCTTCCTCGCCGGGATCACGGCGAAGTCGAACAGGTTGGCGGAACGGGTGCTCACCTACTTCGTCCTGCTCGCGTCGGTGCTGCCGCTGATGTGGGCGTGGATGTGGCTCTTCGGGCTCGATCCGGACTACAGCTTCCTCACCCCGTTCTGGTACACGTGGTTCCTGCTGTCCATGGCCTGGTGGATGATCACGGTCCCCTTCATCGAACGCTTCCCCCGCACGATGCTCGTCGCCTCCCTGGTTCTGGGACTCTTCGGCGGGATGCTGCCGATCCTCGACACCGAACTCTCCGCGGCACGAACGATGGCGTTCTGGCCCTTCTTCGTCATCGGCAAGCTCTACGGCAAGCAGATCATCGAATGGGCCGGAGGGCTGGCGATCTGGCAGAAGATCGGCTTCAGCGCCGCCGCCCTGGCCACGATCGGCTACTTCTACTTCGACCAGATCGACTACAAGTGGTTCTACGGCAGCCTCAACTTCGCCCACTTCCATGTCAGCGTCCCCGAAGGTGTGGGTCTGCGTCTCATCATGGACATCGGTGCCGTGCTTATGACCCTGGCGCTGCTGTCGTGGCTGAGCAACACCAAGGACACCATCGCCATGATCGGCAAGCACAGCCTGGCCGTCTACGTCCTCCACGGCTTCGTCGTCCGCGGTCTCCAACCGGTCCTCGACGGCAGCCGCGATGTCCTCCACGACGCCTTCGTCCTGCTCATCTGCCTGGCCCTGGCCGTGGTGTGGACGGGCGTGCTCGCGTGGACTCCGTTCGAACGCGCCCTGCGCTGGTACGCCTCGACCGCGACGGCACTGATCCTCGCACCTTTCCCGTTCCTGCGACCGAAGTCGGAGCGCACCGGCCGCAGTGATTCTGCCGGTTCCAGTGTTGGTGCCGGTGCCGGTGCTGGTCACGGCGGGGCTTCCCTCGAGGGTGCCGGTCACAGCGGCGCTCACCTCGAGGGTGCCGATCAGGGCGCGGCCGCCTACGGCAGCTACCCGGGCGACGCCTACAGCGAGGGCGACGGACCGGACCGGCAGGGCCTCGGCCTCCAGCCTCAGCCGGGCACCGGCTATGCGCATTCGGTCGGTTTCGAACAGTCCCCCGTTCAGCACTTCCCCGGCTCTGACCATCAGCCGGGACAGCACGACGGGCAGCCGCACGTGTATCAGGAGGTCTCCCCTCCCGCCGGAGCCGAGCAGTATCGGCTGCCGGGCTCGCACCAGGTGCCGCAGAACAACGCAACCTACGAATCCACGCAGGAAGTCCCCGCCGGCACCGCCCAGCGTGCCGTGCGCTACCGCCGCCTGCCCGTCTATCTCAGCACCCCTCCGGACGACGACCGCTGAGCGCACGGGTGCGGTGAACCCACCGATCACGCGAACTCCGCGGTCATCGGGAGGACGGCACCGCCTCGGCGAGGGCAGCCCCGCCTCGGCGTGGGGACCATGTTCATTGACGTTTCGGGTCGTCGGACGTCGGAATATGTCGATGTGACACACGCCGCAGAGGCGGTTGATGGTGTGATACCAGAGTTCGGGTCGCCGCCCGGACGTGGACGATCCCCCACCATCGATTCGGAGTTCCCATGACCGCGACCAACGCCCTGACCCAACGCCTCGATGCCGGCCCCGTGATCTGCGCGGAAGGCTTCCTGTTCGAGCTCGAGAAGCGCGGATATCTGTCTGCCGGCGAGTTCGTCCCCGAGGTGGCCCTCGAGTTCCCCGACGCCCTGCGCTCCCTCCACGTCGACTTCCAGCGGGCCGGCTCCGACATCGTCGAGGCCTTCACCTACAACGGGCACCGCGAGAAGATGCGCGTGATCGGCAAGGAAGATCTGCTCGAACCGCTCAACCGCGCCGCCCTCCAGATCGCCCGGTCGGTAGCCGACGCCAAGCCCGGGAACTTCATGGCCGGCAACATTTCGAACTCGAACATCTGGGACCCCGCCGACGAGTCCAAGCAGGCCGAGGTGCGGGCGATGTTCGCCGAAATGGTCGCCTGGGCGGTCGAGGAAGGTGCCGACCTCATCATCGGCGAGACCTTCTACTTCGCCGGTGAGGCCATCGCCGCCGCCGAGACCGCCAAGGCCAGCGGCCTGCCCGTCGTCCTCACGCTCGCCCCGATGGCCTTCCAGGAGATGGCCGACGGGGTCGGGATCGTCGAGACCGCGCAGCGGCTCGAACAGCTCGGCGTCGACGTCGTCGGCCTCAACTGCTTCCGCGGTCCCGTCACGATGCTGCCGTGGCTGAGGGAGATCCGCTCGGCCGTGTCCTGTCACGTCGGCGCCCTGCCGATCCCCTACCGCACCACGGAGGACGAGCCGACGTTCTTCAACCTCTCCGACTCCCCCGCCGAGGTGGCCTCCCCGCACGGACGCACGTTCCCCACCGCTCTTGATCCCCTGCAGACCAACCGCTACGAGATCGGCGCGTTCGCCAAGGAAGCCTACGACCTGGGCGTCAACTACATCGGAGTGTGCTGCGGCGCGACCCCGATGCACATCCGCGAGGTCGCCGAGGCGGTCGGACTGACCACCGATGCGAGCCGCTTCTCCGAGAACATGGCCAACCACTTCATGTACGGCAGCAACGAACGGCTCGCCGACAACGTCGTGGCCCTCGGAGACACTGCCTGAGGCCTTGGAGCATCGCTCACCATTAGGGCCAATACATACAGTCAGCGCCGTAACCTCTCGACGCTACGGGAGGTTACGGCGCTGACTGTATCCTGTGCGACTACGCGGAGGCGATGGCGCTAGCGGTGCGTGGTACTCGGCGATCAAGCGACCTCGGTGACTGCTTTTTGGTTCGCAGAAATCGCCTGCACCTGTTCAGCTTTTGTAAAGTCATCACGGCGGAGGACGAGCAAAGCCGCAAGTGACACCACACCGGTACCGACGAAGAAGTACCATGGCGAGGTAATATCACCTGTCGCTGAGATGAACCAGGCAGCGATGAGCGGTGCGCTGCCACCGAAGATCGCGACGGGAAGATTGTAGGCGACAGCGATGCCGGTCGACCGGATCTTGGTGGGCAACAGCTCGGTCATCGTCGCGTATGTCGACGAGGCGTAGAACCCGAACGACAGTGCGCACGCTATGAGTGGGAAGAAGAAGCTCACCGGCGTTGCACCGGGAGCGGCCAGGAAGAACCATAGCATCGACAATGTCGCCGCGACTCCAGAAACAAGCAGCACGGGCTTGCGGCCCCATTTGTCCGACATGATTCCGCCGATCGGCATCACAGCCGCTGCGAGCACGCACGCAGAGATGATGAACCAGAAGCGCACGGTGCCGGAGAACTGAAGCATCTCACCAAGGAACGTCGAAGCGTAGGTGAGCACGAGGTAGAAGATCGAAGCGTGGACGGTGATGATGCAGAACACGAGCATGAGCGCGCGACCCCAGGTCATGGTTTCACGAAGTGGTGCTTTCGAACTCTCTCCGGCAGCGACGATCGCGAGGAACTCCGGGCTGTCTTCGAGCTTGAGGCGGATGTAGATGGCGATCATGCCCAAGACACCTGCGAAGAGGAATGGGATCCGCCAGCCCCACGCCAGCATCGCCGCTTCCCCGAGGACCGCCGACATGCCATTGGCCACAAGGCTGCCGAGCAGCAGCCCGAGGACTGCCGTGGTCATAAGCCAACTCGTCGAGTGGCCACGCTTGCCGGGACCGGCGTATTCGGCGATGAAGCTCGTCACCGTGCCGATTTCGCCTCCGGCGGAGAATCCTTGGATGCAGCGCAACAGCACCAGCAGGATTGGAGCGGCGAGACCGATGGTGGCGTAGGTGGGCAGTAGGCCGATAAGGCAGGTAGAGCCGGCCATGCAGATGAGCACGATGAGCAGAGTCTGCTTGCGTCCGATGCGATCTGCCATCGGCCCGAAGACCAATCCCCCGAGAGGCCGGATGAAGAAGCTGAGAGCAAAAACTGCGAAGCTGCTCAGCAGAGAGATCGTCGGGTCTTCCGAGGCGAAGAAGAGCTGTCCCATGTACACAGCGAGGAATCCGTAGATCCCATAGTCGTACCATTCGATCACATGTCCGGTGACGGCGCCGACGAAAGCTCTCCTGCGACGGAGCCCGTCTGCCTCGGTGATTGTGATTTCAGCCATTGCTGTTCCCTTCTCTCGCGCATCGTTGCGCTGAAATGATGTGTGCCGTCGTTGTACACACAGCGGTGGAGCGTCACTAGTGGTGTTAGTTTCCACGTGGTGGTTCTTCACACGTGGTACCGAAATGTGGTCTGGGGTCAGGACGCGTGCTTCGACTGCGCTCCGATCTTGAAACGGCGGATCTTGCCTACGCTCGTCCGCGGCAGCTCGTCGAGAACGTGCCACTCGCGAGGTCGGGCGGCTGGGGCAAGGTTCTCCTCTGCCCAATGCGCCAGCTTGCCGAGGTCGACTCCGGCACTGGAATCGGCAGCGACGACGTAGGCGTGTGGGACCACGTCGCGGATCGGGTCCGGCACAGCGATGACAGCGACCTCTAGCACGCCTGGGGCCTGGGCGAGTGCGGCTTCGATCTCAGTGAGGCTGACGTTCTCTCCCGAGACCTTGATGACGTCGTCGACGCGGCCGACGAACGAGAGGACTCCGTCCTCGTCACGTCGGGCGAGATCACCTGTGAGCAGCCATTCAGTTCCGTCAGCCCCTGTGTGGAAGGCCATGTCTGTGGTCGCCGGGTCGTCGAGGTACTCGAGGAACAGATCCTTCCCGCGATTGCCGGCGACCGCGATCATGCCGCTCTCGCCCGTATCGACGGGCTGCCTGGTGAGTGGGTCGAGTAGGTCGACACGTCGGCCTTCGAGCGGCTGTCCGATGACATCGCAGCGCGGTGGAACCGATCGGTCGTAACTGACGATCGCGATTGTCTCCGTCATCCCGTACAGTTGCCGAGCGGCGACGCTGACGAGCTCGGCGAACTGCTCGTGATGGTCGGGAGCGAGATTCTGTGCATACCAGACGTGTTCGAGTTCGGCCGGTGTCTGCTCAGCGGGCGTGCGGGCGAGGATCATCCGGATCGGAGCAGCGAAGAGGCTGGCGTGAGTGACCTCGAGTTCCCGCGCCCATTCGACCCAGCGACTGGCTGAGAAGTCCGCGGTCAGCGCCACCGAGGCACCCGCGCGGATGGCCGAGGAGAAACAGTAATATTGCGCGTTCGCGTGGAACAACGGCAGGGTCACGTACCACCGGTGGTGGGCTTGCAGATCTGCGGCCGCGGCCATGCGTTCGGCGACCTCGAGGTAGTTCGCATGGGTGAGTACGACTCCCTTGGGCTGCGAGGTGGTACCTGAGGTGAACATCACCGCGAGCCTGTCCTCGGATGCAGGCTCAACCCTATTGGCGTCATCGAGATCAACGTTCGGCCGTTCTTCGTCCAGATAGGTCGTTGCGGTCGGAGTCTGCAACAGCGGCGTCCCGGGTACGAGATCGGCTGCGGTTTCAGAGAGCTCAAGGATCGGCAACTGGGGCTGGGCGGCGGAGCCTTGCCGGTAGATATCAGCGCGTTCCACGCTACAGATCCCGAGTACCGGGGCGACCCTCGAGATCTGAGTATTGATGTCGTTCTTCGCCGAAGCGGGGTCGACGGGGACGATCCAGGCACCGATTCGCGCTGCGGCCAGCCAGATCGCAATGAATCCCGGGCAATTCTTCAGGCACAGGTGGATCGCGGCGCCGGAATGAACCCCGTGACCTGTCAATGCGGCCGCCGTCTGATCGACGATCCAGTCGAATTCGCGGTATGTCCACGCGGTGACCTCGCCGGACCTGTCTCGAAAGAGGAGGAACTCTCGCTCGGCCGCCTCACGGACAGCTGCCGTCCACAGCTGTGCGAAAGTCGAGTCGTTCTCAGCCGATGAGAAATGGTGCGATGATGTCACTGGTGAGCTCCGTTGTCGTCATTGACGGTGGTCTGATTTGCAGAATGTGACAATCGTCGCACGCGTCAGCTCACGAATGAACGGTGAGGTCTCTGAAAGATCTGGCCCGCTTTTGGAGTTCTCTCTAAACTCGAATCGGGTTCAAGATTCGTCGATGTCGAACGCGGCCAGCGCCCACGTGATGTCCAACAGCTCTTTCGTCCCGAGTTCAGCGATGCCGACCGTGTCGCGGAAGCGCTGAAGCCGGTAGCGCACGGTGTTCTCGTGCACGTGCAGCATCTCGGCCGTCTTCTTCACGTTCATCAACGTCCTGATCCACGTGCGGACCGTTTCGAGCACATCGGCACCGACTGCGGTGTCCGGGCGCAGCGGGAGGACGAAACGGTCGATGAGGTGACTGTTGAGGTCAGCCTGCCCAGGTATTGCCACCTGCCACGTGAGATCGGTCAAGGAGTGGACCCCCAGCGCTCCCCGGTGGGCGATCGTCCACACGTTCTCGCAGATCCGGGCAGATTCCGTGATCCGTGACAGCGGGACGAAGGGACCGATGGCCACCGGCACCGAGACGGTCCTAGGGGTGCGAGCCACGATACCTATGATGCGCGCATCCATCTGTGCGACCACTGCCGGTCGCCTGCCGTCCGAACCCGCCGCTTGCAGGGATTCGACGCTCGGCTCGCCATGACCGAATCCGCGGACGCTTCCGCCTTCACCCGGCGCGGCGCAGATAATGACGGCGTAGTCGCGATCGAAGTCAAGTCCGTAGCGACGTGCTTTGAGCAGGGCCTCTGGTCCCGGGTCCTCGGATTCCATGAGACTACGGATGAGGGAGCTGACAGCGAAGGATTCGCGCAGCGCGGCGGCCCCCGCCCTATAGCGGAACTCCGCGGCCGCTCCGGTTGTGAACCAATCGCCGAGCTGCCACAGCAGGGTCGACCCTTCCAAGGTCACCTGCGGTTCGAGCTCCTGGGCGGCCGCCTCGGCGATGAATGCCTCATGAACGACGTTGAGGCTGATGCGATATGCCCGGATGATGTCCTCGATGGGGACATTCTGGTCGATCCGGGCGCGCGTGGTCGCCCGCGATTCGGGCACTTCCTCCGCCTCGGCGATGACGCCGGTGGTGAGGACCTCGACCGCACGTGCCGCGTTCGTGCGCACGGATGCGAGCAGCTGATTACGCGGCACGTCGACATAGCTGGCCATCTCGGAATAGATCCGATCGGCGGCACTGTCGGCAATCGCGTCGTCGAGGTCCTTCACCTTCTGGGCGACCTGTGCAAGGCCGGCGGCCACTAAATCTCAACCATGATAGGACGACCGGTGGCTGCTGAAGCCACTCAGGCTTCGGCGGTCACACCGATCGAGTCGAGAGCGGCCTCAAGGCGGGCGATGGTGCCGTCGATGTCGCCGAGCTTGTCGAGTCCGAACAGGCCGATGCGGAAGCTCGAGAAGTCCTCGGGCTCATCGCACTGCAGCGGCACGCCCGCGGCGATCTGCACGCCGACTTCCTTGAAGCTGGCGCCGGTGGCGAGCTTCGGGTTGTCGGTGTGGACGACGACCACACTGGGCGAGGCGAACTCCGGTGCAGCAACCGAGGGCAGTCCGCGTGCGGCGAAGACGGCGCGCACCCGTTCACCGAGTTCGTTCTGTGCGGCGGCGAGCTTGTCGAAGCCGCGCTCTTCGCTCTCGGCCATGAGCTTCGCGTTGTGTGCCAGCGCATCGGTGGGCATCGTCGCATGGTAGGGCGCGCGGCCCTCTTCGTACTCGTCGGCGATGAACAGCCACTTCTTCAGGTCCATGGCGAAGCTCGTCGACGTCGAGGCTTCGACGGCGGCACGGCCGCCGGAGCTGAGCATGACGTAGCCGGCGCACGGGGATCCGCTCCAGCCCTTCTGCGGGGCGCTGATGAGCACGTCGACGCCGAGGTCGGTCATCGAGGCCCACACCGCACCCGAGGCGATGCAGTCGAGGACGAAGATTCCGCCGGCCTTGTGCACGGCTTCGGAGACCCGGCGGAGGTAGTCGTCGGGCAGGATCATGCCCGAAGCGGTCTCGACGTGGGGAGCGAACACGACATCGGGCTTCTCTGCCTCGATGGCCGCGACCACCTCGTCGATGGGCGCCGGTGACCACGACGACTGGTGGGCGTCGGTGTCCGGGGAGGCCTTGAGCACGGTCGTCTCCGACGCGATGGCACCGGCGTCGAGGATCTGCGACCAGCGGAAGGAGAAGAGACCGTTGCGCACGATCAGCGCCTTCTTCCCGGTCGCCACCTGGCGGGCCACGGATTCCATCGCGTAGCTGCCGCCGCCGGGGACGATGGCGACGGATTCGGCGTCGTAGGCCGAGCGCAGGATCCGGTTGATCTCCTGCATCACGGATACGAACCGCTTCGACATATGGTTGAGCGATCGGTCGGTGAAGACCACCGAGTATTCGAGCAGGCCGTCTGGGTCAACATCTTCGTGTGGCAAAGTCATATGCCTAACATAGCCACAAGTCCGCCATTCGGGCCACCGTCCTCGCTCATTGAGACTCCTCAGACCCTCGCCGAGGCGGCCGGTCAGATCTCGGACCCTCGCCGAGGCGGCCGGTCAGATCTCGATTTCGCTGCGGTCGCCCGACCACAGCGTGTGGAACGTGCCGTCCCGGTCGGTGCGTGCATAGGTGTGCGAACCGAAGCGATCGCGCTGAGCCTGGATGAGAGCGGCGCTGCCCCCTTCGGTGCGCAGCCCGTCATAGTAGGACAGGGTCGAGGCGAGACCGGGCACGGCGATGCCGCGCTCGATGGCCTGGACGACGGTGGCGCGCAGGGACTCTTGGCAGCGGCCGGCGACTTCGCGCACATAGTCCGAATCGAGCAGGGTCGCCGGCGGGTCCGCGGTGCCGAAGGCCTCAACGATGCGGTCGAGCAGACGCGCCCGGATGATGCATCCGGCCCGCCAGATCCCGGCGAGCTCACCGAGGTCGATGCTCCAACCGTGCTCGCGCGCGCCGGCGGTGATCTCGTGGAAGCCCTGCACATAGGCCATCACCTTGCCCAGCAGCAGGCCTCGGCCGATCTCCTCGATGCGCGCGGCACGATCGTTCGAGGCAGCGACGGCCGAAGCACTGGTGTTCGTCGCCGAGGTGGTCGCGGCCGAAGCACTGGTGTTCGTCGCCGAGGTGGTCGCAGCCGAAGCACTGGTATCCGCCGCCGAGGTGGCGGCCCCGGGACGGGGCCCGGCCAACCGGACTCCCTCGGCGCGCAGATCCGCGGCCGATGACAGCGAACGGGAGAAGACCGCCTCGGCGATGGTGGGGACCGGCACCCCGAGATCGAGCCCGGCCTGCCCGGTCCACGCACCGGTGCCCTTGGCCTTCGCGGCATCGGCGACGATGTCGACGAAAGGCCGGCCCGTGTCCGCATCGACGTGGGCGAGGACGTCGGCGGTGATCTCGATGAGGTAGGACTCGAGTTCCCCGGTGTTCCAGTCCGCGAACACCTCGGCGATCTTCGCCGGGGCCATCCCGAGCCCGTCGCGCAGGAGGGTGAAGGCTTCGGCGATGAGCTGCATGTCCGCGTATTCGATGCCGTTGTGGACCATCTTCACGAAGTGACCGGCACCGTCCTCTCCGATGTGAGCGACGCAGGCATGGCTCTTCGCACCTGCAGATTCGGCATCTGCGGTTTCGGCCCGGGCGGTTTCGACGCCGGCGGTTTCGGCACGCGCGGCGATCGGTTCGAGCAGCGGCCGCAGGCGCTGCCACGCGGCCGCCGATCCGCCCACCATGAGCGAGGGCCCGAGAAGGGCACCGACCTCTCCGCCGGAGATCCCGACCCCGGCGAATTCGATGCCCGTACCCTGCAGCCGTCGGCCCCGGGCGATCGTGTCCTGGAAGTGGGAATTGCCGCCGTCGACGATGATGTCGCCGGCAGCGAACACCTCGGCGAGGTCACCGATCGCCGAATCCGTGGCCTCTCCGGCGTTGACCATGAGGATCGCCACACGCGGTTCGGCGAGCTTGCCGGCCAGATCGGCCGGATCCGCGGCGACGAGGAGATCGGCTTCGGGGAATTCAGCGGCCACGGTGCGGGCACGGTCGACGTCACGGTCGTAGATCGCGACCCGTCGACCAGACCGGCGGGCGAGGTTCCGGGCCAGATTCGACCCCATCACACCGGTCCCGATCACTGCGACATCGGCCTTCATGAGCATTCCCCTTCCTCGGGAGGCGACGGTGTTGACAGTCACTCGCCACCAGCACTACGGTGCAATAAATCTGTTTTAATAGTCGATTATAGATATTTCTTCATATTTTATCGAGAGGTTTCGGACATGGGTCATCACCCTTTCCTTCCGCCGCTCGTCATCATGGGTGTCTCGGGAACCGGCAAAACCGTCCTCGGCGCGCAGGTGGCGCAGGCTCTCGACCGCCGATTCGTCGATGCCGACGATCTCCACTCCGCGGCCAACAAAGCGAAGATGGCCTCGGGTGTGCCGCTGACCGACGCCGATCGCGGACCGTGGCTGGACGCCGTCGCGGTCGAAGCCGCCCGCACCCCGGGCCCGGTCATTGCCTGCTCCGCCCTCAAACGCACCTACCGGGACCTGCTGCGCGCCTCGGCACCCGCGCTCGTGTTCATCCACCTCGACGGACCGCGTGATGTCATCGCCGCCCACCTGGCCCGCCGCGACCATGAGTTCATGTCCCCGGATCTGCTCGACTCCCAGCTGGCCACCCTCGAACCGCTCAGCGCCGAGGAGTCCCATGCCACCGTCGACGTCGACCGTCCGATTCCCGAGGTCCTCCATTCGATCCTCGACAGCATCGCACGGTTGAGACCGTGAACTGCCCGCCCACTGTCCACCCAACCATCTGACCTCAAGGAAGAGGAACCATGACCGACCTCGACCTGGCCTGGACTCTGTCCACGCCGGCACTTCTGGCAATCGCGGCAGCGGCGATCGGCCTGCTGCTCCTGCTCATCATCAAGGCACGGCTGCACGCGTTCATCGCCCTCGTCATCGTCAGCGTGCTCACCGCGCTGGCCGCCGGAATCGGCCCCGGTGACCTCATCGACGTCCTCTACGACGGCTTCGGTTCGACCCTGGCCAGCGTGGCCCTGCTCGTCGGGCTCGGCGCAATGCTCGGACGCATGCTCGAACTCTCCGGCGGCGCCGAAGTGCTCACCGATGCCCTCATCCGCCTGTTCGGGGAGAAGCGGGCGCCCTTGGCACTCGGCGTGACCTCGCTGCTGTTCGGCTTCCCGATCTTCTTCGACGCCGGCCTCGTGGTCATGCTGCCGATCATCTTCACGATCGCGCGCCGCCTCGGCGGGTCTCTGCTGCTGTACGCGATGCCCGCGGCAATGGCGTTCTCCGCCATGCACATCTTCGTGCCCCCGCACCCCGGCCCGGTTGCGGCCTCCGGTCTGCTCGGGGCGAATGTCGGACTCGTCCTCATCTGCGGAATCATCATCGCGATTCCCGCCTGGTACCTCACCGGTTACCTCTTCGGACTCATCATCGGCAAACGCATCGACGTCGCCGTGCCCGATGTGCTCTCGGCCGGCAGGAACGACTCGTTCGCCGACTTCGCCTCCCGGCCCAAGCTCGGCCACGTGATCTTCCTCCTCGCCCTGCCGCTCGTGCTCATCTTCCTCAACACCGGACTCAACTTCGCCGGTGAGGCCGGCTGGGTCGATACCGACTCGACGCTCATCGCGTCCCTGCGGCTGCTCGGCGAAACCCCGATCGCCCTGCTCATCACTGTCGTCGTGGCCATGTGGCTGCTCGGCTGGCGGCAGAACAAGGGCCGGTCGCTGGTCGAGACCGTCGTCGACTCCGCGCTCGGACCGGTCTGCTCGATCATCCTCATCACCGGCGCCGGCGGAATGTTCGGCGGCGTGCTGCGCGCCAGCGGAATCGGAGACTCGCTCGCCGACTCACTCGCCGCGCTCGGTCTTCCCGTCATCGTCGCCGGCTTCGTCATCGCCGCGATCGTGCGCATCGCCCAGGGTTCTGCCACGGTGGCGCTGACGACCGCGGCCGCGCTCGTCCAGCCGATCGTCGTCGGCAATCCGGACTTCTCGAGCATGCAGGTCGTGGCCATCGTGCTCTCACTGGCGGCCGGTTCGGTCTTCGCCAGCCATGTCAACGATTCCGGCTTCTGGCTGGTCTCGCGGTTCTTCGGCATGGACACGAAGACGACGCTGAAGACCTGGACGGTCGCCGAGACGCTGCTGGGCACCGTCGGCTTCGGACTCAGCCTCGCCCTCTACGGGGTCGTCAGCCTGTTCTGAGCTCGGCTCGACGAGTCATCGTCGGTCGTTCGGGCCGGGTGCGCCGCCGTCAGCGGCCGGTGCGCCGGGGTTCGTCGGCCCACACGCTGCCCATCTCGGCATCGGCCTTCGCCACGATCTTCGCCATCGCCTCTTTGGCCCGGTCGGCATCCTGCCCGCCGATGGCATCGGCAACATCGAAATGCCACTGCAGCGCGTCGGGGTGCGGGTACTTCGGCATCAGTCCCGCCCCGGTGCGGCCGGCGAGGATCTCACCGATGACGGTGTCGAAGGCGGCGAAGAGTTCATTGCCCCCGGCCCCGAGCACGGCCCGGTGGAACGCGACATCGGCGTCGAGGAAGGCGTCGACGTCTCCGCGTCGGCCCGATGCCCGCATTCGGGCGGCGAGCCCCATGATCTCCTCGGCGGCTTCCGCGGGAGCGTGCTTGGCCGCCAGACCGGCCGCTTCGGGTTCGATGGCGATCCGCAGTTCGGTGAGGGAGCGCAGCTGCCCGGCCGGGGCCTCGGTCATCCGCCACCGGATGACGAGCGGGTCGAGCAGCATCCATTCGGACATCGCGAGCACGACGAGACCGACCCGTCGGATCGGCTGCAGCATCCCTAAGGATTCGAGGACGCGCACGACCTCGCGCACCACCGACAGCGACACGTCGTAGCGGGCACGCAGATCCTCGGCCTTGATGATCGTTCCGGCCTCCAGCCGACCGGCGACGATGTCCTGTCCGACCTGATCGCGCAGCTGCTCATGGAGGTTTCCCCGGTTGCCCGTGGCCCCCGCTCGCTCCGAAGCCGCTTCGGCGAAGCCCCTGCCCTTCTCCCCCGCCATCACGGAACGTCCACGATGTGCGCGCCGGGGGCGGGCCCCGTTGTGCGCAGGGCTTCGTTGACGCCGCGCGTGGCCTGCAGCAGCACGGCCAGATCGAGGGCGTGGTGGGCGTCGCGGGCGAGGAACCCGATCGTCGGCCCCGAACCGCTGAGCAGGGGCAGCAGTGCCCCGGCGGCGCGTCCGGCCTCCATCACTTCGGCGATTTCGGGCATGAACGACACGGCCGCCTCGGTGAGGTCGTTGACCGCGAATTCGGCGAGCGTGTCCGGTTCGCCGGCAGCCAGCGCCGTGAGCACCTCGTCGGGCACCTGGGCCGGGGCCGGGGTGTCGTTGAGTTCGTCGAAGCGGGCATAGACGTCGGGGGTCGGCAATTGCCGCGCCGAGGTGGCCATCACCCAGTGGAAGACCCCGCGGGTGAGGACGGGGCTCAGCTGTTCGCCGCGACCGTGGCCGATGGCCGTGCCCCCGCGCAGCAGGAAGGCGACATCGGCGCCGACCGAGACCG
The DNA here is from genome assembly GCF_004745075.1 of Brevibacterium sp. S111. GTDB lineage: Bacteria > Actinomycetota > Actinomycetes > Actinomycetales > Brevibacteriaceae > Brevibacterium. Next base: position 50,103 of record NZ_RHFH01000008.1, read on the forward strand.
CGCAGTCGTGGAGGACCTCGTCCTCGACTCCGCCGAGGAGGTGGGCGGCGCCGACGAGGGCAGCGGCCGCATCCGCCGATCCCCCGCCCATCCCGCCGGCCACGGGCACCTGTTTGTCGATGACGATGTCGAGGTCGCGCAGCACGTCGACGTCACGATCGTCCTCGAGGGCTGCGATGAGGAGGTCGACGGCACGGCGGGCGACGTTCGAATCATCGACCGGCACCGCGGAATCCGCGTAGCGTCCCTGGACGAGGATCGATCGTGTTCCGCCCGGGATGAGGGTGAGCGTCTCGCCGAGGTTGAGCGCCTGGAACACGGTCGCGAGCTCGTGGTATCCCTCGTCGTTCGCGGCCCCCACGCCGAGGTGGATGTTGATCTTGCCCGGTGCCTGAACCTTCACTGGGGCCGGGGTCGTCGTCGGTGGGTGCAGCGGGGTGGTCATTGAGACGGATCCTCCGCGGTGGCCTCGGCGGGGTCCGGAGCTTCGGCGGGTTCCGGAACTTCGGCGGGTTCCGGAACTTCGGCGGCGGCGAGTCGTTCGAAGTCGGTCACGGTCAGCGCCTCACCTCGGGCCTTCGGATCGATGCCGGCCGCGGTCAGCAGAGCCTCGGAGCGCTGCGGGCTGCCGGCCCACCCGGATAGGGCCGCGCGCAGGGTCTTGCGGCGTTGGGCGAAAGCCGCGTCGACGAGGCTGAAGAGGCGGCGCCGGTTGACCGGGTCACGGTCGGTGCGGGTGATGTCGATGCGCACGAGCCCGGAGTCGATGTTCGGGGCCGGCCAGAACACGTTCTTGCCGATCCGTCCGGCCAATCGCACGTCTCCGTACCACTGGGCCTTGACGCTGGGGACCCCGTAGGTGCGGGATCCGGGAGGGGCTGCGAGCCGTTCGGCGACTTCGAGCTGGACCATGACGAGCACGGTCTTCAGGCTCGGGAAGGTTTCGAGGAAGTGCAGCAGCACGGGCACGGCCACGTTGTAGGGCAGGTTCGCGACCAATGCCTCGGGCTGGTTCGCGGTCGCGGGCTGGTTCACGCTCGCCGTCGCGTCGGTGGCCGCGGCGGCAGCGGCTCCTCCGCTGTGCGGCAGCGTGGGCAGTTCGGTGACGCGGAGGGCATCGGCGTTGACGAGGGCGAAGGCCGCCTCGGTGCCGGAGAACCGCGCGACCGTCTCGGGCAGCTTCGCCGCGAGGACTTCGTCGATCTCGACGGCGGTGACGCTGTGCCCGGCCTCGAGCAGGCCGAGGGTGAGCGAACCGAGCCCGGGTCCGATCTCGACGACGTTCGAGGCGTCTTCGAGCCCGGCGGCGGTGACGATCGACCGCACGGTATTGGGGTCGATGACGAAGTTCTGCCCCTTCTGCTTCGTTGGGCGCAGACCGATGTCAGCGGCTAATTCGCGGATGTCGCGGGCGGTCAATAACGTCACAGCCAACAACTTACCGCACCACCCGGTCGGCACAATCACCCTGCGCACCGCGCGCCCGCCCGGCCCCGCCTCGGCGAGATGTCTGCACGGGGCCCGCGGGCGATAGGGTGAAGGCTATGGATCCGCAGACTCTGACCGAACTGCTCGACGTCGCCGTCCTCGACCGGCTCGACCGCATCGACGACTTGCCCGGCGACGAACTCGCCCGGTCATCCGCCCTGCGGAAGGAGGGCTTCTCCGCCGAGGTGACCGCCGCGCTGCTCACCCAAGCACAGCTGCGCAGAGAGGCCGGTGCCAAACTCGGTCCCTTCGCCGATGACATGCTCTTCACCCGCGACGGACTCGCTCAGGCCACCCGTTTGCCGGTCGCCGCCCACCACGCGCGCCGCCTCATCGGCGAGACCGCGGACGGTGAGACCTTCCGCATCGCCGACCTCGGGTGCGGGATCGGCGCGGACTCCGTCGCCTTCGCCGGGATGGGAGCGCAGGTATCCGCCGTCGACGCCGATGAGGTCACCGCCGCCGTCGCCGCGTTCAATCTCCGCCACCTCCCCGATGCCCCTGTCGACCATACCCGCGCCGAGGATGTCGATCTGTCCGATTTCGACGCCCTGTGGTTCGATCCTGCCCGCCGCACCATCGGCAAGTCCGACAGGCGCGGATCGACGGCTCGGATCACCGACCCCGAAGCCTTCTCCCCTTCCCTGTCCTGGGTCATCGACCAGGCGATCCGAGCGAAGGCGGCCGGGGTCAAGCTCGGCCCGGCTCTCGATCACGGCCTCGTCCCCGAGGAGGCCGAAGCCCAGTGGGTGTCCCACAACGGCGAGGTCGTCGAGGTCTGCCTCTATTTCGGTGCCGCCTGCCAGCGGCCGGGGCGCAGGGCCCTCGTCATGGGCGAGCGCACCCTGCTCGTCCACGAAGACGACCTGCCCGAATCAGATGAAGAGGGCATCGGGACGCTGGGGCGGTACCTACTCGAACCCGATGGTGCGATCGTGCGCGCCGGACTCGTCGCCGCTCTCTGCGCACCCCTGCAGGCCAGGCGGGTGCACCCGAAGATCGCGTACCTGACCACGGATGTCGAACCGAGCGGACCGGCCGCCGCCGGAGTCACCGCCTACACGGTCACCGATGTCCTTCCCGCGAAGATCCCGAGCCTGCGCAAGGAGCTCGTCTCCCGCGGCATCGGCTCCGTCGTCGTCAAGAAGCGCGGTGCCGACATCGTGCCCGATCAGGTCCGGCGCCAGCTCAAACTGCCCAAGGGGGACAAAGCCACGCTCGTATTCACCCGCCTCGGCGAGCGTCACGTCGTGCTGCTCACCCAACCCGTGTGACTGCACCGGCCGTGGTGTTGGCCTCACGGCATCGACCTCACCCCTCCGCCCCACAGAAGGAGAATCCATGACTCGCTCCGACGTTCTCATCAGTGCCGATGAGCTGCTCTCCCGGCTGCGGACCGCACCGGCGCCGAGGCTGCTCGACGTCCGCTGGACCCTGCCGAAACCCGATGGCCGCGACGACTTCGCCGCCGGACACATCCCCGGTGCCGTCTATGTCGACCTCGACACCGAGCTCGCCGACCACGACAGCACCGACCCCACTGCCGGTCGGCACCCGCTGCCCACGGCCGAGGCGTTCCAGGCAACGGTCCGGTCATGGGGCATCGATGCCGACACCGAGGTCGTGGTCTATGACGACAACTCCTCGCTCGGTGCCGCACGAGCCTGGTGGCTGCTGCGCTGGGCCGGGCTGAGCGCGCGAGTCCTCGACGGCGGGCTCACCGCCTACCGGAAAGCCGGCGGTGAGCTGGCTGCCGGCGACTCGGCTGAAGTGGAGCCGAGTTCCATCGTCCTGAGGCCGGGTTCCCTCCCGGTCATCGACGCCGATGCTGCGGCGGCCTGGGACGGAGTCCTGCTCGATGCCCGTGCCGGTGAGCGCTTCCGCGGAGAGACAGAACCGCTGGATCCACGGGCCGGCCACATACCCGGGGCGAAGAACGCCCCGGCCACCGAGAATGTCCCCGCGGGGACGTTCCTGCCCGAGACGGATCTCCGACAGCGTTTCTCAGCTCTCGGTGCCCTCGATCAGCCGGTCGGGGTCTACTGCGGGTCCGGAGTCACCGCCTGCCACAATGCTCTGGCGCTGGCGACTCTCGGTGTCGAGGCCAGCCTCTACCCCGCGAGCTGGTCCGGTTGGTCATCCGATCCCGACCGACCGGTCGAAACCGGCGACTGAAGCTCAGTCACCAACGCACTCGCGGTCACGCGCCGTTAGCATTCTTGGGTCGATCCACGGTGGTTTGCGCGCGAATAACGCCGCGGATCGCCCCGCAAAACACACTTCTCGAATGTCACGAAACGTTATTCAAGGCTGAGACTGCGCGCTGAATCACAGTCGCAATCGGGCGGAACCACAGCCTCTCACTTACCGTTTTCGTCAGAAATGACCCTGTGACCTGCGATTATGCACTAGAATCTGCCTGAGAATACTTTTGTAACAAAAACGTGACATAAGATCACGAATTCGTTACAGTGGAGGACATCGTCACACTCAGACAGGCAACGAGAGGAAATCGTGGCATCCAAGCAGCACGGCCGCCGCGCCGCGAACGCCAAGGCCAAGACACCACTGACCGAGCTGAGCGAACTGCTCGCAGCGAACTCCGGCGCATTCGGCCGCCGTGCCGCAGTCGTCGCCGCCAGCGGCGGACTGCTCACCGCAGCAGTCCTCCCCGCCGCCGGGCAGGGGGCCGACGATGAGGCGCAGGTCGCAGCCGAGTCCGAAAAGCAGGCACCGGTCGAGTTCAAGAACCAGACACCGACCATCGACGCTGGCGGCGCGTCGAAGGAGGGCGATCAAGAGGCTGAAGTCACCGTCGACACTGACGTCGTCACCGCCGAGGCCGCGCCCAAGCCGAAGCCGAAGCCCGAGCCGAAGGAGGAGCCGGAGACGACCGTCGCCGAGCCGGCTCCCGCTGAAGAGCCGAAGGAGGAGCCGAGCGAGTCCTCGGATGATGATTCCGGCAGCCCAAACGCGGGCTCGAAGGATGAGAGCCCGAAGAAGGATACCGGCGGCTCCGACGACTCGGGCCCGATCGATGGGTCCAAGGCCGAGCAGGTCCTCGGCTGGGCAGAGAAAGGCGTCGGTACCCCGTACGTCTTCGGCGGAACGTCGCAGAGCGGCTGGGACTGCTCCGGCTACACCTCCTGGGTCTACAGCCACGTCGGCGTCGACCTGCCCCGTCAGTCGGGAGCTCAGAAGGAATCCGGAACGGTCGTGTCTGAGTCAGAGGCGAAGCCCGGCGACCTCATCTGGCACCCGGGACACGTCGGAATCTACGCCGGCGACGGACAGATGTACGATGCCGGTTCGCCCGGATCCGGAACATCGAAGCGCAGCTACAGCTGGATGGGCGACGTCACGTTCATCCGCGTGCTCTGATCCCCACCCGGAACCGAACACACAGAGAACCCCTCGTCGGCACTGCGCCGGCGAGGGGTACTTCGGCTCACCCGCAGTCGGGAGCCTTCTCGCTGCCGTCATACTTCGCGGGCAGCTTCCCTGACGCCTTGAGGTCGCCCTTGAGCCACTTCGCTACGGCCCGCAGAGCATAGGGGTTCGAGTCATAGGCGGTCACCGCGGTCTTCGCTGGGGTGCTGCGCATCGTCCACGGGGCGGCTGTGCCCACAGCCACCTCGGCGGAGGTGTTCGGGCTCAGGCTCACCGAGGTTCCACCGGAGCCGACGGTGAGCCCCTCGGCCTTCGCCGCTTCACTCAGCTCCGTCTGTTCCTTCTCGCTGCCGCCGACGATGGAGATCGCATCGGTGCCGGCGAAGGAGCATTCGCCCTTGAGTACGGTCACGGACTTCTCGGCCACCTCGGTGAGGGTCTTCGCCGCATCCTTCGCACCGGAATCGTCCGCATCACCCGAACCGGAATCGGACTTCTCCCCTGCCTTCACGCTCTGCTGCGCGGCCGCGGTGGCCAGCTGCTGAGCGACGACGCGTTCGGACTTCTCGACGAGGTCCTTCTTCTTCAGCGTCCCGTCGCCCATCGCCGCGACGATCGCTTTCTGCGCAGCACCCGAGTCCGGGGGCATGAGCGCAACATCGGCACCGGCGGCGATCGCTTTGACGGACTCGCCGCCCTTGAGGTTCTGCGGCACGGCCTTCATGTTCAGCGCATCGGTGGTGATGACGCCGTCGAAGTCGAGGGTCTCACGGACCGCCGCATACGCCTTCGGGTTGAGTGTGCCCGGCGTCGTCTTCGCATCCGGCAGACCGATATGGCCCATCATCACCATCGGCACCCCGGCTTTGACCGCGGACTTGAACGGGAGGAGATCCGTGTCCTCGAGTTCCTCGATCGACTTCTCCGACACCGGCAGACTCTCATGCGAATCCACGCCGAGGCGGCCGTGCCCGGGGAAATGCTTCGCCGAGCTCGCCACCCCGCCGGACCGGTATCCCGTGACCGCGTCGCCGACGACCTCGGCGGCGTCCTTGTGGTCGGTGCCGGCCGAGCGGACGTTGATCGCCTTGTCCTTGGGTCCGACGGTGACATCGGAATCCGGAGCGAAGTCGATGGTGAACCCGAGGTCGGTGAGGTTCTCGCCCTGGACGCGGGTCGCCTCGGTGATGAGGTCGGAATCATCCGTGGCGGCCAGACCCATGAGCGGCGGGAACGGCAGCGCCGCGGTGCTGAGGCGGGACACGGGCCCGCCTTCCTGGTCGACGCCGATCGACACCGGCTGACCCTTCGTGCGCGCTTGCGAGATCTGCTTCGTCAGTGCCGTGACCTGGTCGGTCGTCGGGTTCTCCTGGAGGTTGTAGCCCATGACGATGACCCCGCCGAGGTGGTTCTGCTTGACCATGTCGACCGGGGTCTGCGTGTCCGTGCCGTCCCAGGTGCCGATGATGAGCGAACCGGCGAGTTCGTCCTCGGAGAAGTCGCCGACGATCTTCTCGGCTTCGTCCTCGAAGTCGGCCGGGTCAGCATCGGCCGGGTCGTCGAGGGAGGGCTCGGCGACCGCTTGTGACTGCGATTGCGACTCGGATCCGGCGGAGGGCTTCTGTCCGCCGGCAGAGGAGTCGGGGGCCTTCGCCCCGCCGGAGCAGCCGACGAGCGCGAGAGTCGTGGTCAGGGCCAGGATGCCGAGGCGAGAGCGCAACATCCCTCCATGCTAAACGGTTGCCCGGCCCGGTGCCCTCACGCGCCCGCTGGTCTCACAGTGCTTCGTGGGCTGCCAGGCGGCGTGCGGTCTCCTTCGCTCCGCGTTCGTGCAGCGATGTCAGTGCGGCGAGGTACGGTGCGGTGAAGCGGGGTTCTTCGGCGAGCTCGCCGAAGAACTGGGCCTGCCGGACGAAGGCCAGCGCGTCGGTTCCCTGTGTCGCGGCGACGGCCTGCAGCCGTTCGGCATAGCGGTCGACGATGGTGAACCGACCACCGGTCTCGTCATGCCCTTCGGCATACCGGGCCCACGAGGCGCAGATCGCCGCGGATACGTCGACCGGGTGTCCGGAGGCCAGGTTGTCCTTGACCACAGGCAGCAGCCATTTGGGGATGCGGTCGGAGGATTCGGCGCCGAGGCGGGCGAGGGTGTCGCGGATCTCCGGGTTGCTGAACCGTTCGATGAGCGAGTCCTTGTACGCCTCGAGGTCGATTCCCGGCAGCGGGGCGAGGCTCGGCGTGCCTTCCTCATCCATGTATCGGCGCAGGTAGGCAGGGATGTCGGGGTTCGCCATCGCCTCATGAGCGAAGGTGTAGCCGCCGAGCAGACCGAAGTACGCCAGTCCCTGGTGCCCGGAGTTGAGCAGGCGCAGCTTCATGTGTTCATAGGGCTGCACATCGTCGACGACCTGCACGTGTGCGTCTTCGTAGGGCGGACGGCCGGAGGTGAAGGAGTCCTCTAGCACCCACTGGAAGAAGGGTTCGGCCACGACCGGCCATGCATCGGTCACGCCCGTATCGGCGAGCAGGTCCTCCCGGTCGTCGTCGGTCGTGGCCGGGGTGATGCGGTCGACCATCGAGTTCGGGAAGGCCACGTTCTCACCGATCCAATCAGCGAGTTCGTCGTCGACGAGTCGGGCGAAGGCGGTGAACATCTTCGCCGCGACCTCACCGTTCTCAGAGATGTTGTCGCATGACTGCACCGTGAACGGTGCCACGCCTGCCGCCCGACGCGCCCGCAGGGCGGCCACGACGTAACCGAAGACGGTGGCCGGCAGCCGACCGGCCCGCAGCGCCTCGACATCGGCGACGATCGTCGGTTCTTGCGTGATGAACTCCCCGGTGACGGGGTTGACGTTGTAGCCGCCCTCGGTGACGGTGAGCGAAACGATGCGGATGTCCTCATCCGTGAGCAGCTCGAGCAGCCCGTGCGGATCATCGGGTCCGAACCGGTAGTCGATGATCGACCCGATCACCCGCCGCTCCTTCGCTCCGTCCGGATGCTTGAGGGTGAGCGAGTAGAGGTGGTCCTGCCCGGCCAGAGCATCGCGCATGCCCGCATCGTGAGGCAGCACTCCGGCACCGACGATCCCCCACTCGAAGGCACGACCGGTCTGGAGCAGATCGTCGATGACCATGGCCATGTGCGCACGGTGGAATCCGCCGACGCCGAAATGGACGATGCCCGGGCGCACCGCCGCCCTGTCGTAGGCGGGGACGGTGATGCCGGCTGCGGCGATGGCCGGGAGGTTGCCGGCGTTGAGGGTGAGTGCGGTTCGCGGTGCGGTCATTTGACGGCTCCCATCGACAGGCCTTGGACGAGTTTGTCCTGCGCGGCGATACCGGCAACGAGCACGGGTACGGAGATGATGAGCGAGGCCGCGCACACCTGGGACAGGAACAGACCCTGCGAGGTGACGAAGCTGGTGAGGAACACCGGCGCGGTCGAGGCTGCGGTGGAGGTGAGCACAGTGGCGAAGAGGAGCTCGTTCCAGGAGAAGATGAAGCAGATGAGCGCGGTGGCGGCAAGGCCCGGTGCGGTCAGCGGCAGCAGGATCTGGACGAACACCCGCGGCAGCCTCGCCCCGTCGAGTTCGGCGGCTTCGAGGACCTCGACGGGCACTTCGGCGAGGAAGGACCGCATCATCCACACCGCAATCGGCATGTTCATCGCCGAGTAGATGATGATGAGCAAAAGCCAGGTGTCGAGGATGCCGGTGGACTTCGCCACGAGATAGACCGGCAGGAGACCGGCGACCATCGGCAGCATCTTCGTCGACAGGAGGAAGAAGAGCACATCGGACCAGCGTTCGATACGGCGGATGGCCAGGGAATACGCGGCCATCGTCGAGAGCACGAGGACGATGAGGGTGGACACGATCGCGGCGACCGCGGAGTTGATGAGGAACGGCCACGGGTTCGCGCCGGTGCCGCCGCCGAAGAAGTTCACGTAGGAGTCGAGCGTGAGTGGGGCGAAGAAGCTCGGCGGGTTCGTCGATGCGTCGGTCTCGGCATGCAGGCTCGTCAGCAACATCCACAGCAGCGGCGAGACGAAGAGGAGTCCGACGAACCACGCGAAGAGGCCGAGCAGGATCTTGCCGACCCGACCTTGGCCGGGCCGCCTCGGTGCGTTCGCCTTCCGCCGAGGCGGCTCGACCGATCCGGGTCCGCCAGGTTCGGCCGGGGTGGGGGTCACCCCGGGCTCGGGCTGCGTTCCCACGGTCGTCGAGAGATCAGGGGTGCTCATGAGTTCTCCTCCTTGAGCAGGGTGGATGCGGTGCGCAGGGCGAAGGTCGCGATGATGAGGGAGGCGGCGACGACGATGACGCCGACCGCGGAAGAGACTCCGTAGTCCTGGGCGACGAAGAATTCCTGGTAGATGACGTACGGCAGGGTCGCGGTGCCCAGCCCGCCGGAGGTCATGGTGAAGACCATGTCGAAGTTCTGCACGATGTAGATCGTGCCCAGCAGGGCGGCGAGTTCGATGTAGCGCCGCAGGTGGGGAAGGGTGATGAAGCGGAAGGTCTGCCAGGGTCCGGCCCCGTCGACCAGCGCCGCCTCGTAGACGTCCATGGGTCGTGATTGGAGACCGGCGAGCATGATGAGCATCATGAACGGCGTCCACTGCCACACGAGCACGAGCCCGATGCCCAGCAGCGGCGAGGACGTCATGAGGTCCGGCTGCGGGGCGTTGTCACCGAAGACGGTGGTCAGCAGCCCGCCCAGCAGACCGTAGGAGGGGTTGAAGATCGCGTGTTTGAACAGCAGCGCCGCGGCCACGGGCACGACGAGGAACGGGGTGATCATCAGGGTGCGGACGAGTCCGCGGCCGATGAACTTCCGGTCAAGGAGAAGAGCGATCCCAAGCCCCAGCAGCGCCGAGGCGAGCACCACCCCGACGGTGAGGCCGACGGTGACGAGCACCGCCCGCAGGAGGTTCGCATCTGTGAACACGGTGATGTAGTTCTGCACGGTGCCGAAGCTGATGTCGTCCGGATAGGCCGCGTTCCAGTTCATGAACGAGATGATGATCGTGATCGCGAACGGGATCTGGGTGACGATGATGACGAAGATGAGCGCCGGCAGCATGGGCGCGCGTTTGAGCCATCGGTCCTTGGCACGGGGTCTGGGCGGCGTGATCGGCTGCGATGCACGCTCGGCGGCGGGTGCTGACACTTCGAACATCCTTCATCAGATCAGTGGTGGCCTCAGGCGGTGGTGGCCCCAGGCGGTGGTGGCCTCAGGCGGTGGTGGCCCCAGGCGGTGGTGGCCCCAGGCGGTGGTGGCCCCAGGCGGTGAGGCCGGGGCCGCGGGCGGAGGGTCCGCAATCACGGGACGGCCGGGGCTGCCTCGGGGCGGGTTCTCACCGTCCGCCCCGAGGCTGCGCGGTCATTTCTTGTACTTGTCTCCGACCTTCTCGGCTTCCTTCTGCCCCTTCTCCAGGGCCTTGTCGACGGTCGTGCGGCCGGCGATGGCGGAGCTGACATCCTCGGAGATGCCGGTGGCGAGGTCCGCGAATTCGGGGATCGTCACGAACTGCACGCCGAGGGTCGGGCGCGGCTGGACGCCCGGGTTCTCGGGATCGGCCGAGTTGATGGCGTCCTCGGTCTGCTTGTAGAACGGTTCGGCGGCCTTCTGGTAGTCGGGGTTCTCATACGTCGAGGTCCGCTTGCCGGCGGGCACGTGCTGCCACCCGAGCTCTTCGGCCACGGTCTCCTCGTAGTCCTTCGACGAGGCCCAGGCGACGAACTTCTCGGCGGCGTCCTGATTCTTGCCCGCGGCCTGGATGCCCCACGCCCAGGTGTAGAGCCAGGAGCTCGAATCCGTCTCCTTCACGGGCGCGGCGACGTAGCCGACCTTGCCCTTGACCGGGGAATCGTCGGCTTCGAGGGTGCCGGTGGCCGCCGTCGAGTCGTACCACATGGCGACCTTGCCCTGCTGCAGGTTCGTCAGGCATTCGGTGTACCCGGCCTGCGGGGCACCGGACTCGCCGTGGTCCTTGATGAGGTCGACGTAGAAGTTCGTGGCTTCCTTGAACTCCTTCGAATCGACTTGGGCGTTCCAGTCCTCGTCCCACCAGGTGCCGCCGAAGGTGTTGACCACGGTCGTCAGCGGAGCGAACATCTCGCCCCAGCCGGGCAGTCCGCGCAGGCAGATGCCCTTCGTGCCCTTCTCGGCACCGTCGACCTTCGCGGCGAGCTTCGCCACTTCGTCCCAGGTCGGCTTCTCCGGCATCTCCACACCGGCCTTGTCGAAGATGTCCGTGCGGTACATGAGGAACGAACCCTCGCCGTAGAACGGTTCGCCATAGACCTTGCCGTCGACGGTCATCGACTCGGCCATCGGAGTGAGGATGTCGTCCTGGTCGAACCCTTCGGCACCGGCGACACCCTCGTCCATGGGCGTGAGCCACTTGTTCTTCGCATAGGTCGGGATCTCGTAGTTCGACATCGAGGCCACGTCGTAGTTGCCCGCCTGAGCGGCGAACTCCTGACCGATCTTCGCCCGCACCTCGTTCTCGGGAAGCACGGTGTAGTTGACCTTGATGCCGGTGTCTTCGGTGAAGTGATCGGCCGTGAGCTTCTGGAGGTCCTGCATCTGCGGATTGTTGACCATGAGGACGTTGACCTCATCGCCCCCGCTTCCGGCGGAGCTGCCGCCGGCGCCGCCGCATCCGGACAGAGCCAATGCTCCAACCATTCCGATCGCCGCCCACGCGGCGCCTCGGCCTGTGATCAGGTGTTTCATCGTTGTGCCTTCCCTCGTCCTTGCGGGATCGACGCCCGCCATCGGGTCGCTGCGAGAAAATCATATGAGCATCGGTGCTCATATGTGCAATACTGTGTCACGAACCGATCAGATGTGCAACACTTCACATATGAGCGAACACACCGTCGTCGACGCCGAAGGGAGGACCGTGTCCACGGTGCCCACCGCACGCCACCGCCGCTTCCTCGCACAGCTGGCCCGCGACCACTACCTCGAGGGCCGGTCCAAGGTCGAGATCGGCAAGACCAACGGACTCAGCCGATTCCAGGTTGCCCGCCTCCTCCAGGAAGCCGTCGACACCGGGGTCGTGACGATCACCATCGAAGCCGACACGGGTGAGGAGAACGACCTCGCCGAACGCATCGCCGATGATCTGGGCCTGAGATCCGTTGTCATCGTCGACATCCCCGATGCCGCCGAGGCCTCCCAGCAGATGGGTCGGGCCGCCCTGAGCCTCGTCGGACGGCAGGCTCGGGCGGGGATGCGCATCGGCCTGTCGTGGTCGCGCACCCTCGATTCCGCGGCCGCCTTCACTCCGGCCCTGCCGCGCTGCACGATCGTCCAGCTCGCCGGTGCCCTGCGGCTGGAATCGCATCATCCCAGCTCCGAGATCTTCACCCGGCTCGGCCAGGACCCGGCCGTGAACATGGTTCGCCTGCCTGCTCCGCTGCTCGTCACCGAGGCGGAGACCGCCGACGACCTGCGCGCCCTGCCCGAGATCTCCGGCACGCTCGCCGCCGCCGACGACCTCGACCTCGCCGTCGTCTCGGTCGCCTCCTGGGCCGAGGGCCTGTCCTCGGTGTGGGAGAAGTGCTCACCGGCCCAACGCCGGGCCGGCATCGATGACGGGGCCATCGCCGAGGTCTCCGGGCGACTCTTCGACGCCGCGGGTGCGGACGTGACCACGATCGACGACCGGGTCATCGCCGTGACCCTCGACCAGCTGCGCCGCGCCGCGACCACCGTGGGCGTCGCCCGCGGGGCCGAACGCGCCCGAGCCGTGCGGGCAGCGTGTGCCGCGGGGATCCTCGACATCGCCGTCATCGACCGTGCCCTCGCCGAGGCGGTGCTCGCCGAGGCCGCTCCCGACGAGGAGGAGCCATGACCGCCGCCCGCCGCCTCGTCGCCGGCGTCGACTCCTCGACGCAGAGCTGCAAGGTCGTCATCGTCGACCCCTCCACCGGTGCCATCGTCCGCACCGGTTCGGCTCCGCATCCGCCCGGCACCGAGGTCGACCCGGAGCACTGGTGGAGCGCGCTGCAGCAGGCGATCACCGCCGCCGGCGGCCTCGACGATGTTGCGGCCCTGAGCATCAGCGGCCAGCAGCACGGACTCGTCGCCCTCGACGCCGAGGGCCGGGTCGTGCGTGATGCGCTGCTGTGGAACGACCTGCGCAGCAACACTGCCGCCCGCGATCTCATCGCCGAGGTCGGCGCCGAGGACTATGTCACGCGCACCGGGGTCCTGCCCGTCGCCTCCTTCACCGCCGCGAAGCTGCGGTGGCTGCGGGATGCAGAACCTGACAACGCCGCTCGCGTCGCCGCCGTTGCCCTGCCCCACGACTGGCTGACCTGGCGATTCCTCGGATTCGGGCCCGCAGACTCCTCCGTTCGCGGTCCCGTGCTCAACACCTTGGCCACCGACGCCTCCGATGCCAGCGGCACCGCTTACTTCGACCCGGCGACCTCCCGCTACGATCTCGACCTGTTCCGCATCGCATTCGGTGCCGCGGCGTGCGAGGCGACGGGACAACCTCACCTGGGGGCCGCCTCGGCGATCCTCCTTCCTCGAGTCCTCGGACCGCACGAATCTGCGGGGTCCAGCCCTGAGGGCATCCTCGTCGGACCCGGGGCCGGCGACAATGCCGCGGCGGCGCTGGGACTCGGGGTCACCGCGGGGGATGTCGTCATCTCCATCGGCACCTCGGGCACCGTCTTCGGCACCACCGAGAAGCCCGTCGCGGATGCCTCCGGCGCGGTCGCGGGATTCGCTTCGGCCGACGGCGGCCGCCTGCCCTTGGTCGCGACCCTCAACGCTGCCCGCGTCCTCGTCTCGGCGAGCACACTGCTGCGCATCAGCCACGACGAGGTCGCGGCCCTGGCCCTGTCTTCAGCCCCGGGGGCGAACGGGATCACGCTCGTGCCCTACTTCGAAGGCGAGCGCACCCCGAACCTGCCCGATGCAACGGCCCGGCTCGAGGGGATGACCTTGGCCAACGCCTCGGCGGAGAACGTCGCCCGCGCCTTCGTCGAAGGCATGCTGTGCGGGCTCGCCGACGGCCTCGAGGCCGTCCAGGCACAGGGCATCGTCGCCCAACGGCTGCTGCTCATCGGCGGAGCCGCACGCAACCCGGCGGTCCGGGAGGTCGCGCGTGACATCTTCACTGTGCCCATCGACGTTCCCGAACAGGCCGAATACGTCGCCGTCGGCGCCGCCCGCCAAGCCGCGTGGACGCTGACCGGGGCACTGCCTGACTGGCCCGTCGACCTCGTCGCCACCTTGCACCCGCGGCCCTCACGGGTGCGCGAACAGTACCGGTCTCATGCACACGAAGTCCCACCGTCTGCCCACGTGAACGAATCCTCTGCGTACGCAGTTCCACCGTCCACGACACACCGCTCACTGCCCGATCACCGCGGATCTTCGGATGCGAACGCATCCGTGAAAGGTTGAGAACCCATGGCCACAGTCACCTTCGACAAAGCACTGCGTCAGTACCCTGAAGCGCTGACGCCCTCCGTCGACGAGATCAGCCTCGACATCGCCGACGGGGAGTTCCTTGTCCTCGTCGGCCCGTCCGGCTGCGGGAAGTCGACGACCCTGCGCATGCTCGCCGGGCTCGAACCAGTCGACTCCGGGCACATCCGCATCGGCGACCACGACGTCACCGACCTCTCCCCCAGGGAACGCGATATCGCGATGGTGTTCCAGAACTATGCGCTCTACCCGCACATGAGCGTGCGCGAGAACATGGCCTTCGCTCTGAAGATCGCAGGCGTGTCGAAGGCGGATCGCCATGACCGCGTCGAGGAGGCCGCCCGGCTGCTCGACCTCGAACCGTTCCTCGACCGCAAGCCCAAGGCCCTGTCCGGCGGTCAGCGACAGCGCGTGGCGATGGGCCGGGCGATCGTCCGCTCGCCACAGGTCTTCCTCATGGACGAACCCCTGTCGAACCTCGATGCGAAGCTGCGGGTGCAGACCCGCGCGCAGATCGCTTCGCTGACCCGCCGCCTCGGCGTCACGACCGTCTACGTCACCCACGACCAGGTCGAGGCGATGACGATGGGCGACCGGGTTGCCGTCCTCGCCGATGGTCGCCTCCAGCAGGTCGACACACCGGCGAACCTCTACGACCGACCGGCGAACCTCTTCGTCGCCGGCTTCATGGGCTCCCCCGCGATGAACCTCATCGCGGTCACGGTCGAGGGTTCGTCGCTGCGCCTCGGCGATGTGGAGGTCTCCCTGACACCCGATCAGCGCGCACAGGTCACGGGAGACACGGTCACCGTCGGGGTGCGACCCGAAGATCTGCGCGTCGAGAACGATCGGGGTCTTGAGACCACGGTCGACCTCGTCGAGGAACTCGGTGCCGATGCCTACGTCCATGGTCGGGCGCAGCTGGCCTCGGGTGAGCAGACGGTCGTCGCACGCGTCGCCGGCCGATCGACGATCCGCCGCGGGGACACCGTGCGCGTCGCCCCGGATACTGCGCGTCTGCACCTGTTCGACACCGACTCGGGGCACCGCCTCGGCGAGGGCGAACGTCAGGCCGCATGAGGGAAGCGGGCTCGGATGGGGCCGCGCCCGGCAGCGACTGCGGGCGATCACACACTCCCATGTCCGCCACCGAATCAGGCGAATCGACCATGCGCGATTATGATCGGAGCATGGTCGATTTCGCTCAATCCCCCCGCTCCACCCTCGGTGTCGAGTGGGAACTGGCTCTGCTGGACTCACGGAGTCTGGATCTGACCCCTGCCGCCGAGTCCCTGTTGGCGGATATTGCCGAGCACGCTCCGGAGCTGGAGAACCACATCGTCGGTGAGATGCTCACGAACACCATCGAGCTCGTCACCGGCGTCCACTCCCAGGTGTCGACCGTCGCCGAGGATCTGGCCGCCTCGATCGGAGCGCTGCGAAAACTCACCGAGGCCCGCGGCGTCGAACTGATGTCGGCGGGCACGCACCCCTTCGCACAGTGGCAGTCGCAGGAGGTCCGCGCGAAGGACCGCTACCTCGAACTCGTCGATCGCACCCAGTGGTGGGGCCGGAACATGCTCATCTTCGGCGTGCACGTCCACGTCGGAATCGACTCCCGCGACAAGGTGCTGCCGATCGTCAACGCCCTGCTCGCCTATGTTCCCCACCTGCAGGCGCTGAGTGCTTCGTCCCCGTTCTGGGGCGGCACGGACACCGGGTATGCCTCGAACCGGGCGATGATGTTCCAGCAGCTGCCGACCGCCGGCCTGCCGTCCCAGTTCGACGAGTGGTCCGAATACGAGAAGTACGTCGACGACATGCTCACCACCGGCATCATCGACCACATCAACGAGATCCGCTGGGACATCCGCCCCGCCCCGCACTGGGGCACCGTCGAGGTCCGCGTCTGCGACGGCCTGCCTACGCTCGAGGAGATCCTCGCGATCACCGCCTTCATCCAGTGCCTCGTTGATGACATGTCCGATCGCCTCGATGCCGGTGAGACCCTGCCGACGATGCCCGATTGGTTCCACAACGAGAACAAGTGGCGCGCGGCCCGCTACGGCATGGACGCGATCATCATCGAAAACGCCGCAGCCGACGAACGGCTCGTCACCGATTGCTTGGCCGACGAGATCGAGCGCCTGACCCCGGTCGCCGAGCGGCTGGGCTGCCGCGAGGAGCTGCAGTCGATCACCTCGATCATCGACCGCGGCGTGCCCTACCAGCGGCTGAAACGGGTGCTGACCGAGACGGGTTCCCTCACCGAGGTGACCCGCTCCCTCATCGACGACCTCCGCAACTCCTACCGCTGAGGGTCGGCGGGCGGCCGGCGGACCCGAGTGGGTCTGCGCGGGTCTGGGTCGGGCCTGGGCGCCGAGACTACGATGGAGCGCCGAGACCACTACTGTGCGCACAGTGGTCTCGGCGCTCCACCGTTGTGTCGACGGTCATGGGGCCGCAGTCTCAACCGCCAAGTACTCCTGCAAGCCCTGATACTTCACTCCCTTCAGTCCGAGCCGGCAAACTTAGGTCGCTATCGGACATTCCGGCTCAAACTTAGGTCGCTATCGGACGTTCAGGCTCAAACCTAGGTCACAATCGGACATTTCTGAGCGCTGAAACTATCCGTTTGTGACCACTTCTTTCACGTAAGCAACATCCCGGCCGAACACCTTCAGCTCGATGCGTTGCCGCTCAATCAGCCTGCGAGGGCGATCACTCCGCGAGGACGAACGGATCGTGATTCCACGGTCCGTTGCGAAACGTCAGGACAACCGGCCCGTTGTGCGGCTCCGAATCGCTGGGAAGCACGGTCTTGTGGACTCCCAGGAGTCGCCCACCGCGGAAGTAGCGGATACCGACGCCGATCGTGGCACCGGAGGCATCGTCGATCTCCACCTCCGTGGAATCCGTCCATGACAGCGGATACTCCTTCGAATCGACTATCAGCGCTGGCTTCGCGAACAGTCGGACGAACCAGCCGTTGATCCAGTGCGGCTTGAGCTCAATCCTGTAAACCACTGCGCCCTCAGCCTCTCTCAGGGAAGTATTTGCTGACAGGCCGGTAGCCTGCGGCCCAAACTTAGGTCACAATCGGACATTCCGGCTCAAACTTAGGTCACAATCGGACATTTCTGAACGCTGAAACTATCCGTTTGTGACCTATATTTGGCGTCCGGTTCTATAGTCCGGAAAACATAGGTCACTATCGGACAGTTCCGGGCCCCGCATCACCCTTCACAGGTGGGGGCGCAGCAGCTCCAGCAGCGTCGGCAGCGACGCGGCGACTCCCGAGTGCAGTTCGTAATCGTCGAGCTCCTCAAGCGGCACCCATGACAGCTGGATGCTCTCCGGATCGTTGATGACGGCGTCGAAGCGGCGCAGGGTCTTCGCGATCACCGTCGTGTACGACCAGGTGTCGAGGTCGAGAACATGCGTCTCGAGGATCTCGATGCCCGAGCCGTCCTGGTCCGGCACCCCGGCTTCTTCCCAGGACTCGCGAACCGCGGCGTCGACGGCCGACTCCCCCATGTCGCGGGCCCCGCCGGGGAAGCCCCAGGTCCCGCCCTCGACCGACCACAGAGCCCGATGCTGCATGAGCACCCCGCGCTCGGGATCGACGAGCATGAGCCCGGCGGCCCCATTGAGCCCCCAATGCTTCTTCCCGTCCGATCCGTACGTCCATCCGTCCCCGGATCGCCGAGGCGGCCGACCGGCAGGCAGACGCGTTGACCTCGCGGCCCGTGCGTTGCGCTCAGCGGCGCTGTTCGCGGCCGCAGCCGAGTCGGCTCCGCTGCCGGCAGATGCACCGCCATCAGCTGTCTGCGGGTCGTTCTCAGACGAGGACATGATCGACATCCAGAGAAGAGACGGCGGCGAAGGACAGGTCGCTCGGGCCGATTCCGCGGGAGACCAACTCAGCACCGAGGGCGGCGACCATCGCACCGTTGTCGGTGCACAGCTTCAGCGGAGGCACACGCAGAGTCACGCCCGCCTCGGCGCAGCGAGTCGCGAGCACCTCGCGCAGATGGGTGTTCGCAGCGACTCCCCCGCCGAGGACAACATGATCGATGCCGGTGGTCTCGGCGGCCAGGAGGGTCTTCGTCACGAGCACGTCGACGACGGCATCTTCGAACCCGGCGGCGATATCGGCCACGCGCAGGTCGGTGCCGAGGGTCTCGGCCTTCGTCACCTCGCGCAGGGCCGCGGTCTTGAGCCCTGAGAACGAGAAGTTGAACCGGCGTTCGGGATCGCGCAGATCCTGCTTCTTCGCCAGCCCGCGTGGGAACTTCACGGCGGTTCGGTCACCAGGCGCCCCGGTGCCGTCGAGCAGGCCGAGGGCGGCCTTCGAGATGTTCGGCCCTCCCGGGTAGTTGAGCCCGAGCAGACGTGCGGTCTTGTCGAAGGCCTCCCCGGCGGCGTCATCGATCGTGGCACCGAGGAGTTCGATGTCCTCGACGACGTCGCCGATGCGCAGGATCTCCGTGTGCCCGCCGGAGACGAGCAGGGCGATGGTCGGCGTGGTCAGCCCGTCGACATCCTCGGCGACGAGGTCGACGGCGACGTGTGCGGCGAGGTGATTGACCCCGTAGAGCGGTTTGTCCAAAGCGGCGGCGAGCCCCTTGGCCGCACCGACGCCGACCATGAGCGCGCCGGAGAGACCCGGCCCCGCGGTCACGGCGACGGCGTCGATGTCGGTCAGCGCCACCTCGGCGGTCTCACAGGCTTGGGCGATCGCAGGGCCGATGGCCTGCACATGCGCGCGGGAGGCGACCTCGGGCACGACCCCGCCGAAGCGGACGTGTTCGTCCATCGACGAGGACACGGTGTTCGTCAACAGGGTGCGGCCGCGGACGATGCCGACGCCGGTTTCGTCACAGGAAGATTCGATGCCGAGGACGAGGGGTTCACTCATGATCCGTCCTCAGCGGTGTCGGCAGAGTCCGCGGTTTCGAGTGCGAGGTCGGAGTAGATGGCGTTGAGTTCGGGCTCGGTGGCCTCGGCGACGTCGAGCCCGAGCGAGCGGGCGAACAGGCGCAGGTGCGTGTCCCACATCGGTCCGAGATCGGCCGCCTGTGAGCGAGCGGATTCGGCGTCGGCGGCCGTCTGCGTGAACACAAGCACGGCCTCTTCCCCCGTTTCACCGTCGAGAGGGACGAGGCGGATGCCCAACACGCCGAAGTCACCGAGTTCGAGCAGCACGTGGTCGTACTCCTCGCAGCTGAGGATCGCTCCGATGAGGTCGACGTCCTCGAGTTCGAACGTGATCGGGCGAGCCGCCGGTTCCTCGGCTTCCGCCGACTCCTCGTCGGTCGACCCGTCCGCCGCCGAGCCCGGGGTCGCGACTTCGTCCGCATCCTCGCCGAGGCGGAACGGCGCGAACCAGGCGCCGGCACCTGCACCGTCGGTCAGCGCGTCCCACACCGTTTCGACGTCACGGGCCACCGGCATCTCGATGACGAGATCGGTGCCGTGTTCCCAGGAGACCAGGCGCGGGCTAGTCGCGGTCATGCTTCCACCCAGGCCTCGTCGAGGGCGGACTTCTCGTCGGCGCTCAGCTGCATCGTGGTGCCGATGAGCAGTTCGGTGAGCTGGTCGGGCACCCGCGCCGAGGCGATGGTCGAGGGGATGAAGTCGTGGCTGAGCTGCCATGCGATGGCGGTGGCCGTCATCGTCGCATCGTGGGCTGAGGCGACATCGAGGAGGACCTCGAGGGCTCCGAGCGCCTTCTGGTCCTCGACGAAGTTGGCCACCCGGTCACCGCGCACGCTGCCGGTGGCGTCACCACCGGTGTGCTTGCCGGTGAGGAACCCGGAGGCCAGGGAGTGGAAGGGCAGTTCGGCCATGCCTTCGGAGCGCAGATAGGCCTGCTTCTGATTATCGACCGCGGAGCGGGAGACGAGGTTGAACCGATCCTGGACGACGCGGTAGCAGGCCAGTGAGAACTTCGTCGAGATCCTGCGGGCGTTCTGCAGCCGCTCGAGACTGAAGTTCGAAGCACCGAGGTAGTTGACTTTGCCGGAGCGGACGAGGGCGTCGAAGGTCTCGGCCACCGCGACCTGGTCGACTTCGTCATCATCGGTATGCGCGTAGTAGAGGTCGATCCGGTCGGTGCCGAGGCGGCGCAGGGAGTCGTCGACGCAGTCGCGGATGTTTGCGGGGTCGAGGCCCTTGTGCTTCGGGTGCATGCCGACCTTGGTGGCGATGATCATCTCGTCGCGGTTGCCGCGGGCCTTCATCCATTCGCCGATGATCGTCTCGGATTCCCCGCCGGAGTTGCCCTCCACCCACGCCGAGTATGCGTCGGCTGTATCGATGAAGTTTCCACCGGCTTCGGCATAGGCGTCGAGGACCGCGAAGCTCTGATCCCGATCCGCTCCCCACCCGAACGGGTTTCCACCCAATTGCAGCGGATGGACGAAGAGATCGGTATCTGCCAATTGCACACGTGTCATGCCTCCAGCCTACCTTCCGGATATAGCGTGGCCGGGGCCCGGATCACGGTGTGAACCACCGCGGCCCGGGCCCTGTACCCTCGCTTCCGCTTGAGCGGTCGTCACCCGATGTCAGACGGGTCGAGGCCGATGTGGCGTCGGATTCCCGAGCGGATGCCGAAGCCGGCGACGATGGTCACGGCCAGCCCGGTGCCCATGGCGATCCATGCGCGCACCGGCACCTCGGATGCTGCCCGGACCTCTTCGGCCTCTTGAGCAAAGACGGTCTCGTCGTCGACCTCGTCGGTCTTCTTCGCATCGGCCTTCTTCGCGTTCTTTGCCGACTGCCCTCCGCCGGAGCCACCGGTGCCGCTCTGTCCTGACCCGGCCGCACCCGCAGCTGAGCCGCCGGCGTCGCCCGCGTTCTGCTGCTGTCCGCCGTTGCCTGCGGCGGCGCTGTAGTCTCCGGCCCCGGGCACATAGTCGCCCAGGGAGATGGTCATCGGTTCTGCTCTCTTATAGGGATCGCGGACTCCGCCCGAGGTGAACCAGTACGAGTACTGCCCTGTCTTGTGCTGGAAGTCGACGAAGTCCTGCGGGAACGCGCCCCAGTAGTCGGAGTTCTCCCCCGTCTTCTTCGCCTGCGCCGAGGCGTTCTCATCCGATCCGCCGACCGCATTGCCCGAGGACCCCTGTTTGCCCTTGCTGTCGTACTTCACGCCGAGGTAGTCGGGGGTGGCAGTGATATGGCCGTCATCGAGAAGGGCGTCGATGTCGATGTTCTTGAAGTTCGCCATCGTGATCGACTCGGGCTTGAGTGCCACCCACTTCGACGAGTCGAACATGTCGGCCCCATACCCGCTGAGGTCAGCTGTGAGCCGACCCTTTCCGTTCCCGTCGACCTCGAGCTTCGGGTCGGTTGCCGACCAGTAGGTCATTCCGCCGTAGAAGGCGACGGTGAAGCTGCCTTTCCACTGCACGGTCACGCCGTCATCGGCCTCGCTGACCTCGCCATTCTTGATCGCCACTCGCGATTGGGTCCATGAGCCCTTACGGGAGGTCGAAACCGCCTCGCCTGTGGAGTCGAGGCACCTGTCGTCCCACGAGGCTTCCTTGAATGTCGAACCCTCGGGCTTCTCGATCCTCACATTGCCCGACTTCGATCGGTAGTAGTCACCTCCGCCGCTCGGCCAGACCTTGGCGCTTCCGGTGTCCTTCGATTTGCCTGCGACGAGGAAGTTGCATCCGCCGTAGAACGCACCGCCGTTGGCCTCTTGGTTGATCGACCAGTACAGGGTCGCCGAGCCATCTGCCGAGCCGGCATTCTTGCCGCTATCGCCGGAGCCTTTGTCGCCCGAACCGTCATCGCCCGCACCGCTGCCGTCGTCACCAGGGTCGTCCGGGTTCGTCGGATCACCGCCATCGCCCGGCTTCTCGACTGGCTTTCCATAGGAGACGGCCAGCGGATTGGTCTTCTTGCGCGGCTGCAGCGAGGTGCTCGCCCCATCCGTCGTGTACCAGTAGGAGTCCTGGCCGGTCTCGACGTTGAAGTCGATCCAGTCCTGGGGCATCGCACCCCACCAAGATTCGTTCTCGGCGGTCTGTTTCGCCTGAATGTTGCGACCGTCTGTATCGGTCTTCACACCCAGGTAGTCGGGAGTGAACTCGAAGCCCTCATCCGTGACATCGACCTCGCCCTTCTGGATTTCGACGATGTCGCCGTCGCGAGGTTTGAGTTCCTTCCAGATGCTCGGGTCGTCCATGTCTGCGCCGTACCCGGAATAGGTGCCCGTGATGGTGCCCTTGCCGTCTTCGACCTCGAGCGTGGGATCGGAGATCGTCCAGTAGGTCATGCCGCCGTAGTAGGCGAAGGTCCACGACCCTTCCCACTGGATCGACGCGTTGTTCTTGTCGACGTCGATGGTTCCGCTGCCCCCGGTGATCTCGACGTGATCACCGGTGTGGTTGTTCTTTGCCTCGGCATTGATATTGCCGTTGACGGATTCAGCTTTGTCGGGGTCCTCCGCTCCGGTGAGACATCTGGATCCCCACTTTGTGTACTTCCCACTGGTCTTGACGATCGAGACCCTCCCATCGGTGAAGTTGCCCGACGCGTCGTCGCTGTCGGTCGGGAAGAGCTTTCCGGCATCGGCATCGGTCCAGACTCGTGACTGGCCGGCGTCTCCGGCCTTGCCCGGGACGAGGAAGTTGCACCCGCCGAAGTAGGCACCTCCGGTGGATTCGTCGTTGACCGACCATTCGAAGACCGCGTCGTCGATATTGAGCGGACCGTCCGTCTCCGTCGCCTCGTCCACAGGCGAGGCCGTCGAGGCGGTCGGTACCGAATATGGCGCCGTCACCGCCTCCGCCGGAGCAGTGAGCCCGAATCCGAGCAGCCCCAGAGCCGCGATCCCTGCCGCGGTGCGTGTGAAGACCTTGCCCCTGCGGGTGGATGTGTGAGTGTGCATCGTGGTTCCTCGTCCGTTCTCGTCCGGCTGGACGGTCCGTGAGCGTGTCATGATTTCGTCGTCGGAATGGTTGTGGTCTCGGCCTCGTCCGCGGCTACTTGGGACAGGACTCTGGTGTCCTTCCGGTCCTCGTCCTCAAAGAAGGCGATGACCTGTGGCGGAAGTTTGCCGTTGCCGGGGCCGAGGTCCTGGTGGTTCGCCTGAGCCACGGCGCGTTCGGAGCCGCGTTCGAGCTTGGCCAGCTGCAGCTTCTTCTTCCGCTGCATCGCTATCCGGCGTTTGGCCAGCTTGTGCTGGGTGCGGATCCGCTTGCGCTCACGTCGGTCACGTTCCTTCTCCATCGCTGCCGGACTGACTCCCAGCAGCAGGCTCTTAGCCGCGAGGTATCCGCCGATCCCGAACCCGAGACCGACCGCGATGATCGAACCGAGGACGAGCACTCCGGCGAGGATCGCGAAGAAGATCAGCCATGAGGTGCTCATCGGCGGCTCACTGGCCACCGGCGCAACATTCGGGTTCTGTGCAGGGTCCACGGCCGGAGCGTCGCCGCCATCGGAACCGTTGCCGGATCCACCCTCGTTGCTCGTCGTTTCGGCCTTATCCCCCGAGGCGGCCTCATCGTCTTTCTTCTTATCCTTGTCCCCGGACGATTTCTTCTCATCGTCGTTCTTCTCCGCATTCTTACCTGCAGCCGCCCCGGAGGCTGCGAAGTCGACCGGGGTGAAGGATTCGTTGTTCGCGTTGTCGACGCCGTGGGCTCCGACGGTGATGATCCCGCACTGGACCTCGCTGCAGTCGACCTGAGTCTCGTTCTGGGACCGGTCATAGGTTGTGAACGTCTCACCGGGGACGCGGATCGTGGCGTTCCAGGTTCCGTCGGCGGCGATCTCGCCGCCGTTGGCGGCATAGGCGGTGCTCGACCCGGGGAAGGTCACGAACACCTGATAACCGGTGGGGTTGGTCTCGTCGTCGTAGACGTAGCGGTAGTTCGTGCCCGTCGCCCCGCCCTTGCTCGGTCGCCAGCCTCCGGAGGCGTCGTCGACCCAGCCGAAGAGAACGTAGATGCCGCCGAATCCGCCTTCGACGGATTGGAATCCGGATCCCGAAAGCTCCAGTGTCGATTCGCCGTCGGCTTTCGGTGTGCCGGACACGGACACCTTGGGAGCCGCCTCGGCGGGGGTCGGGTGCAATATCGTCGCGGTCAGGCCCACGGCCACGGCGAGGAGTGCGGAGATCGTGATGAGTGCGAGGATCCGCTTCACCGGCACCGAGGCGACGGTCCGGTTGAGTGCTGTCGTGAGCATGATCAGTTTTCCTTTCGGCCGGCGCGCACGGGCACAACCAGAGGTGCACCGGTGTTCGGGTCGGCCACGATGGACACGGGGTAGTCGTAGACGTCGCTGATGCGGTCGGCGGTGAGCACCTCGGAAGGTGGGCCGTCGGCGATGATCGAACCGTTGGAGATCATCGCGATGCGGTCGGCGTAGGCGCCGGCGAGGTCGAGATTGTGGACGATGATGACCACGGCTCCCCCGGTCGACGCATAGTCGCGGGCCTGTTGGAGGACCAGTTCCTGGTGACGGATGTCCATCGGCGCCGTAGGCTCGTCGAGCAGCAGCGCCGGCGTCGCCTGCGCGAGCACGCGGGCCAAAGCGACGCGGGCTTTTTCGCCCCCGGACAGGGAGGTGAACTTCCGCGCCGCGAACTGGACGGTCTCGGTCCTCGACATCGATCCGGAGACGATGAGGTCGTCGTGCTGGGATTCGCGCATGCCGGCCCACGGGGACCGGCCCATCTCGACGACTTCGAGGACGGTGAAGGGGAAGGCCATCCCGATGTCCTGGAGAAGAACTGCCCGGCGCAGCGCGAGTTCGCGAGTCGACCAGGAGTATTCCGCCTCACCGTCGATGAGCACCTTGCCCGCGTCGAGCTCGACGTCAGCGGTGACCGCGTTGACCAGGGTCGATTTTCCGGCACCGTTGGGGCCGACGATCGCCAGCACCTCTCCGCACCGGATGTCGAGGTCGATGCCTGCGAGGATCGAGCGGTCGCCGAAGCTGACCTCCGCGCCGCGCACGGAGATGATCGGTTCGCCGGGTGCGGGGAATTCTGCGCGACGGACAGATGACCGATTGAGGGAGCCTATGCTCATGCCCAACCTCCCGATTCCTTGCGGCTGCGTCTGATGAGGTAGAAGAAGAACGGTCCGCCGACCAGCGATGTGAGCATGCCGATCGGCAGGTCGGCGAATTCGACGAGCGTGCGGGCGGCGAGGTCTGCGATCGACAGCAGCACCGCACCTCCGAGCACGCTGGCCGGCAGCAGCAGTCGGTGGCCGGGCCCGATGACCATGCGGATGATGTGCGGGACGACGAGGCCGACGAAGGCGATGATTCCGCAGAATGCGACCGCTGCAGAGACCAGAAGAGCGACGACGGCCATGACGATGATGCGCAGCCGTTCGACGTTGATCCCGACGTGGCGTGCGCTCTTCTCGCCCAGGGACAGGATGTCGAGTCCCGGAGCCAGGGTCTGGGCGATGATGATCCCGAAGACGATGAGCGGCAGGATCAGCCCGACCTGGGACCACAGACTGCCGTTGAAGCTGCCCATCTGCCAGAACACGATCTGCTCCCTCGCCGAGGTGGGTGCGGCGAAGGTGATGTAGGCGATCGCGGCTCCGGCGATGGCGTTGACCGCGACTCCCGTGAGGACGAGGGTGATCACTTCCGTGCGTCCTCCCGAGCGGGAGACCGTATAGACGACGAAGGTCGTGATCAGACCGCTGACGAAGGCAAAGGTCGGGGTGGTGAACGCACCGAGGAATGACCACCCGAAGAGGATCGAAGCGCTGGCACCGACTGCGGCTCCGGAGGAGACTCCGACGACTCCGGGTTCGGCCAGCGGGTTGCCGAAGACGCCCTGCATCATCGCTCCGGCAACGCCGAGTGCAGCACCGACGAGAACTGTCATGACCACGCGGGGGAAGCGCACCTGCCACAGGGCTTCCTCACCGAATTCGTGGCTCGGCCCCGGCAGCCAATCGAGGCCGACCTTGTGCAGGAGCGAACCGATGACTTCCAGCGGCGGAATGAAGAGCTGACCGATCGCGGCAGAAAGGACGCAGGCAGCGATGAGGGCGATGATCAGGAGCAGGAACAGGGTTCCTGCCCGCGCGGTGCGCTGACCGCGGATGCGTCCGAGGTCGAGGCCGTCGCCCTTTCCTGCGGGATTGAGACGGCTCGTCGGTTCAGCGCGGTTTCCTGCTGCGGAGTCGGCAGAGCTGTCACCACCCTCGCCGAGGCGGTCGCGGCGGGAGCGACGCAGTGAGCGGTCCCGTATCTCGGTGGACTCACTCATGCCTCATCCTCTTCCAGTTCCTCATTGATCTCTTTCAGACGCTTTTCGATGGACTTCGGCGGATGGTCAGGGTGGTAGGCGAGCTCGGGGGCGTAGATCGCGGTGCCGAGTGCCGCGAGCACCTGTGCCGAACGCGGGCCGAAGCTCATCACCTCGTAGTCGCTCATGTCGACGAGCCGACGGTTCTTGCCCGCCGGCGTCTGTTTGATGCCGGGCAGTTCGAGGGCCTTGTCGATGCCTCCGACCGAGGCCAGTCCCAGGGTCATGACGATGATGACGTCCGGTGCTGCCTTGATGAGGGCCTCTGAGTTCGTCGGTGACATGCCTTCGAATCCGACTTCGGCGGCGACGTCGCGGGCGGAGACGGACTGGATGAGCGAATCTGCTCCGGAGCCGACCCCGAACCAGTAGTAGATATTGCCTCGCAGGTAGAGGAAGACCGTCCGCGGGCGGTCGGCAGGATCCTCGGGAGCAAGCTTCGCGACTGCCTTCTGCGTGTCGTTGATCTCACGGACGGTGCGTTCGGCGAGTTTGTCACCGAGCTCGGGCACACCGAGCGCCTCGGCGACCTCTCGGACCTGAGGACCGGCCGAGCGCACGCCCTCGGAGTAGGACGAGGAGATGAAGATGACGGGGATGCCGGCGTTGCGCAGCTGCAGCTGTGCATCATAGGGGCCGATCGTCGTATCCGTGAGGATGACGTCGGGCGAGAGCGCGAGCACCGCCTCGGCGTTGATCTCGTGCCCGCCCTGGGTGATCAGCGGCAGCTGCTCGGCGCCGGGCACGAGCTGGGAGAAGTCGGTGGCGATGTCGCGGCCGACGAGGTTGCAGCCGAGGCCGAGGCCGACCACGGCGGCGGCGATCCCGCCGTTCTGGTTCATCGCCAGGATCCGGTCGGTCTTCTTCACCGTCTGCGCAGGACCATCGTTGCTCTTCACCGTCACCGGCAGATTCGCTTCGTGTGCGGCGGTGTCGGAGACCGGCGGGATCTCTCCGGCCTGGGTGTAGGCGGTCGTCTGCTTCGCCGTGTACGACGTTGAAAATGAGGAGAATCTATGACGCACAAGAGTGCGCGCGCACGGGCCGGGAAGGCTCGGCGCTTCACTTCGCCGCTGGCGGCGGGGGCGGCGATCGCGGCCGCCACCGGCCTGCTGGGAATGGGCATGAGCGCCCCGGCGTTCGGCGCAGTCGACAAGACCGTCGACGACGCCGTGTTCAATTGGTCGGTCAACGACGAATCCACCGGCGGCGCCTACTTCGGTGGGTGCAACTTCCTCATCGCCGGTGAGGCCGGAGACACGGGCATGGCCCGGATCTGGACAGCCGACGATGCCGGAACCATCTACCCGGTCGACGATGACGGCAACTTCACCGACGGGAACACCTCGATCGTGAAGACGAACGGCAAGGCGTCGAACTTCGCCGACCGCTGCACCGATGGTGACGGAAACTCGGTCAACGGCAAGGTCAACGCCGAAGCAGAGAACAACCACACCGGTGACCACATCGAGATCGCGAACGGCACGGGTACTGTCGACCCCGACAAGGACAGCGCTTCGATCCAGTGGGAGGGCTCCTGGTCCTTCGCCTACTACGGCGGCATGACCTACTGGACGATCTCGGATCCGAAGCTCGAGGTCAAGGACGGCAAGGGCACGATCACGGGAACCTATTCGGGCTTTGGCGCCGATATGGACGACCTGAGCATCTGGAAGAAACTCGATGCTCGCGACGGCGATATCGTCGAAATCCAGCAGGGCGAAGTCGACGTCACCGACGACGGCTTCGAATTCACCCCCGACTACCTCGGCGTGGAGACCGACACCGACGGCCGCAACCTGCAGTCCGAGAAGACCGCGGAGAACGAGTCCTGGTGGGGTGCGATGCCACAGGACTGGATCGACTTCAACGTCGAGACCGGTCAGGACTCGTACTGGTACACCACCGCCGGAGCGAGCACGTCGATCCAGCCGCGGAAGAAGACCAACCCGCTGACGGTCGAATACACCGCGCAGGCCCCGGCGCCGAAGGTTTCGACCTCACATTCGGTGAAGTCGGCCAGCGCCGATGACGGTCTCACCGTCAACGTCACGGGCGACGGCTACGACAACCTCCCCGAGGCCAGCACCGGCAAGCCTTCGGCGGGTGCCTACGCGGCGATCGTCGACCGTGACCTGGCGAGCAAGGACGTCACGGCCGGCAACACGACCGCCGTGCAGTACGTGATGCCTCCGCAGATCAAGGACGGCACAATCGACGTCGACGTGAACGCGAAGGCGACCGACCTCGACGAGTCCAAGGACTACGACGTGCTCACCTGGGTCGCCCATGGCCTGCCCACCGGTGACGCCGAGCTCTACCGCGAACCCATCGACCTGACCGATGAGCAGAAGAACGCCTTGTTCCCCGGTGAGGATGATGAGGATGACGCCGCAGCCGACGGTGCCGAGGCCGGTGACGACGGCGCTGCCGACGGTGCCGAAGGCGACAACGACGGTGCAGAAGGCACCGACGAAGGCGCCGCCGACGCAGCCGAAGGTGAAGCCGATGGCGCCGAAGGCACTGACGATGGTGCAGCCGACGCTGCTGAAGGCGAGGCAGACGACAATGCCGCCGAAGGTGACACCGACGGTGCCGAGTCCGACGATGAGGGTGCTGCTGACGCCGCCGAGGGCGATGACAACGGCGCTGCCGATGCTGCTGAAGGCGACAACGACGGTGCAGAAGGCGCCGCTGATGCTGCGGAAGGCAACGATGACGGCGCAGCCGATGCAGCCGAAGGTGATGCCGACGGTTCCGATTCGGATGCCGGTGGCGCTGCCGACGGAGATGATTCCGATGGCGGCTCCGATGGAGACGAGGATAAGCCTGCCAAGCCTGTCGTCAAGGACCAGACCGTCGGCAAGGACCGACTCGTCAAGGGCACGACCACCCCGAACGCCGAGGTGAACCTCGCGTGGACCCCTGTGGTCGACAAGGACGCCGGAAGCCAAGTCAAGGCATTCGCCGCGACTGTCCCGGCCGAGGACAACGTCACGGTGACCGCCGATGGTGAAGGCAACTTCTCCGCCAAGGCGCCGAGCGCCAAGGGCACTTACGCCTACTCGGCCATCACCACAGTCGACGGTGTGCCCTCCGACCCCGCCGAGTTCACCGTCACTGTGAACGAGGACGAGGCCGCCGATGACGACGCCGGCAGCGCAGGCGACTCGGACGGCGGATCAGCAGACGGAGCCGGAGACAACGCTGCGACCGATGGCGCCGAGGCCGGTTCCGACAGTGGTTCGAGCGCGTCTGAAGGTGCGGCCGACGGTGCCGAGGCCGACGCTTCCGGCTCCGACGACAGTGCCGGTTCGGGATCCGCAGGTTCGGGTTCGGCGGGATCGTCTACCGGAGGATCCGCTTCCGGCGGCTCCGACGGGTCGAACCTGCCGCGCACCGGTGCCGATCTGATGACTCTGCCGATCGCGCTCGGTCTGATCATCCTCGGCGCAGGTTCTGTTCTGTTCTCGCGGATGCGCAAGCGCTAAACTGGCCATAGACAAGTAATGTAGTGAGCCAGCGAGTCCGTCCCGGTTCGAAACTTGAGTTCCGAACCGGGACGGACTCACCCCTAAGACCCGCTATCGCGAACCGTCATTCGGATCGACGATCTCTCAACGAGGAAACATCATGTCTGAACCGTTCTCCGCTCGCCTCAAGGCCAGCACCGCCACCATCCACGACGAGGTCGAACACACCACTTTCATGGTCGACCTCATGGAAGGACGGCTCGACTCTCGGGCCTACGCTCTCCTGCTCAAGCAGTACGAGGTCATCTATCCCGTGCTCGAGTCCAAGTCGCGGGAGTTCGCCGACGATCCGGTCTTCGCGCCCTTCCACGACGCCGGCCTCTTCCGCTCCGAGCGCATCGCAGCCGACCTCTCCGCCCTCGACGGTGCGGAACTGCCTGTGATGCCCAGCGCTGCCGCCTATGCCGCGCACCTTGCCGGACTCGAACGAGCCGACCAAGTCATCGCCCACCACTACACGCGCTACCTCGGGGATCTCTCCGGCGGCCAGGCGATCGGCGCCCTCATGGGCCGTCACTACAGCCTGCCCGCGACCTCACTGACGATGTGGGACTTCGCGGCACTCGGCAAGA
The DNA here is from genome assembly GCF_004745075.1 of Brevibacterium sp. S111. Taxonomy (GTDB): domain Bacteria; phylum Actinomycetota; class Actinomycetes; order Actinomycetales; family Brevibacteriaceae; genus Brevibacterium. Next base: position 80,858 of record NZ_RHFH01000008.1, read on the forward strand.
CGAAGCCGTACAAAGATGCCTACCGCCGCCTCCTCGACGAAGTGGCGTCGACCGGCGGCGACGAGCAGATCGTCATCGACGAGACCATGGAGGCCTTCCGCCTCAACGGTGACCTCCTCGTCGACCTCACCGACGCCACCGAACAGCGCGCGGTTCCGGTCGCCTAGTCACCGATCCGCAGACGCATGAGCACGGCCGCGGCGCCCGGATAGTAATCCGGGCGCCGTCCCCATTCCACGAATCCGAAGGACGCGTACATCGCCAGCGCCGAGGTGTTGCGTTCGTCGACTTCGAGGTGGACGACCTCGGCGCCGCGGTCCTTCGCCCAGTCGATCCCCGCGTCGAGCAGGACTCGACCGATGCCCTGCCCGCGGGCCGCCTCGGTGGTGGCGATGGTCATGACATCGGCTTCCGCACCGGATGCGGACATGACGACCCAGCCGGCCAGCTCCCCCGCCGAGTTGGTGTTGCCCTGCGTCGCGGTCGAACCGTCGAAGGTCCCGTTCTCCCCCGCCGAGGCGGTCCTGGCGGCGAACATGATCGTGCCGTTCTGTGCCTTGACCGACCAGTAGTAGCCGAGAGTCCACGCGGTGGGCCCGAAGATCGCCGCATCGTGGTCGGCCACCTCGGCGAGGTCCCACCAGGGCAGCTCGGCGATGGTCACGGAGGTCATCTCAGTGAGCTCTCGCGCACCGGGGTCGCCTTCGCATCGGGTTCGCGCAGGTATTCCGGGATCGGTTCGCTCAGTTCTCGACCCGCGGCGAGTTCACGTGCTGCGGCGAGGGCGAGGTATTCGGCACGGGGGTCGGTGATGGACTCAGTGGTCGTGGCTCCGAGGGTGTCGGGGTAGAGGAGGAACCCGCGGCCGAGCTTCTCGCCGATCAGGGCCGTTGCTGCGGTCGCCGACTCGACGGATGCGGCCTCGTTCCCTGCCTGCTCGGTTCCGAACGGGTCGAACCGACAACCGTTGGCGGCGAGGACCGAGGCGACCTCGAGCGGTTTCGCTACGAATGGTCCGGCGCTCAACGAAGCATCGGCGGAGTCATAGACGCTGAAGTAGACCTCCTTGCGGCGGGCGTCCGAGGCGATGAGGACGGGGCCCGGGCCGGTCGAGCCGGCTGCCGAGGCACTCTCCGAGCCGGGTTCGGGCGAGCCCCCCGCCGAGCTGCGAACGAACTCTTCGGCGATCGCGGTCTGGGACAGCAGGCCCTTGACCGGGATTCCGCGGGCCTGGCCGACGGCGATGCCGGCGGCGATGCCCACTCGCAGTCCCGTGAAGGGACCGGGCCCGATGCCGACGACGACGAGTTCGGGCTGGGCCTCCGCGGCGAGCACGTCGGCGAGCGCGGGACCGATGAATTCGACGTGTCGACGCTGGTCGTCGGCCTGCTCGGCGGCGATGACCGAACCGGTGTCCGTGTCGACGAGGGCCACGGAGGCCGACTGCGAGGTGTCGATGCCCAGAATGATCATGATTCGTCTCCCTCATTCGCTGAGCCCTCGCCGGGCAGGTCCGCGGAGGCCGGGTTTTCGACGCTCACGTTCGCAGCTGCCGAGATATCAGCCTGGATTCGGGGCATGCGCGCGGCCCAGGCATCCCCGCAGCCGGTGAGGTCGACGGTGCGCCGTTCGTCCTCAGACTCGTCTGCGCCGTCGACCCCGATCAGTTCCTCGTCGTCGGACTCGTCCCACACCGGGGCGATGGTGATGTCTAGATGGTCGCTGCTGAGCTGCTCGGCCATGCCGGCGCCCCATTCGACGACCGTGATCGACTCATCCAACTCGGAGTCGAGGTCGAGGTCTTCGAGCTCCTCCCCGTCGGCCAACCGGTACGCGTCGACATGGACGAGCGCAGGGCCGCCGCTGCGCGACGGGTGAACGCGCGCGATGATGAACGTCGGCGAGGTGATCCGCCCGGCCACGTCGAGAGCCGTCCCCAGAGATTGGGTGAACGTCGTCTTCCCCGCACCGAGGTTGCCTGTGAGAATGAGCAGGTCGCCGGCTCGCAGATGATCGGCCAAGGCGGCGGCGAAAGTGCGCATCTGCTCCAAGGATTCGAGATGGAACCTCATCGTCCGTCTCCTTTCCGTACTGTGCGGTCGACACGTGCGCTGAGCTGGGTGACGATCTCGTAGTTGATCGTATTCGCCCAGGTCCCCCACTCGGCCGCGCTCGGACCGTCTGGCCCGAAGATGACGACCTCGTCGCCGATGGCCACCTCGTCGTTTCCAGCGCCGATGTCGATGATCATCTGATCCATGGCGATCCGCCCCACGACGGGGTAGCGACGACCGCGGATGGCCACCTCGGCCCGGTTCGATGCCGACCGCGGCAGGCCGTCCCCGTACCCACCGGGCACGAGCGCGAACCGGGTGTCGGTCGCAGCGGTGAACGTCAGTCCATAGGAGGCGCCGTGACCAGCGGGAATGTCCTTGAGATTGATGACGGCGGAGACTAGCCGCATGACCGGTCGCAGCCCGAGGACCGTCGGATCCCCGTCCTCGAGTGGGGACAGTCCGTAGAGCGCGAGCCCCACCCTGGCCGAGGTGCCCGGACACGGTCCCAGGGTGAGCGCGCCCGGCGAGTTCGCGATATGGACGTCCAGGTCATCCGATTCGCCGAGGCAGCCGTCCGCGGCGTCGAGCACTGCCCGCAGCTGCCCGTGGGCGGAGGAGAAGACCGCGCTCTGCGCTGCGGTCTCGGGGCGTTCGGGTTCATCGGCGACAGCGAAGTGGCTCATGATTCCGACGATGCAGATATCGGTCGTGGCACCGGGGCCGCGGGTGGGGTCGGTGTCGTCGGTGACAGCGCTGCGGCTGTCTTCGGCGTGGCGGCGCAGCCAGTCGAAGGCGCGGACGACTGCTTCCGGTGACAGGCCGTTGCGGCCGAGGCCGGTGTCGATCTTCAGATGGGCTCGGGCCGTGGCGCCGGTGCGGCGGGCCGCCTTCGTCAGTCGGTCGAGGGATTCGACTGTCGACACGCCCAGTTGGATGTCGGCGCGCACCGCCTCGTCGAGGTCGGTGGTGGGTCCGTAGAGCCATGCGATGATCTCGGGCTCGGGGCCGAGCAGGCTGCGCAGGTGAAGGGCCTCGGGGATCGTGGCCACACAGAACTCACGCCATCCGGCCGTGAAGAGGACGGGAGCGATGAGGTCGACGCCGTGGCCGTAGGCGTTGGCTTTGACGACGCATTTGAGGCGGGCGGGTGCGAGGCGATCGGCAAGGACAGCGGCATTGTCCCGCAGGGCCGCCTCGTCGATCTCGGCCCGTACAAGAGCCTCGGGGATGTCGAAAGATGTCACTGGATAAGACTACCGCCGACACCTGCCGCCGAGCAGTATCGGGACGGTCTGCCGGAGCCGGATGGGGTCGATCTCGCAGAGGCGGCGCACCGACGAAATCTTCAATGTGAGAATGCACCGTCCCCGGTCAGCACCTTCGCTACGCTGTTTCCCCGCGACCGTCGGCGCTTCCGGTGACGGCGTCGCGGTTGCAGCCGACGAGGCGTTCGGCGAAGAAGAGTTCGCAGAACCGTTCGATGAAGAAGGAGACATCATGCACACCACATCAGGTCGCACCATCGCGATCGTGATCGCAACCGTCATGTTCGCGGCGGTCCTCACGGTGACCGGACAGACCGGCCCCGCTGAGGCGGCCGCGAAGCACTGCACCGGCGTCGAGGCGAACGAATCGGTCACGGCGGCGAAAGCCATCGAGGTCAAGCAGCGGTCGACGATCACCGCCGATATCTACCTGTGCAGTAAATCCGGCGACCGGTACGTTCGCGACAGCGGTCCCTACAAGGCGCGGCTCGGCTCTGACGGAACGACGTCGAGCAAGAGCGAAGGCGACGGGAAGACTCCGAAGGGAGTGTTCTGGATGCGCGACGGATTCGGCACCTCGGCGAACCCGGGCCTGCAGAAGGCCTGGACGAAGGTCACCCGTGATCATGTGTGGGTCGACGGCGACGCGACGAAGGCCGAGGGCTACAACACGATGCAGCTGAAGTCGGAAGGATACGAGGGCGAATCGCTCTACCAGCCGAAGCCGTATAAGTATGCCCAGGTCATCGGCTACAACGAGGCCCGCACTCCAGGCAAGGGGTCGGCGATCTTCCTGCACGCGAACACGGAGTCGATGAAGACCGCCGGCTGCGTATCGATGTACGAGTCCAGCCTCGTCAAGGCGATGAAGTGGGAGGGATCGACGGAGACGCAGATCCTCATCCACTGAGACGGAGGCCCACGGTTCAGTCGGTGCCGTGGATGAGTTCCTCGACCACCTCGGTGAGGGCATCGGCGAACCCGGAGGCGGTGACGGCCCGCCCTCCGGCGGCGTTGTGCACGAGCACGCCGAGACCGGCCAGCCGCGCCCATTCGCGGTTCGGGACGGGCAGGTCATCGCCGTCGTAGCGGTGCCGTGCCGATGCGGTCGCGGTCAGCGTGCCGAGGATCCCGGCCAGTACGTCGCCGGACCCGGCGGTGGCGAGGCTCGCCGGACCCGGCTCGGGCAGGACGACCAGACCGTCGGGAGCGGCGATGACGGTGTGGTGGCCCTTGAGGAGCACGATCGTTCCGGTCAGCTGCGCGGCCTGCCGGGCCCACCCGACCGGGTCCTGTCCGATGCGGCCGGCTGTGATGATTTCGCCGAGGAGTCGGCTGAGCAGTCGGGCCAGCTCGCCGGCGTGCGGGGTGATGATGATCGGCCGCTCGGCCATCCAGGTGCCGACCATCGCCTCGGCTCGCCCGATCATCTCGAGTCCGCCGGCGTCGATGACCACGGGAATGTGTGATTCGCCGAGGGCGTCGACCGCGGCCTGGACGAATTCGGTTTCGGGGTCGCCGGGCCCGAAGACGAAGGCGTTGACCCGTCCGGAGGAGCTGACCACCTCGGGATGGAGGCCGAGGACGTACTCGGCGACGAGCGGGGAGCCGAGATAGCGGACCATACCTGACCCAGTGCTCACCGCCGAGGTGGTCGTGAGCACGCCCGCACCCGGATAGTCTTCGGAACCGGCAAGGACCCCGACGACGCCGCGGGAGTATTTGTGGCCGCTCTCCTGCGGCCGGGGGAAGTCCGATCTGAGGTCACCTGAGTCGAGCAGCTCGGCGACAGCGAGATCTGTATCGAGTCCCAGGCCGATGTCGATGACGTCGATCCTGCCGGTGAACTCGTGCACGCGCGGGTCGATGAGTTCGGCTTTCAATCCGCCGAAGGTCACGGTGCGGTCGGCATGCAGGCGGGTCTCGGCGTCGTCGGGATCCGGGTCGAGATCGGAGGGCACATCGACGGCGATGAGGCTCCCGGTGCGGTGCGGGGCCCAAACGGCGATGAGTTTCGCGATGTGGTCGGGCAGTCCGCGCCTGCCGCCGGTGCCGAGGATGCCGTCGAGGACGAGATCGGCGCGGGAGAGTTCGCGGTACGCGTCCGCGCGGGCAGACTCGGCGGAAGTGGGGCCAGCCGCCTCGGCGGAGGTGGAAGCGGCGCTGGTGGGAGCGGCGCTGGTGGGAGCGGCGCTGGTGGGAGCGGCGCTCGCCTCGGCCGTCGTAAACGCGATGACCTGTGCTCCGGCACGGCGTGCGGCGGTCAGCCCCTCGTCGTGAGTGCGGTCGAAGAGTGTGATGGCGGTGACGGCGGCACCGCGCCTGCTCAGAGTCGATGCGGCGAAGAGCGCATCCCCGGCGTTGTTGCCCGGACCGGCCAGCACGCACACCCTGGTTCCGGCGACCTGACCGAGGTGGGTGGTGAGCGTGTCGATGCCGATGTTCGCCAGCGCCCGGGCCGCACGGGCCATGAGCGGGACGCCGGCCTCGAGCAGAGGCACCTCGGCTTCCCGGATGATCTCGCTCGGGTAGGCGAACACGCTCATCGACTGCTCCTCTTCATGACACGGCTGCTGATTCGACGTCGCCCTGCATAGGACCTGTCCCTGCACCGTATGCCGTTTCCACTTTCCAGACCAGACTGCCGGGTCAGTTTTCGGCCAGCTGTGCCAGCCGGCGACCGGCCAAGTGGGCGAGGAACAGTGCCTGGTCGGCCAGGCCGTCATCGCTGTGGCGAGCGCGCGGTGAATGGTTGGCCTCTCGTTCGTCGACCGGCAGGTTCGGCAGCGCGACACCGAAGTGCCCATAGGCGCCGGGCACGGCGTCGAGGACGCGGGAGAAGTCCTCGGAGCCGGGCAGCGGGTTGGCCTTGCGCACGGTCCGCTCCTCACCGAAGAGTTCGGTGAAGGTAGAGAGGAAGAATTCGGCTTCGGCGTCATTGTTGATCGTCGGGGGAAGGATCTGTTCGTATTCCACCTCGGCGGACAGCCCGTGGGCGGCGACGAGGTCACGGACGAGGTTGGGCAGCTCTGCCTCGGCGCGGGAGGTCACGGTTTCGGAGAACGTGCGGACGCTGACGACGAGAGTCGCGAAGTCGGGGACGACGTTCGGGGCGGTGCCGCCGTTGAACTGGCCGACGGTGACGACGAGGGGATCGAAGATGTCGAAGCGGCGGGTGACGTACTCCTGCAGCTGGCCGACGAGCATCGCTCCGACCTGGATGGGGTCCTTGCCGGTGGCCGGGCGGGAGGCGTGGGTGCCTTTGCCGTGGACGGTGATCGTCATCTTCGAGAACGCCGCCATATAGGACCCAGGGCGGGAGCTGGCGACTCCGAGGTCGGCGTCGGCAGAGACGTGGATGCCGAAGGCGGCTTTGACGCGGGGTCCGGCGGCGTCGAGGACGCCTTCGTCGATCATCTTCCCGGCCCCGTCGAAGCCCTCCTCGCCGGGTTGGAACATGAACACGACGTCACCGGGCAGGGATTCGCGGTCGCGGTGGAGGAGTTTGAGTGCACCGACGAGCCCGGCCGTGTGCAGGTCGTGACCGCAGGCGTGCATCCTCCCCGAGGTGGCTGCGAAGTCGAATCCGGTCGCCTCGTTCACGGGCAGCCCGTCCATATCCCCGCGCAGCAGCACGGCGGGCACGCCCCCGGTCGAGTCGGTCTTCCGGGCGCCGCCGCGGAGTACGACGATGATCGAGGACAGATTCTCTCCCGTGCTCACCTCGATGTCGAGGCCTTCGATGGCCTCGAGGACGAGCTTCTGCGTGACCGGCAGGTCGAGTCCGACCTCGACGTTCTCATGGAGTGCGCGGCGGAGGGTGACGAGGCCGGGCGCGATGTCCGCGGCGTCCTCGGCGGTGGGCAGGTGGATGGGGGCGGCCGCCTCGGTGGGAGCCGGGATCGGGTGGGTGGCGGCGTCGGCGGTGGTGGTGGCAGTGGCGGCGTTGTTGGGAAGTGAGCTCATGTCCCGAGTCTATTGCCCTCGCACAGATCGCGGTTCCTCGCCCTCCACCGCGATCACGTTAGGCTTGTGGCGATGAGGCAACGATGGAGCAGTCCCTCGCCACCTGCTGGCTCACCACCCAGCGGGCACCGTCGCTATGACTCCATCAGATCGTGGTTCGACGCTCATCCGTTCGTCATCAACTCGATCATCGTGTTGGTCGTCTTCGTCTACAACCTCCCGATTCAGTTCTCATCGGTGCCCGAGGACATGTGGCCCGGTCTCGGCTTGCTCTTCTCCGTCGGACTCTGCGCTCCCTACCTTCTGAGGCACAGGCGCCCGCTGACGGTGTTCGTCACCATCAGCCTCGTCGCCGCGGTTCATCTCGCAATCGGCGTCGAGATGATGATCGCCGATGTCATGGTCCTCTTCGCCCTCTGCGCCTTGTCTTCGCGATTCCGCTGGCACATCTCCGTTCCCGCGACGACTGCCGTCATCATCATCCTCATCTTCGCCACATCCGCCCCGGTCAACGCCGGGTACATGTCGGTCGGAGACGTTGGCGTGCTCATCGCCATCACCGTGTGGACTAGCACGTGGGGTGCCCTGGTGAGAGTCCGACGCGACCATGAGCACACCCTTCGTGAACGCGCCGAGCAGCTCGAACGCGAAGCACAGGTCCAGCAGCAGATCGTTGCCGCGCAGGAACGAGAGCGCATCGCCCGCGAACTACATGATGTCGTCTCGCACAGCCTCAGCGTCGTCTCCGTCTTGGCCGATGGAGCCGCGGCGTCCGTCGATTCCCAGCCCGCCAAGGCGAAGACCGCCATGGAGGACGTCCGGGACACGGGACGCAGCGCCCTCCGGGAGATGCGCACCATGCTCGGAGTGCTTCGCACCGATGATTCCGCCGATGCGGCTCCCCAACCCGGCATCGACCAGCTGAGACAGTTGGTCGCGGAGTCGCAGACAGCAGGGTTTCCGGCCACACTCGATCATCGAGGCGAACGTTCTCCCCTGCCTGAGGGCCTGAGCCTGGCTGTGTACCGCATTGTCCAGGAGGCGCTGACCAATGTGCGCAAGCACGCCGGCACTCAGCTGACCGAGGTGCACGTCCGAGTCGATCAGACCAGCGACCAGGTCGCCATCCGCATCACCGATAACGGGAACTCAACATCGGCGAACCACGAACGTCAGAAGAACGGACACGGCCTCGTGGGCATGAGGGAAAGAGTCAGCGCCTACGATGGCACTCTGCACGCGGGATTCCGAAGACACCACGGTTTCGAAGTCCACGCCGTACTGCCGATCGGAGGTCGTCGGTCATGACCATTCGCATCCTGCTCGTCGATGATCAGGAAATGATCCGCAGAGGCTTCGAGATGGTTCTGGGCGGCCAACCGGATCTCACCATCGCCGGATCAGCTGAGAACGGCGCCGAGGCTTACGAGCTGGCGCAGAAAGAGGATTTCGACGTCGTCGTCATGGATGTGCGCATGCCATCGATGAACGGGGTCGTGGCCACCGAACTCATCTGCGGACTCGACGCCCCTCCCAAAGTCCTCATACTCACGACATTCGACCTCGACGAGTACGTCTACGATGCACTCCATGCTGGTGCCAGTGGCTTCCTCCTCAAAGACGCGAGCACTGAGGAACTTGTCTCCGCCATCAGACACGTCCACGCCGGGACGCCGTCGTGGCTCCCAGCACGACGCGCCGACTGCTCGAACGCTTCACAACCGCGGACGAAGACAAGACGATCGACGAGGGAAACGACGCTGCGCTCTCGGAACTGACCTCCCGAGAGAAGGACGTCGTCCGCCTCGTCGCCCAGGGACTGTCCAATGGTGAGATCGCCGAGGAGCTCGTCCTGGCACCGGGCACAGTTAAAGTCCACGTCAGCAACATCCTCACGAAGCTCGACGCCAGAGACCGGGTGCAGATCGTCATCGCCGCCTTCAACTCCGGCTTGGTGCGTGCTGCGACGTACTGAAAGTCTCCGCCACTGACGGCAGCGGTTCGGCTCCCTATGCCGTGAGACATAGGGGCAGAATATGTCTCCCGGGCGATGTGCTGCTGCGCCCGTCTTCGCGACGGTTGAGTCATGAGCAATGTGATCGAAACAGCGCACCTGACCAAACGCTACGGATCCCGTACCGTCGTCGACGACCTCAGCCTCCGCGTACCGCACGGCTGCGTCTACGGCTTCCTCGGACCCAACGGCTCCGGCAAGTCGACGACGATGAAGATGCTGCTTTCGCTCATCCGCCCGACACACGGGGACGTGCTGATCATGGGACAGCCGATGACCCGTACCTCGCGGCGTCGTCTGCTGGCCCACGTCGGATCGCTCATCGAGGCCCCTCCGGGATACGGGCACCTCACGGGTCGGGAGAACATGCGGATCATGCAGCGCCTCCTGGACCTGCCGCAGCGACAGATCGATTGGGCTGTCGACACCGTCCGCCTTCGCAGCCAGATGGGAAAGCGCGTCCGCAACTTCTCCCTGGGAATGAAGCAGCGCCTGGGCATCGCACTCGCATTGGCCAGACAGCCGCAGCTGCTAATCCTCGATGAGCCGACAAACGGCCTCGACCCGGCCGGCATCGAGGAGATCCGCGAACTGCTGAGGAACCTCGCCGCCTCCGGGGTGACGGTCATGGTCTCCAGCCATCTTCTCGGAGAGATCGACAAGACGGCGACCACGCTCGGAATCCTGTCGGAGGGACGTCTGCTCTTCCAAGGAACCCGGTCCCAGCTCATGGCCGCCTCGAGGCCGGACGTCATCATCGAAACGTCCGATCCCCGCTTTGCGCAGTCGATGCTGCGGCAGTCTCTGGATTGCCGCACCGACGGCAGGGCGACACGAATCGCTCAAGCCGATGATGCTGCGACGGCTCGCGCAGTCTCGACTCTCGTCCACGCCGGCGTCGACGTCTTCGAGGTGCGCCGCGATGACCAGACACTCGAAGACGTCTTCATCGATCTGACGAAGGCTGGTGGGCTGTGAGAATGAGACTCGTCGTCAACGAATTCGCGAAGATGCGTCATCTCCGGGTGGGCGCTCTTGTCCTCGTCCTCCTCACCGGAGTCGTCGGCCTCACGGCGTTTCGCGGCCTGGCATCGGGCATGACGGCTCAACTCGGCGATCCTGCCGGATTCCCGTGGAAGATCCTCCTGGCCGGTCTCGGATTCTCAGCTGGCCTCATCTCACCCTTGGTCATCGCGGCCATCGCCAGTCGTCAGGTCGAGGCCGAACACGCGGGCAATGGTTGGCTGCTGTCGGCAACGTCGGGGGTGACTCCAGGCAGGATGTGCCGGTCGAAGTTCCTTGCCCTCGGTGCCCTCGTCACCGCAGCGACCGTGCTCCAGAGTCTCATCCTCATAGCCATCGGGTTCGGGCTCGGGATCACCTCACCGTTGCCGCTGGAGCATTGGCTCGGGTATACGGCTGCTGTCATCGTCGTCAATCTGGCAGTTCTCGCTGCGCATCTGCTGCTGTCGTCGACGATCGAAAACCAGCTGGTGTGCATGGGAATCGCCGTCATCGGCCTCTTCATCGCGGTATTCGGTTCGGCTCTCCCGGACTGGCTGGCGATGCTGACGCCGTGGGGGTACTACGCTCTCACAGCACCGGCCGACTACATCGGCACCGATCTCGTCTACCTCGATATCCCCTACCTCCGGGTCATGCTGTTGGGGCTGGTCGGGGTCTGCCTGTTCTCACTGATCACCGCCCGATTTGACCGCCGGGAGGAATGAGCCATGAGGTACGTCAACATCGAATTCATCAAACTCCAACGCTCTCTGGCCTGGGCAGTCGTCATACTGCTGCCCGTCATCGCTGTCGCATCGGGGTCGATGAGCTCCCTTGCCGCGGACAGTGGCCTCGATGACGGGTGGCACACTCTGTGGATCCGGTCGATCGGCTTCTATGGGATGGCGCTTCTCCCGGTCGGCATCGCCATCCTCGCATCGCTGATCTGGCGGACCGAGCACCGGAACGGCAATTGGAATGCCCTCATGAGCACCTCGGTGCCGACGTCGACGACGGTGCTCAGCAAGACCGCCGCGGTGGCCGTCCTCTCCGCACTCATGCAGATCGTGCTCGTCCTCACCGTCGTGGGATTCGGAAAGATCCTCTTCGACCTCCCCGGGATGTTGCCACCCCAATATCTCATGAGCAGCGTCCTCGTCATCATCGCCTGCGTACCGGTCGCAGCACTGCAGTCGGGCCTGTCCACGTTCTTCCGTTCGTTCGCCGCTCCAGTAGCCATCGCCCTAGTCGCCACGGGAATCTCGACAACCGCCCTGCTGGTCGACATCTCGGCAGTCATTGCGGTGCCGTATGCCACTGCGACCTATGCGACACAGTTGGGCACGTCACTGGTCGAGGCGAGCAACACCTCGTTCGACGCTGCAGGCATCTCAGTCGGCACCGCCGGACTCGTCGCGGCGGTCTCGAGCGCAGCCACGGCAGTGATCGTCATCGTGACCACCTGGATTCTCAATCGTTCTGACACCAGAGCATGAGCCGGTCGAATCGTCGGGGCTCCTGTATTCCGGAAGCGATCAGCGTTCCGGTGCCTCGCCCAGGCGCGCATCCTTGCCGTACATCGAGTGGGTGAAATGCTCGGCGACTCCCTCGATGCCGGGACTCAGCGACGGCCCCTCCCCCTCGGCGATGACGAACGTCATCGTCAGGTGCGCATCGTGGGTGATCGACAGGTGGATGTTCGTGCCGCCGATGGCCCGGAAATGTTCGAGCACCAGCCCGCGCAGACGGAAGCTCGGGGCACCGGAGCGGGCAGGGACCACCTCGGCGGACTGCCACGGTAGCCATCCGGGGAAGCCGATCGCCTTCTTCAGCGCCTCCTTCGCGGAGAACCGGGCAGCCAAGGAGGCATCAGTGCGACGTTTGCCGTTGCGTTTGAGCTGCTCGGCCGGGGTGAGCAGACGGTCGAGGAGTTCAGGCACCCGTTCGATGTGCTCGGCGAAGCGCGGCACATCCGCAATGTCAGTGCCGATCCCTAGAATCGCCATAACCGAACCTCCTCAGAGAACACCAACCTGCTCAGGTGCCGGACCGGACATCGTCTGGTCCGGCACCGAGGCGGATCACTCGACCGTAACCGACTTTGCCAGGTTGCGCGGCTGGTCGACGTCGAGGCCCTTGGCCGTGGCGAGCTCCATCGCGAAGATCTGCAGCGGAACGGTCGTCAGCAGCGGCGCCATGAGCGTCGTCGTCTCGGGCACGAAGATGACCTCGGAGGCGAACTGATCGACCTCCTCGTCGCCTTCCTCGGCGATGACGACGGTGTTCGCACCGCGAGCGCGCACTTCCTGGATGTTCGAGATGACCTTCGCATGCAGCGAATCGCGGCCGCGCTTGGACGGCACGACGATGATGACGAGCTGACCGTCGTCGATGAGTGCGATCGGTCCGTGCTTGAGCTCACCGGCGGCGAAGCCCTCGGCGTGGATATACGCGAGCTCTTTGAGCTTGAGCGCACCCTCCATCGCCACCGGGTAGCCGACGTGACGACCGAGGAACAGCACCGAACCGACTTCCTGATTGCGGTCGGCCAGGGCGAGGACCTGCGACTTCGTCTCATCAAGGATGTGCTGTATCTTCTCCGGAATGGTCTGCAGTTCGTTAAGGATCGCTGCGATCTCATCGCGGAACTTATTGCCCCGCAGCTGTGCGAGGTAGAGGCCGAGCAGGTAGCAGGCGACGACCTGGGACAGGAACGCCTTCGTCGAGGCCACGGCGATCTCCGGGCCCGCATGCGTGTACAGGGCGGCGTCGGATTCGCGTGGGATCGTCGAGCCGAAAGTGTTGCAGATCGCGATGACCTTCGCACCCTGCTGACGGGCGTGGCGGACGGCCATGATCGTGTCCATGGTCTCCCCCGACTGGGAGATCGCCACAACGAGGGTCTTCTCCGTCACCACCGGATCCCGATAGCGGAACTCGTGGGCGAGTTCGACCTCGGTGGGGATGCGGCACCAGTGCTCGATCGCGTATTTCGCGACCTGACCGGCATAGGCAGCGGTGCCGCAGGCGATGACGACGATCTTGTCCACGGATTTGAGCACCGACTCGTCGATGTGCATCTCGTCGAGCGTCAGCCGACCCTCGGTGTCGAGACGGCCGAGCAGCGTATCGGCGACGGCCTGGGGCTGATCGTGGATCTCCTTGTCCATGAAGGACGCGAAGCCGCCCTTCTCCGCCGAAGCGGTGTCCCAGTCGACCTCGAAGCGCTCACCCTCGACGGGGTTGCCCTCCGTGTCGGTGATCGAGACCTCGTCGGGGGTGATCGTCACGACCTCGTCCTGACCGATCTCGACGGCCGTGCGGGTGTAGTCGATGAAGGCGGCGACGTCGGAGCCGAGGAAGTTCTCCCCCTCCCCGAGGCCGATGACCAGCGGCGAGTTCCGACGGGCGGCGACGACCTGACCAGGAGCGTCGGCGTGGACGGCCAGCAGGGTGAACGCGCCCTCAAGCTCGGTCGCTGTAGTGCGCATGGCGGCGGTGAGGTCACCGATGGCCCGGTAGTTCTTGGCCAGCTGAGCGGCGGCCACCTCGGTGTCGGTTTCGGAGAGGAACTCGACGCCCTCGGCCACGAGGTCCTTCTTCAGGTGCGCGAAATTCTCGATGATGCCGTTGTGGATGAGCGCGAGCTTGCCGCCGTCGGCCAGGTGCGGGTGGGCGTTGAGATCGGTGGGTCCGCCATGAGTGGCCCAACGAGTGTGGCCGATGCCGGTCTGAGCGGCCGGCAGCGGGTTGGCCTCGATCTCCTCGGTCAGCGCCGAGAACTTTCCGGCCTTCTTCGCCGAGGCGAGCTGCCTGTCGTCGGTCACGAGCGCGACTCCGGCCGAGTCGTAGCCGCGGTACTCGAGCCTCTTCAGGCCACCGAGCACGACGTCGAGCGCCAGATGATCGGCATTGTCAACGGGCGCCTTGGATACATAGCCAACGATTCCACACATGAGGGAGATTTTACGCACTCACGGCCGATCACGTGTATTTCGGCGAGTCACGATCGGGTCAACGTGACGAACTGCACGTGCGACGGAGACCTCGGCGCCGCCTCGGCGCGGGTGGGTGCGGAACGGCGGACCACCTCGGCGCGGGTGGCTTTCATGACCCATGACACAATGGGCGCATGAGCAAAGTCGATCCTCAGCTGGACCGCGCGCGGCGGCTCGCCGGCCTCTACACCGCCCGGCGCAGCGAGCCGGATACGACGTCCCCGTTCTGGGAATTCGATCGCGAGGTGTGGGGCACGCTCGCCCAGGCCACCCCGCTGCCGCTCAAGCAACGCGATATCGAACGTCTGCGCGGGCTCGGTGATCGGATCAACCTCGACGAGGTGGCCCAGGTGTACCTGCCGCTGTCTCGGCTGCTCAACCTCTACGTCTCCGCCCGCCGGGCGAAACACGACCTGACCCGGGAATTCTTCTCGCCGTTGCACGAACTCGGTTTGGAACCGCAGGAGGCCAAGCGGACCCCGTTCGTCATCGGCGTCGCGGGATCCGTGGCCGTGGGCAAGTCGACGACCGCGCGTGTGCTGCGTGAGCTGCTCGCCCGCTGGCCCGACACGCCGCGCGTCGAACTCATCACCACCGACGGGTTCCTCTACCCCAACGCCGAACTCGACCGGCGCCGCCTCAACGGCCGCAAAGGATTCCCCGAATCCTACGACCGGCGCAAGCTGCTCAAGTTCATCTCGGCCGTGAAGTCCGGTGCTCCCGAGGTCCGTGCGCCCGTGTACTCGCACCACACCTACGACATCGTCCCCGGCGCCGAGGTGGTCGTCCGCTCCCCCGATGTGCTCATCGTCGAAGGGCTCAATGTCCTTCAGCCCGCCCGTCCCCGCCAAGACGGAGCCGTAGGGCTGGCGATCAGCGACTACTTCGACTTCTCCGTCTACGTCGACGCGCGGTCGCGCGACATCCGACAGTGGTACATCTCCCGGTTCCTCAAGCTCAAACACGGTGCGTTCCAGGACGAGGACTCCTACTTCCACCGGTACTCACAACTCAACGACGACGAAGCGATCACCCTGGCCACGGAGATCTGGGACTCGATCAACTTCCCGAACCTGCGCGAGAACGTCCAGCCCAGCCGCGGCCGCGCCGACCTCGTGCTCCACAAATCCGCCGACCACACGATCCGGAAGGTGCAGCTGCGCAAGCTGTGAGCCGCGGTGTTCGGGCGGCCACCGGAGTGGATGCTCTGACGCCGTTCGGGGGAGGTGCTCGGGCGCGGCTCGAGGTGGGTGTTGGGGCGCGGTTCTAGGCGGGTGTGAGCGGGGTCGCCGGCGGGTGAGGAAATAGTTTCGCCCCTCGCGCAGTTGCACTGTGTGCACTGTTTTACTCTCCGCCGGAGGGCCACCCGCCCTCAGCGACGACCGGATGCGGGCGATCCCTGCATCAGCGTAGGTGCGGCGCAACTCTGCGGGATCTCTCGACCCGTTCGAGTGCCTCGTTTCCGATCGGCTGCGTCCTGCGCAGTCTCGGTCGCTTCGGCAGCAGAAAGGGACACACTATGAGTATGCCTTCCGCGCACCGTGTGATGTACTCCTCGGTCAAGAACCAGAAGACGCCGCAGACGACCATCCAGCCGGGCATCTACCGGAGGATCGCCGCGTACGCGACCCGGCACAAGCGCAAGCTCATCGTCTTCCTCGTCCTCTCCGTCCTCACAGCGGGAATCGGCGTGCTCAACCCGGTGCTCGCCGGTGACGTCGTCAACGCCATCACCGGCGGCGGGCCCGTATCGACAGTGGTGTGGCTGGCTGTGGCCATCGGCGGTCTGGCCATCGCCGACGCCGCGATCTCGATCACGAACAGGTATCTGTCCTCCCGCATCGGTGAGGGTCTCATCTTCGATCTGCGCACGGCCGTGTACGACCATGTGCAGTCGATGCCGATCGCCTTCTTCAACCGCACCCGTACCGGCGCCCTGGTCTCCCGGCTCAACACCGATGTCATCGGCGCGCAGCGGGCGTTTTCGAACACTTTGTCGGGAATCGTGTCGAACTTCGTGTCCCTAGCGCTGACCGTGGGTGTGATGGTCACGATCTCCTGGCAGGTGACGGTGATGTCGATCCTCCTGCTGCCCCTGTTCATCATCCCCACCCGTATGCTCTCGGGGAAGCTCGCCTCTCTGCAGTTCGAGGCCGCGAACAACTCCGCGGACATGTCCACGCGGATGACCGAGAGGTTCTCGGCCGCCGGTGCGACATTGATCAAGCTCTTCGGCAATCCGCGCAAGGAGAACGAGGAGTTCGCCGACCGTGCCGGTCAGGTCCGCGACATCGGCGTCAAGGTCGCGATGCTGCAGTCGACGTTCGTGTCCTCGCTGACGCTGGTATCGGCTCTGGCCCTCGCCCTGGTCTACGGTGTCGGAGGTGCTCAGGCCGTCCTCGGCAACCTCAATGCCGGGCAGGTCGTGACCCTGGCACTGCTGCTCACCCGGCTCTATACTCCACTGACCATGCTCGCGAACGCACGCCTGGACATCCAAAGTGCCGTCGTGTCGTTCCAGCGCGTGTTCGAGATCCTCGACCTCGTGCCCTACTTCAAGGAACCCGAGAAGCCGCGTGCGCTGCCGGCCGGCGGGTTGGACGTGTCCTTCGATCACGTCGACTTCGCGTATCCCAGCGCTTCTCAGGTCAGCCTGGCCAGCCTCGAAGACGTCTCCGTGCTCGATTCCCGCGGCGGCGACGAAGTCATCCACGACCTGAGCTTCACGATCCCCGCAGGACATACCGTCGCTCTCGTCGGTTCTTCGGGTGCCGGCAAGTCGACGATCGCCTCGTTGTTGCCGCGCCTGTATGACACCACCGGCGGGTCTGTCCGGATCGGCGGGGTGGATGTCCGCGACCTGTCATTCTCCGATCTGCGCGACGCCGTCGGCGTGGTCACTCAGGACGGTCATGTCTTCCACGAGTCCATCCGGGCGAACCTCGCGCTCGTCAACCCCGACGCGACCGAGGAGCAGATGCTCGAGGCGATCGACCGGGCGCAGCTGTCAACCGTCATCAATGCGTTGCCCGACGGCTTGGACACGGTCGTCGGCGAGCGCGGGTACCGTCTGTCCGGCGGTGAGCGTCAGCGACTGACGATCGCCCGGATGCTGCTCGCATCCCCGGAGATCGTCGTCCTCGACGAAGCCACCTCGGCGCTGGACTCGACGAACGAGGCGGCGATTCAGCGGGCGCTGGCTCAGGCGATGCACGGTCGCACGGCGCTGGTCATCGCGCACCGGCTGTCGACGATCCGGCAGGCCGATACGATCCTCGTCGTCGAGGCCGGGCGCATCGTCGAATCCGGTTCGCACGCGGAACTCGTCGGCCGCGGCGGCCGCTACGCCGAGCTCTACGCCACCCAGTTCGCGTCGAGCTGAGCGTCGACGGACCGCGCGTCGGAGCGACTCGCCATCACTCCACAGCCACACTCCAACGCAGCCGTCGACAGCTCGCTGATGGCTGCTCGTCGATCGCTTGCTGATGGCTGTCACATGGCAGTGATCGTCTTCGTATTCTTCCTCTGCCTCGCTCCGATCATCGACTGCTGAGATAGGAAACCGGAGGACGACGGGACAACGAACAGCCCGAAAGCTCGTGAGGTTCGTCGAGGTATTCCTCCTGGTGTCTTATGCCTCTACGCTGATCGGATGGAATTGCGCGTAATGGGGCGCGTGGAGATTCTCCATGATGGTGTGGCCCGAGGGGTACAGGGACGCACTCAGCGAGCCCTCCTGTCTCTGTTGGTTCTCCGGCTCCGGGCATGGACGCCGGCATCGCTCATCGTCGAAGCCCTGTGGCCGGACGGATGGTCCGAACGTGCTCACACGCGCCTCCACGTCCAAATCCACCGACTGCGTCGGCAGTTGGGAGACGGCGTTCTGCTGAGTTCGGCATACGGCTATCGCCTCGATCTCGCACAGTCCGCCGTCGATGCATGGCGCTTCGAACACAGCGCCCGATCCGCTCTTGCCGGTGACCTGCCCGATCACGATCTCGAGACCCTCCGCCATCTTGAACGCGTTGCGTCCCTATGGGAGGGCGAACCGTTTCCCGGCGTCGACCTGCCCGAGACCGCAGCCTGGCAGTCCGAGCTCAGGGACCTGTACACACAGGTGCGGGAGAAGTGCTCCGAATTCCATCTGGAGTTCGGCGACGGTCGCACGGCGCTCAGGCTGCTCACTCTGCTGACACAAGAACAGCCGGAGAACGAGCACGCCCAGGTTCTGCGATTGTCGGCACTGCAGCAGACGGGGCGGGCCACGGAACTGCCCGAAGCATTCACGCAGGTCAACCGCGCTCTCGCGGACCTGGGGCTCGATTCGGCCCCGGACCTCATCGCCCCTCACCAGCCGCTCTCGCGTCTGCGGGAAGAGGCGATCCGCTCCGACCTCGCCATCGTCGACCCGGCCGGTGAACTCATACCCTGCAGCGAGGACGAGACCGATCCGACGATGCGCGGATCGGTGCTGCGTCGAGAACTCGCGTACATCCTTATGGCCACAGGTCGACCCCATGAGGCACTGACCGTGCTGGAGCGTTTGGAGGCCCTCCACTCGGGGCTGGGACACGAGAATCAGTGTGCGATCCTGCTCCGGGACATGGTGGCAGTCATGGCGCTGATCGGCGACCTGCGCCGGGCTCTGCGCCTCCTCGGTGAGGCGTCGAGGCTCGACGGGCGAACGACGGGAACCGATGCGATGCTGCGGATCATCCGGGCCCTGGTCCTCACCCACATGTCTCGACTGAATCGAGCCGAGGAGTCACTGACCGCCGCAGGCGAGCCGACCGGGCCTATGTCACGCCAAGTCATGTGGTGGCGGACCCGAAGCCAGATCGACAGGAGGGCCGGTCGACAGCACCATGCCGTGGTCGGAGCTCTCACCGCTTTGGACATCGCCCGACGGGCCAGTGCCGAAACCGATGAGGGGCCGCTTCTGCTCGATGTCGCCTGTTCGAAACGTGATGCGGGCGATGTCGAGTGCTTCGACTGGTACCGAACCGCTCTCCTGTGCGCTCACGAGACGATGCGCATCCCCTTGGCCGCCGGTACCCATGCGTCGATGGCCAAAGCCCAGTTGATGTGGGGGCGGCCGAAGACCGCGATCGTGCACGCTCGAGCCGGACGCGAACTGGCACAGTGGTCCGGTTACTGGCTCTTCGCCGGTCGAGCCGCCGCACGCCTCGCCGAGGCGGAAGAGCAGATGGGGGATGCACCGTCCGCTCTCCGCCACCGACGTGAGGCGCAGTCTCACTACCGCCGCATCGACTTCCCGGTACCGTTCACACACCGCACCGCGGCGAGTCCGGGTGCAGGCACCGGGATCACCTGTGAGCCAGCGGCACTGGGTGATTAGCTGCGAACAGATTCTCAGGATCGTAGGCGCTCTTCACCCTCGTCAGCGTCAGCCATTCGCGTTCACCGTAATTGTCACCGACGTCGACCGGTTCTTCGGCGAAGTTGAGGTACCGACGCCCCGTGCTCCATGGCGACATCGTTCGAACCAGATGGGAAGCGTCCGAATGTCCGCGCGCTTCGTTCTCCGCAGTGTCGGCGATCGCCACACCGAAGAGCAGGAAACTCCCGTCCAATCGGCTGAGCACACCGCCGTCGGGATTTCGCCGTGATAGGGCTCCCCCGAGCTGACGCAGCTCCGCCGACAGCAGAGCGTGCTCGGTTCCGGGTCCGACTTCGGCAAGGAATGCGTCTACCGCCTCATCCGTCAGGCGCCCCAGCAGGGCTGTGTCGCCGGTGACCGGGGTCGGCCCCAAAGGATCCATATGGAGGCGGGCGATCGCGCTGGGCGGCACCTGGTCGAAGGTGTCGACCCGCGGGGACAGTGCCCTGAGCGGAGCGAGAATGCTGTCGGCCTGGTCTTCTCTTCCCAGGACGGCGCCGTCCATGCAGACGACAGGGCGACCTCCCACCGATTCCGGGATGTCCGGGGCCTCCGGGAGATTGAGGATGCGCATCGAGGTGGTGATCTCATCGGGGGCGCCATGTGCCCATTTCGCCCAGGAACGTACGACCCGGTCAGCATCGTCGATGTCCCAGACCATCATTCCTGCGTGCACGGTCTCCAGCGGATACAGCGAGAATTCGAAGGAGGTGACGATGCCGAAGCTGCCGCCTCCCCCGCGCAGAGCCCAGAACAGGCTCGGATGCTGACGATGGTCCGCACGGATCAGGGAGCCGTCGGCCAGGACGATCTCCACGGCGGTGAGACTGCTGGTGGCCATTCCGAGTCTGCGCCCGTACAGGAAAATCCCGCCGCCGAGCAGGTATCCGCCGACTCCGACATCTGGTGACGAGCCATGCAGGCAAGCCAGACCGTGGCGACCAGCGGCGTCGATGACGTCGCCCCACAGCGCTCCGCCCTGCACCTTCGCCATCGCTGTCGACGGATCGACCTCGACCGCGGTCATGGCGGAGAGCTTGACCAGGACGGTCGATGCGAGGTCGTGTTGGACCAACGGGCCTGCGTTGTGACCCGTGCTCACCGGGGCGACCTTCAGTCCGAGCTGTCGTGACGCGGTGACGACAGCGGACACCTCGGCGGCGGTGGTCGGTTCCGCGATCGCTGCAGGCAGCAGATCGACGGCGGTGTTCCACAGCGTTCTGGCACTGTCGTACCCGGCATCGCCGGGAAGATAGATCGTCACCGGCTCGACCATCGCGGCCAGTTCGGCGGCTGAATCGGTCGTATCCTCACGTGCGACATCGGTGAGGACCGGCTGGGATTGCAGAGTCATAGATCTCCGATCGTTGGAAGATGTGAGGTTCTGTACCGACGGCGGTCGACTCTGATCCGTCGTCGGATGGCTCGATCCTCCCAAGCGGCGCTTACATCTCGCTTACGTCGGCGAGCGGAGCCTTTCGTCGTGCTGCCCGCTGCCGGAAGCCCTCTTCGGAGGTCGCGAACGGCCCCACCCTCAGTTCTAGTCACGCGACCAGCCCACCCTTCTGCTCAAGTCACGCGAACAGCCCCACCCTCAGCTCTAGTCACGCCAACAGCCCAACCTTCTACTCAAGTCACGCGAATCTCGAAAAGGTCGTCACTGGCGGCGACTTTTTCGAGATTCGCGTGACCTGAGCGGCACCACCTGCGGCACAGCCGGCCGAGAGGCAGGACTCTCGTGCGGTCAGTGTGCCGTCTGCTCGCAAGATCGGCCGCAGTATTCGCGCGTTAGGCTGTCTGCGCGCTGCGCCGATTGACGCTGTCTTTGATGCGCAGGAAGAGGTCGCCTTTGAAAAGGTCTTTCCAAGTGATTCTGAAGACCTGAAAGCCAAGATTGCGAAGCGAATACTCCCTGCGACGCTCATGCTCGAAGGCCTGCTTCGGGTCGGCACCGTCGAGGTAGTACTTTCCTGCTCCATCGAATTCTGCGATGACGTGAGCCTTTGGATTGGCGAAGTCTGTCCGCGCAACGAATTCACCGTTCTCATCGAGAATGACCACTTGCGGTTCGAAGCCTGGCACTGAGTATTCGACGAACCGGACCGCCGTGATCGATTCGGCCACCGACTCCCGCCGGGCGTCGACGTTCGCGGCTACGGCATCGATGCGTCCTTGTCGGGTTCTCACAGGGTGACGAGCGCAGTAGTCTGCGAACTCTCGAGCTGAGATGAGCTTTCGACGGATCGCCTCGTCCACCACAGCGACAGAGAACGCCAGTGGGCAATCACGGGACACGTCCAGCAGGGTCTGAGGCAATGAAGTGACCCGGCAGCCCCTGACGATCTCAGTCTTCGCCTCCAGCGGCCTCTTCCAGACGCGAACGAAGGAACGCTGGACCCCGAACTCCGGGTGGGAGAATTCCACACGGGTGGGTGCACTGTCCTCGAAGTACGGGATCGACAGGCCGTGGACGATCAGGGCGCTCTGGTGAGAGAAGACCGCTCCGGCAGGAACATCATCGACATACGACCGCACGAGGATGCGCAGATCCTCATTCCGCTTGAGGGCCCCTGCCGACTCCTGCGGCAGGCTGATACCCGATGCAGTCCCAACACTCGCAATGAATCGGTGCGCCGGATCGTCGCAGACCGCCGTCACCACATACACGCCGCGGCGGACTCTCCTCACACAGCAGCGCTCAGCCAGCCGCAGTTGGTAGGAATTGAGCCCAGCGGCGCTGAGTTCTGCAGAAGTCAGGCAGGCGAACATGCACCCAGCATTCCGGAGCTGAGTGACCCACCACAAGGTTGGTTCCAGGGCCTGTGGATAACCGCCCACTCGAATCCACAGGCTCAAGTAGCACGAAACTCGAAAAAGTCGTCACTGGCGACGACTTTTTCGAGCTCCGCGCTACTTGAGCGATGTTGAGCACGACGGAAGGCTGCAAAGTCCGGTTGGCGGCAACCGATCGCCCCTTGACAGGGCGGCAACCGAGCGACCCCTTGACCGGGCGGCGGAGCGGCAGCACGGGTCAGAGCGCCAGATGCTCCTTGACGGTGGCAGCGAGACGTTCGGCCTGTTCGGTGGCGGTGTCCTCGGTGGCGGCTTCGACCATGACGCGAATGAGTGGCTCGGTTCCCGAAGCACGCAGCAGCACGCGGCCGGTGTCGGCCAGTTCGGCCTCGACAGCGGCCACCTCGGCGGCGACCTGCGGATGGTCGAACCCGTGTTTGTCCACGCCCTTGACGTTGACGAGAGCCTGCGGCAGCTGCGGGATCTCCGCGGCCAGGTCGGCCAGAGTGCGTTTGGCGTCCGCCATGCGCTTCATCAGGTGCAGCGCCGTCTGCACTCCGTCGCCGGTCGTACCGTGATCGAGCATAAGCACATGCCCGGACTGCTCTCCGCCGAGAGAGTAGCCGTCGGCGAGCATCCGCTCGAGCACATAACGGTCACCGACGGAGGTCTGCACGGTGGCGATGCCGTACTTGTCCATTGCCTGCTTCAGCCCGAGGTTCGACATGACGGTCGTGACCAACGTATTTCCGCGCAGCTCACCGAGCTCCTTGAGCCCGATCGCGAGGATGCCCATGACCTGGTCGCCGTTGACGACGCGCCCCAGGGAGTCCACGGCCAGGCAGCGGTCGGCGTCGCCGTCGAAGGCCACACCGAGGTCGGACTGGGTTTCGACGACGAGTCGCTGCAGCGGTTCGAGGTGCGTGGAGCCGACCCCGTCGTTGATGTTGAAGCCGTCGGGTTCGGCGGCGGAGACGATGACTTCGGCGCCGGCCTGGCGCAGTGCGGCGGGTCCGACGATGGAGGCGGCACCGTGGGCGCAGTCGACGACGACCTTGAGTCCCGACAGCGGACGCACGTTCCCGGCGTCGACGCAGCGCACGAGGTGCTCGGTGTATTCGTCCGCGGCGGCCGGGTAGCGGGAGATGCGACCGACAGCGGCACCGGTCGGGCGATCCCACTCCTCGTCGAAGATCGCGAGGATCTCGTCCTCGACCGCGTCGTCGAGCTTGGTTCCGCCGGCGGCGAAGAACTTGATCCCGTTGTCGGGCATGGGGTTATGGGAGGCGGAGATGACGACGCCGAAAGCCGCACCTGTGTCCTTGACGACCTGGGCGATGCCGGGCGTCGGCAACATGCCCGCATCGAGAACGTCGACCCCGGTCGAGGCGATGCCTGCGCTCAGTGCCGCGGAGAGGAATTCGCCGGACACGCGCGTGTCTCGCCCGACCACAGCGAAGGGGCGCTTCTCACCCGTCCAGCCGCGGCTGAGCACGCGTGATCCTGCGACCGAGAGCTGCAGCGCGAGTTTGGCCGAGATGTCACGGTTGGCCAGTCCGCGCACTCCATCGGTGCCGAAGAGTCGAGACATGTGGGGGTCCTTTCGTCAATGTCGGAGTCGATCTTAGTCGATCCCCTCGCCGAGGCGGCCGATCACGACCGGTGTCACCGCTGGGATCGAGGGGATGGGACGTGATCGCATCGAACGCAGGTTTCCGCGCCCGGATATGAGAATGCGGCCCCGAACCAGGTTCGGGGCCGCATTCTCACGTTCGTCGAACTGAACTGTCGATGACTGCGACTCAGTGGCAGACCAGTCGCAGCTTCTCGAACAGGTCGATCAGCGCTTCGAGAACTGAGGTGCCTTGCGGGCCTTCTTGAGTCCGGCCTTCTTGCGCTCGGGGACGCGAGCGTCGCGGCTCAGGTAACCGGCCTTCTTCAGCTCGGCGCGGTTGGACTCCGCATCGATCTGATTGAGCGAGCGAGCCACGCCCAGGCGGACGGCGCCAGCCTGGCCGGAGGGTCCACCGCCGGAGATGCGCACGATGACGTCGAAACGACCATCGAGGTCCAGCAGGGTGAAGGGCTCGTTGACGAGCTGCTGGTGCAGCTTGTTCGGGAAGTACTCTTCGAGAGTACGTCCGTTGATCGTCCACTCACCGGTGCCCGGAACGAGGCGCACGCGAGCAATTGCCTGCTTGCGGCGGCCGACTCCGTTGCCGGGAGCGGTCAGGGACTGTCCACGTCCACCAGCGGTGCTTTCGCCCAGGCCGGCAGATTCGGGAGTCTCGGAAGTGTATTCGGTGATCTCTTCTTCGACAGTTTCTGTCGCGTTGGTGGTATCAGCCACGGTTCTCCTCGGGATGTCTAGAGCTCAGGCGCTTACTGCGCGACCTGGCTGAGTTCGTACGGCTGCGGATTCTGGGAGGCGTGCGGGTGCTCAGCACCTGCATAGACCTTCAGCTTCTGCATCTGGGCACGTCCGAGACGAGTCTTCGGGACCATACCGGCGACAGCCTTTTCGACTGCACGCTCAGGATGAGTGGCGAGGAGCTCGGCGTAGTTCACGCTCTTGAGGCCACCGGGGTATCCGGAGTGGCGATAAGCGCGCTTCTTCTCGAGCTTCGCACCTGTCAGCGCGACCTTGTCGGCGTTGATGATGATGACGAAGTCACCGGTGTCGGTGTTCGGGGTGAACGTGGTCTTGTGCTTGCCGCGCAGGAGGCGTGCAACCTGCGAAGCAAGGCGACCGAGCACCTGGTCAGTGGCGTCGATGACGTGCCACTGGTGCTCAATGTCACCGGACTTAGCTGTGTACGTACGCAAAAGTAGCCTTCTTTTCGTATCTTGTCAGTGCAGCGCCGAATCCTCATCGGGTCGTGAGTCCAACTGGGTCCCAAGCGCTGGTTGTCTTCAATCGGGTGAACCTATCGACGCATTCCCCTCACCTACGGGCCTGCAACGCATGAGGCTATGTAAGGGAGTGCGACAAGCACACACAACGACAATCAAATATACATGGCCGCAGGCCTGGGGAGCAAACGCTCAGAGCGGTCTCAGACCCGCGCGAAACCTGAGCCGATAGTATTGATCTGTGCCGACTCACTCCAGCCTGCTCTCCCGACTTCCCGCATTGAGAATCCTCATGCTGGGTCTGCTGGTCGGGCTCCTGGCAGTCGGGCTCCTCACGGCCGGATTCGGA
The DNA here is from genome assembly GCF_004745075.1 of Brevibacterium sp. S111. GTDB lineage: Bacteria > Actinomycetota > Actinomycetes > Actinomycetales > Brevibacteriaceae > Brevibacterium. The sequence continues at coordinate 106,559 of NZ_RHFH01000008.1, forward strand.
ATCGGCTCCGACCAGGCGCAGGCCGCGACGGGGAGCACCACCCGCAGCGGGGCCACATCCTCGGAGAGCGGGACCGCCTCGGCGCAGGCCTCGACCGCCTCCCCCACCGCGGCCGATGACGCGACGACGGCCCCGGACGGGAAGACGATCGTCTTCGGCATACCGGGCCTGACCATCAACGATATCGACCGCGAGCGCACCCCGAACCTCTACCGCCTGCTGTCCAAGGGGGCGGCGGCCAACCTCAACGTGCGCACGATCGGCGCAGCCACATGCCCCGCCTCCGGGTGGCTGTCCTTCGGTGCCGGTGCCCGAGCGCGGGCCGGGCCCACCCCCGACGCCGAGGAGGTCGACGACGAGGACTCGGCCCGCTGCCCGACGATGATCGGCCCCACCACGAACTTCGATCACGATTCCGTCGACCCCGACGACGGGGCCGCCGACCCCGTCCGCGAGGGCGACGAGCCGGACGAGGAGTCCGCGAAGAGTGACGAAACTCATGGGCAGAAGTCGGTGGCCGGGGCGACCACGGCACAGATCGAGGGCTTCGACGCGGTCAAGGAGCCGAACATCGGCTCCGGTTACACCGTCGACTACGGGATGCTCGCCCGCATCGTCGCCGAACAGGGCAAGGGTGCACGCCAGGACACTCCCGCCGTCCATGAGGATGCCGTCCTCGAACCCTGCGTCGCCGCCGAGGGCCCCGGTGCCGCCTATGCCGCCGCCGACGAGAACGGAGTGGTGACGGACTTCGCGGAGAACGCGAACGCCACCGACTGCCGCCTCGACCTCGTCGATCTCGGCGCGATCGGCATCCGGTCCTGGCTGTTCGACCCGATCCCGAACTACTCGTACACCGTGCCGCCCGACTTCGACCGGGAGACCCGCGTCGCCGAGGCGGATCGCCGTCTCGGGGTCCGACTCAAGGAGATCCGGGAGAATGCGAAAGAGGGCGCGGCCGATCCGACGATCATCGTCGCCGGTCTCGGCGACAGTTCCGGACTTCCGCAGCTGCGGGCCTTCATCGCCTCCGGGCCCGGCTTCGCGCCGGGGTCTCTGTCCTCGTCGACGACCCGCACCCCTGGGCTGCTGCAGATCACGGACCTGGCCCCGGGCATCCTCGACATCCTCGGCGTCGACTCCCCCGCCGCCGTCGGCTTTGCACAGACGCCCAGCGACGACGACCCGCAGAAACGCATCGACGATCTCGTCGCCGAGGCGCAGAAGTCGACGACGATCCACCAGCACCTGGCGACGTTCTCACTCACCCTCGACATCGTCTTCTACTCCCTGTTCCTCCTCTGCGGTCTGCTGCTGAGCCGGTCGGTCCTCGCTCGCCGAGGCGGCGCCACCCTGGCACCACTCGTCCACCGCGGACTCGGCTGGGTCTCCCTCGGTGTCGCGGCACTGCCCATGGGAGCATTCCTCGCCGGGCTGCTGCCGTGGTCGCGGATGGCCCAGCCGGACCTCGGACTGCTGCTGTCGGTCCTCGGCACCGCCGCCGCACTGTTCGTGCTGGCACTCATCCCGCCGTGGGGTCGGACCTGGCGGGGCCGGGTCGGGGCACTGACCGGGGCGAATCTGCTCATCATCGCCATCGACCTGGCGACCGGTTCGCATCTCCAGGCGAATTCGCTGCTCGGCTACAACCCGATCGTCGGCGGTCGCTATTACGGTCTGGGCAATCAGGGTGCCGCGATCTTCATCGTCAGTCTCTTCATCTTCTTGGGCCTGACCGTGTCCTGGCTGCGCGCCCGCGGTCACCGACGCTTACTCGTCGTCGTCCCGATCGTCATCGGTCTGATCGCCGTGTTCGTCTCCGGCAATCCCTCCTGGGGCGCGAAGTTCGGCGGCACGATCGCCATCCTCGCCGGGCTCATGGTGCTGTTGGCGCTGCTGACGAAGATCCGTCTGTCCCTGGTCCGCCTCGGACTCATCGGTGTCGCATCCCTGGCCGTGCTCATCGGCATCGCCTTCCTCGATTGGCTGCGCCCGGCGGGATCACGGTCGCACTTCGGCAACTTCTTCGGCCAGATCGTCTCCGGCGAGGCCCTGCAGGTCATCGGCCGGAAGCTCGGCGCGAACCTCCACATCATCCAGGTCAATCCCGCCCTGGCCATCGTCACCCCGCTCGCGGTCATCGCCGTCCTGTTCTTCCTCCGCTACCTGCTCCACTTCCCGCGGTTCACTGCACACAGCAGTGGCCTCGGCGGCAGCGGCGGCCGCAATGGTCGGACTGCGCGGCTGGTGAACAAGTGGCGGGGCAAACTGCCGCAGGTGTTCGCCGACTCCGACCTTCACTTCGGGTTCCTCGCCGCCGCCACCGGGCTCGGCGTCGGACTCGTGCTCACCGATTCCGGAGTCGCCGTGCCCTCGACCGGAGCCATGGTGCTCCTGCCCTACCTGCTCGCGCTCAGTGCCGAACACGCCGAGGACACCGTGGCAACGACTTCCGGGACCTCATCAGGCGGCCCGCCGCCGGCGCGAATCGGTGATGACACCGGCACCGAGGAGGCCCACCGATGAGGTTCACCGTGCCCTCGATCGCCGGCCGAGTCCTCCTCGGCATTCTCGCAATCGCACTCATCTTCCTCGCCCTCCCCGATGTCGCGCAGGCCGACTCGGCCAGTCAGGCCGGCTCGGCCGATCGGGCCGGCCAAGCCCCGCAGGTCGGTCAGGCCGACCAGGCTGCGATGGCTGCACAGAATTCGGAAGGGGCGGGCACGCAGCGATCGGTGTCATCAGACGACAAGGCTGCCTCGGCGGATCCGGGTGCTGTGTCGATCAGCGTCTCCGGTTTCAGCTTCGAGGACCTTGACCCGCGCACCACCCCGCACCTGTGGGTGATGATGAAGGGCGGGCAGATCGGAACGATCACGCCTCGCAGTGTGCGGTCGACGAGTTGCCCGGTCGACGGCTGGCTCGGGCTCGGTTCCGGGCGGCGGGCGGCCGACGAACCCCGCGATCAGTGCCGCGAACCGGCCGCGCCCCTCGACGGCTGGGTGGCTGATTGGGACGTGTACGCGCAGGTCGCACGCAGTGACAACTACGATGCCTCCCTCGGCGCCCTCGCCGAGGCGGTGCCCGACATCCGCTCCTTCGGTGATGGGGCCGCGATCGCCGCCGCTTCCCCTACCGGCCATGTCGAGAACTGGTCGCCCGTCGGGTCCAACCTCGGCGCGGACGTGGCGAAGTCCGCCGGAGATGGCGAGCTCACCCTCGTCGACCTCGGCAACACCGCCGCCGACGGATACTCGCTGAAGAAGCTCGATGCCCAGGTTGGGGACATCCTCGAGGCGACCGGTTGGATGAGTGCGGACCGTCCGAACCGCCTCGGCGAGGGGACGGTTCCCGTTGTGTTCTCCTCGATCGCCGATGGCACGCACGAGGGTTCGTCGATGCAGGCGACGATGATGCTGCGACCCGGCCAGTCGGCCGGACTGCTCACCTCGTCTTCGACCAGGCAGCCGGGGCTCGTGCAGGTGCCCGATCTTGCGCCCACCCTCGTATCGCTCTCCGGTGCCGAGGAGATGGACAACGCAGCCGGTGCGCCAATGACGGTCGGGTCGACCGGGTCAGATTGGAAGGCGCGCTTTCAGGCCGTGCTCGACCGGCAGGTGGCGGTGAAGACGCAGAATGATCTCTCGACGTGGTTCTTCCCCGTCGTCGCGGTCCTCATGGTCGGGCTGCTGACCTGCGCTTGGTTCCTGCGGAAGAACCATCGCGAACTCGTCCATTCCGCGGCGTACCGCCTCGGCGTCGTGTTCGCGGCGATGCCGATCTCGACGTATCTGGTCAACGCGGTCCCCTGGGAGCGGGCGACGAACCCGGACATCGCGATGCTCGGGGCACTGGTCGGTTGGGCGCTGCTGCTCGGCGGTTTGGCGCTGCTCGGACCATGGCGAAACCACAAGTTCGGGCCGGTCCTCTTCGTCTCGGTCGTCACCGTCTGCGTCCTCGCCTATGACGTCGTCACGGGTTCGCAATTGCAGATGTCGACACTGTTGGGTGAGCCGCTTCTCATCGCCTCTCGGTTCTACGGGATCGGGAATTCGGCGCTGGCCCTCTACTGCTGTGCGCTGCTGTTGGCGGTCGCCGGTTTCGCCTCTCTGGTGACGAAGCCGCTGCACCGCATCCTCATCGTCACGCTTCCCGTACTCGCCTCGTGCGTGATCCTCGCCGCCCCGGGCTTGGGCACGAAGTTCGGTTCCGTGCCGACGCTCATCATCGGCGTCGCCTACCTCGTGCTGGCGGCGGCGAGCATTCGGTTCTCCCTCAAACGACTCGGGCTGACCGTGAGCATCGCCGGGGTCGTCATGCTCGCTGTGCTCTTCCTCGATTGGCTGCGCCCGGCCGATCAGCGCACTCACTTCGGCCGGTTCTTCGACTCGATCATCAGCGGTCAGGCGCTGAGCGTGCTCGCCCGCAAGATCGGGATGAACATCGACATCCTCACCCAGTCGTGGATGACGCTGGTGCTGCCGCTCATCATCATCGGCGTGTTCTGGATGGCGCTGGATCCTCTGCGCTTCGGCCTGCGCGGACTCCAAAACACTTACCTGCGGGTCCCGCTGCTGCGTGCGGCGATGATCAGCCTGGCGATCCTGCTGGGAGTCGGCACCCTCATCAACGACTCGGGCATCGTGGTTCCGGCCGTCGGCATCCTCTTCCTCGTCCCGGTCCTCACCCACCTCGAGACGTTCCGAGCGAGTCTGCCGCCGACGCCGGCCGGCACGGGCACCGTGGAGAACACCGTGGAGTCGGGTGCCGCAGTCGTCGATGCCGACGCTGACGCTGCGGACGCCGACGCCGCGACCGAGCCCGACACAGACGCTGCGGCCGGCGCCGCGGCCGAGCCCGACGCGTCCGAGCCCGAGTCGGGTTCTCGCAGCTGAAGCCGGTCGCATCACTCACCGTCAGCGGCAACTCCTACAGCTCGCAGCAATACGACGCCGAAGCGACAAAACACCCCGAAGCAACGGTGCACCGTGCCGCTACCAGGCAGTATTGAAGCTAACGGTGAGGGATGCTCGCTGAACGGTGGCGATTAGCGCGGAAACACCGACTGCAGGATGGAAGACCGGCCGTTGGGCGGAGCCTTGCATGCTTGAGGGCGAACGACAGGCCGGAGTCTTGCAGGCTGGAGGCCCGACGGCCGCCAGAACCCTGCGAACTAAAGACTGCGGGGCCGGAGAGAAGTTCTCTCCGGCCCCGCGGCCGCGTGCATGCTTCAGCGTGGACCTCGCTTCGGCGTGGGCCTCGGCTCAGCCCGGCATCTGCTTCAGCGTGGGCTTCGGGTCAGCTGGTGATCTTGCGGCGGCGAACCACTGTGACCGCGGTGCCACCGGCGACGATGAGCGCGAGAGCCGCAGCGACGATGTTGAAGGTCTCGAAACCGGTGCGCGGAAGATCGCCGCCGTCCTTCGAACCGTTCGCATCCGAACCGGATCCGTCAGACGAACCGCCGTCGGATGAGGCGTTCGCATCGGCACCGTCGGCAGAGGACGAACCGTCCGAGCCGCCGGCCGCGCTGTCGCCGCCGTCAGCACCGCCGCCGTCAGCTGCGCCACCGTCGGCCGCGCCTCCGTCAGCACCGCCGTCGGCCGAACCGTCGTCACCGGCCGAGGCATTCGCATCATCGGACACCGCAGCGGTGGCCTCGTACTCATGTGCCAGCGGCAGCGGGTTGTCATCCCACCACGGGCCCTCAGCGTTCGCCTGCAGGCTGAGCTTGACTGTCACATCCCCCGAAGCATCCTGCGGAGCGGTTACGGTCACCGGAGTCTGCGACTCCCCCGCCGGGATCGACTTGAGCGTGATCGTCTTCGCGGCATTCGCGTCGGCCTTCACTTCGGGCGCCTTGGCCTCGGAGTCCTTCGCGGATGCCGACTCAGCCGAGAACTTCGGGGCCACCTCGGCGGTGTATCCCTTCGGCAGGTCGACGGTGACGTCGATCGGACCGGCGACCTCGGACTTCGCGTCAGTCTTCAGGACGAAGTCGGCGCTGGCTCCGGGCGCGATGGTCTTCGGACCGGTCAGCTCAGCGGTGAGATCACCGCTGTCGATGACGTCATCGGCCGCATCGGCCTGGCGTTCGTTCTTGTCGGGTGAGACCGGCGTGTTCTTCTCGAAGTAGTTCACCCAGGTGTCGAAGTCGGTGAGGCCCGACTGCTCGAACGTGCCCTCGGCGAAGGAGGTGAAATTGTCACCACCGGCGGCGAGGAAGCTCAGCGTCGCAACCCGGTAGTCCTTCTCCTCATCGATCGCCTCGCCGTTGACCTTGACCGACTTCACATGCTGACCACGGTCGGCTTCGGAGTCATAGACGACGTCGAGCTCATCGGAGATGCCCAGGTGGAGGAAGGAGTTGCGCGCACCCTCAGGCTGCCACTGCTCTTCGAAGAGCCCGATGACATCGGCACCCTTCATCGTCACGACGCCGTGGTCGTTGGCGAACGGCAGCACCTCGTTGAGTTCGGCGGCCGTGACTTCGCACTTCTCTTCGGTGTTGTAGATGTGATCGCAGAGCAGATCGGTGCGCAGACCGCCCGGATTCGTGATTCCGAAATCCGCCTCGTCCAGCTGCGAACCCTCCACACCGTCCTTGAGCGCATCGGCAACGAGGTTGCCCAGCGTCGACTCGCCGCCGCGGTTCTCGTTGCCGTCGGAGAAGGCACGAGTGATGTCTTCGGTGATCTTGCCGTGGACGACAGATCCCGGAACCTTGGCCGCTTCGTCCGCCTCGGCGACGATCCTCTCAACCTCGTCCACGACCGGGGAGTCATAGCTCTGGTCCTCGGTCTCGATGAGGTTGACCGCATCCGTCGACCAGTCGCCCTCGCCGTCGGAGGTGAGCTGGACCTGCCCGACGTGAGTGCCGTAGTTGCCGGCCTCGAGGACCGGGCGGGTCCGGTCGGCGTCGCCGGGAACCGGAGCTTCGAAGCTGTAGGGCAGATGAGTGTGGCCGGTGAACAGCACGTCGATCGACGCATCGGCCTCGGTGACGAGCTTCTTGAACTCCGCGTTCGAGGCCTTCGCATCCTCGAGGCTCTCCGTCGACGACGCGCCGAGGTGGGCCTCGACGACCGTCATATCCGGCTGTTCATCGGCCGGCAGGTCTTCGATGTCGTCGGCGACCCGATTGACTGCGTCCGTGGGATCGCCGAATTCGATGGCTTCGATGCCCCCGGGCGAGACGAGCGTTGCAGTCTCCTGCGTGACGACGCCGATGACGGCCACCTTGACCCCGTCGACGTCGACGATCGAGTATTCGTCGAGTCCGTCGACGACGTCCTCGGTGCCCTTGGCGTAGACGTTCGCGCCGAGGTAGGGGAAGTCCGCTCCCTCGACGACGCGTCCGGTGAGGTCTTCGACTCCGCGGTCGAACTCGTGATTGCCCACCGCCGATGCCTGCACGCCGATCGCGTTGAGGACATCGAGCGTGGGCTTGTCCTTGGCCGACGACGAGTTGTACGGGGAGGCACCGATGTTGTCACCGGCCGAGAGCATGCCGGTGCCGCCCTTGGAGTCGAACGCAGCGCGCTGCTCCTCGACGACGGACGCGACCTGGGTTCCGGCGTCGGAGATGCGTCCGTGGAAATCGGTGATGTTGAGCAGCTGCACCTGGGTGCCGGCCTCTGCCTCCTGCGCCGAGGAGGTGTCGTCGGTCGACGTCGGCTCGGCGGCGGATCTCGCCTCATCGTTCGCAGCATTCCCACCGTCTGCGGCGGGATCGGTCGGGTTCTGCTGGGACTCGTCGGTCGGGGAAGACGCGGCTGAGGAGGGCTGCCCCTCGCCGAGGCCGGGTGCGGCGGCGGCCGGAGACAGGCCGGGCAGCGTCAGCATCGACACCGCCGCGCCTGCAGCCAAGACCTTTGACACAAGTGTGGACATGTATTCAGTTCCTTATGAGTTTCATCGGGCGCACATCAACGGTGCCGCGGTGGGAGACATGCCCATCCTGCAGTGCCGATGCGAACGTGAGGTTACCTTGAGGCAAATCTACACAGGATTCTCACAACTGGGAAGAGGGTTTCTCTCATAATCACGACACGTGTCATGAGATTCGACGCGGTTTGCGGCACGGAAGTCGACCCATTCCCGGTCAGCGAATCCGGTCCGCGATGCCGGCTCCCGGTCGCGGTGCGGGCCTGTTCCCGGCCTCGGCGGGCCTATTCCCGGTCGCGGCGGGCCATGGTCTGCGCGGCGCGGGCCGCGTAGTCCTCCGGAGCGGGGTACCCGACTTCGGTGAGGACGAGGCCTTCGGCAGGTGTGACGAACATCGGCACATCCGGGGTCAGCCCCGCGTCCGCCTCGGCAATGAGTTCCGCGGGACGGGTCACCTCCCAGCTGCCGGAACCGACCTTGATCAGCCCTCCGACGAGCGCCCGGACCATGTGGTGACAGAAGGCATCGGCGCACAGGTCGATGGTGATCACCGCATCCTGATCGCGGACCACCCTGAGTTCATGGAGGGTGCGGATCGTCGTCGCGCCCTCGCGCGGTTTGCAGAAGGGCAGGAAGTCGTGGAGGCCGTGGACCTCACGCGCGGCCTCAGCCATGGCTTCGGTGTCGAGTTCGCCCTTGTGCCGAGGCGTCACCATGGTCAGCAGCGGGTCGATGAAGGACCTGTGATCGGCGAGTCGGTACTGGTAGGAGCGCCACAGCGCGGAGAATCGGGCGTCGAAGGCCTCGGGCACCTCGGCCACGGCGTGGATCACGATATCGAAGAACTCACCCGCGGCGAGGACTCCGCGCAATCGGGAGAGCAGAGCCGCCTCGGCGGAGCGGTTCGACCGACCGACGAGCTTGGCGATCGCGTCCTCGCCCAGGTCGATGTGGACGACCTGCCGCCGGGCGTGAACACCGGCGTCGGTGCGGCCGGCAACGACGGTGGCGACCTCGGTGCCGGTGACGCGTTCGAGCCCGGATTCGACTGCGGCCTGGACGGTGCGCAGCCCCGGCTGCTTCGCCCACCCGTGGAAATCCGTGCCGCGGTAGCCCAGATCGATGCGGAAGCGCGTCACGATCGCCTGCCCACCGACGATGAGTTCGCCGAGGCGGCGCCGCCGTCGTCGACGGCAGCCTCGGTGAAGGGTTCGCGGGCTTTGAAGACGTTGTTGAACAGGCGGGAGATCGGGCGCCGGCGCTGCTGGTGGTAGCGCTCGACATTCGTGTTGTAGAAGCGGGAAGCCGTGAGGATCCGTTCGGTGAGCACCTGCAGCTGATCGTGCAGGAGTTGGATCGTCGTATCGATCTCCTCGTTCGCCACCGCCTGCTGGGATCGGGCGAAGTCCGAGGTCAGCGACCTCTCCGTGAGCGCGGTGGGGATGAGCGCGGCCTCGTTGATCGCCTCGGTGAGGGCGTTCTCGGCGGCGGCACCGCGGTGGTCGAAGGGGGCGCGTTCCGCGGAGGCGAGCGCGAGTTCGAGGGTGGCCAGGTCGTGTCCGGCGATCTGCTGGAGGGTGCCGATATACGCGGGCACGAGTGCGTGGCGGGAGCGGATTTCACCGCCGAGCTGCCGTTTGGCTTCATCGCAGACCGACCGAGCCATCGACAGCTGGTTGAAACGCAGAACCGTGAGGACGACGAAGGCGATGACGAGAGCGGCGATGAGGCAGCCGCCGACGATGAACCAGATCACGGCCGCTCCTCTCGTCTGTCCCTCAACCTGTGCACGCACGCCGCGCACACCGCGTCGCGTCTGTCCGAGGCCTCAGTTTACGCGCGGTTCAGATTCGTCGCGAACAGGCCACCGCCTGGACCCCGCAGCGCCTCCGGCCGAGTGCGGATGTGCACGATTTCGGCCAGATGTCGCCGCCTTGTCGCTTTCGAGTCACGTATTCGTCACCGAGCGGGCCTTAGCTGGAAGCCGTGAGAGTAGCGATCATTGCAGAGTCCTTCCTCCCCAACATGAATGGGGTCACCCACTCACTCCTGCGGGTCCTCGACCACCTGGCCGACCGCGGCGACGAGGTCCTCGTCATCGCCCCGGGCACCCGCAGGGACGGCCCGAAGGAGGTCACCGGCGCCCGCATCGTCCGGGTCCCTTCGATCGCCTTGCCGAAGTACCGACGCGTCCGCGTCGCGCCCGGCGGCGTCACCCGCATCCGCCGCCTGCTCCAGCGCTTCTCCCCCGACGTCGTCCACCTGGCCAGCCCCTTCGTCCTCGGCTGGCGCGGAGTCCTCGCCGCGCAGGCGCTCAACCTCCCGACCGTTGCGATCTACCAGACCGAGGTCCCCGCCTACGCCGCGCGCTACGGCATGCACGGCATCGAAGCCATGCTGTGGAACCATGTCCGCAACATCCATCAGCATTCCTCCCTCACGCTCGCGCCGTCGAGTTACACGATCGACCAGTTGGAAGACCTCGGTGTCGCCGAGGTGGCCCTGTGGGCCCGTGGGGTCGATTCCTCCCGCTTCGACCCCGGTCACCGATCAGAGGCCTGGCGACGATCTGTGGCCCCGAACGGAGAGAAGATCATCGGGTTCGTCGGCCGGTTGGCCGCGGAGAAACAGGTCGAAGATCTTGCCGTGCTCACCGATGTGCCCGGTGCCAAGCTCGTCATCGTCGGTGATGGACCGTGGCGGACCCGGCTGGAGCGGTCACTGCCGCGAGCTCACTTCACCGGCTTCCTCGGCGGGGAGGCCCTGGCACAGGCGGTCGCGAGCTTCGATCTCATGGTCGCCCCGGGTGAGCTCGAGACCTTCTGCCAGACGATCCAGGAGGCCATGGCCTCGGAGGTTCCCGTCATCGCCCCGGCCCGAGGCGGCCCGCTCGACCTCGTCGACTCGTCGCGCACCGGCTGGCTCTACACGCCGAAGGATCTTGGTGCCATGCGCGGGCATGTCGTCGACCTGCTCGGCGACGAGGCGAAACGTCGGGCCTTCGGGGCGGCCGGGCGTGAGCAGGTGCTCTCACGCAGTTGGAAGAGTGTGTGCTCGCAGCTCGTGGGCCACTACTCGCGGGCGATCGAGAATCCGGCTCCGCAGGTGCTCGGCCGCGGGTTCAGTTCGATGGTCGGCACCGGCCTCGCGAATCCTCTCCCCAACTAGGAGAGCTCTGCTGCTGAGCACCCGACGCGCGACATCTGCCGCCGCGACTACCGTTGATCCGCGAGGCTCGCGGTCCAATCGTCGACGGTGAGCACGCGCGCCTGTTTCGGGAACACCTTCTCGGTGAGCACCCGGTGGACTTCCGGGTCACGGTCGGCACAGGCATCGGAGAGCACGGTGAGTTCGAAGTCGAGGTCGGCGGCCTGACGCACCGTCGAGAGCACGACCCCGCTGGTCGCCACTCCGGCCAGCACGAGCGACCTGGCCCCGTACCCGCGCAGCAGCACCTCGAGGTCGCTGCCGGTGAAGGCGCTGATGCGGCGCTTCGTCACGATCGGCTCGCCCTGGTGACGGCCGAGGGTTTCGTGGATGCTCGTCGAAGCATGCGTTTCGACGACGTCGCCGTGAGCGGCGATCTGTGCGAACGAGGACGTCGCCGCCAGCTCCGGGTGCCCGTCCCGCAAAGCCACCCGCACCCACACGACGGGGATGCCGTGCTCACGGGCCGCCGCTACGGCATCACGAGCGCGTTCGAGGACACCGGTGGAGGCGAAGGCGTCGTCTCCGGCGATGCCGTTCTGAAAATCCATCGCCACGAGGACGGTGTCATCGGTGCCGGTCATCATGTCTCCTTCGGTTCGAGGGGATCGTAGGCTTCCCTCCGCCGAGGCTACTCCACACCCCCGATGGTCCGCTGAGTTCGAGCGCGGACAGTCCGAGTGGTCTCAGTCGACGATGCCGCGGGCGTCGAGGGCCCTCCCGGTGTCCTGCGCGTATTTGACCGACCGCAGGATCGCCGGCACCACTCGCGCCTTGATGCTCGAGTCCAATCCCCTGGCGCGGGCTGCCCGTTCGGCCTCTCCGAGCAGCCCGGAGATGTGCGAGATCGCCCGCACCATGAGACTCGCGGTCAGAGCGATCGCCTCGGTGTTCGCACCGAAGAACCGCAGCGGAGCGACGATGACGGCGAAGGTGTCGAGCAGCTGCGCGACCGAAGTCGTCAGCGTCAGCAGCAGGGCGGCCTGCACACAGGAGAACACCGTGCCGCCGACGGCCAGACCCGACTGCAGCGACCCGAAGAGATACTGCAGCCCCATGACGATCGTCACGAGCACGGCGACATAGAGCCAGGTGCGCAGGAAGTACGTCAGCCGCAGACGAGCGGTGAACCCGACGAAGACGAGGACTGCGAACATCGACCAGTTGATGATCGGATCACGGAAGATCAGCGCCACGATGCCGATGACCGCAATGAGTGAGAGCTTCACCCCGGTCGGCACCGCATGCAGCCACCCTCGGGTCGCCGCAACTCTGCCGAAGAGCTGCGGACGTGGTCTGATGCCGGCATTCTTCCGCCAGGTCGTACAGGCACCGTCGGCACCGGTGCGGGCGTCGTCGGCGTGCGCACCCGCCTGGGGGACCTCATTCATGGCGTATCGCTCATGATCATCTGACGGTAGGCGGCGACCGCCTCGGCGGGGGCGGCATCGGCGGCGATGCGGCCGTCCTCGACGACGAGGGCACGTTGGGCGATCTGCGCGAACTCGAGGTCGTGGGTGGTGAGGATGATGCGCACCCCGCGACGGGCGACGAGGTCCTGCAGATGCACGCGCAGCTTCTCCCTGTTGCGCAGGTCGAGCAGGGTCGTGGGTTCGTCGAGCACGAGGATCTGCGGGTCGACGGCGAGCACCGCGGCCAAGGCCACGAGTTGCCGCTGTCCGCCGGAGAGTTCATAGACGCTGCGCTCGGCGAGGTCGGCGATGCCGAGTTCGCCGAGCACGGCCAGGGCCGCGTCCCGCCGCCTGCCCTTCGGCACGGACTTGCGCAGGGAGAGTTCGATGTCTTCGATCGGGGTCGGCATGACGAGCTGCGCGGCCGGGTCGGTGAAGACGAACCCCACCCGCGATCGCACCTTCGCCGGATGCCGATACGGGTCGATTCCGTCGATGAGGACCTGCCCCGCATTCGCGGTGACCAGACCATTGACCAGCTGCAGCAGAGTCGACTTCCCCGAACCGTTCGCTCCGATCACGGCCACGACATCCTCGGTGAGGGTGAAGCTGACGTTCTGGAGGATCGGTCGCACGACGTCGCCGTCGGGGCCCTCGTCGAGGACCCCGACGCCGACATCGCTGAAGCTGATCTCCCGGGTCACTTGACGCCCGGTTCCCGCTCCGCCGCCGAGGCGGCCGCACCGTTGAGGTGCGCACCCGCGGCTGAGTCGACGCCCGCACCGACGAGCGAATCCATGCTCACGCCGCGACGGCGCAGCACATCGGGGAATGCCCGATGGATGAGGACGGCCACCGAGGCGGCGAGGATGTTCTTGATGATGTCACCGGGCCAGTAGGCGAGGTCGGCGACGGCGGCGACGCGAAGCGGCAGATCCGCGTTGATCGACATGCCGAGGATGCCCAGCGGGTGGTTGAGCAGGAGGCTGGCGGCGAATCCGCCGAGGAACAGGGCGATGCCGAGCCTCATCCCCCGGAAGCGACGCACGGCCCAGCGGGCGACGAGCCCGGCGGCCAGGGCGTAGAGAGTGAAGGAGAGGATGTAGCCGGCGCTCGGTCCGGCGAGCACACCGATGCCGCCGTTCATGCCGGAGAAGATCGGCAGCCCGAGCAGGCCGAGGACCACATAGAGCAGGGTCGCGGCCGCTCCCCGCCAGGGTCCGAGCACCATTCCGCACAGGGCGATGGCGAAGGTCTGCAGCGTGATCGGCACACCGGCGGGCCCGACCGGGACCGGGGGCATCATCGCAAAGGCCGCGAGCATAGCGGCGAAGACGGCGATGAGCGCGATGTTGCCGGCACGACCGGCCGAACGAGGACGGGTGATGCCCGCCGAGGCGGTGCTGTGGGCCTGAGACATGAGTACTCCGTTGTTCGTGTTCCACCCGGAGCGCAGCGGGTCTGCATCCGGAAATACCCGAGGCGACCCCAGGTTCCCCACCACTGTAACTGAACAGTGTTCAGGGGCGGAATCCGGGGGTCCTCAAGGTTGCCTCGGCGATGCCTCCACCGTTCGCGTGATCCCCTGTTCAGGTCCCAGGCTTCCCTGCGACGATCACACGATCGGTGGGCCGACGATCATTCCCATTCGATGGTGCCCGGGGGCTTCGAGGTGACGTCGAGGACGACGCGGTTGATGTCGTCGACCTCGTTGGTGATGCGGTTGGAGATCACGGAGAGCACATCGTAGGGGATGCGCGTCCAGTCCGCGGTCATCGCGTCCTCGCTCGAGACCGGGCGCAGCACGACGGGGTGGCCGTAAGTGCGGCCGTCTCCCTGGACGCCGACGGAGCGGACATCGGCCAGGAGGACGACCGGGCACTGCCAGATCTCCCCGTCAAGGCCCGCCTTCGTCAGCTCGGCGCGGGCGATGGCATCGGCCCTGCGGAGGATGGCCAGACGCTCCTCGGTGACTTCGCCGATGATGCGGATGCCCAGGCCCGGTCCGGGGAAGGGCTGGCGAGAGACGATGACCTCGGGCACGCCGAGTTCGCGGCCGATGGCGCGCACCTCGTCCTTGAACAGGGCACGCAGGGGTTCGATGAGCTGGAACTGGATGTCGTCGGGCAGGCCGCCGACATTGTGGTGGCTCTTGATGTTCGCGGTCCCCGATCCGCCGCCGGACTCGACGACGTCGGGGTAGAGGGTGCCCTGGACGAGGAAGGCGATGTCCTCACCCTCACCCTCCTGGGCTTCGAGCACGAGGTCCGCGGCGGCGTTCTCGAACGTGCGGATGAACTCGCGGCCGATGATCTTGCGCTTCTCCTCCGGGTCGGTGACTCCGGCGAGCTGGGAGAGGAACTGCTCACGCGCATCGACGGTGACCAGGCGGACGCCGATCGAGTCGACGTAGTCCTGCTCGACCTGTTTCCTCTCGTCCTCACGCAGCAGACCGTGGTCGACGAAGACGCAGGTGAGCTGGTCGCCGATGGCCTTGTGGACGAGGGCGGCGGCCACGGAGGAGTCGACGCCTCCGGACAGACCGCAGATGACCTTCTTGTCGCCGACGCGGGCGCGGATGAGTTCGACCTGTTCGTCGATGACCGAGGCGTTCGTCCAGTCGGCTTCGAGACCGGCGACGTTGAAGAGGAAGTTCTCGAGGATCTTCTGCCCGTTCTCCGAATGGAGGACCTCGGGGTGCCACTGCACACCGGCGAACCGCTTCTCCGGGCACTCGAAGGCGGCCACGGGGGTGTCCGGGGTGGACGCGAGCACGTCGAAGCCGGCAGGCGCCTCGGCGACGGAGTCCCCATGGGACATCCAGACCTTGTAGGAGCCCGGAGTCTCGGCCAGCAGCGACCCCGTGTCGGTCACCGACAGTGGGGTCGAGCCGTATTCGCGCTTATCGGTCTTCGCCACGCGACCGCCGAGGCTGGTCGACATGAGCTGGAACCCGTAGCAGATGCCCATGGTCGGGATGCCGAGGTCGAACACCGAGGTGTCGAAGCTCGGGGCACCTTCGTCGTTGACGCTCGACGGTCCCCCGGAGAGCACGATGGCCAAAGGGTTCTTCGCGGCGAACTCGGACGCCGGAGCGTCATGGGCGATGATCTCTGAGTACAGGCCCGCTTCGCGGATGCGGCGCGCGATGAGCTGGGCATACTGGGCACCGAAATCGACGACGAGGACAGGGGGCACCTGCGTGCTCTGGGTTTGCGTCATGCTCCAATTCTAAGCGCCGGCGAGGCGACACCCGAATTCGGGGTTTCGCGCGCCCTTCAGCTCTTGGGAGCGACGACGACGGCGGCTTCGAGTTCCGCGTCGACCTGGCGGTGGATACGACGTTCGAGGATGAACGACATCACGGGCACGACGCCGGCGAGCGCGAGGATGAGGTAACGGCCGAGGCTCCAGCGCATCTGCTGGTTGAGCCAGAAGCAGCCGATGAGGTAGACGACGTAGCACCAGCCGTGGCAGATCGCGATGGCCGCGGCGAGGTTGAAGCCGCCGAAGTTCAGGGCCGTGGCCGAGTCCGCGGCGATGAGGTACTTGTAGATCATCTCGACCGTGAGGATGAGCAGCATCGTACCGGTGATGAATGCCATCACCCGGTAGAACTTCAGCGCATTGCGCGCCGAGGTGAAGCGTTTGACGCTCCACACGTTCGACTCATCGAAGTCGGGGCGGGAGTCCAAGGACTCGTGTTCTTCGCTCACGCTCAGTTTCCTCCGGTCGTGCGGGTATCGGTGTTGCTGGTGTCTGCGGTCGTGCTCGTATCGGTGGCCGATCCGGGCTTCTTCCCCGGCTTCTTCCCCGGTTTCTTCCCGGGCTTCTTCCCGCCGTGGCGGTGGGCCGGCAGTCCGGTCAGGCCCGACATCACCTCGGGGTCGATGGCCGAGGAGCCGGCGGGCTTGACGACAACATACTCGACCCGGTTCTCCGGATCCTGAGAATCCTCGCCGAGGCGGCGCCGGACGAAGTCGTCGCGCAGCAGCTGGAACCACATGTAGAGGGCCATGGCGGCGAAGATGATCCATTCGATGGCGTACACCGCCGACTGCAGATCGAATCCGCCCTCATCGCGGGTCGTCGTGGTCGGGACCTGGGCGAGCCCATCGGTGCCCACCGAGGCGGCCGCCCCGTCGGCCTTCTCGGGAATGAGGAAGCCGGAATAGGTGAGCAGATCGGGGAACATGTTGATGATCTGTGAGGTCGAGACCGTGCGCACCTGCCCCTCGGGCAGGTCGTTGCCGGGTTCCGGCCCTTCGATCGGACCGATCCGGGCGGTGAGTTCGACATCGCCCGGCTTCGCACGCGAGGACATGGCGGCATCCTCGTCGGTGGTGAATCCGCGGACGACCGGAATCGCGATCGTCTTCTCATCGGCGCCTGCGGCGCTGACGCCCTCGCCGAGGTGGGCGTCGTCGGGGGCGAACATCGTGACCACCCAGTACCCGGACTCATCGTCCTGCATGCGGCCGGGGACGACGACCTGGGCGTCGGGGATCCAGTGGCCGGTCAGGCTGACCCGCTGGTCGGCGAGGATGCCGGGCATCGGGGCCTGGGCATCCATCACCTCGTTGAAGTCCTTGACCTCGTCGATGCCGGCGGAGTCCGCGACCTCGTTCTTGTGCTGGGCCCGGTCGACCTGCCATGCGGAGAGACCGACGAAGCAGGTGACGAGCACCAGGACGAGGAGCAGGGACCCCAACCATTTGGGGGTCAGAGCCAGGCGGAACAGTTCAGACCACCGAGCCAGTCTGGTAGGGCGAGACGGTGACGTCGACGCGCTGGAATTCCTTGAGGTCGAGGTAGCCGGTGGTGGCCAGAGCGCGGCGCAGGGCACCGGCGAGGTTGAGTTCGCCGATCGCGGTGCGGCCGGGCCCGAAGAGCACCTGCTCGAGGCTGCCGACGGTGCCGAGTTCGACCCGGTGACCGCGCGGCAGGTCCGGGTGGTGGGCTTCGGCACCCCAGTGCATGCCGCGCCCAGGAGCCTCGGTGGCTCGGGCCAGAGCGGTGCCGAGCATGACGGCATCGGCGCCGACGCCGAAGGCCTTGACGATCTCACCGCTGGTGCCCAGCCCGCCGTCGGCGATGACGTGGACGTAGCGTCCGCCGGATTCGTCCATGTAGTCGCGGCGGGCGGCATGGACGTCGGCGACAGCGGTGGCCATCGGGGCGTGGATGCCCAGGGTCTTGCGGGTCGTGGCCGCCGCTCCCCCGCCGAAGCCGACGAGGACGCCGGCGGCACCGGTGCGCATGAGGTGCAGGGCCGCGGTGTAGGTGGCGGCACCGCCGACGATGACGGGCACATCGAGTTCGTAGATGAACTGCTTGAGGTTGAGCGGTTCGGTGTGGGTCGAGACGTGCTCGGCCGACACCGTGGTGCCGCGGATGACGAAGATGTCGACACCGGCATCGACGACGGTCTTGTAGAACTCCTGCGTCCGCTGCGGGGTGAGCGCTCCGGCGACGGTGACTCCGGCCTCACGGATCTGCTCGAGGCGGGCGGTGATGAGTTCGGCCTGGATGGGTGCGGAGTAGAGCTCCTGCATCCGAGAGGTCGCCATTTCGCTGGGCAGCTGGGCGATCTCGGCCAGCAGCGGGGTGGGATCCTCGTACCGGGTCCACAGTCCCTCGAGGTCGAGCACACCGAGTCCGCCGAACTTGCCCAGGGCGATGACGGTCTCCGGCGACATCGCCGAATCCATGGGGGCGCCGATGAAGGGCAGGTCGAACTGGTAGGCATCGATCTGCCAGCTCAGAGACACGTCTTCGGGGTCGCGGGTGCGCCGAGCGGGGACGATGGCGATGTCGTCGAGCGAATAGGCGCGACGGCCGCGCTTGCCTTTGCCGATTTCGATTTCAGAACTCACGCCAACAGCCTATCCCACCACCCTCTGCGCCAGGTCTCAGCCCACTATGAGGAACGCAGCGTCTCCCTCCCAGAACTACCTGACGACGGCTCAGCAACCTCGCGCCAAGTTGCTGGGCCGCCGTCAGGATCCTTCTATGTCTGTCAAGCGGCTTGGCCGATCGAGTTCGTGGCCTCGAGAATGCGATACACAGAACGGGCCAAGTGACGCTTCATGCACCGGATGGTCTCCTTCTTCGTCTTCCCCTCGCCAAGCCGTTTAGCCATGTATGCCTGGGACCTCTTCTGGTGAGAAAGCCGCGTGATGGCCACCATGTACAACGCAGAATTCAACCGACGATCACCACTGCGATTAAGCCGGAACCTCACCACATTCCCCGACGACGCCGGTATCGGGCTGACCCCCGCCAGCTTCGCAAACGCAGCCTCTGAACGCACCCGCCCAGGATGCGACCACGCCAGGTAGAACACAGCCGCGGTGATCGGACCAAACCCCGGCTCAGCCAGCAACACCGCAGCCGGGCTGTCCTTGACCAAAGCTTCGATCCGGGTGGCGTAGTCCTTGATATCGGCATCGACTTCGACGACGCGTTTGGCTAACCGAATCGCTTCCCGACGAGCCTCGGTAAGTGCCACAGACTCGTTCCTGATCCGCCACTTCGCAACCGCGTGGATCTTGACGACCGACAGTTTCCGACGCGCATCCATACCGAGGTCATGAGTACGCAACAGCGCGGTGAGCGCATTGACAGTCCGGGTCTTCTCCCGGGTCATGGACTCCCGCGCCTTGACCAGGACCTGCAGTCCCTGACGCGGCCCATCAGCCTGTCGGGGGAACCGCAGCCGCGACTCATCCATCGACAGGACCGTGCCAGCGATCCGTCGGGCATCGATCCGGTCATCCTTGCCCGTGGCATGCCGGTCACGAGCATTCATGCTGGCGGCCTCGGCGACTGTGTACCCGTTGTCGGCAACATGGTCGGCAAGGATCGCCCCGTAAGTGCCGATACCCTCGATCACCCACAGGGTGTCGAGGTCCCCGCCGGTACGGCGACCGGCCCACAGCAGCGCCCGTTTCAGGCCAGCTTTCGTGGTCGGGAATGCAGCAGTGTCGACGTGCTCACCAGTGTTGGTGAGGACACTGTAGACGTGGTTCTTCGCGTGGGTGTCGACGCCAACGACAAACGCGTATAAATGCGAGATGATAGTCATGACGGTTCGTGATTCTCCTGTGTCAGAACGGATGAGGTCCGACCGTCAACGCGGTCGGCTCCGGTCCGGGAGATAGTCACGTCGAAACACTACTGTGATGAGTCACGTTCGGTCAGGAACGGACAACCTTCTGATCAAGTTATCGATGTGGGCCGAGCCGGTGCCGACCGCCCACCAATCACCAGACAGATCCCGACGAGGACATCGTTCGAGTCAGTAGTTCTGCGGGTCATGATGATCGATGGGACGGTCAGTCCCTACTCTGCCAGCCAGTCCCAGACCAGCCACTATCAATACTCACAGTAGTTCTGGGAGGGAGGTGGGCGGCGGCGACGTCCTCAGCGGCAGCGACGAAGGCCCGCACATGCGGCAGGTGCGCCTCCCGGTCGCGCACATGCATGACGACCCGACGCATCGGCACGGGATCGGTGAGGTCGACGGCGACGAGCCCCGGCGGCAGCTGCAGGGTCGACAGCCCCGGCAGCACCGTGATCGCCAGATTCGACGCGACGAGGGCGAGCGCGGCGAAGTCGTCCTCGCAGGCTGCGAAGCTCTTGCGTTCGAAACCGGCCGCCGCGCACGCATGATCGACGACCTTGCTCGACGGACCCGCCCACATGTCATAGTCGACCCAATGCTGGTCTTCGAGATCCTTGAACGGCACTGTCGCCAGCTCCGCGAATTCGTGCCGCTCGGAGACCACAACCCGGTAGTCATCGTCGAAGAGCGGAATCCGCGTCATCTCCGGCAGCCGGGTCTCCCCGCCCTGCGGGACCTCGGCCCGGATCTCGATGAGGCAGTGACTGCGCCGATTCTTCGCCGGTTCGTTGAGCTGGATGTCGAAGCGCAGGTTCGGGTGGTCGCGGGCGACGGATTCGATGATCCCAGGCAGCAGCCGAGCATTGAACGAGGTGAATGCGGCGATCCGCAGTCGGGGACGGCTGACGTTGCGGAAATTCTCGACGAGGTCGTCCAGTCTGGCCACCGAGGTGAACACCTCCCCGGACTCCTCGGCCAGCCGCCGACCGAACTCGGTGATCTCGATGCCGCGGCCCGACCGCCGATACAGGGGTGCGACGACGGACTTCTGCAGGGTCGTGATGTGCTGGCTGACCGTCGCCGGCGTGTAGTTGAGGTTCTTCGCGGCCGCGACCACAGACCCGGTGGCCACGACCGCGCGCCAGATCCGGAGCCGGTTGAGATCCCACATACGTGCATCGTAGCCGGAAACCATTCGGTATCGCCTGATGTTCGTTCACGATCAATTGCTTTTCCCGATTGTTGGCACCCCCGACAATGGAGACGTGCCCCAGGAGATGCGTCTCCCCACCCGCGGGGCTCGCTTCACCCCACTGCATCAGGAGGACAGCCGTGACCGGACCCGAGATCCTCACCATCACCGGCGCCGCCGCCGCGTTGGCGGTCACGCCCGGACCCGAGACGATCCTCACGATCCGCCTGTCGTCCCTGCGGCGGAAGGCCGGACTGGTCTATGCCCTCGGCACGGCCACGGGAACCGTGATCTGGATGGCCCTCGCGCTGACCGGAGTCTCCGCCCTGCTCACCGTCTACCCCGCCGCGGTCCAGGTGCTCAAGATCGGCGGCGGGCTCTACCTCTGCTTCCTCGGATTCCTCGCCGGCCGGCAGGCGCTGCGCCTGCGTCGCGAACTGCATGCGGACTCGGCGACCTCCGAGTCCACAGCCGACCAGACGGACCCACCCGAATCGCCCCTCGACGGCCCGGTCAGCGAGATCGCCACCGCCGTGGAGTCGACCGCCTGGGGTCACCTGCGCTCGTTCGTGTCCTATCGCCGCGGCATCATCTCCTCGCTGAGCAACCCGAAGGTCGGCCTGTTCTTCCTCGCGATCCTGCCCACCCTCGTGCCCGCGTCGCCGAGCGGAGTCGACTATGCGGTGCTCATCGCCCTCATCGTCGGCGTGCTGCTGGCCTATCAGCTCGTGCTCGCGTGCATGGCGAGCCTGGCCGCCTCGGCGATGGCGCACCGCAGCGCCGACTTCTTCATCGAGGCGGCCTCGACCCTCATCCTGTTCGTCATCGGCATCGCTGTCATCGCAATCCCGATCTGAGTGGCCATCCCCGGTCGTCGGAACGGCGCATTCCCTGCGGCCCGGCTCAGAATTCCAGGGGCAGATTGTCGATGAGGTGCGTGCCGCCGACATCCACCGACACGAGCAGCAGGGCCGATCCCCGAAAGTCGTCGGGGCAGGGCCGCAGTGTCGCCGCCTCGACGAGGCTGAGGTAGATGATCTCGAGCATCCCGCGCTCGGTCGCCGATTCGAGGACGGCACGGGCCGCCGATTCGACGGCGCCGGGCAGTCCCCCAGCACCCGTCGACGAACCCGCCGCCACCTCGGCGGCGGTGTCGAGGGCCCGCGGAATCGCCAGGGCACGGTCGCGGTCGACCCCGGAGAGGTATTCGTTGCGACTCGACATCGCCAGCCCGTCATCGTCGCGGATGACGGGCAGACCGATGAGCTCGATATCGAAGTCGAGGTCGGCGATCATCCTCTTGACCAGCACGAACTGCTGGATGTCCTTGAGCCCGAACACCGTGACATCGGGGTCGATGAGGTTGAACAGCTTCGCCACGACCGTGAGCACTCCGTCGAAGTGACCGGGCCTGGCCTCACCTTCGAACACCGCGCCCATGCGCCCGGCGACGACGCGGACTTCGGGCGCGGAAGGATACATCTCGGCCAGGGCAGGAGCGAAGACGAAGTCGACCCCGGCCTCCTCGCACTTGCTCAGATCGGCCTCAATCGGGCGCGGGTACTGGACGAAGTCCTCATCGGCGCCGAACTGCAGCGGATTGACGAAGATCGAGGTCACGACCAGGTCGGATTCGGCCCGGGCGCGGGCCATGAGCGCCTGATGACCCGAGTGGAGGGCGCCCATCGTCGGCACGAGGCCGATGCGCCCGGTCTGCTCGGACCGCCACCGACGCAGCGCCTGGATGCCTCCGACCTCCATCAGTCGAAGCCCCTCTCCGGTTCGGGGAAGATCCCGGACCGGACTTCGTCGACATAGGTTCCGACCGCCTCGGTGAGCACGGAATGCAGGTCGGCATAGCGCTTGACGAAGCGCGGGGCCCGCCCCGTACTCAGCCCGGCCATGTCCTGCCACACGAGCACCTGCGCGTCGCAGTCGGCGCCCGCTCCGATGCCGATGGTCGGGATCGTGAGTTCGGCGGTGACCTGCCCGGCCAGGGCGGACGGGACCATCTCCATGACCACGGAGAACGCTCCGGCAGCGGCGACCGCGCGGGAGTCGTCGAGAAGCGCCGAGCCCGCCTCCCCGCGACCTTGGACCTTGTATCCGCCGAGGTTGTGCTCGGCCTGCGGGGTGAAGCCGATGTGCGCCATGACAGGGATGCCCGCCGCCGTGATCGCCGCGATCCGCGAGGCCATGCGCGCCCCGCCTTCGAGTTTGACCGCGTGGACTCCGGCTTCCTTCATGAACCGCACAGCCGTGGCCACGGCCTGTTCGTCGGAGATCTCATAGCTGCCGAAGGGCAGGTCGGCGACGATGAGTGCGCGCGTCGTCGCCGAGGCGACTGCACGAGCCAGGGGAATGAGCTCGTCGACGGTCACCGGCAGGGTCGTGGCGTGGCCGTAGACGTTGTTCGCCGCGGAATCGCCGACCAGCAGCGCCTCGACGCCGGCCTGCTCGAACAATGCAGCCGTGTACTGGTCGTAACTGGTCAGCATCGCCCACCGCCGGCCCGCGGACTTGGCTCTGATGAGATCGAGAGTGCGGATTCGCCGAGGCGGGGCCGCGGGAGCGCCGCTTCGCCCGGTTCCCGACGGGGTCGACTGACCTCCGTACGGAGCCGGTTCCTCGGCGGATGATGTGGACGATTGCTGGTTCGGGTGTGCCGCGTCGGGCATGAGGATCCTTCGGATATGCGATGTCGTCGGTGCGGGCGCGGGCGGGTCGAGCCCGAAGCTCCGGTGAGGAGCCTCGGTCACTCTCACGGGGCGACCACCGCAGTGCACATCGGCTCGGATTGCGAGCCCGACCACAGCCTAGGCCATCCCCTGCCCCACGGCTATCACAAGCCCCCGGCAACAGCACCTCCACGCAGAACTCGGCCCGCTCCGCCGCCCGCGACACGACCGGCACGGAGTTGTGCATTGACCAGCGACGGGATTAAGCTCAAATCTGCGCAAACAATTAAACGCACAAGTGCGCAAAACATGTCGGGCGGTGTCTCGCGCTCCTCGCGCACCCGCAGCCCACCACAGCGAAGGACGATGATGACTACGACAGCCTCGATCGAACTCACCCTCAAGGACATCTCCGCCACGGGGGCCAACGACGACATGTGTTCGACGGAGCTGCTCGATGCCCCGTGGGACGTCGACGAACGCCCCGGCTACGGTCCCGGCGCCTCGCTGGCCGACACGATCCCGGCCGCCGCCCCACGTCAGGGTGAGATCCCCGAGGAATACAAGCAGGCCTCCGCCGAAGAGCTCGATGACCGCATCCGCAGGGCCAAGGAGAGCCTCGGCGATCGCGTCGTTCTGCTCGGCCACCACTATCAGCGGGTCGAGGTCGTCGAGCACGCCGACTACATCGGCGACTCGTTCATGCTCGCCCGGGCCGCGCAGAACCATCCGGAGGCCGAGGCGATCGTCTTCTGCGGCGTCCACTTCATGGCCGAGACCGCCGACCTGCTCTCGCAGCCGAACCAGTCGGTCATCCTGCCCAACCTCGCCGCCGGCTGCTCGATGGCGGACATGGCCTCGATCGATCAGGTCGAGGACTGCTGGGAACAGCTCGCCGAGGTCTTCGGCACCGAACCCGATGAGCACGGCCGCGTCCCGGTCGTCCCCGTCACCTACATGAATTCCTCGGCCGCGATCAAAGGTTTCTGCGGCCGCAACGGCGGCATCGTGTGCACCTCGTCGAACGCCGAGGTGGTGCTCGAGTGGGCGTTCGAACGCGGGCAGCGCGTCCTGTTCTTCCCCGACCAGCACCTCGGCCGCAACACCGCCGTGAACATGGGCATCGGTCTTGATGAGATGCCGCTGTGGAATCCGGCCCGTCCGCTGGGCAACAATGACGAGCAGACGCTCACCGACGCCCGCGTCATCCTCTGGCAGGGCTTCTGCTCCGTGCACAAGCGCTTCACTCCCGCCCAGATCGACAAGGCTCGGAACGAGCACCCGGATGTCCGCGTCATCGTCCACCCCGAATGCCCGCGCGAGACCGTGGCCGCCGCCGATGAGTCCGGGTCGACCGCGTACATCACGAAGGCCATCGCCGAGGCGACCGAACCGACGACATTCGCCATCGGCACCGAGATCAACCTCGTCCAGCGGCTGGCCGCCGAGCACCCGCAGCATACGATCTTCTGCCTCGATCCCGTCATCTGCCCGTGCTCGACGATGTATCGCATCCACCCCGGCTACATCGCCTGGGTGCTCGAATCGCTCATCGCCGGACGGGTCGTCAACCAGATCTCCGTCGACGCCGAGGTGGCCGATCCCGCCCGTGTGTCCCTGGAACGGATGCTCGCCGCGAAGCCGCGGATCTGATGAGCCGCGTCATCATCGCCGGCTCCGGGATCGCCGGTCTCACCTGCGCCCTGCGTCTGGCCGGCCGCCACGAGGTCACCGTGGTCACGAAGGGCAGCCTCGGTGAGTCGAACACCGCGTGGGCGCAGGGCGGGATCGCCGGGGTCGTCGGCCCCGATGACACCGTCACCTCCCATGTGGCCGATACGCTCACCGCCGGTGCCGGGCACTGCATCGACGAGGCCGTCGAGGTGCTGTGCTCCTCCGGTGCCGATGCGCTGTTCACTCTCGCGGCCGCCGGTGTCGAGTTCGACCGGGACGAGACCGGAGCCTGGGCGCGCGGCATGGAAGGCGCCCATTCCTTCGCCCGCATCTTCCACGCCGGCGGGGACGCCACCGGCCGTGAGATCGCCTCCGCGCTCACGGCCGCCACCCGCGCCGAGGCGGCCGCCGGGCGGCTCCGCCTGCTCGAAGACACCATGCTCGTCGACATCTCCACGACCGGCGAGCGCGAGGGCTGCCCCATCCGCGCCTCCGGAATCACCGTGCTTCGGGACGGACGTCTCGAACGACTGAGCGCCGATGCCGTCGTACTCGCCACCGGCGGTGCCGGGCAGCTCTTCGCCCACACGACGAACCCGGATGCGGCGACCGGTGACGGCCTGGCCGCAGCCCTCCGTGCCGGCGCCGAGGCCCGTGACCTCGAGTTCTTCCAGTTCCATCCCACCGCTCTGGCCGGTCCCGGGTTCCTCATCTCCGAAGCCGTCCGCGGCGCCGGTGCCCTCCTCCTCGACGAGCAGGCCCGCCGGTTCATGCCGGAGATCGACAAGCGGGCCGAGCTCGCCTCCCGTGATGTCGTCGCCCTCGCCCTGCACCGACGGTCGGCCGCTCAGCACGGTCGGCCCTGCGTCCTCGATGCCCGGGCCGTCTCCGAGGCGGCCGCCCGGTTCCCGAGCATCACCGCCGGCCTCGCCGCTCATGGTCTCGATCTGTCCCGAGACCTCATTCCGGTCACCCCGGCCGCTCACTACTTCATGGGCGGGGTGAGCACCGATCTCGAGGGGCGAACGACCCTCGCGGGCCTCTTCGCCGTGGGCGAGGTCGCCTGCACCGGGGCCCACGGCGCGAACCGCCTGGCCTCGAACTCGCTGCTCGAAGGCGCGGTCTTCGGCGCTCGCACGGCCGATGCGATCGACACGGATCGCCCCAGCGCCGTCGGGTCCGCAGAACACCGGCCCGGCCTCCCCCGCCTCGCCGGCCTCACTCGCCCCGAGTTGCAGGCTCTGACCTGGGATCATCTGGGCGTGGAGCGCACCGCGGGCGGCCTGCGCACGCTGCTCGGCCGCCTCGGCGAGGTCTCTCGGGACCGGGCCGGCACGGTGAACCGCGAGCACGAAGTGTTCGCCCCCGGAGTGGAGATCACCGCCGACCCACGCCGGCACACCACGATCGTCGAGCGCATCGAAACCGCGAATCTCACTCTCATCGCCGAGCACATGGCTCATCATGCGCTGGCACGTGAACACAGCCTCGGGGCGCATACTCGCACCGATGCCCCGCTCTCGAGCCCGGCGCCCGGCGTCGCCCGGCCCACCGGTGCCGCCACAGACCCGACCCCGCCCCGCCTGCTTGAGGAGGCCGCCGCATGCTGACCGCCGCGACCATCGATTCCGCGCTCCGCCTCGCCCTGGATGAGGACGCCCCCTGGGGCGACATCACCGGGGAGGCCTTCATCCCGGCCGGCGCCGCGGCTCGGGCCGATCTGCGGGCACGCGAGGACGGGGTGCTCGCCGGCATCGACGTCTTCGCCCGCGCCTTCACCCTCGTCGATCCGTCCGTCGCGATCGACCTGCACGCCGCCGACGGTGATGCCTTCACGGCCGGTGAGGTGCTCGCCACGGTCTCCGGCCCTGCCAGAGCGGTGCTGCAGGCCGAGCGGATCGCCCTGAACTTCTGCCAACGGATGAGCGGAATCGCGTCTGTCACCAGGCGCTTCGTCGATGCCGCCGGTGGTCGGGCGCGGATCGTCGACACCCGCAAGACCACTCCGGGCCTGCGGGCGTTCGAGAAGCATGCGGTGGTCTGCGGCGGCGGGCACAACCACCGGTTCGGGCTCTCCGATGCGGTCATGGCCAAGGACAATCATCTCGCCGTCCTCACCGGCGAGGGACTCAGCGTCGCCGAGGCGATCCGGCAGGCCCGCACCCGCCTGCCGCACACGACGAGGATCGAGGTCGAGGTCGATCGCCTCGACCAGGTGCCCGCGGTGCTCGAGGGAGGGGCGGACATCATCATGCTCGACAACTTCACCCCGGCTCAGCTGCGCGAGGGAGTCGAACTCATCAGCGGTCGCGCCGTCGTCGAGGCCAGCGGCAACGTCACTCTCGACACGATCCCTGAGATCGCCGCCACCGGGGTCGACGTCATCTCATCCGGGGCGCTGACGCACAGTGTCCGCTCGATCGATCTCGGTCTCGACCTCGTGCTGACGAATCCTGCGGGGAACTGAGATGAGCCGACGCCTCTACCTCGACACCGCGGCCGCGGCTCCCGTGCGGCGGGAGGCCCTCGAGGCAGCCTGGCCGTACCTGGCCGGTGCCTTCGGCAACCCGTCGAGCCACCACGAATTCGGGCGCGGGCCCGCCGAGGCCCTCGCCGATGCCCGGTCCCGCGTCGCCGCGGTCCTGGGGATGCGGGCCACCGACATCACCTTCACCAGCGGCGGCACGGAAGCGGACAATCTCGCGATCCTCGGCATCGCCCTCGGCGCACAGACGCAGGGCCAGTCGGACGGGACCCCACGGCCGCCTCGGCGACATATCGTCACCTCGGCGATCGAGCACGAGGCGGTGCTCGCCTCGGCGGAGTTCCTCTCTCGCGTCCACGGCTTCACCATCACCGAGGTGGACCTGCACCCCGATGGGACCGTGACGCCCGAGGCCCTGGCCGAGTCCATCCGTCCGGACACCACGCTGGTGAGCCTCGGCTACGCGAACAACGAGATCGGAACGGTCGCTGACATCCCGGCTCTCGCCGCGGCCGCGCACGAGGCGGGTGCCCGTTTCCACACGGATGCGGTGCAGGCCGCCGGGTGGCTGCCGCTGTCCGGACTCGGCGTCGATGCGCTCACGCTGGCCGGGCACAAGGTCGGGGCGCCGAAGGGCATCGGAGTGGCCGCGATCCGCGCCCGCGTTCCCGTCGAACCGCTCATCCACGGCGGCGGGCAGGAGGCGGGACGCCGTTCGGGCACGGAGAACGTGGCCCTTGCCGTCGCCTTCGCCACCGCCTTCGAACTCGCCGAGGCGGAGCGGACCGAAGCCGCCGCCCGTGTCCGAGCCATCCGCGATGAGTTCATCGCCGCGATCCTGGCAGCGGTTCCGGGCGCCTTCCTCACCGGCAGTCCGGACGCACGGACACCGAACCACGCGTCGTTCTGCTTCTCGAACACCTCCGGGGAGGCCGTCCTCCTCGAACTCGAGCGCCTCGGTGTCACGGCATCGAGCGGATCGGCCTGCGCGGTCGGGTCCGATGAGGCCTCGCATGTGCTCACTGCGCTGGGCATCGAGGCCGACGTCGCGCAGACCAGCGTCCGCTTCACCTTCCCATCGACCATCACAGCGGACCAGGGTCGGGCCGCTGCCCTGGCTGTCGCAGAAGCCGCCGAGAGCCTCGCCGTCAGCTACACGTGATTGTGTCCACTCTCACACTCACCAGGCGAGACGCCCCTATCATTATCTGCTCGTCGGGGAGAAAATAGGATCACGCATTCGTACCGGGTGTGAGGGGGCCACCATGGATCTGCTGATTCTATTCATGATTGCCGTGATGTTCTCGACGATCGTGTTCTTCATCGGGCGATACGCCTGCCCGAGACATGATCGCGTCCCTCTCATGGAGGTCGACCACGTGCTCCTGTGGACCACGCTGCGCCGCGGATGGCATGCGCTCGGGTCGTTCGGACCGATCACCCATTACCCTGAGGATCCTTCGGGTTCGGCTCGCGCCTGAGTTGTCGCTCGCGCCTGCCGCTGATCGACAGGACTGTCCCTGTTGTTAGAGTGACAGGGTGACGTCCTCCTCTCCGAATCCGCGCCGGTCCCCGATGGGCGAGTTCGCTGCGCTCGTGTTCGCGGTCGTCTCGGTCCTCGTGTTCATCGGTTTCGCCGTCTGGTTCTGGGTTCAGGCTCCGGACACCGTCGCGAGCCACTTCGATTCCTCGGGACAGCCCGACGACTGGTCGTCGAAGGCGGGCACGCTGGGCTGGCTCGTGCCGATCGGCGTCGGTCTTCCCCTGCTCTTTTCGAGCCGCTGGATCTGGGAGAAGCTTCCGAGTTCCATCATCAACATCCCGTTCAAGGACTACTGGCTGAACAGCGGCGAGCACACCTACCTCTATGACTGCCTCATGCAGTTCATGCGCATCACCGGCGGCGCCCTGGCACTGCTGCTGACGTCGGTGCTTGTGATGATCATGCGCGAAGGGCGCGGGGCGACGATGCCGACGGGGATGACGTTCATTCCCACAGGCGTCTTCCTCATCATCACCGCCGCGGCTCTCATCAACCTCGTCCGCCGGCTCAGCCCGCCGAGGTGAGCCCGCCCTGCGGCAGGAAGACGGAGGCGTCCCAGTTCTGCATCGCGTGTGCCGAGGCCCAGAAGTGCAGTTCGTAGACACATGCCTGTTCGAACGCCGCCCGCATCCGTGCCGCCTCCTCGTCCGGGGCCTTCGCGAGTTCCTGTTCGAGGATGACCACGGCATGACGGGTCGATTCGTCGAACTCCGGTGAGTCATAGGTCTGCACCCAGGTCCGGTACGGGTGGTCATCGGCCATCTGACCGGCCTGCTCGACGAGCACCTTGCCCATGTGGGCGTATACCCAGAAGCACGGCAGCACTCCGGCGACGCCTTCGCCGTAGGAGCGGCTGGCGGCCGTGGCGATGAGGAACGAGACGTAGCCGAGCGCCGTCGGTGAGGCCTTGGCGCCCGCGCTGCCGCCGGTGAGTTCAGCATGTGCGGCCGCCAGTCGCGAATCGGCGAGCAGCTCTTCGTGCATGCCTTCCTCGACCGTGATCGCCTCGGCTGCCGAGCCGGCCCAGAAGCGTGACTCGTCGCGGTCGACGGTCTTTGCGGCGAGGAAGGACATCGCCTTCGCGTAGCCGTTGAGGTAGATGCCGTCCTGGATGATGTAGTTCGTGAACGCCGTGACGTCGAGGCTGCCGTCGGCGAGCTGGGCGAGGAACGGCAGGTCTTCGATCTGTTCGATGATGGGGCGGACACGGTCCCAGAGCTGAGCGGTCTGGGGTCCGGCAGAGAAATCGACGGTCATGGGAACTCCTATGTACTCGTGTGACGTGCGGTTGTGATTCGTGTTGGTCAGATGGGGTGCCCGACCGTGCGGTGAGCGGTCGGTCAGGAAGGCTGCCCGCGGACGATGTCGACCTGATGGTCGACGGGTCCGTGTGCCCCATCCGAGTCGAGGCTGACCTGCCAGCCCGCGGCCGAGCTGAGAGCCCGGGCGAGGAAATCCAGGGCATTGCTGACAGCATCGCCGAGGAGCTCGGACCCGATCTCGGGGGTGCCGGTCACGGCCGCTCCCGCGCCCCCGTTCGCCGATGCTGCGCGTTCACGGCCGAGGACGGCCACCTCGGCGGTGATTGCGGCCGAGAGGGTGCACCCGGTTCCGTGCGTGTTCGCGGTAGCCACGCGGGGGTGGGTGAACTCGCGGACCGAACCGTCCCGGGTGGCGAGGATGTCGGTGACGTCTCCGTCGCTGCCGTGCCCGCCCTTGAGGAGGACGGCGCCGGGCCCACGTTCGAGCAGGCGAAGCGCCTGGTCACGCATCTGGTCGGGGGTCTGCGCTTCGGGTTCGTCCTCGGACAGGAGCAGGGCCGCCTCGGGGAGGTTGGGAGTGATGAGGTCGGCCACGGGCAGCAGGTGGGTGCGGACCGCGTCGACGGCGTCAGACTCGAGGAGGCGATGGCCCGAGGTCGCGATCATTACCGGATCGACGGTGTAGAAGCCCAGCAGGCCTTCGGCGGCGCGGGCGACGACGAGGTCGACGAGGGATCGGCCGCCGAGCATCCCGGACTTCGCGGCGTCGACGGGCATGTCTTCGAGCACGGAGTCGAACTGGTCGGCGACGAAGTCATCGTCGATCGGGTAGACCCGAGACACCCCGTGCGTGTTCTGGGCGAGGAGGGCGGTGATGACGCTCGTGCCCAGGGTCTTGCGCGCGGTGAAGGTCTTGAGGTCGGCGTGGACTCCGGCTCCCCCGCTGGGGTCGGTGCCGGCGATGGTCAGGGTGATCGGCGGGCGCGTGCTCATGCCTGGCCGCCGGCGGTGCTGCCTGCGCTGTCCGCGCGGCCGTCGTGATCGCGTCCCGCGAATGCAGACAGCAGGTCTTCGGCGGCGGCCTTCGGATCATCGGCCAGGCAGATCGCCGAGACCACGCAGATCCCGATCAGCCCGCGTCCGCTCAGGTCAGGAGCTCGGTCGGCGGTGATTCCGCCGATCGCCACGGCGGGGATGCCGGCCTCTGCGACCAGTTCGCCGAGGCGGTCGGGTCCGATGCCGTCGGGTGCGTCGGCCTTCGTCGTGGTGTCATAGACCGGACCGATGCCGACGAGGTCGACGACGCCGGTGGCCCGGGCGGCGGCGAATTCGGCGCTGGTGGCGGCCGAGAGACCGATGAGCGGCGCCTCCCCCACAGCGGCGCGCACCTCGGTGACGGTGGTGTCGGTCTGGCCGACGTGGATGTGGATGGTCTCGCCCTCGTCGATGAGGCGGCGGGCCACCTCGACGCGATCGTTGAGGACGACGGGCACGATGCGGTCGGTGCCGCGGGTGGCGGTGTCGACGGCGGCGATGACCTGACGGGCGAGCGAGTAGAACTCGCCGTCATCGATGTCTTTGTCGCGGACCTGGACGATGCCGACTCCCCCGGAGACCGCGGCCTGGACCGTCTCGGCAACGGTGCGACCGGCCGCCTCACACTGGGCGGAGTCGGTGACGAGGTAGAGGCGGGTGTCGATGCCGACGAAGCGGTCGGTGTCAGCCGCGTTGCACAGATCGTCGGTGATGTGCGCGGATCCGGCGGTCATGCCCGCGCGCCTTCGTCCGCGGCGAGTGCGTCGAGGCTGACCCTGGCATGTGCGAGCCGGTCGCCGTCGACGCTGTGGAGTGCGTCGAGGAAGTTCACCGAGTAGCTGCCCGGTCCTTTGGCTCCCTCGGCGGCGTCTTCGCCGGCGACCGCGAAGTGGGCGTGGGCGGCGACGACGGCTTCGAACCTCGCCGAGGCGGCCTCACCGCTCGTGGTGTGTTCCGATGCGTTCACCGCCGAGGCGTCGGCGTCGGGATCGGCGAGTCCACCGCGGGCGGCGGCGAGGTAGGCGGCGGTGACGGCTCCGAGCGAGCAGCCGGTGCCGATGACCAGCGGCATGTATTCGTGGCCGCCGGCGATGCGGGCGACATGGTCGGCGCCGTCGATGTGGGCGACGATCGCGTCCGTGGGTCCGGAGACTGCGACGATCGCCCCGGTTTCTCGGGCCAGCTTCGCGGCGGCGGGAAGGACCGCATCGACGTCATCGGTGGAGTCGACTCCGCGTCCGCCGAGGCCGACTCCGGCCAGCGCGGCGATCTCGGAGGCATTGCCGCGGATGGCGGTCGGGTGGTCGGCGGCGGCACGACGGATGCGGGAAGTGCGGAAGTCGACGGCCCCGACGCTCACCGGATCGAGGACCCAGGGCTTGCTGGCCGCGTTGGCGACGTCGATGGCGGCATCGGCGGCGAGCAGCTGGTGGTTCGAGGCGGTGCCGAAGTTGATGAGGACGCCGCTGGCGATGCCGGCGAACTGCCCGGCGTCGGCTTCGTGGTCGAGCATCGCCGGGGAGGCACCGATGGCCAGGAGCACGTTGGCGCTGAATTGCTGCACGACGGTGTTCGTGATGCATTGGATGAGTGGATTGCTTGCACGCAGTCGCGCATTGGCAGAACGCAGGTCGAAGTCAACCATGACGATCCCTTCGCTAGTATGGCCCAGATCAGGTTCGATGGGTGTTCTCTCAGCCTCGCCGAACTCCGCGTGGACTTCTCGGCCCGAGCGGAACGTCATGAGGCACCCCATGTCATTGGCTTCGACTCTATCAGCCCCGTCGGACACGGGCGACCCCTCAGCTCCACCCCGGCACCTGCCAGCACCCATTCGTATCGGGTGCCTGTGTCAGTCAGTTCGGTGCGACCACTTCTCCTCCGGCATGCCCGGACCCTTCGAGGCGGTGACGGCGTCAGGTTCCTCACCACAGGCATCGCAGCGGATCGAACTATGCACCTCACCCGAGCAGTCATCGTGCCGGTAGATGATCGGCCGCCCGGCAGGGGCTTGCCAACGATCGCCCCAGTCGGTGAACGCGATGAGCACTCCGCGCAGATCACGCCCCTTGTCGGTGAGATGGTATTCGACCCCGCCGGACCCCGAGTCCCGGGACATGATCCCCGCCTCGACGAAGCCATCGAGCCTGGTCGTGAGCACATTGGTCGCCACTCCGAGCCGTTTCTGGAAGTCACCGAAGCGGGTGACTCCCGCGAACAGCGCATTCCTGATGATCAGCAGGCTCCACCGTTCGCCGACGATCTCGAGCGAGCGCGCAATGGAACACACTTCGTTGTCATACGTTCTGCCCAGCATGAGAATGATTCTACCTTGATACTTGCATGATGAAATCAGGCGTGGGATCATCACTTCACCAACTTGTTTGATACAAGTTGCGATCGGCAGACAACGGCAAAGGAGCCTCGCCATGACCACAGCACATCCCACATCTACGCCCGACGCAATGTCATCGTCGGATTTCACCTTCACCTATGAGGTGCCGCAGTCACCGCAGGAGGTCTACGCCGCCGTGACGAATGTGCGGGGCTGGTGGTCGCAGCGCATCGACGGCGCGACCGACCGCCTCGGCGAATTCGTCTATACGGTGCCGCAGATCCACACCACTCGCGTGCAGGTCACCGAACTCGTCCCCGGCGAACGCGTCGTTTGGAGGATCCTCGACAATCGTTTCGGAGCGGGTGAGGACGTCGATGAATGGGCCGGGACGACCGTGCGCTTCGACATCGAACCGGCCGGCTCCGGTGCCCAGCTGACCTTCACCCATGTGGGGCTGACCCCGATGCTGGCCTGCCATGAGGGCTGCGCACAGGGGTGGACGCGCAATGCCCACGACAGCCTTCACCGGCTCATCACCACGGGCGCGGGAGACCCG
This sequence comes from Brevibacterium sp. S111, assembly GCF_004745075.1. Classification (GTDB taxonomy): domain Bacteria; phylum Actinomycetota; class Actinomycetes; order Actinomycetales; family Brevibacteriaceae; genus Brevibacterium. The sequence goes on from NZ_RHFH01000008.1 coordinate 140,954, forward strand.
ATCACTCCGGCAGTCGAAGCGAGTCTGCTCTCCGACGCCTGACCGCCGGACCATACCCGAGGACGGACGGCTCTCGGCTAACCGCGGCCGACGTACCTCTGGCCGCGGCGGCTGAGTGCGTCGATGACGACGGCGGTGAGCAGGACGAGCGCGGTGATGATCTGCTGCGCATCGGAGTTGAAGCCGATGAGGTAGAGGCCGTTGTTGATGGCGCCGACGACCAGCGCACCGAGCACGGCCGCCCACGCGGTTCCGCGGCCGCCGAAGAGCGAGGTGCCGCCGATGACGGCTGCGGCGATCGCGTTGAGCAGGTCCTGCGTGCTCACCAGCGTCGATCCGGCGTTCGTCGTCACACCGGTTTTGACGAAGCCGAAGAGCGCTGCGAGCACGCCGGCGGCCATGAATACGCTGATGCGCACCCAGGTCACTCGGATGCCGGCGCGTCGGGCCGCCTCGACCTTGCCGCCGACGGCGTAGATCGAACGGCCGTAACGGGTCTTGCGCAGCACGAGATCGATGCCGATGGCGATGACCATCATGAGGAAGAACGGCATCGCCAGGCCGAAGTCCTGGTTGACGAGGACGAGGAACCCGAACACGATCGCGGTCAGCAGCACGATGCGCACGATCACCGAGGTCCAGCTCGGTGCATTGAGTCCCTCGCGGTGACGGCGCAGTTTCGAGTAGATGATGCCTGCTCCGAAGCCGATGATCGCGATCGCCCCGAACACATAGGCCCAGACCGCCGGGAAGTAGTAGCTGGCGAAATCGAAGGCGAAGGTGTCCGACATCGACAGGTTCTTCTGTGTACCCAGGGTCGTCAGCGTCAGACCGGTGAAGGCGAGCAGGCCGGCCAAGGTCACGACGAAGGCTGGGATGCCGACGACGGCGAAGAACCATCCCTGGATCGCACCGACGACGAGGCCGAGCAGCAGCATGATGATCAGCGCGATCGCCGGCGGCACACCCTGCCTGACCACGAGCACACCGAGCAGGGAGGCGGCCAGGCCGCCGAGCTGCGCAAGCGAGAGGTCGATCTCGCCGAGCAGCAGGATGAGGTTGATGCCCAGTGCCAGGATCGCGAGGAATGCGACCTGCGTCGAGAGGTTGACGAGGTTGGCCGGGGAGATGAAATTGCTGTCGGCGGTCTGGAAGACGATGACGATGACGACGAGGGCGAGGATGACCGGGAATGACCCGAGCTGGCCCTCTTTGACGCGGCGGATGAATGTGCTGACGATGCCTTCGGACGAGATCCGCTCATCGGTGATGAAGGAATTGCGGGTCATCGACGCTCACCCCTTCGTGCTGCGCGTTTGGTCACAACGTTGTCGCTGGCTCCGGTGATCGCTGCCACGAGCACATCGGTGCGTTCGTCTCCCGGGAAGTCGCCAGCGTCTTTGCCCAGACGCAGCACGTGCACCCGGTCGCACACCGCCTGCACATCGGCCATGTTGTGGCTGACGAGCAGCACCCCGAGGTCGCGTTCCTTGAGCCGTTCGATGAGGTTGAGCACCTCGGCGGTCTGCGCCACACCGAGCGCCGCAGTCGGCTCATCGAGCATGACCAGCGAAGGTTCGCCGAGGAGGGACCGGGCGATCGCGACCGTCTGCCGCTGACCGCCGGAGAGGGCGGCGATCGGTACGCGCACGCTCGGGATCTTCGCCGACAGGCTGCGCAGCAGCTCCCAGGACTTCGCTTCCATGGACACCTCGTCGAGGACTCCGCTGCGGGTCTTCTCGTGCCCCAGGAAGAGGTTGGCCACGACGTCGAGGTTCTCGCACAGGGAGAGGTCCTGGAACACGGTGGCCACTCCGGCCTTCTGCGCATCCTTCGGCGAGGAGAACTTCTGCGCCGCCCCATTGATGAGGAGTTCGCCCTCATCAGCACCGTGGACTCCGGCAATGACCTTGATCAAGGTCGATTTGCCGGCACCGTTGTCGCCGACGAGTCCGACGACTTCGCCGCGGCCGACGGTGAGATGGATATCGGTCAGAGCCTGGACGGCGCCGAACCGCTTGTTGATTCCGCGCAGTTCGAGCACGGTGTCCGTTCCGCTTCCCGGCGCCCACGCTTCTGCGGGAGCCGGTTCGGGTGTCTCAGATGTCATCTGTTCCTACTTGTCGCTGTCGATGACCTCGCCGGCCGGCGACCGAGGTGGTCGCCGGCACGAGGTCGGGCCTTGCGCGCGGCTTTGCGCACGGGTTATTTCACGCCTGCTTCGTCGCAGAGCTTCTCGACGTTTCCGGAGCAGATGTCGGAGGCCTTGATCTGATCACCGACGATGTCCTTGATGTTGTCCTTGGTGACAACCTTCGCCTCGACGAAGTCCGTCGGGGTGTCCTTGTACGTCGTGCCCGCATCGACATCCTCACCGCCGGCCAGAGCGATCGCGGCTTCAGCGGCGAATTCGGCCTGCGGTGGGATCGACTTGTAGATCGTGGCGTACTGGTCACCCTTGAGGATGTTCTGCAGTCCGTCGACCTCGGCATCCTGGCCGGTGATCACCGGATCGACCTTTGCCTTCTTCGTCGCGGCGATGACGCCGCCGGCGGTGCCGTCGTTGGCCGAGTAGATCGCGATCGGTTCCTCACCCTTGCCCTGCAGCTGGCCCTCGACCCACTGGCGAGCGTCGTCGGGGTTCCAGTCGAGGGTGTCGTGGCTGGCCGCGATGTCGACGCCCGCGCCCTTGAGGGTCTCTTCGGCACCGGCCTTGAAGTCCGCGGCGTTCGGGTCCTTCGGGTCGCCGTTGACCATCCACACCGGTCCCGACTTCGGATCGACGCCGGCATCCTTGAGTCCGTCGAGGACGGCCTGTCCCTGCAGGTTGCCGATCTTCTTGTTGTCGAAGGAGGTGTAGTAGTCGGCTCCGTCGAAGAAGCGGTCATAGGCGATGACCGGAATCTTCTTCGCTTCAGCCTTCGACAGCGCCGAGGCCACAGCCGAGGCGTCGACGGGGTCGAGGACGATGGCGTCGACGCCTTCGGTCACCGCGGCTTCGACCTGCTGTTGCTGCTGAGTCGCATCCTGGTTGGCGTTGCGGTATTCGACCTTGGCATCAGGGTTGGCTTCGACGACGTACTTCTCGAAGTTCGGTTTGTCAAGCGACTCATACCGAGTGGTCTTCGACTCCGGCAGCAGGAGCGCGATGGTGACGTCCCCGTCGCCTCCGGAACCGCTGTCGGCTTCGTCGTTGCCCTGGCCCTTCTGATTGCCGCAGCCGCTGAGCGCGAGGGCGCCGATCGCGACCGAGGCACCGAAGAGGGCCAGCTTCCTGTGGGACTTAAGGTTGTGCCTCATTGTGAACCTTTCAATCATTCTGACAACGTTGTCAGGCTGATGAATATGATTCGCTGATCGGACCCCGGTGTCAACTGTTTCGCGGCAGAATTCTTCCTCGCGCCTCAGGTCGTTCCTCACCGCTGCCACGTGCGATGACCTGGACCGGAAAGACATCTTGTCCCTTTTCTCCCCCGTCACCGAGGCGGCCGCCACGTACACCGGCACGGTCGCCGAGGCGGCCGTCGTCCTTCCCGTGCGCACCCCGCAGTCGTCGGACCGCCTCGGCGGCCATCGCCTCGACATCACGGTCGACGACCGTGACGTCGAGGAGTTCGGCGGTGGGGAAATCGTCGATGCCGACGAGTGCCGGCCATTCGTCGAGTCGGCGGCAGGCGTCGATGGCTCCTTGGGTGAGTGTGCCCGAGAGGGTGATGAGCGCGCTCGGGGCGCTGCGGGAGCCGAGCCAGGCGGCGACGACGTTCTTCGCGCTCGCTTCGTCATGGGCGTCTTCGCGCACGTAGGCCCGCCAACCGACGTCGTGGCGGCCGGCGAATGCGGAGCGGATTCCTTCGAGCCGGCGGGTGGTGATGATGCTCGTCGAGTGATCACCGATGACCCCGAGGGCGATGTGCCCGTGGTCGAGCAGCTGTTGGGCGGCCCGGAATCCGGCGGCGATCTCGTCACCGGCGACGATGCCGATCCCCTCGCCGCGGACCCCGGGGTCGAAAGACACGATCCGTGTGCCGGAGGTGGACGCGGCGCGGGTGTAGATTCCGGTCGCTTCAGGATGGGACCGCACGACGATGAGGCCGGACAGGTCGCTGGCGAGGCTCTCGTCGAGGAAGGTTTCCTCACGGTCGGGATCGTCGCCGGTCACGGTCACCACCGGGCGCAGATCGATGGCCGAGAGTTCCGCCTCGAGCGCTGCGAAGACCCTCGCCTGATACGGGTCGTCGGCGCTGGAGAGGACGACACCGACATAGGGTGAGCGCCCGCCGGCGCGCAGCCTGCGGGCCGTGGGGTTGAGGCGGAATCCGAGTTCCGCGGCAGCCTCTTCGACTTTCTCCGCGGTCGCCTGAGCGACATGCTTCTCCCCGTTGAGGACACGGGAGGCGGTCTTGATGCTCACACCGGCGCGCGCAGCGACTGTGGCCAGGGTCGGCCGATCGTTCCGCTTCGCCATGACCACACCTTTGAGTCGACCAGTTGCTTCAGTACTTGGACCGCGGCCGAGTCCAGCAGCCGCTGGACTGATGATAGCCGTACGTACCGATCGTACGAAGATGTGAGCAGGCAATTGAGCGTGGTGCGCCGAGCCGTGATCACGACCAGTTGGGTCAATGGCTGGCTTCTCAGACTGTTTTCAAAGGCAAAGACTCGCCGAGGCGGGCCCGGTCACGGTGCCCCACCTCGGCGAGCTTGGTGGTCGTCCTGCTCAGCGTGCCACAGGGTTGGGCATGGTGCCGGCGTAGAGCAGGGATTCGGCTTGGTTGCCGATGTCGACCATCAGCTTCGTGTTCCGCAGCTGCAGGCGGTTGAGGCAGGAGTGGGCGAAGCGTTCAGCACGCAGATCGACGTCCCCGCTGACCCCGCGGGCATGCTCCGGGTGATCGGATTCGTAGCCGTCGAGCACCTCGGCGACCACCGTCCAGAACCGTTCGGCACTGAGCAGACCGTCGGTGTCGAGGATCCCCGACAGGTGGCGCAGGACTCCGTCGAACATGTCGGTGAACACCGACAGCGCCTTCTCCTCCCCGGGCACGAGGGCGCGAATGCGTTCGACATCGGCGGGCAGTTCTCGGTGGCCGAGCACGGCGACCTCCTCGCCGATGTCCTTCATGAACGCCCCGGTGACCGTGTGCTCGTCGAGGACGAGGATGAGATTCTCCCCGTGCGGCATGAAGACGAGGTCGTGAGCGAGCAGTGCATGGACGAGCGGATACAGGTACGCCCGCAGGTAGCTGCGCACCCAGTCGGCGGGCTCCTGCCCCGAGGCGCGGATGAGCTCGCCGGCGAAGGAACGGCCCTCGTGGTCGCGGTGGAGCAGAGCGGCCATGGTGATGAGCTTCTGGCCCGGGGCGATCTGGGCGACGGGGTTCTCTCGCCAGAGAGCGGCGAGCATCTTCCGGTGCGGGTTCGTCTCCTTCGTCTGGTGGTAGACGTCCCCCGTGTAGCCGAGCGCGGCGCGTTCCCGCAACACTCGGAATCCGGTCTTCGCGAAGGTGTCGTCGGAGCCGATGAGGGTGGCGACCCAGTCATTGATGGCCGGGGTGTCACGCATGTACTTCGGCGACAGTCCGCGCAGGAACCCCATGTTCTGTACGGCGAGCGCGACTTTCACATACGGGGCGTCGGCGCGCGAATGGTTGAAGAAGGTCCGCAGGGACTGCTGTGCCTGGTGCTCATCGTCACCGTCGCCGAGCGGCAGCAGGTCTCCGCGGGCGATGTCCGCGGCGAAGGTGATCGCCAGCCGGTGATCGGCCTGCCAGGGGTGGATCGGCATGAGGTGGAAGTCCGCCGGATCCTGCCCGGTCGCCCGGATGCGGGAGTCGAAGCGTTCCCGTTCGGTCTCGCTGAGCGCCTCGCCGAGGTGGCCCGCCTCGTCGAGTCCTTCACCGAGGGAGAGGTGGCTGTGATCGCGTCTCACGGCCACCCATTCGATGTGGTTGAGTTCCCCGTTCTCCGGCGCCCACTTCCGGAAGTCGCTGAGTCCGAAGCCGATGCGACCGTTGTTCGCAAGGAATCCGGGGTGACCTTCGGTCATGGCCGCCTCGGTGGTCTGGAAGTCCGAATCGACGAGGGCACGGGCATTGGGCCGACGTCCGGCCCGGGCGTCCTCGAGCTTGTAGGCGGCCCCGGCCAGGGTCGAGGCGAGTTCTTCGAGGTAGGTCGAGATGAGGTCCTCGGGGATGGAGAGTGCGTCCTGGAGTTCGACGACGAGTTCCTGCGCGTCGAGCGGAACCTCGGTCTCGCCGTGCCACCGGCTGATGCTGTCTGCGTCGATGGCCCAGTGTTCGAGCGGGAGCACGCGGGCGGTGAAGGTGTAGCGTGCGGCCCCGTCGATGTTCAGTTCCCACCGGCGATCCTCTTCGCCCCGCACCTCTTCGATCTGTACGGGGGTGATGAGTCGTTCGTGAGCGAATTCGGACAGGGCTTTGGCGACGAGGTGGCGCTGCACGACGGAGAACGCGTCGGCGTTGAGGTGGGCGTAGGCAGTCGGTGCCGTCTCATCGCCCCGGTCCCGAGGGGATTCTCCGAGATTCCGACCGGCATGCGCGCCCGAGTGTTCGCCGACGAGCGGGGCGAGCGCACTGGCGTCGAAGTCGGCGCGGGTGCACGCACTCACGAGGGCTCGTTTCTCGATCTCGCCCATCATGATCGTCGCCTCGGTCACCGGGGTGAATCCGGCGGCCCGGTTCTTCTCGATGATCGCGGCGTTCCGTGCATCGGGTTCGACGACCACGCGGGTGCCACCGCGTCCGCCGGCATCGACCGGGCGCAGGCAGAAGTCGATGACCTCGGCCATGATGCGGTCGGTGAGTCCGTGCACGGCCGATCCTGCCGGTGGTGCGACGAGCAGGTGCATCCCGATATCACCGGGCCCGGTGGCCAGGACCTTCTGCGGGATGAGGCTGTCCGGGGCGTAGGTCTCGATGTAGAAGCAGTCGCTGCCGTCGACGGAGCCGACCCAGCCGTTGTCCTCCGCGGAGTCGCGGATTCCTTCCAGGTAGGCCCGGACTCCTGCCTCGTCGAGGTCGGTCATCATCCAGTACTGGGCACGCGGATGAGTGAGCCATTCGCAGAGCTGCGCGGTGTCCCGGTCGACGTCGAGCGCTCGGATGGTCACCCTCGCCGAGGCGGCCGTGAGCTTCACGGTCGAGTCCTCGGTCGCGGTCGCATCCTCGGCGGTCGCAGTCGAGGCCGCATCTGCGGTCGTGGTCGCGTCCTCGGCGGTCGGGGTCGGGGCAGTGATGAGTTCGATGGTCATGCGTGTGACATCTCCTTGGAGTCGTCGAAGGCGAAAGCGGCAGCGGGCACGGCATCGGATTCGTCCGCGGGTACCCCGAAGGTCTGGAAGGCGATGCGGTTCTCGATCAGATAGGGTTCTCGACCGGTGACCGCGGCCAGCACCACCGAGGCCCGCCATGGCCCGAACCCGAGGTCGGGGGCGGTGACTCCGTGGGTGTGCTCTTCGCCGCCTACGACGTGGATGGTGCCCTCGTCGTTGATCGTGTAGTGGCGGCTGACGTCGAGGCGGCCCCGCGAGTCCAGCCGCACCTCTGCCCCGAGCGGTGTCAGGAAGCCCGGCACCTGCGATTTGTATCCAGTGGCCGCAATCACTGCACGGGATCGTCGGGTGAAGGTCTTGTCCAGTGCCGTATTCCGGAAACCGAGGAGGTATTCTCCGCTCATCGGGTCGATCTCAGCGGTTTCGAGTTCGGCTTCGCAGATGAGGTTCGTGAGCAGTTCGCGTCCTCCGCGGCTGAGCCGATAGAGGGTGTCGTGGATGTCGTCGACGAGGTCGGCCGAGATGCCCTTGTACAGGGTGCGCTGCTCTCGACCGACGCGTTCACGCAGCTCATCGGGCAGGGCGCGGAAGTGGTCGGTGTATTCCGGGGAGGTCATCTCGAGAGTGAGCTTCGTGTACTCCATGGGGAAGAACCTCGGTGAGCGGGTCACCCAGTCCAGTCGCACCCCGCGGTTCTCGGCGTCGTCGATGAGGTCGCGGTAGATCTCGGCGGCCGACTGTCCGCTGCCGACGATCGTGATGGCACCCGATTGAAGCAGCGCCTCTCGGTTGTCGAGGTACTCGGCGGTGTGGATGAGGGGCCCGGTCGATGCGAAATCGTCCTCTTCCGCCAGTCCCCGCAGGGCCGGCGGCAGCACCGGCTGGGTGCCCACCCCGAGCACGAGGTGCCGGGCGCGGTAGGTTTCGGTCGTCACGATCTCACCGGAGTCGTCGGTCATCTCGGCGAGGGCGGTGAACACACCATCCTCCCTGGTCACGGACACAACGCGGCGGTTCCACTGCAGCGAATCCAGCTGGGCGGCGACCCAGCGGCAGTATTCGTCGAACTCGGCCCGCAGGGGGTAGAAGGATTCGCGGATGTAGAAGGGGTAGAGCCGCCGGCGCTCCTTGAGGAAGTTGAGGAACGAGTACGGCGAGGTCGGGTCGGCCATGGTGACGAGGTCGGCGAGGAACGGCACCTGGATGGTCGAGCCTTCGATCATCATGCCCGGGTGCCAGCGGAACTCGGGCCGTTGGTCGACGAACACCGCGTCGACGTCGTCGAGCGGTTCGGCCAGTGCGGCGAGTCCGAGTCCGAAGGGCCCGATGCCGACGCCGAGGATGTCGTAGATCCTGTGGGTGTCGTGGATGTCCTGGGACTGTGCACTCATGCTGCGCCTCCTTCGGTGGTGATGTGCCGTCCGGCGAGGATTCCGTGCCCGGTGGCGCGGACGAGGTCGAGGACCGCGGTAATGTCATCGATGCTGGTGTCGGGGTTGAGCAGGGTGACTTTGAGCCAGGGTCTGCCGTCGATCGTCGTGCGGGCGACGGCGGCACGGCCGGAGCGGAAGAGGACGCGGCGGAAGAGCGGGACGAGTTCGTCGGCCGTGTGCTGGTCCGCGGTGTACGGGGTGAAGCGGAAGAGCACGGTGGACAGGTCGGAGTCGCCGAGCACCTCGAAATCGGCTTGAGCCTCGAGCAGCTGCCGGACTTCGGTCGCGAGGTCGCAGACGGTGTCGATCATCGTCCCGATCTCGTCTGCTCCGCGGGCACGCAGCGTCGTCCAGAGCTTGAGCGCATCGAAGCGGCGGGTGGTCTGCAGAGACTTGTCGACCTGATTCGGTTCCGCATCGTCGGCCTGTGCTTCGGCTTCGGGATTGAGGTAGTCGTGGTGGTGGATCGTCGGCGCGAACAGGGCCGCATCCCTGACCAGCAGCGCCGAGGACGACACCGGCTGGAAGAACGTCTTGTGGAAATCGATGGTCACCGAGGCGGCCCTGCCGATTCCCTCGAGCAGGTGTGCTCGGCGCGGGGCCCAGAGCAGGCCGCCGCCGTATGCGGCGTCGACGTGCAGCCACACGTTCGCCGATTCGCACACCTCGGCGATGGACTTCAGGGGGTCGATGACGCCGAGGTCGGTGGTGCCTGCGGTGGCGACGACGGCCATCGGGGTCGCGTCGTTCGCGTCGATCGACAGCAGGCTCGCATTCAGCGCTTCGGCGTCCATGCGCCCGGTCGCGTCGGTCGGGACGGTGACGACCGCCTCGGCGTCGAGTCCGAGGAGGAAGGCTGCGCGGGAGACGGAGAAGTGAGCCTGGTCGGTGGCGAGGATCCGCAGACGGGAGAGCAGTTCCAGGCGGGTCGACGGGGAGGAGCCGCCTCGGCGGGTTTCGGCGTCATCGGATCCGCCGCGGTCGGATTCGTCGGCGTGAGCGGTCAGTCCGGTTAGGACGTTTTCGCGGGCGAGGAACAGCGCGTGGAGGTTCGATTGGGTACCTCCGGAGGTGAAGATTCCGTCACCGTCGGCGAACCCGAGGTGGCCGCAGGTCCAGTCGATGAGGCGCCGCTCCATGAGGGTCGCGACCTCGGACTGGTCGTAGGTGTCGACCGAGGTGTTGATGGCCGCGAGCATCGCTTCGGCGGCGACGGCGGGCACAGCGACCGGGCAGTTGAGGTGGGCGACGTAGCTGGGGTGGTGGAACCACACGGCATTGTCGGCATAGAGCGCGTCGGCCTCGCGCAGCGCCTCGGCGTTGCCGACTCCGGCCGTGTCGAGGTCGACGGCGTCGACGGCGGCCTGCAGCCCCGATCGATCTTTCGCCGAGGCTGCCCTGGCCGTGGTGCGGAATCGTTCGCCGAGTGCGTCGATGACGCTGTGCATGAGAGCCGAGTACTCGTCTGCACTGTGGGCACCGAGCAGGGCGTCGGTGCGGGGATTGTCGGGGGTATGAAGGGGTGCTGCGGCGGGTGCCGATTCGGTCTCGGAGAGCAGAGAAGTCGTCACTGTGAGGTTTCCTCCTTCGATGAACGAACAGCGGATCGCGGCTCGCATTAGGGAAACCTACCCTAACTGTCTGCGTTTCCGAAGAGCCTGTGACCTGGGATGACAACTACGGGCGTCGCCTGCTCATCTCGCATGAGGGCACCCTCCCCTGAATTCACGCGGCAAGGAACCCGTCCGCACTACGGGTGCATCGGCCGGATAATGAGCGAGTGGCATTCGTCACATCGGGGTGTGTCATCCAGCATTGTGAGACATTCGAGGCGGATGCAGCTCCTGAGTTCCGGACGCCTCGCGGGGAGTCTCAGCACAGAATCCCGCCCGGATCGTCCGAGATTCGACTCGCGACCCGCTGCCCACCAAAAATAGGTCGCTATCGGATACTCCTGTCGCCGGAAAGCATCCGATGCTGACCTAGATTTGCCGCTCGCGACCGCACACCCAAGAAGCCGCAGCCTCCGCGCAAACGCGGAAGCTGCGGCTTCTCATCGACCAGAGACCCCTCCGTCAGAGGTGCCTGCCTACGTCACTTCACGACGTAGTTCGGGGCCTCCACGGTCATCTGAATGTCGTGCGGGTGGCTTTCCTTCAGGCCCGCAGTGGTCAGCCGGACGAACTTGCCCTTGGACTTGAGCTCGTCGATGGTGCGTGCACCGACGTAGAACATCGTCTGGCGCAGGCCTCCGGTGAGCTGGTGGGCGACCTGCTTGAGCAGTCCGCGGTAGGCGACACGGCCCTCGATGCCCTCGGGGATGAGGTCGGTGTCGGTGGCGATATCGGCCTGGAAGTAGCGGTCTTTCGAGTACGACTTGCCGTGGCGCGGAGCCATCGCGCCCAGCGACCCCATGCCGCGGTAAGCCTTGTACTGCTTGCCGTTGATGAAGATGAGCTCGCCGGGCGACTCGTTGCAGCCGGCCAGCAGGGATCCGAGCATGACGGTGTCGGCGCCGGCGACCATAGCCTTGCCGATGTCTCCGGAGTACTGGAGTCCGCCGTCGCCGATGACCGGGACACCTGCGGCGCGAGCGGCCTGGGCTGCCATGTGGATGGCGGTGACCTGTGGGACGCCGACTCCGGCGACGACACGGGTGGTGCAGATCGAGCCGGGTCCGACTCCGACCTTGACGGCGTCGACACCGGCATCGATGAGTGCCTGCGCGCCGTCCTTCGTGGCGACATTTCCGCCGATGATCTGGACGTTTGCGAAGGCCGGATCGGACTTGATCGTCTTGATCATGTCCGTGACACCCCGGGCGTGACCGTTCGCGGTGTCGACGACGAGAACGTCGACTCCCGCCTCGGCGAGCATTCCGGCGCGCTCGTAGGCGTCGCCGTAGAACCCGACGGCGGCACCCACGCGCAGGCGACCTTCGTCGTCCTTCGTGGCCAGCGGGTATTCCTCGGTCTTGACGAAGTCCTTGACGGTGATGAGGCCCTGGATGACATTGTCGTCATCGACCAAGGGCAGCTTCTCGACCTTGTGCTCGGCCAGCAGTTCGAAGGCCTTCTCGGCGGAGACGCCGACGGGTGCGGTGACCAGCGGCATCTTCGTCATCGTCTCGGCGACGGTGCGGGTGGGGAATTCGCTGCGGGTGACGAAGCGCAGGTCGCGGTTGGTCACGATGCCGACGAGCACGTTGTTCTCATCGACGACGGGCAGGCCGGAGATGCGGTAGCGGCCGCAGATCTCGTCGAGCTCTTCCAGAGTCTTGTCCGCGGTGATCGTCAGCGGGTCGTTGATCATGCCCGATTCGGAGCGCTTGACGTAGTCGACCTGCTTGGCCTGATCCTCGGCCGAGAGGTTGCGGTGGATGATGCCCAGTCCGCCGATGCGGGCCATGGCGATGGCCATACGGGATTCGGTCACGGTGTCCATGGCCGCGGAGACGAGCGGGATGTTGAGCTCGATCTCCTTGGTCAGCCGGGTGGCGGTGGAGGCTTCTGAGGGGATGACATCGGTGTCGCCTGGCAGGAGGAGGACATCGTCGTAGGTGAGTCCCGTGAGGGAGAACGGATCGTTTGCGGCCTGTGATTCCTGCTCAGGATTTCCCATGAAGACAGCCTTTCGACGCGAAGATACGGTGGCTCAATGGTATCGGAGCCCGACAGGTGCCCGCCACGGGTGCAAACACCGAGCACTGTGAGACTGACTACACGACCGGCAGCGGTTGTCCGCGCTCACCGGCCAACGCCTCTGTAGCCTGGAGTCATGATCAAGACTCGTGAGATCCGCATGTTTCCCGACCACGGACACCGCTGGCCGCTGTGGGGCGATGTGCTGCATGACGAACTGTGCCTCGAGCCGTCTGACCTCGATCTCTCAGATGAGCTGATTCTGGACCTCCGGGCGCTCTATGACTTCTGGGAGCGCCATGACACCAGCTGCTGGACGACTCCGACAGCAACAGGGTGGGACACGAACGAGAATATGCGAGTGTGGGAACTGGCCGAGGCCGAAGCGAAGCGACGTCTGGCAGATGAGGTCGCCCAGTACGGCATCACCGTCGAGGCGCGCTGATGCACTAGCGCCCCTCGCCCACGGACCGTGCGAGGTCGAGCGTCGAGGCTTCGGAGTCGTCGAGGTGGATGCGCAGCAGCCCTTCGGCACCCTGCCGGTCTCCGGACTTCATCTTCTCGAAGATATCGCGGTGCGGGTTGGCCCAGTGTGAGTGGTACTTCCCCGGCTCCGGCGAGCGCGAGAACGTCGTCGACAGCCGGGCCATGAGGTTGAGGTAGAACTCGTCGAGCAGCGGGGATCCGAGCAGGCCGACGATCGCGCGGTGAAACGAGGCCGAATGCTCTTGTGCATCGGCCCAGGTCTCGTTCTTCGGCGCGGTCTCGGCGCGGATGACGGAGGCTTCGACGGCGGCCATCGCCTCATCGGTGGCGTCCTGGGATTCCTGGACGGCACGGATCTCGAAGACTCGGCGGGCACGGTAGAGGTCTTTGAGCTCGTCGATGCCGAAGGTGGAGACGAAGAATCCGCGGTTGGGCTCCTGGGTGAGCAGTCCGGCGTGGCGCAGCAGGCTCAGAGATTCGCGCGCGGTGTTGCGCGAAACGTTGAATTCCTTGGCCAGGGCACCATCGCGGACCGGGCTTCCGGCCGGGTATTCGCCATTGGTGATGCGGGTCCGGACAAGGGCGACGATGGCCTCTGAAGTGCAGCCGGGGGCATGTGGACTCATGGCACCAGGCTACCGTGTTCAGCCGGATTCGGAGCGGAATGCGGCGGGATCGAGTTCGAGATCGGTGGTGAAATGACGTGGACGCCCGGTGAGCGGATCCGCGAACGCGAGCTCCGCGGCCAGCAGCTGCAGCGGTGAACTGAAGTCATAGGGGTCCGGCGCGAGGTCGACCGGATAGACCGGATCACCGAGGATGGGCAGCCCGAGCGCGTTCATGTGCACCCGCAGCTGGTGGGTCTTGCCCGTGAACGGCTCGAGTTCGTACTCGGCGATCGCTTCCCCTCGCCGAGGCGGCCGTGCACTATCCGTTGACCGTTGGGGTTCCGGGTCGTGGGCAGGCAGGTCCGGTGAGCAAGTGGTTCGGACCAGCCGGATGCGGCTGAGTGCGTTCGCCTCCCCCTCGGTTTCGAGAACCTGCCTGGCGCCGACGGGCTTGACCAGGCGGGATCTCCTCTCAAGAGGAAATTCCAACTCCGCTGGCGGTGCCGGGGCCAGGGCGCGGTAGGTCTTGCGCACCGTGCGATCTTGGAACAGGCGTTGGTAGCGGCCGCGGGTCTCCGGCCGTTTGGACAGGACGAGGAGACCGGCGGTGATGCGGTCAAGACGGTGGATGGCCACGAGGTCGGGTTGGTCGAGGTCGACGCGCAGGCGGGTGACGACGCACTCGCGGACAAAGCGTCCGTTCGGGGTGCTCGCGAGGAAGTGGGGTTTGTCGACGACGAGGAGGTCCTCGTCCTCGAAGACGGTGCCGACTTCGAAGGGGATTCGCTCTTCGGGCGGAACCGGGCGGTGGAAGAAGTAGAACCCGCCGGGGATGACTGGGTCGTCCCAGCCCACCGGCAGCCCCGCCTCGTCGCGCATGTCTCCATCGGTCAGCAGGGTGCGGCGGGATTCGGGGGCCGCCTCGGGGAATTCGGTCTCGAGCCACTGCCCGATCGTGTCGGGAACGGGCAGGTGATTCTTCGCGTGGGTGGCCTTCCCACCCGGGGCGCGCAGTGCGGTCGCCGAGATGCCGTCTCGAGGCGGAAGCGGACTGCGGGGCATGGGCCCAGTCTAGGCGTTCGGAGGATGGCCCGACTGCAGCCTCGGTCGCACCCGCATTCTTTGGCTGCGGCGCGCACTTCTTCCGACGATTCCCGCAAATCTCCGAGGCGGCTTCCGATTCTTCGCGGGACACCCCCTATGGTGGGAGGCATGGACCACACCGAACTGACGGAGAAGTTCTTGAGGGATAGAGTCGTCACTCCGGTCGTTCTCGGCATATTCGCCGACGACGAATGGGAGAGTGTCGCATTGGAGAACGACGTGGACGACGATCGGATCGTCATTGCCAGAGTCGTCGTCTGCGGGGAGGCCGTCGAAGTCGTCCTCGACTATCCGGGAAACACGGAGAGTGTCTTCGAGATGCAGCAGCGGCTCGTCGAAGAGTTCAAAGCCTTCATCGAGCGGTCCGAATTCGGTGCGCATCGCACCTCGGAGTCGGACACGTTCAACACCCGACGCACCCCGAATGCGGTGACCCGCACTCCCCGACCGAACTTCCTCGGTCCCTCGGAGTGCACTCAGCGTCGTCGCCGCTATCAGGGTCGGGTCATGCGCATCGATCGTCGCCGCTGCGTCTCCGCCCACCGTCGCAGCTGAGACCGACCGAACCGCTCGTACACGAAGCCTGCGGTGCTTATGCCCGCTGGATAAGGAAGTCGATGTCGACGCCGTCCGGCAGAGCACCGTATTCGCGGCCCCGCTCGGCACCGAGGCGGGCGGCCGCAAAGCTTGATGCCACCTCGGCGGGAGCGGATTCGAAGAGGATCGCCGCCTGCATGAGCAGCGCCATCTTCTCCACGAGCACCCGGCCGCGCGCCTGCAGCGCCGCCTGGGCGGAGGCCTCTCCGCTCTCAAGGTCCTGCACCGCGGTCTGCAGCGACCGGGCCAGCGACTCATAGGCCGCATCGAAGTCCGCGTGCTTGCCGAGCCCGGTTTCGAGGAAGCCGAGGAAGGTCTTCGCGCTCCGCGGTTCGCGGGCCAGTGCGCGCAGCACGTCGAGGACGATGACGTTGCCGGAGCCTTCCCACACCGCCATCACCGGCTGTTCCCGGTAGCGGCGGGCCAGCGGAAAGGACTCGGTGTAGCCGTTGCCGCCGAGGCACTCGAGAGACTCATAGGCATGTTCGGGTCCGCGTTTGCAGATCCAGTATTTGCCGACGGCCGTCGCCAGTCGGCGGAAGTCAGCCGCCTCGGCGCTGTCATCGTCGTACGCGGCGGCCAGGTGCAGCGCCGTGTAGGTCGCCGCTTCGGCTTCGAGCTGGAGGTCGGCGATGACGGCGCGCATGAGCGGCTGGTCGATGAGCGTGGCACCGAAGGCCGCGCGTCCGCGAGCGTGCCAGACCGCCTCGGCGACGCATTGGCGCATGCCCGCGGCCGACCCGAGCACGCAGTCGAGCCGGGTCTGAGCCACCATCTCGATGATCGTGCGCACGCCCTTGCCGGCCTCGCCGAGCAGCCATCCGTCGGTGGCGTCGAACTCGATTTCGGACGAGGCATTGGATCTGTTGCCGAGCTTGTCCTTGAGCCTTTGGATGCGCACCGTGTTGAGTTCGCCGCCGGGCAGCACACGGGGCACGACGAAGCAGCTGGGGCCCTCGTCGAGCTGAGCGATGACGAGGAAAGCGTCGGATTGCGGGGCTGAGCAGAACCATTTGTGGCCTGTGATGAGGTGGTGGTCGCCGGAGGACACCGCATAGGTGGTGTTCGCGCGGATGTCCGATCCTCCCTGCTTCTCCGTCATCGCCATCCCGAAGGTCACGGCGGACTTCGTCGCCGGGTCGATCCGGCGCGGGTCGTAGCCGGATGCTGTCGCGCGCGGTTCCCAAAACACGGCGAGGGCGGAATCGGCGCGCAGGCTCGGCACGACGGCATGCGTCATCGACACCGGGCAGGCGTGGCCGGGTTCGATCTGGGAGAAGAGCATGAATCGCACGGCTCGTTCGACGTTGGCGCTCGGCCCGGGATGCGTCCACGCATACGAGTGGGCTTCCGCGTCGAGGGCATCGCCGATGATCCGGTGGTAGGCGGGGTGGAATTCGATCTCGTCGATGCGGTTGCCCCAGTCGTCGTGGGTGTGCAGCACGGGTCCGTGCACGTTGGCCAGGCGAGCATCGTTGATGAAGTCCGTGCTGCCGACGAGCGCGCCGATGCGCTCGAGATCATCCGTCGCAGCGTTCGGCGCATAATGGGCGAGCGCATCGACGAGGGCCCGGTTGAGCGTGAATTCGTTGATATCTCGCCGAGGCGGCGCCTGATTGAACACAGTATGCGTCGTCCGCGGCGTGGTGGAGTCTGCAGTGGCCCGGGCTGGGCCGGGGTCTGCGGTGGTGGTCATGGTTCTCCTAGTGCTGATCGGGTGAAGGCAGTCAATGCGGTGATGAGCGCCGTGATCTCTGCGGGGCGGGGATTCGGGGAGGCCGGGTCGAGAATGTCGACGAGGTTCTCTCCGATGCTGCCGACGATGGACCGGGCAGCCACCTCGGCGGGGACGGCCGCGGCAACGGCCTCGGCTCTGCGCGCCCGCTCGAGTCCGGCGGCGATGGCGGTGACGTAGCCTCGCCGCAGCCGAAGTCGTTCGCTCTGCACCGGCTCAGGCACCTCTTCGAGGAGCAGGGCGTAGGCGAGCCGGCGCCCGGCGACGGCGCGGCGGACGAAGACCTCGACGGTCGACTCGGCGACCTCGGCAACGGTGGAAGCCGCGGCCACCGTGTCTTCGATGACGGCCAGTTCGTGACCGGCAGCCTGGGCGAAGACGAGCCGCAGGAGCTCCTCGCGGTTGGTGAAGTACGTGTAGATCGAGCCGGCGCTGCAGTCGGCCTCACCGGCGACAGCGGCCACGCTCGCCGATGCGAATCCCCCGCGGGCGATGACATGCCGAGCGGCGCGTTCGATAGCGGCCCGACGCGCTTGCGCATTGGCGCGGGTGCGCGTCGTTTCGCGATAGCCCATACTCACCTCGGTTCGACGAGACCGACCGACACCGTCGAAGATCGCCGACGGTGTCGCCCTCTCGAGCACTCACTTCCCCAAAGAAATGAATCGTGGTTCAATTGTTTTAAGTATGACACTCGTCACAGGGAGAAGCAATGAAGCTCGGAACCATGCTCGACACCACCGTTCTGCGTCATCCGGACAAAGAGGCTCTGGCCTATGAGCATCAGCGCTTCACCTACACCGAGCTGCGCCACCGGGCGCTCAAGGCCGCTCAGGTGCTCACTGACAACGGAATCCGCCCCGGAGACGTCGTTGGCATCATGACGTTCAACGTTCCCGGGTTCGTCTTCGCCGCGTTCGGCGCCTGGTACCTCGGCGCCACCGTCGTGCCGATCAATCACAAGTTCCAGGCCCCGGAGGTCAAGTACACGGTCGAGCATTCGGGCGCGAAGCTCGGCATCGTCAGCACCGAACTCGCCGAGACAGCCCGTGCCGGAGGCCCGGACATCACCTGGCTCGAGACCGAGCCCAGCGCCCCGGGCAGCTTCGACACCCAACTCGATGCCGCCGAGGAGGCCGTGCCCGGTGACTTCACCGATGAGCAGGTCGCGCAGATCCTCTACACCTCGGGCACGACGAGCTCCCCGAAGGGCTGCGTGCACACCCACCGCAGCATCTCCCAGGTGGCGACGCTGATCAATCTCAACATGGGCTACCGAGCCGATGACCGCTACCTCATCTGCATGCCGATCTGGCATTCGGCACCCCTGAACATCAGCCTCGTCCCGACCCTCCAGACCGGCGGCACCGTCGTCCTGCAGCGGGCTTACCACCCGGTGGACTCGATGAAGATCATCGCCGAGGAGGGGATCACGACGTTCTTCGGCCCCACCGTCGCCTATGTCGCGCCGATCATGACCGCGAAGAAGCTCGGCATCGACTTCTCCGACTATGACTTCTCATCCATCCGCAGGTGGAACTACGGAGGGTCCCCGATCGACCGGTCGACGGCGGGAATGCTCATCGACACCTACGGCACGAACCAGTTCTACAACCTGTTCGGCATGTCCGAGATGGGTCCGACCGGATGCCTGCTCGGCCCCGAGGACCAGCTGCGCAAGGCCGGCTCCGTGGGCAGGACGGCGATGATCGGCAATGCGATGCGGGTGGTCAGAGCCGACGGGGCCGAGGCGGGGCCGGGCGACACCGGTGAGATCTGGTTCGCCGGCGACACCCGGATGCGCGAGTACCTCGGCAATCCGCAGGCGACCGAGGCGGCCTTCGACGGTGAGTGGTACAAGACCGGGGATCTCGCCCGCCTCGACGAGGACGGCTACCTGTACATCGTCGACCGGTCGAAGGACGTCATCATCGTCGGCGGGGAGAACGTGTTCTCCCTCGAGGTCGAAGAGGCGGTCATCGCCCATGACCGTGTCGCCGATGTCGCGGTCGTGGCCAAGCCTGATCCGCAGTGGGGCGAGCAGGTCGTCGCCGTCATCGCCACCACCGATGGTGAGGCCTTCGACGTCGAGGAGCTGCGGGACTTCCTGTCCGACAAGCTGGCCCGCTACAAGCTTCCGCGGGAGGTCATCATCACCGAGGAGCTCCCCCGCAACCCCTCGGGGAAACTGCTCAAACACCAGTTGCGCAGCCAGGTGGCTGCCGGCTGAGGGCCGACCGGGCATCAGCCCTGGCAGCGGACATCAATCACTTTGTCATTCTGCGTCGTTGGCGGAAGCCCGGCCCCCGAGCGATGAAGACTCCCGATCCGATGCTGCCGCGGACCCGGATGGTGGGGTACCCCTCCTGCGCGGACTCATTGGCTTTGAACGTGATGACGGCCATCGGGCTTCGAGCGAGCCCGGTGGAGTCGACTCCCCAGCTGTCGGGCACGATGAGCTTGAGTGTGCCGGTGCGGGCTGCGACGTCGATATCGATGGTCTGCAGGTCGGTGACCACATCGAGGAAGTTGAGTTCGAGCAGCACTCCTGCGGGCTCGCAGCGCAGATATGGCTTCACCGGCCAGCGACCGCGTCTGGTGAGGCCGGTCCACGGCGATCGCAGGATCTCTCGGCTGCCGGGGGACTCACCGGGGCGTGTTTCCATACGCGAACCGTCCGGGGTTCCGCTGACCGCAGTCCCCGAATTTTCCGACGGCAGCTCGGTGACGATGTCGGCGAGGATTCGATCAAGGTCGGCGGGAAATCGCGCGACTGCAACGAGTTCCATGCGGTCGTCGAGTTCTTCGACAGTGATCCTTCCCTCGCCGGCGGCGGTCCTCAAGACCTCGATGGCAGCATCTCGTTCGACGTCGCCGATGCGCACGGCGCGGTCACGGTGGTCAGGGTGGTCACGGTGGCGATCGTCTTCAGACACTTTCATCTTCCTTCCGCAGCAGTCCCGACAATACCGGTTCCTCCGCCCCTTTTTCTGTGGCTGCCGTAATCACACAAAGCGCACTGACCTCTTTCTGCAGAATCACGCGCCACGCTTCGGTGGCGGCGGGCGTGATCAGACCGAGCCGTCATGAGCTCGCGCCCACGCCAGTCTCCGTAGCCCTCGACCGGCGAACCGACCGATGCGCGGTATAGAACCGACCGACCGACGGCGGGGCCCACCCCCAGCCCACGCGTCTCACACGGCTTCGAGGGCCTGGACGGGGCTGATCGACGTCGCCGCTCGTGCAGGTTCGCGGCTGGCGACGAACACGGCGAAGAGGGTGCCGGCGATGACGGCGATGACGACCGCCCAGGGCACACTCGGGGCGAAGAGGCCGAGCAGGGGTGAGAGCAGTGTCAGCGCACCGACCCAGCCGAAGCCGATGCCCAGCGGCACGGCGACCACGCACGCGGTCAGGCTCAGCTGCAGACCCTCGGCGGCGATCATGCGGCGCACCCGCTTCGGGGTCTGCCCGAGCGCCATGAGCAGTCCGATCTCCTGAGTGCGCTGTCGCACGGAGAGCATGAGCGTGTTCGCGACGCCGATGATGGCGATGATCACGGAGAAGAGGATGAGGGCGAGCGCGAACAGCATCAACTTGTCGATGACGGTGGCCAGTGCGTCCTCGAGGCCACCCCAGCCCTCTTCGCCGAGTGATCGCGCATACCGCACCAGCTGAACGCGGAAGGTGGTCATGGCGGTGGCGAACATGACGATGAGCGTGATGCCGATGACGAGACCGATGACCGTGCGCGCATTCCGGGTGGGGTGGCGGGCGATCGTCGAGGCGGCCAACCGGGACACCGCGGTGCGCCCGCACAGCCAGCCGATCGCCGACTGCAGGGGCGGCAGGATCCACGGATGCCCGATGATGACACCGAGGAAGGTCAGGCCTGATCCGAGTGCGGTCAGCACCACGCTCATCAGGCTGATCCGGTGGTCGGCGGCCCCGATCACGGCGTTGACGAGGAACGTCAGCCCCATGGACAGCAGAACCAGCGAGGCGGTGAGTCCGCCGAGGGAGGCGCGGGCGTCCTCGGGCCGGCTCTCAACCGCCTGCGAGGTCGCCTCGATCGGTGAGATCCCCGTGATGCGGCGCGCGCCCAGGTACGCCGACAGCCAGGTCACCACGATGGTGGCGAGCGAGGGAACCGCCATGGTCGGGGCGAGGAGGGCGACCTCCTCGGTGTTGGCGTCGCCGAGGTAGTTCTGCGCCGCCGTCGCCAGCCCGGTCGACGCGGCAAAGGCGAGCAACGCGGCGGGAACGGAGATGATCAGCCCCTCCACCGAAGCGGCCCTGCGCAGCCGTTTCGATGACGCCCCGATGAGCCGCAGCAGGGCCAGTTGGCGGCTGCGACCGGCGATGATGATCGAGAACGTATTCGCGATGACGATTGCAGACACGAAGAGGGCAATGAGGAAGAAGGTGAACCCGACCATCGACAGCAGACTCTGCGCGGTCTCGGATTCGGCGATGATCTTCGCCGAGGACAGCCACGCGGTGAGGATCGCGATGCCCTGCATGATTGCGGTGCCGAAGAGAGCGGCGATGAAGACGACGAGGACGCTGGGAAAGAACTGCCGCGGGTTGCTCCGGATTTCACGCAGCGGGTTCATCGACTCACCGCAGATTCGGCGCGTTCGTCGATATCGAGCATGGTCGCGGCGATCGCCTCGGCGCTGATGGCATCGCCCAGCTCTGTCACCGGGGTGCCGTCGGCGATGAAGATGACGCGGTCGGCGTGGGCGGCGACGATCGGGTCGTGGGTGACGAGCACGATCGATTGGCCGAAGTCCCTGACGGCTTCGGACATGATCGCCATGACGTCGCGACCGGACTTCGCGTCGAGGTTGCCGGTCGGTTCGTCGGCGAAGAGGATGTCGGGCCGGGTCGCGAGCGCGCGGGCGATGGCGGTGCGCTGCTGCTGACCGCCGGAGAGTTCGTTCGGTCGGTGCTTGAGCCGGTCGGCGAGCCCGAGGCGGGCGACGAGGGTGGAGATCCAGGCCCGCTCCTCGCCGTTCGGCTTCCGGTCATCGAGTTCGAATGGCAGCCGGATGTTCTCTTTGACGCTGAGCGTGGGCACGAGGTTGAAGGCTTGGAAGACGAACCCGATCCGGCGTCGGCGCAGGGCGGTGAGTTCATCGTCGGCGAGACCGGTGATCTCCTGCTCGCCGAGGTGGACCGTCCCCGAGGTGGGACGGTCGAGCCCGGCGAGGACGTGCATGAGAGTCGACTTGCCGGATCCCGAGGGGCCCATCACGGCGGTGAGCCGCGCCGGTGCGATGTCGAGGCTGACCCGGTTGAGTGCGGTGACCGCGGCGCCGGAGGTGTCGAAGACCTTCGAGACCTCGCGGAGTCGGGCGATGGGCATCGGCAAGCCGGTAGTCATGGTGTCCCTCAAGCGTCGGTGCTGGCTGTCTGCTCCAGACTAACGATCATCGGCGCCCTTTGACATGAAAACTGACTGACCAGTAGGTGTGACCGGCCTGGACGGGCGGGGCAGTCCGTCCAACACTGGACGTGAATGCACGAGTGGCCCGGAACAGCTTGTTCCGGGCCACTGGCGCTGGTCAGAGGTGACTCAGACGGAGCGAATTGCTCAGTCCTCGTCCTCCTCGTCCTTCTTCTCGACGACCAGGGTCTCGGTGGTGAGAACCAGAGCGGCGATCGAAGCGGCGTTGCGCAGTGCCGAGCGGGTGACCTTGACGGGGTCGATGATTCCGGCACCGATGAGGTCACCGTAATCACCGGTCGCGGCGTTGTAGCCCTGGCCGGACTCGAGGTCCTGAACCTTGGCGACGACGACGTATCCGTCCTGTCCTGCGTTCGCAGCGATCCAGCGCAGGGGCTGGACGACTCCGCGCTTGACGATGTCAGCACCGGTGGCGGCGTCCCCGGTCAGACCGAGGTCGTTGCCGACGAGGACCTTCGCCGCGTGGATCAGAGCCGATCCACCGCCGGCGACGACGCCCTCTTCGATGGCGGCACGGGTTGCGGACACGGCGTCTTCGACGCGGTGCTTACGCTCCTTAAGCTCCACCTCGGTGGCGGCGCCGACCTTGATGACAGCGACACCGCCGGAGAGCTTGGCCAAGCGCTCCTGCAGCTTCTCGCGGTCCCAGTCGGAGTCGGTGTTCTCGACCTCGGCGCGGATCTGTGCGACACGACCGGCAACAGCATCGTCCGAACCGGCACCATCGATGATCGTGGTGTTGTCCTTGGTGACGGTGATGGTGCGGGCGTTGCCGAGCTCTTCCAGGGTGACCTGGTCGAGCTTCATGCCCATGTCCGGGGTGACGACCTGGCCACCGGTGAGGACGGCGAGGTCCTCGAGGATGGCCTTGCGGCGGTCACCGAATCCGGGGGCCTTGACGGCGGCGACGTTGATGATGCCGCGCAGCTTGTTGACGACCAGGGTCGACAGAGCTTCGCCCTCGATGTCCTCGGCGATGATGAACAGCGGCTTGCCGGCCTGCTGCACCTTCTCGAGGACGGGCAGGAGCTCCTGGATGTTGGAGATCTTGCCCTGATTGATGAGGATGAGAGCGTCGGAGAGCACAGCTTCCTGACGATCGGCATCGGTCACGAAGTGCGGCGAGAGGAAGCCCTTGTCGAACTGCATTCCCTCGGTGATCTCGAGCTCAACAGATGCGGCCTGGGACTCATCGATCGTGATGACGCCGTCCTTGCCCACCTTGTCGAAGGCATCGGCGATGAGCTTGCCGATCTCTTCGGACTGAGCGGACAGTCCGGCGACGTGCGCGATCTCCGAGGAGTCGGCGACGTCGCGGGCGATGGTGCCCAGCTGATCCGAGACAGCCTCAACAGCGGTCTCGATGCCGCGCTTGAGCTGACCGGGTGCGGCACCTGCGGCGACGTTGCGCAGTCCTTCGTTGACGAAGGCCTGAGCGAGAACGGTCGCGGTGGTGGTTCCGTCACCGGCGATGTCGTTCGTCTTGGTGGCGACTTCCTTGGCCAGCTGTGCGCCGAGGTTCTCGTACGGATCGTCGACCTCGACCTCACGGGCGATGGTCACACCATCGTTCGTGATCGTGGGAGCGCCCCACTTCTTATCAAGCACGACATTGCGGCCCTTGGGCCCCAGCGTCACCTTGACGGTGTCGGCGAGAGTGTTGACACCCTTTTCGAGTGCACGACGAGCTTCGTCGTCGAATTCCAATGATTTAGGCATTCGTCCTCCTGTCTGTGAAGTAGTTGTTCAGAGGATTCAGCCGATGACGGCGAGCACGTCGCGAGCCGAGAGCACGAGGAACTCTTCGCCTGCGTACTTGACTTCGGTGCCTCCGTACTTGGAGTAGATGACCTTGTCGCCGACGGCGACGTCGACCGGCACACGGTTTCCGTTGTCAGCAACGCGGCCAGGGCCGACTGCGACAACTTCGCCTTCCTGAGGCTTTTCCTTGGCGGTTTCGGGAATGACCAGACCACTGGCGGTAGTCTGCTCTGCTTCGACCTGACGGATGACAATCCGATCTTCGAGTGGCTTGATGGAGACCGACATTTCGGGCTCTCTCCCTTCGCTGGGTTCTATTTCATTGAGTCAGACGGCGGCTGCTGCCATGAACCTCTCGTCGTCGCGGGTGCCGAGCGATTCGACCGTCTTATGAAACTGGCACTCGATGAGTGCTAGTGCTAATTCTGACTCTAGAACGGCTTTAGCACTCGGTCAACTTGAGTGCCAGCAATTCTTCATGCTCTGGGCGAAAGTTCAGTTTGGGCCCACATGCTGGCCAGGCAGCCCGGCCGGCCTGACCCGACATCCTGTGAATGCAGAGAGCGTGGGCCCCGGGATCTCTCCGCGGGGCCCACGCCCATTCCGACCGCCTCAGCTCAGTTGTCGATATCTGTGGTCAACGGCGGTCAGCTCTTGTCTCAGTGACGGTTCTGGCCGGTGCTCAGGAGCACTGCCACTGACCCCAGCCCTCTTGCGCCTGCAACTTCTTCGCACGCTGGAACTGCTCCTGCGGGCTGGCATCAGACGGGTTGCCGCTGCCACCCATGGATTGCCAGGTCGAAGGCAGGAACTGGAACAGACCGAAGTGGGTGCCGTTCGAGGCCTTCGGATTGAAATTCGATTCGCACTCGACGATCGAATACCACTTGGAGCCGGGTCCGCCGAGCATCGCCTTGATCTCGGCAGTGCTCATCGAGCCGCCGGTCGAACCGGAGTCGCCGCCGCCGGTGCTCGAGTCACCGGAGTCCGAGCCGCCGGAGTCTGAGCTTCCGGAATCGGAGCCGCCGGTGTCAGCTGGGGTCTCCTTCTTCTTCGTGCCCTGGATGACGACCTTGGTCTTGGGTTCGGAGAGGACCTTCTCGTCCTTCTTCTCCTTCTTCACCTGCTCGCCGTTGATGGTCTTGACCTTGTAGACGACCTGCTTCTGTCCGTCCTTGCCTTCGGACTCGACCTTGGTCTCGCCCTGGTAGAGGGAGTCGGACTTCTTGGTCTCGACCTTGGCCTTGATGGCCTGCTCGTCCTTGACGGTCTTGTTCTCGACGCGGTTGACGGTGAGCACCTGGCCGTCGGAGAGCGAAGCGGACATCGGCACGGACAGGAAGTCGTCCTTCTTGAGCTTGACGCCCGACTCCGTGAGTGCTTCCTTCGCGGTGCCGACCGCGGCCGAGACCTTGTGGTCCTTGCCGTCGGCGACGATGGTGAGATCCTTCGCCGTAGTCACGTCGATGTCGTTGCCGTCTTCCTTCAGCCGTTGCTTGGCATCGGTGTTGAGGTCGGCTCCCTTCGCATCGACTCCGAGGTCGGCAAGCGCCTGACCCACGGTGTTCGCGTTGGTCCACTCGCTGGTCTTCTCTCCGTCGACGGAGAGCGAGACCTTCTTCGCGGTGTTGACGGTGATCGTCATGTCCCGGTCGACCTTCGTGTCGACGCCGGGCTTGACCTTGTCACGCTTATCGAGATCGATGTCGTGGCTGTCGAGGATGTCACCGACATCTCCGCCGAAGGTGCGGATCTCCTCGGCCTGCCCGTTGACCTCCAAGGTCACGGGCTTGTTCATGGAGACGACCGCGCCTGTGCCACCCACGAGTCCGGTAATGACGACCGCCTGTGCGGCGATCTGAACCTTGCGGTTCTTCAGAAAATCAATCACAAAATATCCCTGAGCAGAGTTTATCGACCAGTTCACTGTAACCGATTCGTTACACCGCTGGCAAAATATCACGGAAATGTAACGGTGTGAGTTTCCTGAGGACGCGTGTCACCTGGGGTTCCCCGTGTTTGCGGGGCGGTGCCGGTCGTGACATTCCCGCGCCGAGGCGGCCCACCGTTACGTGACCGCCGCCATGTTTCGCGGCCGTGTATCGCTGCCATCATTCGCTGCCGTGTATCGCCGCCATCATTCGCTGCTATGCATCGCCGCCGTGTATCGCGGCCAAGCATCGCAACGGTAAATCTGTCGCAGCGGTGATTCAGTCCCAGCTGCCGAGCGCTCTCTCCGCGTTGGCCCACACCGCCGAGCACAGATCCTCTTCGCTCATTCCGCGCACCTCGGCGAGTTTCCGGGCGGTGATCGCCGTCAGGTACGGCCCGCCGGGCTTACCGCGGTGCGGGTGCGGGGTGAGGAAGGGGGCATCGGTCTCGGTCAGCAGCAGGTCCAGCGGCGCGGCTGCCGCGGCTCGGCGCAGCTCCTCGGCGTTCTTGAACGTGAGGTTGCCTGCGAACGACATGAAGTAGCCTGCGGCCGCACACTCCCGGGCCATCGTTTCATCACCGGAGAAGCAGTGGAAGATCGTGACCTCGGGGGCGCCTTCCTCTCTGAGGATGCGCAGCACATCGGCGTGAGCCTCGCGATCATGGATCTGCAGGGCCCGACCGGTGCGCTTGGCGATCTCGATGTGGGCGCGGAAGGACCGCTGCTGCTCGGCGATGCCGTCCTCGCCCGTGCGGAAGTAGTCCAGGCCGGTCTCCCCCACCACACGCATCCGGTCGTGGGAGGTCACGAGCGTCTCGATCTCGGTCAGAGCATCGTCGAGCAGACCGCGTTCTGCCAGCCGCGGAGCCTCGTTCGGGTGGAGGGCCGCCCCGCCGAGCATCCACGTCCGGCCGTTCGCAGGAGGTGTGGGCACGGTCGAGCCTAGGGCCGGCTCGGAGATGGTGCCGGCGTATTGGGAGGCGATGAGCTCGGTCGTCCACCTCGCTGCCGGGAGATCGCATCCGATCTGGACGATACGGCGGACCCCCGCCTCGGCGGCGGTGTCGTGGAAGAAATCGAGGGAGGGGAACTCCTCCTCCGCATCCGGGGAGACCTCCGGTTCGGGTTCACCTGCGCCCAAGGGCAGACGCACACCCGTGCAGATGTCGAGGTGGGTGTGGGTGTCGACGATGGGGTGGGTCAGCGGTTCGGGCACCGGTGGATAGGTTCCGGCGGCGCGCGAGGCCATTATTCGGTTTCCTCCACGTACTTCGGGAACACGGGTTCGGGCTTCGGCAGCGGGGTGCCCGGCTCGAGCGGGAACTCCACGGCTGCGAACGATCGGGGATCGACGTCGGCGGCGGCCAGACCACCGGCGGCCGCCTCGGCGACGTTCGGGGCCAGAGCCGCGGAGGCGTATGCGGCCCCGGCGGCGACGCCGATGGCCGCTCCCGCACTCACGGTTGCCATCGCTTCGGCGCCGGACCCGGACTCGGTGGCGGTCGGCAGCACCTTCGCCCCGGCCTCACCGACTCCGGCGGGCACGCCGAGGAGGTCGAGGATCTTGCCCGCCGCATCGGGCATGACGGGCTGGATGAGGATCGAGATGATGCGCACGACCTCGATCGTCACCCACAGCACGGTGGCCATACGCTCCGGGTCGGTCTTCTTCAGCTTCCACGGCTCCTGCGCGGAGAAGTAGCGGTTGGCCTCGGACAGCACTTTCCAGCAGGCCTCGACGTAGAGGTGGAGGGCCTGGGTGTCGACGTGGCGGCGGGCCGTGTCCGGGACTGCACGTGCCAGGTTCAGAAGGGCCTCGTCCGCCTCGGTGAGGGTGCCGGGCTGCGGCACCTGGGCGTCGCAGTTCTTCTGGATCATCGACAGCGAGCGCTGGGCGAGGTTGCCGTACTCGTTGGCGAGGTCGGCGTTCTTGCGGGTGATGATCGAGTCCTTCGTGTACGAACCATCGTGGCCGTAGGAGAACTCGCGGAAGAGGAAGAAGCGCAGTGTGTCCAGGCCGAAAGCATCGACGAGGTCGAGCGGGTCGACGACGTTGCCGACGGACTTCGACATCTTCTCACCGGAGTTGAAGAGGAATCCGTGGGCGTGGACGCGTTTGGGCAGTTCGATGCCCGCGCTCATGAGGAACGCCGGCCAGTACACGCTGTGGAACCGGATGATGTCCTTGCCGATGATGTGGACGTCGGCGGGCCACCACTTGTTGAGGCGCTCGTCGTCGTTCGGGTATCCGGCGGCGGTGAGGTAGTTGGTCAGGGCGTCGATCCACACGTACATCACGTGCTTCTCATTGCCGGGGACCGGCACGCCCCAGTCGAAGGTGGTGCGGGAGACCGAGAGGTCCTTGAGCCCGGAGGCGACGAAGGAGGCGATCTCGTTGCGGCGGGAGTCCGGGCCGATGAACTCCGGATGGGTCTTGTACAGCTCGAGCAGCTTGTCCTGGTACTTCGAGAGGCGGAAGAAGTAGGACTCCTCCTCCGTCCAGGTCACCTCGGTGCGGGTCTCCGTAGACAGGCGCACACCGTCGACGACTTCGGTCTCGTCCTCGGTGTAGAAGGCTTCGTCGCGCACGGAGTACCAGCCGGCGTATGTGTCGAGGTAGATGTCGCCGGCCTCTTCGAGCTTGCGCCAGATCGCCTTCGACGCCTCATAGTGGTCCTCGTCGGTGGTGCGGATGAACCGGTCGAAGGTCGAACCGAGGGCCAGCTGGGTGTCGCGGAAGTTCTTCGCGTTGTCGTCGGCGAGTTGCTTCGGGGTGATGCCGAGCTTGTTCGCCGCCTGCAGCATCTTCAGCCCGTGCTCATCCGTGCCGGTGCAGAAGAAGACCTCGTGATTGTCCAGTCGCTTGAACCGGGCGATCGTGTCGGCCGCAATGTACTCATAGGCGTGCCCGATGTGAATGGCCCCGTTGGGGTAGGCAATCGCTGTCGTCAAGTAGTAACCCATAGGTCACACAGTCTAAGGGACGCGCGGTTGCGGGCGCGCACGGGTGCTTTCAGGCCGGGGGTGCGGGCGCGCACGGGTGCTTTCAGGCCGGGGGTGCGGGCGCGCACGGGTGCTTTCAGGCCGGGGGTGCGGGCGGGACTTGGCCGAGTCTTCGCGAATAGCCCAGTCTGCGGTGAGTAGCCCATATTTGAAGGTGGGCTATTCACCTCGGACTGGGCTGAAACGGTTCGCACCCCGGCACCAAATCACGGAACCAGCGGCTGCCCGCACCGACGACGCAGTTCAGGTGCTTGAAAGAAGAGCTTCTGCCCGAAGGTCTTCGGGTTCAGAACCTCATGGAACTTGAAGCGCAACACCTTATAGCCCATCGCCAACAGTCGATTATGCTGTCGGCTCTCTTTGTTCATGACGTCAAAGCCGCCGTCAACGTACTTCTGGGTCCCATCCACATAGAGAGCGACCTTGTCCTCGCGAAGGAGGAAGTCGAGTCTTGTCAGAAGTCGGCCGTCATCGGCAATATTCACCTGCTGCACGAAGTCATGCAGCCCCAGAAGATGCAGGTTGAATGCGGCTCTGCTCTCCGCATAGCTTTCGGACAACGGCGAAGCGAGCGCGACCAGTCTCGCAGACACTTTGCCGCCCCGCGTCAGGCGGGCGATGGGCGCTCCGAATAAATCTGCGACTGCACCCGGCACCTCGTCCAGCAGGTGCGACGAATACCCGAGCCTGAAGATCAGATCTTCGTCGTTGCCGAGTAGATGCCATCTGATCACCTGTTCCATTGCGGCAAACGCCGCGGCGCTGCCGAGCTCGGCCCGCAGATCCAAGGCAGTTCGAGCCGGAGAAGTGACTCGGAGCCCCTCCACCTGGCAGACGTCTTCAGCTGAGATTGTTCGGCGTCGCCTGATCAGCTCGGGTGATTTGGTGCTTGACACGGGGTGGAACACCGACACCGGTTCATCCGGCTCGTCGAACATACCGATCCTGTGCAGCCGTGCCGCTGAGACCCCGAACACGGTGTCTTCTGCGCGGTAGTGAGGATAATGAAGGACCTGCAGACGCTTCAGATTCGCCTCGTATCTGCGCCGTTGGGAACGCTCCTTGTCGCGCTGTTCCTCGTGATACGTCATCCAAGCCGAGTCCGTGGCGAAGGGAGAGAAGTATCGGTGGGCACGGACTTCACACCGGCTGACTACCGAATAGACTCCACGCGAGACCTTCAGCAGACAGCATCCCAATGCACTACGGATATCTGCCGTGGAGGCTCCAGCATTGCGAAGATCCTTGAAATGCACGACGTTGTTCTTCATGCCGGCACACTGCCGAACCACGTTCTGATACAGCAATACTCAATTCAGTTGCTGTGGAGTCAGCTCCGGCGTCCACACAGCGACAACGTCTCAGCACGGAGTCCGTCAACAAGCGTCAGCGCTCGAGTCGAGCCGTCGTCAGCCTCCGGGAACGCGCGCCACTCGCCCCCGGGAGCACATGAGAACAGCGTCAACCAACCATTCAACCTCGCTCATAGCCCAGTTTGAGATGAATAGCCCACCTTCAAATGTGGGCTACTCACCCAACACTGGGCTGCCAGTTGTCCACACCCTGCTGCGCACGAGTCGCGTCACTCGCGGTGGAGCCACGCTTCGTAGACGTCGCGCTTCGACAGGCCGAACCTCTTCGCCACCTGCCCGGCCGCATCCTTCGCACGTATCCCGGACTCGACGAGTGCGCTGACCTCGCCGAGGTGATCCTCCGGAGCCGTCTCGACTTCGGTGGCACCAGCGAGCACGAGGGTCAGCTCCCCTCGCAGTCCCGCGGCGGCGCGCTCACGCAGCGAGCCGACGGTCCCCCGCAGTGTCTCCTCGTAAGTCTTCGTCAGTTCACGGCTGATGCTCATGGGTCGGTCTTCGCCGATGACCCCGGCGAAGTCATCCATCGCGTCGGCGATCCGGTGGGGACTTTCGAAGAAGACCATCGTCCGCTTCTCCGCCTTGAGCTCCTCGAGCAGGCTCTTGCGCTGACCGGATCTGCGCGGCAGGAAGCCTTCGAAGCTGAACCGGTCGCTCGGCAGCCCGGAGACCGCGAGGGCCATGAGCACCGCGGACGGGCCCGGCGTCGACGTGATCGGCAGTCCCGCCTCGGCGCAGGCTCTGACCACGCGATATCCGGGGTCGGACACGGCCGGCATCCCCGCGTCGGAGAGCAGCACCACGGTCTGACCCGCATTGATGAGCTCGACCAGCTCGGGAGCGCGATGGCCCTCGTTGTGGTCGAAGACGCTGATGATCCGGTTCGTGTGGCTCAGCTGCAGACGCTGCGCCAGAGAGAGGAACCGGCGGGTGTCCTCGGCGGCGATGACATCGGCGGTTTCGATGGCCTGCCGCATCCGCGGACTCGCATCGCCGAGGTTGCCGATCGGAGTCCCGACGAGGATGAGTCGACCGCCGGTGAGGTCCGGACCCGACCTCGCTGGGACGGCACGGTCGTCGTCATCGGGGTCGGGCACCTCGGCGAGGGTGTCGTTGGAGTCGGGCGCCTCGGCGGGGGTGTCGTTGGGGTCGAGCTGAGGCTCAGACGTGCTGGGGTCTTCGGTCAAGATGCGGCTGCTCCGGTGGCGAAGAGCAGAGCGAACGTACCGAAGTAGAAAAGGAGGATCACGCCCCAGAAGAGGAGCCACAGTCCCGTGCCGATATAGCCGACCCACAGGGCCGCGACTGCCATGCCGTCGCCGCGCTCGCCGCGTTCCTTGATCTGCTTGCGTGCGATATGGCCCATGATGACGCCGGCGATGCCACCGATGAAGACTCCGGAGACGACGCCGAAGATCGAGGCGCACATGCCGATGATGGCCAGCACATTGTTCGGCGGCAGCGGCTGGTAGACGTACCCCGGCCCACCGGCATACTGAGTGTTCGCCGCATATCCGGGATTCTGGCTGTACGACTGGGCACCGTAGCCGCCCGAGTTCGACTGGGGCTGCTGGTAGTACATGTCCGGATTGTTCCAGTTGTTCTGGCTGCTCATGATGAAGTCTCCTTGCGTCTGCCTTCAACGGTACAGAGTCGTCGATTGGGGCAAAAGGCGGGGCGGTTACAGGTCTGTCACAGTTGTGGGATCGAGAGTCGTCGTCTGTCGTGGGCCGTCGTCTGTCGTTGTCTGTCGTCGTATGCCCGGGCGGGGTCAAACACTCGTGGCGCGCCCGAGGCACGAGCCTCAGCTGATCGTTCCGGTTTCGGCAGCGATGGCGAATCCCATGATTAGCGCAATGATGCCCAGGTACACCAACCAGAACACGATCCAGAAGATCATGCTCAGGTAGCCCACCCACAGTCCGGCCACGGCCATCCCGTTGCCGCGTTCGCCTCGGCGTTTGATCTGCCTGCGGGCGATGTGGCCGAAGATGATGGCGATGAAGCCGAGGAAGAAGGCCGATGAGATGAACGAGATGACGGAGAGCACCAACGCGACGATCGCCGAGGAGTTCGTCGGCGCGACCTGCCGGTAGACGACGACCGGTGCCGCATTGCCGTAGCTGGCGACCGGTGCCGCGTTGCCGTAGGTGACGGGCCCGATTCCGGGTGCCGGAGTGGGTACGGAGACAGGGCCGTGCACAGGAGCTGGCGTGTGAGCCGCCGGAGCCTCCACCTGGGCCCGCGCTGCAGGGGTCGCCGGCGCACGGTTCGATCCGGTGTAAGTGCACCCGATGGGCAGTACGCGGGTATCCATGTCAGTTGCTCTCCGATGGCTGTGGCGGGTGTTCGAGACACCGTGCGATCCGGTTCTCGATGACTGATGTCAACGCTATCGGGGCGTGGGTGCCCTCAACGGCGAATCGTGTTCCAGTCCTGCACCACCCGTGACAAGGCAGCACCCACCTCCGCTGAGGCGGCTCAGTACCCGCTGCCGAGCATGGCCATGAAGCCGAGTCCGAAGAATCCGATCACAATGATGAGACCCAGCAGACCGAGCGCGATGCTGACGTAGCCCATGATGAGGCCGGCAATGCCCTGCCCACGGCCGTCTTCGCCGGTGCGTTTGATCTGCCCGAGTCCGATATGGCCGAAGATCACTGCCAGCAGCGGGGCGATCCACAGGAACATCGCGACGATGCTGAACAGGATGCCGATGACAGGCACCATGGACAGCAGGCCGCAGACGAAGCCGCCGCCGAGTCCGACGATGCCCATCCACATCGACCACACGGCCATCTTGTTCGGCACGGGACGCACGATCATCGGCTGGGCGCCGTAGGTCATCGGCTGGCTGTAGGAACCCTGTTGGCCGTAGCCGTATGAGCCGGGCTGACTGTACGAACCGTAGGAACCCTGTTGGCTGTAGGCATCGGGCTGGTTGTATCCGGCCGCCTGCCCGTACGCACCGTTGGCACCGAACTGGCTGTAACCGTCCTGGCTGTAGCCGCTCTGGCCGTAACTTCCGCCCTGGCTGTAACCACCCTGGACGTAGCTTCCGCCTTGGCTGTAACCACCCTGGCTGTAGCCGCCCTGGCCGTATTGCTGACCCTGCGAGTACTGCCCCGCGCCGGAACCGTACTGTTCGGCCCCGGGACCCGAGCCGTACTGCCCAGCACCCGAGCCATACTGTTGGCCCTGCCCCGAACCGTACTGTGGCTGGGATCCGTAGTTGTTGTTGACCTGCTGCGAGCCGACCTGAGGTGGGTCGCTCGGGCGATATTCGGGGTTGTTCGACACGTTCGGCACCGTTCTCCACTCAGACACTCTTCGTTCCCTACTACCCTAGTGGTGTCGACTGCAGAACGCCCAACGATCTCGGCACAATCGTCTCCGGCGGCGTCACGCTTCCCACCACGCGCAGAGGCTCGTCGCCTGCTCCCTGCGGGTCGCATGAGAGTCCGCCCCGCCGTGATCTCTAAACTGGAAGGCGATGACACACACCGCAGACTCCCCGGCCCCCACCAGGCGCATCGCCCGCGAGCGCCGGGCCAGGCACCGCGAAAAGGTCCGCGTCGGAGCCGCAGCCATGCGCCGGAAGACCTTCCACGCCGGCATGTGGGCGACCCGCGCCCCCGTGTGGATGTGGCCGGCGCTGCTCGTCATCACCGTCATCGGCTTGGCCCTGCGTCTGTTCCGCCTCGGCTTTCCCCACCGACTGATCTTCGACGAGACCTACTACGTCAAGGACGGCTACTCGGTCTTCAACTTCGGCTACGAACGCTCGTGGCCGGAGAACGCCGACGACTCCTTCAACGCCGGCGACCCCAGCGTCATCGAACCGAGTCCCGAATACGTCGTCCACCCGCCGTTGGGCAAATGGCTCATCGGCGCAGGCATGGACATCTTCGGTGCCGACGATTCGTTCGGCTGGCGCTTCTCCGTGGCGATCATCGGCACTCTGACGATCTTCCTCATGGGCGTCATCGCCTGGAAGCTGCTGCGCTCACCGTTCTTCGCCTGCGTTGCCGCCGGCCTGCTCGCCATCGACGGCGAGCACTTCGTCCATTCCCGCACGAGCCTGCTCGACATCGTGCTCATGGCCTTCGTCCTCCTCGCCTTCTTCTTCATCCTCCTCGATCGCGAATTCGTCACGAAGCGTCTGGCCACCTGGACCCAGCGCACCTCTGAGAGCGGAAGCCTCACCCCCACGCGCGCCGAACCGCACCGGCAGTCCCCCGCCGAGGCGGCCACCCCCTCCGCAGACTCCCACGGATCCGTCGCTTCCGCAGATTCCCCCGGATCCGTCGCTTCCGTACCGGTCTCCGTCCCCACTGCCGAGGAACGAAGGCGCCACCGGAAACGGCGGGACGAGATCAATTTCGGGCCCCGCCTCGGCGTGCGTCCCTGGATCATCGCCGCGGGAATCAGCATCGGTCTGGCGATGGGCGTGAAGTGGTCGGGCCTGTACGCGGCTGCGGTGTTCGGGATTCTCCTCGTCGCGTGGGATGTGCATTCGCGGCATCGGGCCGGGGTCGTGCACCCGTGGCTGGGCGCGCTCATTCGCGACAGCATCATGTCGTTCCTCAAGTTCGTGCCGGTCGCGTTCGTCACCTATCTGGCGTGCTGGTCGGGCTGGATCCGGTCGACCGATGCGTGGGATCGGCAGTGGGCGGCCGAGAACTTCGGCTGGTGGCAGTCGCTGCCGGACTGGCTGCAGTGGTTGCCGTCGCTGGCGCACTACCACTACACGGCGTATTCGTTCCATGTCGGTCTCGACTCCGAGCACCCGTACATGTCGAACCCGTGGGGTTGGATCGTGCAATGGCGGCCGACGTCGTTCTACTACGAGTCCTACGACCACGGTTCGATGGGGTGTGTGGCGGAGAAGTGCTCCTCGGCGATCACCTCGGTCGGCAACCCCGTCATCTGGGGACTGGCACCGTTCGCCCTGCTCATCTGCCTTGTCGTATGGATCATCCGCCGCGATGTTCGCCCGGCCGTCATCCTCGGCGGCCTCGCCGCGACCTGGCTGCCCTGGTTCGCCTACCAGGACCGGACGATCTTCACCTTCTACACGATCGTCATGGTGCCGTTCGTGGTGCTCGCCGTGACCTACTGCCTCTCGCTGCTGTGGGGTCACGCGGGCAGGGACCGTAGTCCGGCAGGGGGCGGGAGTGCGGCTCGTGGCGGTCGTGGCAACGGTGCGGCAGAGGCCGGGAGTGTAGGTCGTGCCGGGAGTGTAGGTCGTGCCGGGAGTGCAGCTCGTGCCGGGGGCAGCGGTGTGGCTGGGGTCGGCAGTGCAGCGAAGCGGAGATTCGTTCGCATCTCAGCGGCTCTGTTCGCTCGCCGATTCACTGTCGGCATCATCCTCGCGGCGGCAGTCCTCGCCTTCGCCTACTTCTGGCCCGTCTACACCGGCGAAGTCATCCCGTTCTCTGCCTGGAACGATCGCATGTGGAACATCACCTGGCGCTGACCGTCTGGCCGCGCGGTACCTGGCCGCTGAGCGTGTGGCGGCGGGGTACCTGGCCGCGGATCGTTTGGCCGCGGGATACCTGACCGCTGACCGTTTGACCGCTGGGTGCCGCGCTTCGTCGGCCCCTTCACGCCGCTACCCCGGGCCTGAAACCAGGTTTCGTGCACGCACTTCTACATTTCGTCCGGCCTCTTCCAGGTTTCGTCCACGAATTTCCACTTTTCGTCCAAGCAGCCAGTTCGCGTCCTGATGAAATGGACGAAAAGTGTTCAAGCGGCTCACCCACGACGCAAAGGGTGCTTCGCTGCCACAAGTCGTCGCCACCAGCCCATCCGAAGCCGCTGCCCGGGCCGCTCCAGCTGCCGCGCAAAGTTGTCGCGACCGCTACCTCAGCCGCCCGCAACCGCCACCTGCAGAAACGTTGCGCGCCGCCGCTCTCGTCGACGCTTCAGGCGGTCCGTCACGGCTTCGCCACCGAAGGGTCGCCTCGGCGACATGGCGTGTTCACCTGGAGGTAACACCGCGTCGTTAGCGTCGAATCATTGTGAATGAGCTTTCGACGACCCACGCACCCAACGCATCCGAGCAGACGCCGGCTGCGAGCACCACCACGGCCGCAAGCGAAGCGGCAGAAAGCGCCCCCACTGCCGCGAACGCTCCCGAGCAGACACCGGCAGAACGCACCACTTCGACATCGACCGGCACGCCACACGCCGAACCCACCACACCGACCGGCACGCGACGCGCCGAACCCACACCCCGCACACCCCGCGCGGTGGCCATCATCCCGGCGCGCGGCGGATCGAAGGGCATCCCGCTGAAGAACCTGCAGAAGGTCGCGGGAGTCTCGCTGCTGGCCCGCGCCATCAACGCCGCCCAGGCCAGCCCCAGCATCAGTCGCGTCGTCGTCTCGACCGACCACGACGGCATCGCGGCCGAAGCTCAGCGCGCCGGCGCCGAGGTGGCCCACCGTCCCGCCGAGATCGCCGGCGACACCGCGACCAGCGAATCCGCCCTCATCCACACGCTGTCGACCCTCGACGAGGACTTCGACATCACCGTGTTCATGCAGTGCACCTCCCCCTTCATCGACTCCGCCTCGATCGAGAACGCCGTCCGCACGGTCCGCGACGACGAGGCCGACGTCGTGTTCTCCGCTGTCGAGGACCACTCGTTCCTGTGGCTCCTCGACGACGATGATGCACAACAAGCCGTAGCCGTCGGACATGAGGCAAACTTCCGTCCCCGCCGCCAGGACCGAGCCAAGCACTTCAACGAGACCGGCGCCTTCTACGTCATGCGCACTGCTGGCCTGCTCGAACACGAACACCGCTTCTTCGGCCGCATCGGCATCGAGGAAGTCCCTCCCGAGCACGCCCGCGAGATCGACGACATGTCCGACCTCACCCTCGTCCGCGCCATCGCCTCCACCCAGGAGACCGCCCAGGTCATCGACGTCGACGCCCTGGTGACCGACTTCGACGGCGTCCACACCGACGACGGCGCCTACGTCGACGAGGACGGCAACGAACAGGTCCGCGTCCACCGCGGCGACGGCATGGGCATCTCCCGCCTCGTGAAGTCCGGGGTCCCGGTGATGATCCTGTCGAAGGAACGCAACCCGGTCGTGACCCGTCGCGCTGAGAAGCTCAACGTCGACGTCGCCCAGGGCATCGACAACAAGGCCCACATCCTCAACGCCTGGATCGACACCAACGGTCTCGACCCGGCCCGGGTGGCCTACGTCGGCAACGACATCAATGACCTCGAAGCCTTCGACGTCGTCGGCTGGCCCGTCGCCGTCGCCGACGCCCACCCCAAGGTCCTCGCCGCCGCCCGGGTGGTCCTCGACCGCCCCGGAGGCAGAGGCGCCGTTCGTGAGGTCTGCGACCTCATCCCGATCCCCGCCGAGGCGGCCGGCTCCCCTGCCGGCCCGACCCTGACCTCGCTGCGGACCGCCACCGGACACCCATCGACCTTCACAGACAGCCAACCGTCCACCCAGCAGCAACGGTCGTTGCTCACCAACCACGCAGCCTCGGCGCGTGCCAACCGAAAGCAGGTTTCATGACTGATCAATTCGCCCCCGTGGCCATCGGAGAACACCTCGTCGGCCCGAACCAGCCCGTGTACATGATCGGTGAGATCGGCATCAACCACAACGGAGACGTCGACATCGCCAAACAGCTCATGGACGTCGCCGTCACCGCCGGTGCCCAGGCTGTGAAATTCCAGAAGCGCAACCCCGAGGTGGCCGTCCCCGAACACCAGAAGTCGAAGATGCGCTCGACCCCGTGGGGCGAGATGACCTACATCGACTACAAGCACCGCGTCGAATTCGGCGTCGACGAATACACCGAGATCGATCGCTACGCGAAGGAAGTCGGACTGCAGTGGTTCGCCTCCCCGTGGGACACCGACTCCGTCGACTTCCTCGAGAACGAATTCGATGCGCTGTCCTACAAGGTCGCTTCGGCCTCACTGACGGACTTCGAGCTCCTGCGGGCCATCGCCGCCACCGGCAAGCCCGTCCTGTGCTCCTCGGGTATGTCCGACTGGGAGACCCTCGACCGTGCCGTCGAGGTCTTCGATCGCGACAAGCTCGTGCTCATGCACGCCACTTCGACCTACCCGCTGCCGCCCGAAGAGGTCAACCTCAAGGCGATCCCGGCCATGCGGCAGCGCTACGGAGTGCCCGTCGGCTACTCCGGTCACGAGCTCGGCCTCGAGGTCTCCTTCGCCGCCGCCGGCCTGGGTGCGGTGACCATCGAACGTCATATCACGCTCGACTCCTCGA
This sequence comes from Brevibacterium sp. S111, assembly GCF_004745075.1. GTDB lineage: Bacteria > Actinomycetota > Actinomycetes > Actinomycetales > Brevibacteriaceae > Brevibacterium. The sequence continues at coordinate 179,665 of NZ_RHFH01000008.1, forward strand.
TGTGGGGCTCGGACCAGTCCGCGTCGATGGAGCCGCGCGAGTTCGCCTCGCTCGTCAAGGGTGTGCGCGTCCTCGAATCCGCGTTCGGCGACGGTCACAAACGCGTGATGCCGGGCGAGGAGTCGAAGATCGATTCGCTGCGCAAGGTCACGGTCTGACCCTCACCTGACACCCGACAGAGTCCGGACGCAAGCGCTGATTCGGCGCCATCACCTCACCGAGGCGGTGGCGCCGCTTCGCGTTCCCTCGCCGTTGGCAGGCTCGGTCCCCTCTACTCTCGCCGAGGTGGCCGAGCCGTTATCGTCAGCGTCGACGAATCGCGGTGAGCCGGCGGATCCTCCACCCGATTCCGTGCCGAATCTTCCGGGCGAGGACTCGTGCCACTTCACCGGCAGTGCGGCCGCGCTCGGCTTCGAGGGCCTGACGGGCGTGTTCTTCCGCGGCGGAGATATCGGCGATCCGCTGTTCGAGTTCGACGACCTCGGCGCGATGCCGTCGGGATTCGGCGAGCGCATCATCACGGTCTTCCTCGACACTTCGCAGTCGCGCCCGGGCTCGCTTCCGAACATCGTCGAGGGTCTGTGTGTGCTCTCGTCGGGCATGGGCGAGATCGCGATCGGCCCGAGCGAGGGCGCGAGCCTGCTGAGCCGCGACCTCCTCGGATTCGGCGATGGCAGCGACGTGGAACTCCTCGGCACGGATGTCCTCCGCGGCGCGCAGAGGCGAGCCGGCAAAGCCGTCCCCCGCGGCGCGCAGAGGCGAGCCGGCAAAGCCGTCCCCCGCGGCGCGCAGGGGCGAGTCGGCAAGCCCGTCCCCTACCGGACGCAGAGGCGAGCCGGCGAGGCTGTCCCCTGCTGTGCCCACGGGTGCCTCGGCTCGGCCGGGCAGAGACGGCGTCGGGTGGGACCGCGCACGCAGCGAGTCGCGGATGCCGGCGAGATTCTCCGCAGTGATCGTCGCAAACCGGGCACGGGTGTCGGCGAGGTCGGCCTGCAGCTCGGCACCGTGCGAGTACGCCTCCTCGAGGCCAGAGACCATCCGGTCGGCCAGCACATCGGCCGCCTCGGCGCGGTCCAACGCCGAACCTATGGGCAGCAACGCCGAACCCATGGGCAGCATGGAGGCGGCCGAATCCGCACCGCCCGCCTCGGCGACGGGTCTCGTTCCCTCCGGCCCGACCGGCACCACGAGCTCCGGGTGACCGATGTCGGCGGCGAAATAGCCGAGCTTCGCGTGCAGATCCAGGGAGACCGGGATCGAGCCGACCCCGAACGGGATCATCTGTGCGTGCCCGCGCCCGCCGAGCACATACGGAACCGAGGCGAAGAACTCGAGGCCGGAGAAGAACCCGACGTCATGGCCGTACAGTCGCACCTCTTCGACTCCGGCCACCTCGGCGACGATCCTGGCCGAGACCGCGGCGTCGTCGGGATGGAACGGTGTGCTCAGCACTGTCCACCCCTTGTCCACGAGGATCCGCGCGGCACGCACGGTCGCCTCGTGGATGGTCGTCGCGTCGTATCCGGCAGCGATCTGCCGCGCGTGGACGAGCATCTGGATCGCCACGGTCTTCTCTCGCGGGTCGGGTCTCCGCCCGGCCAATGGCGCGTACAGGTGATCGAGGATCGTCGTCGGGCACGGCTGGAACGCGATCCGCTCCCGCTGTCCCAGCACTCGGCTCATGGTGTCGATCGATCCGGTGTTGCGCAGGCCGAAGAAGGCCGACCGGTCGAGCACCTGTCCGACGTGGGTGCGCATGAGTTCGTCGAACTCCGGCTGCCCGGGGAACCTGTTGTCCCCGACCGCGTAGACGATGAGGGGCACGTCGAGGGCGGCGAGCGCCTCGGCGGAGATCTTCCACTGCCACCCGGACAGCCGGTTCGGGTTCGTGTCCTGGAGGAACAGTCCTCCCCCGCCGATGACGACGGCATCGGCGGTGGCGTTGATCCGGGCCACGGCCGCCTCGTCGACTTCGCGTCGCAGTGCCGCCGCCGAGGCGAACGTGAAGTTCGGCTCCGCCTGCCCGGAATCCGTCCCGCCGAGGACCCGGAAGGCGTCCCTGACCACCGGGAACAGTGCCTTGTCGCCGAAGTTGCCCCAGGTCGGGATGTCGAAGTGGAAGAGTCGCAGGCTCCGCATCGGCCAAGACTATGGGCGGCGGAAGAACACCAGGTGAACGAAGGCGAACATTCCCGGACACCTGCGCGCCACTTTCCGTTCTCTTCTCACTTCTACGATCGTTCGGACGTGCCAGCAGCCCACCCGGGCCGGCACCCGGACCACTCGGGCCGCCGCCCGGACACCGCGGAGGGGTCAGGTCCGCCCGTCCCCTCCGGCTCGCGAAAGGACCACATGCCCCCACCAGTCGTCAGCGTCGTCATCGCGGCGAAGGATGCCGAGGACACCCTCGGTGGAACTCTTCAGAGCCTGGTCAACCAGGACTTCGCCGCCAACGAACTCGAGGTCATCGTCGTCAACGACGGTTCGACCGATGACACTGCCGGGGTGATCGGCGACTATGCCGATCGGCTCAATCTCGTCGACATCCACAACCCGGAATCACGTGGGGTCTCCACCGCCCGCAACATCGCCCTCGAGGCCTCGACCGGACGCACCATCACCTACCTCGACGCCGACGACTGGTACGCCCCCGGTCACCTGCGTTCGCTCACCGACGCGATCACCGGACTCGGCGTGGATTTCGTGAAGACGAACTACCTCATCGTCAACGGCTTCAATCGGAAGCTGCGGCGGGCACCGTGTGCCAAGCACAACACGGCGCTGGACCCGCGCGACCACATCCTGCCGCATGACGCCTCGACGATGGTCGACTTCCCCGAATGCTGGACCGGCATCTACTCCCGGTCCATGGCCGTCCACGGGCTGCTCGACTTCAGCCCGGACCTGCGCACCTGCGAGGACCGCCCCTGGACGTGGCGTCACCACCTCGAAGCCGATTCCTTCGCCGTCGTCGACACGGCGGGCCTGTGCTATCGGAAGGGCAGCACCACCTCGTTGACGGCGATCTTCGACGAGCGTCAGCTCGACTTCATCCCCGCCTTCCGTTCGGTCTTCGCGATGCTCGAAGCCAGACCGGAGTTCCGCCGCTTCGAGCACAAAGCCGTGCGCAACTTTCTGTCCATCCTCTACTTCCAGATCGTCAACCGCGGCTCGTCGATGTCACGGGAGGTGCGCGAGAAGCTCAACCTCGGCGCGGTGCACACGCTCAAGACCATCGGCGACGACGTCATCGACCTCGCGCTGACGAATTACGGCGAACGCCGGCTGCCCGTGATCGACCCGATCGTCAGGAGGGCCCGCTGATGACCCAGATCATCGAGATCTCCACCCAGTACCAGCTCGCGAATCTGTCCGCTCTCATCCGCGCGGGCCGCCTCGGTGAGCCGCAGCGGCGCCGGATCCTCGTCGTGGCGAACAATTCCGTCTCTCCCGAGCTCACCCCGGCTGCCGATGCCATGCCCGGGTCGGCGGGGCTGCTGAGTGACTTCGACCTCGTCGTCGATTGGAACGCCACGATCTGGCCGAACCATCCGAAGGCGTTCGGCATCTCCGGCGAACGCGCCCCGATCATGGAGCGTGCCCTGCGCCGGGAGTGGGACATCGCCGAGGCGGAACCGCTTGAACTCATCGTCGAATCCCTGCCCAGCCACCCGGCCGGCGCTCTCACGCAGATCTTCGCCACCGCCGATATCAGCGTCCACTCCGACGGACTGATGAGCTACGGTCCGATCCGCAATCCGCTCACCCTGCCGCAGTGGCAGCGGCTGCGGGCGATCTGCTACACGGATCTGCTGCCGGGCATCACTCCCCGTCAGCTGGCCGAACACGGACCCGAGCGGGTGGTGCTGCCGGCAGCGGACCTCGCCAAGGTCATCGACGACATGACCGCCGAGGTGGCCGATGACTTGGCCAGTGCCAACCTCGATGCGCCGATCGAGTCCAGTGCCCTTGTGCTCGGGCAGTACCTCGCGCAGCTCGACCTCATCACGGCGGAGGAGGAACTCGACCTGCACCTGCAGATGCTCGACGTGGTCAAGGACGCCGGCTTGAGCACGGTGGTCTTCAAGCCACACCCCACCTCGGCGCGGACGACGATCGGACCGCTGCGGCGGCGCAGTGAGGAACTCGGACTCGATTTCGTCCTCGCCGATGTTCCGCTGCTCGCCGAGATCGTCGTCTCCGCCACTCGCCCCGAACTCGTCGTCTCCTGCTTCTCGACCGGGCTGGCGACCGCGAAGGGACTCTACGGGTGTGCGACCGCGGCCGTCGGCACCACGGAGCTGTTGGCCGCACTCGCGCCGTATCAGAACAGCAACCGCATCCCGCTGACGATCATCGACGCCCTCCACTCGGGCAGGTATGCCCTCCCGGGCACCCTCGCCGAGGCGGGGGCCGGGTCAGGTGCGCCCGCCGGACCCGGTGCGCCGCGTGACCTCAATCCGCTCATCGATGCCGTCACGTACTGCATGCAGTCGAAATCCGCCTCGTATCTGCGGCAGAAGGCGATCGACTTCCTCGACGGTGCGGTCGGCGGACCGGATATGAAGTACTTCAAGCGCAAACGCCTGACCGCGCTCGATCTGCCCGGGCGGCTGGAGATGCCCCGGCATCGGAAGACGCTCAGCGCTGCCAAACAGCGACTGATCTCCCAGGCGAAACGCACACAGCACGTGCTCAAGGACTACGGCATCACCGTCGATACATCGAAGCTGAGGAAGAATGGCTGAGCTGCTCATGGCTGAGAATACTGCGACGAACCCGAAGAAGACCCAGAAGACTGTCGAGACAACGGTCGAGAATACTGCCGAGACGACAGCGGAGAATACTGCCGAGAAGAAGGGCACCGGGCTCGCCTCGGTCGCCTTCGTCGAATCCCCTCTGCAGTTCCTCTCCGCTCTCGAATCCCACGAGCCGACCGAGGATCTGCTCATCCGAGCGCGGGCGAGCGCGAAGGGGATGACTTCCTTCCTCGACGCCTTCGACACCGACTGGCTGCCGAAGAACGTCCGCCTCGAACGCGACGGAGCGAAGCCGAAACTGCTGCGCAAGACGCACTTCGATCGGATCTACCTCGGCGATGCCTGCTCCGGTCAGGTGCACAAAGCCTTGGCGCTTGCGTATCTGGAGCGTCGCATGCCCGAGGTCGTCATCCTCGACGACGGTCTGGCCACGTATTCGACGATCGAGATCCTCACCGCCAAGCGCGGTCCCCTCGTCCGGCCGCGGCAGAAGCTCAAGGCCTCCCGCACGGTCATGGCCGCGCACGTCGCCGACCGGCTGCGGGGTCTGGCGACGGTGGGCAAACTGCGTTGGCATACCGCACTGCCGGTGGCGAAGCCGTTGCGCACAGCGTTCCTCAAGGTCGGGGGCGAGATCACCCGTCACAAGTTCGAACACCTCCAGACCCTGCCTACCGGCGGCAGTCACCCGCGTGACAACCCGGTCATCGGTTCGTCACTGGCCGCCGATGGGCTCATCGACGCGATGGCCTACCGGGCGTGGGTCGGTGACATCATCGACGCCCACGGGTCGATCACCTACTACCCGCACCGACGTGAGACCGAGGAGTTCCTCGCCGATCTCGCCCGCGATGATCGGGTGCGGATCAAGAATCTCGGTCTCCCGATCGAGCTGCGGCTGATCAACCTGCCGCCGGATTCGACGATCCGCAGCCTGCCTTCGACCGCCGCGGTGTCCTTGGCGGTGCTCAATCCGGAGGTCACCATCGACGTCACCGAGATCCCCGCGAAGTGGTGGACCGGGGCCTCGCCCGATAGTCTGCGACAGTCCCTCAACGCCCAATCGGTCAAGGCTGATGACGATTCCTGAACCAGCGGATCCCTACTCCAGTGGGCCTGTCCTGCCTCCGCGCCGATCACAGGGCTCCGAGCCGATCCGCATCCTCTCGGTCTCCGACAGCGAGTCCTATCTCAAGTGGGCGACCCAGCTGTTGTCGACCCTTCCGGATGTCGAGGGCCGAGTCTTCCTCATCGACAGTCCGATCCTGCCGACCGACGAACAGATCGCCAGCGCCGTCGCCGGCACCGATTGGCAGCACCGCGAGATCCCCGTCATCTCCCGCACCGACCTCGCCCAGATCATCGCCGACCACTCCCCCGACATCGTCCTCGGCGCCGCCACCGGACCGATCGTCGCCCAGGTCTTCCTCACCGCGCACACCCGCGCCGACCGCCCCGCGCTCGTGTCCGGTCTGCCCGGAATGGGCCTGCCGGCCAGCCGCAAGGGGATGAATTATCGCCGGCTCATGGATGCCTTCATCGCCCATTCGACCGCCGAGGTGGGCGCGTACACCGAGGCCAGCACCGCTGCGCAGGTGCCCTGTGAGGTCCTGCTGGCCCGCCTGCCGATGTTGCGATCGACCTCGGTTCCGCAGGTGAGAGGCTCAGCGAGGATCCCGCAGTCTCTGATCTTCGCACCGCAGGCGAAGGTCCCGCAGTCGGCGGAGGAGCGCACCGCGATCGTCGCGGCCCTCACGGATTTCGCTCACCGCCATCCCGAGTCCAGGACCGTCATCAAGCTGCGCTCCCGTCCCGGCGAGTTCGAAACCCATCACGAGCAGCACTCCTACGTTGAGATCCTCGATGAACTTCGCGAACAGGGCCGGCCAGGCGCCGATCGCGTCGAGTTCGGGTTCGGGCCCCTCGATGAGTTCCTCGTCCCCGGGGCCGGACTGGTCACCGTCTCCTCGACCGCGGCACTCGAATCCATCGATCGCGGCATCCCCACCCTGCTGATCTCGGACTTCGGTTTCAGCGCCGAGCTGCTCAATGAGGTCTTCGCCGACTCCGACGCCACCGGCACCCTCGCCGAGGTGGCCGCCGGGTCGATCGGGTTCCCCTCCCCTGAATGGCTGGTCCGCAACTACTTCCATCCCGTCACCGGTGCCCTGCGGCGTCACCTGGGGCTGCTCGCACTGCGGGCCCGGACCGGGCAGCTGCCGAACCGCCGATCGGCGGTGCTCAGGCAGAAGCGTGTGCTCATCCGTGCCGAGCTGCGGACCGTGACCCCGGCCCCTCTCGTACGCACCTACCGCAGGCTGCGCTACCAGCGCTGAGGCTCTCCCCAGCTCGGGCCGACCGCCGAGAAACTGCCTGGCTGCCGAGAAACGGGTGCAGGCCGCCGTGACTCGACGCTCCTCCCGTTTTTCGGTGGTGCTGCTGCGGAACTCAATCCCGGTCGTCGGGGACTCGGCTCGGCTCCTCCAAGGGCACGACCACCTCGGTGTCGGGGGCTTCGTCCTTGAAGACCCAGGTGCGGTAGGCGTAGAAGCGGAAGAGCATAGCCAGGCCGATGCCGATGACGTTCGTGGAGAGGTTGTAGGTCAGCTGATCGCGCATGTCGAGCAGGTACCAGGTGACACCGAGCGGGATGACCGAGATGACCATGCCAGCGAGGTTGACGGCGACGAAGAGGACGATCCCGCGCACGTTCGACGGGGTCTGTCGGTCCCCGTAGGTCCAGAGTTTGTTGCCGATCCACACGACGATCATGGCCAGAATCGTCGAGATGATCTTCGACTTGATCGGACTGCCCTCGAGCAGGGCGGGGATCGGACCGATGCCATAGGCCAGCAGGTTCGACAGCCCCACATCGACGATATAGCCGAACCCGCCGACGGTGAGGAACTTGAAGGCTTCCACCGCGAGGCGTCGAAGGCGGGCCGATGCAGACTCTTTCATGACTGCCCCCAGTCTATGCGGCGAAGTTCTGCACTCTCTGCAAGCCAAGCCGGGCGGCGTGGCCGCACACTCAGGGCCGCACGCGCAGGGCCGCACACGTCTGGCCGTGCCGGAGCGCGTGCGCGGCCCCACTGTCTCACCTGCCGTTTCCTACTTCACGTATTTGGGGAAGTCGGCCGGCGCGCCGGGTTGGGCCGCTGCACTCATGTCGATGCCGTAGTCGCGAGCGAATTTGAGCTCCGTGCCGGTGTAGATGCCCTCTTCACGCTCGTCCAGGGTGAAGACTCGGGCTCCGCGCAGTCGATTCCTGTCTGCTCCTTCGAGACCGTAGGGCGCGAAACCGGTCGCCGGGGAATAGCCGAGCTCGATGCCGTAGTAGCTGCCGGTGTAGCTGTTGATGTGATCGTGGCCGACGTAGAGACCGCGGATGTCCCCGCGATGGAGCATCGCGTTGAACATTCCGGAGTTGAAGGGACCGGGACACTCATCTTCGTTGCGTTCCCCGACGATCGAATGCTTCTTCTTCGCGCGCTCGTGGTCTGCGTCGCTGCGGGAGTCGATGCTCGCGAACCACATCGCCCGGTGCTCGTGAAGCGCGATGTGCTGGAACACCAGCCCGGGCACCGCGGCTCCGCGGCGCTTCTCGAGCTCGCGGGAGGTCTGCGCATACCATTCGACTTGATCGAAGCGCAGCCAGTCCCAGTCCGGGTAGCCTTCGAAGTCCTGGCCGGCGATCTCATCAGGTGCATAGCGACCGGAATCGAGCAGCCAGACGGCGAAGGCGTCCTTCTTTCCCTGCCCCGAGGCGATGGTGATCACCTGGTTCGACGTCCCGGTGACATCGGCACCGCGGGCGTTGAGATTGTGCCGATACTGGCCGATGAAACGGATTATGTCCTGTTCATCGAATCCGGTTTCACCTGTGCTGTCCTCGTCATGGTTGCCGAAGGTCAGCGCCCAGGGGATGCCACGCTCTTCCATCGGCAACACGACGTTGTTGATAGCCTGCTTGACCTCGTGGACACTGCTCGGTCCCCCGTCGATGACGTCGCCGTTGATGACGACGAAGTCCGGCTGCACATCATCGAGTACGGCTTCCTGAAGCTCGATGGTGCGCCGATCGGTGCGATGAGAGTCCTGCGTGTCGTTGAACTGCACGATCGTGAAGCGACCGTATTGCGGGAACTCGAGCTCACCACGCACGATCCCCGCACCTTTCCCCTGCCCATTCCCGTTGCCGCCCCCGGGCTTCGCGACGGCCTCGGCGGCCCCCGTCACGGCCATTCCGGCACCCAGCGCCGAGGCACCCGCGGCCTTGAGCATGCCGCGTCGGTTCCATGCTGCTGGTCCCCGGCGGGCATCGGCCGCCCCTGAACCGCGCCCGATTGCATCTCGATTCATATCGCCGGTGCCGTTGTCTGCCATGTCCAGGGACTCTCCTTGCTCGATTCGATTTCACCGGCGGCCGCCGGTCACGAGACCACAACCTAGGCAGTCGTTATGGCCTCAAGGTGAATTGTCCGTAACCGAAACATGAGGAGGTCGCCGACGTGAAGTGACTGTGCTGTCCGACGGCGTGACTGCGCCGCTTCGCGGTGCGCCCGCGCCGCGCCGCCACATCGCTAGGGCGAGCACCACGGCCACGCTCACCGCCAAGGCCGGCCAGAAGGTGTACCGGAAATGGTTGGCCGGGACGATCGGGAAATACCCGAAGATGTAGCACAGCGCCGAGAAGGCCAATGCCGTGATCTCGGGCCAAAACGTGCGTGGAGGCTCGGCCGATCCGTGGCCGAACACAGATCTTCCGAGCGCAGACTGCGCCGCAGCTGTTCCCCGCGCCGATATCACGGCAGAGCCCCCGTGTGCCCGCTTCCGTGCCCGGCCTGCGAGGCCGAGCAGGATGACGGCGACGAGGGTCCAGAACCAGGGGGTGAAAAGCATCGGGAACGTGCCCAAGGCGAAGTCCTCGACATAGGGTCGGACGATGAAATCGGCCTTGGGGTCCCCCTGCTCGATGCCGGCCCGTGTCGCTGCATAGTGCCACTCGTCGGGCCAGTATTCGACGCCGGAGCTGAAGAAGTAATAGGAGAACACGGCTGCGCGATATTCGGCATAGCGCAGCGGGTGGGTGATCACATGGTCGAGCCACAGTTGCCTGAGCGCATCCTGGTGGGCGATCGGTGAGAAGTCCTCTCCGCTCTCCCCTTTGCCGAAGCAGTTCCAGTACGAATCCCAGATCTCACCCTTCGCCCAGCACTTCTCACGAGCCGTACTGATGTGGTCGGTGAGCTCGGTCGGGGCGTCGGAGGCTTTGAGTTCAGCGTCGGGGACGGAGAACATCACGTCATCGAGGAAGATCTGGGAGATCTGCCCGGTCTTCTCCACACCCACCTGCGAAGCGATCGTCGCGTCGGTGACCTTGACGCCCGCGCCGATGAGGACGAGCACGACCAGCGAGATCACTGCGGTGAGCAAGACCGGACGCTTCTCCGCCCGTCCTCGACGCCTCCGCCACAGACTGCCCAGGCAGTACGCGCCGTAGACGGCGATGGGGACGACGGCGAAGATCGCGTTCTTCCGCACTGCGACTGCATAGACGAGCAGGACCAGCGCCGGCAGCCACACCGGCCAGGCTTTGGGCACGAAGCGGGTGATGGCAATGAGCAGAACAGCCAGCAGCAGCGCCACAGCCATCTGCGTGTCCTTCCACAGGGTCGTCATCTGCGAGATGACCCAGGGCGTGAACATGATGGTCGGCCCCAGCAGCGACACCCACTTCGGCGCACCCGAACGATGGACGAGCACCCCGACCAGCCAGGAGGCGGCAGCCAGCATTCCGACCTGGAGCACGAACAGGCTTCCCGCCTCACCGGTGATCCCTATGAGACCCCGCCACAGCACACCCATCACAGGCGGGTGCCAATCGGTGAAGGGATGCTTCCCGGTGGCCTGCAGGTACTGCTCGACGATGTCGACGTTGGCGCGGCCCGGATAGTACAGCCGAATGAACACCAGGGACCAGGCCAGGGTGAGCAGCGCCAGCAGTACGTCCCACATGAGAGCTGAGGCGCGCGCCGTGCGCCGAGGTGTACGGGAGAGGCCGGCGCCGATACCCCCGGTGGTCAGGAGGAGGCGAGGGGCCCGCTGTTTCGGATCGCTCATGAAGCCAATCGCGTCCGCACCTGCTCGGCGAGCCGATCGTCGCCGTCCCCCGGCAGCCCCGGCGTCCGTCGCTGGCCGACGGCAAACCCGCTGACGGCAGGCAGGCTGAGGTAGACCAAGCGTGAGGTCTCCCGTCTCGCCCGGCGCAGCCCGTCCAAGGTCAGCCCGACACTGCCGAGCAGGAAGGCCAGGCCCATGAGCGCGGTGGCGAGGATCGCGGTGGGGAACCGCGGCACCAGTCCGGTCTGCCAGAACTCCCACACCACGGGCAGACCGAACACGAGCGAGACGGCCGCGAGCAGCACGGTGAGCGTGCCGTAGAACAGACGCGGTCGTTCGTGCCGGACCAGCGCCGAGATGAGCCCGAGGATGCGCAGCCCGTCCTTGACGGTTGAGAGTTTCGACTCGCTTCCGTCGGGTCGGTCCCGGAAGTCGACGGCCACCTCGGTGGTGGGAAGGCGCAGAGACATCGTGTGCACGGTCAGCTCGGTCTCGATCTCGAACCGGCGGCTGATCGCGGGGAACGACTTGACGAAACGCCGGGAGAACACGCGGTAGCCCGAGAGCATATCGGACACCTGCGAACCGAACAGCCATCCGGTGAGTCGGTTGAACATCTTGTTCCCGGCCTCATGTCCGGGCCGGTAGGACGTGGTCTCCTGGTTGTCCTGGCGGACCCCGAGCACGTGGTCGTAGGGCCCGGTGATGAGGGTTTCGATCATCTCGGGCAGGTGGGCCGCCTCGTAGGTGTCGTCGCCGTCGATCATCACATAGATGTCAGCGTCGATGTCGGCGAAGGCCCGCCGGACGACGTTGCCTTTGCCCGGGGTGTTCTCTCGGCGCACGATGGCTCCTGCCGCGGCGGCGTGCTGCGCGGTCCGATCGCTCGAGCAGTTGTCGTAGACGTAGACCGTGATCCCCGGGACGGCGGCTCTGAGGTCGCCGACGACCTTGGCGACGGTGATCTCCTCGTTGCGGCAGGGAACGATCGCCGCTATTCTCACCGGTTCTGCGTGCATCTCCTGCCCCCTTGAGGTGTGGGCGCTCCGGTCGTGGTGTGGTCTCTCGGGTCGAGTCCGGCCCGGTGCGCAGATGAGTCGATTCCACTGGTTTACGCCTCGGACATGGACTGCGGGTTACGGGACGGGAAATAGCAATGCACCCTCCCCTGAGCATGCGCAGAAAGCGTGGATCCGCGTGCCGGCGGGCGCGGCCCGAAGAGTATGCGCTTGGTCACGAACTCCCGGTTATGCGTCCTTTTGTGACATCTTCCTGTGAGCTCTGCGTCGTTCCTTGTCATCCTGAATCGTCGGCCTTACTGGACCGTAGGTCGACCCATCCCCATTTTTCGCTGTCCACCACCGTGCGCGGCGACCCTCAACCACACGAGGAGGCGCCTGTGATCGAACTGCGCGCACTGCGGAAGGTGTTCGGAGACACCGTCGCCCTGGAGGAGATCGACCTCTCGATCCCGGCCGGAGAGATCCACGGCATCGTCGGCCGCTCCGGCGCCGGCAAGTCCACGCTCATCCGTTGCCTGACCGGACTCGACTCCCCCACCTCGGGCACCGTGTCCATCGACGGCGTCGATCTGACGAACCGGTCCGGCGCCGGTCTGCGCGAGGCCCGCCGCAACATCGGCATGGTCTTTCAGCACGTCAACCTCCTCGACTCGCGCACTGCGCTCAAGAACGTCGCCCAGCCGCTCAAGATCGCCGGCGTCGGCAAGGCCGAACGCCTGGCCAAGGCCCGTGAACTCCTCGACTTCGTCGGCCTCGGCGACCGCGCCGACAACTACCCTGCCCAACTCTCCGGAGGACAGAAGCAGCGCGTGGGCATCGCCCGGGCGCTGGCGGCCGAACCGAAGGTGCTGCTGTGCGATGAACCCACCTCGGCGCTGGATTCGTCGACCACGGAGCAGATCCTCACCCTCATCCGCTCCCTGCGCGACCGGCTGGGCATCACCGTCCTCATCATCACCCACGAGATGTCCGTCATCCGCGAGATCTGCGACTCCGTGACGTTGCTGGCCGACGGCAAAGTGGCGAAGACCGGGAAACTCGCCGAGGTGATCGCTGAGCCCGGTTCGGCCCTGGCGAAGGATCTCGTCCCCCTCCCACCGGTCGGCATCGACGATGGAGCCAGCCGCCTCGTCGAGGTGTCCCTGGCCGGCACCGACCTGCCCACCGTGCTCACCGCCGCGCAGAAGGCCGGAGTCAGCGCCGAGGCGATCCTCGCCGGAGCCGTCGAGACGATCGAAAGCCGCCAGATCGGGCGCCTGCGCTTCACGGTGGCTTCGGCCGACCAGTCGACGGGCCTGATCAGCGCGCTGAAAGCCGATGGAATCTACGCGGAGGAGGCTGCCTGATGAATGACCCCATGTGGTTCGACAACCCCGCGATCACGGATCAGATGTGGCCGGCGACCATCGAGACCCTGCTCATGACCGCCTGGTCGACCGGACTCGCCGTCCTCTTCGGGCTGCCCCTGGGCATCTGGCTGTTCACCGCCTCGAAGGGCGGACTGAACTCGAACCAGTTCGTCTACCGGGTGCTGTCCTTCATCGTCGACGTCACCCGCTCGATCCCTTTCATCATCCTCATCATCGCGCTCATCCCCTTCGCCCGCTTCGTCGTCGGTTCGGCACTGGGGTGGCAGGCGACCGTCGTGTCACTGACCATCGGTGCGATCCCCTTCTATGCCCGGCTCGTCGAGAACTCGCTGCGTGAGGTCTCGGAAGGAAAGGTCGAGGCGGCACTGATGATGGGCGCCTCGAACCGGCAGGTGGTCCGTCAGGTCTACGTCCCCGAGGCGAAACCCGGTCTCATCGGAGCCGCCACGGTCACCTCGGTGACTCTGGTGTCCTACACCGCCATGGCCGGTGCCGTAGGCGGCGGCGGACTCGGTGCGCTCGCGATCTCCTACGGCTACAACCGCTACCAGGGAGACACGATGATCGCCTGCATCATCGTCCTCGTCCTCATCGTCACGCTCATCCAAGTCATCGGCGATCGTCTGGCCCGTGCGGTCGACCACCGCTGAGCCGCCTCGGCGCGGGATGTCTCCCACAGCAGACCGCGGCCTCCCCTGAACCACTGACTTCAACCCACACCACACATCAAGGAGAATCATGAAGACCAAGCTCATCGCGATCGCAGCGAGTGCGACCCTGCTGCTCTCGGGCTGCGGCCTCGTCGGCGGCGGCACCGATTCCGTCGGGGAGAAGGACGGCGACCTCACGAAACTCACGGTCGGTGCCACACCGGTCCCGCAGGGCGATATCCTCAAGTTCGTCGACGAGAACCTCGCCGAGGATGCCGGCCTCGACATCGAGGTCACCGAGTACACGGACTACACGCTGCCGAACAAGGCCCTGTCCGACGGCGACATCGACGCGAACTACTTCCAGCACAAGCCCTACCTCGATTCCGAGGTCGAGGGCCAGGGCTACGAACTCACCGGCTTCGAACCCATCAACCTCGAGCCCTTCGCCCTGTTCTCGAAGGACATCAAGGACGTCAAGGACATTCCGAAGAACGCGAAGATCGGCATCAACAACGACCCGTCCAACCAGGGCCGGGCGCTGAAGATGCTCGAGGACGCGAAGCTCATCACCATCAAGGACGGAGTCGACGCGATCGACGCGAAGCTCTCCGACGTCGAGGACAACCCGAAGAACGTGAAGTTCGTCGAGGCCGATGCCGCTCAGCTGGCCCGCACCCTCGAAGACGTCGATGCCTCGGTCATCAACGGCAACAACGCCCTCGAGGCGGGACTGAGCCCGGCCAAGGACGGAATCCTGCTCGAGGAGGCCGAGGACAACCCCTACGGCAACTTCCTCGCCGTGCGCACCGAGAACAAGGACGACGAGAACATCAAGAAGCTCGACGAGCTCCTCCACTCCCCCGAGGTGAAGAAGTTCATCGAGAAGAACTGGTCCGACGGCTCCGTCCTCCCCAGCTTCTGACCCCAATTGCTACGTGACGGCGGCCCAGCAACCTCGCGCGAGGTTGCTGGGCCGCCGTCAGGTAGTAAGGGGAGGGGGTGAGGGGTCCTTATACTCGTCACTATGCCTCAGCACTCCCCCGTCACCGTGTCGATTACTCGCACCGTCGATCCCGACAACCACCGCCGGTTCAACGCCTGGGTGCAGGCGGGCCAGGAGCTGGCTCGGGAACGCGAAGGCTATCTGGGATCCGGATGGGTGCGCACCTCCCCGGACTCGCACGAATGGCATCTGCTCTACCGGTTCGCCGATGAGAAGTCACTGCGCGCCTGGGACGAGTCCGAGGACCGCCGCTGGTGGATCGAAAGCGCGGCAGAACTCGTCGAGATCACCCGAGTCGAGCATCGCACCGGCATCGAAGGATGGTTCGAACCGCAGGGCGAGGAGACGATCACGATCCCGGAGACGGTCGTGCCGCCGCGCTGGAAGCAGGCCGTGAGCATCTTCCTGCCGTTCTTCCCGCTCAGCCTGCTCTCAACATTCCTCCTACTGCCCCACCTGCAGAGCTGGCCGACGGTTCTGGCCGTGCTGCTCAACATCTGCATCCTCACACCGCTGATGACCTACATCTTCCTGCCGATGAGCACGCGGCTGCTGCGACCTTGGCTGCAGCGCCCGCGCCGCAGGTAGCCGCCTCGACAACGTTCGCCGAGGCGGCCCCACACCACACGGCCGCGGCCCCTACCGTCCGCCGAAGCCCTCAGAACAGTCCGGTGATGTTCCCGTCCTCGTTGACGTCGATCGTCAGCGCCGAGGGCTTTCGCGGCAGTCCGGGCATCGTCATGATGTCTCCGGCGATGACGACGACGAACCCGGCGCCGGCCGACAGCCGCACGTCCTTGACCTCGATGATGTGACCGGTCGGGGCCCCGCGCAGGCTGCCGTCCGTGCTCAGCGAGTACTGGGTCTTCGCGATGCAGATCGGTGCCTCGCCGTACCCTTCGTCGGTGAACTGCTTGAGCTTGCGTTTGACCTTGGGCGGCAGGTCGACATCGGCTGCCTGGTAGATCCGCTGCGCGATGGTCCGGATCTTCTCTTCGAGAGGCTGGTCGAGGTCGTAGCTGAACCGTGCCCGGGAGGCAGGATCGACCGCGGGCGCTTCGGCATCCCCGGAGTCCGTTCCCGCGACGAAGACCGAACCGTCATCGACTGCCGGACCGGCATCACCGGCACCCGCCCCGGCAGCAGCCTCGACGACGGCTTCGGCGAGCGCCAGCGCACCCTTGCCGCCATCGGCCCAATGCGTCGATTCGACCGCGGCCACCCCGAGCTCGCGCAGGTGCGCGATCGCCGCGGTCATCTCCTCGTCGGTGTCCGTGGGGAACCGGTTGAAGCACACGACCGGGGTCAGTCCGTAGATCTCGCGCAGGTTCCTGCAGTGCAGTTCGAGGTTGCTCATCCCGCCGAGGACCGCGTCGACGTCGGTGTCGTTGACGTCCTTTACGTCGACACCGCCGTGGTACTTCAGTGCCCGCAGCGTCGCGACGACGACCACGGCCGAGGGCCAGATGCCCGCGGTCCGACACTTGATGTCGAGGAACTTCTCGGCCCCGAGGTCGGCACCGAATCCGGCCTCCGTGACGACCCAGTCGCCGAGAGTCAGGCCCGCCTTCGTCGCGAGCAGGCTGTTGCAGCCGTGAGCGATGTTCGCGAAAGGTCCGCCGTGGATGAACGCCGGTGAGTGCTCGAGAGACTGGACCAGATTCGGTGCCAGGGCGTTGCGCAGCAGCGCGGTCATCGCCCCGGCCGCGCCGATGTCGGCCACGGTGATGGGTTCGCGGGCGCGACTGTGGGCGAGCACGATGCGCCCGAGGCGCTCCTTGAGGTCCGTCAACGAGGTGGACAGGCAGAATACGGCCATGACCTCGCTGGCGACGACGATGTCGAAGGCGTCCTCGCGGGGAACGCCTCCGTTGATGCCGCCGAGGCCGACGACGACTCCGCGCAGCGCCCGGTCGTTGAGATCGACAACGCGACGGATGTGGATGCGCCGCGGATCAACATCGAGGTCATTGCCGAAGTGGATGTGATTGTCCAGCATGGTCGCTGCGAGGTTGTTCGCTGCGGCGATGGCCGCGAAGTCGCCGGTGAAATGGAGGTTGATGTCCTCCATCGGCACGACCTGAGCATACCCACCGCCGGCCGCTCCGCCCTTCATTCCGAAGACCGGGCCCATGCTCGGTTCGCGCAGCGCGAGCACGGCCTTGCCGACCTCAGGTCGGCTGCGGGCGAGTTCGTTGAGGCCGTCGGCCAAGCCGATGCTCGTCGTGGTCTTTCCTTCACCGGCTGGGGTCGGGCTCATGGCAGTGACAAGGATGAGCCTGCCGTCCGAGGCGTCCGCTGCTGCGGCGTCGAGGACGTCGATCGGCACCTTCGCCTTCGTCCAGCCGTAGGGAATGATGTCCTTCATGTCGAGGCCGAGCCCAGCGGCGACGTCGACGATGGGATCGAGCTCGGCGCTGAGCGCAATATCCATATCTGTGGTCATAAGGCCATCATGCCGCTTTTCCGAGATTTTGTGACCATCACCGACCCGAGAATTCGCGCAATGTGCACTGAGTTCCGCCCACCGCAACAATCCCTCGCCGAGGCGGCCGTCCGTTACACCCCTCCCTGCTCATC
Organism: Brevibacterium sp. S111; assembly: GCF_004745075.1. Classification (GTDB taxonomy): domain Bacteria; phylum Actinomycetota; class Actinomycetes; order Actinomycetales; family Brevibacteriaceae; genus Brevibacterium. The sequence continues at coordinate 197,176 of NZ_RHFH01000008.1, forward strand.
CTGCATACTCCGAGCATTCCGGACACCGTGTCATGAGATCGTGCCGGCAACCGCGGACGTGGAGGAGGAACTTCTCCGCTGAGTCCAGTGAGGTCCGCTGCGCACGAATCGCCGACAGCCGAGCTGCGATCACCTCCGCACGTCCCGCTTCACCGCGGTGCAGAATCGCCCGGATCTCGGCGAGGCTCATGCCCACGCTCTGACACGACAGCACGATCCGGCACCGGCTCAGGTGTTCGGCCGAATAGTCACGGTGCCCGCTCGTGGTCCGGTCAGGCACGACGACACGTTCGTCTTCCCAGTGTCTGAGCACATGCGCGGCCATTCCCAAATGCGCGGCCGCATCCCCGATCTTCATGACTCCATGATGACACCTTGACTTCAGGTTGACCTGAAGTTCTACTGTCTCTTCATGAGCAACCCGGAAATCCGCACCATCACCGACCGCATCACCTTGAGCGACGGTAGTGAGGTCGCCACCACAACCGTCGAACCGGCAATCGACGGGGGCCAGGACGGTCAACGCAAGGGCCGCTTCGGCGAGGTCATCATCTGCCACGGAACCCCATGGTCAGCCGGGATGTGGCTGCCTCTCGCCCGCAAGCTCGCCCGGCATGGTCGCGTCCGCCTGTGGGACATGCCCGGCTACGGCGAGTCGATTCCCGATCTTTCGGATACGTCGGCACAGCCGACGGACAATCCCATCGCCGAGGCGGCCCACGCCGTTGATCTCATCACGCAACGACGCCGCCTGGCCGAGCTCATCGACCACTGGGAAGTATCGATTCCCCACGTCATCGCCCATGACATCGGCGGCGCTGTGGCGCTCGGTGCGCACCTGCTTGAGGAATGCGATTTCGCGTCGCTGTATCTGCTCGACATCGTCACTCTCGACCCGTGGGGTTCTCCCTTCTTCCGCCTCGTTGCTGAGAACGAAGGGGTCTTCGCAGCCCTCCCTCCCCGACTCCACCGTGCACTGGTCCGCGAGTACATCGCGGGGGCGGCGGCCACGCCTGCCGATGAGTCTCAGTCGAGCGAAGACCAATTGAGTCTCAGCGAGGAATGGATCGGTGCACTCGCCGCACCATGGTGTACCGACGCCGGTCAGGCAGCTTTCTACCGGCAGGTCGCCGCGCTGCGTCCCGAGCACACGGCGCCCATCGTCGACCGCCTCGGCGAGGTGCGCTGTCCGGTCCGCATCGGGTGGGGTGAGGACGACCCGTGGATTCCAGTCGAACAGGCGAATCAGCTGGCCCGCCTATTGCCGGACTCCTCCAGCACGCATTTCCCTGGTGTCGGACACCTAGTGCCTGTCGAAGCGCCCTCAGCCACGGCGGCAGAGCTCAGCGCCTGGCTTGACGCCCAACCTGCCGCCGGCTGCTCCCGCACTGCGATAAACTGACCGGTGAGACGCTGACCTCTGCGTCGTCGACGACAGGTTCGTCGCAGAATCGGCGTCTGCCCCCAAGCAATCCGACCACCCGCACGGAGCCGGCCACAGTGTTCACACACATCTTTCTCAACGGAACTGTCGGCGTCGGAAAATCGACGACAGCGGACGAGATCGCCGTCATTCTGGCTGAGGCCGGAGTGCCGCACGCTGTGATCGATCTCGATGGCCTGCGCCGCAGTTGGCCCTGCAACGATCGCGACCCCTTCAACCACGAGATCGAAATGCAGAATCTGTCAGCTGTCGCGTCCAACTATCGGGCAGCCGGAGCCGAAGTGCTCGTGCTCGCAGGCGTGCTCGAGGACAGAGATGAGATCCCCAGGTACCGAGCTGCCTGCGGTGGTGGCCCCATGGCCGTCTGCCGGATCACCGCTGATGAAGCCGCTGGAGAAGCACGACTGCGTGGACGCCACCACGCTTCGGATGACGAATTGAAATGGCACCTGGCGCGGTTCAAAGAGCTTTCGTCGATCATCGACGAGGCCGGCGCCTTCGACGCGGTCTTCGACTCTACCCAGAGGAAGGTGCGAGACGTCGCAGTCGATGTCATCGGGTACTCGAATCCAGACCTGCTGGAGCGTCTTGACGCACCGGAGGACTAGTCGAGGTCTGTGCGCTGCGACTCCCGGCGCGTGTGTTGCGTCTCCGATGAGCGCCGTCCGTCCACGTGAGAAGGATCGGAACGGGGCGGCGCGGTCGAAGAGCCCGCCCGGAACCGTTCGGGAACATCTCCGGCCCCCGTGGCAAGGTCGGCGGCAAATTCGCCGAGCAGCGGCGCGAATTTCGCCCCGTGCCCTGAACAGGCCGAGACGACGACGAGTCCGTCGACCTCGTCGATGACGAAGTCCTCGTTCGGTGTGTTCGTGAATAGGCACGTGGTCTCTGCGTACGGTTCCGGAATGAGTCCCGGCAGGTTCCGCTTCGCATAGTCGATCATCCGGGTCCGCATCTCCTCGGTGATCTGTCCGTCCTGGTCAAGCGCCGAACCGATCACCTTCCCACCGTTGAACTGTGCGAACTTCTGCCCCGCGAAACCGGCATCCCGCCCGCCGGGCAGCCCGTAGGTGAACATCTCACCGGATTTGTGGATGAACGTCGGCCAGGGTGTGCTCGGCCGTCCGTCCGCACCGGCATCGCGGTAGGGCATGTGGAAGGCCTGCTCCTGCCGCACTTCGAATGTCGGCAGCGCACCAAGGAACGTTTGCGGAAGACCAAGATCGGCGAGGAGGTCGGGCAGCCACCCGCCCGCTGCGACGATGACGCGGTCACCGTCGACGGATTCCCCCATCGCCGAGGTGACACGGAAGTCGCCCGCGGATCCTCGAGCCACCTCGGTGACCGTCCAATCCGTGAGGATCCGCGCCCGTCCGGTGTCCACCGCACGGTCGAGCATGGTTGTCACCGTGGTCTCGGCGTCGATGACCCCGGCGTCAGGGTGCCACAGAACCTCGGTGTCGAAGACGAACTGCGGCCACCGTTCGGTGGCACGTGCCGGTTCGAGGACCTCGTGCTCGACTCCGACCTCCTCGAAGATCGCGGCAAGCAGTTCCGTGTGCCGGGCGTCGCCGAAGTCGACGGCACCGGTGCGAGTGATCAGCTCGGTCCCCGATTTCGCCTCGAGGTCGTCCCACAGTTCGCGGGCGCGCACAACGAGTTCGGTGTACAGGCGATCCGGATAGGCGTACCGGAAGATGCGGGCCGAACCGTGGGAGCTGCCACGGTCGTTGGCCGGAGTGTGGCGTTCGAGCACGGTGACGTCTTCGCCGCGCGCGGTCAGGGAATACGCGGCTGCGGCACCGGCCAACCCTGCTCCGATGACGATGTGGTGGGGCATGACAGTTCTCCAGTTGAGTGGGTGAAAGCGGCCGGTCTCCTATTCTTCCGCTTACTGCAGTTGGAGGTCGGTCACGCAGGTGGGTCCGTCGCTCTTCGTCGAGAATTCGGTCGCACCGGTCTTGCCTTCGGCGGTGACCTCGATGGTGCCGCTGATGTCGGACGGCACCCAGAAACCGACGAATCCGTTGTCGAAGGTCGTCGTCGACTCGTCGACCAGCGCTTCTCCAGTCTCAGAATCGGTGATCACCACGTCCACGTCCTCTCCGCTCATCTCGCCGAGGCAGGTGGTGAGGCTGTGGTAGAAGCAGTCGTGCGTCTCATCGACGAACGGGGCGATGGACACGTAGCTCTTGCCCTGCGGCAGGGCCATCGTCGCTTCCTGCTCACCGTCGGTGAGAACGAGTTCGTCGGGCTGCACCGAAGCCATGAGGTCGGTGGGCCTCTCGTCGACAGGCAGGCGATCGAGGTGATCGACGATCCCCGTGACGTCGTCTGCGGCCAGATTGAGATCCGCAAGCAGCTCTTCGGCGGAACCCGGCCGCGCTGTCGCAGACTGGCCGGAATCCGTCGACGCACCTCCCTCGGCCTGAGGAGCGGAACAGCCGGTCAGGACCAGAGAGAGCGCGGCCGCCCCCAACACGAATCGCTTCATCTTCTTCTATCTCCCCATGTCACTACGGGTGCAGAGCACCTATGCCATCGTGGCAAGCATACCCTTCCGGGGTATACGGTGGTAACGACGGGTCGATCGGATGGGACGGCCTGAAAGCCCCTCATCCTCGGCCGTGCGAACCAGACTCGACAGTCTCACAGAATCAGGAGACCACCTTTGAAGAAGCTCACACCGACCGTCCGCTTCACAGCAGTCGCCGCAGCGATCGGGCTGGCGCTGGCAGGCTGCTCGACCGGCAGCGACGACGCCCGGGAATCCGGCGGCGGAGACTCTCACAGCAGTCACGAGTCCACCTCGAACGAAACCAATGGCTCCGATCACGAAGACATGAACAGCAGCGGATCCGAACACGAATCGGGCAGTCACGAAGGACACGCTTCCGATGGCGGTGGGCCACCGACGGGAATCACGAAGGCTGCCGACCCGAAATTCGACCTCGGCGACACAGTCACTCTTTCCGCAGATCACATGTCGGGCATGAAGGGAGCTGAGGCAACCGTCTCCGGCGCCTTCGACACGACGACCTACTCGATCAGCTACACACCGACCGACGGCGGAGATCCGGTCAAGGATCACAAGTGGGTCGTCCACGAAGAGCTTGAGGACCCGGGCAAGACGCCGCTGAAGAAGGGCGCGAAGATCACCGTCAATGCCGACCATATGCCCGGCATGAAGGGCGCCGAGGCGACGATCGACTCAGCGACGAACGAGACCGTCTACATGGTCGATATCACGACCGATGAGATGGAGATGACGAACCACAAATGGGTCGTCGAAAGCGAGATGAAACCCGCGCAGTGACCGCCGAGGTCTACTCCTGATCAGCTCTGCTTCTGCTCGGGCAGCATCCCGGCGGCTTCGACCGCGCTGCGGACGATCTCCTCGAGACCGAATTCGGCTTTCCAGCTCAGCAGCGCCGAGATCCGGGAGACGTCGGCGACCAGGGCCGGCGGGTCACCGGCACGACGCTCGCCCATCTCGGGGACGATGTCACGGTCGGTCACCTCGGCGACGGTGTCGATGACCTCCTTCACCGAGGCCCCTGTTCCGGTGCCGACGTTGAACACGGTCTCCGTGGTGCCGCCGGCCTTCATGTAGTCCAGTGCCGCGATGTGTGCTTCGGCGAGGTCCTTGACGTGGACGTAGTCGCGGATGCAGGTGCCGTCGGGGGTGTCGTAGTCATCGCCGAAGATGATCGGAGCCTTGCCGTCGGCCAGACGGCCGAGCACGATCGGGATGAGGTTCATGACCGCGGTGTCGGCGAGCTCAGCCCAACCGGCCCCTGCGACGTTGAAGTAGCGGAGTTTGACGGCATTGAACGTCTGCCCGCGCATCTGCGAAGCGGTGATCTGGTTGTCGATCATCCATTCGCCGATGAGCTTCGTCTGCCCGTAGGGGTTGATCGGCCTGCAGTCGAGGTCTTCACCGACCATGTCGACGTCGGGCATGCCGTAGGTCGCGGCCGAGGAGGAGAAGACGAGCGACTCGATGCCGGTGGCTTCGACGGCGGCGAGGATATTCGTCAGTGCACCGATGTTCTGCCGGTAGTACATGACCGGCTCTTCAACGGATTCCCCGACCTGCTTCTTGGCGGCGAAGTGGATGACGGAATCCACCTGGTGTTCTCTGATCGCCGCGACGAGGCGGTCCTCGGCATCGGGGGCAGCGAGGTCGAGGTCGACGACGGGCAGACCGTCGACCCGGGCTGCGAGTCCGGTGGAGAAGTCGTCGACGACGAGGACGTCGTCACCGCGTTCGGTGAGCAAACGCACCACATGCGAACCGATATATCCTGCTCCGCCGGTGACCAGAACTGCCATGGGCCGATCTCTCCTTCTCACTGTCTTCAGGGCCGGTTCCAGCCGTGTCGGGCGACTGCGGCGATGGGCCCTCTCGATCGCCGAGGCTGCACCGCAGACACGGGTCGAGACGTCCGTACCAGAATACGCGGTTCTCAGGCGGTGGCCGGACTCGGCACTGGGAGCTCGGTGGAGAAACGCTCGAAATTCGCCGTCGTACTGGCCAACACCGCGGAGCACTGCAATGGTAGGAGCTGTGTGATCCGGAATCTCGACCCTCAGACTAGGTTGGCGATATGAATCTTCTCCTCATCTCTGATCCTGGGCCCCCGACCCGACGAGCGAATTCGATCAAGGACGACCTTGAGGGGATTCTTCAGCAGGAGTTCGACGGGGAGGCCACTCTCGATCTGTGCGCTGAGACGCTTCGAGTCCAATCGAATCACCAATTGGAGTTGTCGACCCTCGATGCGATCGTCGACTCCTACCCGCAGGCTGACGTCGTCATCATGCTCACCGACATCCCCCGACACCCCCAGGGCAAGCCGCTCATCGCCGAGGTGCTGCCCGATCGAAAGATCGCCGTCATCTCGTGCCCCACACTGGGGGCTCTGACGACGAAACGTCGCCTGCTCAAGATCCTCACCAGCTGCGTCAACCAGCTCGTGCCCGATGGACACCCGATCGCGAAGAAGCACCGACTGCCCCGCTGAGGTCAGTGGTCGAGCAAGGCCGACTCGGGTCGACGCACCCTGCACGCGCACACGTTCACCGGCGGGCCGCGCCTCGTCCTGGGCATGACCATGGCCAATGAGCCTCTGCGGATGGCGCGAAAGCTCTCCCGGGCCATGGCCGCGGCGGCCGCGACGGGAGCGTTCGGCATCTTCTACAGCTCGATCTGGCAGATGTCGCACTCTCTGTCCACGTCTCGGCTTCTCTCAATCGGCCTCATCGCCCTCGTCGTCATGGTCGGCTGGCTCGTCATCGTCAATCGACTGTGGGACCGTCCGGTCAACGAACGGTTGGCGCAAGTCGTGTTCTACTACAATCTGTCGACGATCCTCACCCTCATCATCTGCGTCGCCAGTCTGTATGCCACTCTGGTCATCGGCATTCTCGTCGGTGGTCTCATCGTCATCGACCCGGACTTCATGGCCCAGACGATCGGACTGTCCGAGGCGAAGTTCACCAACTACCTCGACATCGCGTGGCTCAGCGCAGCGATGGGTGTTGTGGCCGGCGCTCTCGGATCGAGCTTCGACAGCGATGTCGATGTCCGCAATCTCACTCACGCCCAGCGACTCCGCGCTCGCGTCTACACAGCGGAAAGCGACGAGGATGAGTCCAGATGAGGGGGGTTACGTCCCTTCCGCACCGAGGCTATGGTGGTGACAGACTCCGGATTCACGCAAAACCGGAGAGATTGGAGCAAGAATCATGACACAGTCAGTGACAGTTCCCGATCCACATGGCTCAGAGAAGACCCCTCGCGAGAACGCCGAACACGGCTTTGTCGCCCCCGATGCCCTGACCAAGAATCTCCAGTCGGTGCTCGTCGACTTCATTGCCCTCAGCCTCATCGCCAAGCAGGCGCATTGGAACATCGTGGGCACGAACTTCCGCGACCTCCACCTCAACCTCGACGAGGTCACGGATATCGCCCGTTCGGGCAGTGATGAGGTCGCCGAGCGGATGAGAGCCCTCCATGGCTCTCCGGACGGACGACCGGCTGTGGTCGCCGAACAGTCCGGGTTGCCGGAGTTCCCGAACGGGGAGATCAGCACGCACGATGCCATCGACCACGTCGTCGCATCGCTCGAGGCCACCGTGGCCACGATGCGCAACTGCCACGACGAGGTCGACTCCGCAGATCCGACGACCGCGGACATCTTCCACGGCTACATCGCCCAGCTCGAGCAGCAGGCCTGGTTCATCAGCGCCGAGACCCGAGTCCCCCGCTGATACTGCGCTGACCCAGTCAGCAGTCCTGCCCACCGGGCCGCCTCGATCCTCAACGTGATCGAGGCGGCCCGGTTTGTTGTGTCCAGACACCACGACGCTGGCGGGGCCCAGCTCCTAGATCTCATTGCGGATGAGCGCTGGGTTCCCTCGACGGCGACGACGATGACTGCTCGCCCGGCGGTGATGCAGCAGTCAGCTGGTTTTCAGGGAACGAGCTGGCCGAAAGTCGATTTGGGGAATAGATCGTCACGGTTTCGGTCACAACCGTTCATATTTCGTCATATGAGATTACCTGTTGTTATCAATTTCTTCATATTAGTTCTTTCTACTCACCGGCGGGTCCGTCTCTGACGATGACGATCATTCGTGGAGAATTCGTGTCGGCAGATCACGCGACCGCACACATCGCATATCGATCCTGTGGCCTGCGATTACGGCCCAGCCAGCATCAGGCGAGCTTGCCTTCCGCCTAAGCTACTGAATGAACTATCGTTCAACCAATCTTGCCGATCCACCCCAAACCCCCACCGATGCCTCCGACACACCCGAGCATGCTACCGAGGGGTAAGTATAACGACGCTGTAACTTTATGAATTATTCACCCATTACTTTTTGATGACTCCGTAACCTTGTAAGGGATCTACCAGGAGACTGCCCGTTTCCGCCCAGACTCTCGTCTGCGAATGATCAGGATCCAAACGATGTGGAGAACCATGAAGATACTCAGAGGCCGGCCCGGTACCGGTCGGAAAGTTGCGGTGGGCACAGTCGCCGCGGCCTCGGCGCTCGCGCTGACAGCAATGACCGTGTCCCCGGCGGCAGCCGCCAGCCGACCAGACAACGGAGCACAGCAAGACGCCGAAGCGTGGGGTCAGCTCATCCAGTCCGAGCTTTTCGGCGGACAGCTCGCCGACGCAGCTTCGGCCTACAGCAGTTCACCGGATAGCCCTAAGGCAAGCTCGACACCACTTGACGTCGAAGCTCTCAACGCACTCAAGATTGATCTCGGCAACGGTGCTTCCCTCCCGCTGATCAGCGAAGGAGACGGACAGGGCCTGCTGCATCTGGGCAATGCCGGAGCTCTCAACGCTTTCGGACATGCTCCCGCGTACAACGAGGCGCTAGCCAGTGCCGGTGCCGTCGGTTCCGATGGTGCCCTCAACCTCGACGACATCGACGAGGGTAAGTTCGGCAATGCCAACGTCAATCTCACCGCCGTCCTCGAACAGCTCGGCCTAAACGGTGTCACCGATCAGGTCGTAGACGATCTCAGCCTCGAGCTTGGCGCGATCGCGTCGACAGCAGACACCGATGGCACTGATTACACTCCCGAATACGTTGTCGCCGATGGCGTTCTGACCGTTTCGAGCCCGGCAGTCGAAAAGATCTCCGGTGCACTGTCGGAAGTTGTCGACGGCGCTGGCGGCACTCTCGAAGAGGTCATCGGTGACGAAGGCTTGGTCAATTCCTTGGCGAGCATCGGCCTCGATCTCGACGTGCTGGTGGCATCGGTGAAGGTCGGCGGATCTGACACCAAGGTATCCGTCGATGTCGGAGACGCACTGAATGGCATCGTCGAGAACCTCATCAACGAGGAACTTGAAGACAAGTCGGGCATCGTCTCTATCGATCTCGAGACCGGAAAGGTCAAGGTCGATCTCTCTAAAGTCGTTGAAGGAGGAAACGGCGAAGACCTCAACGGCCTGGATCCGAACACTCAGGTTCTGACTTCCGCGACGATTTCCAAGATCACGACCGCAGTTTCTGATGCACTCGGCGCGCTGACCGAGAAAGTCACCGACACTGTCACCGACGCACTCAACGATGTCCACCTTGTCATCGATCTCCCTGCGTCGATTTCACTGCTAGGGCAGACAGTCGGAGGAAAAGTCACGGTTGATGCAACCCTCGGCCAGCTAGCCGGTACGGATACCTCCAAGCCGACCGTCACGACTGATCTTAAAATCAGCGTTCTCGGAACAAGTATCGGCGTAGGCCAGATCCTCAACGCCATCACCACTCCGGTGATCAATGCTGTTCTCGGCATCACAAAGCCGCTCATTGGCGGGATTCTCACTGCGACCTCGGATGAGATCTCGAAGAGTGTCACCGGCATCATCGATCCGATCCTCAGCTCGCTCGACCCCGTATTCGAAGCTCTCAACCAGGTTGTGGATCTCACGATCAATGAGCAGTCACCAGTTCCGGTGCCGCAGCAATCCGGAGCGAGCACTCATTCGGCACTCGACAACAGCTACGTCGACGGCGATAACGGTGATGGATTCACCGTCAATGCCGTGAGCTTGGAACTGCTTCCGGGCGTCAATGCCATCGACATCAACTTGGCTTCGTCCTCGGTCCGTGCGACTACGGAGGCTCCGGACCCGGGCGATGATGACACGAACACCAACGCCTCCGCATCCGCTGCGGCCTCGGCCAGCGCTGACGACGACAGCAACCCCGCTGCTCAGGCAGCAGCAGAAGCCGCAGCCGACGAGGACGCCAACAACACGGCCTCGGCAGCAGCCGACGAAAACGCTGAAGCAGCCGCGGCAGCTGCTGCGAACGAGGACTCGTCTTCTGAAGCATCGACTGATGCAACGACAGATGACAACGCATCGGCAACCGCTGCTTCGGAAGCAGCTGCGCAGGCTGACAACACAGACGACACGAACGCTCAGGCGTCCGCTACCGCTGACGCTGACCCAGCCGCAGCCGCCGAAGCCGCCTCGACCGCGGACTCGTCGAATGAAGCATCGGCCGAAGCAGCAGCCAACGCTGATGACTCGACCGATCCCGATGCGGCAGCCGACCCTGATGCTGCGGCGGACCCGGACGCTGCCACAGCCGATGATGCGGACGCCAACGTGAACGCAGCAGCCTCGGCATCGGCGTCGGCCAACGCTGACGACGACAGCAACCCGGCCGCTCAGGCAGCAGCAGAAGCCGCAGCCGACGAGGACGCCAACAACACGGCCTCGGCAGCAGCCGACGAGAACGCTGAAGCAGCCGCCGAATCCGCCGCAAACGACGAGGCCTCCTCGGAGACCTCGACCGACGCGACGAGCGAGACCAACGCCTCGGCACAGCAGGCAGCCAACGCCGCCGCAAACGCCGACGACACGGACTCGACGAACGCGAACGCCTCGGCCGCAGCTGATGCGAATCCGGCAGCAGCTGCATCCGCTGCCTCGACCGCAGACTCTTCCTCGGAAGCTTCTGCCAACGCAGCGGCTGACGCTGACGGCAACGACGACGGAGCCGCGGCCACCGCTTCGGATGACTCCGATGCGAATGCCAATGTGAACGCTGCCGCTTCGGCCTCGGCTTCGGCCAACGCCGATGACAACAACAACGCGGTCGCCGAGGCAGCCGCTCAGGCTGCTGCCAACCCCGACGCTGACACAGCGGCATCGGCAGCAGCGAACGAAAACGCAGAAGCAGCCGCCGAATCCGCCGCCAACGAAGAGGCCTCCTCGGAGACCTCGGCGGAGGCCACCTCGGATCCGAATGCTTCGGCACAGCAGGCAGCCAACGCAGCCGCGACCGCAGACAACGACGATGACACGAACGCACAGGCATCTGCCGCTGCGAACGACAACGCCGGTGCCGCCGCTTCGGCAGCGTCGACGGTTGACTCCTCCTCGGAGGCTTCGTCTTCGGCAGCGGCAGACGGCGACGAGGCCAACGCATCGTCGGCAGACGACGCGGACAAGGCTTCGGCGAGCGCCGACTCCGAGAAGGCAGCATCCGCTGACTCGGACCAGGCAGCCTCGGCCAACGCCGGATCGTCGGCCAGCTCTTCGGCCAACGCTTCGGCTGGCGCCAACGCCTCGGCCGGCTCGAGCACGAACGCCTCGGGCAGCAGCAATGGCGGAGACCTGCCGCGGACGGGTACCGACGGTATCCCGGCCATGGCCGGATTCGCCGCACTGCTCCTCGCCGGTGGTGCAGCAGCGGTGTGGGCGACCCGCCGCTACCGCGCCTCGGCAGGCAAGCACTGAGAATAGATCGGCTCAGACACTGAGCTGACGCCACAACGGCGGGGTCGGAGTGAGAACTCCGGCCCCGCCGTCTGCGTACGCGACGAGATCTGATTGTTCGCAAATGAGGCCCACAGCGCGTTTACAATGTAAACTCGCAGAAAGAGTTCGTTCGAGGTCGTCGAATGCTGTGGGCGAAAAGGCACCAGGGGTCGCGCCCACCAGCAGACCGTGCAGAAGAATCTCCCGCGGGCTCGGTGGGCCTCAGGATTGAGCCCCGCCACGCCCGCCCCGGTTCATCATCGGGTGGATGCCAACAACTGTTGAACAACAAGGAAGAGAGAAGATCATGGGTATCATCCTGTGGATCATCGCCGCACTCCTCGTCATTTCTGGAGTCTTCGCCATCCTGCGCAAGCAGATTCTGTGGGGAATCGTACTCATCGTCGTCGGCTGCCTCGTCGGACCTGGCGGCGTGAGCCTCTTCACCTGACGCGTATTCGCTCGGGCATCATCGGCGGGGTCGGAGTGAGAACTCCGGCCCCGCCGCTTTTGCGCCAGCGAGAACGCTCGCGAGACCTACAATCCTCGCCCGGCTTCCCAGGGCTCTTCGGAGGCCCCGGTGATGAGCGCGTTGACCGACATCGCCTGCGCATCGGTGAATGAGGCGACATAATCCACGACCGCTCGCGCCCGTCCCCGTCGGACGATCGCCGTGGCACCTTCTTCCCCCAGTGCTTCGGGATTGCGTGCGTACAGGTCCTGGTACTCCTGCGTGGCCGCCTCGACGGAATCGAGCAGGCGCCGCGGAATCCTGGTCGCCTCATCGGGGTCGAGCAGCCATTCGTGGAACTCTTCGACCAGCGAGGCGATGATCCGCGTCTGCCCGCGCTGATAGACGGCAAGGTCGGAGCGTTCGAGAACGAACTTCGCGTGGACGAACTTCAGCACGACGACATCGTGCCAGGCCTCCTGGCTCAGCCGCACATGACCGCTGCGGATATGCGGGTCCGGGTCGACAACGATCGAGGCCTGCAGCCGGTCGATCCACCGCCGCGTGAACCCGGTGACAGCCCGATCGGCTTCCAGTCCCCCGTCATAGGGAACACCGAGGAGCCCTTCGACGAGATCCCGGTTGACCCGCTCCACCGAGGCCCGGAAGGCCTCTTCGGAGGCAATCCACGGATCCTTCTCCCGGGTGTGCCGACGGATCGCCTCGAGCGCGTGGCCGGGCCGCCGCCGGTCGAGTTCGGAGACATCGAGGGCCGCGAGTTCGCGGCAGTCCCGCAGCCACCGCCCGAGCTCGGCAGACACGGACGTGTACTGCAGCACATTCGACCGATAGAAATCGTCGAGGTCGTGCACCGCATAGGCGATATCGTCGGCAACATCCATGACCGCACACTCAAGCGTCTGCTGATACCGCCCGATCGCCGGAAACGCCGAGAGCACATCCGCCATCTCATCGACCTCGGTGGCATAGGCAGAGAACTTCATCGCCCCCTCGGACACCTCATCACCGACGCCCCGCGGCATCCGTGCGGCCGAATCCGGCCGATCCCCGCTCCACTCCCCCCGCTCCCACGGGTACTTGAGCACCGCGGCCCGCACCGCCCGTGTGAGGTTGAGACCGCGTGCTGTCGCCTCGCAGCTGTCGAGTGCGGTGAGGATGCGAAACGTCTGCGCATTGCCTTCGAATCCGTCGTCGAGGCGCAGCAGCGTTCGCGACACCCGGTCGAGCTCCTTCTCGCCGAGGTGGCCAAACGGCGGGTGCCCCAAATCGTGAGCGGCCGCTGCCGCCTGCACGACCACAGGGTCACACCCGCCGAGGCGGCCGACGAGTTCCCGTGTCCGCTCATCGCCGTTGTTCAACGTGATCGCGATCGACCGGGCCACCGCGGAGACCTTAAGCGAATGGGTGAGCCGATTGTGGATGACGGTGCCGGAACCGGCCTGCGGGATGACCTGCGTGACCGAGGCCAGGCGGGAGAAGAACGGGGAGAAGCGGATCCGTTCGATATCGACGCGGAATTCGTCCTCTCCGGGGCGGGCCTCCTCGGCGACGTTGCGGTCACGGCCGCCGGTAGTGTGAAATCTCTGACGCTCCATCACCTCAGACTACCGAGTTCGCGCTTCGCTCGGGGCGAGATCCTTGAGACTCAGATCACGGTGACGTATTGTCAGAAGACCTGTAGGAGGTGGTCATTATGACCGGAGTCAATGAAGATTTCTACCAGCCCCAGACCCATCCCGGCGACATCATCGAAGTCGAGGACGAAGAGACCGGCGAAATGGTCAAGCACGTGATCTACCTCGACGAATTCGGCAACGGCACGAAGACGCGACCGCTGACGGAGGATGAGCTCAAAGACCTCGACGACGCCTGACCGGCTCTTCACCAGCGGGCACGCACTGCTTCGGTCGGGCCGTCGACTTCGGTGAAGCCGGCGTCGACGACGCTGACCTGCTGCTCGTCTGCAGCCCATGAGTTCGTCGTCGCTGTGATCACGCGCAGGCTGAAATCAGCTTCGCGCCACCGCTGGCGCACGGCCTCGGGCATCTGCTCGAATGCCAGCTGCGCGGCGTGACCGCATTGGGCGGCGGCTTTCCCGGTCGTCAGCGTCAGGTGCGGGGAGAGTTCGATCGTCACGACCGCATCGGCGGCGGGGACCGAAGTTTCGCCCTCATCAGGGAACTCGGTGCCGCCCACCTGGAGCTTCTTCAGCTCATGCGGCAGCGGTTCAACGGGACCGGGTGCGAACACGAATGCCTCGGCGGGGGCGAAGTCGTCGTTGCCGCCGGAGGTCACGCCCACGCATCCCAGGGCGCGAGCGTCGTCGAGCTTCTTGCCGTCGCCCCGGCGCACGACCTTGCGGATGGCTCCGTCGCGCCAGTAGGCGACGGCGTCGTGCCACTCGCCTCCCGGCTGGGCGCGCGGGTCGTCGAGGAAGGTGACGACGGCTCGGGCGGTGGCCTCGAGGACGTCGATGTGGCGGGCGATGGCGGTCTTCGACCGGCGCACGACGATCGGCAGGGACCAGGGGATGTCGTGGTCGGTTTCGTGTCGGCGCATGTGTTCGGTCAAATTCCCACTCCTGCTCGAACCTGTGAAGTGCGCAATCGCACTCCCGATCTCATAACGTCGCCGCCGGTGAGTTATTCCTCGACGATCCGGACAGCGGACGCTTCTGGCTTCCTGAATGGTGGTTCAGTTAGGGTGGGCCCGAACTGTCCCACCGACCCAGGGAACGAGAGTCGTGTCGAATTCGAGCCACCGCGAAGTCAGCGCCGCCGACCTGTCCCGAGGCAGACGCATCATGCTGCTCATCCTCGTCAGCATGGGCAGTTCGATCCTGTTCGCTCCGCCCTACCTCAAGAACGTCTTCTACGATCCGCTGCTCGACGCCCTCGACATCAACAATGCCCAGATCGGCTGGCTCGTCAGCGCCTACGCGATCACCGCAACGATCTGCTATCTGCCTTCGGGCTTCATCGCCGACCGCATCCGCGTGAGAACCCTGGCCACGACCGGTTACCTCATCACAGCGATGCTCACGTTCGTCTACGCAGCCCTTCCCGGCTTCGGCACACTGCTCGCCGTGTTCGTGGGGATGGGACTGTCGACGATCCTCATCTGGTGGGGTGTGCGCTTCAAACTCGTCCGGCTGATCTCCGACGCCGACGGCTATGCCCGCAACATCGGTCTCAGCTACGGCATCTACGGTGCCGTCGGGCTCGTCCTCGGTTTCGTCGAGGTCGGGATCCTCTCCGCCTTCGCCGAGCGCGCCGACCTCGGTGTGCGCACCATCCTGATGATGTTGGGCGGGCTCATCTTCCTCCTCGCCATCGCCTCCCATCTGCTCACCCCGCGCTTCGCCGGTGAGATCGAGCATCCCGGTGAAGGCTTCAAGCTCGCCGATCTCACTCGCGTCTTCGGTTCCCCCGTCGTCTGGCTGGCCGCCGGGACGATGTTCTTCGTCTACTTCGTCTACACGGGCGTGGCCTATACGACCCCCTATCTCTCCACGGTCTTCGCCGCCCCGGCCGCTGTGGTCTCCGCCGTCAGCGTGATCCGCACCTATGGGATCACTCTGCTGGCCGGCCCGGCCTTCGGTGCTCTGGCCACGAAGGCCCGTTCCCCGTCGCGGGTGATCATCATCGCTTCAATCGTCATCGCCGTCGCGCTGGCTGCCCTCATCGCCATTCCCTCCGGGCCGGTGCTGGTCATCGTCGCCGCAGTCATCGTCGTGGCCCTCGGCTTCCTCGCCAACGGCTGCTACGGGATCGCCTCGTCCCAGTTGAGCGAGGGCCGGGTTGGGCTCGACATGTTCGGGGCGGCATCGGGCCTGCTCTCGGTCATCGGCTTCCTGCCCGACACCTTCTCCAGCGTATGGTTCGGCGCCATCATCGATGACCGCGGGTCCGGGGCCTACCCGATCATCTTCACCATCCTCATCGCCTGTTCCCTGCTCGCCGCTGTGCTCAGCTACGCCCTGATCCTGTGGGTCAGGCGCACCGGCGGCCAGGCCGCCGTCGAAGAGTCAGAGGCACCCGATGCCCCCGCCTCCTCGTGAGCGCCGCATCGGCCGTACTCTGCCCCACGGGACCCTTTCACCGCACCAACCATCGGAGGCGAACATGCCCATCAACGAAGCCGCTGCTCCTTCAGCCGCAAACACCGAGATCCCCGCATTCATCCTCACCGCGATGACTGACCAGATGCGGACCGTGCTCGACACTCAGGCAGCACGAGCCGAGGAATGCACCCAGGCGGGACAGCGCGCAGTCGGTGCCGAGATGGACGCTGAGACCGCACGGCTGGCGGCGATGCGCGCCGAATACCGAGCCGAGCGCTCCTTCTGGAACGCGGGCGGACCGTCGATGGCCGATACCGTCGATACGGTCATCGACACCGCCGGGGCGCAGGTGCCCATCCGCATCCATCGCCCCACCGCCGAGGCGGTCATGCCGGGCATCGTCTTCCTCCATGGAGGCGGCTTCACCGTCGGTGACCTCGACACCCATGATCGGATCATGCGGGTCATCGCTGCCGAGAGCGGTGCCGCTGTCATCGGCGTCGACTATTCGCTCTCCCCCGAATCGAAATTCCCACAGGCTCTGCATGAGGTCGCCGGCGTCATCGACCATTTCGTCAACAGCGGCAAGGACTTCGGCGTCGACGGAACCCGCCTGGCGGTCGCCGGCGACTCCGCCGGGGCCATGCTGACACTCGGTTCCGCTCTGCTGCTGCGCGACGACCCCGAAAGCATCGACGCCGATCCCCGGACCTTCTCCGCACTGCACGCTCTGCTGCTCTTCTACGGCGGACACGGTCTCGTCGATTCCGCGAGCAGGCGTCTCTACGGCGGTGGCTGGGACGGAATGAGCCGCGAGGATCTCGACTCGATCACCACCGAGCACTTCGCCTCACCGGCCGATGCCTCCTCGCCCTATGTCGACCACCTCGAGGCCGATCTGGCGGGTCTTCCCCCGGGCTTCATCGCCGCGGCCGGGCTCGATCCCCTCCGCGATGACAGCGAGGCACTGTCTGTGCGACTCGAAGAGGCCGGCACACCGGTCGCCTACCACCTGTATCCGGGAGTGCTCCACTCATTCCTCCACTTCGGTCGGATGCTCGACGAGGCCGGAGATGCCCTCACCCGCAGCGCCGCTTTCGCTGCCGCACGCTTCTGAGCCGGCCGCCGGACACAGCACACCTCAGCGGCCACCGACACAGTACAGAGCCCGGCACCTGGATCAGGTGCCGGGCTCTGTGAACGTGGTCGTCAGTAGTGTGCGGGCGGGTCGCTGGCAGGAAAGGACTCGTCTTCCCACTCATCGACAAGTTTGTCCTGCTGTTCCTTGTCGACGGAATCGGTTCCGGGCTTCTCTGCGAGGTCGTCCCTGGCTTCTTCGGGCACCCGGGCCGGCGACTGCTCGTTCTTCTCGTTGTCATCAGACATGGAGACCATCCTTTCTCTGGTACGACACTATGCTGACATCGATTGGTCCGACACGGTAGTGGCCCGCTCCCGCTCCCGCTCGATCTCCGCGTCGAACTCCGCGCCGAGGAGCAGGGAGAGGTTGACCATCCACACCCAGGCGAGCCCGACGATCACACCTCCGATCGACCCGTAGGTGACGTTGTAGCTGCTGAAGCCGTTGATGTAGATGACGAAGCACGCCGACACGGCGACCATCACGAGCAGAGCGATGAACGCGCCGAGGCTGACCCACCGGAACTTCGGCTGCCTGACGTTCGGTGTCACGTAGTACAGCAGGGCGATGAGCAGCATGACGAAGAAGACGAAGACCGGCCATCTGACCACGTTCCAGATCAGCAGGGCCGTGGGGCCCATGCCGATGAGCTCGCCGAGAGTCTCCGCGATGGGCCCGGACAGCACGAGCAGAAGCCCCAGGGCGGACAGGACGATGAGCGTGACCACGGTGATGAGGAGCATGAGCGGCTTGAATTTCCAGTACGGGCGGCTCTCCTCGACCCGGTAGACCGTGTTCAGGGCACGACCGAATGCGCCGATGTATTTCGACGACGACCAGATCGCCAGGACCAGGCTGCCGATGAGGGTGGCACCGGCCGAGGGGGATTCGGTGAGTTCGACGATGATCGGGCGGATCGCCGAGGCGGCCTCGGCCGAAATATCGTGGGCCAGGGACAGCACCGCCTCCGTGGTCGATTCGGCTTCCCCGACCACGCCGAGCAGCGAGACCATCGCGAGGATCGCCGGTGCGGCGGAGAGCAGAGCGTAGAAGCTCAGACCGGCAGCTTTGTCGAGGCACTCATCCTCGAGCAGACGTCGCAGAGCGCCCTTGACGATCCGCCACCGATTCAGACCCGGCGAGGACCGTTTCATCTCTTTCCCACTCTGTAGTCTCTGGCCGCATGGACCATCGAGTTGAGAGTCGCGATGACCGGCACGGAGAAGAACGCACCGGCGATGCCCGCAACCGCCGCTCCTGCTGTCACTCCGAGGATCACCGCCAAGGGGTGGATCTTGACTGTGGGTCCTGTCAGCCAGGGCTGCAGGACATGGCTTTCGAGCTGCTGCACGACGATGACGATGCCGAGCATGAGCAGACCGTGGACCCAGCCGTTGAACAGCAGCGCCAGACCCACCGCGACTGCGCCGCCGACGATGGCGCCGACGAACGGGATGAAAGCGCCGAGGAAGACCACCGTGGCGATCGGAATCGCCAAGGGGACACCGAGGATCAGTGCGCCCACACCGATGCCGATCGCATCAGTAGCCGCGACGACGAGCTGGATCCGAATGAAGTTCGACAGGGTCTTCCACCCGGCCTCGCCGGCGGCGGAGATCCGCGCATGCGCCTTCTTCGGCCAGACGTGGACGACCCAGGTCCAGATGCCGCGGCCGTCGATGAGTGCGAAGAGGGTGACGAACAGGATGATGAAGATGCCTTCGACGACATGAGCGGCCGTCGTGCCCACCTCGGCGGCTCCAGAGCCGAGACCGGCCGCGTTATCCTGCAGCCACTGCCCCGAGGAGGAGACGAGGTCGTTGAGCTTGGCTTCGGTGAGCCCGAACGGCTGCGTGGCCAAGAACTGCTGTGCCGCGCTCAGCGACGTCGCCACCTGCTTCTGAATGTCCGGGATCTCGCTTCTGACCTGGAAGGTGATGATGAGGGTGAGTCCGGCCAGCAGGCCGAGGACGACGACCCAGACGGTGACCACTGCCAGCCATTTCGGCCACCGGTGCCTCTGCAGGAACGACGACAGCGGGACCAGCAGGGCCGAGAGGACGAGTCCGGCGAGGAACGGGACGACGATCTGAGCGATCTGCAGAGCGACGAAAACAGCGACGGTGATCCCCGCGATGATCACGAGCAGGTATCCGGTGAAGCGGGCCCCGATTTTCAGCCCCTCGGGGATCGGGTCATCGCGATTGTGAGATGCGTGCGGCGAACCTTCTGTCATGCACCAACACTAGTGCCCTGGGGCACACAATTGGTGGGTCGTTTTCCTCTCAGCGCCGAGGGCGGTCAGCCGGCTCCAAGAGAAATCCGAAGAAGCACAGAACCTCTTTCATTATGGTGTGCCGATGACCCGAATGCGACGCTGGCCCTACACTTTCGCCATGGCGCTGTCTCTGCTCATCGGAGCGGTCGCCGTGATCTCCTCGCTCTACCTCGACCTGCCGTTGCGGGATCCCGATGGTTTCCTCGGACCTTCGATCGCCCGCCTGCCCCTGCTGACGCTGGGAATCATCGGCTGCGGACTCGTGGTGGAAGCAGTGCGCAGAAGCGGTTGGCGGAACCTGCCGGCCGCGCTCGTCGACACCGTCAAGAAGGAGTGGAACAGCCACCGTCTGCTGTGCATCGGAGCCGGTCTGCTCAGCTTCTACGTCTGCTACGTCGCCTACCGGAACCTCAAGAGCGTGTTGCCGGTCTTCCGCGACGGCACCCTCTACGACCGGCAGCTGCTCCACCTCGACTACTGGCTGACCGGCGGCAACAGCCCGGCGCTGCTCCTGCACGATCTGCTCGGCACGGACATCGCGGCCAACGTCCTGTCGCTGGCCTACCTCGCCTATCTTCCGCTCGTGCCGATCAGCCTCGGCGCGTTCCTCGTGCTCAATCGCAACCACAGAATCGGAGCCTGGTACGCGACGACGCTGTGTCTCAACTGGGTCCTGGGCACCGTCAGCTATTACCTGCTGCCGTCGGTGGGTCCGGCGTTCAGCCGCCCCGAGTTCTTCCGGGCGCTGCCCGACACCGGGGTCACGCAGCTGCAGCAGGTCCTCAGCGCCGACCGGCTCGAGTTCCTCACCAATCCCGCCGGCAGCGACTCCATCCAAGGCGTCGCCGCGTTCGCTTCCCTCCATGTCTCCGTGACCTTCGCCGCCGCACTGTTCATGACACGGACGAATCAGAGACGCGGCATCCAGGCCGTCACCTGGATCTTCTTCGGTGTGACAGTCGTGGCCACCGTCTACTTCGGTTGGCACTACATCCTCGACGACATCGCGGGCATCGGCATCGGATGGGTCTCGGTGACGGTGGCGGCGTGGGCCACCGGTCGGCGCCGATCCCGCCGGAAACCGCGCGGGGACGATCAGCTGCCGGCGGAGCCTCGAATGCCCGAACAGGACCCGGCGACCGGAAGCACTGCGCCGGCGGATTCTGCTCCTGGCACTGCTGCCGCTATACTGTAGATACTTGCGAACCCGTTTTCGGGTTCCCTGCGTCGTCAGGACGCCTCGTCTCTGCAGCTGGGTGAGATCACCCGCGCATGTTTCCGAAGCCGTTTTCTCTCGGCGATCGAGAGCGCCGACAGCGCTCATTCCATGACCGGAAGCGGCTGACTGCCACCATTGCGCGGCATCGGCACGTCGTCCGGCACGTTGAAGGGCCACCCCATCACAACTTCACAGACACACACTGCTCCCCGCACCACCCGCACCGCCCGCAGCTCATCCGGCTCCGGCAGCGCCACCACAAAGAACACGACCGCTGCTCCCACCTCGTTCGCCGAGCTCGGCGTTCCCGCCCAGTTGGTCAAGTCCCTCGACAGTGAGGGCAAGACCTCCGCTTTTCCGATCCAGCAGGACACCCTGCCCGACACCCTGGCAGGACGCGACGTCCTCGGCCGCGGCAAGACCGGTTCCGGCAAGACACTGGCCTTCTCCATTCCGCTCGTCGCCCGCCTGGCCGAATCGCAGTCTGCGGGATCGGGTCGCCAGCAGGGACGCCGTCAGCCGCGGGGCCTCGTCCTCGCTCCCACGCGTGAGCTCGCCACCCAGATCACCGACGTCATCGACCCTTTGGCCAAGGCCGTGGGTCTGAAGACGACGACGATCTTCGGCGGCGTCAAGCAGCGGCGGCAGGAGGTCGCGCTCAACTCCGGAGTCGACATCGTCGTGGCCTGCCCGGGCCGTCTCGAGGACCTGCTCCAGCAGAACATCCTCTCGCTCGAGAACATCGAGGTGACCATCCTCGACGAGGCCGATCACATGGCTGACCTCGGCTTCCTGCCCGGCGTCACCCGCATCCTCAAGCAGACCCCGACCGAGGGGCAGCGGATGTTCTTCTCGGCCACCTTGGACAACGACGTCGACAAGCTCGTGCGTCGCTTCCTCCACAACGAGGTCCTCCACTCCGTCGACGAGCCGACTTCGCATGTCTCGGCCATGACCCACCACGTGTACGAGGTGTCCGTTGACGACAAGAACGAACTCGTCCACAAACTCGCCGCCGGCACCGGCCGCCGGATTCTCTTCACCCGCACGAAGCACCGCGCCAAACGCTTCGCCCGGCAGCTGACCGCGCAGGGAATTCCCGCCGTCGACCTCCACGGCAACCTGTCCCAGGGCGCCCGCGACCGCAACCTCGCCGCGTTCACCCACGGTGATGCGAAGGTCCTCGTGGCCACCGACATCGCCGCCCGCGGCGTCCACGTCGACTCGGTCGAACTCGTCGTCCACGTCGATCCCCCGACCGAGCACAAGGCCTACCTGCACCGTTCGGGCCGCACCGCTCGAGCCGGCAGCGCCGGTGACGTGGTCACGGTGATGACGCCCGAGGAGCGCAAGGACACCCAGACCCTGCTGCGCAAGGCCGCCATCAAGGCCACCCCGAAGAAGGTCACCGCCGACTCCCCCGAGGTCATCGAGCTCGTCGGTGCGATCGCCGAATACGTCGCCCCGCAGCCGAAGGAACCCATCCAGCCGCGGAAGAAGACCGAACCGGCCACGTCGAACGGCCGTTCGTCCCGCCGTCGCCGAGGCGGTCGTGGCGGACGCGGTGGAAGCTCAGGTCGCGACGGTGCCGGCAGCGGCGGCACCGTTCGCAGCGGTGAGGGCAATCGTCGCAGCGGATCCCGCGGCGGCGAAGCCCGCAGCGGAGAATCACGCCGCAATCCGCAGAGCACGCGTGGCAGCGGATCCGGTCGCCCCGGCCGGTCCGGCAACCGCAGTGCGGCAACCCGCACCAGCCAACCGGCCAATCGCCGCGCCGCGGAGTCGCGCGGGACGAACCCCGAGACCCGTCGCCGCAATCGCGTCCGCACCGGAGGTTCGGAGCAGGTCTACTCCACCAGCAGCTGAGTCAGCGAACACTCAACGGCTCGCTCCACGCACAGGAACTCGGTCTGCACCCCGAGAATCCTGTCGTGGAGCGGGCCGTTTCGTTCATCTCTGCCGCAGCATCCGCCCCTGACCTCCTGCACTCGGTGCCTTTCCGCACACGGTGCGCCACCGCTTAGCCGAAGATCGTGCGGACGGCGAAGAAGAGCACCGACGGAGCCAGCAGCAGTCCAAGGCCGGTGTAGAACGTCGAGGTCATCGCCCCGTAGGGCACCAGCCGCTTGTCCGTGGCGGCGAGACCGGCTGTCACTCCGCTCGTGGTCCCGAGCAGCCCTCCGAAGACGATGGCCGAACGCGGATTGTTCAGACCGATGTATTTGGCCACGAATGGAGTCAGCACCATTGTCAGGACCGACTTCACCAGGCCGGCCCCGACGCTCAGGGCGATGATTCCGCTGCTCGCGCCCAGGGCGGCTCCGGTGACCGGCCCGACGATGTAGGTTGCCGTACCGGCACCGATCGTGGTCAGATCGACCGGATCGCTGTAGCCGAACATCACGGCGATGACCACTCCGATGGCGAAGGACAGCACCACTCCCAGGACCAGAGAGATGATTCCTCCGAGGCCGGACTTCTTCATCTCTTCGAAGCTGGCGCCGAAGCCTGTGGCCACGATGGCCAGGTTGACCAGCATCCCTCCGCCCATGAGCCCGATTCCGGAGAAGAGGGACAGGTCGGCTAACCCGTCCTCGCCGCCTGTGGCGACTCCGCCGATATAGGCGAGGACGAGCCCGATGATGATGGCGATCGCCGAGGCTTGGAACTTCCCTCTGGTGAGGACCTTCGAAATGAGCATCGCAATTGCGGTGACGAGGCCCACCAGGGCGAATGCGACGACGAGGTCATTGTCCTGCAGGGTCGAGACGAGCGCGTCCATCATGCCTCCTCTGCGAAGACTTCGACGGGCTCGTCGATTCCTGGGGTCTTGACCCGGGCGAGCACAGGCACAAGCAGGAAGCTCACGGCCACGGCCGCCACTCCGGCGACGACGGCGACAGGACCGGCTGTGACAGCACCGACGACGTTCTGCGTGGCGGCCATTGCCACGACGATCGGGATGTACATTCCCGACCAGAACGAGATCCCCGCCGATGTCTCGGGTCTGAGTCGCCCGGACCGTGCCAGCAGGTTGGTGGAGAGTATGAGCAGGATCATGGCGATGCCCACGCCGCCGACATTCGCGTCGACGCCGAGCAGACTGCCCACAAGATTTCCGATGAAAGTGCCGATCAGCAGGCTGCCAGAGAGCAGGGCGACACCCAGAATGATCACAGGAATGACCTCTCTGTCGAAGGTTGAGTATGGCTCGGCATGACGCGAGCCTCGGACAGCTTAGCCGACGGCAAGACGTCTTGCTCACTCGTTCGGAGCAGGTTCGCTCGACCAAAAATTGACGCCGGCTCGAGCGGCGACTGACGCCGGGAGCGGACGCCGGCTCGAGCGGCGACTGACGCCGGGAGCCGACGCTGGCAGTCGGCAGTATGCGGCCAGCTTCAGACCGGTGTCGGCCCGGCCGAGTGGTCCCCGCGGATGCGCTTGGCGACGAGTTCGGCGCTGATGAGGCACATCGGCACGCCGATGCCGGGTGCGGTCCCTGCTCCGGCGAAGTAGAGTCCGTCCACGCGCTGTGACTGATTCTGCGCCCGCAGGAAAGCGCTCTGGCGCAGTGTGTGCGAGGGCCCGAGCATTCCGCCCTTCCAAGAGTGGAAGTCCCGGGCGAAGTCGGCCGGGCCGATGGTCTTGCGTACCCTGATCCGACTGCGCAGATCGTCGATGCCTGCCCAGACGCTGATTCGCTCGACCGCCGAATCCACGGCTGCTTCGACTGCGGGAGCACCGCCCCCGTCCGATCCGCCGGCACCGATCTCCACATCCGGCGGGACGGGAATGAGAACGAAGAGATTCTCGCAGCCATCCGGCGCCACCGCGGGGTCGGTCGCACTGGGTTTGCACAGATAGAACGAGGCCGGGTCGGGAATTGTTGTATCGGCGCCGAAGATCGCCTGCAGGTTCTCCTCCCACTCCTCGGCGAAGAACAGCGAGTGATGTCCGAGTTCGGGCACGGTTCCCTCGATACCGAGCAGAGCGATGATCGCTCCGGGCCCGCTGTCGATTCTCGACCACCATGATTCGGGATAGCTGCGTGCCCTCGGCGGAAGCAGCTCGGTCTCGGTATGGTGCAGGTCGGCCGCGGAGACGACGAGGTCGGCATGATCGACGCGTGACTTGCCATCGGTATCGGTCCATCGCACCCCGCGGGCGGTCACCCGTCTCCCACCCTCTTCGGTGACCACCTCGGTGACCTCGGCCGAGGTGATGACCCTGACGCCGGCGCTGCGGGCCAGCGCCTCCAGTCGTTCGACGACAGCCCAGAACCCGCCCATCGGATAGAACACTCCCTGGTCCAGATCGAAGGCGCTGAGCAGGTGGTAGATCGCAGGAGCCCGTTTGGGGTCGGTGCCGAGGAACACCGCAGGATAGGCGAGGATTCGGCGCAGAACCGGGTGTGTAAACCGCTGGTCGACGAACTTCTCCAAAGAACTCGACAGCAGCCGGATGAGCAGCGGGAAGGAACGGAGAACGTCCCTGCCGAATGCCGAGGCCAGGCGGGTGAAGGGGTTGTAGAGAAACCTGTTGCGGGCGACGTCTGCCGTCAGGCCCGCGGATCTCAGATACTTCCGCACCGCGGCACCTCCGCCGGGTTCGATGCTCTCGAACAGTTCGGCGACCGCATCGACCCCGTGGGGCACAGTGATGCTGTGCGGACCAGAGGCCCCGTCCGGTTCCGAGAAGACCTGATACCCGGGGTCAAGCAGCCGCAGATCCAATTGTTCGTCCGTGCTCGTGCCGAGCAGTTCGAAGAAATGGTCGTAGACGTCGCGCATGAGCAGCCAGGACGGTCCGGTATCGATTCGGAAGCCCTGCTCCTCGATGTTGCCCGCCCTCCCGCCGAGGTGGGGGTTGCGTTCGAGCAAGGTCACCTCGTGACCGTCGCGGGCCAACAGCGCAGAGGTCGCGAGCCCGGCGATTCCGCCGCCGATGACGATCGCCCGACTCATCGCAGCTGTCCCATCCGCACCTCGCAGACGGCCCGGAGGACAAGCGCCGCCTTGCGCGGACCCGCCACCGTGATCCGCCGTCGCGGGAGCTCTTCGGCCGGCACCACGGACAATCGGTCGGCAAGCGCCGAGAACAGCCGCAGGGCGCAGAGGACGGCCACGCGGGCATCGCTGGGCAGGAGCGGAATTGTCCGGTCCGCAGCTGCGATCTGTGCGCGGATGGCCGTGATCCACTCCGCCTGCGTCCGAGCGTCCACCGTCCCGTTCTCGCTGAGGTAGCTGCGGCCCAGGCGCTGCGTGTCATCACCGAGGTCGCGCAGGAAGTTGACGTTCTGGAATGCCGCGCCGAGGCTGCGGGCACCGTGTTCCAACAGTCGCTCTTCGCTGAGGGTGCATTCCTCGTTGCGCACGAAAATTCGCAGGCACATGAGACCGACGACTTCAGCGGACCCGTAGACGTATTCGGCGTGTGCCCTGCGGTCGAAGCGCAGCTGCGCCTCGGTGGCCGTGGTCGGCTGTCCTGACGAGGTCGTCTGCTGTCCTGACGAGGTCGTCGGCGGCCCTGACGGGGTCGTCTGCTGCCCCGGCGGGGTCGCCTCCTGTCCCGACGGGATCGTCTGCAGGTCCGTGCGCATGGAGGCGAAGAACGGCCGGGTCAGTTCGACTCCGATTCCGGCTGCGCGGGCGGTGCGGGCGAAAGCGTGGATGATGGGGTTGCTGCTGTAGCCGAGCCTCATGCCGCTTTCGGTCTCGGATTCGAGCTGATCGAGCATCCGACGCTGCTGTTCGGGGGCGAGGCCCGCTTCGGTCGCGACTCCGTCGACGAGTTCGTCTGCGACCCGGACCAGAGCGTAGATGTTGCGCACATGATCCCGGTGGCGAGGGCCGAGCAGTCGCGCCGCAAGACCGAACGACGTCGAATATGCACCGATGACCGACTTCGAGATCCGGTTCGACACGAACGAATAGCGTCCGAGGGGCCCCAACCGATCAACGTCTCGTTTCATGATCGCCTCCCGTCGAGCGCCTCGATGAGTTCGTCGAGGAGCCTTGCCATATCCGGCCCGATGAGCATCGGTTCGGCCGCAACGAGTTCTCGCGCGTTCGCGGAGAGCTCGTCGATGAGCGCCCGGATCTCGCCTTCTGCCCCGCAGACGGACAGCAGCGACCTCACTGTCGCACCCTCCTGCGAGCTGAGGTCCCCGGCACCGAAGTGCGGTTCGATGAGCGGCCAGGCTGAGGTGCGCCGTGCGAGGGCGATGATCGCCGTCTCCTTCCCCTCACGCAGGTCCGAATAGGCGTCCTTGCCATGTTCGTCGGACCTGCCGAAGGTCGAAAGCAGATCGTCCTGGAGTTGGTACGCCAGGCCCAGCAGAGCACCCGCCCTGCCGAGGATCGCCTCGGTCTCCGGTGACGCCCCGGAGAGGATCGCTGCGGAGTGCAGAGGCAGCTCGAAGGAGTACGTCGCGGTCTTCTGACGGCTCATCTCCACGACTTCGGCCAGGCCCGAATGGACTCGGCCTGCGCCGAGCGCCACGTCGGTCAGCTCCCCCGAGACCGATTCCATCACGGCCCGATCGAGCTGTTCGAGAAGCCGGGAATGCGAATCGCTCGGCAGCGCTGCGCTGAAGAAGATCTGGTGGGCAGCCGACAACAGCAGGTCTCCGACCAACATCGCGGTGCTGCGCGCCGCATGCAGCTGCGAGGCGACGGTCGCCTGCTCGGCCCCGGCGGCACCGCTGCCCGCCTGCCACTCCTCGAGCAGGAGGCCGATGAAGTTCGGACGCCCCCGCCGCATGAGGTCACCGTCGATGACATCGTCATGGAGGAGGAAGGCGAAGTGCAGCAGCTCGATACCGGCCGCGATGCGCACCGCCTGGTCTCTGGCCTCGGGACGGCACTGGAGAGCAGACACGGACGGCGAAGGGCCGGGGTCGGTGGGCAGTTCCGGATAAGGACAGGCGCGGAGTGCGTCGAAGGCTCCGATGAGAAGGCGCGGTCGCAGCAGTTTGCCGCCGAGCAGGCACCGCGAAGCGAGGTCCCACGCCTGGGCCGCCGTGGAGCCCAGTGCGGCCACCCGATCCGCTCGACTGTCGAGCACACGTCGGACCTCGGACTCGATTTCGGCTGTAACGGAGGGGCCGAACGCGATGCCCTGGGCAATGGTCATCGTTGAGTCCTTCGCTCGAGTGTTGATAACGTACTCGATATACTACACTCAAAGATATTATCTGCCGAAGGTTATTCTTCTACGCTCAAGGGGTGAAAGTCAGTAAGATGACACCATGGAGTCATCGGAGGCCCCGGGCGCTCACGACCCGATCACAGAGAACATGTACACCGGCTCAGAGCACAGCTTTCCCGGCGACCTCATCGACTCCTCCGACCTGTCGAGCACGGACCGCGAGCAGATTGCTCGGCTCATGAACTCACTCGCCCGACTGCGCGAAGCCGAGCGCACCCTCTCCGATGCCTCACGCAAGTTCATGAAACTCAGCGAGCCGGACATGCGTGCGTTGCACTACCTCATCGCCGCCAAGCGTCAGAACGCTGTGGTGACACCGAAGATGCTGTCCATCCACATGGCGATGTCGGCCGCCTCGGTGACGAAGCTGATCAATCGTCTCGAGCGGGAGGGCCACGTGATCCGGAAGCTGCATCCCAGCGACCGGCGCGCCTATGCCATCGAGGTCACCGAGCAGACGGCCCGCTCGGCACGCGAGACCGTCGGGCGCGCCCAGGCCAGGCGAATCTACGCCGCCGCCCAGCTCAGCAGCA
Source organism: Brevibacterium sp. S111 (assembly GCF_004745075.1). Taxonomy (GTDB): domain Bacteria; phylum Actinomycetota; class Actinomycetes; order Actinomycetales; family Brevibacteriaceae; genus Brevibacterium. Next base: position 225,836 of record NZ_RHFH01000008.1, read on the forward strand.
GCGAACGCGATGCCGTCATCCGCTTCCTCGATGGGATGACGGACGAGTTGTCCCTGCGCAACGCCGATTGGGCGACCCAAACGTGATCTCGAGTCCCGCAGTCAGCCGCGGCCACCCAAAAGGCGGGCGCAAAGCCCGGCGCAACGGCGAGAGAAGCGCCCCCGCCGTCGAGGCCGAGGAAGGGATTTGGAGGGTTCGCGCCTTCGAACCGGCTCGAGCGGTGCTCCGGGCCCGGGGCCAGTCGACGCAGGCGGGCTTCACTGCGGAGAAGATCCCCCGCGGACTCTTCCGCGCCCATCCGATCCTCATCTCCGACGGCGCGGCTCACGACCGGCAGCGTCGGGAGGTCGCCCGTTTCTTCGCACCTGCCGTGATCGCCGACCGCTACGGCGAGCACATCGCCGCCGCCGCGCAGACGATCGTCGACGAAGCGGCGGTCACCGGGCGGTGCCGACTCGACGAGGCGGCCCTGCACTTCACGGTCGACGTGACATCACGGGTGGTCGGCCTCACCGAGTCCGATACCGCCGGCATGGCCGCACGGCTGGCCGCCTTCTTCCGCCAGCCGCCGGTCGATCTCGCCAAAGCGGATTGGGGGAGGACGACACGCCAATGGGTGCAGGCCGCGGTCAACGGCGTCGTTCCCATCCTGCGGTTCTTCGCCCACGATGTCCGCCCGGCCATCCGCGCTCACAGACGCGACCACCGCGGCGATGTCATCTCGCATCTGCTCGATTCCGGGTACAGCACCGGTGACATCCTCGTCGAGTGCATCACCTATGGCACTGCGGGGATGGTCACGACCCGCGAATTCATTGCGATGGCCTGTTGGCATCTGCTCGATGACGAGCAGCTCAGACGCGAGTATCTCGCCGCCGAGCAGCCCCGTCGGCTGGCCCTCCTCGAAGAGATCATCCGTGTCGAACCCGTCGTCGGCCACCTCTATCGACGCGCCACATCGGCCATCGACCTCAGCGACGCCGGTGGAACCACCATCCCCGCAGGCGACCTCATCGACATCTGCGTCCGCGCGGCCAACGTCGATGCCGAGGTGTACGGAGACGACGCCGAGGCGATCTGCCCGGGTCAAGGCGGCTCGGCCCCTGCCGCGGGGCTGAGTTTCAGCGACGGTGCCCACAGCTGCCCCGGAAAGCCGCTGGCACTGTTCGAAACCGATGCGCTTCTCCATAGGCTGCTCGCCAGCGGCCCGCGTCTGCTGACCGAACCCACGATCGAGTGGGACGAGCTCATCGAGAGCTACCGGATCCGCAACATCGATCTCGGATTCTTCGTGCCTGCTCGCCCCGCCCGCACGCCGCAGAGGAATCCATGATCGGCCACTGGGACTACCTCGGCCTCATGGCCGCCTGCCTGCTCATCACGCTGCCTCTCGAACTCGTGTTCTCGGCTCGGGTCTACCGTCGCTGGCCGCTTCTGCTCACGGCCCTGCTCCCGGTCGTCATCGTCTTCTCCGCCTGGGACATCATCGCCATCGCCCGCGATCACTGGACCTACAATCCGCGGTTCGTCACCGGGATCGACCTCGGGTCTCTGCCGCTCGAAGAGCTCGTCTTCTTCCTCGTCATCCCGGTCTGCGCGCTGCTGAGCTACGAAGCCGTCGGCACCACCATCGGATGGGCCGAACGCCGCCTCGCCCGTCGGAGGAAGGCGAGATCCGATGATCGCTGAGTACACCGTGATGACCGTGATCGGCATGCTTGTGGTCGTCGGACTCGAATTTTTCGTCTTCCGCAGCGGGATCTTCCGCCGCGCGAAGTACTGGGCCGCGCTGTTCATCTGCCTGGGCTTCCAATGCCTCGTCGACGGATGGCTGACGAAGCTGTCCGACCCGATCGTCGTCTACAACCCGGACATGTTCCTCGGCATCCGCTTCCCCTTCGACATCCCCATCGAGGACTTCGGTTTCGGCTTCGCCATGATCACAGCGGTGCTCATGCTCTGGCAGTGGAATCTCAACCGTCGCAGCGAGGAGGCGCAGTGACCCCGCGCGATCCCCATGCTCGCCGACTTCCCGCCGCCCCGGGACGTCTCCGGCTCCTGCGCCCGAAGACCGTGACGGTCATCGGGGCCGGCATCGCCGGCCTCTCGGCCGCGACGATTCTGGCCGAACGCGGAGCCGAGGTCACGATTCTCGAATCCGGGCCCCGCCTCGGCGGACGTGTCAGCGCCTGGCCGGTGGACGACGATCGGACGATGAGCCGGGGATTCCACGCGTTCTTTCGGCAGTACTACAACCTGCGCGACCTGCTCAGCCGCGCCGACCCCGGCCTCGATCGTCTTCGACCGATCCCCGACTATCCGCTCACCCGCCGAGGCGGCCCCACCGATTCCTTCGCCTCGATCCCCCGGACGCCCCCGTTCAATCTCCTCGGCTTCGTGCTCACCAGCCCCACCTTTCCCCTGCGGGGCCTGGCCCAGGTCGACCTCGCCGCGGCCGTGGAGCTCATCGACGTCGACTTTCCGACATCCTTCTCCCGTTATGACGGAGAGTCCGCGGCGGCGTTCCTCGATCGCCTCCGCTTCCCCGACCAGGCCCGGCACCTCGCGCTCGAGGTCTTCGCCCGCTCGTTCTTCGCCGACCCGGAGGACTTCTCCGCCGGTGAGCTCGTCGCCATGTTCCACACGTACTTCGCCGGTTCGGCCGAAGGTCTGCTCTTCGACGTGCCTGACGACGATTACGACACTGCCCTGTGGGCACCGCTGGGGCGGTATCTGCAGGATCTGGGCGTGCGGATCGAGACCCGAACAGCGGCCGAGACGATCGCCCGCTCGCCTCACGGCTGGAGCGTTGGGACATCGGCCGGCGTCGTCGAATCCGATGCCCTCGTCCTCGCCGCCGATCCTGCCGGGACTCGGCGCCTCATCGCCACGGCAGAGTCACAGACCGACGGTGCCGTGACCGGCCCGCACGGTATCGGAGCCCGGGAGAACGGGATGCCGGGCTGGTTCGCCCGAGTCGGCGGGCAGCGCAACGCCCCACCGTTTGCGGTGCTCAGGCTCTGGTTCGCCGAGGCGGTCTCCCCCGACCGTCCCGCGTTCCTGGGCACCAGCGGCTTCGATCTGCTCGACAACATCTCCGTGCTCGAACGCTTCGAATTCGGTGCCGGCCGGTGGGCGGAAGACCATGCAGGATCCGTGGTCGAACTCCACGCCTATGCCCTGGCCGACCTTCCGCCCGACGATGAGCTGGTGGAGCGGCTGCTGGCGGATCTGTACGAGGTCTATCCGGAGACGCGGCAGAGCGCGATCCTCCACCGCGAACTGCTCGTCGAGTCCGATTGTGGGCTCACCGACACCCGGCCCTGGAGCGACCGGCCGGGAGTCTCGACACCCCTGCCCGGCTTGGTCCTGGCCGGTGACCACATTCGGTGTGAGCTGCCCGTGGCACTCATGGAGCGCGCGGCGACGACCGGCTACCTCGCGGCCAACGAGCTGCTGGGCACCTGGCGGGTCGAAGGCACCCCGATCTGGTCACCGCCGCCGCAGGGTCTGCTGCGACGCGGTGTCCTTGGTCGCCTGCGGGGCATGAAAGGAAGCGGTCGATGAGCGAAGGCCCTGAACCCCTCACCCTTGTCTGGTTCCGGGATGATCTGCGCGTTGACGATCACGAGGCTCTGACGGCGGCATGCGCCGACGGGCAGGTGATCGGCATCTGGATCAGAGAGCGCCGCGATGACAACGGCCTGGGGCCCCGTCCGCTGGGTGGGGCCGCACGCTGGTGGGCGCACGAGTCCCTGCGCGTCCTTGAAGCCGAGCTGGCACAGCTCGGGATCCCGCTGCTCTTCGCCGCGGGCTCCGCCGCCGACATCATCCCTCAGGTCGCCGCGGACCTGGAGGTCGATGCCGTCCGCTGGTCACGCCGCTATGCGCCCGCCTCCCGCCGCCTCGACGCGCAGATCAAAGCGCAGCTCAACGAAGCCGGGTGCGCGGCGCACTCCCATTCCGGTGCGCTGCTCGTCGAACCGTGGACTGTCAGTCCGCAGGAAGGCGACTTCTACAAGGTCTTCACCCCCTTCTTCACGGCCGTGCGCGATCGCACGGTCGGAGACGTTCTCCCACCGCCTCCACAGCAGAAGGCTCTGCCCGAGGCTCGGCTGAGGTCGGTGGGCGCGCACTCCTGGGCGAGTGACCTCGACGGTCTCGGTCTCCTCGACGGAACCGGTACGGGCTCCGGAGACTTCGCCTCGGCCCGGACTCCGCAATGGTGGGCGACGACCGTGGCCGAGCATTGGTCGCCGGGGTGTCGGGAAGCAGCCCGACGACTTCGCAGTCTGAGCGAGGGCATCGACGACTATGCCGAAGCTCATGATGTCCCTGCCGATCCCGACAGCACCTCGGGTCTGTCACCGCGACTGCGTTTCGGCGAACTCTCTCCGCGGCAGCTGCTGAGATCGGCCTGGGATGTGCCGGAGGTGAGCGAGGACGACAGGCACGCGTGGATCAGGCAGCTCTATTGGCGTGAGTTCTCCTGGCACCTGGCCTACCACCTGCCACACGTCGAGACCGAGCCGATGCGGCCGGAGTTCGCGCACTTCCCCTATGAGGATGACCCCGAGGCGCTGGGGCATTGGCAGGACGGCACGACGGGGATAGCGCTCGTCGATGCCGGCATAGCTCAGCTGTGGCAGACCGGGTGGATGCACAATCGGGTGCGGATGGTCGCAGCGAGCTTTCTCACGAAGAATCTGCTCATCCACTGGTGGCACGGCGAACAGTGGTTCTGGGACACCCTTGTCGACGCCGATGAAGCCAACAATCCGGTGTCGTGGCAATGGGTGGCCGGGTGCGGAGCCGACGCGGCCCCGTATTTCCGGATCTTCAACCCCGAACGTCAGTGCGAGCGCTTCGATCCGGATCGAGAATACGTCGACAGGTGGTTGGGCCGCGGACCGGGCGGCCTCACCCAGGCAGAACGTTCAGGCGGGGATGACGAGCCGATCGTCGATCTCAGAACCTCGCGTCAGGCCGCGCTGGCTGCTTATGACCGGATGAAGAACGAGTCGGCCGGCTCCAATTGGTGAACAGCCGCAGCAGATATTCGGCAGGCCCGTAGCGGTGCGACCGCAGCCACCAGGCACTCACGGCAGCCTGGACCGCAAAGATCACAACGGCCAACACGAGGAGCACCGGCGGTGAGACTCGGCCGGCCAGACCGATGCCGATCCCGGAGAACAGGATGAGCCCTGCCACCGACTGGCCGAGATAGTTCGTCAAGGCGATGCGCCCGACCGGCTCGAGGACTCTGCGCAGCCAGCCGCCCCACGGAACGTGCAGGAGTCGAACGAGCGTTGCCACGTATGCGGCGCTGAGGAACGGGGCCGTCACGACGCTCACCGCAGTGGCCCACGTGTTGGTGTCGCCTCCGAGCCACGCGAAAAGCACTCCACCGGGCAGACCCACCGCGAAGCCGATCACCTGGATACGCCGCAGGAGACTCGACTTCTCCCCCAGGTTCGAGAACAGCCGACGCCGTGCGGCGATCATTCCGATGAGGAACATCGCCAGAGCGGTTGGCCCCTGCAGGGACGCTGCCTGGATGACCAGCAGGTCGAGCCCGGCCAGATGGTGGCCGAGGATGTCGATCGGGCCCCCGAGCATGGTCTGGGTCTGAGCAGCGGCTTGAGAGAGTGCCTCGTCTTGGCTGGGCATGAACATCGAGCGGTCGAGGAACGCGGCACTGATGACGAGCGACAGCGTCACCAACGCGTAGATGATCCCACTCGTCAGCAGCGCCGTCCGATCACGGACGTGATGCATCGCCAAGAGCACCAGGCAGATCACCGCATACGTGGTGAGGACGTCTCCGCTGTAGAGCAGCACGATGTGCCCTGCGCCGAGGATGAAGAGTCCCAATGACCGACGCAGCATCCGCGGCACGAACGCCGCACCCGCCCTGCCCGCGGCGTCCATCTGCAGCACGAAGCTGTAGCCGAAGAGGAAAGAGAAGAGCAGGTAGAACTTCATCGAAAACAGCGCCGCCACAAGGAACCGGACGACAGCGTCGATCGGTGCGGAGAAGTTCGGATCATCGACGAGGTTGCCGGGATAGGCAGAAGCCATGAACGTGATGTTGACGACGAAGATCCCCAACAGGGCGAATCCCCTGAGGGCGTCCACATCATGCACTCGCCCTGCCTGCACGGGCTGCTGTGAAGCTGTTCTCTGAGTCATGAGGATGACAATATCATAGAAACTATATGACTTAAACTATATGGCCTTGTAGAATGATATCTATGCTGGTGGAAGTGGAGGGCGCATGACCGATAACGCAGTTCCCGATTTCTTCAGACGACTCTGGAGACTTCCGGAGGCCCCACAGCAGCGAGGACGGAAATCGACCCTCGACGTGGATACCGTCGTGAGCACCGCCGTCCGCCTCGCCGATGCCAGCGGTCTTGAGGCGGCGACGCTGCCCAAGGTCGCCCTGGAGCTGAACGTGACTGCCATGTCGTTGTACCGACACATCGGGTCCAAGCACGAACTGCTCCAGCTCATGATGGATGCGGCCAGCCGACCGCCCGACCCAGGCTCGGCCGAGGGCGATTGGCGCGAGGGGCTTCGATCATGGGCACGCGATCTGTGGACGCTGTATCAGGAGCGCCCCTGGCTCCCCCGAGTTCCGATCTACCGCGCCCCCTCGGGGCCGAACCAGGTCGCCTGGCTCGAACAGGGCCTCGCAGAGCTCTCCCCCACGGCACTGACCGCGAAAGAGAGACTCTCGGCACTCACCCTGCTCAGCGGCTTCGTCCGCCAATCAGCTCTGCTTCAGACAGAGCTCGAAGAAGGGCGAGAAGACGGACAGGCGAAATCTGAGAGCGAACGCGAGTACGGCACGGCTCTTGCCCAGGTCATTTCCCCAGAGAGGTTTCCGCACCTCGCCGAGGTGCTGTCTGCCGAGGCATTCGGCAGCGAGGACACTGACAGCAGCGAAAACGAACAGGACACCGACTTCTCCGATGGCCTCGAGCTCATCCTCGACGGCCTCTCAGTGCAGATCACGGCGGCAGCACCCGAGTGACCCGGGCCGGGAGGCGTCGACATCCGGCCGAGTCGGCTACTTCACTCTCGCGCCGTCCTCACCGGCCGCCTCGGCGGCGATGTTCTTCACCATGGCGGGAAAGATGAACCGATGGAAGGGGGCGACGAGGGCCCAATAGATGTGACCCCGCGCTCCGGTGGGAATGAAGGTCGCCTTCTGGTGATATTCACAGCCCTCGGCCGACTCCGTCAGTGTGAATTCGAGCCAGGCGTGACCGGAGACCTTCATCTCGGCACGCAGCAGCAGGCGAGAATTCCGCTCCAGCCCTTCGACCCTCCACCAGTCGACGGGATCGCCGATGCGCAGCGTGTCGGGCACCCGCCGGCCCCGATTGAGGCCGGCGCCCCCGACGGCTTTGTCCCACACTCCGCGAACCTTCCAGGCCAATGGCCAGGAATACCATCCGTTGGGCCCGCCGATGCCCTCGATCACGGGCCATACCTCGGCGGCCGTCACACCGGAGATCACCGTCGACCGTTCATCGGTGAAGACGCGCCGGCCCGCCCACTCCGGATCATTGGGCAGCGGTTGGGCCGCCTCGTCGAGCTCTCCGGCATCGGCGGTCCAATTCGTGTCCACAGCACCTTCGACTTCGCGACGCAGTGCGAGTCGGACGGCGTCGTCGAACTCGATGAGCCCGGTCTCCGGCGGAGGGATGACGTCGTCGACCTCGTGCGATGAGGCCACCGCGTCCTCCTGCAATGACTGGACGAGCGGAAGTGTGAGGCTGAACGGCAGCGGAGTGACCAGGCCGACCCAGATGCCCGACAGGGTCGGGGCGGGGAGAGGCAGCGCGATCACATGGCGTGGTTTCAGCCCCGCCACCTTCGCGAAGGTCCGCATCACTTCGGCATAGGTGAGGATCTGGCGCGACCCGATATCGAAGGACCGGTTCACTGACCCGTCCACGTCGGCGGCAGAGACCAGATAGTGGAGGGCGTCGCGCACCGACAGCGGCTCGACGCGGTTGGCCACCCAATCCGGTGCCGGCATCCATCTGAGGGTCAGCGCGAGATGGCGGATCATTTCAAACGAGGCGGAGCCGGAGCCGATGATGATTCCGGCGTTGAAGACGATTGCGTCGACTTCGGAGTCGAGCAGGATACGACCGACGTTCGCCCGCGATCGCATGTGCTTCGACAGCTCTCGCTCCTCCGGATGGAGTCCTCCGAGGTAGACGATGCGACGCACGCCGGCGGACGCGGCCGCACGGACGAAGCGCTTGGCTGCCTCGGCTTCGTGTGCCTCGAAATCCCCACCGGTGCCCATGGAGTGCACAAGATAATAGACGGTGTCGATGCCATTGAGGCTCTCACTCAGACCGCGACCAGTGTCGAGGTCGACGGTGCTCACATCGACCTCACCGGCCCAGGGAACCTGCTCGAGCTTCGCCGGTCGTCGCACCCCGACCCGGACCTCGTGGCCGGCCTGCAGCAGACGGGGTGCCAGCCGACCGCCGATGTATCCGGTCGCCCCGAGCACGAGAACACGGCGCGGAGTGCGGCTCTTCCGGATGACCTCGCCGTCGGGCGCCTTCGAGCGCTTCGGTGTCGAACGGTTCGCTGTCGGTCGGTTCATCAGGGGGTCCTTCCAGCCTGCCGAGATCGGCTGTCATCGACAACTCTACACAGTTTACTAACCCTTTGGATACAATCTACGCTTGGATACCGAAAGGTGGGGGCGTGGTCATGAAAAGGTCCGTCCGAGCGGAGTGCTCGAACGGACCTATCCCCCTAGACCAATGGTCTCAGTGCGCGAAAGCGTCGAGCACCGGTTCAGTCTGCCAGGGCGGAGGCAACGTCATATCGGAGGATCGCGGCAATGCCGTCGGCCATCGGATCATGACTGAGTCCGATCTCCGCCGAAGACTGAATCGCGTCGGCGATGATTCCCGCTTCCCCTTCTGCCGCATCGGCGTCATCGATCAGCAGAGTCGCCACCGCTCCGCGTGCGACTGCCTTCTCGACTTCGGCGCGCCCTTCGACCGCACGGTCATGGGCCTTGCTCTCGGACAGCCGTTCGGAGTTCTCGGCTTCGCGCTCCTCGGCGAGCTTGGTCACGAGGGTTCGCACCGCCACATCGATCGCCTCTTCGGCGCCGTCATCATCGTCGCCGCCTTCCGAGATCTCGTGCAGCAGCTCCTCGGACCGGACCGAGAGTTCGGATTTCACGGCCGTCCTGCCCTGCACTTCTCCCGCCAGCACGACGACATCGGGCGCATTCTCCGTGACGAGCCGATCGACGAAGTCGGACACGCTGCGTGCGTTCGCTTTGATGATCTCGTCGACACGGCGCCGGATCTGGTTGTGTGAGTACGCGCCCCGGCGGGGTTTGTTGATGTCCTCGTCATTGTCGCCGGTCACGTGGACACCATCGGTCTCGCGGCGTTCGCGATCCGGGGTCACGCTGAGCTCGCGGACGGTCGCTCCGTCCTGTCCGGCAATGACGAGAACGACATCGAACTGTCGGCACTCCTGGCGAAGGTAGGCTCCGAGCTCGGGCACGTCTCCGTAGTGCGCTGCGTCGCCCTCTCCCAGTGCCGCGTCCCAATGCTCGTCGAGCAGGATTCCCTGTGGGTTCGCCACGATGGTCCGACCGTCTGTGTGCACCTCGGTGGGCTCGTCGACGAGGGTGATCGCATCGATGGATTCGAGGAGTGGCTCCCCTGCCCCGGCAGAGGTCAGCCGCTCTCTCAGCTCCGACCAGCGCAGGCGGATCTGCGTGTCGGCGTCGGCTGAGGGAGCACGGCCCTCGAGGTAGACGGTGGCATAGGGGCCACCCTGTTCGTAGACCTTGCGTAGCTGACTGCTGTTCATCGCTCTTTCCTCCTCAACATCGGTGGAACCGCCCGCGAAACCTCTCATGGGTCCCGCCACGCTGTGAGCGGTCTTCCCAGCCTCGCATCGTCAACTCACATCTGTAAACGGTCTTGACAAACCGCTTCGACGCTTCTTGGCCGCCAGTCGACGCGAAACTCCGTTCGGGCCCCGGCGGATCGGCTCCGCGGTGCTGACGTGGCAGAATCGAAGCACGTCAATCGTCAATCGTGGGCCGACACTGACCCAACAGACCACAGAACGGCTACGTCAGGCCATTGTCGACGGCGAACTGCCCCCTGGAAGCCTCCATTCGGCCACCGCACTCGGAGAGTGGCTCGGCGTTTCGCGCATCCCGGTGAGAGAAGCCACGGCTGAGCTTGCCCGCCTCGGGCCGGTGAGCATCGAGCCCAACCGCGGGATCCGCATCCTCGAGACCGACATCGACTCCCTCATCGACGGCTTCGAACTGCGGATGATCGTCGAGGTTCCTCTTGCCCGCAAGGCCGCGCTGAGCTCCGATGCCGCAGCGCGAAAGACCCTCGATGACCGATTCACTCAGTTCAGGACCGCGGCGGAAACCGATGACCCCGAGGCGACGCTCCGGGCCGATCGCGACTTCCATTCCGCGGTGCTCGAAATGGCAGGCAACGCCCGTGCCGCCGAGGTTCTGCAGGAGCAGCGCAACGTCGTGGTGGTCGACGTTCAGCTGAGCCGACTACGCCCGAGCGTCGTCTTTCACAACATCTTGGATCTATTGCCGGTGCCCTGTTCATACGATCTGGTCCACTGTTCAGCTAGACTCGCTCGCGACTCATCTAGAATCCCTCACTTCTGACTAGCAGATCACTTGAAGGTGTCCAACGCATGGCTTCGTCACTACGAATTGCAACAGTGTCCTATGTCGACGACAATTTCGGCGACAACCTCATTGGCACCAGTTTTCTCGCGCTACTCGAAGTTGCTCTAGAGAACCATGGCCTTAGCTCCGACGACTACGAGCTCGCTCCGCTGTCGCTAAAGGGCTTCGAAGAATCTCAACTCGAACGCTGTGATGCCATCTTCTTTGGCGGCGGTGGGCTCTTCGGTCAGTCATATCTTGGATTCTACGAGTATATGGACCGGATCACCGCCGCAGCCGACGAGCGTGGGATTCCTGTGGTGTTCTCCTCGATGGGCTTGAACAATATGGGTGCCGACGATGGTCAAGTCGACGCTATAGCCAAGATCGTGAATAAGCGCTGTGTCCGAGCTCTGTCTGTTCGCGAGAATCTACCTCTTTTCCAGGAAGTAGCCAAGGATGCAGCATTCGAGGTGCGACAGGTTGCGGATCCGGCAACTTGGACCAAGTTTGTCTATGGGATGACTGATGTCGTTCCCGATGGCACGATCGGGATCAATGTAGTGCGCGGCGGATTGTTCAGAGCTAATCAGCGCGACTGGGGACTCTCGCAGGAAATGTCGTACCTGGCCGCCCTTGTCACTCTCGCAGAATCCCACGGAATGACCCCCAAGCTGTACACGAATGGGAGCTTGGGAGACAACAATACTTTGCGATTCTTCGCCGAGAAACACGGTCTCTCAGATGAGCAAATCATCCTCCCGCAAACGACCCGAGAGGTTGTCCAGGCGATCGCGACCCGATCAAAGATTGCATCCATACGTATGCACTCCTCGATCATCTCCTATTCATTTGGCATTCCTACTGTCGCTCTGGAGTGGAACGACAAGCTTCCCCATTTCTACGAGGCAATAGGACACCCGGAACGCGTGCTTCCGTTCGATAAGTGGGATGCTGAACAAACATTCCAGATCCTCGATCAGGCAAGTTCGGCGCCCGAAGATAACCCCAAGTACACGGCCTATCTGATGTCCACGTACGCCTACATACATGAGGCGTTGGGCGCCCATGTGCTCAATTCAGACGCCGGTGCACAAAGGTATGACTTCCAGTCAGTCGCGGACTCTCTGGTGGCTAGGTCGCAGATCATTGATACGGATGAGTTCGACCTTCGCCATAAACTGGGGAAAGTCGAGAGAGCCTACCTCAAGCAGTTCACATCAGGGCGCAAGAATCGTACGAAGATAGGCACGCTCACAAAGAAGGTTGACTCCCTCTCGTCAGAGGTGGAGTCACTCTCATCAGAAGTGCAGTCACTCACTCAGCGGAACGCAGAACTTCAGACAGAGATCAATCGACGTTTCTCGACTCGACTCGCGGGGTACGTACGACGGGTAACGCGTCGGTTGTTCCAGCACCGCACCGGCCGCTGATCGGACCCGACTTGCACCCGGCGCGGTTATCTGAGCCGAGTGCGGCACACCGATGGTCCGGCGTAGCCGGCGGAGGGGCTGCCCTAGTCCAAACATGAGCTATCCGACTGAGGCTCGGCTACGAAGCCAATAGGCCGCCCCTCCCGCTCGCCCCTCAGAACTTCGGCACGTCGGCGATCAGCGCCCGCGTGTACTCATGCGTTGGGTTCTCGAGCACCTGTGCCGTCGGCCCGTAGTCGACGATCTTGCCCTTGTTGAGCACCGCGAGGTTGTCGGCGATGTGCCTCGACAGCGCGATGTTGTGGGTGACGAAGAGCATCGCCAGCTGCCGCTCTTCCCGCAGGGTCCGCAGCAGTGCGACGATCGACGCCTGCACGCTGACATCGAGTGCCGAGGTGATCTCATCACAGACCATCACCGACGGCGCGTTGACCAGAGCACGGGCGATCGCGGCCCGCTGACGCTCACCACCGGAGAGGTCACCAGGACGACGGTGGTAGAACGACCGGCCCAACCGCACTGAATCGAGTGCTTCCTCGACGACGGCCTTCCGACTCGCCGCGGTGCCCTCACCGCTCATCTCCAACGGCACCGTCAGCGACTGCCCGATCGAGCGCCGCGGGTTGAGCGAGGAGAACGGCGACTGGAACACGTACTGGATGCCCACCCGCTGCTCGTTCGAGCGTTTGCGCGTCGATCGCTCCAGCTCCGTGCCTCGCAGCTTCACCGACCCCGTGTAGTCGTCGTTGAGTCCGGCCACGCACTGTGACAGCGTGGTCTTGCCCGACCCGGATTCGCCGAGCAGCATCGTGCACTCCCCCGGTTCCAGCGTCAGGTTGATCCCGTTGAGGATCTGTGCCTTCCCGTAGGCGAGCGCAATGTCCTTGACCTCGAGCAGGGGTGCTGTCGCCGAGGCGGCCCCACCGCCCGATTCGGATCCGTCTGAATCCGTGCCCCCGGGGCTGGGCTTCTCCCCCGTTGAGACGAGAATGTGCGTCTGGTCATCGTCCTCGGACGGTTTGTTCGCCTCGGCGGCACCGTCGCCGATCGTCTTCCGACCGTCGAGGTCGGGCACCGCGGACATGAGCATCTGCGTGTACTCATGCTGCGGGTGATCGAGGACCGCAGACACGGGCCCTTCTTCGACGAGATCGCCGCGCAGCATCACGGCCACCCGGTCGGAGATGTCCTTGATGACCGCGAGGTCGTGGGTGATGTAGAGACCGGCGACATTGTTCGCCACCGTCATCTGTCGAATCGTGTCGAGGACGACCGACTGCGTGGACACGTCGAGGCCGGTGGTCGGCTCGTCGAGGATGAGCACATCGGGATACATGGCGAAGGCCATGGCGATGCCGATGCGCTGCTGCTGACCGCCGGAGAGCTGGTGCGGCCACCTCTTCTGGTACGTCTTGTCGCCGGGCAGCCCGACGTCGACGAGCACCTCGGCGACACGGTCGGTTCTCTCACGATCCGAGGACCCGAAGCCGTGGATGTCGAGGACCTCGCGGATCTGCTCGCCCACCCGCATCGCCGGGTTGAGCGAGAGTGCCGGGTCCTGGGGGATGTAGGCGATCCGGGATCCGCGCAGATCACGCACGGCCACCTCGCTGAGGTCGAGGACCTCCACTGCGGTGGCGTCACCGCGCGGCCAGATGCTCACGGACCCGGACCCGAATTTCAGTCCCTCACGGAAGTGGCCCATGCAGGCGAGCCCGGCCGTGGTCTTACCGGATCCGGACTCGCCGACGAGGCCGAGGATCTCTCCTCGGGACAGGGCGAAGTCGACGCCGTGGAGGATCTCATCGCCGGCGTTCGTGACCACCTTGAGGTCGGTCACCCGCAGGACGATCTTCTCGTTCGGCTCGTTCGCATCGTCGTGACGAACGGTCTGTGTCTTCGGGCTCATCATGCCTCCACGGAAGTCGATGCGGTGGCTCGGGCGAAGGAGTCCGCGAGCAGGTTGGTGCCGATGGTCAGCAGAGCGATTGCGATGACCGGCAGCAGCACACCCCAGGGTTGGATGGACAGGGCGATCCGGTTCTCGTTGATCATCAGCCCCCAGTCGGCGGCCGGCGGCTGCAGGCCGAGTCCGAGGAACGACAGGGAGGCGATATAGCCGATCGAATAGGTCAAGCGCAGCCCAGCCTCAACACTCAAGGGTCCGGTGATGTTGGGCAGCAGCTCACGGAGGAGCACCTTCCACCGGGGCATCGCGTACATCTCCGCGGCTTTGATGTAGTCCTCGGTGATGACGCCCAGGGTCGCGGACCTCGCCACACGGGCGATGCGCGGGGCGTGGGTGAGACCGATGACGGTCACGAGCACCCAGCCCTGCGGACCGAGCACCGTGATCGCCAAGAGGGCGAACACGAGCTGCGGGATGGCGAGGATGACATCGTTGAGACGCATGATCACGGCATCGAACCTGCCACCCACGTAGGCGGCGAGCATGCCGATGATCGCACCGACGACCATGCCGAGGACGGTGGCGAGGACTCCGTAGACGATGAGGGTCAGTCCGCCGGCGAGGAAGCGTGAGAGCACATCACGGCCAAGGTTGTCCGATCCGAACAGGCCGTAGGGGCTGAAGGGCTTCGTGACGAACTCGGTGGCGGTGTTGCCCGTCGCCCAGGGCAGCAGCAGCGGCCCGCACAGGCTGAGGACGACGATGACGAGGGTGATCGTCAGGCCGATCTTGCCCTGCTTCTGCGCCAGCACGCGCTTGTAGAAGGGGACGTAGGTGGTCTGGGATTCCTTGGGAACCTCGGCGGCGTCGGTGGCCGCGGACTTGAGGTCGTCGAGACTGTTCGCATCGGTGCTCATGCTGCGCTCCTCAGTTTCGGGTTGGTGAGGATGCCGACGACATCGGCCGCCAGGTTCACCACGACGTAGACGGCGGCGACGAGCATGGAGATCGCTTGGACGACCTGCACGTCTCGGTAGGTCACGCCGTCGATGAGTGCTTGGCCGAGGCCCGGGTAGCGGAAGAGGAACTCGACGACGACCACGCCGCCGGCCAGCCAGGCCAGCTGAATCGCCACGACCTGCGCGACGGGACCCAGCGCGTGGGGCACGGCGTGGCGCAGGATCACCCGCTTCTCCGGGACACCTTTGAGCCGGGCCATCTCGACGAAACCGGAGTCGAGGACCTCGATCATCGTCGCCCGCATCATCCGCACGATGTAGGGGGTGACGACGAGGATGAGCGTCAACGTCGGCAGGATGAGCTGCTCGGGGCGGTTCCACACCGGTTCTCCCGGCGGGGCCAGGGTCACGGCCGGCAGGATCTGGAACACCGAGGTGGCGAAGATCGCGATGAGGCCGATGCCGATGACGAACTCGGGCATGGCGGCGAATACGAGGGAGGCACCGGTCATCGCCTGGTCGCGGCGACCGCCGCGGTGCAGGGCCTGGTAGACGCCGAGTCCGATGCCCAACGGCACGGAGACGATCGCAGCCAACCCCATGAGGACGAAGGACGCCCAGACCCGATCGCCGAGCAGCGCGGAGACCGAGCCCCCGGTCGCCGAGGAGGTTCCGAAGTCTCCGACGAAGAGCCCGCCCAGCCAGTGGAAGTACCTCAGCCACGCGGGATCGTTGAGCCCCAGCTGTTCGTTGAGTGCTGCGATGCGCTCGGGGGTGGCCTGCTGGCCGAGGATGGCTCGGGCCGCGTCGCCGGGCAGCAACAGGGTCGCGCCGAAGACGAGCAGGGAGACTGCGATGAGAATGAAAGCGGAGAAGAGAAGCCGCTTGCCGATCACTTTTCCGAACATGTCACACCTCTCCGATCCACACGCGGTCGAATCTCCAACCGCTCAGGGGCCGTCCCGTCGAGTTGGGGACGAGTCCTCCCACGTACTTCTGGAAGGCGTCGACCTGGTTGGCGAAGCCCCACACGATGTACCCGCCTTCGTCGTAGAGCATCTTCTGCAGCTCGTGTTCGTAGTCTCGCCGCTCCCCGGCATCGGGGATGGCGCGGGCTTTGTCGAAGACCTTGTTGAACTTCGCATCGTCCCAGTGGGTTTCATTGAACGGGGACTCGCTCAGGGCGCAGGAGATGACCTGCGGCATGAAGTCGCGGGTGTACCAGAAGTCCTGGGCAAAGTCCCATTTGAGGTATTCGTCGCCGAAGAAGGTCGTCGCATCGACCTTGCGGATCTTCACGGTGATGCCGGCGTCTGCGGCCTGTTGGGCGAAGACCTGCGCGGCTTCGACCGCGCCGGATTGGATGGGGGCGGTGACGAGCTCGACCTCGAGCCCGTCGGGGTAGCCTGCCTCGGCGAGGAGCTTCTTCGCTTTGTCGATGTCGCGCTTGCGCTGTGGGAACTTCGGGTAGTTCTCACTCAGGGGACCGAACATGTCGTTGCCGATGGTTCCGTAGCCGGAGAGCACCTGTTCGATCATCTGCGGGCGATCGACGACGAGGCGGAAGGCCTGTCGGACCTTGACATCGTCGAAGGGCTTCTTGTCCACCCGCATGGTGAAGGGCAGCCACATGCCGGTCTTCGAGTTGAGGATGGACATGCGCTCATCGGCACCGATGACTTCAACGAGGGCCAGCGGAATGCCGGCGATCGCGTCGACCTGGGTCGAAAGAAGGGCATTGATGAGTGCGTCGTCATCGTTGAAGTTCAGCAGCTCAACCTCGTCGAGGTACGTCTTGTCGTAGTCGAAGTAATACTCGTTGGGGACGAGCACCGTCGATTGGGCGGCGGTGAACGATTTGAGTTTGAACGGCCCGGAGCACACCGGGTTCTCCGGGTCGTAGTCGACGGGGACGATGCCGGCGGTGTATTCGGCCACGGCATCATTGAACAGGCCGTTGGGTTCGCTCAGGCGGAACTCCAGCGTCCGCTCCCCCGTGGGCACCACCTTGTCGAGCATCGTGAAGTTCGCCGCCGCGGTCTTCGGGTCGTCCGGATCGGTGATCCTCTTGAAGCTGAAGACGACATCCTCGGGGGTGATCGGCTTGCCGTCGGAGAACTTGATGCCCTCCTTGAGTGTGCACGTCCACACAGTGGAGTCGTCGTTGGCTTCGAACGACTCGGCCAGCAGCGGCACGACCTGGGAGTCGTCATCCCAGCCGTAGAGGGCGTTGTAGAGGTTGACGGAACGGCAGACGTCGCCGTTGTTGACGGGGATGTGCGCGTCGATGGTGTCGGCGGAGTTGCCGCCGGTGATCCCCACTCTCAGGGTGCCGCCTTTGACGGGCTTGCCGGCATCCGCAGCGCCGACAGTTCCGCCGCCACAGGCGCTCAGTCCGGCGAGCGCGGACACAGCGAGTCCGGCTCCCAGCGCTTGTCTTCGGTTCGGTGTGTTCATGTGCCTTCTTCCTAGGACGTCGGTTCGGGTCGGCCGGCCATGGCGACCCGGTCTGACTGCGGGTTTCGGGTGTCGTCGGTGGGTGCCTCGTTGCGGGCAGCCTCATCGGAGGCGGTGCCGGTGAGGATATGCGCGGAAAGGTAGTGTTCAAGCATCATCAGGGCCTCATCGTCGGTGATGGGCATATGTTCGGTGCTGCGGGCTACGCCGAGTCCGTCGATGAAGATCGACAGCGATTTGACCATGAGCGACGTGTCGCCGGTGCGGATCACTCCTGAGCGCTGTCCGCTGTCGATGACGGTGGTGATCATGTCCAGCCACTCGCCGTAGACGGCGGTGAGGTTCGCGCGAGCGTTCTCGTCGGTGACGGCACGGGCCCAGCATTGGAGCCAGATCGACCACACCCGTCGGATCTTCGCGTCGACTCCGGCGTGGAGGCGGGCGAAGTGACGGAGCACGGCAAGCGGGTCGGCGCGGTCGTTGAGGTGGCGGGTTTCGGCGATGATGTCCAGGGAGTAGCGCAGGGCCGCCTGCAGCAGTTGGTCTTTCGTCCGGAAGTGGTAGTTCACCGCCGAGGTGGTCAGGCCCGCTGCGCGGGCGACGTCCTCGGTGCGGACTTTGTCGATGCCGAGGTCGGCGTAGAGTTCCCAAGCCGCGGCGATGATCCTCACCCGGTTGCGTGTGCCTTTGGACATCCATTCCTGAGTGAGGTCGACCGCAGGCGGCTCTGCGCTGTCGCTGTGGCCGGGAATCGTCGGCATATCTCTGCCATCGGGCGATGGGTCGACAGCCGCCGAGCCGCTGTGAACGTTTTCGGGCGACTGTGACGCATGCCCTCGCCGAGGTGGTCCTGCCGTTCTCCCGGTCGTGAGCCAATCGGTGCTGACCTCGGTGAGTTCGGCGATGCGTGAGATCTCTTCGACCCGGAAGTTCCGCGTTCCGGCCAGGGATTTCGAGAGTTTGCTGGCGTCGAGTCCGATCTGTCGGGCGACTTCGCTGTGGTTGATTCCCGCGGTCTTGATGGCGTCGCGGACACGGATGACCAGCGACGTCTGCGTGCTGTCAGCACCTTCGCTTCCCGTGACCACCACTACAGTCTGCACAGAAGTTGCGATTTTGGCAAGACTTACTGGGGCTTTGGGTAGTTTGTGTCGTTGATGGACACGAAACCAGTCATCCCCTGCTGCCGAAGCTGTGGTTCGCCCGTTCTGAATTCGGCAGTTGTGAATCAGTTCCGTTGCGCCCGAGACCCTGGGAATCACAATCGAGCATCCCCGGTGTTTTTTCCACCACATTTGTTGAGATATGAGTAGAGTTCTTTCGACACCAGTGGCCCAAAGAATTCCTGGGCGTCGGCGAAGGCAGGTGCAAGGAGGCGTTCTGATTTGTGGAGTTCACCGTTTTCGGTGCGATCGTATGTCGCTCGTAAACTGACGCCTGCGCGAAAGGCGTGGATCTCGAAGCTACGACATGGCGAACATCAGTGGCAGAGACGTACATCGCTGGTTCGACCTTGGGCCGGTACACCAGTCGACTCATTTGACGCACGCAGAGCTCAGGCCGAAAGCCTGGCCGCCGTCCGAGAAGTGTTATGCCACGCCGACATTGAGTTCGTCGAACTTCCACGGTTGAGCGTCTTCTCACCAACGTTGGTCATCGACTCAGAGCACTCTTTTCAAGCGCTCCAGGCAATCGCAGCGATTCATGATTCCGATCCCGGAAGTGGCGCAAAGAAGAGTACCTGGACGATTCGGTACTTCGCCGCTGACGGGTATGAAATCGCTGCCAGAAGGGCAGAGAAACATCCCGCAAGGATCGCCTCGATAACCTGCCTGAGACATCACATCGCCGCCAATGACAGAGATCTGTCAACATCGGCACTCACGGTGACGGTGGAGCTGTGGGACAGGCTGGGGTGCGACAGACCACGCGCCGATGGGGCGTCGCACATCGCAGGAACTCGTCATCGCAAACACCCTGACCACGATCTGGCTGTCGACTACATCGAACCGACCGCCTGGTTCCATGCGGTACGCGATGATCACCGCCTCAGACTGTCTGCACCCCACCTCTACACTCTTCACGAGCCGGTCGATATCGTCTACACCTGGGTCGACGGCGCGGATCCTAAATGGCGGGCCAGAATGCGCGAGGCGATGGAAGCCGCCGATCTACGCGCGACTGAACCCAGCGCCCTGGCGGAATCGAGGTTCACCTCCCGTGACGAGCTGAAGTACTCACTCCGTTCGCTCGAATACTACGCATCGTGGGCCAATCACATCTACATCGTCACTGATGATCAGGTACCGGACTGGCTGAACGCCGATCATCCGAAGATCACCGTCGTCGACCATCGCGACATCTTCGCCGACCCGACTGTGCTTCCGGTGTTCAACTCTCATGCAATCGAGTCGCAGCTGCACCACATCGAGGGACTCTGCGATCGCTACGTCTACCTCAACGACGATTGCTTCTTCCTCCGTCCGACCGAACCCGAGCTGTTCTATTCGGGTAATGGGGTGGCCCGACACTTCCCTTCTGTCGTGCCCATCGATATAGGCGGCTGGTCGCCCCGGGACCTGCCGATCATCTCTGCTGCCAAACAGGGCAGGGACTACTTGCTCGACGCGTACGGACGCACGGTCACCCACCGTTTCAAGCACACCCCGCACCCTCAGATCAGACCGGTGCTCGAAGCCATGGAACGCGAACACCCCGATCTGTTCTCCCAGGTTGCCGCTTCAGTGTTTCGGTCCCCCAGCGACTATTCAATTGCGTCATCTCTGCACCATTTCGACGCTTTCGAAAGAGGACACTCTGTGGAGGGACGGATCGGCTACCGATTCATCGACCTCGGCCGCCCCGATCTAGATCTGCAATTGGCCAGGGTTGCCAGAGCCGATGATCTGGACGTGTTCTGTCTCAATGAAACGACGCTGTGTGATGAGTCGCGCGAGACCGTCGACAGCACAGTAGGCAGATTCCTCAACGACCGTTTTCCGGTCCCGTCAAGTTTCGAGTCGCAGCCGAAGAAGGGAACACCGTGGATCAAAGACTCCTCACGAAGGCGGCGGGGATCGCCAAACCGTTGGTCATCGGCGTCGCGGGAGAGCAAAGGTATCTCAAGCTTCGCCGATATGGGCTGAAACGACTGCGTAGCTTCAACCGTCGGCGCGAGGCGGCCGATCGTTCCAGATCAGAGAAACGCGGCTTCTCGTTAGAGCGTGAGGTGACTCGTCATGGCGGGCTACTCACCGAGTTCGTCGATGAGATGATTCCGGCGGCCGCGGCGAAGGCGAACTTCGACTTCACCGTCGATGCCCTCGACTCACGTGGGATCAGGTGGTGGCTGGTCGAAGACTATTCGGGCCACGGGTATCGGATCGGTGTTCACTTCGACGATAAACGGCGAGTGGCAGAGGCCCTCGTGAGAAGACGGCTGGCAATGCCGATCTATGCTCGGTCTGACCGTTCGAGCCCGGTCGCCCTGTCCTCGATTCTGGAGCTCGCGACTGACCCTGAACTGGGTGTCATCACGGTGGCTGCGCCGAAGAAGGTGCGGGACACCAACTGGTCGTTCGGCTTCAGATTCGGTTGTTCGGTCGAGATGTGGACGACCACAGCAACAGAGTCGCGCGTCGTGGTCGAAGCGCCTGCGGAGAATCGTGCCGCGAAATTGATGTCGGAAGAAGAGTTCGAGCTGCAGAAGTCGAAGACGGAGTCAGGTCGTGAGTGCCTGACACCGGCCGTGCTGACGGAAACCATGCTCGAGGACATCACCTTCCCGATTGATGCCGTCTACACCTGGGTCGACGGCGCCGATCCTGCGTGGGTTACGTCGAAACGACGGCTCGAAGCGCAGCTGGCGGGACACGAGTATCATCCCGAAGCGAATCATGAGGCAAGATTCGAGTCCAAGGACGAGCTGAAGTACTCGCTTCGATCGTTGGAGTACTTCGCACCGTGGTTCAACAAGATCTATCTTGTCACAGCAGGTCAGGTGCCTTCGTGGCTCGACGTGAACCACCCCAAGATCACCGTGGTCGACCATAAGGACATCTACGATGATCCGGAGCACCTACCGACGTTCAACAGCAATTCGATCATCTCGAGACTCCATCACATTCCCGGATTGAGCGAACACTTCATCTATCTCAATGACGATGTCATGTTTGGCAAACCAGTGCGTCCACAAGACTTCTTCCTACCCAGCGGTGCAGCCAAGGTCTTTCCCTCTCGCAACCATCGACCGTTTGGCGCGCCAACGGCCGAGGACGGGCCTCATTTCAATCTCACGCGGAATATTCGACAGCTCCTTCGCGAAGAGTTCGGAGTCACTGTCACCAGAGCCGTCAAACACACACCGTATCCAATGCTCAAGAGCCTGCATTTCGAGATGGAGGAGAAGTTTCGGAGCGACTATGAGCGCACATGGGCAAGCCGGTTCCGTCATCACGATGATATCGTCGCCGACCAGCTGTTCCACTACTACTCGCAGATAGTGGGAAAGTCCGTCGCGACGTCGATCACCTACCGCTACATCAATATACGCGACGACAAT
This sequence comes from Brevibacterium sp. S111, assembly GCF_004745075.1. Lineage (GTDB taxonomy): Bacteria > Actinomycetota > Actinomycetes > Actinomycetales > Brevibacteriaceae > Brevibacterium. The sequence goes on from NZ_RHFH01000008.1 coordinate 247,872, forward strand.
TACCGCTGGGTGCTGCGCGAGACGCTTCGCCAACGCAATCGTTCCACTCTGTGTCTCAATGACGCACCCGCTGAAGACGTCGAGCCGCTCAGCGACGAAGAGGTGATGGAGTTCCTCAACGCGTACTTTCCGGTTACGAGTTCGTTCGAAGCCTGAAACCTTCGTTTAGAGAACCGCCGGCGGCGAGTGATTCGCAGGCAGTGAAGTTTCACTGCCAACTCCGAGCACCCACGAACTCGGACCGATGAGCACCGCCGCAGTATCCGTGCGTTCGACAGATCGGTGGCGACCTCGCTCAGCGCGACGATTCTGAGAGCACTTCAACCCGCTTTTCCTTTGTCCAAACCGAACAGGTGGCATCATGAACACAGTTCTCCACGGTCTTCGGGCTGGTTGCTGCATAGTTGCTCGTTACGTCCACTGATAGGGCACCTCGCCTGTTGGAATCTGGTGATGCCGAACAGGACCAGAACAGGTGCTCCCGGATCACCAGTAATACTTAGCAATCCAGTATCAGCAGGAAAACCGTTGAAAGCTGGTACGAAGCTCGAGCCGATCCGAGATTCGCGAAGGCCAGAATCCGGTGATACACCATCGCGCCGTGCCACATCGCAAAAACGTGAGGCATCGACCTCTCGCACCGGGGCTCAAAATTGACTGCGACTCGAACGACAAGCGGAGCCCAGACGGTGGTCACCCGATACACTGTGAGAAACTTCATCAACGTAGCCCAGAACAATTCTGTCGCTGAAACCAACTGACTCATTCTATTGGAAATATGTTTGCTCTAAAACGCCGACCACGGCTACCCGACGTCCCAATCTACGTCTTGACGGGAGAAGTCCCCGAGAGCTTCGGTGGAGTCACAACGGTCACGATAGGTCGCTGCAATGCCTTTGCTCGACTAGATGACCGACCAATAACGATGCTGACGGTTTCGCCCAAACATGCAACCTCCAACGAAGCGTTGCGAGATCAGCTTATCGCCGACGGACTTCTAGATCCCCGTGTATCCCTTCGGAACCCGTGGTCGGACTTTCGCGATATTCCCGAAGATGAAATCTGCCGACTCGCTGACCCGCCAGAATTCCCTTCGTCCGCAATATTCGAATCGTTCGACGGAGAGTATCAAGTTACACACAATGACAGCTCAGACAGAACGGCACAAACCGATATCTTCAGAGAAGATGGCACCATAGGTATCATTGATCATCGCGAATTTTCAGAAGCAGGCAAAATCAAACTTCGGAGAATCAGCCTGATATCACGCACCGGGCAGATCGCGAAACAATGGACCTCGTCCACCGCGATGTATAAAGACTGGATAATGCATCTCACTCAGTCTCACGATATGTCGATTCTCATTTCGGAACGTCTGACGGTCTCCAACCAACTTACCGGCTGGAGCAACGATAACATCACGTTCGTGCAATCGATTCATTCGAACCATTTCGGCACAGGGGCAATGCGCAAATATGACTTTCCTCCGCCGAAGGCCCGATTTTACGAATCTCTCGACTCGCGAGATCTTGTCGCCACCCTGACCCAGCAACAAGCTAACGACTTGCGCGACATGGACATCACGGCGGGGAACAACGTAGTCACGCTTCCCAACTCTCTGACACTTGAACCGCTAAAGCGGCCCACCTCTCGCGACAGACGCGCCGGAGTGATAGTTTCGAGAATTGCTCCTGAGAAGCAGATCGAACACTCCCTACAGAGCATAGGTCAGCTGTCTGAAAGCAATACGGCACCTACATTGGATATTTTCGGCGAAGGTTCGTCTCGGCCAACTCTTGAGAAGCTTTCTGCCCAGCTCGACATAGAATCACTCGTCACGTTTCGGGGTTATGCCCCGGCAGGCGGGAAGAAGTTTCGTGACTATTCGTTTAGCCTACTGACGAGCAAGTCAGAGGGCCAGGGACTCGTCTTGCTGGAAAGCATGGCAGGGGGATGCATCCCTATTGCGTATAACATCAAATATGGTCCTGCTGATATCATCACTCACGGGGTCAATGGTTTCTTGGTCGAGCCTAACGATGTGACCGGACTCGCCTGCCAGATTGAGCAATTGATCAACATGCCGGAATCTGATCTTCGGAAGCTTCGACGCGCAGCCATACGACGTTCGCGGGATTTCTTGCCCGACCGGATCGTGCGTCAGTGGGCAAAAGAACTCCACGGAGCTATCCAGCGGAAACAATCCAGAACCAGTCCAGTGAAAAGTCGGGCAAAACTTGGTGCGGTTCGCTTGGAGCATGACGCTATTCATATGCGAATGCGTGTCCCAAAAGCTCTCCAAGAAGGCGCATGGGAATGGGCGAAAATTAGCTGGGTACAGCGCGTATCACGTACATATGGACGGGCTTCTGCTGATCTGGTCCAAAAGAATGGCAAACTCATCGTGCGTGCAACACTTCCCTTGAACAAGTTGGCCCCAGCGTGGCCTACTCCCGGCAGGCCAACGGACTTCTGGCTTGATCTGGGGGAAGATACGCAGTTTCAACGCCTACGTATCAGGGCCGATGAACAGACGGCTGACCTCCAGCACAGTGACCTCGAGCTGTATATTACGAAAGCCGGCAACCTTTCGGCGCGAGTCAGAAGTCGAGATACGACTGAATGACGGTCGAAGAGAGGCGGAATGCCTCAGTTCGCTTCAGATGTCCTGCGGATGTTGCTCACCATGTGTTCGACCACTCTGCCGGCCCGAACGCTGACGGCTCGCAGTGAGTCTCCCCTCCTCCACGCGCCCTGAATGAGCCTGTCACTTGTCGGTTGGTTGAACGACGCTTCCCTCGTAGGCGAGCTCAAAGGTGTGACCATGCACGAGAAGCCTTTGCTGTCCATATAGACTGGGCACTTAAATGTTGCAGTCATGCGAAGGGCTCGGACAATGAAAATTGGACTCATCGGGATCAACCGTTACGCGGCGTTCCTCAACTTTGCGTGCAACTTGCACGCGTATGCCTTTCAGCAATATCTGAAAAACCAGGGGCACGACGCAATCTTCCTAGACTACAAGCCAATCCATTACGATGGGCACAACCTACGCGAGCCCGCAAAATACGCAGAATCCAAGTACCGCTCAATCATCTCTGAGACTGCTAACTCGCCAGCTGCAGACAAGGCCAGAAGTGCCGCCGCAAGAAGATGGGCCGAACTGGCAATGGGGTACCGAGCTCTTGCGGAAGAGCGCAAGATTCGATACGACAAGTTCGAAGCTTTCGTAGCCGACAACCTTGATTTCACCACTGAAAAGTACGATCCTGATCTGCTCGAGGTCCAAGATCCCGGCATGGATTGCTATATCTGTGTGACTGATGTCATCTGGCAACCTATGGGGCCCACTCCCGCGTTCGACCGTGGATTCATGCTCGGAAGCAAAACATTTGAGGGAAAACCAAAGATCGCATACGGCTCCGAGCCGCGGCGCACAACCAGATTTCAAACCGGGGATCGCTGAAGAGTTCTTCGACTACCTAGAGGACATCGACTCGATCAGCGTTCGAGAACGTGATTTCGGCCAGTACATCGAAGAACACACCGGACGTAGCATGCCCACGGTGATTGATCCCGTCCTTCTGCACGACAAAGCTTTCTGGGACCGTGTGGAGGTACCTCCGAAAGAAGAGAAGTACCTCTTGCTGTATTACGTGATGGAGCGATCTACGGACACAGTCGCTAAAGCTGTCGAGTATGCGAAGGCCCACGACCTCACTATTGTGGAACTGTCCGACAGGCCCCTTCCTTATGGCAAGATCACCGACCCGGAGGTCAGGCATATACCGCGCTACGACGTATCGGCGGAGGAATGGCTCGGGTACATCGCCCACGCTGACGCAGTCTTCACAAATTCGTTCCACGGATGTTGCTTTTCCCTTATCTTCGAAACTCTGTTCTTTGTCGGCAAACGCAATGGCAACAAGGTGCCGAACTTTCTCGCCGAGTTCGGGCTCACCGACCAGCAGTTCTCGCCCGACGACGATGTGCACGGCTTTCGAAGCACCGTGGATTTCAAGCAGGCCAAGGCCCGGGTGGACGTGCGTCGCAAGTCTTCAGAAGACTTCCTTCTCACAGCGTTGCGAGAGGCGGAGAAATCTGCTGGAGCGTCGCAAATGGTCGACAACTCGCGACACGAGGCTCGGCGCAGACGGCTGACCTATCCTGCCCACTTCCACAGCGGGGCGGTGGTCAACTCTGATAGCAAAGATACGGTCAAGATCGACAAATCCCACCCGGCGGACCTGAAGGTCAAGAACTTGAAGAGTGGCGCGCTCGAATATTCTGGTGCGCGTATGGTCTATCGGAATGACGGCAGCTCAAAGATTGGGCCAGTCCTATTCCGAAGTGCCACTCACCGGTTCACGGGATGGACTCTCCGGTTCAGAATAGACAAACGATGGTTCTGGTTGCTCGACGATGGCACGATTGCCCCGGGCGATACCAAAGGAACAGACCTAGACGATCGAAAGCAGGTTTTCAAGGACGGGGCGCAGATCCCGCATCTGCCCGTCAACTCCGTTGCTTCTGCAGTATTTGTGGCCAGATGGGAGAAATTGGACTCCGACGACTCGAAGCCGTCCATGTCCTCCAAGCTGTCGCGGTTCACGGACAGGCTGAAGCCCAGGTAGCGCACTTATGCCAGCCAGCGATTTGCCCTCCGGCATTGCAAGCACAATGACGCCTACTATCAGTCGCGGTTCGCAAAAAGCCCAATTACACTCCGAAGCTGCGATCAGTCCAGGCCAGGAATCTTTATCCTTACGAAGCCGATCATCCGTCCTGAACACCGCTAGACTCGGGAAGATTCGACTAGGTGAAAGGACACTGCTGAATGGACCAGGACAGTTCTCTGCTTCGCGAGGCGCTGGAGAACGCGAACTTAGCTTCCAGCGTCGCTGCTGACGAATTCTGGGAGAAGCGGCTCGGGAAGAACGCACGGACGAAGGCGGTTCGGAAGCGGTACATCCGGGACAGCCTACGTACGCCTGTCAACAAGAACGTCATCTTTTACGAGACGATGTCTGGTGCCCGCATGGGCGACAACCCGCTAGGGATCTTTGAGTACCTCCGATCGCATCCTGAGCACGGGGAGTTCCTTCACGTTTGGTCAATTGACGCTCGAGGATCGATCCCTGAGAGGTACAAAAATGCCCCAGACGTGGTGTTCGCCCGCCGCAATACTCGCTCGTACACGTATTTCCTTTCGACTGCGGGGTACGTTGTCTGCAATGCGAATCTGCCTGGCTTTTTCACCCGTCGACCTGGCCAAAAGTACTTGAACACTTGGCATGGAATCCCATATAAATCACTCGGCAGAAATACTCCATCAGCCAAATTCGGATCAGCTGCGGGAAACGGCACTTTCGCAAAAGCATCGCACATCCTCTCGCCGTGTGAATTCGCAACTGAGAAGATGATTTCGGCCTATTCTATGAGTGGTGTGTCTACTGCGACTTTCGCCGAGATCGGCTATCCGAGAATAGATCGAACCCTGGAGCCCAAACCAGGACTGCCAAACCGGCTCCGAACCGCCTTAGGCCTGAAGCCGCATGATCGCCGACCCGCTGTCCTATATGCACCGACTTGGCGATCCGAGAACGCCAAAGACGTCGTAGATGCGGATCAATTACTTGAAGATCTGAAAGCCCTGGAACAACTCGACATCCAGCTCATGTATCGGGGCCATCACCGCATGGACCGGATAATACGAGACGCCTCAGTCGGTGACCAACTCGGCAACGTCATCATCCCTCCGCATGAAATAAGCTCCAATGACCTGCTGACGGTTGTGGACATACTCATCACGGACTTCTCCAGCATATTCTTCGATTTTCTACCTACCGGCCGACCGATAGTCCACTATCTGTACGATCTGGATGGGTACGCGGGCTCCCGCGGAGTCAATCTTGAAACAACCGAACTTCCAGGGTCCGTGGCTCTCGATCAGCATGAACTGCAGGAGACCGTTACCTCGATTGTGAAAGATCTCGAGCAGTCATCGGAAACTCGGAATCTTACTGACGAACCACTGCAAGGTACTCGATACAAAACGGCACAAACACGGTTCTGTCCTCACGAAGACGGGTTCGCGTCCAAGCGCGCTGTCGAATTCCTCCTCCACGATCAGATAGACGGATACCCCACGCGCACTACTCTCGGCAATCGTCCTACAGCAGCGTTCTGGGCCGGTGAGCTGAAAGCCGGTCCACGCTGCTCCGACGAGTTCTTGAAAGCCCTGTTGAAATCAGCCGCTTCGCCGCTTGAGCAGACAGTGCTTATTGTCGATCGCAAAGCTCCTATCAGCGACGATTTCATGAAGAAGATCAAGAAGTTCGGCAATGAGATATCCACCGTCTCCTACGAGGCCGAGTCGCTTGCACTGTTGCAGAAGGAAGAAGAGGACTACAAACAATTCGCAAGCAACAACTATCTCGACTTCGACACCGTTGCGTCACAGGTGCGGAACAATAAGACTCTGAACCGCATTTACACTCGTGAGTTCCGCAGGCGATTGGACGATGCGCAATTCGATCGTGTGTTCCTTGCGGCAGACCTGTCGTATGATGAACTTGCCATAGCGTCGATGGCAAGGCAGCGATCCACCGCCTCGGCCAATCTCTGGGTCCCACTGTCTAAGGAACTGAGCACAAGGCAGAAGGCGGTGGGACTCGTTCTCCCCAAAGGCTCAGCACGGCGAAAGTTCGTAGCGCGGAAATATCGCGAGCTGCGCTCGAAGATCGGTCGCTGACCGCAACGATTGTCGACCTCAGAATATTCGAATGCCTTGACAGTCGAAACTACATTCCCAGATACAAATCCTGCCGCTCTGGCGACTCCAACGATACCCATTCGTTCGAGTCACAGGGGGGCGTCTAAGGTCTGCCAGCGACCTATTGGGACTCACAAATGTCGGGATAATTTGACGATAGGGTGATCGCAACTTGTCGTCGTGAGTATTCGGTGGTGTGAGCGCCACTGACTATTGTGGTTGAGCGCCACCCGATATTGCCTTTCAGCGCCACCGGGTCGTGGCGGTGAGCGCCAGGCCGTCACCCGACGCTCACCGACAATTGGTCA
>NZ_RHFH01000009.1 GCF_004745075.1 Brevibacterium sp. S111
TACACCCCTTCCTGGTGTATGTCCACGCTCCCGGCTGTTGGCGCAGCGCGGGAGCCCTCTATTCGTCTGTTCAGCCTACCTCGGTACCAGGATCCCGGTTTCGGGATTTAAATGGATACCCCTTTCCCGAATACGTGAAAGATGAGACACGGAGGGACAAGTGGTGCTTCACCCCCACTGCAGCCAGGTGGTCTTGAAGTCCGAGTAGTTCTCCAACGCGTGGACGGACAAGTCACGTCCGAAACCGGACTGCTTGAACCCGCCGAAGGGCGTGGTGAAGCCCAGTGCGTCGACGGTGTTGACCGAGACAGTGCCGGCCACCAGGCGCGCGGACACGCGGTGGGCCCGGGCCATGCTGCCCGTCCACAGGGCTGCTGCCAGACCGTAGGGCGTTTCGTTTGCTTTCGAGATCGCCTCCTCCTCGGTGTCGAAGGGGGTGACGAGGGCGACCGGTCCGAAGATCTCGTGGCTGTGCAGACGGTGATCGTCCGGCAGGTCCGTGACGATCGTCGGCTCGACGAATGTGCGGCGGCCGTTGATCGCCGGGCGGTTGCCGCCCTGGACGATGGTGCCGTCCGCGCGAGCCTGTTCGATGCATTCCCACACATCATCGGCGTGCTTCTCGGACACGAGGCAGCCGATCGCGCTCTCGGGATCGAGCGGATCCCCGGGCTGGAAGTCCTCGGCTGCGTCCTCGAGCAGATGGACGAACTCTTCGTACACGGGGCGTTCGACGAAGATCCGGGAGGTGGCCGAGCAGACCTCGCCCTGGTTGTAGAAGATGCCGAATGCCGCCTTCCGAGCCGCGGCAGCGAGGTCATCGGTGTCGGCGAAGATGACGTTCGCGCTCTTGCCCCCGGCCTCGAGTGCCAGACGCTTCATATTGGACTCCCCGGCGTAGACCTGGAGCTGCTTGGCGACCTCGGTGGACCCGGTGAAGCCGAGCATGTCCACGTCCATGTGCCGGCCCAGTGCCGTACCGACGACCGAGCCGCGACCGGGTACGACGTTGAGGATGCCCGCGGGCAACCCCGCCTCGACAGCGATCTCGGCCAGCAGCAGGACCGAATGCGAGGCCTCGACCGGCGGTTTGGCGACCAGCGCATTGCCGGCCGCCAGCGCCGGAGCGATCTTCCACGTCGCGATCTCCAGCGGATAGTTCCACGGCACGATGACCCCGATGACGCCCAGCGGCTCGCGGGTGACGAGCGCCGTCGACCCCGCCGGGGTCACCGGAATCTCGTCACTGAGCTTCTCGATCGCCTCTCCGTAGAAGCGGAACAGGGCCGCGGCCCCCGGAGCGTCGATCGTCGAGGACTCACCGATCGGCTTACCCATGTCGAGCGTGTCGAGGAGGGCGAATTCGTCCGACCGCGCTTCGATGAGGTCGGCCAGGCGCAGCAGCACCTCACGCCGATGCGTCGCCGAGGCACGCGACCACTCGCCGCCATCGAACGCGGCGCGAGCGCTCGCCACCGCCGCATCGGCATCGGATCCGTCACCGAGGTGGAGCTGCGAGATCACCTCACCGGTGGCGGGGTTCGTCTTCGGATGAGTCTGCCCCGAGCGGGCATCAACCCGTTGCCCGTTGATGACGGGGCGTCCGTCGATGCTCAGAGCCGCTGCTGCGGCCTGCCATTCGGCCAGGGTCGCCGGTCGGGTCGTGGTGTCGGTCAGAGCCGCGGTCATGGAAGGTCTCCTTCGAAAGTGGTGCGGAAAGCGAGTGGGCAGTGACAGCGGTCAGCGGTCGCTGGAGGGTTCGACGGGCGAGGGACTGGGGCACTCGGCGGGCGCTGCCGGCTCGGCGACGGGGGAGGCCGGTGCCTCCTCGATGTCATCGGAGTGCAGCAGGTTGATGCCGCGGGTCTCCGGCAGCGAGGCGACGGTGACGATGCCGATGACGCCGACGACGGCGAGGAACCAACCGGGGCTCAGGGTGCTGCCGGTGGTATCGATGAGCCAGGTGAGGATGTACGGCGCAGTACCGGCGAAGAGTGCGGCGGTCAGTGCGTAGGCGATGGACAGTCCCGTCTGCCTCGTCCGGGTCGGGAAGAGCTCGACGACGGTGGCAGCGTGCGTGCCGAGGATGATCGCGAGGATGAAGGCCAGTCCGAAGGTCGACACGAACGACGCCCACGGGTAGTCCGCGCCCATGAGGAGGAACAGCGGCACGGAGAGGACGGTGAGTGCGATCGCCGCGGTCATGAGCACGGGCTTGCGTCCGAACCGGTCAGAAGCGATTCCCGCCAGCGGGACGATGACGAGTCCGAGCGCCGAAGCCAGGGTCGACAGCAGCGCCGCCCGCCCGGGTTCGATGCCCATAGCGGTCTCCTGATAGGTGAGCAGGTAGACGAGGACGACGTAGAACGTGACGTTCATGAACGTCTCCATCCCGCAGGTCTGGAGGAACTGTTTGGGATTGCGTTTGAACACCTCGCGCAGGGGCGCCTCGGCGACGGTCTCCATCTTCTGCAGCGCCTCGAATTCCGGGGTGTCCTCGATCTTCCGACGGATGTAGAGGCCGATGAACCCCAAGGGCACGGTGATGAGGAACGGGATCCTCCAGCCCCAGGCGCTCACCTGGTCGGGCGTCAGCGCCTGGTTGAGGAGGAAGACGACGAAGGAGGCCAAGAGGAATCCGGCCAGGGAGCCCACCTCGAGCCAGCTGCAACCGAAGCCGCGACGCTTCGGCGGAGAGAACTCTCCGAGGAACGCTGCGGCGCTGCCGAATTCGCCGCCGGCGGCCAGTCCCTGGACGATGCGGGTGACGATGAGGAGGATCGGGGCGAGCACTCCGATGGTTCCGTAGGTCGGCAGCACACCGAGTGCGAGTGTCGACAGGGCCATGGCGAGGATGACCAGCGACAGTGTGTGCTTGCGGCCGAGTTTGTCGCCGAGGCGGCCGAAGATGACCGCTCCAATCGGGCGGACGAGGAAGGAGACCGCGAAGACGGCGAAAGTGGCGAGCAAACCTGCGGTGCTGTCCTCTTCGGGGAAGAAGATCGCTGCGATCGTCGTGGCCATATAGGCGTAGACGGCCCAGTCGAACCAATGGACGAGGACGCCGATGGAGCCGGCGACTACGCTCTTCTGTAGGCCCTTCTTATAGGCCAGCCCCTCGGTGTTCTGCTTGTTACCTGACATGTCCGAATCTTCCTTTGGATACGTGCCTGCCGGCAGAGTGCCGGTGGCTTCGGCTCGGTGAACCGACTACAGCTCAATGCATGCGGGCGGCTACTGCCGGATCGCCGATTTGGTGCGGCGGTCACTGACGTCTGCGGCGGTCCAGGCCAACGCGATTGCGCCGTCGAGGAGTGTGCGTTCGGCCGGTTCGCCGACGCAGGACTCGGCGAACGCCGCCTGATGGTTGCTCGCTTCGCCGCCGACGCCGATATAGGGGTGGATGGCGTCGACGATCTGAGAGACATTGCCCATGTCCGTCGAGGCACGATTCATCGTCGCTGCGACGGGGTCGACGTCGAAGTTCCGGCCCAGGGCCTCGGCGTTGGCCCGGTATGCTTCGAGCGCGGCCTCGTCGGTGCGCATCTCCGAGTAGCGGCGGCTCTCCGGGGTGATGGTCAGTTCGGCCCCGGTGGCCAGGGCCCCGGCTTCGAAGCAGTTGACGACCTTCTTCTCGACGTCCAGCAGTTCGTCGGTCGTCTTGGCACGTACGTACCAGCGGCCCTCAGTCTTCTCGGGAATCGCGTTGGGAGCCTCGCCACCATTCGTCATCACCCCGTGGACTCGTACGGTCTTCGGCAGCTGCTGGCGCAGCAGACCGAGGGCCATCTGGGCGATGAGGAACGCGTCGTTGGCATTGATTCCGCGTTCCGGGTATGCGGCGGCATGGGCGGCCCGCCCGGTGTATTCGACATGCCAGTGGGTGACGGCGAAGGGCTCGGCCTCGGCGACATCGACGGGTGCGGGATGGGCCATGAGCGCGAAGTCGAGTTCGGTGAAGGCACCGCGGTCGAGCAGTTCGATCTTGCCGCCTCCGCCCTCTTCTGCCGGTGTGCCGATGACCTCGACGGTGATGCCGAGCTCCGCGGCCGCCTCGGCGAGGCCGATCGCCCCACCGACGCTCATCGCGGCGATGAGGTTGTGGCCGCAGGCGTGACCGAGGCCGGGCAGGGCGTCGTACTCGGCGAGGAAGCCGATGGTGAACTCACCCGTTCCGTACGTGGCGCGGAATGCGGTCTCAAGACCGAGGTAGGGGCGTTCGACGGTGAAGCCGTGCTCGGCCAGGACCTCGGCGACGGCGGCCGAGGAGCGGAACTCCTGCCAACCGAGCTCGGGGTCGTCGTGGAGGGAATTCGACAGTTCGATGAGCTTCGGTGTCGTCTCGGCGACCCGGGCGGCGATGCGGTCCTTGAGTGCGCTGGTCATCGATCGTCACCGGGCACGCCGTAGGACGGAGAGGCGGCCGGATCGAGGCCGCGCGTGATGTAGTCGTCCCGCTGGGGCATCCAGATCTCGAGGAGGCGGCCGAGCTGCCCGATCGGATCCTCATCGGCCCAATCGACGCGCAGATCGGTGACCCTCCAGCCGGAGCCGTTGACCACGGATAGGCCGGCGGAGTGGACGGGTCCGGCTTCGCCGCCGGCGGCCATCGCTGCCTCGAAGGCTGCGAAGAGGCGTTCTTCGAGACGACCGGTCGCAGACAGCGCGGTCTCGACGAAGGCGTCGAGGACTGTCAGGTCTGCGAGCATATTTCCTCCGGCCACGGCGTTGTTCTCGGTGCGGGCACCGAAGATGCCGAGCGCCTGCGCGCCCGAGTGTGCGGCGGTGTTCCCGGCGGCGTCGATGACGAGCAGCTGCCGAAAGTCGATCGCGGTGGGAACGGCAGCGGCGACGACCGCATCGAGTGCCGACTGCGCGTCCTTGCCGGAGCTCATCTCGTCGATGATGGCCGGGCCGAGCCGTGGGTCGGTGATGTTCTGGGAGTTCACCCCGCCGACCCCGTCGGTCAGACTGATGCAGCGTGCGGCGACGGCCGGCGAGGATGAAGAGATCGCGGAGCCGAACTCCCCGGTCTCGGGATCGTGGAGGAGGAGCGAGAAGGTCACTGGGCCACCTCGGTCCGTCCCGCCTCGGTGCCGTTGTTCGCAGCGGAGTTCTCGCTGATCACGGCGGTGGCGTCGATTTCGACGAGCCACTCGGGACGCGCCAGTGCCTGGACGACGATGCCGGTCGAAACGGGGAAGACGCCTTTCAGCCACTTGCCCATCGTGCGGTAGACGTCCTCACGGTAGCGGGGGTCGATGATGTAAACGGTGACCTTGACGATGTCTTCCATCCGGCTGCCTGCTTCATTGAGCAGCATGTCGATATTGGACATGGCCTTCTCGGTCTGGGCAATGACATCACCGATGCCGACAGATTCTCTGGTGTCCAGATCTTGGCCGATCTGCCCGCGCAGATAGACGACACCATTGGCGACGACGGCCTGGCAGAGGTCATTGTCGAGATTCTGCTCCGGGTAGGTGTCCTTGGTGTTGAACATCCTCAGGCGCGTATGTGTTGGATCTGCCATGGGTCTCCTCGTCGTGTGAACTGGGTCATAGGAACGTGAACCCATTCTCGAAGAGATCAACCCATCTGGGAAATAGTTATAATTTAGTCAGAGTATCTGCAAAATAGATTTTGAGGTCACGGGAGGCGAGTTATGGTCCAGAGGTTCTCAATCACGCTGACTCAGCTCTCCTATTTCGCTGAGTGCGCCAAGACGTTGAATATGACCGAAGCCAGCCAGGAGCTTCACATCGCTCAGTCTGCGGTGTCGACCGCGATCAATCAGCTCGAGAAGGCGCTCGGCGCTCCGCTCTTCGTTCGCCAGCACTCGAAGGGGCTGGTGCTCACCCCCGCAGGAGAGAGCCTGCTGCAGGAGACGAGGGAGATCTTCGGTCGGATCTCGAATGCCGTGGAATCCATTCAGGCCGGGCAGAACGAAGTGCGCGGGACGATCGTCGTAGCTTGCTTTCAGACCATTGCTCCGTTCCTGCTTCCACAGCTCCTCGAAAAGCTCGAAGCGAACCATCCCGAACTCAATGTCGAGATCATCGAAGGTGATCACGATGAATGCATGGCCGCTCTCAAGAGCGGAAGGGCCGAACTCGCCATCAACTACGACTTGTCCGAAGCCGATGGAGTTCGATTTCAGATCGTCGGCGAGGCTCGTCCTCATGTCATCGTCGGTACAGGTCATCGGCTGGCGAAGCGGAAAAGGATCTCCTTGTCCGAGCTTGCAGACGACGACTTCGTAGTGCTGAATCTGCCCGGAAGCCGCGAATACTTCATCAGCCTGCTGAGGCTGATGGGGGTCACTGCGAACGTTCGCTATCGAACTTCAAGCTATGAGACCGTCCGGTCGATGGTGGCGATGGGGCTAGGGTTTTCGATACTCAATCAGCGACCTCGGATTCGCGAAACCTACACGGGCGAACAGACAGCGATTCTCGAGATTTCCGACCAGGTGCCGACCCTCCATATATCCATGTCGACGCTCGCGCGATCGCGACCGACAGCCAAGGCCGCTGCAGTGATGGAGGCCGTCAAAATGCTCCTCGCCGAGTCGGAGCAGACAGGCTGAATCTCAGCATTTCCATCCGTCAGGAAGATTGCAAAGACTGACTGCATCTATTCTATTGATGCAATCGACCGAGAAGAACTATTGGCATTGCCGATCTGACCTGCGGTTTGCTGGACATGACTAGGGCAACGACGAAGTTGTGCCCGTCAGCACAGAAAGTTCGGTCGTGGCAGCGCGGCCCCCGACGGAAGGGCATCAATGTCGAACACGCAGACAGAAACCACCGAGGTCGTCGTCATCGGCGGCGGCCAGGCCGGAATCGCGATGAGCGAGCATCTCAGCGACCGGGGAGTGGCCCACGTCGTCCTCGAAAAGCATCGGGTTGCCGAGGCCTGGCGAACTCGCCGCTGGGACTCCCTCGTCGCCAACGGTCCGGCTTGGCACGATCGCTTCCCCACACAGGAATTCGAGGAGACCGATCCTGACGGATTCGCCACCAAGGCAGAGGTTGCCGACTACTTTCAGAAGCTCGTCGATCGCAAAGAGCTGCCGGTGCGTACCGGTGTGACAGTCACTTCGGTCGAGGAGAACGGCGGCGGCCGCGGCTGCCGCGTGACCACCGACTCCGGTGTCATCGATGCCGATTACGTGGTGTCGGCAACCGGCCCATTCCAGACCCCGCGGATTCCCGGACTCATTCCGGACGAGGCAGGTTTCACCCAGCTGCATTCGAGCTCGTACAAGAACCCTGACCAACTCGAAGACGGTGGAGTCCTCGTGGTCGGAGCCGGGTCTTCGGGTGTTCAGATCGCCGCCGAGATTCAGGACTCCGGCCGGCCGGTTCATCTCGCCGTCGGTCCCCATGATCGTCCTCCCCGGTCCTACCGTGGACGCGATTTCTGCTGGTGGCTGGGCGTGCTCGGACTGTGGGATCTCGTTACGCCGCCTGCCGGAGCGGAACACGTCACTATTGCTGTCAGCGGTGCCGGAGGCGGACATACCGTCGACTTCAGGGACCTGGCCGATTCGGGAATCACGCTCCTCGGGCGCGCCAACGGTTACTCGGATGGAAAGCTTGTTCTGGGGACGGATCTGCAGAAGAACATCGCCAATGGTGACCAGAACTATCTGTCGTTGCTCAACGCGGCGGATGAGTACATTGAACGGAACGGCCTTGACCTGCCGCCTGAACCCGAGGCTCATGTGCTCGGACCCGACCCGGAATGTGTCACGAATCCGATCCTCGAACTCGATCTAGCCGAGGCCGGTATTCGCACGGTGATCTGGGCGACCGGATTCGGAGTCGACTATTCGTGGCTCAACGTCAAGGACGTGCTGGACGAGTCCGGTTACCCGGTTCATGCACGCGGAGTCTCGCCCGTCCCCGGAGTGTATTTCCTCGGTCTGCCGTGGCTGTCGCGGCGTGGATCGAGCTTCATCTGGGGAGTTTGGCACGATGCGAAATACATTGCCGATCAGATCGATATCCAGCGGATGTACCGTGACTATTCGCCTACTCGCACTGGTCTAGCTGCTGCCGCTGTTTGAATGAGCGACTTCTGCAGGGGCGGGCGGACAGTTGTGTCGGAAACGTCAGTCTGCTGCACACCAGTCGTCTGATTTCTCCGAGGAAGTCCTCCGCCTGTCCGCTGCCGCCGAAAACCCCTTCGGTTGGCTCTAAAGATATGAGATTCTGAAGCCACTATGACTGAGCCAAACGCCTCCGCATCACCCAACACCGCCTCTCTTCCCCTCGCCTCGTCGACGACGAGCCAGATCCCCACCAGCCAGAACTTCCCTACCCGCACCGAGTCCGACTCGATCGGCAGCCTCGAGATCCCCGACACCGCCTATTGGGGCGTGCACACGGCCCGGGCGAACGAGAACTTCCCCATCGCGCGCCGTCCTGTCTCCGTCTACCCGGACTTCGTCCGCGCCTTCGCCTGCGTCAAGCAGGCCGCGGCCCGTGCCAATGCCGAGATCGGAGCGCTGGACGATCAGCGGGCGAACCTCATCGATGCCGCCTGTGAGGAGATCAAGTCAGGCAGACTCCACGACCAGTTCGCCGTCGGTGTCATCCAGGGCGGAGCCGGCACGTCGACGAACATGAACGCCAACGAGGTCATCACGAACCGCGCCCTGGAGATCGCGGGCCGGTCCAAGGGCGACTACGCGTTCATCCACCCGAACGATCACACGAACCACAGCCAGTCGACGAACGACACCTACCCGACGGCGATCAAGATCGCGCTCGCCTTCTCACTGCAGAACCTGCTGAGCGAACTCACCCTCCTCGCCGATGCCTTCGCCGCGAAGGGCCGCGAGTTCTCCCATATCGTCAAGGTCGGCCGCACCCAGCTCCAGGATGCGGTGCCGATGACGCTCGGCCAGGAATTCAACGCCTTCGCCACGACCCTGCGCGAAGACGTCCAGCGACTCGAGGAAGCCGTCGCCCTCCTCGGCGAGGTGAACATGGGCGCCACCGCGATCGGCACCT
This sequence comes from Brevibacterium sp. S111, assembly GCF_004745075.1. Lineage (GTDB taxonomy): Bacteria > Actinomycetota > Actinomycetes > Actinomycetales > Brevibacteriaceae > Brevibacterium. The sequence goes on from NZ_RHFH01000009.1 coordinate 9,027, forward strand.
CGATCAACGCTCCCGTCGGGTACAAGGAAGCGGTCATCAAACACCTGCGTGAGATCACCGAGCTCGACCTGGTCACGGCCGGTGACCTCGTCGAATCGACCTCCGACACCGGCGTGTTCATCACCTTCTCCGGTGCGCTCAAGCGCAGCGCACTGAAGATGTCGAAGATCGCCAATGACCTGCGGCTGCTGTCCTCGGGGCCGCAGGCCGGCATCGGCGAGATCAACCTGCCGGCCCGGCAGGCCGGGTCGTCGATCATGCCCGGCAAGGTCAATCCCGTCATCCCCGAGGCGGTCTCCCAGGTCGCGTACTCCGTGGCCGGCGCCGATGTCACCGTGTCCATGGCCGTCGAAGCCGGTCAGCTGCAGCTCAACGCCTTCGAACCGATCATCGCCCACTCCCTGTTCCAGTCGATTACGTGGCTCGAGCGCGCCTGCCAGACCTTCCGCACCAACTGCGTCAACGGCATCACCGCCAACGAGGCGGAGCTCGAGGACACCGTCGACCGGTCGGTCACCGTCATCACCGCACTCGCACCCGTCCTCGGCTACACTCAGGCCGCCCAGCTGGCGAAGCAGGCGTTGGCGACGAATGAGCCGATCTCCGACCTCGTCGTCGAGCGCGGACTGCTCGACCGGTCTCAGCTCGGCGAGATCCTCCAGCCCGAACGGCTGACGGGGCTGAGCACCGATCACAACGTGACCACGGACCCCGACTCCGCCGAGGCGGTCCCGCGCGACGAGATGACCGGAGAGCTTCCGACGGTGGCCGACCCCGAGGGGTGAGCAGGGCCAGAGCCCTGCCGTATCTGTTCAGAGGAGCTGGCGCAGAACGTAGGGCAGGATTCCGCCATGGACGTAGTAGGCCTCCTCGGCGGGGGTGTCGACCCGGACCTTCGCGGTGAACTCCACGCTCCCGTCGCCTTCGCCGGCGCGCACGGTGACCGCGTCGGGGAGGGTATCCCGACCTTCGAGCCCGGTGATCGAGAAGACCTCTTCGCCGGTGAGCCCGAGGCTCTCAGCCGATTCGCCGTCGTTGAACTGCAGCGGCAGGACACCCATCCCGATGAGGTTCGAGCGGTGGATGCGCTCGAAGGACTCCGCGAGCACCGCTTTGACCCCCAGCAGGGTGGTGCCCTTGGCGGCCCAATCGCGTGACGAACCCGAACCGTACTCGGCGCCGGCGATGACGAGCAGGGGGACCTGCTCGTCGAGGTAGCGCTGAGAGGCCTCGAAGATGCTCATCTCCTCCCCGTCGGGCAGGTGCCTGGTGACACCGCCTTCGGTGCCGGGAGCCAGCTGATTGCGCAGCCGCACGTTGGCGAAGGTTCCGCGCACCATCACATCGTGATTGCCGCGCCGCGAACCGTAGGAGTTGAAATCGGTCGGTTCGATCCCCTGCTCGCGCAGGAAGCGTCCTGCCGGTGAGGTGGGGCTGATCGTTCCGGCCGGGGAGATGTGGTCGGTGGTCACCGAATCGCCGAGGAGGGCCAGCACCCGGGCACCGGTGATGTCATGGGCGGTATCGGGCTCGGCTGACATGCCGTCGAAGTAGGGCGGACGGCGGACATAGGAGGAGTCCGGGTTCCACGCGAACTTGTCGCCGGCGGGCACGTCCATGCCCCGCCAGTTCTCGTCACCGGTGAAGACGTCCGAATACCCGGAGGTGAACATCTCGGCCTCGAGGCTCTCATCGACGACCTTCTTGATCTCAGCGGTGGTCGGCCAGATATCGCGCAGGAACACCTCCCGTCCGTCCTCGCCGACCCCGAGCGCCTCGGTGAGCAGGTCGGTGTGCATGCTCCCGGCCAGCGCATAGGCGATGACCAAGGGCGGAGAGGCGAGGAAGTTCATCTTCACCTCGGGATGGATGCGCCCCTCGAAGTTGCGGTTGCCCGAGAGCACCGCAGACACGTTGAGGTCGTTGTCGTTGACCGCCTGACTCACTGCCGGAATCAGTGGGCCGGAGTTGCCGATGCACGTCGTGCAGCCGTACCCGATGAGTCCGAAGCCCAGCTGATCGAGGTACGGGGTCAGGCCGGCCCGGTCGAAGTAGTCGGTGACGACCCTTGAGCCCGGGGCCAGGGTCGTTTTGACCCACGGTTTCGGCCGCAGCCCGCGTTCGACGGCCTTCTTGGCCAGCAGCCCGGCGCCGATCATCACCGAAGGGTTCGATGTGTTCGTGCATGAGGTGATCGCCGCGATCACGACATCACCGTGGTCGACGATCGCCGGGATGTCGTTGATGACGACATCGGCCGGATCGCTGGGCCACCCGAGGCGGGCGTTCGCGGTCAGCTGCGCGCGGTCGACGTGACGCGGAGGCTCATCGGGGACCGACGACGATGAGACCGAGATCGGGTCGCTGGCGGGGAAGGAATCGGCAGAGGCATCATCGACCCCGCCGGGACGGACGGTCGACTTCTTCTGCTCGCCGGCGAGGAGGCCGAGCACGGTCGCGGGGGCATCTCCGAGCTCGATGCGGTCCTGGGGCCGCTTCGGTCCCGCGATCGACGAGGTGACGGTGGCCAGGTCCAATTCGACGACCTGGGAGTATTCGGCAGGCTGGTCGGGGTCGTGCCAGAGCCCCTGCTCCTTGGCATAGGCGGCGACGAGGTCGATCTGCTCGGGAGCACGGCCGGTCAGCCGCAGATACTCCAGCGTCTCCTCGTCGATGGGGAAGATCGCACAGGTGGCACCGTATTCGGGACTCATATTGCCCAGGGTGGCGCGGTTGGCCAAGGGAATGTTCGCCACGCCGGGCCCGAAGAACTCGACGAACTTGCCGACGACGCCCGTCTGACGCAGCAGCTGGGCCACAGTGAGGACGAGATCGGTGGCCGTCGTCCCCTCGGGCAGCTGGCCGGTCAGCTTGAGCCCGACGACCTCGGGGATGAGCATGCTCATCGGCTGGCCGAGCATGGCAGCCTCGGCTTCGATGCCGCCGACACCCCAGCCGAGCACGCCGAGGCCGTTGACCATGGGAGTGTGCGAATCCGTACCCACGAGGGTGTCCGGATAGGCCTGAGGCAGGCCGTCGACGGTCTCGCGGGTGAACACGACCCGGGACAGGTATTCGAGGTTGACCTGGTGGCAGATGCCGGTATCCGGTGGAACGACGAGGAAGTCCGTGAACGACTCCTGTGCCCAGCGCAGCAGCTGATAGCGCTCCTGGTTGCGTTCGAACTCCTTCTGCGCATTGATTCCGAAGGCATCCGAACGGGCGAAGACATCGGCGATGACCGAGTGGTCGATGACGAGTTCGGCGGTGACCAGACGGCCGTCCTCATTGCGCAGGAGGTTCTCCAGCAGCACTTTGAGGCTGTAGGGCAGTCGCTGGGACCCTTCGATGCGGTCGAGCCGGTGAATCTCGTAGGTCTTTTCGCCCACTGTCAGCTGGTCTCGGGTGTTGAAGCTGTTGGAAGTCATGATCGGCCTTTCCGAATGGACGCACAGCGAATGAGTCGCGGGGTCATCCGAACAGATGCCGATCGGAATGGTGCCGACGTTGCGCACCAGTGCGGCCTCCATGCAGGCGGCCCGTTATCGACAGCATAGGCACGGGTGTGCCCAGAACTCCAGAGGTGATGGAGAAAGCCGTCGGCTCATCTGCGCCGAGGCGACCGCCCTCACGCCTTGCGGCTCCGCTGGCTCGCTTCGGTCAACTCGACATACGCCAGGTGCTGGTCTGCCGAATAGCAGATGATCTTGCCCTTGTGGTTCTTGGTTCGTCGGAGAATCTTCGCCTCGGCGAGTTCGACGAGGGCGCGGTGCGCAGCCGCCCGAGTCACTCCGTGCTCGACCGAGACCGACTCGATGGTGATCACGGGTTCTCGTGCCAAGCTGTCGAGGATTTTCAGGATGACGGAACCGGTCCTCGGCCGAGCCGGTGACTTGCCGATCGCTCGGCGATGCTCGATGAGGTCCGTGCGAACCGTCTGCTCGAGTGTCTCGATGTCCTCGGCGAGGAGGACGGCGCTTGCGGCGGCGGCTTCGACCGCCTCGGCGAAGGAGATGACCCAGTGGTCGAGATCGGCTGGGGCCTGACGATAGGTCGTGAGCCCACCGATATAGGTAGTCGTGTCAGAAGCGAAGACAGTGCTGATCGGCACGAGCACAGTGCGGAGGGCATCGGCGCGTTTGAGGACGGTGTGGACGAGCGCTCGCCCGGTTCGACCGTTTCCGTCGATGAACGGATGGATCGTCTCGAACTGAGCATGGGCGATGGCCGCACGAGTGACGGGGTTTCCCTCGGTGGCTGAGACGAATTCGGCGAGGTTCGCAACGAGCCGTTTCACCTCGGCGGCCGGAGGCGGGACGAAATCGGCGCGCAGAGGACTGTTTCCGGGGCCGCCGACCCAATTCTGGGTCGTCCGCAGTCCGGGCTCGAGCCGGGGCTCGATCGAGTGCTGCAGCTCTTCGATGTCACGGACCGTGATCGCTCGTGAGGGGTCAGCGATCTCATCGATCGCGTTCTCAGTGGCTCTCACATTGGCGATGACATCGAGTGCGACCCGGTCGCCGTGTTGGAAGCGTTCGGCGATCGCCAGCTTCTTCGGACTGAGGCGGTTGCCTTCGATCCACGATGAGGAGATGCTCTCGGACCGGATGAGCAGATGGTTGAGATAGCTGCTGCCCGAGGACCTGATCCGTTCATCGAGGCGGGCCAGCACGACGACTGCTTCCTCGGCTGCGCGCTGTGCTTCGGCACCGAGTGTGGGGAGAGCGGAGGAGAGCTCATCGGGCACATAGGCGTGGAATGTGCCTGAGGCTCTGTCCTTTCTGCTCAGCCCCGCGGGGTTCGGAGGACTCCAGTGGCATTCGACGCTGTAGGGCATGGGCGGGCCTTCTGTCGGGTGGGCCCCACGGTGAGAAATGGGCTCGTATATTTACTTTAGTCCATCTAAAGTAAATATTCACCCGTCCAGCAGCCCCCGGATGTCCTCGGCCGTGACGGTCTGGCTGAACGCCTGCCCACTGGGCCCGCGGCCCTCGAAGGTGCCGGAATCGGACATGAGGGAGTCGAAGAGTTCGGCCTTGCGTTTCTGCAGGGCCAGCACCTTCTCTTCGATCGTGCCCTCGGCAACGTAGCGGTAGACCATGACGGACTTCGTCTGCCCGATCCGGTGGGCTCGGTCGATCGCCTGGTTCTCGGTCGCGGGGTTCCACCACGGATCCATGAGGAAGACGTAGTCCGCCTCGGTGAGGTTGAGCCCGAAGCCGCCTGCCTTGAGGCTGATGAGGAAGACGGGGGCCTCACCGGACCGGAACGACTCGACCACGGCCCCTCGATTCCGGGTCGACCCGTCGAGGACGACATGGGGCACACCGCGGCGCTCGAGGACCGCGGCGACCTGGTCGAGGAACGAGGTGAACTGGCTGAACACGATCGACCGGTGCCCCTCGGCGATGACATCATCGAGCCGGTCCATCAGCGCCGTCAGCTTGCTCGAGGGCACCTCGGCGTGTTCGGCGTCGACGATGCTCGGGTCCAGGGCGAGCATCCGCAGCAGGGTGAGCGAACGGAAGACGATGAACCGCTGCTTGTCGTAGTCGCTGTCGATGAAGCCGAGGATCTTCTTCCGCTCCTTCTGCAGGATCCGGTCGTAGAGCTTCCGGTGCGCGGAATTGAGCTCGACGGTGATGACCTGCTCCTGCTTCTCCGGCAGATCCGCGGCCACGAGGTCCTTCGTCCGGCGCATCATGAACGGTCGGATGCGTCGCTGCAACCGCTGCATCCGTCCCGGGTTCTCGCCGCTTTCGATGGGGCGGACGTATTCCTCGTCGAACCGGTGCGGGCTCGGGAACAGTCCGGGCGCGGTGATGGAAAACAGCGACCACACATCGCGCAGCGAGTTCTCCATGGGGGTGCCGGTCAGGGCCAGACGGAACGGTGTCCGCACGGACTTCGCCGCCTGATGGGTCAGGGCCGTGCTGTTCTTGACGAACTGGGCCTCATCGAGGACGAGCCCGGCCCACTCGAGGCGAGAGATCGGGTCCTCGTCGAGGCGCAGCATCGCATAGGACATGACGACGATATCGGCACCGTCGACGACCTCGTCCAGCGGTGTCCGTCTCTTCTTCGTCGACTCCGCGATGACGCGAACATCGAGGTCAGGGGTGAAGGCGGCAGCCTCCTTGACCCAGTTGTCGACCACCGAGGTGGGGGCGACGACAAGGAACGGTGCCCTCGCCTGACCGGTGCCGGCCACGGTATCGCTGGCGGCCACGGTATCGCCCGCGGCCGCAGTTTCGCGGGCAGCCGCGCGGCCGGCCTTCACATGGGCGATGAGAGCCAGCGTCTGCAGCGTTTTGCCCAGCCCCATATCGTCGGCGAGGATCCCGCCGAGGCGGCACCGGTAGAGCAGCGCCAACCACCGGAATCCCTGCACCTGATAGGGACGCAGCCTCGCCCCGCCCAGTTCGGGCACCTCGGTGGCCGGCAGGTGGTCGAGATCGGCCAATGCCTGTGCGGATTCCCGCCAGGTCAGAGCCGGCTCGGACTCGTCGGCGACGTCCTCGAAGTCCGACCACAGGCCCACGTGCATCCGTGAGATCTTCGGTGTCTCGGGTTCCCATTCGGGGATGAGGTCCGCCTCGGCGAGGAGGGCCTTGAGTTTGTCGAAGACCGGTTTGCTCAGCGACAGGAAGGTGTCATCGGGGAGTTTGAGCTTCTTCGCGCCCCTGGCCAGTGCCTTGTACAGCTTGACGAAGGGGACCGGGTGCCCGTCGACGCTGATCTGGAAGCCGAGGTCGAACCAGTCGTTCTTTTCCGACTCCACCGAGGTGATTGTGACGTTCGGCTCCCCGCCGAGTTCCCGGTAGGGCTGCTTCTTCCCGCGGGTGATGACCTTGAGATGCTCGATCTCCTCGAGCCCGGGCAGCACGTTGACGACGAAGTCGGCGGTATCGGCATCGTCGAGCGCGGTGTCGACGACCTCCGTCAGCCGGGATCCTTCCTCATGGGTGTCGGCCAGGACCCGTGCGACCGCGGAGAGCACTTCGGCTTCGTGCTCGAGGTCGCGCCGGTCGTCCCGCTCCCACGCAGAGGCTGTTCGCGCCGGTGTCGTCTTTGTCGAGGTCGCCCCCACCGAGGCGGCCGGTGCCGAGTGCGGCGGTGAAATGGTCGGCAGCTTCGCGCGGGAAATGACCGGCAGGGTGCGTCGGGGTCCCGAGTACTCCCAGTACCAGCGCAGGTCGAGCCTGTCGCCGGCGCCGAAGGTGAGGAAGAGGACGAGGCGGGGCTGCCGGTAGGCCGGGAAAGTCACGGTGTCGTCGGTGCTGACCACCTCGGCGCTGGTGCGCAGCTGCGGATAGTACTCTTCGAAGAACTCCTCGGCCTCGGAATCGGGAATGGTGATCGGACCGGCGGCTTTGAACACCGGCAAGGCCGACTCCCTGGTCGGCTTCTCCGCCGGAGCGAGAGTCACGGTGAAACCCGAGGCCACATCGATGCCGAAGAAGCCATGCGTCCAGATCGGCTTGATCAGACCCGGAGTGAACTCGCGTTCGTCGATCGTCGCCCGCGGCTGGACGCGCAGCTGGCCCTGAGCACGCCTGATGTCGACGACGGCTTTCGCCACCCGCCCGATGCGCACGTCCATGCCCTGGTTGATGCCGACGAATTCGATGCCGAGCTGTGCACCCCGGTCGAAGTGCTCCCACAGCAGCGGGGTATGGAAATCGCCGAGGTGGTACGGCGCTCCGTCGGGCGTGAAGTCGGTCCTGTCCCGGGTGCGCAGGCCCGCAAGCTGGGTGAACCATTCCTGGTGGCGAGCGTCGATATTGTGCTGCCGGGCCATCCGATCGATGGTGCGCCAGGTCAGCGACTTCTTCACCCAGTTGCCGGATTCGCTGAGCAGCAGCGGCCGGATGGCCAGGGACGGGTTCGTGCCGGGGGAGACAGTGGCGCGTTCGAGCAGCACCGAGTGCTGGGGTTCGAACCAGGTGCGGGGGACGACCTCGACGAGCTCGAAGCCCAGGGACACGGGAGTATGCTCCTGCGGGGCCGCCTCGGCGAGTGGGGCGAAGGCCTCACGCCAGTCGGCGGGGGCGGCCGAGGCCGGGGGAGTGGTCTGTCGGGTTTCGGGCACGAGGCCATCTTCTCACTCGAGGCTGACTTGGGAGCTAAGGAACGAGAACGCCGCGGCCCTGGATCCGCCCCTGCCTGAGGTCATCGAAGGCGGTGAGTGCGTCGTCGAGCGAATAGCGTGTGACCTCGAGTGCGATCTTGTCCTGTTGGGCGAGAGCGATCGCCTCGCGTGCTTCGGAGCGGGTGCCGCCGTAGGCTCGTTCGATGTTCACACACCAGGGCAGGTCAGCGCCGTTGGAGGCCTCGTAGTCGAAGGAGCCTCCGCCGAGGCCGACGAAGCGGATTGCGCCCCCTCCGCGCACAACGCCGATGGCGATGTCCACGGTCGGTTGGACGCCGACGAAGTCGAGGACGACATCGGCGCCGATTCCATCTGTGAGCTCCAGGATCTTATCGGCTGCCTCGGCGTCGGACCTGATCGCGGTGGCACCGTGCTCGGCGGCGAAGGAGAGCTTCTCGTCATCGGTGTCGAGAGCGATGATGCGGGATCCGGTGATCGCCATGAGGATCTGCAGACCCACATGGCCCAGGCCGCCGAGACCGAGGATGACGGCGGTCGCGTCGCCGGTGAGGCGGTCGCGGACGGAGTTGATCGCATGCAGCGGAGTCAGGGCCGCATCGGCCAGCGGTGCAGCATCGACGGGGTCGAGATCGCCGAGGGGGCCGATGTGGTGAGAGCTGACGGCGATGTAGTCGGCCATGCCGCCGTCGACACCGATTCCCGGTGAGATCGGGCCCGTAGGGCTGCGACCGGTGATGACCTCGCATTGGTTGTCTCTGCCGGCGAGGCACTCGCGACATTTCCCGCACGAACGCATGAGTGAAACGAGCACAGGGTCTCCGAGGCTCCACCCGGTGACGTTCTCACCGATTTCAGCGATCGTTCCGGAGACCTCATGGCCGAGTGTGAAACCGATCAACGGACTGTCGTCTCCGGTTCCGATGATGGAGATGTCGGAATGGCAGAGGCCAGCCCCTGAGACTTTGAGGAGGACCTCGTCCGAAGCGATCTGCGGGACCGGCTTCTCCTGAAGTTCGACGGTGTCGTTCCTGACAAACGTCACTGCGCGCATTGTCGTGGCCATTGCTGTCCACCTTCCTGGCGGTGTCGGATGATGGTGCCTCTTCGCAGGCTACTCCATGGAAGGAACGGGTCGGCGAGGGTGGGACAGCGGTTGCAGGGGCCGGGACCAAGGGGGAATGGAGGAATGACTCGTTGCTCACGTCTGCGGATTGTCCGTTGCCGTTGAGTTCGGTCGTCAATAGGGTGGCCGCGAGAGCACAGAGAAGGAGCGAAAGCGATGAAGGCAGTTCGGTACTACGGCAAGGAAGACATCCGCATCGACGAGGTCGAGGAGCCGAAGACCCGACCGGGAACCGTGAAGATCGCGCCGGCCTTCAACGGCATCTGCGGAAGCGATCTCCACCTCTACCAGGACGGTCCGATCCGTCCTGCTCCGAGTGGTGAGGAAGCGCATCCCCTCTCCGGTGAGACCCTGCCAGTGGTCTTCGGACACGAATTCTCCGGAGTGATCGAAGACATCGGAGATGGAGTCGAAGGACTGGAGATCGGTGACTCCGTCGTCGTTGAGCCGCTCATGGTTGACGGCACATGCCCGGCATGTCGCCGTGGTGCCTACAATCTGTGCGAACAGATGGGATTCATCGGCATCTCCGGACGGGGCGGGGGCCTGAGCGAACACATCGTCGTCGAATCGCAGTGGGTCCACCCCGTCGGTGATATGCCGCTGGACCAGGCGGCGCTGATCGAACCACTGGCCGTGTCCCTGCACGGGGTCAAGCAGACTGCTGCTGCCGAGGGGCAGATTGCCGTTGTCGGCGGAGCCGGCCCCATCGGGCTCCTCGTCTCCGCCGTTCTCAAGGCCAAGGGGCTGACCACCATCGTCAGTGAAGTATCACAGGCTCGCCGTGCCAAGGCTCTGGAGTCGGGGGCAGCGGACGTCGTGATCGATCCGACGACCGAGAACCTCGGCGAGGTCGTGTCGGAACAGACTTCCGGTGCAATGGCTGATCTGGCTTTCGACGCGGCCGGCGCGCCGGCCGTGGTCGGCCAGCTGCTCGACGTGCTTGGCGCCACCGGCCGTCTTCAGGTCCTCGCCATCCACGGTGCGCCCGTCGAAGTGGACATCACTGATCAGCTGATGATGCAGGACCGCACGCTCGGCGCGAGTGTCGGTTACGCTCATGACCACGCCGAGGCGATCGACCTCGTTCGCTCCGGCAAGATCGACCTCGCCCCGTTCGTCACCTCGAAGATCCTTGCCGAGGACATCATCAGCGACGGGTTCGACCGGCTCACGAACAGCCAGGACGAGGTGAAGATTCTCGTCTCGATGAGCTGAATCTGGCTGTCTCCGGGCGATCGCGGCTCATTGAACGGTGCCCGCGTCTGGTCGATCCAAGTCGCTGGACTCGTCAGAATCGACTTGGATCGACCACCGCCTACGGCTGAGACTCAGTCCTCGGAGACCGCGGCAGCCAGATTGCCCAGTGAGGTTTCGAGGTCGTCCTCGCCGACGAGAGGGAAGCTGACCTGCTTCAGTACGTGCTTGTCGGTGACCGAGCTCCAGTCGTAGGTGACGGAGACGTCCGTCGAGTGACGGCCCTGCGGAATGAGCTCCCAGACCCACTCCCAGCCGGGTGGTTCCTCACCGGCCGGAGCGGTCTTCCAGGCCAGGAGTTTGTTCTCTTCGTAGCCGACGACGTGGTTCTCGGTCTTGTAGTCCCCACCCATCGGTTCGGAGTGCATGTTCATGGTGAACACTTGGCCGACGGCTGTGATGCGATCGGTCTTGTCATCGGAGACCACCATGTTCGAACCGTCGATGGCCGCGTGGCGCTCCGGGTTCGAGAGCACGTTGAAGATGTCCTCCGGCGCAGCATCGATCGTTCTGGAAGCGCTGACGTTCATCTCTGCCATGATCTTCACCTTTCATCAGGTGGTCGCGTGTGTGCCAGGGCGAATCGGCCGACCCGCCCTGTCGGGCCACGCTATACCCTCAGCCGGAATGCAGACAGGGGGTGCGGAATCGACAGCCAGCCGTGATCACCGAGCCGCCGAGTTACAGTGAAGGATGCCCGAATCTCCCGAGCTGTCGCCCACGGGTGACGAACGATGGCTGATCGTCAACGGCCGCCGGTGGCGCAGAACCGATCCCGAGCTGGATCAGAACGTGGTCGATGAGCTCAAGAGCCACCTCGGCGCGGCAAGGAATGCGGTGCGGACCGCGAAGAAGTCAGGCTCGGAGGGCGATCTCGCCGATGCCCGGCAGCGCGTGAACGTGGCCAAACACGGTCTGGGTGAACGTGGTGACTACTGGTGGCAGATGAGCCTCGCCGACAGACGCCAACGCGCAGAAGCGGCACTCGAGGAGCTGCGCTGACCAACACCGCTGACTAGCACCATCAGGTCATCTGAGCACTATCGGGTCAGCTGATCAGCGAGGTCTTCGAAGTCCTCGGCGACGACGTCCCATGGTCCCTCCGGAACGAGGTCGACTGTCTGCCCAGGTCCGTGCTCGGTCGGACGGCGAACGAAAGCCGTGCGCAGACCGACCCGTGCCGCGGCGGCGAGGTCACTGTTGTGGGCGGCGACCATCATCACCTGTTCGGGGTCGAGTCCGAGGATCTCTGCCGTGCGCAGATAGGCGGCCGGGTCGGGTTTGTAGGCGGCGGCCACCTCGGCGCCGAGGATGGCGTCCCATGGCAGCCCTGCGCGTTTGGCGACGTCGAGGGCCAGTCGCACATTAGCGTTCGACAGCGGTGCGATGATGTGGCGTTGCTTGAGGCGAGCCAACCCGGCGACCGCATCGGGCCAGGGATCGAGGCGATGCCAGCAGAGATTCACCTTGTCGAGGACGTCTTCGGGAATCTCACGCGGATCGATTCCGAATCGTTCGATGACAGTCTCGAGGTTCTCCCGATGGAGGACATCCAAGCGCACGAAGGGCCGACTGCCGCTGCGGACCCGCTCCATCGACGGCTGGTATTCAGCACGCCAGAGGTCCGCGAATTCATGCGGATCTGCTTCGGGCAGATACTCATCGAGGAGCGATTCGACGCCGCTCGCCACGCTGGTTCGCCAGTCGACGACCGTGCCGAACATATCGAAGACCAGCGCCTCGACTGCGCCCAGATCAGCAACCATGCCTTCACACTATTCCGCTGACCACCGATCGCCAATACATCACACGTCGGTGCACGGGTGCAGATTCGGCAGCGACGACGTCATCGGTCGGACGGCGAACTCATCGGAACGTGACTTCACCCATGTACTTCTCACCCGGGCGAACCGTCCAGCACTGCGTCTTCACGATCACTTTCCCCCAGCTTTTGTAGAACAGCGCCCTCAAAGCCGAGCCCTGCTCGCATTTGGCCAGGGTCGGATAATAGCTGTAGGTCGCCTTGTTGCCCTCGGCATGAGCGGCGGTTGCCCCGAACACACTCATCGTTGCCAGCATCAGCGAAGCCGCTCCTATACCGATCACTCTCTTTGCGCGCATCCGTCCTCCTCATGCAGTAACCGAGTTCCGGTCGTTCACCGGCGTCGGTTCTCACTCTAGAATCGCGGACCACCCAGGTGAGTCGGCCCGTGTTTCAGCTTGGCTACGGGCTGTGTCGAAGCCGCCACGTACAATGAGCGGTGATGGATGACACCGGATCGACGAAATCGCATACTCCCTCTCCGGCCGTGCTGGCAGCGCTGCTCTATCTTGCCGACCGAGCAGTGCCGACCGGCTCCGACGCAGCCGGGTCGAGTGCTGTTGCGTCGACTCAGGACATCACAGACCGTGACAGGGAGATGCTCGATGCGGTCGAGGGGGCTCTGGAGTCCCAGCTGCCCGACGCACCGCAGCTCGTGAGGTCAGCCCTCGCCGAGGTGGACGCTGCAATCCGATCCGTCCGCGCCCGGGCTGAGGCCCCGAGCCTGTCAGCGTCGAAATATGATGCTCTGCGCTCCGAGGTGCTCGACCAACTCAGAGCGCGTTCGAGCAAGGGCGCGGCCGTGTGGCCGCCGACGAGCCAGACGGCCGTGCAGCGGTTCGGTTCTTGGAACGAAGCTCTCAAGGCTGCGGGCCTGGCGACGAACCGACTCGGCCGAGCGAAGGGCCAGCTGCGCTTCGACGCGGAGGCCTATGACAAGGCGATGTCCGTCTTCGTCGCCGACTGCGAATCCCGCGGAATCACGGCCACCTACAAGGCTTACACCGAGTACGCCGCCGAGCATAAGGGTGAAGTTCCTTCCGCCGCCGCTGTGCGCAAGTTCTACGGCTCCTGGAACACCGCGCTCGCCGCGGTCGGGTGAGACTGAGCGGCCAGGTGGGCCGCTCCGATCCGTCTCATTTCAGCCCGGGCACGGTCTGCCTTCAAACGTCGCGCCAGCAGGGGCTGACGCCTCTCATATCACCGAAGAAGACGTCCTCCCTTGATGACGCTGTGGATGGCGTTGCCAGGATCGCCCAAGGCAGTGACGTCGTCCAAGGGGTTCGCGTTGAGTATCAAGAGGTCCGCGAACGCCCCCGGAGCCACAACTCCCAGCTCTCCCTTCCGCATGAGCAGTTCTGCTGCCGTCGTCGTTGCTGACCGCAGCACCTGCTGTGAAGTTTGGACTTTCGCCCGAATGGCGAACTCCTGACTCTGATGAGGCTGCATTCCGCCCAGCAGATCGGAGCCGTACGCGATCTTGACATTGTGCTCAGTCGCCAGTTTCAACGCATCGAGGCCCGCGTACAGCACGTCGTCGATCTTCGCTTGGCTTGCCTCTGGCAGACCGAATTGAGCTCCGTCCTGCTTCAGACGCTCATATGTCACGAGTGTCGGAACGAGGAACGCACTCTTCTCGAGGAGGAGCTGGACGCTTCGCTGGTCGATCAGATTCCCGTGCTCGATGGACCGCACTCCCAGTTCGAGGCCGCGGTTGACCGACCTGGCGGTGTAGGCATGACCGAGAACATAGCGATTCGCTGCGGAGGCCTCTTCCACCGCCGCTCGAATCTCCTCATCTGAGAACTGAGTTGAGTCGACGCGGTCAGTCGGAGAAGCCACTCCGCCGGAGAGCATGATTTTGACGTGGTCGGCACCGGTGCGCAGGTTCTCCCGGGCGGCTTTCCTCACCGCGTCGGCTCCATCGCAGACGATGCCGATATTCGGGCAGCACATGTGCGTGTCCATGACGTGCGTGCCGGGACCCCGCATGTCTGCGTGGCCTCCGGTCTGGGACAGAGCCTTGCCGCCGAAGAAGAGACGTGGTGCGGGGAAGAGGTTTTCCTGTGCCGCTGCTGAAAGCCCGTAGTCGGCTCCGCCTGCGTCTCGGACGGTCGTGAAACCGCGGCTGAGCATATCGCCCATCAGACGCGCAGCCTGAGCACCCAGGTAGTACGGTGACTGATCACCTAGATTGCCCAAATTCGCTGTTGCAGCGAGGACATGGACGTGTGCGTCGATCAGCCCGGGGGACACGATTCTGCCTTCTGCATCGAAGCTCTGCGATCCGGCTGACACATTGTGGTCTCCGACCTCACTGACTCTCTCGCCGTTGATCGTCACCGTCGTCGGCTCGGAAACAGTGGCCGTCTCCACGTCGAGGACCCGTGCGTTGGTGACCGTATTGATTCCGACATCGAGCTGCATACCGTGTCTCCTTCATTGGATCCGCTTAGGATGATGGGCCTAGGCTAGACGCAATGCAACGTTCTTTGCAAAGGGAGTTCAGACTGTGACCAGCTTCTCCGAGTGGATCGCCGCCCTTCGATCGAATGCGCGACTGACGCCGTCGACGCAGGCGGTGCTCGCTGTCATCGACTCAGCGCCGGACGAAGCCGCGTACAGTTCCGCCCAAGCCATCGCGGACATGGCGCAGGTGAATGTCGCGACCGTCGTTCGCGCTGCCCAGTCGCTGGGCTATTCCGGGTGGCCAACGTTCTCTGCGGATATCCGCACCCGGTATCTGGCATCGCTGAGTTCACGCAATCTCTATCTGCACAACAAGGGGCAGGGTCTTCTCGCCACGTCTCTCGACAAAGACATCGAGATGCTCGAGCGGATGCGTGGGGAATTGGACGAAGACGCTTTGGCGCGGATGGCTGAGCGCATCATCGCGTCGGAGAATACCGGGGTGTTTGCGACCGGATCCTATGCCGCTCCGGGTCTGCAGCTGTCGCATGTGGCGCAGATGCTCGGCTTCCGAGTGCGGTTGCATTCAGGGTCAGTGACGGCGATGGTCAATGAAGCCAGCCTGCTGACCTCTGCTGACTGCTTCCTCGCGATCACGGTGTGGAAGTCCTCCCGGGCGGTCGTCCAGCTGGCGGAGGCTGCCCGTGAGCAGGGCGCGAAAGTGCTTGTCATCGCTGATCGTCGAACTGCCCTGACCGATATGTGTGATGAGTATGTTCTGGTGCCCGCCGAATCATCGGAGCTGATATCGTCCTTGGTCTGCGTCACAAGTGCAGTCCAATACCTGCTGGCGTGCCTTGCGCGACACGATGAGCAGCGAACTCAGGCCAAGCTGGGGCGAATCGATGACCTGTGGGGAGCAACCGGCGCAATCGCCGACGATTGAGTCGGTTGCAAAATTTATTGCATTCCGGGTGGGGTATCGGCGAGAATCGTGCTCAGCGCATTTGTGCTCCACGACACAAGGGATACCTATGAACCTCACATTCGTCATCGTCCTCGTCGCCTATGTGGCGCTGATGGTAGGCATCGCCGCCTGGTTCGGGCGAGCATCGGCCATGAAGGACGGGGAAGACTTCGTTCTCGCGGGGAAGTCTCTGCCGACATGGGTGCTTGCCGGGACTCTATTGGCGACCTTCGTCGGATCCGGCTCCATCATCGGGGGAGCGAACTTCATCTTCAGCAACGGCCCATTGGCGGGCATTCTGTTCTTCGCAGGTACGTTCTGCGGGATCATCGTTCTGTACTTCATCGCCCCACAGGTGCGGAAGAACGGCTTCCGCACCGTCCCCGAGCTGTTCGAGTCCAAGTTCGGGCGACCCGTTCGGGTGGCGGGTACAGTCATCATCCTCGTGGCCTTCGTCGGAATCACCGCGTACCAGTTCACCGGTGCCGGCTATATTCTCACTCTGATCACTCCCCTCAGCACGACACAGGCGACCGTTGTCGCGACAGTCCTCATCACCTTCCTGTCCCTGTCTGGTGGGCTGAAGTCCGTGGCCTGGACTGACTTCCTCTCGGCAGTCCTCATTGTGATCTCGCTGCTCGGAGCACTCATCTGGGTCTTCACGCAAGACCTGGGCGGCATCGGCAGCTACGTCGACCGCCTGGATCCAGCGTTCAAATCATTCACCGGAGTTCTCACTCCATGGCAGATTCTGGGCTACTTCCTCCCGCTCTTCCTCCTGATCCTCGGCGATCAGAATATGCACCAGCGCCTTGCGGCAGCCCGGTCGCCCAAAGTCGCTCGCAATGCCACCATTCTGTTCTTCATCGGAGCTGCACTGATCGTTGCTCCGATCATCTTCCTGGCTTCCGGATCCTCCATCCTCATGCCGGAGATCAACCCGGACATGGCCATCCTCGCACTGGCAGAAGGCGAGTTCACGCCGGCCGGGATCGGAGCTGTGCTGCTTGTTGCGGCACTGGCACTCATCGTGACCACCGGTTCGTCTTATCTGCTCACCTGCTCTGGAAACGTCGTCTATGATCTCGTGTTCATCAAGAACAAGGCTCGTGGAGATTCGAGGACCGGGGTTCTAGTCGGGCGGGTCTCGGTACTCGCTATCGCTGTCTTGGGATTCATCATGGTCCAGTTCTTCGAATCGGTGCTCGAGCTCCAGATGTATGCCTACACGATGTACGGCGCTGCCATCACTCCAGCGGTTCTGGCCGCTCTGTTCTGGAAGCGAGTGACCGCCGCCGGTGCTCTTTCGTCGATGATCGCAGGTGGAGTGGTGACAGTTCTCTGGGAAGTCAGTGGCAGATCCGCCGACATCAACTCCGTCATCCCGGCGCTGCCTGCGGCTGTGTTGGTGCTCATCGTCGTCAGCCTGGTGACCAAGCCGTTCTCGGGCAAGCCCGCGGACTCCGCTGACAGCGTGTCCGCTGGCGGTGCCTGAACACAACTTCACACCGACTCAATGCAGGAGATCGAGAGTCTCTGCCTGCTCGCAGCTTGTGGGCAACAGCGGAATATCGAGCCGGGGTCCGGAGGCACCGCGCTCGCCGCGGTGAAATGAGCGATTTTCGTCAAGTCCATCGGCACCGACTGCATCCGTGCTAGCGTAAATTCTCGAGAATGACGGAGCCGTCGGGATCGGCGACTGCGCCGGATACCGACGAGGGAAAGTCTTCCATTGTGATTTCGCGCAAGCTCAGCAAGGCCATCGCCGGTGCGGCTCTCTGCGTTCTGGCTGTGACGGGATGTTCCTCGTCGCCGGGCGACGGGTCGAAGGACAAGGACTCCTCTGCTCAGGGCAGTGGCAAGGACGCCGCGAAGGCCGGCGTCGAGAAGGTCGACCCCAACGATGTCATCGTCAAGCAGGACGTCAAGGTTCCCGGGTCGAACGAAGACAAGGTGACGGTCGCCTTCCACTCGCTCGAAGTCGAGGGGAAGACACAGACCCTGACCTTGGTCGTCACACCGCACTTCCAGAGTGTGGAAGACGATGCTGCGATCGGCATCTATGACGCATGGGGTGAGAACGGGTTCGCCCCGCAGCTCATCGATACGGACAATCTCAAGGTCTATTCGCCAATCTCCGACACCTACGATGAGTGGACCTCGGATTCGGTCTTCACCGAGACGACGAACAATCAGCCGGTGACCGCGTGGGCCGTCTTCAAAGCTCCGGAGAACGACATCGACTCCGTCGACATCCGGCTGCAGGAATCATGGCCCAAGTTCACCGACGTTCCGATCACGGAGTCGTGATGAGGCTGGTCAGGCGAGGGCGTTGGACGTCCGCCCTCGGCGTGGTCACGGTCGGTGTCATGCTCGGCTCCGGTGTCGCAATCACGGCCGGCCCCGGTGCCGGAACGGCTTCCGAGGCGGAGGTGACCTCGCCTGCGGATCTGCCCGAGCCGAAAAAGGAGCAGCTGGATAAGTCTGTCCAGCGATGGGAGCCGGGCAGCGTCAAGGAGTGGAGCAGCGCCGAATCCGTGACCCCGCTGGTGACGAACAAGAAGGAAGGTGAGGACGCGGTCATCACTCTGGCCAGCGACATCCTCTTCGACTTCAACAGCGCCGAGATCTCCGACAAAGCCAAGAAGGCGATCACGCAGACCGTCGAGGGCGTGCCCGACGGTGCGAAGGTCACCGTAGCCGGTTATACGGACTCGGTCGGCGACGGGGCTGCGAACAAAAAGCTGTCGAAGAAGCGGGCGCAGGCCGTAGCCGATGTCATCAAGGACGGGTCCGCGGACCTCGAGCTCACGGTCGAAGGCCATGGTGAAGAAGACCCGGTGGCAAAGAACTCGACGAAGGACGGCGACAACCCGAAGGGTCGGGCGAAGAACCGACGCGTCGAGATCAGCTACGACGACAGCTGACCGGCACGGCCGAAGCCTTACCGAAATCGGCAAGGACCCTCACCGCCCGGCGGCGAAGGCCTCCAGCCGGTCGCATGCCGTGTTGATGTCGTCATCGGAGACCGAGAACGTCAGCCGCAGGTAGCCCTCGCCGGCCGGGCCGAACGCAGATCCGGGAATGGTGGCGAGCTTGTGGTCTTCGAGCAGTCTCGTCGCCAGTTCCCAGGAGCCCAGGCCCCAGTCGCGGACACTGACGAAGGCGTAGAACGTGGCTTCCGGGCGGATCATGCTCAGCCCGTCGATGCCGTTGATGCGTCTGCTCATCAGATCCCGGCGGCGGGCGTAGGAAGCCACCATCCTCTCGACATCGGTCTGCGGTCCCTCGAGAGCGGCGACCGCAGCCTCCTGGACGAAGCCGGGCAGGCTCGAAGTCAGACCCTCCTGCAGCAGTGCCATGGGGGCAATGTAGTCGGTTGCGCCGATGACGAAACCGCACCGCCAGCCGGTCATCGCATAGGTCTTCGAGAAACTGCCGATGGCGAGGAACCGATCGAACCCGGGACGCACCTCGGCGATGGAGGTGAACTTCGCGTCGTCGAAGACCATCTCGTCGTACACCTCATCGGAGATCACCGTGAATCCGTGCTCATCGGCGAGGTCGGCGATCTGCTCGATGTCGCAGCGGTCCATGACCGACCCCAGCGGGTTCGAGGGGCTGTTGATGATCACGGCCGCGGTCTTGTCGCTGATGGCCGCGCGAACATCCTCGGCGCGCAGCTTGAATCCTTCGGATTCGCGGACGGGAACGGACACGGCCACCCCGCCGAGGCGGTGCACCTGACCCATGTAGTTCGGGAAGCTGGGGTCGGGGATGATCACCTCCTGACCTGGGGAGACAGTGACGTCGAGGGCGAAGGTCAGGGCTTCCATCGCGCCGAAGGAGACCATGACGTTCTCGGGTTCGACGGTGCGAGACCAGCGAGTCGAATACTTGCGAGCCAGGGCGCGACGCAGTTCGGGGATGCCGGCATTGGCGACGTAGCGGGTGTTGTCGTTCTCGATGGCCCTGATCCCCGCGGCCTTGATGTGCTCGGGCGTGTTGAAGTCCGGTTCTCCGACGGTGAGCTTGAGGGCGTCGGGATGGTCGAGGGCGAGGTTGAACATCTTGCGGATGCTCGAGGCCGGGTAGCTCGCGGCCATCGGGGAGATGCGGGAGGAGGTGTCGGTCATGGAGTGGTCCCTTCTACGTCGACTCTCATGCGTCGACGCGGCCGGCGGCGTCCTGTTCGTGCGGTTGTTCGGACAGCTACTCGTGCAACCCGGCAAGCCGCGAGCCGAACTGGGCGAGCAGGCTCGTCTTCTTCGCGCTCGTCGCGGTTTCCCACGCATCGGCGATGCCGAAGAGCTTGTACATCGAGCGTATCCCCAGCCAGCGGATCGGTTCGGGCTCCCACTGTCCGGAGAAATGATCGTTCCACGGCAGCCCGGTCAGCGGAGTCGCAGCACCGGACGCCCGGTCGAGCAGCGTCTTCGCGGCCAGATGCGTGGCCGTCACCCCGTGCCCGGCATAACCGCGCGCCACCCCGATGCGCTGGGCGGGATCGAAGAAGATCCCGGCACACCAGTCCCGAGTCACCCCGAGCGCCCCGCGCCAGGCGTGGGCGATGTCGAACTCGAGGTCCGGGAAGAGCGAGGACAGGCGCCCGGCCAGCAGGTCGACCACCTCGGCGGGGACTTCGCCGTCGCCGGGCAGCCCGGAACCGAAGGCATAGGGTGCCCCGCGCCCGCCGAGCGCGATCCGACCATCGGCGGTGCGTTGGGCGTAGATGAAGGTGTGCGCGGTGTCGCCGAGGCATTCCCGGCCCTGCCAGCCGATCGACTCCCACGCCTTCGCCGGCAGCGGTTCGGTCGCGATCATCGAGGAGAAGACCGGGATCACCTGCCGTCCCTGCAGGCCGGGCAGGTCCCCGGTGACGGTGTCCGAGTAGCCCTCGAGACAGACGAAGATCGTCTCCCCGCGCACCGGCCCCCGGTTGGTCGCCACCGTTCCCTTCCCGATATGACTCGCCGAGGTGGCTTCACAGATGGTCACGCCCTGCTGCCGAAGGGTGTGGGCGAGTCCGCGGGTGAGCAGTGCCGGGTCGATGGCCGCGGTGCCGGGGAAGAAGATGCTGCCCTGGGCGCCGTCGACGTTGATGCGATTCCGGGTCGCTTCGGCGTCGAGGAACTGCATGTCCTCGGGCCCGTAGCCGAACTGCGCATTGCCCTCGAAGAGTGCGTGCAGGCGCGACATCCCGGCCTCGGACTGGGCGATGTCGATATGTCCTCCGTGGACCTGGTGGGCGTCGATGCCCTCGGTCTCGCAGACGGCGAGGACCTCATCGACGGAGTCGAAGAGTGCGGACTGGAAGGACCGGACGCTCGAGACTCCGTCGAGTCCGGCCGAACCGACCGGGCCGGTGGGGTCGTTCCGCAGGGCGCGATCAACCGCCTCGGCGTACTTGGCCCGGTTGCCGGGGAGCAGGGTGGACAGCCAGCCGCCGTTGCGGCCCGAGGCGCCGTAGCCGATGTGCTTGGCCTCGAGGATCGTGATCGACCAGTCCGGGTGAGTCTGCCGGGCATAGTAGGCCGACCACAGGCCGGTCAGGCCGCCGCCGACGATGACGAGATCCTGTTTCTCGCTCGGCAGCGGGGTGGGGTCGATGGGAGCGGCGGGGGACTGGGCCAGCCAGTGCGATGCTTCACCATTGAAGTAGGACATGGATCAACTCCTGAAGACGAGACGCGCATGAGGCGGGTCTACGGAAACAGTTCTATCCCACGTCGGCCACGAAGTAAACAGTTGTCAGCGAATGTATCGTCTGCTGAAACCGGCGAGGTTCGGTGCTGATTGCGCGGAATGGTTCGCTTCCTCGGGCGGAGTCTGGCTACACTGATCGCATGAGTGCAATGGAGCCGATCGACACCCATGATCTTCCCCTCAGCCACGAACCCATCGAGACCTGGCAGGACCTGCCAGCGGCCGCCTCGGCGGGGCCTCGCGACGATGAGGGCGGGAGGACTGCGACGACGGGATTCGCCGAACTCGGCACCATCGGCGGGGCGGACTTCGGACTGTGGGAGATGAGCGCCGGGGCCATGCGCGATGTCGAAGGCGATGAGGTCTTCCTCGTCATCTCCGGCACCGGGCGCATCGAATTCGATGAACCACGGCGCGAACCGATCCATTTGGCGCCGGGTTCGCTGGTCCGCCTCGACGAGGGGATGACCACCCGCTGGTACGTCGACGAAGCGCCCTTGCGGAAGCTGTTCATCGCTCCGCACGAAGACTGAGCCAGTTACCCGAGCTTGGGTCGAAGACCGGGTTAGACTCGACAGACAGTCGGCCTTGGGTGAAGGGATCAATGATGATCGACCTGTCCTTTCCGCGCGATCTCGTGATGATCGGCGCGGTGTTCGGCCTCGCCGCGTTCATCTGGTCAGGATGGGCGCAGGAGGCTCCGCCCGATCGAGTCGTCTTCCGGATCCTCCTCGGCGGACTCTCAGCAGCCGGACTCGGCCTGGCGGTGCCGAGCATCTTCCTGGCCATCGGCCATTGGTCGGAACCGAGTGCGATCGCCACGGGCACGACTGCGTTCACGATCTATATCGTCGTGGTTTGGGCAGAGATCATCGCAGCCGCCGTCCTCAGCTTCTTCGCCGTCCGTTCCGGCCACGCCGAGGCGGTCGCCCCACTCATCCTCGCGATCGTCGGCATCCACTTCTTCGCGCTCGCCGTCGTCTTCGCCCAGCCGGTCCTCCATCTCGCGGGAGCGCTCATCACGATCATCGCAATCGCGGCGTACTTCATTCCGCGCAGCCTCGGCGCGCCGAGCTTCTGGTGCGGTGTCCTCGGTGCCCCGGTGCTGTTGGCCATCGGACTGTGGTGCCTATTGGCTGGGCGTGCAGCTCTGGCCGTGGACTGATCGATCGGACTGGCAGCCGGGGGACTAGCTGCCGGCCGGGGGACTGGACGCCGGGCTGTCGACCCGGCTGGCTAGTGGTCTGGCCCTTCGCCGTGCGGTCGACCCGACTGCAGGCGGGCCTGGCGACCGATCGTGCCCTGCGGCTGACCACCGCTGACATTCCGGCTCGCGGTGTTCTATCGTGTGTGAAGCGAGGGATGTTCTGCGTGCTCAAGGGCGCCGGAACCTCAGCCCGCAGTCGCTGCGGTCACGCTCTCGTTCTGCCCGACCCGATGAAGGAGCCGACAATGAAGACCGCTCAACGCCTGGACAACCTCGGCACCGAGACCGCGTTCCGCGTGGCCCAAGCCGCCGCCGAGTGGAAGGCGCGCGGAAACGAGGTCTTTCCGTTCCACCTCGGCGATCTCAATTTCCCCCTGGCCGGGCATATCGTCGAGGCGCTCGAGCAGGCCATCCGGGACGGCAAGACCGGCTACTGCCCCGGACCGGGCATTCCCGAGCTGAGAGAGGCGCTCGCCGATGACATCGGTGCTCGGCGCGGCATGAACATCGACCCCGCCGAGGTGGTTGTCACCACCGGAGGCAAGCCCGTGATCACGAAATTCCTCCAGGCCGTGATGGACCCTGGCGAGAGCGTGCTCTATCCGAACCCCGGATTCCCGATCTACGAATCCCAGATCAACTACCTCGGCGGCACCGCCTTGCCGTATCGGTATGTGCCCACCGAGACCGGGTTCGCCATCGACCTCGACCATCTGCGGGCATCGATCGACGAGACCACCACGGCCATCATCTACAACGACCTGCAGAATCCGATCTCAGCCGAATCGACGGCAGAAGAACGAGAGGCCGTGGCTGCGATCGCGCAGGAATTCGACCTGTGGGTGCTCTCCGATGAGGCCTATTTCGAGATGCGCTATCGGGGCAAGTCCCAGTCGATTGCGGCTCTGCCGGGGATGGCCGAGCGCACCGTCATCCTCTACACCTTCTCGAAGAAATACGCGATGACGGGATCGCGACTCGGCTGTGCGGTGGCTCCGAAGACCGTCGCCGAGGCGATCTCGACGATGAACACGAACGACGAATCCTGCACGAACCAGTATGTGCAGTGGGCGGGCATCGCCGCTCTGCGCGGACCGCAGGCTCCGGTGGGGCAGATGCTGGAGGTGCTGCGCAAGCGTCGGGACGCCACCTGTCGCATCATCAATGAGATCCCCGGCATGAGCACGGCGACGCCCGGCTCGACGTTCTACGTCTTCCCCGACGTCACCGAGGCGATGGCGGCCAAGGGGATCGCCACCCTGGCCGACTTCTCCACCGAGGCGCTGCACAACACGGGAGTCTCGTTCTGCACTCGCGAGCATTTCGGCGCACCGCAGCCGGGCGAGGACCGATCCTATATCCGGCTGGCCTACTCGGGCATCGACGAAGCCGCGATCATCACCGGCCTCGGTCGCCTCAAGGAGTGGATCGAGGCCTGAGCCGGGCGGGGAGCCGCCTCGGCGAGGGCGTGGGTCAGTCCTCGGCCGGCTGCGGTTCGCGTCCTTCGATGTACGGCGACTTCTCGGGTTCGGGGTGGCGCTTCCACTGGATGAGCATGATCACCAAGCCCAGGGCCACAGCACCGATCGCGCCCCACACGTTCGTGCGCAGGCCGAGGATGACGAAGCTCGGGTCGAGGCGGATGGACTCCCAGACGATGCGGCCGGCGCCGTACCACATGAGGTAGACGGCGAACAGGCGTCCCCATTGGAAGAAGAGATGCCGGCTGAGGTAGAGCAGGGCGAGCGCGCCGAGGCTGTTCCAGATGACCTCGTAGAGGAACGTTGGGTGGAAGAGCGTGTCGGCAGGGGTGCCCGGTGGGATGGCCGGGTTGCCTGGGGCGATCTCGAGGCCCCAGGGCAGGGTGGTCGGCAGGCCGAAGAGCTCCTGGTTGAACCAGTTGCCGAACCGCCCGCAGGCCTGAGCGAGGATGAGACCCGGTGCCAGCGCATCGAGCAATGTGGTGAGTCTGAGGCCGAGCCTGCGGCACATGATCCATGCGCCGAGGGTGCCGCCGATGAGGGAGCCGAAGATCGCGATTCCGCCCTCCCAGATCGCCCACACGGACCCGGGTTCGAAGGGGTTCCACGGGTTGCGGCCGGGACCGAAATAGTCCGTGTAGTGCGTGATCACGTGGTAGATGCGGGCGAAGACGATGGCCATGGGCACGGCCAGGGTCGCGATATCGAGCACCTGCCAGTCCTCGACTCCGCGCTTGGTCAGCCGACGGTTTGTCAGCACGATTGCGATGATGATGCCGACGAGGATGCACAGCGCGTAGAAGTGGATCGTCAGCGGGCCCAGTTGGAAGCTCGAGATGCTCGGGCTCGGGATCGCCGCCGAGATGTCGTGCGGAAGCGAGGCCACGCCGGAAGTGAGTGGGGCAGAGTGCATGGGGCCAGTCTATTTGCGGTGGCTGAGAATCCGGTATTCGTCGCGCTCATCGGCGTACGGGTCTGGCCTATGGGGCTGCATACCTCGGTCCGGGCACGGGCATGGGCACGGACACGGGCACGGACACGGGCACGGGCACGGGCATGAGTCGGCATAAGTCTATGGGGCTGAAAACCTCGACCTGGGCACAGCTGTGCCCTCTGTACCCAGGAGCCAGCTAATCGTCGAAGAGGCCTTCGATGATCTCGTCGGTGATGAAGCGCGAGTGCAGGACCAGTGCTCGAGAGGGATCGACGCTTTCCGGAGGCTGCCAGGCAGGGCGTCCATCGGTGAGCATGACCATCTGCCAATCAGAGCGGTCCATGAGGTGGTGGTGGAACGAGCAGAGAAGGCACAGGTTGTTGATGTCGGTGCGGCCACCGTCGCTGTGGGGAACCACATGATTCACGTCGCACCATCCGGCTGGTGCGTCGCAGCCGGGGAAGACACAGCCACGGTCTCGAGCGGTGATGATCGCCGTCTGCTTCTTGTTGGCGAAACGGTTCTCCGTGCGAACTTCCACGCTTTTGGCAGTTTCATCCATCAGGTGGAAGAAGACTGTGCCGTTGAGGCCGCGCCGGACGAGATCGTTCATGGGGAAACGTGCGCCCGAGCCTGTGGTGGCTTCGCCGATCTTGTTTGCGACGTCGGATGCCTTGGCTGTGACGACCAGCGCGTAGGGCGAGCCCTTCTGGGCCTCCTTCATGCTGATACGACCGATGAGCGTGGCGAAACGCTCATAGATCCAGTTCCTCGCGGTCGGCTGCTCGCTGACGAGATTGACTGTCGAACCGTCCTGACGGACGCCATAGCCACCTGGGAGTGACGTCGCTCCTGCCGCGGGATTCTGCTCGGGCCCGTCTCCGCGGTAGGCCTCGAACACGGCCCACGGCGGAGCATCGAAGCGATCGCCGGTGAGCACGGCGTCGACCGGTTCGAATCGTTCCTCTCCGGGAGCTTGGCCGAGCCCGCCGTTCGGAATGAACGGGACATCGGCAGCGACGTCGGTTTCGGCGCCGGCCTCCTCGGTCTCGGGAGTGGTGTTCATGTTCGTGTTTGTCGAGTCCGCGCCGGTGTGGCGCGCGGACTCGATGCGAGAGGTCAAGAGTCCGTGGAGTTCGGACCCGGCCACCGGGTCGAGCACACCCTCGAGCTTCCAATCGCCGTTTCGTTTGGGGCGTGCGGTGACGAAGTACGCCGACCGTTCCCTGGCGTCCAAGGGCTCGGCCCCATCAGGGTCGATCCGCACCAGCATCTGCCGAAAGATTTCGCGAAGCTCATTGACTGTCACAGCCGCCGCGTACTTGACGAGGTCGGCTTCCACCTTGTCTTTCGTCGCCTGATCGACCCATGCGGGAAGTGCATTGAGGCATTCTTCGAGAGTTGTGATGTGTTCGGTCGACAGAGTCCCGCGGTGGAACTGCTCGGCCACCAAGGGATATTCGGGTTCGAGGCGCTGGCCGTCGAGAGTGACCCGACCCCCGAGCTTCTCGGCGAGCCTGGCTCGACGATTGGCTTCGCGTCCGGTCAGGTTGAGGCGGTTCTGAATGAGGTCCTTGGGCGACTTCGCGCCACTGTCCTTCGGCGTGCCGACCCGTTCATAGACCGACAGAGCCAGAGTGGACAGAGATTCACTGAGTCGACGAAGCGCCTCGGCCCCGTCGATGACATGCAGCGCCTCATCCGGGCCCATTGGGCGGTCGAAGGTGCGCAGCGCCTCGTCCAGATCGGTCAGCGAGGCGATGGCGTCCGTGATCTCGGGTGCACAATTGACCAGATCGCTCCACGTGGAATCAGGCAGCAGCGGGTGGCGTGACGCCGGCCGCTGGAGACCCAATTTCGCTGCGAGGGCCTCCGGGCTGAGTGAAGCTGTGACTCCGTCTACAGCCGAGTCGTCCCAGACCGGCTTTTCGGCGGTCTCTGCAGCTTCGGTTTCCGACGCTTCAGCTTTCGCCTCGTCATGCTGCGTCTCTCCGAGCTTTGCATTGTCGCCCCCCGCGGGCGCGCCCCACGCGTCCCATGCATCATCCTCCCAGGCAGGAGCATCCTCGGCGAGGTCCGGGCTAGGTTCCCGAGATGGCGAAACGTCGTCGGCGGTCTCTTCCCAAGCAGGTACCTCGTCGCTCGGGTCGACAGCAGGTTGCTGGGCGGAGGCGATGCTCTCGGAGTCTTCTGTCCATGCGGGGACATCGGCGTCCTCTTCTGCAGCGACGCCAGCGTCGGTGGTGACCGGCTCAAGCGGCTCAGTGGGGACGGGGTCGAGGGCATCGAACACCTCGGCGAAAGGATGACCTGTGAGATCGAGACCGGCCGCTTTGAGCTGCTCTTTCAGGGACGAGAGGTCCTGGGTGGGGTTGCTCCGATCGGATTTCGGCCTCCTGCTCGCGCCGCCGCGCGAGTCGGAATCAGCGCGGCGGGCGCGCCGATCTGACTTACGTCGTTTGCGATCGGGAGTGTAGGTCACTGGTCCGAGTTCCGTTCTCCATTGAAGGTCTCTTTCTCAAATTATAGTCATCTGTCGAGTGGAAAGCAATAGAAGATTCGAAATAGATTTGATTGCAGAGAATAGATTCGATGATGTTCGAATAAATCCGAATTGGGATAGTGGCCTCGATTCTTGGGTGATGATGAGGAGCCGCTTGTCGACCGAGTAAAGGCTGACAATAGTCGCCGGCGATGACATGGCAGCGGGAAATCGGGAGCCCTGGCTCGTCGGCCGACGGGTCGTGTCGAAGCTCGGCGGGTCGGCCGACGGGTTGCGTCGAAGTTCGACCGGTCGGCCAGCGGGTTGCGTCGAAGTTCGGCGCAACGGTGGGAAGATGAGGGACTATGGCACTCGATTTCACGCTCGTGCAGCTGCGGTACTTCCAGGAAGTTGCACGTCGGGAGAACATGACCATGGCGGCGAAGCACCTTAACGTCACCCAATCGGCGATCTCGACGGCGATGGCTCAGCTCGAGCGGACCATCGGCCTCGACCTGTTCATCCGGCAGCGGAATCGCTCCGTCGTCCTGTCGCCGGCGGGAAAACGATTCCTCGCCGAGGTGACCGGATTCCTCGAGGCGTCCGATGCTCTCGGAGAAGCCGCGCAGGGTTTGTCCCGGTCGCTGAGCGGGCGACTGACCGTCGGGGTCTTCTCGCCGATCGCTCCGACTCGGCTGCCGCTCATCCACGACGAATTCGAGAAGCGCTACCCGGAAGTGCGGGTCAACTACCTTGAAGCCGATCTGGAAGAGCTGCAGCGGGCCGTCACCGCCGGAGACTGCGACCTCGCTCTGACCTATACGCTCGGACCGACGGATCGCTTCGACTCCTTCCTCATCAACGTCGTCGAACCACATGCGCTCGTGTCCCGGGATCATCCCCTCGCCCGGGGCGGGAAGCCGAAGCCGGTGCACCTGCGCGAGCTGGCCGAGGAGGACTACATCCAACTCGACCTGCCGTTCACCAGGCAGTACTACGACGAGCTGTTCCGCATCGCGGGGGTGGTGCCGAAGATCCGGCACTCGTTCTCCGGCTATGAGACGGTGCGGTCATTCGTGGCGATGGGGCACGGGTACTCACTGCTCAGCCAGAGTGTCTCCTCCGGCACCTATATCGGGTCGAAGGCCGTCGACGTGCCGCTCCTCGACGATTTCCCGAACATCGACTCTGCACTCATCTGGCCCAAGGAGCTGCGGCTGAGCCGGCGGGCCCGTGCCTTCTGCGAGCTGGCGAAGGACATCCTCGGTCCGCCAGGGGAGTGAGCGTCGGGCACGGGCGCGAGTGAGTCTTTCATGGATTGAGTTGATGACTGCGTTCAGCATTATCTGTTGGACTGATGTGATGGGGGCCGCAACAATGGAGGCCGGGCATCACGGCGGCAGGTGGTGTCTGCGCCCACCAGCGTGACAGAGCACGTGACAGAGCAAAGGAGCTTCGATGTCCATACCCACCACAGGTGAGGAGCGTACACCCGCTGCTCGAACACGACCGACGAAGAAGTCCTCGGGCATGCAGAAGAAGGTGCTCGTCGGCGGCAGCATCGGCCAGTTCGTCGAGTTCTACGACTTCACGCTCTACGGTCTTTCGGCTGTCATCCTCTCCGAATACTTCTTCCCGCAGGGTGACCGCGTCACCGGACTGCTCGTCATCTTCGCGACTTTCGGCGTCGCCTTCGTCATGCGTCCGCTCGGCGGTCTGTTCTTCGGTGCGCTCGGCGACAAGGTCGGCCGGCGCAAGACCCTGACCATCACGATCTTCCTCGTCGGTATCTGCACCGCCCTGATCGGCGTTCTGCCCGGCTTCGACCAGATCGGTTGGTTCGCTCCCATTCTGCTCATCCTCGCTCGTCTGGGCCAGGGTTTCTCTGCCGGCGGCGAATCCGTGGGCGGACCGTCTTTCGTCTACGAACACGCCCCTGTATCCAAGCGAGGCCTGTGGATCAACATCACTCTGGCCGCCACGGCGCTGCCTTCGGTCATGGCCGGCGGCCTTATTCTTCTGCTCTCGACCATGATGAGCGACGCCTCCTTCGACTCCTGGGGCTGGCGCCTGCCGTTCCTGCTCGCCCTGCCGCTGTCGGCAGTCGGGCTGTGGATCCGAGCGAAGACCGACGAATCCGAACTGTTCAAGAAGACGGCCGCCGAGCGACCCAAGGAATTCAGCCCGATCCGTGACTCCTTCCGCGAGAACTGGGTGGGCATGCTTCAGGTGTTCTTCGTCCTCGGCGTGACCGCACTCGGCTTCTATATGCTGTCCGCCTACTTCGTCACCTACATCCAGACCACAGGCGACCTCAGCCGAGAACAGTCGCTGCTGACGAATGCCATCGCCATGGCCAGCTACACGATCTTCCTGCCGATCGCCGGGGCCATCGGCGACCGGGTCGGCCGCAAGCCCATGCTCGTCGTCGGTTCGATCCTCCTCGCCGTGGTGTCCGTACCGGCCTTCGGTCTCGTGACCAGCGGACACATGGGCCTCGCGTTCCTCGGACAGACGATCTTCGTGCTCGCCCTGTGCTGCTACGGCGGAGGCTGCTACACGTTCTTCTGCGAGCGCTTTTCGACGAAGACGCGGTTCACCTCGGCGGCCATCAGCTACAACATCTCCTATGCCGTACTCGGCGGAACCGCCCCGTTCGTGGGCACCTGGCTCGTCGACATCACCGGCGTGAACACCGCGCCCGGCTTCTACATGGCCGCGTGCGCTGCTGTGTGCCTCGTGCTCATCGTCGTGACCCGCCTGCCCGAGACACGAGGGCGGTTGGGATGAGTGGGCGGCAAGCAGGTTGCACATCTTTGCTCATCGGAGCGGGGGCCCTCGCTGCATCCGAGCCGGTGCGTCGAGGCAGGTGCGCTGGGCCGTGAGGTTTCACCCGCCGCGCATCAGGTTTCGTGCACTCAGGCATCACGTTTCGTGCGCTCGGGCATCACGTTCCGTGCACGCCGACCTACTTTTCGTACTGACGGTCAGTTCGCGTCATGATGAAATGAACGAAATCTGAATATGAACAGCAGGCACGACGCCTCACCTCGGGCCGCGCCCTGGCGGCGCTCGACTTCCGGGTCGCATGCTGTCGGCGCTCGGCATCCGGCCCACGTGCTGTCGGCGCTCGGCAGCCGGGCCTCACCCCAGCGGCGTTCGGCCCCCGCGCGGCCCACGGCCCACGTGCTGGCAACGCTCGGCAGCCGGGCCGCACCCCGGCGGCGTTCGGCCCCGCTACGCCCGCGGCCCCCGGGCCCCCCGTACCCCACCGTCCACCTCTTCTCCCAGAGAAAGCGATCTGCAATGAACCAACAGGCAGCCACCTCTTCCGACGCCGCCTTCCTCTCCGCCTTCCACCACGTCGCGACGATCGGCGCCACGGACAACAGCGGCGTCGACCGGCAGGCGCTGACGCCTGAGGACAAACAGACGCGTGACTGGATGCGCGAATGGGCAGTGGCCCACGGCTTCGAGGTCCGCGTCGATGCGATCGGCAACATGTTCGCCTGTCTCCAGCTCGTCCCCGACGACGCCGCCGGGCAGAACGACGAAACCCTCGCCGAGGCGACTTCCCCCGCCACCACTGACACCACCCCCACCGGTACCCCACCCACCGGCACCAACCCCGCCAAAGCAACCCCCACCGACACCGCCCCCTACGTCCTCATCGGCTCCCATCTCGATTCGCAGCCGCTCGGCGGGCGTTTCGATGGCGCCTACGGTGTCATCGCCGGCCTCTTCGCGGCCCTGCGCGTGAAGGAGCAGTTCGCCGAATCCGGTCTCCAGCCCACGTTCAATCTCGCCGTCGTCAACTGGTTCAACGAGGAGGGCGGTCGCTTCGCCCCGTCCATCATGGGCAGCTCCGTCTACGCCGGCCTCTTCGACCTCGACGAGATGCTCGCCGTCACCGACCTCGACGGCACCTCAGTCTCAGAGGCACTGACCGCCATCGGCTATGCCGGCACCGACACCCCGCCCGAGGCGATCTCCTACGCCGAGATCCACATCGAACAGGGACGCATCTTGGAACGCGAGGCCACGGACATCGGCGTCGTCGAAGCCAGCTGGTACACACAGAAACTCGACATCGATGTCCTCGGCGAACAGTCCCACACGGGAGCGACCGCCATGGCCGACCGGCACGACGCTCTCGTCGCCGCCGCGAAGGTCGTCCTCGCCGTCGCCGAAGTCGTCGACGAGTTCGAAGAAGAGGCCCTCGTGTCGTCGGTCGGCCAACACGTCGTCGAACCGAACTCGCCGATCGTCGTACCGCGCCGTGTCCACATGGTCGCCGACCTCCGCTCCTCCGACCCGACCATCGTGCAGGCAGCCCGGGACTCACTGAAGAAGCAGATCGCCGAGATCGCCCGTGCCCACGACATCACCATCAATGTCGAGGACTTCGACATCCGCGACAAACGTCGATTCCCGACCGAAGGCGTCGAACTCGCCGAGAAGGCCGTGGCCAACGAGGGCCTGAGCATCCGCCGCCTCGAAACCATGGCCGGCCACGACTCCGTGGCGATGAACCACCGCGTGCCCGCAGTGATGATGTTCGTGCCCAGTGTCGCCGGCGTCTCCCACTGCGAACGTGAGTTCACCACCGACGACGACATGCTCCGCGGTGTCCGCGTGCTCGCCTCCGTGGCCGGTGAGCTCGTCCACGGCGAACTCGCCGAGGTCTGCGACGGTGCCGTTTGGGTCGGATCCTCCGTCGCCGAGGTGCGCGCATGACCCGCGACGAGATCCGCACAGATTCGGCGATGCCCACCTCGACGTCGCCCGCCTCCACCGCGCCCTGGGCGCTCACCGCCGCCGAGGCGCTCGACCGGTTCCGCACGAAGCAGCTCTCCCCGGTCGAGTACCTCGAATCCCTCATCGGCCGCATCACCGCGGAAGATGAGCGCATCAATGCGGTCACCGAAGTCGTCGAGGAGGCGGTCACCTCGGCGCGGGAGGCCGAGGCGTTCTATGCGAACGCCACGGCAGACGAACTCGCCGAGGCGGCCGCCGACCGTCCCCTGCTCGGACTGCCCGTGATCGCCAAGGAGAAGCACGCCCTGGCCGGGCGCGGCCTGACCCAGGGGCTCCTCCATGAACGCGAGACCATCGCCGAGGCGGACGCCGCGATCATCCGTCGCATCCGTCGAGCCGGCGGATACGTCCATGCCCGCGCGACCTCCCCGGAGTTCAGCTGCGCAACGATCACGCACTCACCGATGTGGGGTGTCACCCGCAACCCGTGGAACCCGGACCTCTCACCCGGCGGGTCCTCGGGCGGATCGGGTGCCGCGCTCGCCGCCGGGTTCGCGCCCCTGGCCACCGCCTCCGACATCGCCGGATCGACGAGGCTGCCGGCCGCCTTCACCGGCACCGTCGGGTTCAAGGCCCCGTACGGTCGGGTCCCCGGTGCCCAGCCTCTGGCTGCCGACTGGTACCGCGGGGACGGGCCGATGGCGCGCACCGTCGCGGACACCGCCCTGCTGGCTCGGGTCATGGTCGGTCTCGACGCGAGCGATCACGCGACGATCGATTCAACCGGATTCCTCGCCGACTTCGACCCCGCCGAGGCGGCCGATCGACTCCGCGGACGCAGGGTCGCGCTGTGTGTGCGTTTGGGGGACTTCCCCGTCGGGAAGGACATTGAGGCGAATACCCGCGCGGTCGCCTCGGCGCTGGAGTCCGCAGGCGCCGTCGTCGAGGAGATCGAACTGCCGTGGACGTCTGAGCGGATCTTCGAGACCGCGTTCACGCACTTCGGGAACTTGCTGGCGCCGGCCATGCGCGCGGCGACCCGCGGCCACGAGGACACCCTGGCCGACTACACGCTGCGGTTCATGGCCGACGCCGAGGCGGTCGCGGCGCGTCGCACTCAGTATGAGGGGCTGGCGATGGAAGCGCAGATCCAGGCGGAACTGGCCTCCGCGATGGACGGATTCGATGTGCTGCTGGCTCCCACCTCGGCGGTGGCGGGATTGGCGGCCGACGGCAGCTACCTCGACGGGATCACGATCGGCGCGGACGGCGTCGGCCGGGAGGCCGCGGGGTCAGGTGAGAGCGCAACCGCCGGGAACGGTGGGGCGGCCGGTTTCGCCGGGAGCGGTGGGGCAGCCGGGAACGGAAGCGCCGCCGAAAGCGGCGGGAACGGTGGGAGGACGACGGGCGACGGTGTGCGCCTCGATCATTACTGGCAGGCGCACATGACGATGCCATTCAACATCTGCAACCGGGTGCCGATCGTAGGCGTGCCCTCGGGCATGGCCGGCTGCGGCATCCCGACCGGCGTCCAGGTCATCGCCCACCCTTTCGACGACACCCGCGCCTTCGAGGTCGCCGCCGCGATCGAACAGCTGATGCCGTGGACGGGTCTGGCGCCGGAGTGACGGTGCGCGGCTGAGCTGGTGGCAGGGATCGTCAGCCTGGTCATCGTGTATGGCTTCGACCCGTTGGGGTCCGGTGCGGTGGTCGGTGATGTGAGCTCGGCGAACGTGATGTGAATGTCGCCGAGGCGGCCCACCCCGGTGGGATGGACCGCCTCGGTGGGTGAGCCCATCCCCGGAGGGATGAGCCGCCTCGGCGAGGTGGGAGGTCACAGCCTCCAGCAGCTGTCGAGGGGAGCCTTGCCCGCGAACGTGCGACTGGTGAAAGTTTCGACCCGGGGCAGCGAGGCGATGTAGCCGCCGACGTGTGTGGGGCCGAGATTGTCCTCGAACGCCACCTTGTGACCGGCGCGGCACCAGGTCGAGGCGAGCTCCTTGCCCTGTTCGAACGGGATGACGTCATCGAGGCGGCTGTGGTTGACCAGCAGCGGGACATCGGGCACGGGGGCCTTGCCCAAGCGCTGCCTGTCGGCAATGTCCATGAATTTCTCCTCGACGATCTCCTGGAGGGACCTGCCGTCCTTCGTCAGCGACTTCGAATCCGTGAACGCCGTCGAGAGCAGCGCCTCGACGGTGCACTGATTCGATGTTTCGGCGACCGTCTCCTGTCCCTTCTCGTTGAGGAATTCAGACAGATCGATGTCGGCCTGCGCGGCGAACGTGTCGACTCCGTACAGCGCGAATGCCGTATAGACGCTCGAGAGGCCGGACACGGTCTTGTACAGGTCCGTCGGAACTGCGCCCGCCGAGGCGGAGGCGACGTTGAGTTCGGGTGCCCATTCCTTCTGGAGTTCCAGGGCAGCAGTCGTGGCGTGACCGCCCTGCGAGTAGCCGCGCAGCTGCAGCTGGGTCTTCTCATCGATCTCGCTGCCCTCGACCTGCTGGACGGCGCGCGCCGCATCGAGGACCGAGCGACCCTCCTCGGTGCGGTTGAGGTAGTGATGGGTGCCTTCCGTGCCGAGCCCCAGATAGTCGACGACGATGACGGGATGCTTCGCGGCCAGGGCCGAGGCGACGGAGATGCCCTCGTATTCGGTGCCCATGCCCATCTGTCGGCTGGGGGCGCACTTGTCGGCGATGCCCTGAGTGCCCGGGGAGATGACGACGGCATCGTCTGCGGGGCCGCTCGCGCCCTTCGGCGTGAGCAGGGTGGCGGTGGCGGCTCGCGCAGTGCCCTGCTCGTCGGTGGTCTTGTACATGAACGTCGTCGTCTTCGCGCTGTGCTTGATGAGTTTGACGGGGTCGAGGTAGAAGTCCGATTCGGCCTGCTTGACCACGGCGCCGTCTTCGTCCGGCAGCTCGTCCGGCGTTTCGTAGAAGTCCTCGGGGACGCCATTCGCGGGGAGATCCTCCAGCGCCGCGGCGTATTCGACGTCGGCGG
The DNA here is from genome assembly GCF_004745075.1 of Brevibacterium sp. S111. GTDB lineage: Bacteria > Actinomycetota > Actinomycetes > Actinomycetales > Brevibacteriaceae > Brevibacterium. The sequence continues at coordinate 44,292 of NZ_RHFH01000009.1, forward strand.
TGGTGAGCGCGTCGGACTTGTCGACGGCGGCCTTGGCCTGCTGGACGCTGACGCCTTGGGGCACGTTGCTCCGGTTCAGCGAATCGGAGTCCTCGGCCTGTCGGTCTTCGACGAGGTCCTTGGCCTCCTGCTCCGTCTGCGGTGCGAGTGATTCTGCGCTGGCGGGTGCTGCTGCAGTGCCCAGGGTCAGTGCCAGACCGGTGACTGCTGCGGTGCTCAGGACGGCGAAGCGCCGTGAGTGGGTGAGCGTTCTGTGACGAGACGTGCTCATACGTGTAGTCCTCTTCTGTCGTTTCTCTCGGCATTGAGCGTGCGCGGACAGTGGTCGCGTCACTGACCGCAGCAACGAGGGTGACGTCGGCGCGGTCGTCAGTAGTGCGGGGCCCGCATGGTGACGGACATCACGATCCTACTCGATAGTAGAACTTACCAGTAACTTACGGATTCGAGCACTGTTGCCGCGCGTGTGGAGGATCTCGGGTGGTGAGTGTGAAGGCCGGGAGTGCGGAGATCGCGTTCCCGGCCTTCACGCCGCTTGGCTAGGGGCCCCGCTTGACCTGGGGCTGCTTGACCCCGGGGCCGCTTGGCCCGGGACCGGGGCCCAAGTCCTCAGCTGAGCCTCGCCTCGGCCCCCTCGACCTCCGGGTAGATCGTCTCCTCGGGTGCGACTCCGTGGTTGCGGATGAGGACGTAGTAGAGCACGAAAGTCACCACGATGCCCACGAGCCAGGAGATGTCCGCACCGCCGAGCTTGGCGACGAGTGGGCCGGTGTAGAAGGACTGGGCGAGGAATGGAATCTGAATGAGCACGCCGACGCCGTAGGCCAGCAGTGCGCGCCAGTTCCATTCTCCGTAGCGGCCGCGGCGGTCGTAGAACGCCGGGATGTCGAAGCGGTCCTTCGAGATGAGGTAGTAGTCGGTGAGGTTGATGATGCTCCAGGGGGTGAAGACCATGAGCAGCGTGAGGACGAAGTTCTTGAAGTTCGCGAGGAAGTCCGCCGAGGCGAGCAGTGCCACGAGCACGGTGAGGGTGACGATGCCGACGACGAAGACCGCGCGGGTCCAGCGGCGGATTGTCGCCCGGTTGCCGAAGGAGGTGAGGATCGTCAGCGTGCACATGAACGCGCCGTAGGCGTTGAGCGTATTGACCGTGAGCTTGCCCAGCAGGATGACGATGAAGATGAGGAGTGCGAACACCCCTCCGCCGACGATGTCGCCGACGTAGGCGACCTGGTTCTCGACGAACAGGTTGCCGGATTCCGTCATGGCGGCGGCTCCGATGAGCGCACCCAGGGTCATCGACCACTGCGAACCGATGACCGATCCGCCGAAGGTGAACCAGAAGGTCTTCGAAGCTGGGGTCGATCGTGGCAGGTATCGCGAATAGTCGGCGACATAGGGGCCGTAGGTCAGCTGCCAGCCGACGGACAGGGCGATTGCGGAGAGGAAGGCGGGGAAGGCGAACGACGAGCCCGAGATCAGACCGGGGACGTCGACCTGTGTGAGCACGCAGTAGGTGATGAACAGGAACCCGAGTAGGCCCGTCACCGAGGAGATCCGACCGAGCACGTGGATGTACTTATACCCCAGCAGGGCCACCAGGGCGGTGAGCGCACCGAAGATGACGATGCCGACCCATGGGGTCTGGACTCCGATGATGAGGTTGACGGCCTGGCCGGACAGGACCGCACCGGTCGAGGCGAAGCCGATGTACATGAGCACGACGAGCACGAGCGGGATGATCGCGCCGATGATGCCGAACTGAGCACGCGAGGAGATCATCTGCGGCAGGCCGAGCTGCGGTCCCTGCGCGGAGTGCAGTGCCATGACGATTCCGCCGATGATGTTGCCGATGAGCAGACCGATGATGGCCCACAGTGCATCGGCGCCGAAGACGACGGCCAGGGCCCCGTCGACGATCGCGGTGATCTGAGTGTTGGCGCCGAACCACAGGGTGAACTGGGAACGTGGCGTTCCGTGACGCTCAGCGTCAGGCACCATCTCGATGGACCGTTTCTCGATCCCCGAATTCGACGTACCGGCCATGAGTTTCTCCTTTGAAAGATGAACAGAAACAGTGTGGCACCCAGGTGCGCGGTGCTACGAGGCCCGATTCACGCTTTCTGTCCGATATTTCGGAAACACTCCGGCCGGCCGTCGAGGCAGACTCTGGCTGGCAAGCGGGGCGGAACCTGGCGGGCCGGCGGGGCAGAACCCGGCCGGCGGGCGAGGCAGACTCTGGCCGGCCGGCGGGGCAGAGTCTTCCTCGCCCGCCGTCGAGGCGGGCTCCGGCCAGCTGACAAGGCAGGCTCTGGCTGGCCGATGAGTCAGACGACGGCTCTGCGGTGCTCTGTCAGTCCGGTCCGCCGGAGCGGACTGCCGGCGCGTGTCGCGCCGAGGCAGGTTCCAGACGATTCATCCGGAAATTCGTCACCCGCGTCAAGGTGTTGCCTGCGTTTCGCAGCCGAGAACTGCGCTTCACGACCGAGAGGTGTGTTTCGCAACCGAGAACTGCGCTTCACGACCGAGTGCCGCGCGCCTCGGACGGCAGTGGGGCCGGAAGCCACGCAGATGCGGTTTCCGGCCCCACTGTCCGAGGTCGTTCAGAGACTCGGTTCGGCTCAGGCAGAGACGCGTTCGAAGACCGCGGCCATGCCCTGACCTCCGCCGATGCACATGGTCTCGACGCCGAAGCGCGACTCGCGGCGGTCCATCTCCCGCAGCAGGGTCGCGAGGATGCGGCCTCCGGTGGCGCCGACGGGGTGGCCGAGCGAGATGCCCGAGCCGTTGACGTTGAGGCGCTCGGCGAAATCGGGCTCCGTGAGCTTCCATTCGCTCGTGCAGGCAAGCACCTGGGCGGCAAAGGCCTCGTTGAGTTCGATGAGATCGATGTCGGCCAGGTCGAGCTCCGCGCGCTCGAGAGCCTTGGCGGTGGCCGGCACCGGGCCGATGCCCATCGTCTTCGGCGGCACTCCGGCCACGGCCCAGCTGCGCATGCGAGCGAAGACCCGCAGCCCCAGCTCGGCAGCCTTCGACGCGGTGGTGACGATGCACATCGCCGCTCCGTCGTTCTGACCCGAAGCGTTGCCTGCGGTCACCGTGGCCCCATCGTCGAGCTTCGCGCGCAGGGGAGTGAGCTTCGCGAGCTTCTCCACCGTCGATCCGGGACGGATGTGCTCATCCGTGGTGATGACCTGTTCCGGGGTCTTGCGGGTAGCCGGCAGGGTGATCGGCACGATCTCCTCGGCGAACTTCCCCTCTTCCGTCGCCGAGGTGGCCCGACGATGCGATTCCACGGCGTAGGCGTCCTGGTCCTCCCGGGAGATGCCGTATTCACGGCGCAGATTCTCCGCGGTTTCGATCATGCCGCCGGGCACCGGGTAGTCCGTGCCGCCGGCGGTGAGGCGGCCGCGGGCGAGGCTGTCCTTGAGCTCCACGTTGCCGCCCTTGACGCCCCAGCGGATCTCCTCATTGTAGAACGGTGCACGGCTCATCGACTCGGTGCCGCCGGCGATGACGAGATCGGCGAAGCCGGCCGAGATCATCGCATGCGCATCGGCGATCGCCTGCAGGCCGGAGCCGCAGCGGCGGTCGACCTGGCGGCCGGCAACGGTGATCGGCAGTCCGGCGTCGAGGGCGATGACGCGGCCGATCGCCGGAGTCTCCATGTGCGGGTAGCAGTTGCCGAGGACGACATCGTCGATGACCTCACCGGGCAGGGAGGTCTTCTCGAGCAGGGCGGTGAGCACCTGCCGGCCGAGTTCCTCATGCGGCACGTTCTTGAACTGTCCGCCGAAACCGCCCACGGGGGAGCGGAGGGGTTCGCAGATGACGATGTCTTCAGACACTTCGGTCTCCCTTGGATTTCGATCGAGCCGTCCCGCCTGGACGGCGAGTCGTCGACACATTCGGCATCACTACCGAATCTGATATCAATACGTTCTGATTTATGAACATATCCGAATGGATTGAGACTGACAAGGGTCTGTCTCAATGAATGAGTGCGAAGCGGGCCGGCTCAGCGGGCGGTCGGGAGGACCGCCTCGGCGACATCGAGGACGGTATCGAGCGCGGCATCCCGGTGGTCGAGGCGGTGGGCGAGGAAGAGCTGAGTCGCTTCCTGCGGGAGGTTGAGCGGCACGGCGGAGATCCGCGAATCGTATCCTGCGGCGACGGAGTCATAGGTGATCGTGATGCCCATTCCGGCTGCGACGAGGGCGGAGATCGACTGAGAGTCCGGGGCCTCCTGGATGATGTGGGGGTTGAAGCCGGCGTCGAGGCACAGGCGCATGGCGGTCTCGCGCAGGTTCGAGTTCGGCCGGGCCGGCAGCAGGATGAAGGGCTCGTCGGCGAGTTCGTCGACGTCGATGGTCTTCCGCTTGGCCAGGCGGTGGGTGTTCGGCATAGCCACGCAGGGGTGTTCGATCGCCACGGGGCGTCCGGCGATGAGGGGTGGGCGCTTCCGCCAGCGGACGAGCGCGAGGTCGAGGGTGCCGTCCATGATCCGCTCGAGGCCCTCGTCGGCGTAGACGGTCGACTCGAGGTGGAAGGTGATGCCCGGATTGCGTTCGTGTGAGGCCGTGACGAGGGTGGCAGCGAGGTCGCGGGAAGACGGATGGGAGTAGCCGAAGCGCACGCGGCCGACCTCGCCGCTGGAGGAGCGATGGACGGATTCGATGGCGGCCTGCTGGGTGGCGAGCATGTGCTTGGCCGGCTCGAGCAGGGCCTCGCCGGCTGGGGAGAGGCTGACCGAGCGGGTGGTGCGCTGGAACAGGGAGGCGCCGAGTTCGGTCTCGAGGGTCCGGATCGTCCGGCTCAGGGGCGGCTGGGCCATGCCGAGGCGTTCGGCGGCGCGGCCGAAGTGGAGTTCCTCGGCGACGGCGACGAAGGCGCGGATCTGCTGCAGCTCCATGAGTTCTCCCCTATCAGGCGGCCCCGCTGTGCGAATGCCCTCATTATTGCATGAATAAGCAATAATCGAGAGGAAATTTTTAAGAAATGGTATTTGCCGCGGGTCATCGCGTGCTGCGTCGGCATCGCAGTCACGGCGACGCTCGAGGAGTTCTCCCACCCTATCCCGTCCGCCGTCGAGAGCCTGAGCGGCTCAGCGTCTGACGCCGTAGCGCAGGTAGACGACCTGCGAAGCGAAAATGCGTGAGTCGAGGAGTTCAAGAGGCGAGTGCCGACCGTGGTGAGCGAAGAATGGGGTGCCGCCGCCGACGAGGACCGGGTAGAGGCGGATCCGGTATTCGTCGATGAGGTCGAGATCGGCTGCCGCGGCCGCCAGCCCGGCCCCGCCGATGCCGATCTCACCGTCGGGATGCTCAGTGCGCAGGCGAGCGACCGCCTCGGCGAGTGTTTCGGTGGCGAGTTCCGTGGTGCCGACGACCTCGGCCAGTGTGGTCGAGAAGACGAGCTTCGGCAGGGCGCGCCACAGACGGCCGAACCCTGCCTCGGCGAAGTCGAGCTCGGGGTCGCGGTCCGCGGTCTCCCAATAGACCATCGTCTCGTAGAGTCGGCGGCCGAGCAGATGGACGCTCAGGCCACGGACCTCGTCCATGGCCAGCGCGAAGACCTCCTCGTCGGGCACGGACCAGTCGAACCGGTCTGCGCCATCGACGATGTATCCGTCGAGCGAGGTGGACAGGGAGTAGACGACGCGGCTCATCGGGGACCTTCTTTCGTGGAGGTGGGCTGGAATGGCTCGGGTCGTGCGGGAACGACGGCTTGCCTCGGGTCGTGAAAGAACGACGGCTTGCCTTGGGTCGTGCGGGAACGACGGCTTGCCTCGGTGCGGGTGCGGGTGCGGGTGCGGGTGCGGGTGCCGGCGCCGGAGTCGGTGCGGGCGTGGGGCCGAGGCGAGCCGCGGAGGCCGGACGCGGGTGGGTTCAGTGTGAGCCTCGGAGGTCGGATGCGCCAGAGGTATCCGAAATATCGGACAGAACTTGGTCCGGACCACTACCGCAATCCTGTCCGGTCGTCAGAATGGATGGTGTAGTCAGAGCCGACAGCGCAGGGGAGTCCGCACCTCGGCGCGACGGCGAAGCGGCAGCCAAGCATCCGCCTCGTCGGACACAGCGACAAGGAGAATCCCATGACCACCAAGCCGTCGTTCACCCAACATGATCCGAGCCGCGTCATCCGCGCCGACCGCGGGACCGAGATCACCGCGAAGTCCTGGCAGACCGAAGCGCCCAAGCGCATGCTCATGAACAACCTCGACCCCGAGGTCGCCGAACGTCCCGAAGACCTCGTCGTCTACGGCGGCACCGGCCGGGCGGCTCGCTCCTGGGAGGCCTACGACGCGATCGTGCGCACCCTCGACGACCTCGAGGACGACGAGACCCTCCTCATCCAGTCCGGCAAGCCCGTCGGCGTCATGCGCACCCACGAATGGGCCCCGCGCGTGCTCATCGCCAACTCCAACCTCGTCGGCGACTGGGCGAACTGGGAACACTTCCGCGAGCTCGAAGCAGAAGGTCTGATGATGTACGGGCAGATGACCGCCGGTTCCTGGATCTACATCGCCACCCAAGGCATCCTCCAGGGCACCTACGAGACCTTCGGCGCCATCGCCCGCAAACGCTTCGACGGAACGCTGGCCGGAACCCTGACCATCACCGCCGGCTGCGGCGGCATGGGCGGTGCCCAGCCCCTGTCCGTGACCCTCAACGGCGGTGCCTGCCTCATCATCGACGTCGACAAGACCCGCCTCGACCGCCGCCGGTCCAAGCGCTACCTTGACGAGGTCGAAACCGACCTCGACACCGCCCTGGCCAAGGTCATCGAAGCGAAGAAGAACAAGCAGGCCCTGTCCGTCGGACTCGTCGGCAACGCCGCCGAGATCCTCCCGACGATCCTCGACCGCCCCGAGGCCGCCGAAGTCGACATCGTCACCGACCAGACCTCAGCCCACGACCCCCTGTCCTACCTGCCCGTGGGCGTGAGCGTCGATGACTGGAGCGATGAGGCCGAACAGGACGCAGAGAAGTTCACCCTCCGCGCCGAGGAGTCCATGGCCAAGCACGTGCGTGCCATGGTCGAATTCCAGGACCGCGGCGCCGAGGTCTTCGACTACGGCAACTCGATCCGCGACGAGGCCCGCAAGGCCGGCTACGACCGCGCCTTCGAATTCCCCGGCTTCGTCCCGGCCTACATCCGCCCGCTCTTCTGCGAAGGGCTCGGACCCTTCCGCTGGGTGGCACTGTCCGGCGACCCGAAGGACATCGAGGTCACCGACGCCGCGCTCAAGGAGCTCTTCCCCGACAACGAACACCTCCACACCTGGCTCGATGCCGCCAACGAGTATGTCGAGTTCGAAGGCCTGCCCGCCCGCATCTGCTGGCTCGGATACAAGGAACGCCACCAGGCCGGGCTGCTGTTCAACAAGCTCGTCGCCGAAGGCAAGATCTCGGCCCCGATCGTCATCGGTCGTGACCACCTCGACTCCGGATCGGTCGCCAGCCCCTACCGCGAAACCGAATCCATGCTCGACGGCACCGATGCGGTTGCCGACTGGCCGCTGCTCAACGCCTTGGTCAACACCTCCTCAGGTGCCACGTGGGTGTCCATTCACCACGGCGGCGGAGTCGGCATCGGCCGCTCCATCCACGCCGGACAGGTCTCCGTGGCCGACGGCACCGAACTGGCCGCCAAGAAACTGGCGCGCCTGCTCACCAACGACCCGGGCATGGGCGTCATCCGCCACGTCGACGCCGGCTACGACCGCGCCGCCGAAGTGGCCGAAGACCGCGGTCAGCGCGTGCCGATGATCCCCGAACTGGATCAGCGCGACGAGGAATCCGCCGCGCAGTAAGCAGCCCCGCCGCGCCGGACGCTGAATAGCCCAGAAAAAGGTGAGTAGCCCAGGTTTGAAACTGGGCTATCCACCTTTTTCTGGGCCGAAACGGGGATCAGCGCCGCCGAGGGGCCTTTGTGAACCGGGCTCTGGACTGATGGGCGCCGGAGCCGTACCCCCTATTCGTCGAGGAAGAGGTCGAGTTCGAGGTCATCGGGGCCGTGACCGACAGAGCCGGGCCGCGACGGATCATGTGCATAGACGGACAGGTCCGTGATGCCCCGAGCCTGCAGCACCTCGTCGTCGATGAAGAAGTTGCCCGTGACCTCACGCGGGTCTGCGGTGAGGATCGTCCATGCGGCCTCGGCCATGATCTCGGGCTTGCGGCTGCGTGCCATGAGCTGTTCGCCGCCGAGGAGGTTGTTCACCGCCGCTGTCGCGATCGTCGTCCTCGGCCACAGACTGTTGGCCGCGACTCCCTCCTCGCGCAGCTCTTCGGCCAGCCCGAGCGTGACCATCGACATTCCGTACTTCGCCATCGTGTAGCCCAGGTGCTTGCCTGCCCATGCCGGATTGAGGTTGAGCGGCGGAGACAGCGTGAGCACATGTGCGGCATCCGAGGCCTTGAGGTGTGGGATAGCGGTCTTGGCCAGCAGGAATGAACCGCGTGAGTTGATCGAGTTCATGAGATCGAACTTCTTCATCGACAGATCCTCGGTCGAGGACAGGTCGATGGCGCTGGCGTTGTTGACGACGATGTCGATCCCGCCGAAGGTCTCCGCGGTCTGCGCGACCGCCTCGGCGACGGATTCCTCGCTGCGGACATCGCCGACGATCGGCAGGGCACGTCCACCGGCCGCCTCGATCTCCTCTGCTGCCGTAAAGACGGTGCCCTCGAGCTTCGGATGAGGTTCCGCGGTCTTCGCCAAGAGCGCCACGTTCGCGCCGTCCCGTGCCGCGCGCAGCGCGATCGCCAGGCCGATCCCACGGCTGCCGCCGCTCATGAGGAGGGTTCTGCCTGCAAGCGTGCGTTCCGGGACGGCCGCAGATTCGCGGCCCTCGGTGAGTCTGAAGTCAGTGGTCATTGCGTCTCCTTGAGTGATTGTTTTGCGGCCAGATAGCCGCACATTCCATGTGCGCCCGGGCCCGGAGGCACCGCGGCCGAGCACAGGTATATCCCTGACCGACCGCCGCTCGGTGCGCTGAGTCGGTAGGGGCTGAACCCAGGTGTCGGACCGAGCACCAACTGTAGAGGGTCCTTGCGGCCGGTGAGGATGTCACCGCCGACGAAGTTCGCATTGAGTGATTCGATCGCAGTGGTCCCGCGAGGCGTCACCGCGAGGATCCGATCTCGGCATCCAGGGGCGAAGCGTTCGATCTGGGCGAGGATCGACTCGGTGGCGTCTCCTGTAAAGCCCTGTGGCACGTGCGCATAGCAGTCGATCGGAACGAGTGAACCCTTCCCACGTCCGGGGTCCGCAAGATGTTGCTGGGCGAGGAGGACGAATGGCTTCTCAGGCATCCGACCTTTGGAAGTCTCGCTCTCCGCGAACGCCGTCTCCTCGTATGACCCTGAGAGATGGACGGTTCCGGCACCCCGGGACGGTTCGTAGGTCCACGGGATCCCGCCGTCCACGGCCAGTGCGAGTTTGAACGCGGCCGGCCCGTTCTTCCACCGTTCCAAACTCCGCACCGCACGCACCGGCAGTGAGTTGCCCGCGATGCGGGCCGCCTCAGCGGGGCCGGTGTTGAGCATGAGCACATCCGGGTTGCCCAAATCCCGAACGTCCTCGACCCTTCGTCCGGTCTCAACCCGTCCGCCAAGGGACAGAAGGAGCGACTCCATTGCCGAGGTGATCCGACCCGATCCGCCGACCGCCACCGGCCAGCCGAAGTAGTGAGCGGCCGAGGCAAGAGACGTGCCGATCGCCGAAGAGAGCGGCGCGTTGAAGGGGCCGAAGGTGTGCGCTGCGACTCCCGACCATAGGGCACGGGCCTCCTCGGTGCGGAAGTACCTCGCAACGGCGGCCGCGGGCAGTGCCGCCCGCGCGCCCAACATCGCAAGATGGAAAGGGTGCCGGGGCAGATGGATGAGGGACTGGAGGAACTCGTCGGCAACCGTCGGCATGCGCGAAGCCACGGGCGAGAAGAACGTCCGGTATCGCTGGGCATCGGCACCGAGGGTGCGTGAGGTCTCCACCACGGATCGCACGGCGCTGGCTCCGCGACCGTCATCGAGCGGGTGCGCGAACTCGACTTCCGTGTGAGCCCAGTGAAGACCGTGCTGTTCCAGTGGGAATACGCGAGCAAACTCCGAGGCCAGTCCGAAGGGATGGTGGCTCGAGCAGTCGTCGTGCACAAGACCAGGAAGGGTGAGTTCGGAGCTGCGAGCGCCGCCCCCCACGTGATCATCTGCCTCGTACACAGTGACCGAGACGTCGGCAGCGGCCAGGGTGATGGCCGCCGCCAGTCCGTTCGGTCCACTGCCGATCACAGCAGCGGTCGTCATTCTCGGGCTCCTCGTCTAGTCACGCTCGGCGGCGTCCTGCAGGGCCGACTCCGTGGTGAGGTCGTGACGCTTCGCCGCAGACTCGGGTTTCTGGGCACCCGCGGATTGCGGAGCAGATTCCATTGAAGACACCGCGGCCCGGGAGGCTGAAGTGTAGTGCGGATCCCTCCACGTCACGTTGAGCGGAATCGGTCCGTTGGGAAGCCACGGCTGCTCCTTGACGCAGTCGGCAACGTTCCAGGTACCACGTTCCACGATACCCACGGCCGCGTCAATGACCATGTAGTTCTGAGTCGACTTGTGGATCGGCTGTGACTCAACCCAGGCGACGACGAACTCGCCGGGCTCGAACTGGCAGCGACGCTGGAGTTCGGCGATGAGGTGGTGGTTATGGAGGTGACCGTCACCGAAGTTGAAGCCCAACAGCGAGTTGCAGGAGAACTCCGCCTCACGGATCGTGGCCCGATCGACGTCGTTGACGTGATGGTGCAGAAGAGAGAACAGTCCGCGACCCTGACTGTGCATCGATCGCCAGCCCGCGGTCTGCAGCATCGTGATCTCCGCCGCCACTCGCGGGAACCCCATCTCCTGCAGCTGGTCGACCTGGTTCTTCGTCGGACGATTCACGGCATGCAGCTTGTCCTCGGCACCGGGTTGGAAGGCCCAGAGCGCCGAGGCCCAGTTGCCCGCATACTGTCGCATCGACGGGGTGAAGGCGACGAGGTCCGGGCGAAAATTGCCGAGCACGGGGAAGAAGAACAGACAGGCCACGGTGGCGACGATGAGCCATGGAGAGCTCGCATCGCCCAGCCCATAGCCGTCCCCATTGGGGTGGCCGAGGAAGAGGAACCCCGCGATGTACATGAATAGCAGATTCCATTCCAGGGGCACCGCCAAAGGGAAGGTGCTCGTGATGAACCCGTGGAAGAGGATCATCAGCAGTGTCCCGGCGAGGGCCAGGGTCCAATCCGTCGAGAGGAGGAGGACAAGCGGAGTGACGATCTCGACGAGAGTGCCGAGGATGTGCCCGATGCCGGAGGCCAGATGGGACGGCCTGACATCGTGGGGGTAGTTGCGATAGTGCAGACGCCTGATCGCCTTGCCCGGGATGATCGGCGCATTCGAGATCATCGGCGGGATCACGAAGGAGAAGTGCTTGCCGATCTTTGAGACTCCGGCCCCCACCCAGACGGAGAAGATGAGCAGCTTGAGCATGATGATCATGTCGACGAGACCGTTGCCGAGGAAGGGAACCAGCCCGAAGATGAGAACGGCGGGTCCGTACTGTTCGGCACGGGCGGCGATGAAGATCACCTTGTCGCGCAGTCCCATGATAACGAGTAGCACGAGTGGTACGAACATCAGCGGCGGGCTGATCAGGTTCCCGAGGTCCTCGGGAGAGCCGGCGGCCACGGTCGATCCGGTGGCCCCCGGCAGAATGATCGGGACGAAGAGCGCAACGAGCAGCAGCGCATAGAGGACCACATCGAATACTGTGCGGTTGAATCCGTTGGTTCCTGGAACCTTCCCGGGCCACGGAGGCATGCGGATGGTGCCGGGCCGCAGCCAGAACAGGCAACCACCCGTCATCGGCTTGAACTTCCCGGCCAAAGGCCCCCACGAACCGGCCACGCCGATGGTCTCAAGCAGGAAAGTCCAGAGCACGAGCTTCTGGAACACGATCGGCTCGTTCCACCACTGAGCCACCTGCCACGGGGCGCCGACGCCCGAGGTGAGCGTGGCCAGGGTGACGCCGATGCCGATGTAGAGAACGGCGAGCTTGAGGATGTAGATGATGTGGAACAGTTTAGGTGAGCCGAACCCGCAGTCGACCCAGTGGAGGACGACGGCCCTGATTCTCTCCGAGAGGGGGAGGGATTCGAATGTCTCAGCATCAACCGGAGGGGCATCCGGAGTTGTGAGTCCCATGTCGCTTCCTTTCACAGGCAGGTGCCCGACTCCGATGTCGAGCAAGTGGACCTGGAATCACCCTAGGGAGGATGTGTCTTGGATCCCATGGATACTCAGCCGAAGCTCCGCGAAGAATTTGTACTCCCGATACAACATGGTCCTTCACCCAGAAGCTCCGTGTGGCGAATGTCCCTCGGGCGGGTATCAGCGTGGACAGGGAGCCCCTTTCGCGTGTTTCCCTCTGTGGTGCTCGGCCACAGCCCAGGTGAGGCTGCCGCCTGTCAGCCCTCGGTTCCATAGAGATAATGGTGAGCATGCAAAGCGGACTCGATGTTCAAGCGGTTCTCTGTCAGACTCACTCCGAGGGCCGCCTCGGCCATCTCGACCCGGTACCGGATTGAGTTCTTGTGCATGGTCATCGAGGCCGCTGTCGCCGTGTAGCTGAGCTCATGGCGCAGAAAGGCCGAGAGAGTGTTCCGGTGGCGGGCATTCGCCTCGGTGTCATCGGCCAGCGGACCGAGCACCGATCTCACCCACACTCGAGCAGCCTCGACGTCCTGGGCCAGCAACGAGGTAACGGCCATACCCCGGTCGTCGTGTGATCTCAGCTCAGCGGGAGCGCGCCCGGCGATGCAGACGCGCTGCACGCGTTCTGCTTCCTGATGGGAGAGGCGAAAACCGGCGGACAAGGCGTGCGCGGAGCCGATCGCCAGATGGATCGAGCCCGACGGCGGCACACGCTGGCGAAGAGAGTTGTCGTAATCCCAGTCGGTCGGCACAGGGATCCACCCCCAGGCGGTGTCCTGGTCCCGGCCGATGATGAGGCAGGTACGCTGGGAGCCGAGCGCGCCAGCAAGGTCTCTGATGGCTGTGGTGAACCGATCCAGCTGACCGTTCGCGTCGGGGGCCGAGTGGTGGGTCCATGCGATGACTGCGACATGACGACCGCCGAGGCTGTAGGCGAGGATCCGCTCGGCCGCCGCGACGTCGATGTTCTCCCCGGCGATGATGCGTCTGACCTGGGTCTCCCTGGCCGTTGTGCGATTGGCCAGCCAGGATTCCCGTTCCTGCTCGTAGAGTTCAGCGACCTTCTGCGAAATCCAGTCGATGTACTCCGAAACCTCGTCGACGAGGTGCTGGAAAACCGCAGAGACGAGCTCCGCCGGCAGCTCCTCGTCCTCGATGACGAAATCGTAGGCGCTCTGGAGCATTCTCTGCTGCCCCAGACGATAGGCCCTGACCAGTGCATTGACGGAGATTCCGCGTTGGGCTAGCCGTCTGGCGTATTCAAACGCGGCGGTCGGCGGTTCCAAGTTGTCCGAGGAGATGCCGTGCTGAAGCGCGTGGAGGATCGTTTCGACATTGCCCTCGATGCTTGCACTGAGGAGATCGAGGAGAGCCGGTTCGGCACCGAGCTCGGTGATCTTCGTCGCCAGATAGTCGTAGACCCGTCGTGTGAGCTCGGGAATGTGCGGGGTCATGCCCGCAGCGATCCGCGACGCGTGGGTCCGCACCTCCGTGGTGGAGCTGTCGGCTTTCAGCCCGTCATTGGGCGGCCAGAGCAGATGATCGACCATGTCTGCACAGTACCGCCGATTGAGGCCCGTGGGGACGGCCGAGTCGACGAAAGCGCGAGCCGTGTTTGTATCTTTGACCGAAATGGCGATGGTGATTTGGTTACCGTGCCCAGTGAACGTGCGTCAACGCGTGGCTAGTGTGAGGCCATGATGACTTCGAATCCTGTCCCCATCGACGCGGAATCCTCCACCTATCCCGTCGCCGAGGTGATGGGGCTGCCCCTTGCTCGTGCCCGAACCAACCCCCACGGACCATGCCTCAGCTGGCCCGGAGGCAGTTTCGACAATGCTGAGTTCGCCGCCGCTGTCGCGGCCACAACCCACATACTGCGCTCGCGGTTCGGAATCGGTCGCGGTTCGGTGGTTGGTGTGTTGCTGCGCAATGTCCCCGAAATCATCACCACGATGTTCGCCACCTGGTCTCTCGGCGCCGGTCTCACTCCGATCAACCCTGCGCTCACTGACGACGAGGTGGTCTTCCAGCTCGACGACTCCGGCTGTGCCCTGCTCGTGGGGGACTCCCGCGCCGAGGCGCTCGCCAGAGGATGCGGGATCGGCTGCCTTCCGGTGACCGACGGCTGCTTCCGCGGTGACATGGAGCCCTGCGCTGGCGTCTCTTCGCACTGCCTCGATGACGTCCGGGATGACGACGTGGCGCTCATCGTCTACACCTCGGGGACGACGGGCAAGCCGAAGGGATGCGTTCTGGAGCAGTCGAACATCGCTGCCATGGTCTGGTCGATCTTGAATGGTCTCGACTTCGGTGAGAACGCCCGCAGCCTGCTGGTTCTCCCGCTCTTCCACTGCAACGGCCTGCTCGCGGGGACGGTCTCACCTCTCATGCTCGGCGGCAGCGTGCATATGATCCCGAAGTTCGATCCCGAGTCATTTTGGGACGTCGTGGAGGAAGAGCGCCCCACCTATTTCTCTGCTGTGCCGACGATCTTCTCGATCCTCGAGGCGACGACGACTCGGAATGTCGACTCGAGTTCTCTGCGCTTCGTCATCTGCGGTGCCGCCCCGATGTCCCCGGACGCGATCACCCGGTTCGAGACTCGTTTCGATGTCGACATGGTCGAGGGTTACGGTCTCTCGGAGTGCTCGGTGTGCGCCACGATCAACCGAAACGATGGTACGAGCAAGCCGGGAACCGTCGGGCCAGCACTGCCAGGAGTGAGCGTGGGAATCACCGATCCTCACGATCGACTGCTCGAACCTGGGGATGTCGGAGAGGTCGTGATCGCTGGGCGGACGGTGATGCGCGGGTACCTCGGCCGACCGGAGGCCACCGCCGAAGTGCTCAAGAACGGGTGGCTGCACACCGGGGACGTCGGATACCTCGATGAGGACGGCTTCCTCGTCCTCGTCGATCGGATCAAGGATCTCATCATTCGCGGCGGAGAGAACATCTATCCCAAGGAGATCGAGGATGCGCTCTTCGAACATCCTCAGGTTCTCGAGGCAGCGGTGGTCGGAAGCCCCGATGACACCTACGGGGAGATCCCCGTGGCTCATGTGGCTCTGCGTGAAGGAGCCGTCAATCGTGCAGAGACCCTGCGAGCCTTCCTCGAACCGCGGCTTGCGCGCTACAAACTCCCGGCGGAGATCCATATCCACGCAGGTCTTCCGAAGAACTCCGTGGGCAAGATCGTCAAGGGTCAGCTGCGAGAGAGCTGAGCGGTCGAGAACGAAGATCGTCCACGCCTGACGCCCGAGCGCTCTGAGCGCCCAATCACCATCTGTCCGAAATATCAGACAAATTCTTCCTGACCCGGTTCTGCCATACGCCGCGGCAGTTCATACTGAGGATGAACCATTCTCAACCGTTAAGGATCTTGTCGTGCAGCTCATCACGGGGATCAGCGAATTGGTCGTCAACGACCTCGACTCCCTCGGAGAACTCAGCGTCATCACCGACGCCGCCCTGCTCATCGACGACGGCCGAGTCGTCTGGTCCGGACCGTCCGCTGAGGCGGACACTGCGGTGGAGAACCATTGCGGTGAAGAACCGTCACCAGGTGTCAACGACGACGATATCGTCAACGGGGAAGTCACCTCGGCGAGTGATCTCGCGGGACTCGAGACCGTCGACCTCGGCGGTAAAGCCGTGATCCCCGGCTTCGTCGACAGCCACAACCACCTCGTCTTCGCCGGTGACCGCTCCGAGGAATTCGCCGCACGCATGGCCGGGCAGAAGTATTCGGCCGGCGGCATCGCGACTACGGTCGCCGCGACCCGGGCCGCCAGCGACGAGGAGCTCGAGGCCAACCTCGTCCACCTGATGGAGCAGGCGACTCGGCAGGGCACGACGACGTTCGAGATCAAGTCCGGGTACGGGCTGAGCCTCGACGATGAGATCCGTGCCCTGGACATCATCAACCGGCACACCGAGGAAACCACGCTCATCGCCGCCCATGTGGTCCCGCCGGAGTACAAGGACAACCCCGAGGGCTACGTCGACCTCGTCATCGACGAGATCATCCCGGCGGCCGCGGACAAAGCGAAATGGATCGACGTCTTCTGCGAGAAGGGAGCCTTCACCGAGGACCAGACCCGCCGCATCATCGACGCCGGCAAGGCCGCAGGCATGAAGCCGCGGCTGCACGCCAACCAACTCACCGAGGGCGGAGCGCTCAAACTCGGCGCCGAACTCGGCTGCGTCTCCGTCGACCATGCGACCTTCGCCTCGGACTCCGATCTCGCCGTCCTCGCCGAGGCGGGAACCGTCGTCACCCTGCTGCCGAGCATCGAATTCTCCACCCGTCAGCCATACCCCGATGCCCGCCGCTACGTCGAGGCCGGTGTGCGGCTCGCCATCGCCACCGACTGCAACCCGGGCTCAGGGTTCTCCAACAGCGTGCCCTTCGCGATCGCCATCGGTGTGCGCGATATGCACTTCACCGTCGAGCAGGCGGTGTGGGCGGCGACCGCGGGTGGGGCCCACGCTCTGCAGCGTTCCGATGTCGGCCACCTCGGCGTCGGAGCCCGCGCCGATCTGGCGATCCTCGACGCACCCAGCTATCGGCACCTGGCCTACCGGCCGGGAGTCCAGCTCGTCGAACGCGTCTACTCCAGCGGCGAACTCGTCGTCGACAACCGACCACGGAGCTGATGGGCGCGCAGAGGGCCTGAACCGGCCCGACCGTCGCCCCGGCAGCACCTCGAATACCACCGAACCTCCGGCGCCACAGCGCAGAGCAACTCAACCGAAAGGTCCGACATGTCAGACTTCATCGACCTCGATCCCGACACCCTCACCTTCGCCGAGGTGGTCGCGGTCGCCCGCCACGACGCGAAGGTGGAACTGAGCGCGGCCACGCTGGCCCGAGTGAACAAGTACCGCGAGGCCGTCGATGCCCTGGCTCAGGCCGAGAAGCCCGTCTACGGAGTCTCGACCGGATTCGGGGCGCTCGCCCAGCGCCACATCCCCGCCGAACTGCGCACCCAGCTGCAGAAGTCGCTCATCCGCTCACATGCGGCTGGAGTCGGCGAACCCGTCGAGCGAGAGGTCGTCCGCGCCCTCATGCTGCTGCGTGCCCGGACGTTGGCCACGGGCCGGGCCGGAGTCCGCGCCGAGGTGCTCCAGACCTATGTTGACCTGCTCAATGCCGGCATCACCCCGGTCGTCCACGAATACGGGTCGCTCGGCTGTTCCGGCGACCTCGCCCCCCTGTCGGCCTGTGCGCTCGTCGTCATGGGCGAAGGCGTCGCCGTCGGCCCCGACGGTGTGGCCGGACCCGCCGATGAGATCCTCGCGAAGGCCGGCATCACCCCGGTCACCCTGGCCGAGAAGGAGGGCCTGGCGCTGGTCAACGGCACCGACGGCATGCTCGGCATGCTCATCATGGCCCTGACCGATCTCGAGAACCTGCTCACCGCCGTCGACGTCTCTGCGGCCATGAGCATCGAGGGCCTCTTCGGCACCGACGCCGTCTTCGCCCCCGAACTCCACTACGCGCTGCGCCCCCACGATGGTCAGTCCGCCTCGGCGGCGAACATGCTCTCGGCCCTCGAGGACTCGGGCATCACCGCCAGCCACCGCGACTCGACCCACCTGGTCCAGGACGCCTACTCGATGCGCTGCGCCCCGCAGGTCAACGGCGCCGCCCGCGATGCGGTCGCCTTTGCCACGCAGGTCGCCGAACGCGAGCTGCGGGCGGCCATCGACAACCCGGTCGTGCTCACCAACGGCATGGTGTCCTCGAACGGCAACTTCCACGGGGCACCCCTGGCCCACGCCCTGGACTTCCTCGCCATCGTCGCCGCCGACGTCGCCTCGATGTCCGAACGCCGCACCGACCGGATGATGGATGTCGCCCGCAACCAGGATCTCACCCCGTTCCTCGCCGACGACGCCGGAGTCGACTCGGGCCTGATGATCGCCCACTACACGCAGGCCGCGATGGTCTCCGAAGCCAAGCGGGGCGCGGCTCCCGCCTCGGTCGATTCGATCCCGTCCTCGGCGATGCAGGAGGACCATGTGTCCATGGGGTGGTCGGCAGCACGCAAGCTGCGCAAGGTCGTCGACAACCTCGCCAGCGTCATCGGCATCGAGTTCTACGCCGCCGCCCGCGCCTGCGATATGCGTGAAGCCGCGCCGGCGCCGGTCACCGGTGCCGTGATCTCCGCACTGCGGGAGACCGTCCCCGGGCCCGGGCCCGACCGGTTCCTGTCCCCGGAGCTCGCCGAAACCATCGCGAAGGTCAAGGACGGAACACTCGTCACCGCCGCCGAGGCGGTCACCCCGCTGACCCACACCGTGACCAGCGACGCCGGCGCCTGGCAGCCCGTCGGCGGAGGACCAGCGGTGAACGATCCCGAGTTCACGGCACTGGGCAACCTCGACGCTGCCGCCGAAGCCTCGGGCACCGCGGCGGCGACCACCCACCAGAAGTGAAACCGGTTCGGGGCCCGTCACTGACTGGTCCCGAACTGACGGGACCGCTGCACCACCGGTCCCACCTTGAGTGAACGGAGTGACATGACCACCAGCGATGTCGTCTCGCTGCTGAGGCAGATCGAGGACACCGGCCGCGACCCCCGTGGACCCGGCTACCAGCGTCCTGGGTTTTCCGCCACCGAACGCGAGCTGCGTGACTGGTTCCTCGCCGAGGCAGACCGCCGCGGTCTCGACACGGAGATCGACGCCAACGGCATCACCTGGGCCTGGGCCACCCCGCCCGGTGACAACGCCGTCGTCACCGGCTCCCATCTCGACTCCGTCCCCGGCGGCGGCGAGTTCGACGGGCCCCTCGGTGTCGCCTCGGCGCTGGCGGCTTTCGACGAGCTCAAGGCCACCGGCGCACTCGAACGGGCCACCCGGCCTCTGGCCCTGGCCGTGTTCCCCGAAGAGGAGGGCTCACGCTTCGGCGTCGCCTGCCTCGGCTCACGACTGCTCACCGGCGCCATCGAGGTCGACCGGGCACTCGGACTCAAGGACGCCGCAGGCGACACCTTCGCCGACGTCGCGACGAGCTATGGCCTCGACCCGGAACGGGTCGGGCGTGACCAGTCTCGGCTGGCCGGTATCGGTTCATTCATCGAACTCCATGTCGAACAGGGCCTCGGCCTGGCGGGCACCGATCAGGCCGTTGCCATCGGCTCCTCGATCATCGGCCACGGCCGCTGGCACTTCGCCTTCACCGGACAGGGCAACCACGCCGGGACGACGCCGATGAGCCACCGCGCCGACCCCGTCGTCACCGCCTCCCGGGTGATCGGGGATGTCCCGACCCTAGCGGCCGCCACTGACACGAGCGCCGTGGCCACCGTGGGACGGACCCTCATCCACCCGGGCGGGACGAACGTCATCGCCTCGGCCATGAGCTTCTGGCTCGACATCCGTCACGCCGACGACGCCGTCGTGACACAGGTGCTCGAGGCCATCAGCCGCCGCGCCCGCGAGCACGCCGCCGACGCCGGCGTCGAGGTGAGCATCTCGCAGGAGTCCTACTCACCGACCACCCACTTCACCGCCGATCTCAACACCCGGCTGACCTCGGTGCTGCCCGAGGCACCCCTGCTGCCCTCGGGTGCCGGACACGATGCCGGCATCCTCGCCGGTCATGTGCCCTCGGCGATGCTCTACGTGCGCAACCCGACCGGCGTCTCCCACGCCCCGGAGGAGGCCTGCGAGGTCGATGACCAGCGAGCCGGAGTCGACGCGCTCGTCGCGGTGCTCGCCCGTGAACTCGGTGTCACGGGAACGCCCGGGCCGACCGGAGAGACAGGGGCGGGCGCATGAGCACCCAGTACTGGTGCGAAACCGCGTGGGTCGATGGAGCCGTGGCTCGCGGGGTGCTGCTGAGCGCCGATGACACCGGCACCCTGACCGCGGTCCAGACCGGAGTCGACGCCGCCCCGGCCACCGCCGAGGTGGTGCCCGGGTTCACCCTGCCCGGCGGAGTGAACGCCCACTCACATGCCTTCCACCGCATCCTGCGCGGACGCACCCACGGCGACGGTGGGACCTTCTGGACCTGGCGCGAGGTCATGTACTCCGTTGCCGCGAAGCTCGACCCCGAATCCTATGAGACCGTGGCCCGCGCCGTGTTCGCGGAGATGCTCGCCGGCGGGTACACCTCGGTGGGGGAGTTCCACTACGTCCACCACGCGCCCGACGGGTCGGCCTATGAACCGGCCCACGCAATGGAACGGGCGCTGGCCCGGGCGGCCGCCTCGGCGGGGATCCGGATCCGACTCCTCGACACCTGCTACCTCACCGGTGCCATCGACGCCGAACTCTCGGATGAGCAGGCCCGCTTCGGTGATGGCACGATCGACGGATTCATCGATCGGCACGCCGGACTGGCAGAGACCTTCGCCGCAGAGTTCCCCGTCAATGCCCCAGGTGAGAGCTTCGTCCACGTGGGTGCGGCCATCCACTCGATCCGTGCCGTGCCCGCCGCGAACCTGCCGCGCTTCGCGGAACTGACCGGCCCCGTGCACGTCCACCTGTCCGAACAGCCCGCGGAGAACGACGCCTGCCGAGCCGCCTACGGCGCGAGTCCCACCGAGGTGCTCGCACGCTCCGGCGTCGTCGACGAACGGCTGTCGGCCGTCCACGCCACACATCTGGATGATGAGGACATCGCGATCCTCGGCGGCTCACGAGCAGCGATCGTCATGTGCCCGTGCACCGAGGCGGACCTCGCCGACGGGATCGGCCCGGCGCGCGAACTCGCCGATGCCGGGGCCGTGATCTCGATCGGCTCCGACCAGCACGTCGTCCTCGACGCCCTGCGTGAGACCCAGAGCCTCGAAGCCGGAGAACGTCTGCGCTCGGGGCAGCGCGGCCGATTCTCCCCGGCCGAACTCATCACCGCACTCACCGAGGGCGGGGCACGCAGCCTCGACCTGCCCGTCGGAGCGCTCGAGGTCGGGAAGGCATGCGACTTCATTGCGCTGCGCACCGACAGCATGCGCACCATCGGCTCACTCGACGAGCAGATCGTCCTCACGGCCACCTCGGCGGATGTGCATCTCACCGTCAGCGGCGGCAGGGTGCGCGTCCGCGATGGCGTGCACGCGCAGCTCGGGGACGTCTCGGACCTCTACGCGAAGGCGTTCGCGGCGCTGGAGATGGAGGGCTGAACCGTGGCTGAGGTTCCCGCACTGCGGCGGGCGATCGCGATTCTGCGGCATCTGGCCGCGTCGAATCGGTCGATCACGGCCGGTGCTCTGGTCAGAGCACTCGAGATACCGCGCTCGAGTGCCTACGACATCCTCGGTGTGCTCGAGGAGCTCGGGCTCGTCGCGCGCACCGAGTCCGGGTACGTGCTCGGTGCCGGTGTGCATGAGCTCGGGGCCTCCTACCTGCGGACGAACCCCCTGCAGAGGCTGGCGCAGCCGATCGTGCGTCAGCTCGCCGAGGATACCGCCACGACCGCTCAGCTCGCCGTCATCCGCGGGTGGGAGACCGAGTACGTGCTCAAGGAGCAGTCGCTGAAGTCTGTCGCGGTCATCACTGCCACCGGGGTGCGCATGCCCAGCTACCTCACGGCGACGGGGCGGGCGATCCTCGCGCAGCTGCCGAAGTCCGAGGTGCTCGCGATGCTCCAGTCCGAGACGGGTTTCGTCACCCGCACGGGCAAGGGGCCGGCCTCGGTGAAGGCGCTCAACGCGATACTCGCCCAGGAGCGACGCACCGGCTGCGCGATCGAACACGGCGAAGTCACACCGGGGATCTCGACGATCGCCGCCCCCGTCTTCGACGTGCTCGGGCGTCCTGTCGCCGCAATCGGGCTGTCCGTGGTCAGCGACACCCTGCCCGAGGACTCCGGTCCGATGGTCGACCAGGTCCAGTCCGCCGCCGCCGAGGTGACCGCCAAGCTGCGGTGAGCCCTGCGGCGGCTGGCGAGCGCCGAGCGGACCCTGCGACGCCCGGCGAGCCTCGAGCGGACCCTGCGGCGCCCGGCTGGCCTTGAGCGCACCCTGCGGCGCCCGGCTGGCGCCGAGCGGGCCACTGAGCGCCGAGCGGACCAGTTGCAACCTGCGCGCTCGCTGCTCAGTGGTCCGCTCGGTGAAGTGGGCCGGCGCTGTCAGGGGCGCAGAACCCGCTTTTCGCGAGCGACCTCCTCGACGATCTGGTCGTCGCTGCGCAGCTCTTTGACAAGGGCGGCGCCGAGGACGACCACGATGACGGTGAACGGGACGGCTGAGAGCATCGCCGCCTGCTGGAGGGCCTGCAGGCCGCCGACGAGGAGCAGTACGATCGCGCAGGCACCGGTGAGGAATCCCCAGGTCGCGATGACCGGGCGGCGCGGTGCGAAGGAGCCGTGCGAGGACAGCGAACTGAGGACGAACGTGTTCGAGTCTGCGGAGGAGACGAAGAACAGGATGACCATGATGATCGTGAAGACCGACGCGAACAGGGACAGCGGAAGCTGCTCGAGGAGGCTGAAGAACGCGGTGTCGAGGTTGTCCTGAGTCGCCTCACCGATCGCGGCGCCGTCGATGTCGAACTTGATCGCCGAACCGCCCATGACGGTGAACCAGACGAAGAACACGGCGCTGGGAACGAGGAGGACACCGGCGACGAATTCGCGGATGGTCCGCCCCTTCGAGATCTTCGCGAGGAAGATGCCGACGAAGGCGCTCCACGACAGCCACCAGGCCATCATGAAGTACGTCCAACCGAGCATCCACTCACTGTCCTCGGCATTCGTCGGGGTCATGAAGCTGAGTTCGAGGAAGTCCCCGGCGAAGGCACCGACGGAACGGACGAACAGGTTGGAGATGAAGCCGCTGGGGCCGGTGATGAAGACGAACAGCCCCAGCAGCGTCGCCATGGTCAGCGTGATCTGGGAGATGTACTTGATGCCCCTGCTCACCCCGGTCAGAGCCGAACCGGTGAAGAGGAGTGTGAGGACGGAGATGACGATGATCTGCAGAGCGATCGTGGCGTCGATGCCGAAGACGGTGTTGAGACCCTCGCCGATCTGAGAGGCGCCGAGACCCAGGGAAGTCGTCGTCCCGAAGAGAGTGGCGATGATGGTGAGGATGTCGATGAAGCTGCCGACCCAACCGTCGACGAGGCGGCCGAGGACTGGCCGCAGCATTGTGGACACGAGTGCCGGTCGGCCCTTGCGGTGGGTGGAGTAGCCGATCGCGAGACCGAAGACGCCGAAGATCGCCCAGGCCTGGAAGCCCCAATCGAGGTAGGAGAACTGCATGGCGCGCACTGCGGCGTCCATGGTCTCCGGTTCGGCCAGCCCGTGGGGCGGAACCATGAAGTGGGACATCGGTTCGGCCACGCCGTAGCTGACGAGGCCGATGCCCATGACGGCAGCGAGGATCATCGCCAGCCAGGTGACAGTGCGATATTCGGGACGGGAGTCGTGTGCGCCCAGCCGCAGGCGACCGAAACGGCTGACGGCGAACCACACGAGCATGACGATCGCGGCGAAGGGCACGACCAGATAGATCCAGCCGAAGCCGGTGGAGACTGCGGTCATCGCCCGAGTCATGATGTCGGCCAGCGCCTCGGGGGCGATCGCCGCCCACAGCACGAAGGCGATGACGAGGCCGACAGCGCACACGAACACCTTCCCGACCCGGTTGGAGGAAGGGTCTGCAAGGGATGCGGTCTCGGCGCCGGCGGGGCCGGAGTCGGATCCGACCCCGCCGGGAGGGGGAGGGTCGTCGAGTCCGCCGGAGGAGGCGGATTCGGTGGAGTGCTCGGACCCGGTCGCGGCGGTGCCTGCAGGATCTGAGGAGGGGGAATTCAGCGTCGTCATCGTGGTCTCCGGGCTCACGGCCGCCTCGATGGCGGGCAGGAGCATGTATTCGGGGGCAGTGGGCGGGATTTCAGCAGATACACAACAGGCCCCGCGAACTGGGACGTTCGTGGGGCCGTGCAGCAGTCGAGTCTAGGCGCTTGTCGCCGAATCACCACATGGATTGGACCCGATGAGGCAGAGTGTGAGGCATCTCGCGGTGGTCAGCGGTGCTGCAGCACGACCGCGACCTCGAAGTGCTTCGTATGCGGGAACATGTCGAAGATCCGCGCCTGAGCCACCTCGTAGCTGGGCATCTGCGCGAGGTCCTTGGCCAGGGACACGGGATTGCAGCTCGAATAGACGATGTGCTCGACGCCGGAGTCCTCGAACGCGGCGGACAGCCGAGCACCGATCCCGCGCCGAGGCGGATTGACGATCACGCAGTCCGGCCGTTTGCCTGCGGTCAAGTTCCGTTCGGCGAACTCCGTGGCATCGCCGGCGAGGAAGCGGGCGTCGATGTCGAGCTCGGCGGCGCTGATCCTCGCCGATTCGATCGCCTGTTCGCTGACCTCGACACCGGTGACCCGGCGGGCCGTTCCGTCCTCGCCGCGCGCGCGTTTCCCCGCGCAGCAGAGCGCGAACCCTCCGACACCGCAGTAGAGGTCCCACAGGCTCTGTGCGCCGACCGCATCCACCCATGCGGTGACCTGGTTGTACAGTCCGATCGCGACTTGGGTATTCGTCTGGAAGAAACTCTGGGGACGCAGATGCAGATCGACCCGGTCGAGGTTCATTCGCAGGGAATCACCGTGGAGCAGCTCCTCGCGGCTGCCTTCGAGCACCGCCTTGTGTTCGGGCAGCAGATTCACCGACACCACTGAAGCCTCCGGCGCGAGCTCGAGCAGACCGGCCCGCCGCGACCGGAGCACATCGAGGCCATGCTGAGTGCGCACGACGAATCGGATCATCAGCTCACCCGATGGCGCCGCCGTGACATGGACGAACTTCAGCTCACCACGACGCGCGGAGACATCATAGGGTTCGAGCCCGGTGGCATCGAGGAAGTCTGCGAGCACCGGGATCACCGCCCGGATCGCCGGCGCCTGGACCCCGCATTCGCGCAGATCGACGCCGTGGAATTCCTGGTCGAGGATGCCCAGAGTGACATGACCGGCCCCACCGCCGACGGCGAGTTTCGCGCGGTTGCGGAAGCCGTCCACCCCACCGGCGAAGGTCGGCAGCCACTCCTGAGGGGCCGCCTCGGCGAGGATCTCCCGGCACCAGGCCTCCTTGTCTGAGATCTGCTTCAGATACGCGGTCTCGATGAGGGCGCAGGACCGGCACTCCCCGCGCTCGAAATATCCGCAGTCCAGGTGCTCGTGATCCGCCGAGGTGGGCGTGAGCGGCAGAGTCGGCATGGACCCATTTTACGGGCTCAGAGGCGAACCCCTCGACGCGAACCCAGGGGCGCGGACTCCTCGACGTGGGTGACTCGAGTCCTCAGCAGGGGAAACGCTCGTGGTCAGTCAGCCGGACCGCCCTCGGCCTCGGAGCTGCGAACACTCAGGGAGACATGTCCCAAAGCCCGCAGCGCTCTCATGAGGCGGTCGAACGCGATCGTGCCGGCCGCCGCTCGCATGACGACGACGTCGCTTGAGACCCGGCCTGCATCAGCGGGGCGCTGCTGGATGAATTCGATATCGCCCCGGGCGACTTCGGTCATCGGCACGGCATAGCGCATGACAGCGTCGATCTCGTCCGGCATCTCCCATGCTGCGAGGGTCTTGAGCGCCTCGTCGAGTGCTCGTCGTGGCACTGAGTCGATGTCGGGCCAGCCCATCTGCGACAACAGCCGACCCACTGTCGGGTGCTCGACATCGTCGGAATCGGTTGCCTCGCCGGTAGTCGGTGTGCCGAGGGCGATCGCTTGGGCTTCTTGGAGTGCTCGGATCTGCGGCACCTGGGGGTCATCGAGCAGTTCGGTGAGCCGACGGATCGCGCTGATGGGGGCATCCGCGACTTCGCGCATGACATGGATCAGCTGCAGTCTCTCGAGATGAACGCGTCCGTAGTCCTGCCGTGTCGCCGTGACGTATTCGCCGGGCGGCAGCAGGCCTTCACGCCGGTAGTACTTGATCGATGCCGCAGAACATCCACTCACACTGGCGAGCTGTTTGAGCAGCATGACACCTCCATCGTCGTCTGGGGGCCGGATAGCAGCCCGAGGCCGAACTATCTTGATGGCGGAAACCTGGATAGTGAAACTATCGTATACCTATGGATGCCTTCACTTTGGTCATCATCGTCCATGCCGTGGCCGCGCTGTACGTAATTCTTCTGGGGCCCGTGCAGATTCTGCGCCGGCGGCGGGATCGCGCCCACCGGCTGCTGGGCGCCAGTTGGGTGGCCGCGATGCTCATCGTCTGCTTCTCGAGCTTCTGGATCTCTCCAGACGGCTTCTCCTGGCTGCACGGTCTGGCGATCTGGACGCTCGTGTGCATGGTCGTTGCGATCGCCGCGATCCGACGTCGAGCGGTGGCCGTTCACCGCGGTTTCATGATCGGCTCCTACCTCGGCACGCTGACGGCCTTCGCCTTCGCCGTGTTGGTGCCCGAAAGGCTGATTCCGCAGCTGCTGCAGAGCGCACCACTGGTCGCGGTCGTCACGGTCACCGCCGTCGCCGCCACGGTCGCGGTGTTCGTCAGGCTCGCAGTACACGGGGCGATCCCTCGACGGACACCGGTGGATCTCGGCTCCGAAGAGCCGTTGACCCACTAGACTGCTCGCCGTAAACTGGCAGTAGCCAAATCGATTTGTCTCACCGGCAGGACCACGCTGCGGGCTATCGCCTGCCACGACGATCTGCAGGGTCGTCGAGGCTCCTGCGGCAACGAAGGATGACATGACTCAGCTGCGCACTCTGCACCAGTCCCCGACCGTGCTCGTCCCCGAGCAGGTGCTCCTTCCCGAAGGCCCGCAGTCAGGGCACGCGGTGCTCATCTCCGGCGGCCGGATTCTCGCTGCCGGCCCCCTCGCCGAGGTGACCGCCCACGCCGAATCGCTCCTCACTCCCACCGACGCCGCCGACCCGAATTCCGGTGCCGAACCTGCTCCCGCACCGACTCGCATCGACCTTCCCGGCCGCCTGCTCATGCCCGGCTTCATCGACGCCCATCACCACCTCACCCAGACCTTCGGCAAGTCCCTCGTCTTCGGCGAACCCTCGGAGATCTTCCAACGCGTGTGGGTGCCGATGGAGTCGAACATGGACGCCGAGGCCATCGACGTCGCCACCCGCCTGGCCGCCTGGGAATCCCTGCGCGGCGGTTTCACTACAGTCGCCGACGCCGGCACCCGCTCAAGCGTCGACGTCTCCGCGATCTCCGACGTCACCTCGGACGTCGGCCTGCGCTGCGTGCTCGGCGTGATCTGCAACGATCTCGGCGGGGGAGTGCGCACGGTGGAGCTCGCCGAGGTGGTCGCCGCCGCCGAAATGCACCTGAACAGGTGGGACGCCGAGTCCCTCATCCACCCCTCCCTGGCCGTGTCGATCCCCGAGGTCGCCTCCGACGAGGCGCTCGCGACGATCACGCAGATGGCCCGGGACGCCGGTGTGCCTTTCCAGACCCACCTCAACGAGCACATCGTCGCCGTCGAACGCTCCCTCATCTCCAGCGGTGAACGCCCGCTGGAGCGCCTTGCCCGCCTCGGCGCGCTCGGGCCCGAACTGCTCGCCGCGCATGCCACGCTGCTCACCCCGCGCGAGATCCGCCTCCTCCGCGACTCCGGCGGCGCGATCGCCTACAACCCGGTCGCGAGTTCGTGGAAGGGCAACGCCGTGGCTCCGGCCCTGCTCATGCACGAACTGGGAATGCGCATCGGGCTCGGCACCGACGGCACCCGCTCGGACGCCTTCCGGCTCCTCGACGCCGCCGAGACCGCGCAGCGGCTGACCGGAGGAATGGACGTCGTCGACTCCTCATCCGGCGGCGGCTGGACCTGGCTCGAACAGGGCCTGCGCGGCGGCGCCGACGCCGTGGGGCTGAGCGGCCAGATCGG
Organism: Brevibacterium sp. S111; assembly: GCF_004745075.1. Lineage (GTDB taxonomy): Bacteria > Actinomycetota > Actinomycetes > Actinomycetales > Brevibacteriaceae > Brevibacterium. Next base: position 72,366 of record NZ_RHFH01000009.1, read on the forward strand.
TGAGATCGCCCCCGGCGCCCGCGCCGACCTCCTCGTCGTCGACATCGACACCCCCGAATTCGTTCCCTCCTGGGACCTGCCCTGGGAGCTTGTGCGCCTGGCCAACCGCGACCAGATCGAATCCGTCATCGTCGACGGCAGACTCCGACTCGACCGCGGCTGGCCCGTCGACTGGGACGGCTGCGCGTTCCTCGACCGCGCCAAGGAGGTCTCCCGCCGCGTCGTCGCGAACTCGCCGATCACCCGCATCGACCCCAACGCAGCCGAACACCGGGCGCGGTGGATGGCCGAGCGCGGGGCCGCCTCGGCGAGGGGATCTCACGCGGTGGGCGGGGCCGGCACAGCGGACAGGGCCACCTCGGCGGGCGATCGCAGCTGATGTCGATCCTCGCTTTCACGATCGTCGCTGCGGTCGTTCTCATCTCCGCTTTCGTGCAGGGATCGACCGGGATGGGGTTCGCGATGATCCTCGCGCCGGTCGTGACGTTCATCGATCCGAGTCTCATCCCGGTGATGCTGCTCGTGCTGATGATTCCGCTCAACCTCTACGTCGCCGCGCGCGAACGAGCGCACATCGATTGGACGGGCGTGAAGTGGATCAGCGTCGGCCGGTTCGCGGGCACCTTCGCGGGTCTGTGGATCCTCGTCATCGTCAATCTCCACCAGCTCGCGCTGCTCATCGGCTGGTCGACGCTCATCGCAGCGATCATCGCCCTGATCGCGCCGAAGTTCGCGCCGAATCGGCCGGTGCTCGCGACGGTCGGACTCATCACCGGTGTCACCGAGACCTCGACGGGCATCGGCGGGCCGCCCTACGCGCTGGCCTATCAGCACAGGCCCGGGCCGGAGCTGCGGTCGACGGTGGCCGTGTGCTTCCTCGTCGGTGAGATCATCTCGCTCATCGTGCTCGCCCTCAGCGGGCAGGTGTCGGCGGAGACGATGATGACGACCGCGTGGATGCTGCCGTTCCTCGTCGTCGGCTCGTTCCTCTCCCGCTATGTCCACCACCGCCTCGACGGGCCGGTGCTGCGCTACATCGTCCTCGGCTTCGCCATCGTCTCCGGAGCCATCGTCATCGTCCAGGCCTGAGGATGCGAGGGCGAGAGCGCCAGGGGACTTCGAGTAGTGGTCGCAAACGGATACTTGGGCCGAAAATATAGGTCGCAAACGGATACTTTCCGGCGCGAAAAATGTCCGATTGCGACCTATGTTTGGGGATTCGAATCTCGCGCGGGCCGGCAACAGGCAAATCTGCGGGCGCTGGATGCCGTTCGAGTCTCCGGTCGCTGGGTGAATCTGCGGGCGTCTTCGGCTGTCATCTCTGTCACGGCACAGTGAAGTAGGCTGATTCCATGTCCGACTTCCCGCGCACCCACCGCGTCACGATCGCTGATGTGGCGCGTGAGGCCGGTGTGTCACGGACGACCGTCTCGCATGCACTCAGCGGTCAGGGGAAGGTCAACGCCGCCACCCGGGACAAGGTCAAAGAGGTCGCCGAGCGGCTGAACTATCGGCCCAGCGTCCGTGCGCAGAGCCTGCGGTCGGGCAGATCGCAGACACTGGCTCTGCTCTCCTCCATGCCGGCGGCGGTGTCCGCAGGGCCCTCCCAGCTGGGATTCTTCACCGAACTGGCCATGGGGTGTGCGCGGACGGCGCTGCTCGAGGGCTACGTCTTCGTCCTCGCCCCACCCAACGAGGAGACCAATCCCGTCGACCTCCTCGATATCGACGGGGCGATCCTGCTCGAACCGACCCTCGACGATCCCCTCGCCGAGGCGCTGCGCGAGCGGGGCATCCCCTACGTCACGATCGACGGGCCGGGCTCCGGCGACGCGGAGCAGCGGGCCCGCGGGGCTGAGCAGCGGGCCCGCGCGGCGGAGCAGCAGGTCCGCGACACAGAGCAGCGGGTCGGCGGGGCGAGTCGCGGGGGTGCCGCGGGCAGCAAGTGGAGCATCGATCTCCACCATCAGGTGACGGCGCAGCTGCTGCTCGACCACCTCGTCGACCAGGGCGCCCGGCAGCCGGCGCTTCTCGTCAGCCGCAGTCGCCGCGGGGCACAGACGGCCGCCCGCGAAGTGTATGCCGCGACCGCAGAGGCCCGCGGCTTCGCCCCGCTTATCGCCGAGGCGGACGAGACGTCCGGAGAAGACGGTGCCTACGCGGCCACACAGGAACTGCTGGCCGCACACCCTGACATCGACGCCCTCCTCGCCCCCATCGACACCTTCGCCACCGGCGCGGTGAGAGCTGCCGAGGAAGCCGGACGAACCATCGGCGATGACCTGCTCATCGCCACCCGCTACGACGGTCTGCGCGCTCGCACAAGCAGCCCGCCGCTCACCGCAGTGGACCTCGGCCTCGAGGCGATCTCGAAGGCAGCGGTCGAAATGCTGGTCGCGGTCCTCGACGGTCACAGCACGGCAAATGATGAAATGACTGATTCGGTTCCGACCGCCTCGGCGGGTGCGCCCGGACCCAGGCTCGTCGCCCGGGAATCGACCACCGGTCCCAGCTCTTGACCGGGAACTCGACTACCGGTCCTAGCTCATGACCGGGGACTCGACTACCGGTCCTGGCTCATGACCAGGAACTCGACCACCGGACCACGGCTCATTACAAGTGACCAGAGAACCGGCCACCGGTCCGCGACAGTAAGTCGGACTGGCGTCTCGGTGTCAGATCCGAGTCAGATCCGATAGTCGGACGGGCGCTGTTCGAGCGTGCTCGGATCGTCGAGCGGTGTCCGAGACTTCGGGTGGCGGTTGCGCTTGCCGGTGTGGTGGAAGAGCAGATTGAGCAGCACGGAGACGAATGCGGCCATTGCCACACCGCTGCCGAGCAGGGACGCCGCGCTCTGCGGCAGCTGCGCGTACATGCCGGGGATGAGCACGGGCATGAGCCCTGCGGCCAGGCCGACCGTGGCGGTGATGAGGTTGCCGGTCTCGTTGAAGTCGATCTTCGCGAGCATCTGAATGCCGAGGACGGCGATGATGGCGAAGACGACCACGGCGGTTCCGCCGACGACCGCCGAGGGGATCCCGTTGAGAATGCGGGCGATGGGGCTGAAGCCGATGAGGATGAGGAGGCAGCCGGCGATGGCGGTCACGTACCTGCTGCGCACACCCGAAGCGCGGACGATGCCGACGTTCTCGCCGCTGGTGACCATGGCTGGAGTGCCGAAGAGCCCGCCGAGGATGGTGATGATGCCGTCGGAGCGGATGAGACGCGGCACCGCACGGCTGGGTTCGACTTCCTTGCCGACGATCTCACCGTTGATGATCGTCTGGCCCGTCGCCTCGGCCATGGAGGCCAGTGCCCACAGCAGCATCGGGATCGCGGCGATGAGGTCGAACTTCGGCGACCCGAACGGGAAGAGCGTCGGGATCGCGAACAGCGGGCCGTCGGTCTGGCCGGAGAAGTCCGTGGCTCCCATGAAGGCGCCGACGATGGTGCCGCCCACGAGGCCGACGGCCACGGAGAGCTTGCCGAGCATTCCGCGCAGGAACCGGAAACACAGGACCGTGATGCCGATGGTGATGAGCCCGAGCAGCAGATTCTGCGGGTCGCCGAAGTCGGGTGCATCCGCTTCGCCGACGATGAGCTTGCCGGTGATCTGGACGAGGTTGATGCCGATGACGATGACCATGATCCCGATGACCAGCGGTGGGAAGAACTTGAGCACCTTGACGAAGAGCGTCACCGCGAGGATGTAGAAGACACCGGTGAGCAGCACTGCTCCGACCGCGGTCTCGACGTCGGTGCCCTGGGCGATCGTGATGAAGAGGATCGTCGCCGCCCCGCCCGGGAGCATGACGAAGGGCAGTCGGACCCCGATCCTCCACACTCCGACCGACTGCAGGATCGACCCGAGGCCCGAGAAGACGAAGACCGCGGACAGCACCGCCGAGGTGGTTCTCGCATCCAGCCCGAGGGCAGTGGCGATGAGGAAGACCGAGGAGATCGGCGTCGCGACCATGACGAGCACGTGTTGGATGGCGAACGGGATGAGGGTGTGGATCGGCCGGAGCCTGTCGACCGGATGGACAGCGCTGTCCGTGCCGTCAGTTTTGTCAGCATCGGGTGTCGCGGTCATGGCACTGCTCCTCGAGGCACATCGTGATCGGCCTGGAACTCAGTGGCCAAATCGATTTGTTTAATCGTGCATCGTGAGGGAAGCGGTGTCAACAGGAGGCCCGGAATTCGGACAGCTGGCGGTGTCCACGCAGGGGCTGCGCGCCGAAAAACGGGGTGAGCACCGAGGAACGTGTGCGCGCACGTGTGTCTCGGCGCTCACCCCGTTTTTCGGCGGAGACGGGCCGGCGGGGAGGCGGGCCGGGGTGGGAAATGAGCGGCGGGTGCTGAGGGGCGTGGCGGGGAGATGGGTGGCGGGTGCTCAGGGGGATGCGGCGTCAGGCGATGGCGAAGATGAGGGCGATGAACGTGCCGAAGGAGACGAACGGAGCGACCGCCGCCACAGCGATGGCGACAATGCTGACAGTGCGACCCCGGGCAGTGACCGCCGCGGTGATGCCGAGGATGAGGCCGGTGATCCCCAGGCAGGTGCACAGGACCTGCAGTCCGACGAGCACGGCCGCCAAGGTCTGATACCAGTCCGGTGTATCGGTGAAGTAGTAGCCCGACGCGGCCTCAGCGGGGCCGACGGTGGCACCGAGGATCGCCGAGGCGGCCACGCTGAGAACGAGAGCGACGATCGAAAGCGCCATCGCCGCCTTGCCGAGGGCCGGCGACTTCGCCTCAGCCGCTTGCCTGCCGAGTGCGCCGGCTGTGTCGCCGGCTGAGGGGGTGGCCGTACCACTGGCGGAGGACATGCCGGAACCGCCTGCCGAGAACATGCCTGCGCCACCGGCTGAGGTCGTGGCTGAGGATGGGCGTGGTGCTCCGTCGTGGCTGTCGAAACCGGTGCCGGGGGAGGAGTCGATCAGCGAAGGGTGAGGGCCGAGAACCCGAGGCTGCTGTGCGGCGAGCTCATCATCGGTGGGCTGGGGGAATGAGAAGTCCGTCGAGGTCATAACTCGACGCTATCGAGGCCGGGCCGGTGCGACCCATCCTGCTTTCCCGTGCGCAGGGTCGGGAAAACCTCCCTCCTCTGCGCGCGCATCACGGCAGCAGGAACTCCCGGGCACCACGGGCGAGGCCGTGCAGCCGCGCCGGCACGGGCGAGGCCGTGCCGGCGCGCCGGGTTCGCGCGCAGGCCGTTTGCGGATGCTCAGAGTTTCCGGTTGCTCAGAGTTTGCGGGCGACGATGAGGAAGCGCTTCTGTGTGACCTCGATGGGGTCATTCGACTCGGCGAGGCGTTTGAGCACGCCGAGGTGGGGCATGACGGAGAACCCGGGCACATCCCAGGGAATGTAGGCGAGGTATTCGATGACCGCCTCGACGTCGGTGAAGGACATCGTGCCCTGCCACTTCCGTGCGGCTTCGATGTCGAACCCGTGACGTTCGGCTTCGTCGAGGCAGGGCTCGAGCTGCTGGTGGAGATCGCCGACTCCGCCGCCGAAGAAGTCCCGGAACTCCTGCGCCTCCGTACCGTCGACCTGCTGGGTGATGAAGAGTCCGCCCGGGGCGAGCACGCGAGCCACCTCGGCGGTGTCATAGCTTTCGTGCCGGTTCATCACGAGGTCGAACTCGCCGTCGTTCCACGGCATCTCCGGGTGGTGATCGCTGTCGTAGCGGGCGACGTCGACCCCGTAGTCCCGCAGCGCCGAGGCGGCCAGGGGCACGTTCGGCTCCCAGCCCTCGGACGCGGTGATCGTCGGCGAGGCTTCGCCGGGCGGGCGGGCCTCGTCGAGGCGGTCGATGAGTTCGATGAGGCGCTCGCCGCCTCCGGTGCCCATGTCGAGGCAGCTGTTCGCCTCGGCCATCGCGTCGAGGCAGATCTGGTCGAAGTCCCAGGGCGGATCGTCGGCGACGAGCCGTCCCGCGAGCGGGGAGAAGTCCCACCCGGTCATCGACGCCGTTTCGTGGATCCATACCCAGCGTTCGTAGCGTTCGTGGGGAGTTTCGTCGCGCGTGCGACTGCTGTCGGCGTATTCAGGCATGTCCACACTCCTCTGCCGGACGGCTGAGCGCCCCTGTCGGCGCCGGTGCCGTATCTCGACTCTAGGTCAGAACAAGTGGGGTGTGCACGGGTACGCGCCTGCAATTTGCGAATCTCGGCGCCGAGGATGAGGGGATGGCGGCGGAATCCGCCCGAATGTGCGGTGCTTGCCGTCCGCCTGCGCGGCACTCATTCGAGGAAGCAGAAGATGAGGACCGCCGCGCAGGCGAGGAGCATGCCCAGGCAGTTGAGCCAGAAGTCCCGCCCGACGTAGCGCGCCCGCCGATGCGCCGCGACAGCGCAGAGGAAATAGGCGACGAGCCCCGCCGCTGCGGCGGCGCCGAGACCGGGAATCCAGATGCCGGCGACCAGCCCCGCGGCGGCGAGGAACTTCACGATCGCGAGCACCCACCACCAATCGCGTGGGAACCCGACGCCGTCGAGGCAGGCGGCGATCGCCTGGGGCGGTCGGAAGGTCAGCAGTCCGTCGCCGAAGACGACGATCGCGAGGACGACGACCGGCCAGGTGGGGTCGGGCAGCAGAATCATGGCAGGGCCTCGGTGGAATCGTTGATGGACGGCCGGTTCACAGCGGGCTCCGGACGCGAGTATGGAAAGCGATGATGGCCAGGAGCGCATCCGTGGCCTCGGCGAGAGTCATCGTCGTCGCGGCCCACCGGAAGAGTATGCCCAGGTAGGAGTCGTAGAGCGCCGAGGCGCTGGCCCGCGCATGGTCCTCGCTGATCCCGATCGAGGCCAAGGCCCCGCTGAGGCGGTCCTGCAAGTCCGCCGCGAGAGCATTGAATACCTCGGGGTCGCCCTTGACCCGGATCATCGCCGCCGCGTAGTCCCGGGACAGGTCCTCGTGTGCGGCGAAGAATTCGAGGAACGGCAGAAAGAGATCAAGCAGGTGACGCTGCACCGCCGAGGTGGTCCTGGCCCCGCTCACCACCGACGTGCCCGCAGCATCGTGCCCTCCCCGCTTCGACAGACTGACCCGCCGAGGCGGAGGTGCCGTGTACGTCCCGTCCTGCAGTTGGCCGATCCACCGATCGAAGCAGCGGACGAGGATGGCGTCCTTGTCGCCCACGGACATCACCCGGCCGACGGACACCTCGGCGGACTTGGCGATGCCGCGCACGGTTGTGGCCTTGAACCCGTGTTCGAGGAAGAGATCGGCGGCGGCGCCGATGATCCGGTCTTCCGTGCGCCGGCGCTTTGCGGAGCGGAATTGAACATGTTCACCTGACATGGTCGAAGCATAAGTCCTTCCGTGTTCACTTTCCAGGCCGGTGCATCGCTCGCCGGCCGAGCGCCGGGTGCCGTGGGGCGGGTGCTTCCGGCCTCGCGCCGGTCGAGCGCAGCCGAGTGCTGCCGGACTCGCGCCATCGTGGACCCTCATGTTGCCCTCGACGGGAAAGTTTATGTACCTTAACTTCATGAACGTCGATTCCTCTGCCGTCGCACGCACGGGCGGGCACGGCCGGAAGAAACGCGACCGGAAGAAGATCTCCACACTCGCGCTCCTCGGCCCGGCCTTCGTCGCCGCCATCGCCTATGTCGATCCGGGCAATGTCGCCGCCAACCTCACCGCCGGTGCCGAATACGGATACCTGCTCGTGTGGGTGCTCGTGGCCGCGAACCTCATCGCCGTTCTCGTCCAATACCTGTCCTCGAAGCTCGGGCTCGTCTCCGGACGGTCGCTGCCGGGCATCCTCGGCGAACGACTGCGCCGACGCTCACGCCTGGCCTACTGGGGTCAGGCCGAGATCGTCGCCATCGCCACCGACCTCGCCGAAGTCATCGGCGGCGCCATCGCCCTGAAGATCCTCTTCGATCTGCCGCTCCTCCTCGGCGGAGTCATCGTCGGAGTGGTGTCTCTGCTCCTGCTCTCGATCCAATCCACCCGCGGTCAGCGCCCCTTCGAGTTCGTCATCATCGCGTTCCTCGCGATCATCGCCATCGGCTTTCTTGCGGGCCTGTTCGTCGGGGACGTGGATTGGGGGCAGGCCGCGGGTGGAATCGTGCCCCGGCTCGAAGGCACGAACTCCGTGGTGCTCGCCGCGAGCATGCTCGGCGCCACGGTCATGCCCCACGCGATCTACCTCCATTCGGCACTCTCGGTCGACCGTCACCGCAGGGACACGACCGCCTCGACCGGGCAGCTGCTGCGCGCGAGCCGCTGGGACGTCGTGGCCTCCCTCGTCGTCGCCGGATCCGTGAACATTGCGATGCTCCTCCTCGCCGCCGCTTCCCTGCGCGGCCAGGCCGGCACCGACACCATCGAGGGTGCGCACGCGGTCGTCACGGCCAACCTCGGCGAGATCGTCGGCCTCTTCTTCGGCATCGGACTGCTTGCTTCGGGATTGGCCTCGAGCGCGGTCGGCTCCTATGCGGGCGCATCGATCATGCAGGGTCTGCTGCGCGTGAACATCCCGATCATGTGGCAGCGGGCGGTGACGATGATTCCCGCACTCATCATCCTGGGGCTCGGAGTCGACCCGACCTGGGCGCTCGTGCTCAGCCAGGTCGTGCTCAGCCTCGGCATTCCCTTCGCGATGATTCCCCTGGTCAGGCTCACGAGCAGTCGGAAGGTCATGGGCGAATTCGCGAATGCCCGGTGGATCACGAGCATCGCCGTGGTCGCCTCGGCCCTCATCATCGTGCTCAACGTCGTCCTCGTCGTCCTCCTTGCGCTGGGAGTCGATTAGCCCCCACCGAGGTGGTCACCCGGCGGGGGTCACCCCACCGAAGTGGTGAACCGGTGGGATTCGCCCCGCCGAGGCGGCCGGCGAGGGAGAATCACCCCGCCGAGGTGGTGACGCGAAGCCCCTGACCGGCGAAGATTCCGCGGTCGCGGGGGCCGCGGCGCGCATCACACTCGTGCCCGCGTGCGCTGCCGTCGCCGGGTCGCCACGCGCCGGCCGATGAGGCCGTGGCGAGGGGCGAAGAGGTAGACGAGCGCGAAGACCGCGCCCTGCGCCAGCACCACCATCCCGCCGGACGCGGCGTCGAAGTAGTAGCTCGAGTACAGGCCGATGATCGCACACGCGATCGAGATCGCCGGGGCGATGAGCAGCATCCGCTGGAACCGATCCGTGAGCAGGTACGCCGTGGCTCCGGGGACGATGAGCATCGCCACGACGAGGACGACACCGACCGCCTGCAGAGCGACCACCGAGGTCAGAGCGAGCAGGCCGAGCAGTGTGGCGCCGAGGAGCCGCGGGTTGATACCCAAGGCATGAGCATGAGTGGGATCGAAGGCGAAGAGGGTGAAATCGCGGTTCTTGGCCACGAGCACGGTCAGGGTCACCGCGCCGAGCACCGCCACCTGCGCCAGATCCGCGGCCGAGACGCCGAGGAGGTTGCCGAAGATGATGTGGTTGAGATCGACATGGGAGGGGACGACCGAGATGAGGACGAGGCCGAGGGCGAACAGGGAGGTGAAGACGATCCCGATCGCGGCATCCTCTTTGACGCGACTGGTGTCGCGCACCGCCCCGATGAGCCCGACGGCGAGGAACCCGAAGGCCACCGCCCCGAGCGCGAACGGAGCATCGACGACATAGGCGAGCACGACTCCCGGCAGCACGGCATGGGAGACCGCATCGCCCATGAGCGACCAGCCGATGAGCACCAGCCAGCAGGAGAGCACGGCGCACACGACCGAGGCGATGAGAGTCGTGGCCAGGGCGCGGAGCATGAAGTCGAAGCCGAAGGGCTCGAACAGGAACTCGAAGACGGTCATCGCGCTTCCTCCTCGGTGAGTGTGACCTCTGCGGGTGTGGCCTCTGTGGGTGTGGCCTCGGTGGGTGTGATGTCGAGGCCGAAGGCGCGGGCGAGGTTTTCGGGGCGGAGCACCTCGGCGGGGGAGGAGTGGAGGAGGACTCGGCGCATGAGCAGGACCGCCTCATCGGCGAGACCGGGCAGCGCATGCAGATCGTGAGTGGACACGAGCACCGTCGCGCCCGCCTCGGCGAGTTCCTTGAGCAGCCGGGTGATCGTGGCCTCGCTGCGTTTGTCGACCCCGGCGAAGGGCTCGTCGAGGAGCAGGATCGTCGCTTCCTGAGCGAGCCCGCGGGCGACGAAGGCCCGCTTCTTCTGTCCTCCCGAGAGCTGCCCGATCTGGCGATCGGCGTACTCGGTGAGCTCGACGCGCTCCAGGGCATGATCGACGGCCTCACGGTCGGCCCTGCGGCTCAGCCGCAGCGGGCCCATACGACCGTAGCGACCCATCATCACGACATCGCGCACGGACAGCGGGAAGTCCCAATCGACGTCCTCGCTCTGCGGAACATAGCCGAGGACACCGGCCCGTCGTGCCTGCCGCGTGGGGCCGCCGTCGATGCGCACTCGACCGGATTCGGGGTCGATCATGCCCATGATCGTCTTGAACAGGGTCGACTTGCCCGAACCGTTCATCCCGATCAGCCCGCAGATGCGTCCGTGCCCCAGCGACAGGGACGCCCGGTCGAGAGCGAGCGTGTCCCCGTAGTGGACGGTCACCCCGTCGACGCTGATCGCGGGGGTCTCGGTGTGCCCCTGACCGATCGCGGCGCTCATCCTCTGCCCCCGGTCAGGGCCTCGGAGATGACCTGCGCATCGTGGCGGATGAGATCGAGATAGGTGGGGACCGGTCCGTCCGATTCGGACAGCGAGTCGACGTAGAGCGTGCCGCCGAATTCCGCATCGGTGGACTCGACGACCCGGTCCATCGGCGCCGAGGAGACCGTGGACTCGCAGAAGACCGCGGGCACGTCGTTGTCCTTGACGAAGTCGATCGCCGAGGTGATCTGCCCCGGGGTCGCCTGCGCTTCGGCATTGACCGGCCAGATGTACTTCTCGCTCAGTCCGGTGTCCCGAGTCAGGTAGGAGAACGCCCCCTCGCAGGTGACCAGAGCCCGCTGGGATTTCGGCAGCGTCGAGAGTTCGTCGACGAGGTCGTCGTGGACCTCCTGCAGCTGTGCTCCGTAGTCCTCGGCATTGGCGGTGTAGTCATCGGCATGGTCCGGGTCGAGGTCGGCGAAGGCGCGAGCCATGTTCTCGGCGTAGATCTGGACATTGAGCGGGCTCATCCAGGCGTGCGGGTTGGGTTTGCCGGCGTCGGCATCCGCGGTGATCGACAGCTCCTCGACGCCCTCGCTGACGACGGCATGAGGGACGTCGATGTCATCGACGAACTGGGAGAACCACTGCTCGAGGTTGAGCCCGTTGTCGAGCACGAGGTCGGCCTTCGACGCCTTGCGGATGTCACCGGGCGTGGGTTCGTAGCCGTGGATCTCCGCGCCGACCTTCGTGATCGACTCGACCTCGAGATGGTTACCGGCGACGTTGTCCGCAATGTCGGCGAGCACCGTGAAGGTCGTGAGGACGACCGGTTTGGCATCGGCATCCTCGGCGGCCGGGGAGCTGCTGCAGGCGGCGAGCAGGAGCCCGAGGGCCGAAGCGGTGATCGCCGCGGCTCCGCGCGCGATCCGGCGGGAGGCAGGGTGGGCGGAGGGCTGTGGTTTGCGGTGGGGCATGGGGCTCCTGCTTCTGCGTTCGGGACCTCGGAACGAAAGTTAATGTACCTTAACTTTAAGATCGAGTGAGCAGGAACGGCAAATCCCGGAGGGCGCGGCAGGATATCTCGACGGGAGCGCGCCGTGACCGAGGTCGTCAGTCGCGACGCAGATCGGTCGGGGGCAGCAGAGTGCGCGGGTTCGAGCGCACCCACCACGGACGCGGCAATCCGGCGGCAGCGGCGTCCCGGCGTTCGGCGCGGGTGGCATAGCGGTAGGTGAAGACGCGGACGCGGACGAGTTCCGGGGCCGCGCCGGCGAAGGGATCGGGGCCCATGAGACGGCGGATCTGTGCGTCGCCGGAACCGATCTTGGCCAGCAGCTCGGTGAACCAGGTCTGGCGATAATCGCCCAGCGCGGCGAACCACATCAGCCAATCGAGACGCAGATGATACGGCGCAACGACGGGCCCGCGCCGGCACACATCGCCGGGTTTGCCCTTGAACTCGTACTCCCGCCAGCCGACATCGGCCGCGACCGTCGACTCCTCGAACGGCTCTGCGCCTCGGAACGGCTCCCCGTCCTCGAGCGGCTCGCGGCTCTCGGGGGCGTTTCCGCCCTCGGAAACGTTCTCGCCTTCGGGGGAGGTCCAGCCTTCGATGACGATCTCGTTGCGGGTCTCGGTCATCGACCCGAAGGCGCCATAGGCATTGCCGAGGCCGAGCCGATTGAAACTCGCATTCATCAGCTGATGTGAGGAGAAGAGGTTCTTCAGCGCCGGGAGGTTGAGCATGCACTGCCAGATCACGAAGGCGGCGATGAGGATCAGCCACCAAGTGGGCACAGCACCGGATGCGGCCCCGGACGCTGCTGCCCCTGAAGCCTCGGCTGCCGTGGACGGACTTGCCGCCTCGGCGCCGAACATGCCGGTCAGGCCCCAACCCGGCCAGGGACCGCCGACGACCCAGGCGAGGAAGGAATCGCTCATGCCGGCGAAGGCGAGGAGGATCGTCGCCCAATTCAGCCAGGCATAGTTGCCGCTGATGACGAGCGCGAGCTGAGTGAGGATGATCGCGACCGCGGCGAAGGAGGCGATGGGCTGAGGCAGGAACAGCAGCCAGGGGGCGAGGAGCTGGACGATGTGACTGCCCAGGGTCTCGCTGCGATGCCACCACCGGGGCATGAGATGCGCACGCCGGCTGACCGGATTCGGCATCGGCTGGGTCTGATGGTGGTAGTCCATGGCGGTGAGATCACGCCAGGAGCTGTCGCCGCGCATCTTGATCATGCCGGCGCCGAACTCGACTCGGACGACGAACCAGCGGAGGAACAGGATCATCAGCAGGGTCGGGGCCACCTCGTGGGAGCCGAGGAATCCGACGAGGAACCCGGCTTCGAGGAGGAGCGACTCCCATCCGAAGCCGTAGAAGCGCTGGCCGATGCTCACGATCGAGAAGTAGAGGCACCACATGGCGAGGAAGGCCGGAATCGTCGTCCACGCGGGTCCGGCCTGGGGAACTCCGAGCACGACGGATGCGGCGAGGACCATCCCGATGCCGCAGGCGATGCGCAGGCGTCGGTCGGTGTATTCGAAGCGCTTCCACCGGAACAGGGTCGGTGCCTGAGCGGCGGTGGTCAGGGCGATGAACCGCGGGGCCGGGGTCAGTCCCCTTTCGCCGAGGAGCGCGGGGAACTGGTTCCACGCGGACAGGAAGGCGATGAAGAAGAGCGCACCGAATCCGCGCTGCAGCACCTCACGCGCGATCGTGTAGTCATCGGCGGTCAGGATCTGCGTCAGTGTCCCGACGTCCACGGCGCACACCTCCCGGTTCGGTTCGCGGTTCTGATCCGACTATGGTCCGCTCGCCGAGGATGTGCAAGAGTTCGCGGGCCCCTGGGGCCGAGCCGTCCGGCGTCTCAGGGTGTGGTTCGCCCGGTTCGGGCCAGGCGTGTGAGAGCCTCGGCGAATCTCTGCGACTGTGCCGGGTCGCCGCCGAGGAGCCTCATCTCGGCACGGCCGCGGAAATGCGCCGTGGTCACGACTCCGCCGGCGTCGAATGTGCAGCTGCCGCCCATCAGCTGCCCGGGCTGCGCCTGATCGAGGACGACGCTGCGTCCTTGGCCGTTGACGGAGGCGCGCACGACGCGACGGTTCGTGGCGATGAGCATCTGCGGTTCGGGGGTGAGATCGCTGCGGAACTGCAGGAGCAGGGCCTCTCCCGGCTGGAGGACCTCTCCCTGCTGGAGCAGGTCAGTCGGCGGTGCCGCAGTCGCGTGGGGAACGGCGCTGCCCTGCTGAACGGCGCCGGCTCGGTGAACGCCGTTGTCCTGGTGCCGGGGATCGAACCTCTCCCTGCGGTGCTGCTGCCTCGGGCTGAGATGAGGATGCGCTGCGTCGCAGCGGGCGACTCTCACCACCGCCCACAGTCGAGTGCCGAACAGGGCGAGCAGGGACAACGGCAGCGTGATCGTGACGAGTAAGAGGCCGGAGCCGGTGCTCATCTCGGGAATGGGGAACATGAAGACGAAGGTGAGGCCGATGCCGAGGAGGAACATCGTCACGAGCATGATGATGAAGACCGCGGGGTGATCGCGGTTGAACGCCTCGGCGACAGCGGACAGTGTGAAGCCCAGATTGACCGCTGACCAGCAGGCGAAGAAGATGACGAGCGCGGGCAGCGGTGATGCGCTGTAGTCGCCCCAGATCGTGCCCGGGGTGCCTGTGCTCTTGGCGAAGGAATGCCAGATGAAGATCGATGCCGCGGAGAAGAAAGCCCAGATAGGACCGACGGAGAACACCTTGTACCAGGCCTGGCGGATGAAGCCGGTGTACGAATCGGGGGCCCTGGGCACATGATGATCGGGTGCCGGTGCGTCTTTGTCAGAGGAGTCGTCCTCGTTGAAGAAGATGATGGCAATCGTATGGTAGAGCCCGTAGAGCCCGATGCCGACGATCCCGGCGCCCGCGGGATCGAAGTCCCCGACGCGGTGGGCCCGCGGATCGATGCCGGCATTCATGAGGAAGAAGACGATCGTGGTGAAACCGGCGAGACCCACCCCGTAGACCACGTTCGTGCTCATCTTGTGCGTTCTGAACTTCATGCTTCGATTCTTACAGCTCTTTCCTCGGCCATGGCCCGGTTCGTGTTCCAGATCTGAAGGATCCCACCTCGCCGAGGCGGCCGGCCCTCTTTCGGTGGGCCGCCTCGGCGAGGTGGGATCGGGAATGTCGCGGACGGCGGGGTCCGCGCGAATCAGTGCTTGGGTTCCTCCAGCTCCTCGACATCGTTCGGCGAGACCGGGATCGCCGGGATCGAGTCCGTGATCGGCGGGTGCGGCGGCGTGACGACCGACTGGTAGGAGTGCTCGTGCGAATAGGCGAGGAACGACAGGTGCGTCTCGTAGCGGTCGAGGACGTCGTCGATGATCTGCTGAGAGCTCAGCCCCATGAGGTCGTAGCCCTCGGAACCGGTCTGGGTGAAGACCTCGATGCGATAGTAGCGGTCGTCTCCGCGGGGTGCGTTGCGGGCACCGAACGAGGGCACATTCGCCTCGACGGCGGCCGCCTCGTAGCGGAAGTCGCGCTGTTCGCCCATATCGACGTTGAGCGTATTCGAGGTGATCGCCGTGTCTTCGTCCATGACCTGAAGGTGTTCGACGGAGTAGCCGAGTTCACGGAATTCCGCGGACACGGCTTCCAGGCACGGTCCGACCACCTCGGCGGCGAAGCGCTCGACGGAGGCCTTCGACGGATAGGACCGCAGGGTCGCGAGACGCTGGCGCCAGGTCTTCTCCGGGGCCCGACCGCCGTGAGCCGCAGTCGTGCGGCGCCGACGAGTCCGGCCCTCACGTTCGGCGCGCTCCATGCGCAGCACCTTCGAGAAGGATGCCATGACGAGGTAGGCGATGACCGTGACCGGCAGAGCGAAGATCAGCGTCGCATACTCCATCGTGGTCACACCGCCGGCGACGAGCATGGCGATGGTGAGCACCGCGGTGACGAGGGCCCAGAAGATGCGCAGCCATTTCTGGCCGTCCTCTTCCGGGTTGGGGATCGAGGAGGAGAAGTTCGACATCACCATGGCACCGGAGTTCGCACTCGTGAGGTAGAAGAGCAGCCCCGAGAGTGTGGCCAGTCCGATGAGGAATGTCGCTCCCGGGAACATCTCGAGCAGGTCGTACCAGCCCTGTTCCGGTGAGGCGATGGCCGTCTTCGCGAACTCGCCGTTGCCGGAGAAGACCTCGGACAGGGCCGAGTTGCCGAAGATCGAGACGATGATGAAATCGCAGAGGACCGGTGCGGTGATCGCGGCGATGACGAACTCACGCAGAGTGCGTCCGCGGGAGATGCGGGCGAGGAAGAGCCCGACGAAGGGGCCCCAGGCCAGCCAGAACGCCCAGAAGAACAGGGTCCATCCGCCCATCCATTCGGAGCCGCCGTCGACATAGGCGAACGTCGACAGTGTGCGTTCGGGCAGGGTGAAGATGAACCGGCCGACATTCTCGACCATGGCGTTGAGGAGGAACGCGGTCTTTCCCGTGACGAGGATGTAGAGCATCATCGCCGCGCACGACCAGAGGTTGAGTTCGGAGACCAGGCGGATGCCCTTGTCCACGCCCGAAGTGCAGGCGGCGACGGTCATGACCACGGCCACGATGACCAATGCGATCTGCAGTGCGAGTCCCTGCTCGAAGCCGAAGAGAGTGGCGAAGCCGACGTTGAGCAGGACGACGCCGATGCCCATCGAGGTGGCCACACCGAAGACGGTGCCGACGAGGGCGAAGATGTCGATGACGTCACCGGTGGTTCCGCGCACGCGCTTGCCCAGCAGGGGGTAGAGGACGGCGCGGATCGACAGCGGCATTCCCCAGCGGTAGGCGAAGTAGCCCATGGCCATGCCGAGCAGCGAGTACATCGACCAGCCGGCGATGCCGTAGTGGAACATCGTCCACACCACGGCGTCCTGGGCGGCCGCGGCCGACTCCGGGCTCGCATTGACGGGTTCGAGGTATTGGGTGATCGGCCCGGTCACCGAGTAGAAGAGCATATCGATGCCCACACCGGCGGCGAAGAGCATGGCGACCCAGGTGAAGAGGTTGTACTGGGGGCGGGAGTGGTCGGGCCCCAAACGGACCGAACCCTCCTTGGACAGAGCGACCCAGAGGACGAAGGCGATGACGACGGTGACGGTGACGACGTAGAACCAGCCGAGGTTCTCGGCGATCCAGTCGACGGTGGTCTTCATCGTCGACTGGGCTGAGTCCGGCATCATCATCGCCCACACGGAGAAGGCGAGGATGATGAGCGAGGCGACGATGAAGACTCGCCAGTTGACGCGGGAACCGCGTTCGTCGGAGAGCTCCTCGGGGCCCCTGCTCATCTCTGTGCTGTCGATCGGTGCACGCTTGGCCGGGTCGACGCCCCGGCCGGTTCGCGTCGTTCGATCGGTGCCGCCGAACCGTTCTCGTTCGACGATCGGGCGCTTCAACTTCTCTTCGTTCGGATCGTGCACGCATCAGCCTCCGGTAGGAAACGTGGTCTGGCCCGAAAGCGAGCCTGCGCCAGTCTACTGATGGAGGAATTTCTGCCGACCATCACACCCCGTCCGTTCAGGAAACAGGGCGAGTTGTCAGGGGGCCGCGGGGACGGTCGGGGATCAGGCCCGGGATCGGGCAGCCGCCTCGGTGATGGTGTCGACGAATTCGTGCGCCTCGGCCGGGGCGGTCTCCTCGAGCCGCATCGACGATCCGACGTGCAGTTCCACGGTCACGGTCGCACGGTCGCGGAATTCCTCGGCGCGGGCGTGCCCGACCTGCCAGAGTGCAGTTTGGGAGAGCTGGGCGACGTGTCCGGCAGCATCGGTGCGCACCCGCATCAGTCGCCGGTCGGTGAGGATGAGGACGTCAGTGTCGAAGGGCGGGAGGCTGTAGAGCCGCGCGAATTCGATCTCGCCGGGCCGGAACAGCCCGATCGGGACATCCGGTGCGAGGTTCGGCCGATCGGCGGGGCTGCGTCGTGGAGAGCGCGGTGCCGGTCGATCAGCAGCAGAGCGGTGTGCACTCGAGGTTCGGCGGGCTTCTGCCCGCTTGCTGAGCGCGAGGAACGGGGCGCGGATGAATGCGAGAAATCGGACGCCGGCGGGTGCGGCGGCGGGTGGGCCGGATCGGGTGGGGACGGCGTCGTCGGTCGGGGGCACCGGATCGGAAGGGGAGGTCATGTCTGTGATTCTGGCAGGGCCGCCTCGGCGAAGGAGCGGTCAGCAGGTAATTGTTTCGCAACATCCGTGTCGGTTTGTCCATGGGATACTGGACGTATGCGTGCAGGTGAAGTCTCCGAGGTCAGTCAGGACTACCTCAAGGCCATCTGGTCGGCCCAGGAATGGGGCGGGGACCCGATGACGGCCACGGAGCTTGCGAACCGTTTCGGAACGACGAAGGCCAATGTCACCGAGGTGCTCAAACGCCTCGACGAACTCGACCTCATCACCCGAGTGCCCTACCGTCCGCCGGTGCTCACCGAACGGGGCAGAACGATCGCCCTGTCGATGGTGCGCCGGCACCGGCTCATCGAGACGTTCCTCGTCGAGTCGCTCGGCTACGGCTGGGACGAAGTCCACGACGAAGCCGAGATCCTCGAACATGCCGCCTCCGACCGGCTCATCGACCGCATCGACGCGTTCCTCGGCCACCCGACATCCGATCCGCACGGCGATCCCATCCCGGGCGCCGATGGCGCCGTCGATTCCCATACTCCGACCCTCCTCGCCGAGGCGGCCGCCGGGTCCTATGCGGTGCTGAGAGTCTCCGACGCCGATCCGCAGATCCTGGGCAAGCTCGCCGAGGCGGGAGTGCTTCCCGACGTCGCACTCGACGTCGTCGACCCCACCGATGATGAGGTGACCGTGGATATCGGAGGGAAGCGGGTGGCGATCGCTTCCGCGCTTGCCGTGGCCGTGTATCTGCGCACGACTGGTTGAGTCGAAGCCGGATTTCCCGACTGATTCCGTTGATAACATCTGTTGTATGGGAAAGAGTTTCGGTCACGGGAATGACCCCGACCTCGACATCGTTCGCTCGGCTGATGCCTCCGGCTCTGATCTGCAGAGGATAGCGGCGACCCGGCCGGACCTGCTCGCTGACATCGCTGCCCATCCGAATGCCTATCCGGATCTGCTCGACTGGCTTGCGACTCATCAGGATCCGGCCGTCCAGGAAGCGCTCACGCGACGAGGCTGGACCTCGGGCCGGCAGCAGGACCCGGCACCTCACCCCACCTACCACCAGGGATCTGCTGCACCGGTGGGGAACTCACCTTCGCCGCAGCCGGGGAGTCGCAGCAAACGGAAATGGATGCTGGGAATCGGCGCGGGGCTTGTCCTCGTCCTCGCTGTGACGGGCGGATTCTTCGGCGCGCGATTCTTTGCTGGCTCCGACTTCGACAAAGCGCCCAATCAGAAGGCGGCCGTCGACCTCGCCGATGTCGGACGCAATGCGCAGCTGACTCGGCTGCAAGCAGACGATGACGCAGATGCTGACCAGCAGCTCGTCAACGTCGTCGGCCCTCGACAGTCAGTGATCATGGCTCTCCACGAAGAGACTCTGCAGCCGACGTGGATGGCGCCGGTTCCGCACACCGATGTGAAGGAGCCAGAAGTCGAGGACGTCATCGAAGACGGTGAGGCGGCCGAGGGCGATTCTGCCGATGACGAATCGAGGAGTTCCGGTCCGAAGCTTGAGGGCACTCCAGTGGACTGCCAGTGGTCGGCAGACTCCCTGACCTGCGGGGACCGCACAATTCGGCTGAAAGACGGAGAAGTCACCCTCACCCCAGGTGACGACGCGAAGGACTCGAAGTCAGACGGATCGACAGGCGGATCGTCAGGAGGCACGGAGGACGGCGGCACAGACCCCGCCGAGGTGGAAGACCCGGCTTCGGAGGCCGTGCCGATCACCGTCAATGACGACGGAAGCCTCAGCTCACCGTCTGGCGGCAAGTATTCCGACGTCAGCGTCGATACCGAGGCGACAGTGCGGAAGGTCGGCGCCGGCGAAGACGGACCGTGGGTGGTCTCGGACGGTCAGGTGGTCGTCGCAGTCGATGCCGACTCGGTGCTGTGGAAATCCGAACTGGGCGAGGAGGCGGCGACGGCATCTGGCCTCGGCGAGCCTCGCCTGCGACCTAACTGGACGATTGAGGACGAAGTGCTCGTCATCGCCGACGACGCCGGTGTGCACGGTCTCGCCGTTGACTCGGGTCAGGAACTGTGGCGCGTCGACGTCGAACTCGACAGCTTCACTGTCTCCGGTGACCGTCTGATGGTCATGTCCGAGGGTGTTCTCGAGGTCTTCGACTTCACCGATTCGAGCGACGTCGACACCGTCAAGGCCGACCCGGGTTTTGACGGCGGCTCCGATGGCGGCGCGATTGCGAAGTTCCCCGGCCGAGACGCATTCCTGAACCGGAAGCTGTCGGCGCCGCCGGCCTGCGCGGAATTCGGTCTCGCCTATGACGACTATTATCTTGGCGACGGCCCACTGGATCCGAAGCCCGAGCACGAGGTGGAATTCACTGACGGTGAGGCCAGCGGCGACGACGGCCGCTATTCCGGTATCTCCATGGAGAAGTTCACGACGTCTCGCATGGGTGACAAGGCCGTGACCGCCGTCGAATTCAGCTGCAACGGCGGCGGCTCCTATATCTACCCGTCGATCGGGATCTACGATCAGGATCTCAATCTGCTCGACTCCATCGAGCTCTGGGACGACGTCGACGATCGCGGCAACTCGGCCGATATCTCCGGATATATGCCCAAGCCGTACTTCAATGCGGTCAGCCCGCTGGGGCAGTATCTGGGGATCAGCGTCGGCGGCATCGGCGTCTACGGTGACGATGGATGCACCGCATGCCAGAAGTCCGCGAACGCCGATGTCCTCTACCGCTGGGACGGGAAGTCCTTCGCCCATCAGGACACCGTCTACCACGTGCCTTCCGGTGACATTCGTACGCCGGCTGTGGAACAGGTGCAGAAGTTCGCCGAGGCGGTCGCCGCCGGAGACGACGCAGAAGCGAAACGTTCGGCGACCCCCGAAATGATGTCATCACTCGATGACATCCTCGGTGATGGTCAGACGTCGAACCCGCCGACCGTCCGATCCGAGCATTTCCCCAAAGGTGTGAAGGTCGACCATTGCGAGCTCATCCAGCCGTATGAAGAGGGTGAATTCAGTGGTGGCGAGTACTTTTTCACCAACGGCAAGTCGATGTCGTATCTGTCGGCTCGGGATGAGATCCGGCCAGGTGACACAGTCTGCGGCGTGACAACGCCGGGGACGGGAAGCGACGATCAGTATTACTTCTACCTGCTCCTAAGAGGGACCCCGGATGGCAGCGTCACCGTCTACGAGGCGGGCCGGCAGTTCGGCTGAGCCGACAGGCCGTGCCGGTTGGGTTGGGCGAGGTCGGGAGATTTCGCCTCAGTCGCTGGTACGTGGGCGCGGAAACTTCGGTTCGGCGCGCAGCAGAGTCAGGGCCGTGGCCGTTCGGGCATCGAACCCGTCGGTGAGGAAGAGCTTCGGCCAGTCGCACCACAGCTCGGATTCATACGGGGTGCCGGGCACGTAGGTCTTGAACGTCGCCTGGCGGTGTCCCGGATGGGATCGGAATGACGCTTTCGGGATGGTGCGCAGGCTTTCGTGGAGTGCTTGATAGAGCACCGGGTTGAAGCCGTCGGCGCGAGCGGAGTCAGCGGTGCGCACCCAACCGGGCCCGGCGACCGGGATTCCGCGATCGATCGCTGAGTTCATCTGAGCCTTGATGCCGGCGCGCTGCGGGTCGGGGGAGTGGCGGAGGAGGACCTTCGACCAATGCAGTGCCTCGGCGGGGTCGAAGCCCGGCCACTGTTCGGCGGCCCTGCGGCGTTTGTCGGAGTCGTTGAAGTCTGCGGACATGGCGAACCGTCCTTCTCGGGCGTATGGGCCCGGATCGAAGCTTGCCCGAGCGGTCGGCGCGGGCCCGTTCTTCCCCTGGGGCACCCGGTCGATGACGGGTTGCCGTGTGGCCGGCCAGGTACCGAAGGCCACAACTCGCGAACGTGATTTCAGTGTAGTCGGAGGGCGGGGTGACACAGGTCAGCGGAGGCTGAGCCCGATCTGCGGCTGTGCAGGGTCTCCTCCGCTCTTACTGGCCGAAGAGCCACCGAGAGAGCTCGCCGTTGGACGATATCGTCACCAGCCAGGGAAATCCGATGATGATTGCGACGAAGAGCACGGTCGACCCGATCGACGACCAGGCGGAGCGGGCATTGAGCGCTTCGAACTTCGACGCCCGAACGATGACTCTGTGTTTTGTCGTCGCTCCGTGCTGAAAACCGAGATACGAGCTCCACGCGAAAGCCGTCGATACTGCTGACCATGCCCAAATCAGCGCGAAGATCATGGCAACGAGTGCAAAGACGCCGACCAGCGCCAACTGTGCGTCTGAGAAGAACATCTTGAAGGCAGGGACAACCGTCCTCGAACCGACCCAAGGTGCGGCGCCCTCGCTGAGTGCTGCCGGTTCCGTCAGGGATTCCAACTGAGTTCTCACATCGGCCATAGAGTATCCGCCCCATGTTCTGCCCACCGTCAACCACGATGCTGTAAGCAGAAGCACGATGGCACTGAGGATCCGTATGCATGCAGCCAGCGACTGGACCGCGAACAGCTCGGCTTTGTACGTACGGAAGATGAGGGCGATGAGAATCACTGTCAAGGCGATACTGACTCCAACAGCGAATCCGACGGCCACTTCGTACCCACGGCTGTAGACCGCTATGAGAGTGATCATGACGAGACCGATCAGCACGGCCCGCACACGTTCGTCTGGAGCGGACTGTGTCGTACCGGTCGACTTCGCCGATGACTCGATGTTCTGATGAATCGTCTGGTGGGTCGTCATGACTACATTGTTCTGAGTCGGGTTGATCGGGCCAGTGCTGTTGGGGGCGTAGACCTGCTGACCATTTTTGTTCTGCACCGACGTGCGGCTGCCTCCCGTCCATAGCGAAGGGCGGGTCCCGATCGGGATGGCCGCGACGATGAGGGCGCCGAGAACTGCTGAAATGGTGCTGATGGCGATGTCCGACAATGCGGTGAGCATATCGATCCCTTTCTTGTGCATGGCCGGCGACCTCGGCCGGCGGCCATTTTGATTAGTCAGTGATCAGTCGGTCGTCAGACTCCACTTGCCATCGGCATTGACGGTGAGGAGCGATGGACCTGCCGACAGGGGGACAGTGCCTTCGTACGCGCCGATCTCGTTGATGAGCAGCCCCATGGAGAATTCGTCGGTGTCTTCATAGACGACGAAGTTCGAGTCGCCGTTATAGGTGGCTGTCAGCTGAGTCGGCGGCCCGGTGTAGAGGAATGCGGCGTCTCCTGTGCCGGTCGGTTCGAGTTCGGGCGCTGCGGAGATCGGTTCGATCGTGATGTTCCAATTGCCGTCGGAAGTGACCTTGAGAGAGGAGGCCTCTCCGAAGGAGTTGATTCCATAGGCCGTTGCGCCTTCGTAGGTACCGATTTCATTGACCAGGAGGTCTCCGGTCGACTGATTCGAGTCGTCGAGGACATCGATGACGAAGTTGCCGCTGCCCGTATTGTTCGCAGTGACGAGCCCCGCGGTCGCGCCGGAAGGAAGCGTGATGATCGAGTCGCCAGTTCCGTCTTCGCTGACGGTGCTGAATGCTCCGTACTTCTCGTCTGCCCATGAGGCGTCGACCTCGTCTGCCGTGGGGTCCTCGACCGCCGGCTCTGCGGTTTCAGGCGCCTCTTGCGCAAGTGCCTCCTGCGCCGGCGTGTCCTTATCGGGCGACGTCTCCTCGGACTGCTGGTCTTCCGCGACGGCCGGTCCGGAGACGTCTTCGGTGCCGCTGGTGCCGGCAATGCTGCTCCCGATGATGCCGACTGCAACGAAGCCGGCAGTGACCGCGAACGCCACAGTGCGATGCTGCCGGTATCCCGACAGTGGTCTCTTGGACTTGTCAGTCGCCTTGCCGGCGAGGACGACGATGACGTCGACCAGCCACCAGATGCCGAATCCGGCGAGCGTCATCAGTTTGAGAATGCCGGTGCCGACCTTGCCGAGGTAGAAGCGGTCGACTCCGAAGAAGCCGAGGAACCACGCAAAGAGCCAGGTCAGGACGAAGCTTTTGTCTGATTCCGGCGGCAGGTTGTTGTACGAAGTGGCGAATCGGGTGGTCTGTTCGTGCGGGTTGTGGGACATGATTCTCCTTGGGTGTGTATAGCGGTGTGATGTGAATGGCGGTGATGGGCGGTTGGGGCGCCTCGGCTGGCTGTGCGCGATGCGCCGATCGGTGAGCGGCGTGCAGGCCACCGACCGGCGGCGGGCAGCGAGCAGTCAGGTGGACTGTTCGCGAAGGGTCACGAATCCGGGACGTACTCGAAGATCGCACCGAGTCCGTCATCGGGGTGGTAGTTCCACGACAGGGAGAACGAGTCCCATTCCGCGGTCTGTGTTCCGTCGAGCGCCCGTGTCTGCCCCATCCGGGAGCTCACTGAGTCTGGCATGCCCAGTGCGTCGCCGAGGCAGTACACGTCGGCGAGATCCGGGCCGAAGTACATCCCGGCACCGTCGAAGTCGACGCTCAGCCTGTCTGCGCTGAGTGTCGCTCCGTCAACCGAGTCGAGCGAGCATGTCTCGTAGCCGTCGGCCATGAGCTCTGCCTGAGCTGCCTGCGCGTCGGCCTCGGCAAGCGAACTGATCCCGACGATTCCCCCGACCGTTCCGACTCCGAGGAGCAGCCCGATCACCAGACCGCCGAGCCCGAACCAGATGTGCTTGGTGGACCGCTGCGGTGTCAGGGGCACCGGGGAGGATGGGGCGCTGTAGGGCTGTTGGTGTTGATGTCCGCCGTCATGGTGCGGAGGCGGATGTGGGAACGAGTTCATTCGGGGCCGTCCTATCGCTGGTCGGGGTGCATCGACCAGCATGGTTCGGCCGGTCGTTGAGAACTCAGTCCACGACATACGCATAGAAGTGAGCAACAAATACACCGTTAAGCGGGCTTAACAGTGAATGCGTGTAAGAACTTGTGCAGGCTCGCCTAGGATCGGGGCACAACGGAAAACGCGAGTGCAATGGGAGGCGCAGTGAGCGACGCAATGATGTCGATGCAGGACATTGCCGACTTGGCAGGTGTCTCCCGGCCGGCAGTGTCCCAATGGCGCAGACGCACCACGGTCAGAGGTCGCGAAATCCCCTTCCCGGAGGGGACCGAAGGCCCGGACGGGCGTGAACTCTTCCATGCCGAGGCTGTCGTCGAATGGCTGCGGCGCACGGGCCGCGGCAACAATGCGGAGTTCGTCGAAGATGCTCCGGCCGCCGGCATTCCCACTGGGGTGTCGATCGACCACGCGCTGGTTCTTCTGTGTCTGAGGGACAATGCCGAGGACGATCTCAGCAACCTCGGTGAGTCGATGCTCGTCGAGATCGCCGCCTCCCTCGATCCTGCTGATCGATTTCTCCTCAGCGAGGTCATCGACACCGAGTTCGCCGCTGCCACGCTGGACTACGTCGACGACCTCTATGCCGCGTCGTTCGGTGCCGCCGATGCCCTGGACCGGTTGGAAACGGGGCGATTGAGCCGGAGCCAGGAACGACGAGGTTTCGATCCCGGACTCGTGGATGTCATCGCCTCCGTCGTCGAGGGAGTCGTCGCTGACGGCGAGTCTGCCTCCGATGAGCTGGGATCCTCGGCGACGGGGGAGCTCGTCCTCGAGTGCGAGGACGTTGACCTCCTCGCCGTGGCGGAGACGGTGGAGGGTTTGGCCTCGCATGTGACCACCGACTCTCCCCACATCCGTGACCTGCGAAGGAGGGCGCTTCTGCGCGGGTGGCTGGCCCTCGACGCCGAACGACCGACGGTGTCAGTCGTCGCCGTCTACGGCTTGGAGAGCGCAGAGGTGCTCGAAAGACTCGATCGGGTGATTCTCGATCTCAATCCCAATGAGTACGCGATCGTCGCCGGTCCTGCCGACCTGCTCTGCGGGCGACTCGACGGCTTCGCGGAGCAGCGTCGTTCGGAATCACTGCGAAGCAGCCGTTCTGCGAACCACGGACCTCTCGTTTGTGCGCTGCGTCTGCCTCGCGGTCTGTGGAAACACGCTCCGCGACAGAGCAGCGGACTATGGCTCCTCAAAGGAGGTGCCACTCTCGCCCACCCATGGGTGGCCGATCTCAGTGAAGCCCCGGTCGACCGGTCTGATCTGTCGGCCGATGTGGCCGGAGTGCTGGCTGCCGGAACCGTGCCGAACGAGCTGCCTGCTCGCGCTTTCCGGTATGTCAGGTCGCGTGATCTTCGGTCGATCCTCGGCGGCGAGGCCGTTGTTCCGCCCGGTACCCGAGCGGTGAGCTTCGCAACCGGGCAACAGGACTTCATCGACGACGTGCGCGCCGCTTCGATCGAAACCGCCGAGGCGACCGAGGTCTTCGACATCTATGTCACCGACCGCCCCGCCTCGCTGGTGGTGGGATCGATGTCGCTCGGAACGATGATCGACAACGGAACGCTCACCCGTCACAGCGGCAGTCGGATCGACGAATCGCTGGCGGAGGACACTGGTGCGGTGCCGGTCGTCGATGCCAGGGGAGGTGGCGAAGTGTTCCGAGTTGATGCCTTCGTCGCCGAAAGCTCGCTGCGTCGCAGCATGAGAACCCGACCGGGAGACGTCGTCTTCTGCTCGAATCCGCCGACAGCGTGGGTTGATGACCGGGGCGGGGCGCTGGTGGTCTCGCCGAACAAGATCCTGCGGAGGGCCGGTGGCGCCCCGATCGGTCCGCACACCTTGGCCGCGGTCATCAACGATGCGCAGTCGAAGGAGTACGCGAACTGGCAGATTCCCCGCATTCCTGCCGACCAGGTCGACGCGGTCGAGGACGCGATGCGGAGATTGGCCGGATATCGACAACAATTGCAGGTGAAGGAACGTGCCGCGAAGACGCTGGGGCATTCGCTCTTGAGCGGTGTCGCGGCCGGGACGATGGAACTGATGGGCAGCAGCCTCGAGCCGCAGCCATCACAAGGAAGGTGACATGGCCACGAAGAAGAACGCCGTCGAACAGCCGACGACGATGAGCGAACTCAAAGCGACTCTGTGGAAGGCGGCCGACCGCCTGCGGGGCTCGCTGAGCGCGAGTCAGTACAAGGACGTGATTCTCGGTCTCGTCTTCCTCAAATACGTCTCGGACGCATTCGAGGAGGAACAGTCGGTGCTGCGGTCCGACTATGAAGAGCAAGGCATCGACGAGGAGGACATCGCCGAGCTGCTCCAGGACCCGGATACCTATGTCGGCGAGGGCATCTTCCTCGTTCCCTCTGCCGCGCGGTGGGATTTCCTGGCTGAGAATGCCAAAGGCCAGGCGCCCTCAGGGGCCGAAGCCGGCAGGACCATCGGTGCTCTCATCGATGAGGCGATGGATCAGCTGATGAAGGCCAACCCGTCCCTGCGGGGAACCTTGCCGCGCCTGTACAACAAGGACAATCTCGATCAGCGTCGTCTGGGTGAACTCGTCGATCTCTTCAGCAGCACGCGCTTCTCCCGGCAGGGAGAGTTCCGGGCACGTGACCTCATGGGGGAGGTCTATGAGTATTTCCTCGGCGAGTTCGCCCGTGCGGAGGGCAAGCGGGGCGGCGAGTTCTTCACCCCGCGACCGGTGGTGCGCACGATGGTCGAGATCCTCGAACCGTTCAAGGGGCGGGTCTACGATCCGTGCTGCGGTTCGGGCGGCATGTTCGTCCAGTCGGAGAAGTTCATCGAAGACCATAACGGCGATCCACGAGACATCGCGGTCTACGGTCAGGAATCCATCGAGGAGACCTGGCGGATGGCGAAGATGAACCTCGCCATCAACGGGATCGAGGTCCAAGGTCTCGGCGAGAAGTGGGGAGACACCTTCGCTCGCGACATCCACGCGGATATCCCGATGGACTATGTCCTGGCTAATCCGCCGTTCAACCTCAAAGTGTGGGCACGCAGCGAGGAGGACCCGCGGTGGACCTTCGGCGTCCCGCCGGAGAAGAACGCGAACTACGGTTGGATCCAGCACATCCTGTCCAAGCTCACCGACGATGGCAAGGCCGGCGTGGTCATGGCGAACGGGTCGATGTCGTCGAACACCGGCGGTGAGGGCGATATCCGTGCTCGGATCGTCGAGGCCGACCTGGTCTCGTGCATGCTCGCGCTGCCGACTCAGCTGTTCCGCTCGACCGGTATTCCTGTGTGCGTGTGGTTCTTCGCGAAGAAGAAGGGGGCCCGGGCCGGCGAAGTCCTCTTCATCGATGCGCGCGAAATGGGGCACATGATCTCCCGTGCCGAGCGTTCGCTGTCCGATGAAGACATTGCCGAGATCGCCGGTACCTATCATGCGTGGATCGGCTCTGAAACCGCCGAGGCGGCCGGACGAGAGTACGAAGACGTGCCCGGATTCTGTCGGACAGTGCCGCTGGCCGAGATCAAGGAAGCCGGATACGCGCTGACCCCGGGCCGTTATGTCGGGTCGGCGCCCGAGCCCGAGGATTTGGAGCCGATCGACGAGAAGATCGCGAGACTGAAGGGGGAACTGATCGAGGCCTTCGACGAGTCAGCCCGTCTGGAAACGGTCGTCCGCGAGCAGCTGGAGCGTCTGGGATGAGCGATATCACTGTGGCTCAACTTGTCGAAAAGAAGAAACTCCGGGTTGAAGATGGAAACCATGGGAATGATCGGCCGAGAAGTCATGAGTTTGTCGATCATGGGGTGAATTTCATTCGCGCCGCAGATATGACTTCTGGGAAAGTTGATTTCTCCAATTCTGAAAAGATTGACGCCACTGCCTTCAACAGAATCAGGAAAGGAATTGGCGAGCCAGGGGACGTGTTGGTGACTCATAAAGGGACGATCGGGAAAGTTGCGTTTGTAAGCGACGAAGCACCTGAATTTGTGTGTTCGCCTCAGACGACTTTCTGGCGTTCATTGGATCAAGACTATTTGAATCAATCATTTATTGGATATTGGTTGAAGTCCACTGAGGCGCAGCAACAATTTCGCGTTCTGGGCGGTCAGTCTGATATGGCGCCCTACGTCAGCCTCACTAGCCAACGTTCAATGACGATCACGGTTCCTGAGGTTTCGCGTCAGCGCGCGATTGCTGATGTCCTCGGCGCCCTCGACGACAAAATCGCCGCCAATGAGCGACTGTCCGGTGCGGTGCAAGATCTGTTGCAAGAACGCTTCGCATTACTGAGGCTGGATGGCTTCACGGGGGACGGCTCGTTCTTGACCGTCAGCGACCTATTCGACGTGAATCCTCGAACCTCTCAAAAACTGGCTGGTCAGGCTCCATATCTTGGCATGAAGGACCTTCCTGACTCTTCCATGACTGTGGGCTCGTGGTCCACTCGCGAAGCAAAGAGCGGTGCACGGTTCATTAACGGCGATGTGCTGCTTGCGCGCATTACTCCTTGCTTGGAGAACGGCAAAGCTGGCTACGTAGATTTCCTCGAGAATACGGAAGTCGGTGTTGGTTCGACTGAGTTCATCGTCTTCCGTGCTAGGTCGCCATTGCTTTCAGCTGTCCCGTTCTTTTTGACGAAGAGTGAGCGCTTTCGCGATTTTGCGATCAAGCACATGCAGGGGACCAGTGGTCGGCAGAGGCTTGCGGCTGCAGACGTTGCGGATTACCGGCTGGCCAAGGTGGACGACGAGAGTCTAAATCGCTTCGGAGAGCTGTCATTGAGCTTGCTTAAGCGTGTAAAGACGGCTGTGTCTGAGTCTCGGGCTCTCGCTCGCACCCGCGACGAACTTCTCCCGCTGCTGATGAACGGAAAGATCACGGTCAAGGATGCGGAGGCGGTAGTGAGCGACGCGGTCTGAGCCAGTCGAACCTGCATTCGTCTGAACAGCCGGCTTCGGAGCCGGGAGCGCCCACTTGGACAGCTACTTCGACAACTCTTTCACTGAATTGAAAAGGTGGTAAGGTTTCTGAAAAGGAGGGAGGTCGGTGAAAAGGTGCAAGACGCTGAACTGACTGCAGCCGTGCATCGCCTCCGGACGCTTGGGGTGGAGCCAGCCGATGTCGAGGTCAAGGCCTCGGTCGGAAAGCTTCCGAAGACGGTTCCGGAGACCTTGAGCGCTTTTGCCAACGGTCAGGGCGGAACTGTCTTACTCGGCATCGACGAATCGGCCGACTTCACCGCAGCTGACGGCTTCGACGCCGCTGCGATACGTGATGCTCTCGCCGGTGCGTGCGCTGACAAACTGACACCTCCGATTCGAGATGAAGTCGAAGTCCTCGAATTCGAGGGCTCCGCCATTGTCCGCATTGTTGTTTCCGAAGCACTGCCCAAGGACAAACCCTGCCACCTCACAGACCGTGGCGCGCACCAGGGCTCTTTCATCCGCAGCGGGGACGGTGATCGGAAGCTGACCGGCTATGAGGTCACCCAGCTGCTCACGAATACGATTCAGCAGACTCACGACCGCGAACAAGTCGCGGAGGCAAGCAGAGAGCACCTTGATGACGAGCTCTGCACCGAACTCGTCAAGAGGGCCACAGAGCGCACTCCGCGCGCGTTCAAAGGCCAGAACGAGGACGAAGTGCTGACAGGACTGGGGGTTCTCACGACCGCCGGCGGAGAGACTCGCCCCACCTTGGCAGGACTGCTGACCGTCGGAAAATACCCTCAGCAGTTCTTCCCTCAGTTGTTCATCTCGTTCGTAGTCTTTCCTGGACGTGATCGAGCGAGCCTGGGGCCGTCCGGGGAACGCTTCTACGACAACCTCAGCCTGGACGGTCCGATTCCCGATCAGCTTGACGCGGCTATAGACGCAATGCGCAAACACATGAGCCGAGCCGCGATCATTCACGGAATCGGACGCGAAGACCGCTATGACTACCCGATCGAAGCTCTGCGTGAGGTCTTCGCCAATGCCCTGCTTCATCGCGACTACAGTCCGGAATCCCGGGGGACCCAGATTCAGATCGAACTGTTCCCGGATCGACTGGAAGTGCGGAGTCCCGGAGGACTGTACGGGGAAGTGGCGGCAGAATCGCTGGGCACTGACGAAGGTGGCTCGACCTCCCGAAATGCCACTTTGGCGAAGCTCCTCTCCGATATGCCTGTGATCGGGGAGAAGGAGACCATCGTTGAAAACCGCGGAACCGGTCTGGTCAGAGTGACAGCGGCACTCAGAGCGGTCGGAATGTCTCCGCCCGAGTTCGACGTTTCACCAGGACACCTCACAGTGACGATGCAGAGGACGGCACTGTTGTCGACACAGACAATGGACCGGATCAACCGACTGGGTCTTGCCGGGCTGTCGGACACTCATCATCTGGCGATCGCGATGATGATCAATGCCGGACGAACAAACGTCGCCATGCTCAAAGGCTGGAGCGTGCCCGGTGACGAAGCCCGAGCCGTCCTCAAAGACCTTGTTGATCGACGAATAGCCGAAATCAAGGGCGGCAGACGATACGCCAGCTACCACCTTGTGCCCGGCGAACCGACGATGGCTGCTGCGATACCTTCACAAATGCAGTCTCGTCAGCCCGGGATCGATGGGCAACTCGATGCCGTGGTTCAGGCTCTTGGTGCAGGCCATGCGCTGACAAGTGAGATCGCATCGCAATTGGGCTTGAGTCACACCACTGTGTGGCGTCGGCTGAGAACCCTGATGGAACGAGGGATCGTCGAACGGGTCGGCACGCAGTCGAGTTCCAAACAGAGTTATCGCCTCATCGCCAGAAACGAGGAAGTATGATCCCCGAATCCGAATGGGAGACCTTTCACATCGACCGCCTCGTCGAGAACGGGTGGGAGCACGTACCGGGCCCGGAGGTCATACCCGGGCAGACCGATGGGCGGACGGAATGGGACGGCCTCGTCCTCAAGACTCGGGCAGCTCAGGCCCTGCGCACGCTCAACCCGGGCGTTCCTCCGCGGTACCTCGACGAAGCGCTGGGAGAGATCCTCGCGGCCGCCTCGGCGGATCCGATTGCGGAGAACTTCAGGTTCCACGGATACCTGACCCATGGCTATCGCGGCATCTCCTACATCGATGCCGACGGAACCGAACAGAACCCGACGATCCGCCTCTTCAGCCACCGTCCCGAGGACAACTCCTACCTGGCGATCAACCAGGTGACGATCCGCAACCGTGAGATCGAACGACGCTTCGACATCGTTCTCTACGTCAACGGGTTCCCGCTGGTGATCATGGAGATCAAACGGGCCGGCGACGCGAACACAGGCGAACGAGAGGCCTACGCGCAACTGCAGACGTACCTGCGGGAATTCCCCGACGCTTTCTCCTGCTGCGCCCTCACCGTCGTCAGCGACGGAGTGAACGCGAAATATGGGACCCCATTCACCCCCTTCAACCACTACTCACCATGGAATGTCGACGACGACGGCGCGGTGGTTGCACTCGGCCGCGACCACACGGATACGGGAGCGAGCCTCGGCAGCGAAGTGCTCATCGACGGGGTGTTCAATCAGGAGCGATTCGGACAGATCATCCGCAACTTCGTGGCCTTCGACGAAGGCGCGGACGGTCTGGCCAAACGGGTCGCCAAACCGCACCAGTACTTCGCGGTCACCAAGGCGGTCGGCACTACCGTCGAGGCGGTGCGCAGCGACGGTCGTGCGGGGGTCGTGTGGCATACGCAGGGATCGGGCAAGTCCATGGAGATGGAACTGTACGCCCATCTCGTCGCGATCCGACCCGAACTGAAGAATCCGACGATCGTCGTCGTCACGGACCGAACCGAACTCGACTCCCAGCTGTTCGAAACCTTCGACCGCTCCCAACTTCTAGCCGAAAATCCGGTCAAGATCTCCTCCCGGCGGGAACTCCGGGAGGCGCTGACCCATAAGGCCACGGGTGGGATCTATTTCAGCACGCTGCAGAAGTTCGGTCGCACCGACAGCGAACGCGCCGACGGGCTCGACCACCCGGAACTGAGCAATCGCCGGAACATCATCGTCATTGTCGATGAAGCACATCGGTCCCACTATGACGAGCTCGACGGCTTCGCCCGACACATTCGCGACGCCCTGCCCAGAGCCTCATTCATCGCATTCACCGGCACCCCGATCTCCTTCGC
The DNA here is from genome assembly GCF_004745075.1 of Brevibacterium sp. S111. Lineage (GTDB taxonomy): Bacteria > Actinomycetota > Actinomycetes > Actinomycetales > Brevibacteriaceae > Brevibacterium. The sequence goes on from NZ_RHFH01000009.1 coordinate 105,068, forward strand.
CGACCGCAACACCCAAGAGGTGTTCGGCGATGTCATCGACACCTATGACCTCTCCCGGGCCGTCAGCGACGGCGCCACGGTCCCGGTCGTCTACGAGCCGCGCCTGATCGAGATGGGACTGGGGCAAGAGGTCTCCGAAGACGACCTCAACACCTCGGCCGACGAGGCGACCGCGGGCCTCGACGATGTCGAACGCACCCGCGTGGAGCAGTCGGTCGCCGTGATCAACTCCGTCTACGGCAACCACGAACGGCTGCAGCTGCTGGCCGCCGATATCGTCGAGCACTGGGAACAGCGTTCGGAATCGATGCGGCCATTCATCGCCGCACCTGGCAAGGCGATGATCGTCTGCGCCACGCGTGAGATCTGCGCCCGACTCTATGAAGAGATCATCGAATTGCGCCCGGATTGGCACAGCGACGACGTCGACGCCGGCAAGATCAAGGTCGTCTACTCATCGAATTCTTCGGATTCCGGACTCATCGCGAAGCATCGCCGGAGGCAGGGGCAGAACAAGACGATTCAGAAGCGCATCAAAGACGTCGACGACGAACTCGAACTCGTCATCGTCAAGGACATGATGCTCACCGGCTTCGACGCCCCGCAGCTGCACACGCTGTACCTGGACCGGCCTCTGAAGAACGCGCTGCTCATGCAGACCCTGGCGCGAGTGAATCGCACCTATCGGGGCAAAACCGACGGACTCATGGTTGCCTATGCTCCGATCGCGAACAACCTGCGCAACGCGCTGGCCGAATACACGGCGCGTGATCAGGAAACCGAGCCGATGGGGCGCAAATTCGACGATGCGGTGCGAGTCGTTCACGAGTTCCTCGATGCTTTGGACACTTTGTGCGCCGGATACGACTGGCGGGCGAAACTCGACGGACAGCCCGGCAGTCACATCAAGGCTGCTCTAGGGTTGACGAACTATCTGCGCGATCCCGCGCATGCGAATGTGACCCTGGCACAACAGCCTCGAGGGCTCGGCGACGACGGCACCGAGAACTCTTCGGACACGGATGCAGCTGAGGACTCGGGGCTGGCCGAGAACTATCGGCGCCTGTCCGGAAGTCTGGCACGAGCATGGGCACTGGCCCGAGGTTCCGACGAACTCAAAGACAGGCGTGCGGATGCGCAGTTCTACGAAGAGGTGCGCGTGTGGATGGCGAAGTTCGACGCTCAGGAGCGGCAGGCCTCGGGACGCCCGGTATCCGAGGACGTCGAGCTGATGCTCGCGGGCCTGCTGGAGGAGTCGACCCATGCTGGGGAGATCGTTGACATCTACGAGGCCGCGGGGCTCGCGAAACCGTCGCTGCAGGACCTGACCCCGGATCTCACCCACCAAGCCCAGAAGTCTCCGACTCCCCACCTGGCCATCGAAGCACTCAGGGATGTACTCACCGACCGGGCGACGCAGCTGACGAAGAGCAACCTCGTGCGGCAGAAGGCATTTGCCGAGCGGATCCGAGAGCTGATGAACAGGTACACGAATCAGCAGCTGACCTCGGCCGAGGTGATCGCAGAGCTCGTGGAGCTCGCGCGCGAGGTGGCCGACGAAGGCAACCGTGGTCAGCAGTTCGATCCGCCTCTGGACTGGAAGGAGCTGGCCTTCTATGATGCGGTGGCGGAGAACGAATCCGCAGTGCAGAGCCAGGGCGCGGACACATTGGCGCAGATCGCCCGGGAACTCGTGGGAATCATGCAGCGTGATGTCAAGACCGACTGGACTGTGCGCGACGACGTTCGCGCCAAGCTGCGGACATCTGTGAAACTGCTGCTCATCCGGCACAAGTACCCGCCGGATCGGCGCAAAGAGGCGATCCAGCTGGTCATCGATCAGATGGAGGAGCTGGCTAAGGTGCAGGCGGCATGATCGACCCGGGGCTTGTCGGAGTCATAAGTATTTTGGTGACAACAGTAATTGCTGTGATCACGATGGTTCGGAGCGCAAGGGACAGTCGCGATCGTTCACGGCCGTATGTCACTGTCAAGTTTGTTGAAGCAATGGCTTCGAGTCGAATGTACTTTGTCGTGGAAAATTTCGGCCAGAGCGCGGCATATAACGTGACCATCGAATTCGACAGTTCCCTGAGTAGCGCTGAGCCGAATAGGAACAACTACGGTTCGTACATCCGACGGATGTATCAAGGACCGGGATTGACGTTCGGTCCAGGGGACTCTCGACGTTCCTTGTATAGGAACATGCTCGATGAGCATCGAAGGAAGGGCGAAGTGGTGGCGCCCGACCGATTGACCGGTACGATCCGCTATTTCGGTCCAGACCGACGAAAGCAGTATTGCGAATCCATCGTCCTTGACCTCACAGGACTTCGATACAGGGTTGACACGACACGAAGCGACCGTGACATCGAGCAAAGGCTGAAGAGGATCGGAGACCGGATTGGACAACTTCGCAGGCTCGAAAAGCGAGGGGTCGAAGCTCTCGAAGAACTAGCCTCGAGTTTTCATGATTAGGATCGACCGGATGGTGGACTGACAGAAGAAAAGTGCTCCTGACCAGGGATAATGGTGTTTGCGAAGACAACCAGAACCCGTTGGAAAAGGAGCACTCTCACAGTGAAGCCTACCCGCAGCTATCCTCGCTTGCACGTCGATACCGCGCTCAGCAATGCTGTCGGGCAAGCCGGCGGTATGCTGCTGACTGAAACCGTGCACACCAGCGGGCTTGGCCACTACCTGAAGCAGGCTCTGGCAGCGTGGAAGAAACCCTTCGCCATCCACGACCCCGCCAAGATCCTCACCGACATCGCCATCACCCTCGCACTCGGCGGCGACGCCCTCTCCGATAGCTCCGTCCTCCGCGACGAACCCGACCTCTACGGCCCAGTGGCATCGAACCCGACGATCACCCGCCTCATCCGCACCCTCGCCGCCGACGCCGATCGAGTACTGGCTGCTCTCAACACTGCTCGGGCGGCGGCGCGTGCCCGGGTGTGGGAACTCTCCGGGGCTCAGGCACCAAACCACGAGACAGATGCTTCGACTCCGCTGATCGTCGATATCGATGCCACCTTGGTCACCGCTCACAGTGAGAAGGAAGACGCGAAACCCACCTATAAGAAGGGATTCGGGTTCCATCTCCTGCTGGCGTTCATCGACCACGGAAGACCAGGCTGTGGCGAACCCGTTGCTGGGCTGCTGCGTCCCGGTAATGCGGGTTCGAATACCGCCGCCGACCACATCACACTGGTCAAAGAAGTTCTTGCTGGCCTGCCCGGCGGCAAACCTCGTCCGGGGAAATCGGTCCTCATCCGCACTGATACTGCTGGCGGCACCCACGCTTTCCTGAACTTCCTCACCAAGAGGCGTCTGTCGTATTCGATCGGATTCATGCTGCCGACGACGATGCCCGACCTCTACCGCCAGCTGACGAAACTGAAAGCGTGGGAGCCGGCCTACGACACCGACGGTTGTCCCCGTAAAGGGGCCGATGTTGCCGAACTCACCAGTGTCCTTGACCTCGATGATTGGCCGGACGGGATGCGAATCATCGTCCGCCGTGAACGTCCCCACCCGGGTGCCCAACTGCGATTTGACGATGTCGACGGATACCGACTGACCGCGTTCGCGACGAACACGACCGGTGGCCAGCTGGCTGATCTGGAAGTCCGTCACCGCTGCCGGGCCAGATGCGAGGACCGGATCCGGATCGCCAAAGACACCGGGCTGCAAAACTTCCCACTCAAGGGCTTCGACCAGAATCGGATCTGGTTGGCCATCGTCGCTCTCGCCGGTGATTTGCAAGCCTGGAGCGGACTGTTGGCCTTCGCCGATGAACAGATTCGCAGGTGGGAGCCGAAGAGACTGCGCATGCACATCTACACCGTGCCGGCCACGATCGCGAGGACCGCTCGCCGGGCCGTGGTGCATATGAAGAAAACTGCCCGGTTCGCTCAAGACATCGTCGCCGGCCTGAACCGACTGCGTACCTTGCCGGGACCCGAGCCGGGATAATCGTCCTGGTGTCAGTGTCCGTTCGAGTAGAGGAAACCACTGGGGGTTGGGTCCCCGCCGAACCGTGGCGAGACACGGTGGTCGCGTCATACCCGAATGGCACAACCGGAACCGAATGCGCTCCATAGCGCGAGAATCATGGGCGCGAGCCACACCATGAAAAATCGAGGCTAGTGGAGAGAACTCATGAAAGACCAGACCACAGATTCTTGATCGCCGAAGACGGTGAGAGAGCTGACAACCATACTCCTTAGCCGACGTAGGCAGAATACTGGCTAGGTCCAAGGAGACCGGGAACCTGAACTACGAGGGCGTTCTCCCAGTCGCAGGATCCGGCCCCGTCGAGTGGCGGGTACACGACCGCGCTGTGTGACTGAAGCAGCGTCCCGGCGCGAAGTTGGTACCTCGAACCGGGACGCCTTGCAGGGTTATTTCACCTGCGCGGGAGATTCCACCTCGGTTGAGGCTGCTGCGGCTTCTGATGCTGATTCATGAAACCGCGTTCGGCCTGCAGATGACCCTTGTCATGGCTCTTCGCCTTCGGATCGGCACCCGGGATGGACGCCTGCAGCTTCTCGGTCGCCTGTTCGGCGCCGATGATGGGCAGCTCCCCGGTGATCAACGGCTTCTCCGGGACCGCCTCGGTGATGGGGTTCTGATTGGGTTTTCTGTTCTTTCGCATGGTCTTTCCCTTCTTCGGATCCGTTCGGCGCTGTGCGGACTTCGCAGTCTTCTGCGAGGCCGTGGTCTCTGTGCGGCCGGAATCGGCGGTCAGCTCGGTGAACAGTCCGGTCCACTGGTCGGGGGTGAGGTCCTTGGGCAAGGTGTCTCCTCTGATGTCGTTGCGGTCCATGGTCGATTGCAGCGTGCGGTGATCGGTGATGCTCATCGTTGAGAGGATTCCTTTCATTCCTCGCCCGCGGCCGGTGAAGACCGACCGGACGAACTGTTGATAATCGGATCGAACACCGGCTGGGATCGATCCGGTGGGACAGCGATCGATGGTGAAGATGCCGCCATCGACGCTGGGTTTCGGGGTGAATGCATCCGCGGGGACGCGTGATACGAGGCGGAAGTCGAACCATGGTGCCCATTGGGCGGTCATCATGGTCGATCCGCCGACTCCGGCACGTTTGCGGGCCACCTCCCATTGGGTGAGCAGGATGGCCTGCTGCCACTGACTCGAGCGCAGCAGTCTGCGGAGAATGGGGGTGGTGAGGTGGAACGGCAGATTGCCGACGATGACCGGCCGGTCGAGCCGGGTGGTCAGGATGTCGGCGTGCCGGACCTCGGCCCGCGGGAATGAGTCTTCAAGGTGATCAAGCCTCGTTTCGTCGAGTTCGACGAGTGTGAGCTCTCGGCCGAGCCGGTAGAGCTTGGTCGTGACTGCTCCGTCGCCGGGGCCGATCTCCATGATCGGTCCGGAGGTGGAGCGAGCCAGGCTCGCAATCGTGTCGATAGTGGTGCGTGAGCGGAGGAAGTTCTGGCCGAGTTCGTGTCGCCCGCCGTGCTTCGACCGTGAATGTCTCGACTTCGAATGTGTCGAGTGTGTACGTGTCGTGTGGGGTCGCAATGGGATGTGCTCCAGAAAGAAGGTGGAGGCACCCGAGGCAGCGCAATGGTGGTGAGTCAGATCGGTCCGCGATGACCTGGTCGATCATTGACGATCAAAACGGTCAGTGGGGACGGAAAAGGATCAGCCGATTGCCGCAGCACCCGGATGCCGATGACGATCCGGGAGGACAACGCGCTTGCAGGAGGAGATCGAGGCGGCCGTCGTCGGTCAGCCGATCACAGAATCTTCGTCGAGCGCGCTGACAGCGCGGCGGTGACGAATGTAGAAGCAAGGCGCAGTCATTGCGCTGCTGTTCAATGTTCCCATGCCGAATAAGATAGCACGGGTCCTCTCGCGCCCACCAGGGTGTGGACGAAAAAATTACCCCGCCGAATTCTCAGTGAAGTCGGCGGGGCGTGTTCAGAACGGGTATCAGCCCATGAGGGTGCGCAGGACGAGCACTCCGATCGAACCGATGGCGGCCGCTGCCGGCAGGGTGATGACCCAGGCCAGGGCGATCGGCTTCATGAGCTTCCAGTTCGCCGACCGGTTGACCAGGCCGACACCGATGATCGCGCCGATGAGGATGTGCGTCGAGGACACGGGCAGTCCACTCACCGAGGCGGCCATGACGATTCCGGCGGCCGCGAGCTCCGCGGCGAATCCGGAGGCAGGGTGGATCTCGGTGAGGTTCGTTCCGACGGTCGCGATGACCTTCCGACCGATGAACCAAAGACCGACGATGAGGGCGATTCCGCAGGTGAGCATGGCCGCGAACGGAACGGTCGCCTCGGCGTTGATGCTGTCGGTGCGGAGCACATCGAGGACGGCGGCGAAAGGGCCGACGGCGTTCGCGATGTCGTTCGAACCGTGGCTGAAGGCGAACGCGGAGGCGGTGAACACCTGCATCCAGGAGAACAGGATATAGGTCGCGCGGGGCACGGTCTGCTTGCGCAGGGTCTTGGCGAAGACGAACACGGCCAGCCACACGGCCACGCCGATCATGGCCATGACGAGGACTCCGCCGACGGTGGACACGCTCATGTCGAGATTCGTCAGACCCTTGAACAGCAGCATCGCGGTGATGATGACCGCACCGGCGGCAGCGATGAGCGGAACCCAGCGCTGCAGAGCCGAGTGAGTGCCGATCGCACCCGTACCGGCTCCTGTGACGTCCGACCCGGTGGTCTCCAAGTCGATCTGGGCGTCGACGGAGCCTTCGGCCGGAGCGACGGCGGAGAGCATATGTGGCTTGAGGGTGTGTGACAGCGCATTGCCGAGCACGTACTTCTTGATCAGCCCGTAGATGAAGAACGCAGCGAGTCCGCCGAGCGCGGGCGACAGCACCCAGGAGATCGCGATCTGGCCGACCTCGGACCATTGCACCATGGAGAGCCCGCCGGTGCCGGTGACGAAGCCGATCGTCAGCGAAGCTCCGATGATGCCGCCGATGATCGCATGCGTCGTCGACACCGGCCAGCCCATCCGGGTTGCCACGAGCAGCCACAGTGCGGCACCGAGGAGGGCGGCCATCATGATGAACGCGAAATCCATCGGGTTGATCGCGACTCCGCTGAGGTCGACGATTCCGCTCTTGACCGTGTCGGTGACGTCGCCGCCGGCCAGCAGGGCACCGCTGACTTCGAAGACCGCAGCGATGAGCAGTGCCTGCTTCATCGTCAGTGTGCCGGCTCCGACGGAGGTCCCGAAGGCGTTGGCGACATCGTTGCCGCCGATGTTGAACGCCATGAAGGCGCCGAAGATGACAGTGGTGACGAGCACCATGCGCGGTGCGTCGCGACCGACGAAGTCGAAGGACCACAGGGTGAAGGCGATGAGGGTGATCGCGAGCAGGCCGCCGAAGGCCAGATGCCAGAGGCGATCATTGCTGCGGCCGAGGGCAGGCGGCGGAGTGCGGCGCTCCGGGGCCAGAACCTGGGTCATTCGAATCTCCTAGCGAAGGTCTGGATGCAGGCTGTGTCTGCTCCCATGATTCGCAGGCCGAATGACCGCCAGGTTACGGGAAAGGTGAACGGAAGGTGAACACCGAATCGGACGCGCGCGAAATGAACATGCACATTCGGTGCAATTCGCCTGAGGTTCACGCGAAATTCCAGGTCAGATGCTATGCGAGCGGGTTCGCGCGGGAGGTGGTGAGGTCGGTTGGGGCAGGAGGAAAGACCGGCTGTGACAACGGCCACGAAACCCCGAGACGGGGCCGCGGCAGCGGAAGCGGGCCCACAGACGTGACCGGGCCCGGACATGCGCGGGCCCGATCGCAGAAGTCAGAAGAGAGGGGAGAGGCTCGCCGAGGCGGCCGGACTCAGTCGATGATCTCGCCGCGGATGACGTCCCCGCCGCCGTCGTCGGGACGGTTGCGGTGCGGATCGGCCTGCATCTGCCGGGCAGTGCTGCGCAGGCGCCGACCGAGAGCGATGAGGGCGATGCCGACGAGGATGATGAACGCGGCGAGAGTGAAGATCAGCGCGGTCACCCCGGCGCTCGGGGCGAAGAGGAAGAACGCGCCGAGGATGATGCCGAGGATGCCGATGGTCGTGAGCACCCACCAGGACCCGACACCGATGCGTCGGATGAAGAAGGACACGGTGAGAGCGAGGATGCTGAAGAAGACGATCGCGAAGCCGGTGAGCACCGTGACCATCGAGGCGAACAGCATCGGGGTGAGGAAGATGAGCACGCCGAGGAGGATGAGCAGAACCGCACGCGTGACCAGGCTGCCGGTGCGTCCTCCTCGCGGGGCGAACACGAGGGAGGAGACGGCGATGACGGCGAGCCAGCAGGCGAAGATCCGCACGACCACCTCGGCGGAGGCACCGGGCCAAGCCATCATCAGCACACCCATCACGAGGGCGATGACGCCGTTGACGATGACTGTTCTTCCTGTGCGCTTGAGGTCCATGGCCTCAGCCTAATCCTCGGATTTGGACGGATGCTGAAGAGGACGGTCTCGATCAGGCGTGCCCGAGATGCTTCTCCGCCTCCGCGGTGTCCGAGGTCGTGCGCTCCTGCTCGGGCATGAGGCCGGTGAGTTTGAGCGATTCGGACATCGCTTGGACGATGGCGTCGAGGTCGGTGGTCGGTGCGGTGTTCGCCGCGGCCGCGTCCGGGGCGGACGTCGCCTCCGCCTCGGCGGAGTTGGGATCGGGCTTCGCCCCCTCCTCGGTGGTCGGAGGCGAGGTCGGAGTGTTGCCTTCGAGGAACCGGAGCAGTTCGACGGGGAAGGGCAGGACGAGGGTCGAATTCCGTTCGGCGGCGACTTCGACGATGGTCTGCAGCAGGCGCAGCTGGAGGGCGGATGGGGTGTGGGCCATCGCCTCGGAGGCCTGGGCGAGCTTGTTCGACGCCTGCAGCTCACCATCGGCGATGATGACGCGCGAGCGGCGTTCGCGTTCGGCTTCGGCCTGGCGCGACATCGACCGCTTCATCGTCTCCGGCAGGGCCACGTCCTTGATCTCGACGCGGTCGATGTGGATGCCCCAGTCGACGGCGGGATTGTCGATCATGATCGCCAGGCCCTGGTTGAGGCGTTCGCGGTTGGTGAGCAGATCGTCGAGTTCGCTCTGGCCGATGATCGACCGCAGCGAGGTCTGCGCGACCTGCCCGACGGCGAGCTGATAGTCCTCGACATCGACGACGGCCTTGCGCGGATCGACAACCTTGAAATAGATGACGGCGTCGACGCGGACGGTGACGTTGTCGCGGGTGATGCCCTCCTGAGCGGGAATCGGCATCGTGACGATCTGGAGATTGACCTTCTGCAGGTTGTCGACGAACGGGATGATCGCCGTCAGCCCGGGAGGTTTGGGCTCGGCATTCACTCTGCCGAGGCGGAAGACCACCCCGCGCTCATACTGTTTGACGATCCTCAGGCTGTTTCCCAGCGTGATGGCTCCGAGTGCGACAAGTGCGGCAAGGATTCCGAGCGCCAACATGTCGAATCGCCTCCTTTGACGACTGACGGTCCCCTCATTTTAGCACTCGTTTGCCTCTGATGGCAGGGTCGGTTATAATCACGAAACTTTTGCCGAGCGCGGGGTTTCGTGGGAGGGGCGTCGACGGCTCACCCTGAGAGGGGGTGGGGCGCTCAGCCCTCCTGCGACTCTCGGGCCAGCAGTCGTTTGCCGGCCGGGTAGGCCGCCAGTGAGGTGGGCAGGTTCACCCGGCGCCCGGAAGCGAAGGTGGCGAGCACGCGTCCGGTGCCCGGCTGTTCCTCGCCGATTCCCGCGGGTTCGAGGCCGATGCGGCGCAGTGTCTGTTTGGCCACCGGCATCGGGGAGTCGAAGACGGTGAGGGCGCCCGCGCGGGCGGCCATGATGCGGTCAGCGACGAGTCCGTAATGGGTACAGCCGAGCACCACGGTCTCCATTCCCGGCCCCATTTGGGTGAAGGCATCCTCGATGGCGGTGTCGATCTTCTCCAGGTCGGCGGCGTTGATCGCCTCGGCCAATCCCGGGCAGGCGACCTTAGCCACGTGCAGGTCGGCGGCGAAGGAGTCTATGAGGTTCTGTTGGTAGTCGCTGCCGGTGGTCGCCGGGGTCGCCCAGATCGCGAAGTCCTGTCCCGTGCCGGCGGCCATCTTCACCGCGGGGACGGTGCCGATGACGGGAATGCGCGGTTCATAGCGGGCGCGCACGGCCTCGAGTGCCTGCACCGAGGCGGTGTTGCAGGCGATGACGATGGCATCGGGTTCCCATTCGGCGAGCACCCCGGCCGAATGCAGGGCCCGCTGTTCGAGGGTCTCCGTGCTCAGGCTGCCGTAGGGAGAGAAGTCCGGATCCATGGCCAGGACGAGGTCCGCGTCGGGAGCGAGGTGGAAGAGTGCATCGGCGGTGCCGAGGAGTCCGAGTCCGGAATCGAGCAGACCGATGCGCGTCATGAAGCGTCCTTCGGGTAGGCGAACTCCCGGATCTCTTTGAGGTGGGCCTTCGTCAGGCCGTGGGCGAAGTGCGGGGCGATGAGTTTGAGTCGGTTCGTCGAATACCGGCTGAGGAAGTATTCGCGCGTGACCGGCCAGGCCAGGTCGTCGTCGATCCAGATCGCGCGGCCGTGTTCGTGCGTGGACAGCCAGTCCTCCATGGCGCGGGCCTTCCACCACTGCTGCGGATCGTGAGCGAAACGGTTATGGGTCTCATCGGGCATTTCGATGACGTCGAAGGAGTTGCGCAGACCGAATTTCGGTTCGAGTTCGGACTTGCACCGCTTTGACCAGGTCGAGAGCCAGACGACGTCGACGTCATGGGTTTCGACGATGCGATCGAAGAATTCGACGACGGCCGTTCGGTAGTGGAGCTCGTAGTTCCACGCCCGCAGCTTCTTCCGGCCTTCGGTCATGATGCGCAGTTTGGGCACCGGATAGGAGTTGAGGACGCCGTCGACGTCGAGGAAGACGGTGACATGGCGTGCTCGCCGGCGAGCCGAGACCGGCGACGGGGATGCGGCAGCCATCATTCCTTCCTGTTCGCTTCGCCGTCCGGCCGGACGCGAGACGAGCGCGCTATTCTGGGGGCAGACCGCTTCCGCCCGCACCAGATTTCGTCTCCGAGTTTACCGCCGACCGCCGAGGAGAGCCGAGTCCGTGTACCGACAGACCCACATCCCCCGCTTGCAGGCGAGCCTGTGGGTCTCGATCGGGCAGACGCCGGGGGAGTCGCTCATCGTCCCCGACGGATGCATGGACCTCATCCGCATCGGACCGACGATCATCATCGCCGGCGCCGATTCGACCGCTCGCGGCTTCGCCGGCACCCCAGAACCCGTGATCGGACTCCGCTTCGGTCCGGGTGTGCTTCCCCAACTGCTGGCCACCTCGGCGGCGGAGCTGGCCGATCGCGTCACCCCGCTCGAGGCAGTCGTCGCCCCGGGCATCGTCGCCGCCGCCCAAGCACGCGCGGCTGGGATCGACGAGCCGGGTTCGCCACGACGGCGGGCGGGGGAGGCCGCAGCTGAGCCGATGAGTGCGCACGCCCGTGAGCTGCTCGCGATCGCGACGGTCCTGACAGACCGCACCGTCTTCGACCGGCGCCCCATGGATATGGCCGGCCTCCTCGGTGCCGGGATGGCCTCACCGGCAAGGACCGTCGCCGAGGTGGCCGCGGACTTCGCGTACTCGCCCCGACAGCTGCGCAGGCTCTCAGCGGAGTGGTTCGGGTACGGGCCGAAGCATCTGACGAAGGTCCTGCGCTGGCAGGCGGCTCGCGCATTCCTCACTGCCGGCCACACCCGCACCGCGGCTGCGGCGCGCGCCGGCTACGCGGATGCGGCGCACCTGTGGCGCGATGAGCGCTCCCTGCTCGGGCGGTGACGGGGCCGGCGCGCCTACCCGAGACTCGCGAAGAGGTCGACCTTGTTGCCGTCGGGGTCGGAGACCACGGCATAGCGCTGTCCCCAGAAGGCGTCCCAGGGTTCGTGGACGACCCCGGCCACGGCGGGCCCCGCCGCTTCGCCGGTGAGTTCGGCGAAGGTCGCGTCGACAGCCTCGGGCGTGGAGCAGTCGAAGGCCAGGGACATCTTGTGGCCGCCGGTCGGCCACGTCCAGTCGGGGTCGATGCTGTGCATGACCGCCTCGGTGTCGAGGAGGATGCGGAGGCTGCCCGAGGAGAATTCGGTGTGTGGCGCCTCCGGACCGCCGTCGGTGAGCTCGAGTCCGAGCGCGGAGTAGAAGGTGACAGCTGTGGGCATATCGGCAGTGATGATTGAGATCGCGTCGAGTTTCATGCCTTCAGGCTATGCGGGAGCGCGGCTGGTGAGCATGAACAGATCGGCCATGTTCGCACCATCACGGTCCGTGTGGGCTCGAAGCGCCCGGGCAGTCTCGGTGAACCTCGGGCGAGCGGAGCAGTCGCCGCTGCGGCGAGGCTCAGTCCTGCAGGTACTCCCCGAACACGGCGCGCAGATCGGACGTCAGCGGGGTCGGTTCGGAGGTGTCCCGGTCGATGTGGACGAGCACGCAGTCATGGTCGAAGACCTGACGTCCATCCTGGTCTCCCCGGGTGTTGACGGTGAACGAGGAGTTTCCGAGCTTCTTCACCGTCACGGTCATCGTCAGCTTCGGTCCGTACATGACGGGCACGAGGTAATCGATGGACTGGTGGGCCACGAGCAGACCCCCGCCGGTGATGTGACCGGCCCGGATCCCATGCATCCACCGCACACGGCACTCTTCGACGATGGTGATCAGCCGTGCGTTATTCACGTGCCCGAGCATGTCCTGATCCGACCAGCGGACCTCGGGCGAGTATTCGAATGTCTTCACGCATGCCTCCATGTCCGCTGCGGCAGCCGTGAGCGCAGCGGTGCTCGAACTGAACGATCGTTCCACAGTTAATCAGGAGAGAGTTCCGAATGGGAAATCCCGCCTGGCCCGTGACGGCCCACATGGAGGAAGCGAGCCTCAGCCTCGGCGGTTGCGGATCTCCTCGTTGACGGCGCCGACGACCTCATGGAGATCGCCGATGATCGCGTAGTCCGCGCGCTGGACCATGGTCGCCTCTTCGTCGGTGTTGATCGCAATGAGGGTCTTCGCGCCCTCGATCCCGGCCATGTGCTGGATGGCCCCGGAGATCCCGCAGGCGATGTAGACATCGGGTGAGATCCGGCTGCCGGTCTGCCCGACCTGCTCGGCGTGCGGCCGCCAGCCGAGCCCCGTGACCACCCGTGAGACGCCCAGAGCTCCGTCGAGGTGGTCGACGAGTTCGAGGACCTCGACGAAACCGTTCTCCGAACCGACCCCGCGTCCGGCACCGACCACGGCCCGTGCCTGAGTCAGTCCGGAGGTGTCGTCGGCGGCCTCGGCCTCGGTCCGTGTCGCTCGGGTGCGCAGGTCCTCCTCGGTGACCTCGAGCTCGTAGTCGTAGATCTGCGGTGTCGTCGGCGCGGTCTCCTCGGGAGAGCAGGCGTGACCGGCGACCGTGAGGACCTGCAGGTCGCCGTCGAGCCGGAGCCGTTCGAACGCCGTCCCGCCGTAGACCTGCCGCAGCAGCCCCTCCTCGTCGACGGCGATGACATTCGCCGCCATCCGCTCACCGGTGCGCACCGCGACGTGGGCCATGAGCTCCATTCCTCGAGGTGTTCCCGAAGCCAGCAGTGTGCCGGACTCAGGGGCGATGTCGACGATGGCCTGCGCCCAGGCCGCCGCCGAGTACTCCTCGAGATCGGGATGCTGGAGGTGGTGGATGACGCTCACCCCCAGCCGCCCCAGCTCGTCGACGGCGGCGTCGCTGAGCGGCCCCACCACCACCCCTTCAGGACTACCCGACGGCGTCCCAGATACCTCGCGCGAGGTTGCTGCGCCGCCGTCGGGTAGCAAGGAGGTGAGGGTGGCGGCGTGGATGCGGGCGAAGGTGACCGCCTCGGCGGAAGTCAGCTGCACCGCACCGGTCTCATCTGTTTCGACGAATACGAGAGTCATCACCGAAGCACCCCGATCTCTTCCAGAACATCGACCAAGGCGGGTGCCGCATCGGGGCCCTCGCCGAGGATGGTCACCGCACTCGTCTTCTCCGGCGGCAGCTCGAGCCTCATCCGTGGATTGCCCGCTCCGGGATCGGGTGCGTCGTATTCGGCGATGGGCGCCTTCTTCGCCTTCATCCGCCCGGTGATCGAGGGGTAGCGGGGGTCGACTCCGCCCTCCTGGACGGCGATGACGGCGGGCAGGTCGACGGAGAAGAGCTCGGCACCGGCCGGCCCGATCCCGCGGGCCTCGATCCCGCCCGAGGCGGCCGAGCCATCCGTGGGGCTCAGTGTCTGGATGCTCGTGAGCACCGGGTATTCGAGTTCGTAGGCGAGCCGGATCGGCACTTGGAAGTCGCCGGTGTCGGCAGCATCATTGCCCAGCAGCACGAGATCGAACTCCTGGCCCTGTTCGGCACGATCGCGGACGACATCGGCGATGACCTGGGCGATGTCCTCGGGTCCGAAGGCATCGGGATCGGCCGTTTCGATGAGGATCCCGTCGTTCGCACCCACGGCTGCCGCCGCACGCAGCTGTTCGACCGCCTCGGCAGGGCCCAGGGTGAGCACGGTGACCTTGCCACCGGTGGCCGCGGCGGTCTGGATGGCGAGCTCGACGGCGCATTCCTCATGGGAGGACATGGTGTGGCCGAGACCGGATTCGTCGATGCCGGTCTCCGCACCGTCAAGGGTGACCTGCCCGGCGATATCGGGGATGCGTTTGATGCACACGAGGATGTTCATGGCTATCTCCTGATGCACTCGTTGTCGGGGTCGAACAGCGGCGTCGAATCGACCGCTGCCACGGTCACCGGGTAGAACTCCTCCATGTAGACGACCTGGAGACGGTTGCCCAGCACCGCCTCGGCGGGTGGGAGGAACGCCACGAGGACGTGCTTTCCGAGGCTCGGAGCCGAACCCGCCGAAGTGACATAGGCCCGGCGGCCGTGACCGTCGACCAGCGGCTGGCCGTCCGCGGAGACGATGGGTTCGCCTCCGAGCATGTAGCGCTTCTCACCGCTTGAACTCGTGTGATCGTCGACGGTGAGTGAGCAGAGCACGGTTTGCGGGTCCTCCTCGCGGTGGCGCAGGTGGGCGGCCCTGCCGATGAAGTCCTGGGACTTGACCTTCGGCCTGCTCATACCGACTTCGACGACGGTGCGTTCGGAGTCGAGTTCGGCGCCGAAAGCCCGGTAGCCCTTCTCGATTCGGCCGGTCGTACTGTAGACGCCGAGACCGACGGGCACGAGCCCGTGCTGCCCACCGACTTCCATGAGCGCGTCCCAGAGCTTCAGCCCCGACTCCATCGGCACATAGAGCTCCCAGCCGAGGTCGCCGACATAGGAGATGCGGGAGGCGAGCACCTCGAGCGAACCGACCTCGATGGTTCGTGCGGTACCGAACCTGAAGCCCTCATGAGAGACATCGGCAGTGGTGAGCGCGCCGAGGATGTCGCGAGAACGTGGCCCCCACAGTCCGATCGTCGTCCACGAACTCGTGAGATCGGCGATCTGCGCGCCGGTCTCGGGCAGCCGGTCGGAGAACCACTTCACATCGACCATGCCGTGGGCGGCACCGGTGACGACGCGGAATCGGTCGTGGGCCAGGCGCATGATGGTCAGGTCCGAACGGAAGCCGCCGCCCTCATCGAGGATGGGGGTGTAGACGACGCGACCGACGGATACGTCCATCTGCGCCAAGGCGATGTGCTGGACCGCATCGAGAGCGGCGGGTCCGAAGACGTCGAAGATGACGAAGCTCGAGAGATCGACGAGGCCCGCGCGTTCACGCATGGCCAGGTGTTCGGCGTTGATGATCGGTGACCACCAGCGGGCGTCCCATTCGGCCGTGCGCTCCATGACGGCGTCACCGAACTCGTCGAGCAGCGGCGCATTCGATTCGAACCACTGCGGTCGCTCCCACCCGCCGGCTTCGAAGAAGACCGCTCCGAGGTCCTTCTCCCGCTGCCACATGGGCGAGCGGCGGATATTGCGGTCGGAGGCCCACTGTTCACCGGGGTGGACGATGCCGTAGGTCTTGTTGAACGCTTCCGAGGTCCGGGCCCGCACGTGTGCGCGGGTGCGCTGGTGGGAATGGAAGCGGGCGATGTCGGCGGCTTGGACGTCGATCTCCGGCAGCCCGGTCGTCATCCATTCGGCGACGGCCCGACCGACTCCCGGTCCTTCCTTGACCCAGACGGCAGCCGCCGACCACAGGCCCTTGACCTGGGGAGATTCGCCGAGGATCGCGGGACCGTCGGGAGTCAGCGAGAGCAGTCCGTTGATGGCATAGCGGATCTCGACCTCAGGGTTCGACAGCACCTCGGGCATGAGTTCGAGTGCCTGCTCGAGCTGCGGATCGAAGTCCTCGTCGGTGAAGGGCATCTCGGTGGGAGAGAGCTTCGCGGCCTCGATCGAGGGGATCTCATCGGGCTCGTGGAGGATCGCGCGGTGGGCGTAGGAGCCGATCTCCATGTCCGAGCCGTGCTGACGTTCGTAGCAGAAGGTGTCCATGTCGCGCACGATCGGGAAGGTGATCTCGCCGGAGGTCTCGGCCAGCTGCGGCACCGGGCCGACACTGATCATCTGGTGCACTGCGGGCGTGAGGGGGATAGCGGCGCCGGCCATGGCCGCGATGCGCGGACTCCACACACCGCAGGCGACGAGGACGCGGTTCGTCTCGATGGCGCCCTTCGACGTGTGCACGCGGACGATCTGACCGTCCTCGACTTCGATATCGGTCACCTCGGTGTTGGGCGAGACAGTCAGGGCACCCTTGGCCTGTGCGGATTCTCGCATCATCGTCCCGGCACGCACGGAGTCGACGACTCCGACCGTCGGCGTCCAGAAGGCGCCGACGATGACATCGGGGTCGAGGAACGGCACCTTCTGAGCGACCTCGGCGGGGCTGACCAGCTCGGATTCGATTCCCCACGCTCGCGCCGAGGCCATGCGCCGTCGCAGTTCCTGCATGCGCTCTTCGGTGCGGGCGACCTCGAAGCCGCCGGACTCGGTGAAGACGCCGAGCTCCTTGTACTGGCGCATGCTGTCGAGGGTGAGGTCGGTGATCTCCCGAGAATGGTCGACGGGAAAGATGAAGTTCGAGGCATGCCCGGTCGATCCGCCGGGATTCGGCAAGGGACCCTTGTCGACCTGGACGATGTCGGTCCAGCCGAGTTCGGCGAGATGATGGACGAGACTGTTGCCGACGATGCCGGCTCCGACAACGACGACGCTGGCTTGGGCGGGGACGGAAGCCATGGGCTGGCTCCTCTCTGAAGGCTACTCTGCCTTCACCTGCGATGTTGCGAACTGTGCAACTTGATGCGCTATGTGGAACTTCGTACCCTGATCGTCCCCCTGCCGAGACGAGCCTGTCAAGGGGTCGCGTTGACTCATAGAAAACCTCCGCGTAACCAGCATCGTTGCCTCATTTGAAAACCTCCGGCACGGACGAGTCGTTGACTCAATGAAAAACCTCCGCCACCGGAGTGGCTCCACACCATCGGCGTCGATGACGAGTACGCCTGATTTTCATGGAGTTGACAATGAAGCAACGACAAGCCGTGACGAAGAAGAAGGCCCTCGCCTACAAACACGCCGACCGTGCCGGCAAGTCCCGGATCCTCGACGAACTCGTCGACCTCACCAGTTGGCATCGTGACTACGCCCGCGCAGCGTTGAGGAACGCGCTGACCCCGACAGTCGTCAAACCCAAACCCGGCCGGAAACCGGTCTATGGCCCCGACCTGATGCCAGCACTGATCACGTGCTGGGCCGTGCTGCGAGCACCAGCAGGACGTCTCCTGGCCGCGATGCTACCGACTCTGGTGCCGATGCTGCGTCGCGACAAAGAACTCGACATCACCGACGACCAAGCAGACCTGTTGATGAAAATGAGCGCGGCGACCATCGATCGCAAGCTCGCCGGCGAGCGGAAGAAGATGCTGCCCAAGGGCCGGTCCCACACCAAACCCGGATCCCTGTTGAAGTCACAGATCCCGATCCGCACGTGGGCCGAGTGGGACGACGCAGTACCCGGATTCGTCGAAATCGACCTCGTCGGCCACGAGGGCGGAAACGCCGCCGGCGAGTACTGCTTCACCCTGACCGTCACCGACATCAGCACGGGCTGGACCGTGAACAGGTCGGTGAAGAACAAGGCCGCGAAATTGGTGTTCGAAGCCCTCGAGCACGTCATCAGCGTCTTCCCCTTCCCGATCATCGGCATCGATTCCGACAACGGGTCAGAGTTCATCAACGAACACCTGTTGGTCTACTGCACCGAACACGAGATCACGTTCACCCGGTCGAGGGCGGGCAACAAGAACGACGGTGCCCACGTCGAGCAGAAGAACTGGACCCGAGTCCGCGAACTCGTCGGCTACCTCCGCTATGACACCCCCGCCGAACTCGAGCTGCTCAACCAGATCTGGGAACTCGATCGGGTGTTCACGAACTATCTGCTACCACAACAGAAGCTCATCTCCAAGACTCGCCACGGAGCTAAAGTCTCGAAAAAACACGATCGACCGAAGACACCCCACCAGCGAGCGATCGCGCAAGAGAACATGCGCAAACGCCCGATCATCACGATGAATGCGGCGTTCAAACGGGTCAAGCCAGCGGCCCTGGAGCGACAGATTCTCGACCTCACTGGTCGGCTCGAGGCACTATCGGTGGCGAAGAGCCCGGCCCGGACCAAGCCTGTGCCCCACCGGTTCTGGGAGCACGGGTAAGCCTCCGGAGATTCTCCCATGAGGCAACGACCCTGCCGTGCCGGAGGTTTTCATCTGAGGCAACGATGTTTCTTTCCCGGAGGTATTGCAATGAGGCTTCAGGGGGGGGGTCCTCCGGCGGAAAGCGCGGTGCGTTTGGAGCGATTATGTGCCTCGAAATTTGCTTAAGAAAGGCGCTCGACGAGATCTGAGTGTTTAGTTTGCTCGCAGTCCTTGCGATAGTTTCGTATAGTCGCGTTGATAGAACCCAGTGTTGTTTGATCGGAGTCGCAAGTGGATATACATCGAATTGAACCATGGGATCCTCCCCGCCCGCCAAAGCGAAAAATGAAACGAGAGACCTGGGGTAAAGCTGTCGCAGACTCGCCGGATCATGGACCTCGGGCTGGTGCGCTTCCCGAGGATCTGGATGGCCTTATTGGCCGTGACCTGGAGTACCTCTTGATCAATGTGGAAAGTGAAATTCTTACTGCCAAGATCCTTTCGAGCGATGAAGACAAGGTGTCGGCTTTTCTGAAGAATCCAGGAATCGCTCTGTTTGGCGCAATGATTCCCCTGGCAATCGCTGGCGCATCTTCTAGCTTGATTGCTTTGACCGGCATGGCTGGGCTAGTGCTCTTTACGATCGGATCGCTCAACATCAGAGTAAGTAAGCGTGAAGCGGCCCTTCAAGCGCGCAACTTTGATCGAGAGCGCATTTTACGAGCAATTGAACGCAAGGACGGCGAGAGCGGGTCTTCAGCTGAGCGCAGGGGCGGTCAGGCCGGGCCGACCGAGTGAGACCTTTGAAAATCATTGCCGAACGAAGTGCATGCGGTCGATTGCGCTCGTTCTAATTATCGGAAGTTGTAGTTCGGCAAAGACTTATCGTCCGCTTTGCGGATCAGGCAGAGATGCCTGCCGAGTAAATTGAAGCTCGCTGTCAGCGTTCGCGCCAGCCGAGGCGGGTGGAGATGTCGGCGGCGGCCGAGGTGAGGAGCTCCCGGGCGGAGCGGACCTTCTCCTCGGTGAAGCGGAAGCTCGGCCCCGAAGCCGAAATGGAAGCGATGACATCGCCATGCGCATTGCGCACGGGAGCGGAGACTGCGGTGAGCCCGACCTCGAGCTCATCGATGACGACCGAGGACCCCCTCTCGACCACCTCGGCGATCTCTGTCATCAACCGGGGCAGCGAGGTCACGGTCTGAGGTGTGTAGGACTGGAGCCGGGTGCCGAGGACGGAGCGGATGCCGGCTTCGCTCAGGCCCGAGAGCAGGACCTTGCCGTTCGAGGTCGCGTGCAGGGGAATGCGCTGGCCGACCCAGTTGTGGCTCTGCACCGAGGACGTGCCTGAGGCCTGATCGAGATAGAGGGCGGCGCCGTCGGAGAGGACCGCGATGTTGATCGTCTCCCCGGTCTCCTCGGCGAGCATCTTCGTGATCGGTCTGGCCTCCTGGACGATGTCGAGGCGCGCGGTCGTGGCACCGGCCAGCCGCAGGATGCCCAGGCCGAGTCGGTACTTGCCGCGCAGCTGATCCTGCTCGACCAGTCCCCGGGCCTCGAGGGTGGAGACGATGCGTGAGGCCGTCGACTTGTGGACGCCGAGTTCCTTGGCGATCTCGGTGACTCCTGCCAGCCCGGTGCGGGCGATGATCTCGAGGATCGTCACCGCCCGATCGACGGACTGGACGGAGCCCGGCGCCGAGGTGGGAGTGGGCTCGGGTGCGGGGTCCCGGCGAGATGCGCTGTTGCTCATTTCGAAACTGTAACGCACGTGGCACAACCCGAACAGACTCCTGCGGGCGTGGGGTAGGGTGAGTGCGGTCGGCAGGACGAGAGCCCGCCGGCCTACTTTCCCCGACGGAGTTGAGCACGATGACCAATGGGACCCAGTCGATCGACCGGGCGGCAGAGATCCTGTCGCTGGTGGTGAAGGCGGACGAACCGATCTCCTACACCGAGGTGGTGGGGGCCACGGAGCTGGCCCGTTCGACGGTCTCCCGTCTGCTCTCCGCGCTCGAGCGCAATGGTCTGGTCGAGCGTGACGGTGACGGCCTCTATCGCGGCGGCTCCCTCTTCGCCACCTATGCCTCGCGTTTCGATCGTGTGGAGAACCTCGTCTCCGCCGCCGATCCGACCCTGCAGCGCCTCAGTGAGGAGACCGGCGAGACGGTCAACCTGGCCGTGCCGAGCGCAGACGGGGTCGTGCAGATCGCCCAGGTCGATTCGACCTTCGTCCTCGGTGCGACGAACTGGGCCGATGTCGATGTTCCGCCGCACTGCTCAGCACTGGGGAAAGTCATGTACGCCTTCGACATCATTCCGCTGCCGACCGGTCGGCTCGAGCGTCGCACCGAACGGACCTTGGGTTCGCGCAAAGAGCTCACCGATGACCTCGCCGAGGTGCGCGAGCGCGGATACGCGATCGTGCACGAGGAGTTCGAGATCGGCCTCGACGCCCTGGCGGCACCCGTGTTCGGTGTCGACGGCGACGTCGTCGCGGCCGTGGGGATCTCGGGGCCGACGATGCGCATCGCCGAGCACCATGACCGCCTCGGCGCTCTGCTCGCCGACGAGGCGGGGCTGCTGTCCCGCAGCCTCAAGCGCAAGGTCACCCACCATTAAGAGGGCGGCGCAGCCGATCCGACCCGCATCTACTGCAGGCTGGTGAATTCCTCTGCCCCTCCGAGGGGCGCGAGCTGCTTGCGCCGCCAGATCTCCGTGTCCTTGATCTGATTGAACGTGTAGATGTGCAGACCCGCCACGCCCATGGCCGGGTCATCGAGAACCGGAGCGAGCTTGTCGAGGAACTTCCGCGGGTTGTAGCCGCCGGGCTTGGCCATCCGTGTGAAGGTCGCGGTGTTCTTCCGCAGGAACCGCGTGGACTCGCCCACCCCGATCTTCGTCGCCACCCGAGCGAGCTTCGTCAGCTCGACTTTGCCGGCGATGCCGAGCATGAGCGGCAGCTCGATGCCGCGCGCCCTCACTCTGGCCACCCATGATGCGACGACCGCCGGGTCGAAGCACAGATTCGACACGAGGTGCGTGGCGTAGTCGCGCTTGTCCCACATCGCCTGGATGGTCACGTCATCGGCGATGACCGGATGCGATTCCGGGTAGGCGCTGACGCCGATGTGCTGGAACGGGGCGGCCATGCTAGAGAGGTCGACGAGGAGGTCGTGCGCTCCGACGTACCCGCCGGCCGGGGGAGTGGCGTCACCGGCGGGGACGAAGATCCGGTCGACCCCCGCCTCGGCGAGTCGATCGACGATCTCGGTGAGCTCGGATCGGCCCTGGATCATCCGTGCGGCGATATGGGGGACGGCGCGAAAGCCGAGGGCCTGGAGCTGCTCGGCCGTCGACAGGGTCGCTTCGAGGGTCAGCCCCGTCGATGCGGTGACCGTGATCTCGCGGCCGGGCGCGACGTACTCGCCGACGCGTTCGACGATTCCCGCCGTGGGCAGTATCTCGTAGCGAGCGGTGCTGAGAAGTGTGCGCAGCGTTTCCTGTGACATCTTCGTCTCCTTCGCGGAGGTCGATTCATGAAACTCGGATTCCGAGTCCCTTGCGTCCCGGTGTCTTCGATCCTACACTCATTATACCCATGATATGGGAATTGAGTTCCATAATATAAAACTGTGCGAGCAGGGGGAACACCATGGACAACAACGTCCCCACAGTGGACCAAAGCGACAGACAAGTCCCGATCAACCTACGTCAATCCGGCCCGACCCCGGTCGAGATGCTCATCGACACCCGCGTCCGCAAGTCCCCGTACTGGGAACTGTCCATGCAGCAAGGATGCTGGCGGGCATCGATCTACAACCGGATGTACCACCCACGTGGCTACATTCCCCGCGAAGAGGGCGGGATGATGGCCGAGTACCAGTCCCTCGTCAACGATGTGACCTTGTGGAACGTGGCCGTCGAACGGCAGATCCAGGTCAAGGGTCCCGACGCCGAGGCGTTCGTCAACTTCGTCATCACCCGTGATGCGACGAAGATCCCCGTGATGCGTGCCCGCTACGTCATCCTGTGCAATGAGGCAGGCGGCATCCTCAACGATCCGATCCTGCTGCGGGTCGCGATCGACGAATTCTGGTTCAGCCTCTCCGACACCGATCTCATGCTCTGGCTGCAGGGGGTCAACGTCGGCCACCGCTTCGATGTCACGATCCAGGAGATCGACGTCGCGCCGGTGCAGGTCCAGGGTCCGAAGTCCGTCGACGTCATCGCCGATCTCGTCGGCGAGGAAGGACGGAACCTGCCGAGCTACGGCCTCATGGAGGCCCAGGTCGGCGGCCACGACGTCATCATCTCCCAGACCGGGTTCACCGGGGAGAAGGGCTACGAGATCTACCTCAAGGACGCGACGAAATACGCCGAGGACATGTGGAACGCCGTGCTCGACGCCGGTGAACCCTACAACCTCAAGGTCGTTGCGCCCAGCCACCACCGCAGGATCGCCGCCGGCATTCTGTCGTGGGGCCAGGACATGGACTTCGAGACCCTGCCGTTCCAGGTCAACCTGTCCTACCAGGTGCCGCGGAAGAAGGAGGCCGGCTACATCGGCAAGACCCGCCTCGAGGAGGTGCGTCGGCTCATCGAAGCCGGAACTCCGCCGTATCGCACGCAGCTGGTGGGTCTGCTGGTCGGTGGGAAGCCGATCACGGACTATGCGCCCGACTTCTGGCACGTCAGTGCCAGTGCCGAGGGTGAGGCCGTCGGCTACGTGACCTCACCGTGGTACTCACCGGAGCTCGAGGCGAACATCGCGATGGCGCATGTGCCCGTCGAGGCGTCCGCGCTCGGCACCGAATACTGGGTGCATCTGCCGGAGCCGTTCGCAGACACCCCGGGGGTTCCGGTCCGCGCCGAGGTGGTCGAGATGCCCTTCCGCCCGAGCGTCAACCCCAACCAGCGCGAACGTCTGAAGATGCGCGGCCTCGACGCCGCCGTCTGAGGCGACTCTCGCTCTCGAGACCGAACGCGGTCGCCGTTGCGCACAGCCGGCGGCCGCGTTCGCATGCCAGCAGCCCCTTCATCGCTGCCGCCCAGCACCACTGGCAGACTGCGACTCCGCGACTTACTTGCCGCGCAGGGCCTTGACCTTCGCGAGGAGTTCGTTCTCCGCGTTCGGGCCGGCCTTGATGCCGGTGGGCAGCCGGAACATGAACCAGATGCCGACGAGGAGCCAGACGGCGAAACCGACCCACGACTGCCATTCCAGCTGTGCGGAGACCGGGGTGATCGGGATGTAGAGGATGAACAGGATGAAGGTGAGCACGGAGGAGATGACTCCGATGACCAATCCGCCGTTGCGCGCTCCGCCGATGCGCAGCGGACGTTCCATGTTCGGCTCGCGCTTGCGCAGGACGAGGAAGCCGATGCTGACGAGGAAGTAGGCGATGACGATGGCGGGTGAACCTGCGTCGACGATCCAGCCGAGCGCCGCGGTGCCGAAGAACGGGGCGATGGCGGAGAGGAGACCGATGAAGATGATCGCATTCGACGGGGTGCGGTACTTCGGGTGGAGCTTGCCGAACCACTTCGGGATCATGCCCGCGGCGGCCATCGCCCACATGAGTCGCGAGGAGCCCATGAGGAAGGCGTTCCAGGAGGTGATGATTCCGGCCAGGCCACCCGCGATGACGATCTTGCCCCAGATGGCCGAGCCGAACATGACGGAGAGTGCATCGGCGGTGACCAGGTCGTGCGTGCCGAGCTGAGCGGCGGGCATCGCCATCGACGTCGTCCCGATGATGATCACGTAGAAGGCGATGGCCATGACGACCGACAGCACCACGAGCTTGCCGATCTTGGCCGGTGGGAGTTTGACCTCCTCGGCGGACTGCGGGATGACATCGAAGCCGACGAAGAGGAACGGAACAACGGCCATGACGCCGATGAAGCCGGCGCCGCCTCCGGTGAAGAACGGTTCGGTGTTCTCGATCTTGCCGCCGACGAAGCCGCCGGTGAGAAGCATGAGGCCGACGATGATGAGGAACCACACGACGAAGGTCTGCACGAGAGAGGCGACCTTGACGCCGCGGATGTTGATCCAGGCGATGACGATCGCGGTGATCGTGCCGACCAGAGCCCACGTGAGGTAGACGTCGAAGCCGGCCACGTTCCAGAGTTTGATCTGCTCGAGGTTCGGGAACAGGTAGAGGGCGGTCTTCGGCACCGACACCGCCTCGAACATGACGACGCTGATGTAGCCGCCGGTGATCGCCCAGGAGCCGAAGAGGGACACGCGTGGGCCCATCGCTCGGATGAGGTAGTTGTGCTCGCCTCCGGCGTGCGGCATGGCGGCCACCATCTCGGAGTACACCGTGCCGACGAAGCACATGATGATGCCGCCGACGATGAAGGCGAGGATCGCGCCGAGGGTGCCGGCGCCGTTGAGCCATTCCCCGGTGAGGACGACCCAGCCGAATCCGATCATCGCGCCGAAGCCGATGAAGAGGGCATCGACCGTGCCGAGCGCTCTGACGAACCCGTGGCCTCTGTCGTCCGTTTCAGTGTGGGTCTGACTCATGGCACGCCTCTCGCAGTCCGTCATTACTGAGATGCACAGTAGCAGGATTCTGAGCGTTTCCGGTCAGTGAACTTCACACTGTCTCATTGGACGAAAGCGCACCGGTCGCCTCGGAGCAGACGTGGTCTCTGCCCCGAGGCGGATGCTCATCAGTCGCCGAGGTCGACGACCTCGAACTCGAGGAGGTCGGCCTGCTCGGAGACCGGCTTCTTCCCGATGGATTCGTGGGCCGGAGAACGGTTGGCCCTCCAGTTCTCGAAGTCCTCACGGGTCGCCCACTGGGTGTAGACGAAGTACTTGTCGCCGCCGGCGACCGGGCGCAGCAGTTTGAAGCCTTCGAAGCCCGGGGCCTCATCGACGGAGTGTTTGCGGTCGGCGAAGCGCTTCTCGAGTTCGGCGCGGGCCGGTTCGGGGACGGTGAGGGCGTTGATGGCGACGACTGACATGGGTGCTCCTTTTCAGCAGTGTCTGCAGAGACGTCATTTGTCGGCGAGCCCGGGTGCTCGAAGGCTGCGATGGACGAGACGCTTCGGATGAGCATCGAACTCACTTCGACCCTACGACGTCGACCCGAGTCCCGGCTGAGCAGTCCGGCAGTTCGCACGGGCTGTCTCAGGAACGGTGCCGGAACGCGGACCGTCGGCGCGCAGAGAGCAGCCGCGCAGGTCCGCTCGGAATCCATCACGGATCGACCGAAACTCCACGGCCAGTCCTATTCGACGACCTCGAGCTGAGTGAACTGCAGGCCGGGAGAGTGGATCTCGGCTGCGCGCCGGATCCGTTCGGCGGTGAGTTCGCTGATCGTCGGGAAAGCGCGGTCGGCCTTGTCGCCGCTGTCGGGTGTCGCCCGGCCGCCCGTAGAAGCAGCCCTGCCCGCAGCACCAGTCTCACCCGCATAAGCAACCTCAGCAGCAGAAGCGGCCTCACCCGCAGCCACCACGGCGCGGGCGTTCTTCGATCGCAGCGGCTCCGGCGTCTGCACGAGCACGAACGACCGCGACCCGGAATCCCGTTCGTTCGCGGCCATCACTGCCTGGGCCGTCGTGCCGGACCCGGCGAAGAAATCGAGAACGATCGCCTCGGGATCGAAGAAGGTCTGCGAGGCGACCAGTGCCTTCACCAGCTCCACCGGCTTCGGATAGCTGAACACCCCGCCGAGGCCCAGAGGCTCCAGGTCGTTCTGCCCGCCGAGCGCCTTGATGATCGAATACATCTTCGAGCTCGCCTTCTCGGCCGGAGTCACTCGCACCACCGCGTGCTTGCCCGCCTTCCCCCACGGCCGCAGGATGTACTCGCCCGATGCCAGCTTCGCGTCCACCTCGGCGAGCTTCTTCGCACCCTTGACCTCGAGGATGTCCTCGTACATCAGCCGCCGCTCCGAGCCTCGGGCGTAGCGGCCGAATCCTGCCCGCAGCACATCGGTCTCGACGAGCATGCGCCGGCCGTCGATCATCTCGAGCTTCGCAGGTGACTTCTTCTCCGTGAGGAAGGGCCCGACCCGGCTCGCATCGCGCCCCCACACGTGGATGTAGTCGTGCCCGCGCACGAATGACGGAGCATTGCCCCCGCCCTTGGCGCGCTGATGGATGAGCGTGCCCAGCGCATTGTCCTCGCCGAAGATCTCGTGCCCGAGCAGCTGCGCCCACGCGCTTTCGACATCGTCGAGGTGGAGGAAGAGCACCCCGTCTTCGCGCAGCAGCTCGCGAGCCAGCAGCAGCCTCGGCGCCATGAAGGACAGCCAGCTGGCATGGTCGTGCCCGTGGTCCTTGTACGTGTGCGCATTGCCCGTGTTGTACGGCGGGTCGATGTAGATGACCTTGACCTGCCCCCGATGCGTGGCGAGCAGGGCGGTGAGGGCCGGCAGATTGTCGCCGACGAGAAGGAGGTTCTCACGCAGATCCGGGGTCCGAGGGGTGCCGTCACCGTCGCGCAGCTGCGCACCGCGATCACCGGCGCCGAGGCGGGGGCCGGGTCGTCGTGTGCCCTCGGCCGACGAACCCTCACCGAGGCTCCTGCTGGTGCCCTCGGAGACGAGGCGACGGCCGAGGGTGAAAGCCGCGTGCTTGCCGGGCCAATCCAGGACGGTCGTCATCCTTCTCCTTCGTCTCGAACGGTGACAAGATTGCTGTATGAGTATTTCACGAGTGGCCGTCGTCGGCGCCGGCATCCTCGGCGTCGCCACGGCGAGGGAGATCGCAGCGCGGTTCCCCGACGCCGAACTCACTGTCATCGACAAGGCGGATGACGTCGCTGCACATCAGAGCGGTCACACCACGGGAATCGTCGACTCGGGGCTCGACCGGATTCCCGGATCGGCCGAGGCCGAACTCGCGCACCGAGGCGTCGAGCTGCTGGTCCCATTCGTGTCCGAACGCGGCATCCCCTACCGCGAGTGCGGGCAGCTCATGGTCGCCCAGAACACCGACGAGGCCGATCGGCTCGAAGAGATCTTCGCTCGCGCGAAGGACAACGGCATCCCCGGAGTGCGGCTGCTCGAGCGCAAGGAGATGAGCGAGGTCGAACCCGAGGCCAGGGGCGTGCTCGGACTGTACTCGCCGCACGCGGCAGTCACCGACTTCGGTGCCCTCACCGGGGCGCTCGCCTCCGACGTCAGCGCCGCCGGCGGCACATTCCGCTTCGCCACCGAGGTCACCGGATTCGACATCATGAGCAATGAGGTGCGGATCAGAGGGCGGGCGACGGCTGCCGATGAGCAGGTGGACGAGGCACCGCGGACCTACTACGGCAATGAGGATACGCGACCGGTCGTCGACTTCGGCGAGGAGCTGCGCAGCCGGTTCGGAGGCCAAGACTGGTTCCGGCAGGTCGAGGGCACCCTGCACGACTGGACGGAGAAGTTCTCGAGCTCCTGGTCCGGTGGCGGACGCGGTGAGGACCATCGGGGCCCGGCTGACCAGGACGGATCCGGCGGGGGAGCAGGCGCCGACACTCGAGGCTCCGGAGACGATTCGACCGGATCGGGCAAGAGGGCGCGCCGCGAGATGCCCGAGACGACGATCGGCACCTTCGACCTCGTCTTCGTCTGCGCCGGACTGCAGGCCGACCGCCTGGCCGCAGCCGCAGGATTGGAGGCCGATCCGCGCATCGTGCCCTTCACCAGCGACTATTACGAGATCCCGGCGGCCTCCGCCGAGGCGGTGCGCGGCATCATCGGCTCCGTTCCCGATCCGGATGCGCCCTTCGCCGAGACCGGGATGGTCAGAGGGGTCAACGGCTCGCTGATGCTCGGGCCCAACACCTTCGTCTCACTCGGTCGGGAGAAGTACGACAGGCGCGGCTTCGACCTCGGCGATATGGGGTCGACCGCGAAGTTCACCGGCTTCTGGAAGTTCGCTGCCCAGACCGCGCGCACCGCCGCGCACGGGGCGAAGACGACAGTCAGTCGGAAGGCATTCATCGACAGCGTCGAGAAGTACGTGCCGACGATCGACGGGGACTCCGTCGAAACCGGGCCGCGCGGCGTCCGGGCGCAGGCGATGAACTCCGATGGCGAGCTGCTCGATGAACTCATCATCGCCACTCGCGGGCGGCTGACCGCGGTCAGGGCAGTCCCACGCTGGGGAGCCACCTCGGCGCTGGCCATCGCCGAACGGATCGTCGGTGAAGCAGCGGGGGCACGCGGGCGCTGAACGTCAGGGTCTGCTGGGAGCGGACGAGCGCAGGTCGCTTCTATCAGCCGACCGATGAGGAATGGCGCGGACTGCGCTCGGTCTCGGCCCTTGCTCTGCCGGAGCTCGCGGAGCCGATCGCCGCGAAGCTCGAGAAGTCGACGAAGCGATGATGGGCAGACTGTGCTCCTGGACCGATCACGGCGATGACTGGTCGCTGCGCCTGAGCCTGCCCGCAGGCGCGGACATCGCCGAGGCGAACGCCCCGTCTCTGAGGTCCGATCAGGACCTGTTCGCTGCTCTCAACGGCATCACCGACCGTCGGCGTGTGCCCGAAGGAGTCATGGCGTTCGAGCAGACGGACAGCGGTCCGGCCCACATCGTCGACCTCCGCGTCCCCCGCGGATTCCGGGGCAGTCTCACCTTCATGCCCGTGCCCCGCGGCATCGAGATCGCGGACCGGGACACATGGCTGGCAGCCTACGGGAATGCGTTCCTCCCGGCCGGCACCGGGCTGCGCACGGTTGCAGACCTGTTCGGACGCCCCGTCTTCGAGGTCTCCGCACCCGATGCCAAACCCCTCATCTGGACTGCGGAAGCGGCCCCTGACGCCGAGGCGGCCGACGGAACTTCGGGCGGCGACGGGAGGCCGCCCCACCTCGGCGAACGGATCGAAGTGCTCGACGGCACCGCCAGGCGGGTTCTCACGTACCAGCCGAAGCGGGCATCCGCCTCGGCGCCGGTGCTCGTCGTCTTCGACGGGAAGGCCTTCGTCGACGGCGGTCTGCTCACCACGATCGACGAACTCGTCGGCCCGCCCTCGCTCGTCATCGCGGTCGATCACGCACCGATCGACACCGCAGCGGACAGCGGGGCCGACCGGGGTGAGGCGTTCGCCTTGCGGGCCTCTGACCTGGTGATGAACCCGAGATTCTGCGACGACGTCCTCACCCTCGTCGCTTCGCTGGCGCCGAATGCCCGCGATCGGACGATCGTGGCCGGGGCCTCCTACGGCGGACTGGCCGCGACCTACTTCGCCCTGAGGCATCCGGAGGCGTGCCGCGCGATCAGCCTCTCACCCTCGTTCTGGGCCTCTGATTCGGAAGAGAAGCGAATCTGGGAGCACTTCCGGACAGGAACCAGTCCCGAATTCCTCATCCACCACGGCGCCTTGGAATCGGAGATCGCCCGTTCCGTCACCGAGGCGAGAGCTGAGTTCACCCGTCGCGGGCTCAGCCCACGATGCGACACGTTCTCCGGAGGCCACGAGTACCTGTGGTGGAGAGAGCTCCTCCCCGGCCACCTCGCCGAGCTGCTCGCCGAAACCCGGGATATGAGCACACTGTGAGCCGCGGCCGCGTTCAGTCGGAGTGCCGTTCGAGGAACTCGTAGACCTCGGTGTCGTCGACGCCGGGCACCGCACCGGGCGGGACAGCGGCCAGCAGCGAGGCGTGCATGCGCGCTGACGGAAGCGCCTGATCCTCCCATTTCTCCGCGAGGTCTGCCGGTGCCTGCCGGCAGCAGGAGGGGTCCGGGCATTCGGACTTCGAGCGGATCGATGATTCGCGGCCTTCGAACCACCGGACGTGGGCGAACGGGACGCCGACGCTGATCGCGAAATCACCGCCGGGCAGAACGCGGGCAGTGCACCAATACGAACCGTGCGGAGTGTCGGTGTACTGGTAGTAGGGGCTGAAGCGGTCGGCGACGCGGAAGACCGTGCGTGAGGTGAAGCGTTTGCACGCGAACTGACCCTCGATCGCGCCGAGCGGATCGGTGGGGAAGGGCAGGCCGTCGTTCGAGTACGCCTTGTGGATCGTGCCCGAGTTGTGCACCTTCATGAAGTGGACGGGCAGGCCGAGGTGTTCGGTGGCGAGGTTCGTGAACCGGTGGGCGGCCATCTCGTAGCCGACGCCGAACATATCGCGCAGGTGCTCGACCGAGAGCACCCGCTTCTTCTTCTCCTCTTCGAGGATCGGCACGGCCGCAGACTCGGGCAGGAGGATTGCGGCAGCCAGATAGTTCGCCTCCACCCGCTGCTGGAGGAACTCATGGAAGTCCTTCGGGGAGTCATAGCCGAGCACGTGCGGGGCCAGACTCATGAGCAGGTGGGAACGCGGGTCGAAAGCGGCATCGGAGTTGGGCAGGTAGAGCCGTTTGTTCGCGGTGTCCGAGATCGACCGGGTCGACTCGGGCAGATCCGAGACGTAGTGGAGGCTGAATCCGAGCTTCTCGGCGATGAGCGCCGTCTGCCGCTGCGAGACCGTGCCCGATTCGTAGCCGACGAGGTCGAGCAACTCGGCGGCGGTGGCCTCGAGCTCGGCGAAGTAGTTGTTCTTCTCCTTCATCCGATCGCGCAGCTCACGGTTCGCCCGCCGCGCTTCTTCGGGGGTGGCCGCGCGACGTTCGAGGACCTCGCCGAGCTGACGCTGCAGACCGACGATCGCCTCGAGCGCATCCGCCGGCAGCGATTTGATCCTCACCTGCGGAAGTCCCAGGGAGGAGTACATCGGCGAGGCCTGATTGCGTTCGGCTTCGAGTTCGAGAGCCTGCCGGTCGTCGATCGGGGCGGGATCGATGAGGTCGGCGACATCGGTCTTCAGGGCCTTGGCGATGGCGGCGAGGAGCGTGACAGAAGCTTCTCGCTTACCGTTCTCGATCGTCGAGATCTGCGAGGCTGCACGCCCGACTTCCTGTCCCAGCTCATTCAGTGTCAGCCCGCGTTGTTTTCGAAAAAACCGTATTCTTCTGCCGATGCTCAAGGGATCGGTCTGCTGTTCCTCGTCTTCGACTTCCGCTCTAATGCTGACCAAGGCGGCTCCAATCGTTTCTGTGCGCTGGTTCACATGCGTGAAAATCAGTATGACAGAACGAGGAAATTTCTGAAACCGGAAATTTCGCACTTATTCATCCGAAAATCCCCTACCTGAACCCTTGCGGCCCCCGCAGACTGGATACATCAACAACCCCGAACGAAAGGGAAAGTGAAGGACAATGACTGAGAACACCACGCAGAACAGCTTGCATGATGCTGAGGCGATCCGCCGCGACTGGGCGACCAACGCCCGCTGGTCGGGAATCGCTCGCGACTACGAGCCCGAGGACGTCGTCAAACTGCGCGGGTCTCTGATCGAGGAGCACACGCTGGCCCGTCACGGTGCCGAGCGCCTGTGGAAGCAGATCAGCTCAAGCGACATCAAGTCCGGCGAATACGTCAACGCACTCGGTGCGCTGACAGGCAACCAGGCCGTCGAACAGGTCAAGGCCGGTCTCAACGCCATCTACCTCTCCGGTTGGCAGGTCGCCGCCGACGCGAACGCAGCCGGCCAGACCTACCCGGATCAGTCGATCTACCCGGCCAACTCGGTTCCGCAGGTGGTTCGCCGCATCAACAATGCGCTCATGCGTGCCGACCAGATCGAGACCTCGGAAGGCAACAAGCAGGTCGATGACTGGTTCGCTCCGATCGTCGCCGACGCGGAAGCAGGCTTCGGCGGTTCGATCAACGTCTACGAGCTCATGCGTTCGATGATCAATGCCGGCGCGGCCGGTGTGCACTTCGAGGATCAGCTCGGTTCTGAGAAGAAGTGCGGCCACCTCGGCGGCAAGGTCCTCGTTCCGACCTCGCAGCACATCCGCACGCTGAACGCGGCGCGTCTGGCTGCCGACGTGGAGAACGTGCCCAGCCTCGTCATCGCCCGCACCGACGCCGAGGCGGCCACGCTCATGACCTCGGACATCGACGAGCGCGATCAGCAGTTCGTCACCGGTGAGCGCACCTCCGAGGGCTTCTACAAGATCCGCAACGGCATCGAAGCAGGCATCGCCCGCGGTCTGTCCTACGCTCCCTACGCGGATCTGCTGTGGATGGAGACCTCCACCCCGGACCTCGCCGCCGCGAAGGAATTCGCGGATGCGATCCACGCGGAGTACCCGGACCAGATGCTGGCCTACAACTGCTCGCCGTCGTTCAACTGGAAGAAGCACCTCGACGATGCGACCATCGCGAAGTTCCAGCGCGAGCTCGGAGCCATGGGCTACAAGTTCCAGTTCATCACCCTGGCCGGCTTCCACGCCCTGAACTACTCGATGTTCGATCTGGCCCACGGCTACGCCCGCGAGCAGATGAAGGCCTACGTCGAGCTGCAGGAGCGCGAGTTCGCCGCCGAGGATCGCGGCTACACCGCAACCCGCCACCAGCGCGAGGTCGGCACCGGCTACTTCGACCTGGTCTCGACCGCGCTCAACCCGGAGTCCTCGACGACGGCTCTGGCCGGTTCGACCGAGACCGCTCAGTTCAGCTGAGTCCGACCGGCTCTTCGGAGCCCCGCCCGCCCGGGCTTCGCGGCCCGGGTGCGGCACCGGCCATTGGCCGCTTGGAACCCGGCGCGGATCGGCAATGTTTTCACGGGGTTTGCATTGTCGGTCCGCGCCGTCACACCCACCGATGGCAGCGACCACTTACTACACGGCACGAACCCCCACAGCACCACACAAGCACCGCATCACTTCCACTGCAATGACACCTTCCGGCAGCACTGACACTCCGGCAGCACACTACGACGGGTGAGGAGAAGCCCATGTCTTACATCAAGATCAACGCGCCGCTCGAAACCGGCTTCGGCACCGTCCTCTCGGAGCCCGCTCTGACGTTCATCGCCACACTCCACGACGAGTTCGCCGGCACCATCGCCGATCTGCTGCGGGCACGCCGCAATCGCCAGGCCGAGATGAACGGCGGAACCCTCCCGCGCTTCAAGCCGGAGACCGCCCGCATCCGCGCCGACCGGTCCTGGACCGTCGCCGGCTCGGCAGGAGCTCCCGGACTCGAAGATCGCCGCGTCGAACTCACCGGCCCGGTCACCGAGACCGAAGTCGTGGCCGCGCTGAACTCGCAGGCGAAGGTGTGGCTGGCCGACCTCGAAGACGCCACGAGCCCCACCTGGGCCAACATCATCGGCGGTCAGCTCAATCTCTACCGCGCCATCCGCGCCCAGCTGCCCGGAGTGAAGAACCCGAACCAGCAGCCGACGATCGGGCTGCGTCCCCGCGGCTGGCACCTGCCGGAGAAGCACCTGCTCTACGTCGACGACAGCGGCAGCGAATTCGCCGCCTCCGGTGCACTGGTCGACTTCGGTCTGTACTTCTTCCACAACGCCCGCCACCTCATCGACGCCGGCTCCGGCCCGTACTTCTACCTGCCGAAGCTCGAGTCCTCGCAGGAAGCACGTCTGTGGAACAAGATCTTCGTCCGTGCGCAGAACATGCTCGGCATCGAGCAGGGCACCATCCGCGCCACCGCTCACATCGAAACGATCACCGCGGTGTTCCAGATGGAAGAGATCCTCTTCGAACTGCGCGAGCACTGCGCCGGTCTCGAGGCTGCCGGCTGGGACTACCTGTTCTCCGTGGTGAAGAACCTGCGCAACGCCACCGACTACGTGCTGCCCGACCGGGAGCGCCTGACGATGGACCTGCCGCTGATGAAGGCGTTCACCGATCGTCTGGTGGCGACCTGCCACCGTCGTGGTGCGCACGCCATCGGCACGATGTCGAACCTCATGGCCGACCATCCGGACGAAGCGTTCGTCGCTGCCGAGTTCGAACGCATGCGTGAGGACAAAGCTCGTGAGGCCTGGCAGGGCTTCGACGGCACCTGGGTCGCCGACCCGGCGCTCGTGCCGGCCGCTCTGGCCGTGTTCGACGCGGCTCTGGGCTCGAAGCCGCACCAGCTGGAGAACATGCGTCCCGATGTGCAGGTGACCAGTGAGAACATCCTCGACGTCACCGGTCTCGAGCCGATCGTGACCGAAGAGGGCGTGCGGGTGAACATCCGTGTGGCCATCGGGTACATGAACGAATGGCTCGGCGGCAACGGTCACGTGGCGCTGGAGAACCAGCTCGAGGATGTCTCGACCGCGGAGATCTGCCGCTCGCAGATCTGGCAGTGGATCCACCATGAGGTGACTCTCGACAATGGGCAGAAGCTGACCCGTCACCTGGCTGAGCGCTACCTCGGCGAGGAGCTGGCGGCGATGGATCGTCGTCCCGATGATCACCTCGACGAGGCAGTGGAGATCTTCCGCACGACGGCCCTCGACGAGCCCTTCGCGGAGTTCCTCACGATGCCGGCCTACACCGAGCACCTGGTCGACCGGGTGTCGAAGAAGGCCGCGACCGAGGCCTCCGTAGCCTGACCAATTACTACCCGACGGCGGCCCAGCAACCTTGCGCAAGGTTGCTGGGCCGCCGTCACGTAGTTCTGGGAGGGGCGAGTGGGGGCGTGAGCACTCAAGTGAGGGCGTCAGTGACGATGAATCTGACCTTGCGATGGTCCCGAAGTGAACGAATCATCGGAGAGTCCATATACTGGGGGCCATGACGATTCTCATTGGCTACCTACCTGCTCCCGAGGGTGAGGCTGCTCTGCGTGCGGGTTTCGCGGAAGCCAAGCTGCGGTCGAGCACTGCCGTCGTGATCAACTCGCAGCGACGAGGTGCCAGCGGGACGCCGACGGAGATCGGTGAGGACGAGATCAAACGGATCGTCGACCTCGGCAGGGAATCCGATATCGACGTCGAGGTGCTCCAGCCCGATCACGAGGACGATCTGCCGGGCACGCTCAACGATCTCGCCGTCGAACACGAGGCTCAGCTCATCGTCATCGGGCTGCGCAAGCGCTCGGCCATCGGCAAGTTCATCCTCGGTTCCCAGGCTCAGCGCATCCTCCTCGAAGCCGAGGTCCCGGTCCTCACCGCGAAGGCCTGAGCGCACTTCGCCGAGGCGGCGCCGCCGTAAGCGTCGAATCGACCATCCGCGTCGCCGAGGTGCAGATCCGCTCTCGCCGAGGCGGCGCTTCGCCCGCGCTAACGGCGCGGTTCCAGCCCCCACCCCCAGGCGATCAGCTCGGCCAATGACACGCCTTCGGCGTCGCTGAGATCCGTGATCTGAGTCCGGCACGAATACCCGTCGGCGAGCACGACCTCCAGCCGTGAGTCGTCCGTCCCCGCTTTGCCGCGCTTTCGCAGCGCCGGCAACAGTGCCACCTCGGCGACGGCGACCGAGGTCTCGTAATGCCCTTCCTCGACGCCGAAGTTCCCGGCCAGGCCACAGCAGCCGCCGATGAACTCGGTGCTGGCGCCGGTCCGGGCCAGCAGCTCTCTGTCCGCAGCGGTGCCGAAGATCGCCGACTGATGGCAGTGCGGCTGAACGAGTGCGTCGACCCCGGACAGATCCGGCAGTTCGGCACCGATGCTCAGCAGATACTCGGCAAGGGTCTGCACGCGCGCAGCCACCCGACGCGAGGTGTCATCGGCGAGCAGCTTGGCCGAATCGTCCTTGAGCGTGGCCAGACAGGAAGGTTCGACGCCGACGATCGGGACATCACCGGTGGCGTCGAGGGCAGTGATCGTCTCCGCGAGATTCGCCTTTGCCGCATCGAGCTGCCCGGTCGAGATGAGCGGCAGGCCGCAGCACACGGTCTGATCGATCACCCGCACTGTGACGCCGGCGTGCTCGAGCACGGCCACGGCTGCGGCGAGGATGCGCGGAGCAAAATGGTTCGACCAGGAATCAGCGAACAGGATCACCTCGGCGTTCGGACGCGGCACCAACCGCAACTCGTCCGACTGCGCACCCGATGACTGCGCCCCGGATGACTGCGCACCCGAATTCTGGGCCTTCGCGCTGGGCGCCGCGTCCGCGCCCGAACGCGACTCCGCCTCGGCGCTGGACGTCCACCATCTGCGGAACGTCGTGGCCGCGAACTGCGGAATCGACCGGCGCACATCGATGCCGGAGATCCGCTTCGCCACGGTCGACAGACCCGGCAGCCCCGACACCCGATTGAGCACCGGCGCCACCGGTGTGACCAGGCGCGCAAGCTGCGGAAGGAACCCGAGCGAGTAGTGCTTCATCGGCCGCAGCTTGCCCTTGTAGGACTGGTAGAGGACCTCGGCCTTATACGTGGACATGTCCGTTCCGGTGGGGCACTCGGTCCCGCAGGCCTTGCACGACAGGCACAGGTCAAGAGCTTCGTGCACCTCAGGCGAGTCCCATTTCGGTTCGAGCAGATCGCCCGAGACCATCTCCTGCAGCACCCGAGCGCGTCCCCGGGTCGAATGCCGTTCATCGCGTGTGGCCTGGTAGGACGGGCACATGATGTCGCCGGCGGCCGCCGAATCCGCGCGGCATTTGCCGACGCCGGTGCACCGATGCACCGCCGAGGCGAAGCCCGCGGACTCACCCTCATAGGCCATCGCCAACTGTCCCGGAAGCTCCTGCCGCAACGGCAGCTGCGTCAGTCGGAGCGACTCATTGAGCGCATCCGGGTCGACGATGACACCGGGGTTGAGCAGATGCTGCGGATCGAAGAGCTTCTTGACCTGGGCGAACAGATCGATCGCCGCCGGTGTGTACATGAGGCTCAGCAGCTCCGAACGTGCCCGACCGTCACCGTGCT
This sequence comes from Brevibacterium sp. S111, assembly GCF_004745075.1. Taxonomy (GTDB): domain Bacteria; phylum Actinomycetota; class Actinomycetes; order Actinomycetales; family Brevibacteriaceae; genus Brevibacterium. Next base: position 142,418 of record NZ_RHFH01000009.1, read on the forward strand.
CACCGGAGACCGAACCGCCGTAGCGGGCGACGAGCTTCGTCGCCGCGACCATGAAGTCGCGCATCACCTGCGGTCCGGTCGGGTCCTCGAGCGGGAAGTCGACCCGCATGTGCAGGCAGCCGTCACCGAAGTGACCATAGGGGATCCCCCAGAGGCCGTGTTCGTCGAGCAGAGCCATGAGATCGTGCAGATAATCGCCGAGGTGGTCGACCGGGACCGCTGAATCCTCCCACCCGGCGTGGGCGTCGCGACCATCGGGGGTGCGCGAGACCAGACCGGCGCCGTCGGCGCGGATCGCCCACACCTCGGCGGCGGCCGCGGCGTCGAGGACGGAGGAGTCCAGGGCCTGCGACTCGGCGATGAGGCGCTGGGTCTCCTGCTCGATTTCGGCTTCGTCCTCACCGGTGAGCTCGACGACGAGCCAGCCCGCGCCCTCGGGCAGCGTGGGGACCGCCTCGGCGCCCTTGGTGTCGATGACTCGGTTGAGCATGCGTGAGTCGAGGCCTTCGCACGCGGCTACGGGGAAGTCCTTGAGCAGCGGCGCATCATGGGCGGCCGCGACCATGTCCTCGTAGCCGAGCACCACTGCTGAGGTGAAGCTCGGGTCTTTGACCAGGCGTATCTTCGCGGCGAGGATGACACCCCAGGTGCCTTCCGTGCCGGCGAAGGCACGGCGGAGGTCGAAGCCGTTCTCCGGGAGGAGCGACTCGAGCCCGTAGCCGGAGACCTGTCTGGAGAAGGTGCCGAAGTTCGTGCGGATGGTGCCGAGGTTCTCGGCGACGAGTTCGTGCAGACGCGGGAAGGTCGCGGAGGCGTCCGCGTCGTCGAGGGTGACGACGGTGCCGTCGATGAGCATGACCTTGAGCGCGAGGATGTTGTCGCCGGTGCGTCCGTAGCCCAGGGCGCGGGGGCCGCAGGCGTTGTTGCCGATCATTCCGCCGATGGTGCAGCGGGTGTGCGTCGACGGATCGGGACCGAAGCGCAGACCGTGCGGTTTGGCCTTCTCCTGCAGGTGGGCGTGGATGCAGCCGGCTTCAACCCAGGCCGACTGTGCGTCGGGGTCGAGGTCGAGGACGGTATTCATATGGAGCGAGAAGTCGAGGACGATGCCGCGGCCGATGGCATTGCCGGCGATCGAGGTGCCGGCTCCGCGGCTGGTGATCGGCACGCCGAGGCGGCGGGCGATCGTGAGGACGCCACGCACCTCCTCTTCGTCGTGGGGAAAGACGATGGCGGCGGGCACAAGCCTGAAGAGCGAGGCATCGGAGGAGTAGGCGGCACGGTCCGTGTCGTCGATGCTGAAGTCGCGGATGCCGACTGCGCGGAACTCGGTCGCGAGGGTGGCGGGAAGCGTTGTCGTGGACTCGTCTTCGTCGACGGTCGCCCGATTCGCTCCGGTGGGATGGGCCATAGTCGTCATGTTCGCATTGTGCCACTTGGGTTGCCGGAACATCGAGACCCTTTCACTCTCGAGATCCTCCGCCCACACCTGCAGGGTCGTCAGGGTCATCGGGCAACACCGGAACCGTTATCGTTTCGTTATCAGACAAGCTCAGAACGACGGCTTTGTGGAGTTTGAGTTCCTATATCCGGGAATTCTTGGTGTATTGACATATTCGTGGTATCTAATGGGACTACACCAATTCGTGGCAAGGGGCCACTACATGAATGCAAGGGAAGAAGCCATGTCTCGTCGAGCTCGTGAATTGACAGTAGATCAGGCCGCATTAGTCGGGGCGGTCAGAAAGGTCGCTCGGCAGCGATCGAAAATCAACACCGACTATGTGATGGCGATTCTTCGGGCGCGCGAAGAGGGCGCGACTTTCGGGGCGATCGCCGAGGCGGCCGGCACCTCCTCGCAGGCGGTGCAGGAGATCGTGCGTCGGCACGGACCGGTCAAGCGCAGCGAACCGAAATCGGAGGTCGCAGACCCCGTCTGAGCCCGGAATCAAGGGGTCGAGGCAAGAAGCATCGACTCCCCGGACCTTCATTCTTCCCGCGCTCGAACAGGGGCGGTGATCCATCGGCGAGATGGGGTCACCGCCCTTGTGTATTGCATGGGCGGTACCTGACCGTTGTATGGCCGATTCTCGGAGCCGTTCGGCGACAGGAATTTTCATTGTGCTGACAATGGGGCAGGTGGTGTGTAATGACGGGAACCGGCAGTTCGGCCCATATGGATAATCATGTTTTGATTCGCTCGATCTGTCGATGCGAAACTGAAGTTCCCCGCGACCGACACCGGCAGCTGCGGGCGGGTTCGTGGGCAGGTCAATTGGTGAGCTCCCACGGCATGATGCGGCTATCAGCGGCTTAGATACAAGAACGACATACTCGCCGCAGTATTGCAGTCTTGTTACAGGCGGACCGGTTGTTCACGCCCCGATAGCGGGCGTTCGGCTGCACCGCGGGTCCGGGGCGTTCGGCGTGCGGCCGACCGGACTCCGGACCCGCAGGCGTGGTGAGAGGCGTCTTGTCTAGAGTGGCGATATGAACTCCGAGCCCGAATCACTGCCCGCTGAGATCGTCGACCTTCCCCTCATTCGCATCGCGTCCGACCTGTCTGTCATGGCCTGGGAGCAGATGCTCGCCTGGAGGTCACTGCTCGGAGCGAGCCTCGATGCGCGGGTCGTCGACACGAAGACCTCGCCGAACGACCTCGTCACCAAGGCCGATGCGCAGATCGAGGCACTCGTCCGCGGGTACCTCTCGCGGGTCAGGCCCCACGATCTCATGGTCGGCGAGGAGGGGGCGGACGCACTCGACCCGGTCGAATTCTTCTCGGCCGATATCCTTCGCCGGCTCCATGCCTACGATGCCGAGGCGCGGCTGCTCGCCGACCTCAGCGACGACGGCCCGGCGCTGGAGTGGCATGTCGACCCCATCGACGGAACCGTGAATTATGTCCGGAACATCGAACACCATGCTTTCTCTGTCGGTGTCTGCGAGAAGCCGGACACCGATCCCGGTCTCGGTCTCGGCGGCTGGCGCATCGGGCTCGTTGCCTCACCGGGGCTGGGTGCCACTTGGCTGGCGGCCGAGGGCCTCGGCGCCTACCGGGTCGAGGGTCGACTGGCCGACTACGGAACGGCCGCCTCGGCGAATATTCCCGCCCGCCGGCTGCGGGGTACGCCGAGCGGGCTGTCCGGACGGCTGCTCGCCACCGGGTTCGCCTACACCGGGAACAATCGCGGCCCACAGCTGGCCAAACTCGAGAACCTTATGAGCGGTTACGACGATCTCCGGCGCTGCGGCGCGGCCTCCATCGACCTGTGCATGGTCGCCGAAGGCCGCGTCAACGGCTACGCCGAACGGGGCCTGGGCATCTACGACTACGCCGGCGGTGCGGTCATCGTCGAAGAGGCAGGACTCAAGGTCAGCCGCGGGGGAGCAGGCGGTCCGACCGCCGCAGCCGACGCCCAGGCCGAGGTCGATCGGCTCGTCGCCGCCATCTGAACCGACCTCGCCCCGCCCGCGCCGGCCGAGCCGCGCTGGGCTCTCTGCGCCGCAAACCGCTCATCAGGTGTGATGCAGATAACGTCATATTTCTTTGACTTTATTTTCAAAGCATAGGCTAAGCTTACTTTCAGTGTGTGCACACGTTTCTCTGATTCGTTCATCCCAGGAAGTAGGACCCCATGGTTTCGACTCGCCTTCAACTGAGCGCCCTGGCAGGCGTTGTCGCTCTTGCTCTGGCCGGCTGCGGCTCCTCTGATTCCGATTCGGCACAGGCCGACGGCGCTGACACCACGATCGAGGTCGAAGACAACAACGGCAAACAGACCGTTGACTCCCCGCCGGAGTCCGTCGTCGCCACCGACAACCGCACGTTCCAAACTCTCAGCGACTGGGGCGTCGAACTCAGCGGCGGAGCCGTGTCCCTCATGAGCGACGACCTCGACTACACGAAGGACGAGTCGATCCTCGACCTCGGCAACCACCGCGAACCCGACCTCGAGAAGGTCGTCGAAGCCAAGCCCGACCTCATCATCAACGGCCAGCGCTTCGCCCAGTTCCACGACGATCTGGCCAAGCTCGCCCCTGAGGCGGTCGTGCTCGAACTCGATCCCCGCGACGACGAGGACTTCGACGACGAGCTGCGCCGTCAGACCACGGTGCTCGGCGAGATCTTCGGCAAGCAGGACGAAGCGAAGAAGCTCGTCGATGATTTCGACGCTTCCATCGACCGCGCCAAGTCCGCCTATGACGGTGATGACAAGGCCATGGGGCTGATCACCTCGGCCGGTGACATCGGCTATGCCGCTCCCTCGGTCGGACGCACCGTCGGGCCCGTGTTCGACATCCTCGACCTCGCCCCGGCCCTCGAGGTCGAGGACGGCACCGAGGACCATCAGGGCGACGATGTCTCCGTCGAAGCGATCGCGAAGTCGAACCCCGACCTCATGATCGTCCTCGACCGTGATGCCTCCTTCGCGCCGGAGAAGCGCGATGAGGGCTCGGCCCCGGCCGCCGAGGTGCTCGAGGACTCCGAGGCGCTCAAGGACGTCCCCGCGATCAAGGACGAGAAGATCGTGTACTTCCCCGAGGACACCTACCTCAACGAGAGCATTCAGACCTACACGGAGTTCTTCAACGACTTCGCTGAGAAGCTCGAAGACCAGAAGTGATGACCATCGCCGAGGCGGCCCGACGTCGGAAGGACTCCCGAGGCAACCGGCCGGATGAGTCTCCACGTGGGGCCGCCTCGGCGAAGGGACCCCTCTTCGGATGGCCGCTGCTGCTGGGCGTCCTCGGGGTCGCCCTCCTGCTCGCGGTCTCGCTGTTCACCGGTGTCTACGACATCTTCGGCGGTGACGGCGGTGCTCAGATGTTCCAGATCACGCGGATTCCGCGCACCATCGCCCTCGTCCTGGCCGGAGCGGCCATGGCGATGTGCGGGCTGGTCATGCAGCTGCTCACCCAGAACCGCTTCGTCGAACCGACGACGACCGGCACCACCGAATGGGCGGGCCTCGGGCTCATGCTCACCGTCATCGTCTACCCCGATGCCTCGATCGTCGCGCGGATGGTCGGAGCGATCATCGCCGCCTTCGTCGGCACCCTCGTGTTCTTCCTCTTCCTCCGGCGAGTGTCACTGAAATCCTCGCTCATCGTGCCCATCGTCGGCATCATGCTCGGCGCCGTCGTCGGTGCCGTGTCGACCTTCGTCGCCGTTCAGACCGATATGCTGCAGAGCCTGGGCATCTGGTTCGCAGGCAGCTTCACCTCGATTCTGCGCGGCCAGTACGAGACCCTGTGGATCGTCGCGGCCGTCGTCGTCGCGATCTTCATCCTCGCCGACCGCTTCACCGTGGCCGGCCTGGGCAAGGAGATCGCCACGAACGTCGGCCTCAACTACAACCAGATCCTGCTGCTGGGAACCGTCTTCGTCGCCGTCGCCACAGGCGTGGTCACCGTCGTCGTCGGCAACCTGCCGTTCCTCGGACTCATCGTGCCCAACATCGTCTCACTCGTCCGCGGCGACGACCTGCGCTCGAATCTGCCGTGGGTGTGCCTGCTGGGCATCGCCATCGTCACTGTCTGCGACCTCATCGGTCGGATCATCGTCATGCCCTTCGAAGTCCCCGTCTCCCTCATCCTCGGCGTCGTCGGCGCTGCCGTGTTCGTCGCCCTGCTGCTGCGTCAGCGGAAGGTCGGGTGAGTGCCGTGCGCGCAAAGGACGAAATCCCCGCAGACCCCATGACGAACACCGACGCCGAGGCGGCCGGCCGGGCCGCTGCGGACGTGCGGGACGGTGAGCCGCCTCGGCGAGGTTCCGCCGCTGCTCAGGGTGCCTCTGCTCAGCGTGCGTCCGGACCGCTGCCGACGGCCAGGTCGGTGCGCCGATATTGGACGATGATCATCGTCCTCGCGCTCGCCTCGGCGGGTATCGCCGGCGGCATCCTGGCGTGGGACAATCCCATGCCCATCAACGACCCCGGCTTCTGGCTGATCGCGAAGCTGCGGCTGACGAACCTCGTCGTCATCGTCATGGTGGCACTGTGCCAGTCCTTCGCGACCGTCGCCTTCCAAACGGTGACGAACAACCGGATCATCACGCCCTCGATCATGGGATTCGAGTCCCTGTACGTGGCGATCCAGACCTCGGCGATGTACTTCTTCGGGGTCACCGCGATCGTCGAACTCAAGGGGCTCGTCCCATTCGTCGTCCAACTGGCGCTCATGGTCGGGCTGTCGCTGGCACTCTACGGGTGGCTGCTGTCCGGTCGGCACTCGTCGGTGGCACTCATGCTGCTCATCGGCGTCGTCATCGGCGGGGGACTGGGCTCGGTCGCGACATTCATGCAGCGGACGCTGACGCCGAGCGAATTCGACATCCTCTCCGCACGGCTCTTCGGATCGATCTCGAACTCGGATTCGAGCTACCTGCCGGTGTCGATCCCACTGTGCGTGCTCGCGTGCCTCGGCCTCTACCTCAGCTCGTCGCGGTTGAACGTGCTCGCGTTGGGTCGGGATATGACGAGCAACCTGGGGCTGAACTTCAAGGGCGAACTGCTCAAAGTGCTCTTCTTCGTGTCCATCCTCATGGCGGTGTCCGTGTCGATGATCGGCCCGATGGTCTTCCTCGGATTCCTCGTCGCGATGCTCGCCTACCAGTTCGCCGACACCTATGACCACAAGCGGCTCTTCCCGATGGCGGCCCTCATCGGGTTCGTCGTCCTGGGTGGAGCGTATTTCGTCATGAAGAACATCTTCTACGCCGAGGGGGTCGTGTCGGTCATCATCGAGATCGTCGGCGGCGGCGCCTTCCTGCTTGTCATCCTGCGAAAGGGGCGCCTGTGATCACGCTGGACTCGGTCCGCAAATCCTACAGCGACGAGGTCTCGATCGGGCCCGTCGACCTGCAGATCCCGGCCGGAGGAGTGACCGCTCTGGTCGGCCCCAACGGCGCCGGAAAGTCGACGCTGCTGACGATGATCGGCCGGTTGCTGGGCTTGGACTCGGGGTCGATTTCGGTGGCCGGTTTCGACGTCAGTTCGACGAAGTCGAAGGACCTGGCGAAGATCGTGTCCATCCTGCGTCAGGAGAACCACTTCATCACCCGTCTGACGATCAGGCAGCTCGTCGGGTTCGGGCGCTTCCCGCATTCGCAGGGGCGTCTGACAACCGCCGATGAGGAGATCATCTCCCAGGCCATCGACTTTCTCGAGCTCGGTGAACTGGAGAACCGGTTCATCGACGAGCTCTCCGGAGGGCAGCGGCAGCGGGCCTATGTGGCGATGGTGTTGGCGCAGGACACCGACTATGTGCTGCTCGACGAACCGCTGAACAACCTCGACATGAAGCGGTCCGTGCAGATGATGCAGCACCTGCGCCGAGCCGCGGCCGAGATGGGCCGGACCATCGTCATCGTCCTCCACGACATCAACTTCGCCGGTCACTACGCCGACCACATCTGCGCGGTGAAGGACGGCGAGGTCGTCGAGTTCGGCACTCCCGAGAAGATGATGACCGCCGAGGTGCTGTCCGGGGTGTTCGACACCCCGGTCGAAGTCATCGACGGTCCGCGCGGGCCGCTGGCCGTTTACTACTGACACGTTCGGCCGGTCTGGCCGGTTAGCTGGCTGGTGGCTGGTGGCTGGTGGCTGGTGGTTGGGTGGGGCGATCCACAGCGGGGCGGAGTGTCACCCGGCGTCGGACGGCGACGGGACGGAACGTCACCCTGCAGCGGGCCGCACCGTCACCCAACGACGGACGGCGACGACGAGCGTGGTGACGAGGCCGATGATGAGGAGCCCGTCGGCGGCGATGTAGAACAGGTGCAGGGCCGATCCGCCGTCGTCGGTGCCGGCGAGCACGGCATTCGTGCGTTCATTGAGCAGGGGGCGGATGACGATGACCTTGATGATGAGGATGCCGATGAGACCGCTGGTCAGGGCTCGATAGACACGGTCGACACCGGTCTTCAGCATCGCCCACAGCAGGATCACCGCGATGACGAGCTCCACCCAGTTCATCGCCCCGAAGACCAGACGCCCGATGCCCAGCCCCAGCGGAATCGTGATCCCCGGGGCGGTGAACTTCAGCGGCGCCTCGATGAGCGAGATACCGATGATGAGCCCGAGCCACACCGCCGGCAGAAGGATGCGTGCTCCCGCCGCGAGCCGGGTGTCCTGAGTGCTGAAGAAGTTGGCCATGCCCAGCATTCTACTCCCGGTAGAAAGGCTGCTCGTGGGGGAGCTGAGGCGGCACTTAGACTGGTGCCCATGCGTCTGTTCTCCAACGCCGTTGTGCGCACCTTTGCGCCCGCCGCTCGCCCCGACAGTGCCGATCCCCACCCGGACGATGCCGCTCGCCCGGACGAATCCACTCACCCCGCGACCGCCGGCCACCCGGATAATGCCGCCCACTCCGACGATACCCGCCCATCCGTCGCACCCGATGCGATCCTCGTCGACGGTGAGACCATCGTCGCCGTCGGCACCCGGGCCGAACTCCTCGACATCGCCGCCGCGGAATCGTCGACGACGGCGGCGCTCGCCTCGGCGGGCGGGGTCGGAGCGACCACGGTCATCCCCGGCCTCGAAATCGACGAGATCGACTGCGGCGGGCAGGTCATCCTCCCGGGATTCGTCGACGGGCACATGCACTCGATCATGTACGCCGATTCTCTGACCGACCTCGATCTGTCCCAGACGAAATCCCTCGCCGAGGCGGTCACCGCCATCCGCGAACGAGCAGATTCCCTCCCCGTGGGCACTTGGGTTGTCGGCTCCGGCTGGGACCTCAACAAATGGGACGACCCGTCCTGCCCGGACCGGACGCTGCTCGACGCCGAGGTGCCCGACCATCCCGTGGCGATGTGGTCCCTCGACCTGCACACCCTGTGGGCCAACGCCCACGCCCTCGAGATCGCCGGCATCGACGCGTCGACCGAAGATCCCTCAGGCGGCAGCTTCGTCCGCGACGATGACGGGCAGCTCACCGGCCTCGTGCGCGAAGACGCCACCGACCTCGTCGCCCGCTTCATCCCCGAACTCAGCCGTGAGGAGCAGGTCGAACGCCTCGCCGTCACGCAGAAGCTGTTCCTGTCCCAGGGACTGACCGGCATCCACGACTTCGACGGCATCGCCTCGACGCTGGGATGGAACGACCTGCGCGAAGCCGACCGGCAGGACATGCGGGTCACGCTCTTCCTGCGCGGACCCGAAGTGCCGTGGGCGATCGAAACCGGCTGGCACACCGGCGACGGAGACGACTGGCTGCAGAGAGGCGGGCTCAAACTCTTCTCCGACGGCGCGCTCGGCTCCCACACCTCGCACATGTCCTCACCGTTTCCCGAAACCGACGGTGAGGCGGAGAACTTCGGCATCGCACAGATGACCGAGGACGAACTCTTCGACCAGGCCCGCATCGCCACCGAGGCGGGCATCTCCGTGGCCATCCACGCCATCGGCGACCAAGCCAACCACCACGTGCTCGAAGTCTTCGAACGTCTGCGCGAGATCACCGCGGCCGCCGAGGAACGCTTCGACCGGCCGTTCCGCCACCGTGTCGAACACGCCCAGTTCATCCAGCCGGGCGACGTCGCCCGCTTCGCCGAACTCGGAGTGCTCGCGTCCATGCAGCCCCGGCACTGCATCTCCGACCTGCACCTGCTCCACCTCATCGACGAATCCGCGCAGCTGGCCGCTTATGCTTGGCCGGATCTGCTCGCTGCGGGTGCCCAAGTGATCTTCGGCTCCGATGGGCCCGTTGAACCTGCCAACCCGTTCGCCGCGATCTACGCGGCGATGACCAGGGCGAACATCTCAGGGGACGCATCGACGAGCTTTCAGCCCGCGCGTCGGCTCAGCGCCGCCGAGGCCATCCGTCTGCACACGCAGGGGCCGGCTTTCGCCGCCGGTTTGGAATCGCGGCGCGGCTATCTGGCACCGGGCATGGACGCGGACTTCATCGTCGTCGACACGGATCCGTGCGCGGCCGACGGGCTCAACGCCGACTCCTGCCGGGCCGACGGGTTCAACGCCGACTCCTGTGCGGCCGAAGGGGTGAGCGCCGAGGCGGCTGTGCAGGGAACATCGACACGACCGGATCGGGCGGAGGTCGACGGAACCGACGGGCTCCTCGGCTACGATTCCGAAGAAGCGCTGTTCGCCCACGCCGAGGCGATCCGCGACACCCGTGTCGCGCTCACCGTCGTCGGCGGCGAGATCAAATACGAAGCCTGACCGCTGGCCCGGCCGCCCACGCCGAAACCGGCCCCGCCCGGCCGGGCCACTGATTCGGCCAGGCCGAAACCGGCCCCGGCCGCTGACCGTGAAGGATCCCCGCTCATGCCTCGTTCGTTTCTGGCTCAGGCTCGCAAGGTCGATGAGGCCACCCCGGATACCCGCAGCCGCGAAGTCGACTTCCTCCGCGCGGCCGCGATCACCGTCGTCGTCCTCGGGCATTGGACGATCATCGCCGTCAGCGTCGGCGGCGGCATCAACCCGCATGGTCTGCTCGATCAAGCCCGTTGGACGCACCCGCTGACCTGGGTGTTCCAGGTGATGCCGATCTTCTTCCTCGTCGGCGGCTACTCCAACGCTCTGTCGTGGCGCTCGGCGAGGCGGCGGAACATCGGGTATGCCGAGTGGCTGCGAGCTCGCCTGCGCCGCCTCGGCCTGCCGCTCATCCCGCTGCTGCTCGTGTGGTTGGTCACCTGCGTCATCGCCGTGGCCGCAGGGGCCGAGCCCGCGGCCGTGCAGCTGGCCTCCCAGATGGCGTTGGTGCCGACCTGGTTCCTCGCCGCGTACCTGCTCGTCGTCATCGTCGCCCCACCCTGCCTGATCCTGTGGGAGAAATGGGGATGGTGGTCGATCATCGTCGGCATCGGCCTCGCCGGAGTCATCGATGTCATCAGCATCGCCACCGAGAGCACACTCGCCGGCTACCCGAACTACCTGCTCGTGTGGGCGAGTTTCCACCAGTTCGGCTACGCCTGGCTCGATGACCGCCTGACCAGCCTCAAACGCTGCGCGGCGCTCTTCGCCATCGGCGCGATCGGCCTCGGGCTCCTCGTCGGATTCGGCCCCTACCCGGTGTCGATGATCACGGCAGGCACCGATGCCATCTCGAATTCCTCGCCGACCCGCGTGACCATGGCCTTCCTCGGCATGGCCCAGGCCGGCATCGTCCTCATGCTGAGGCGCCCACTGGCGGCACTGCTGCGCAGCCCCGGTCTGTGGTTCGTCACCGTTATGGTCAATCAGCGCATCATGACCTGGTTCCTCTGGCACCTGACCGCGCTCACGGCACTGGCCAATGTGCTCATCGGCCTCGACGCCGACGCTGTGCTGCCCGAACCGCTGACCGGGATCTGGTGGCTGACCCGGCCGCTGTGGGCCATCGCGCTGCTGGCGATCACCGGAGTGCTCGTGGCGATCTTCGGTCGCTTCGAATCACCGCAGCCCGACGACCGTCCCGCACCCCCGACATGGATGCCGATCGCCGCTTCGGCCGCGATCTGCGCGGGCCTGGCGATCATGGCCGATACCGGGATGGTCGACGGGCACGGTGTGACCTGGATCTGGCCGCTGCTGCCGATCGTCGGCATGCTCGCCTTCGGCGTCGTCCGCCTGCCCGGCCGGCGGACCGCCGAGGACTGAGCACAACGAGACTGATTTCGCCGAGGCGGGACCGAACGTCGCCCCGCCTCGGCGAATCTCAGATGTGGCGGCCGCCGGAGATCTCGGTGACCGTGCCCGTGAGGTAGCTGGACAGGCCCGAGGCCAGGAACAGCACCACCGAGGCGACCTCCTCGGGTTCACCGGCACGCCCCAGCGGAATGTCGGCGAGCTTCGAATCGATGGCGTGCTGGGGCATGGCCGCGGTCATCGCGGTGTTGATGAAGCCGGGCTGGATCGCGTTGATGCGGATGTTCTTGAACGCGACCTCCTTCGACACGGCCTTCGTCATGCCGACGATTCCGGCCTTCGCCGCCGAATAGTTCGACTGTCCGGGGTTGCCGACCTTGCCGCTGATCGAGGACACGTTGATGATCGACCCGCCTCGGTCCTGTTCGCGCATGAGCGCCGTGGCGACTTTGAGGCCGTTCCAGGTGCCGCGCAAGTGGACGGAGATGACGTCGTCGAACTGTGCCTCGGTCATCTTCCGGATCGTCGAGTCGCGGGTGATGCCGGCGTTGTTGACCCAGATGTCGACGCCGCCGAAGATGCTGGTGGCCGCCTCGGCGAGTTTCTCGACGGCATCGAGGTCGGACACATTGCACACGACCCCGGCCGCGGAGCCCTCACCGCCGAGTTCGGTCACGGCCGCCTGCAGGTTCTCTTCATTCATATCGCCGAGGACGACCTTCGCGCCCGAGTCGACGAGGCTGCGGGCCATCGCCAGGCCGAGCCCCTGCCCGCCGCCGGTGACGACGGCGACCTTCCCGGTCAGCAGGCCGGGAACGGCGGTGACCCCGCCGGTTTCGGTGACGGTGATGCCGGTGCTCGCTGCGGTGGTGGATTCGGTCATGGTGATTCCTTTCGTCAGAGACGGGCTCGATCAGAGGTTGAACTGGGGCTTGTGCGCGCCGCTCAGCAGCTGCCGGGCGACGACGACGCGCTGGACTTCGGAGGTGCCTTCGTAGATGCGGAACAGCCGGGCGTGGCGGTAGAAGCGTTCGACCGCGGACTCGCGCATGTAGCCCATTCCGCCCTGGATCTGCACGCCCGTGTCGGCGATGCGGGCGAGTGCTTCGGAAGCGAAGAGCTTCGCCGAGGAGGGGCCGAGCTTGCGATCGGTGCCTTCGTCCCAGCGCTGTGCGGCCGAGAGCACGAGTGACTTCGCTGCGGCGGTGTCGGTGTAGATATCGGCGAGCATCGCCTGGACGAGCTGGAAGCGAGCGATGGGCTCCCCGCCCTGTTTCGCCTCGGCGGCGAAGCGGACGGATTCGTCGAGGATGCGGATGGACTGGCCCACGCAGATCGCGGCGATGTGCAGCCGGCCCTTGTTCAGTGAGGCCATGGCCGCGTAGAAGCCCTTCTCCTCTTCCCCGCCGATGAGGTTGGCAGCGGGCACGCGGACATCGTCGAAGAAGATCTCCGAGGTCCAGGCGCCTGCCTGACCCATCTTGTGGTCGTGCGGGCCGACGGTCACGCCCTCTGCCGTGGTGGGAACGAGGAAGACGGAGATGCCCTTCGACCCGGTGGCGTTCGGGTCGGTGCGGGCGAAGACCATGAGCACGTCGGAGGCCTCGGCGTTGGTGATGAAGCGCTTGGAGCCGTTGATGATGTAGTCGTCGCCGTCGCGCACGGCCTTCGTCCGCAGGCCCGAAGGATCGGAACCGGCCTCGGATTCGGTCAGCGCGAAGGACGCGACGACCTCGCCGGAGGCCAGGCGGGGCAGCCATGCGGACTTCTGTGCGTCGGTGCCGTAGTTGACGAGCACCTGCCCGGCGATGCCGTTGTTCGTGCCGAACAGCGACCGGAACGACGGCGTCGTGTAGCCGAGTTCCATGGCCAGGAGGGCATCCTGTTCGGCGTTGAGTCCGAGGCCTCCGTACTCCTCGGGCAGAGCCCAGCCGAAGAGGCCCATCTCGGCGGATTCTCTGATGATCGCCTCGGGGAACGCGTCCTCGTCCTCGACCTGCGTCTCGAGCGGGACGACCTTCTCGCGGACGAATTCGCGGACTGCGGCGAGGATGTCATCGAGTTCTGTGGTGTCCATGAGTGTGTCTCCTTCGAACGGTGGTCGCTGCGGTGCGGGTGTGTGGAGCTGCTGGTGTGCCGGGCGGGGTGCCGTCTAGAGGGTGTCGAGCCAGTAGCGGATGCGGTCGGAATCGGCACCGAGTTCGGGTGGGGCGAGATCGTAGGAGACCTCGGACTTCGACAGGGTGATCGGATTGCGCACCGTCGGGATGATGCGCTCGCCGCTGCCGGTCTCCACGACAGGTTCGAGACCGAGACTCTTCGCATGTTCGACGCCTTCGGCGATCGTATTGATCGGGGCGCAGGGCAGGCCCGCGGCCGAGAGCTTGTCGAACCATTCCTGTGCGGTGTGGGCTTGGAGGGCCTCGAGCAGTTCGGGTTCGAGGGCATCCCGGTTCGCGTTGCGGTTCTTTGCGGTGGCGAACCGCGCATCGTCGCACCAATCGGGTCGTCCGACCACCTCGGCGAGGATGGCGAACTGGCCGTCATTGGCCGCGGCGATGATGAGCTCACCGGACTTCGCGGCCATCGGCTGATACGGGTACAGGCTCGGGTGGGCGTTGCCCATCCGGGTCGGAGTGACACCCGCGGCGGCATAGGCGCCGGACTGGTTGACCAGGCCGGACATGGCCGAGGACATGAGGTTGGTCTCGACGAGCTGGCCCTCGCCGGTCAGCGTCTTGTGTGCGACGGCCGCGAGGACGCCGATCGTGGTGTGCAGCCCGGTGATGACGTCGAAGACAGCGACTCCGGCGCGGTAGGGCGATCCTTCGGGGTTGCCGGTCACCGACATGAAACCCGACAGTGCCTGCATGAGCAGATCGTAGCCGGGAAGCGGATTCTGCGGGCCGAACCCCGTGACCGAGGCGAAGATGACGTCCGGATTGGACTCCGTGACGCTGTCGTAGTCGAGTGCGAACTTCTTCAGACCGCCCGGTTTGAAATTCTCGACGATGATGTCGGCACGGGCCGCCAGCTTCTGAGCGACCTGGAGATCTTCGGCGTCGGCGAAGTCGAGGACGATGTCGTACTTATTGCGGTTGACCGACAGGTAATAGGTGGCATCGTCGTCGCGCACCGGCGGCGCCCAATGTCGGGTGTCATCGCCCTTGGGCCCTTCCACCTTGATGACTGTCGCCCCGAGGTCGGCGAGCATCATCGTCGAGTAGGGGCCGGCGAGGACGCGGGAGAAATCGACGACGAGTTGCCCCGACAGCGGCCCGGACCCGGCGCGGGGGAGGAACTCCTCGAGGCGGTCGTGGGCAGAGCCGTGGGCAGGGGAGCGGCGGTGATCGTCTGCGGTGGTGGTCGACTGCTCCATCGGCGAATGTCTTCCCGTCTGTCGTGGTCTGGCGGAACCGGCCGCGACCGGCGTTCGGGCGGTGCCGGGTTGCAGCCGGCCGCGTTCGGTGTCCGGGCGACCCCGGGCGGTGCCGGGGCCGCACTGATATGTGGCACTGCGACGTCTGTGGCGTGTGTTCGGCCTCATCATATAACGAAAACAGCAATAATGTACATGCATTACTGCTGATTAGAGTATTGACGGTGTGCTGGTCAGGAGTCGCTCGGGAGTCTGAGTGGGCTCCGGCAAGAGTCCGTCTGGTCAGGGGATCCGGCAGACCTGGGAGCCCGGCAGCCCAGGGAGCCCGGCGGGGCCCCGGCAAGCCCAGGGAATGGACCGATTCCGACCGCCTCGGGCGCGGTCGACCGCGAATCAGGGCGGCCAGCTCCAGGGAGAATTCGCAGGTGATTCGTATGATGAATGTGTGGACGAACAACCGAGCCTGACCGAACAGCGAGTTCTGCTGGTGCCTGGGACGCTGATGTCGGCGAAGTCATACGACGCGGTGAGGGCCCATGCCGATCTTCGCGCCGACGGGCTCGACGCCGACGGCGTCGAGTGGATGCTCGACGTTCCCCACTGCGACATCCCTCGTGCAGCAGACTGTGTGGCAGAGAGGATCCGGAGCGGCACAGGGCCGGCGATCCTCGTCGGCCATTCGACCGGCGGCACCATCGCCGCGGTCACGGCACTCAACCACCCTGAGCTGGTCTCCGGGCTGGTCCTCATCAACTCGGGTCCGAATATGATCGGTCACGGCGCTGTGGACCAGATCCTTCAGACACTGCGCGAGAGCCCGACCGACGAGGTGTGGGAGCGCTTCGCGCTCAAGAACGTGGCGCCGGGAGCGCCTCGGCGCTGGATCGACGACATGATCGAGTTCAGCAGGCGCGCCGGAGCCGCCACGGCGGCCTCGATCCTGCGCAGTCAGGCGCAATTGGACCTGCTCGCCAGTGGTCAGTCGAGCGATCTGGTGGTCGAGGTGCTGCACGGCAGGCTCGATGAGAAGCGGACTCCGGCCGACGCCGAGGAGTGGGAGCACGTCTTCCCGAAGGCTGCGGTCACAGTGATCGACGACTGCGGGCATTCTCCGCACTTGGAGGCGCCGAGCCAGGTGGTCGCGGCCGTTCGCCGTGTCGTCGGGACTCTGCAGCGGACCGGCGTCTGAGCCGCGGGCGCCGGTGTGGGGTTCAGCTGCGTCTGTGACGATCCAGGGTCGAGGAGAGCAGCTGCTTCATCCCCTCGGCGTACCGTGCGGCCATCATCCGCTGCGCCGCGACCGAAAGCGGGGAGAAAGCTCGGAGCAGCGGATGCCCGGGAGCGGAATCCGAGGTGATGGTCACGCCGAGGCGGCCTTCCTGCCCGATGGCGACGAGGAAGGCTTGCTCGCCCGATTCCAGATGTCCGGGCAGAGTTCGGTAGACGAAGCCGGCCCGAGTCCCCTCGTCGACGACCTCGACGACGATGCACGACCCCACCGGGAGCACGCGATCACGCCCCCGCCACCGCAGTGGCGCCGAAGGCCATATCGGGTTGAGCCACAGCTCGACGATCTGTCCGGGATGGACGCGACGCGAAGGGCGAGCGATGACGCCCGCGGATTCCTGGAGAGTCCAGGTGAGGATCGCCTCGCGTGCCAGGGGGGAACAAGTCGGCGTCGCCGAGGCCGAGGTGATGCTCAAGATGGTTCACTCCACCATTGTCCCCGCAGTCGGCGCCGGGCGCGTCCGAGCATGCGCCAGGTTCTCCTTGTCTTCGGTCGCAGACCTGCATACGATGAGACCAGGTCACTGAACGAACGCTCGCTTCACTGCGAGGGCCGCTCGTCGTCTACAGGAACATTGGAGTTCATCTATGTCAGATCGCACCGAAACCTCACCCCGCTCGGGCCGCCGCTTTGAGGGACAGGTCGCCCTCGTCACCGGAGCCAGCCGCGGAATCGGGTTGGGCATCGCGCAGCGCCTCAACGACGAAGGCGCCACGGTCGTCCTCACCGCCCGCAAGCCCGAGGCGCTGCAGGAGGCGGTCGCGCAGTTCCCTGAAGGCACCGCGATCGGCATCGCCGGCAAATCCGACGACCCGGCGCACCGCGCGGAGGTCTTCGACACGATCGCCCAGAAGTTCGGCCGCCTCGACGTGCTCGTCACCAACGTCGGCATCAACCCCGTCTACGGTCCGCTCATCGACCTCGACCTCGACGCCGCTCGCAAGATCCTCGACGTCAACGTGCTCGGCACCCTCGCATGGGTCCAGGGAGCCGTCCACCACGAGAAGCTGGGATTCCGGGAGAACAAGGGCCGGATCGTGAGCATCTCCTCGGTCGCCGGTGAGCGCCCGAGCCCAGGCATCAGCTTCTACGGAATCTCCAAGGCCGCCGTCTCCCATCTGACGAGGTCCCTGGCCGTCGAGCTCGGGCCCGATATCCGCGTCAACGCCGTGGCTCCGGCCGTGGTCAAGACGAACTTCGCCACCGCCCTCTACGAAGGACGCGAGGAGGAGGTCGCCTCGGCGTATCCCGTCAAGCGTCTCGGTGCGCCCGAGGACATCGCCGCGGCCGTGGCCTACCTCGCCTCGGCCGATGCCGACTGGATCACCGCCCAGGTGCTCACCGCCGACGGCGGCGTCATCACCGCCGGCGGCAGCGCCTGACGCTGCGGGCGTCTGACACACGGGTGCCTGACTCGGGGGCTTCTGACGGCGGGGACGTCTGACGTCGCGGACAGCGCCTGAGGTCGCCATTGCCGGGTCGCGGAGGCACTGAAGACTCAAACAGTGGTCGCAATCGGATACTTTCAAGGGCTGAAATGTATCCGATTGCGACCATTTCTCTCTGTGGCTGGCAGCTGCGAGGGTCAATTCATCGGCGAGTCCCCAAGCTCTTGCTTCGTCTTACTCCGCCGGCAGTCCGGCTACTCCTCCGGCGGTCCGGTTACTCGGCCGGCAGTTCGGTTACTCCGCCGGCAGTCCGGCTGCATGGGCGCAGATCTCGCCGTAGCGTTTCGCCACCCCCGCCGGTTCGAGTTCGCCGTCGGGGCGATACCACTGAGACACGCCCGTGCAGATCGTCGTGATCGCCTGAGACGCATCGCGCGGGTGCTCCGTTGTGAAGGTACCGTCGGCGACGCACTCTTCGAGCACCTCGTCGAGCAGCTTCTGCTGCCGGTCACGGGCCGCGATGTGTGCCCGCCGGTGCTGACCCTGCAGGGCGCGGATCTCGCTGAAGGCGATGAACGCCAAAGCCGACTGGTGGGCGTGGAAGAGCAGCAGGCATTCGACGAGTCGGTCGAACCTCGCCAGCGGGGTCTGCGGACCATCGGCCAAGGCTGCGATGCTGCGTTGCCACAGGTCCTCCATGGCCAGCCGGTCGATCTCGGCGAGAATCGCATGCTTCGACGCGAAGTGATGATAGAGGCCGGGCACCGACAGGCCGGCGGCTCCGGCGAGCTGTCGGATGCTCGTCCCGTGGAATCCTCCGGTGACGAATCGCTCGAGTGCGGCGTCGAGGATCGGCGACAGCAGCGGTGTGTCGTAGTTGCGCCAGTGGGTCGCGGATGTGTCGCTCACGAGTCGTCCTTGCTCATCAAATGCATCGTCTGAAGTCATCTCTAATCTACGGGCAAATCAGCGGGGAGATGCCCAGTGGATCCCCGAATAGGTGCCCAGCAATCCTCGCACAGGCTCTCGCCTGATCGTCGCGACTGATTCGCGCCCAGCTAGTCGACCACACGCCCGCCTATTCGACATGCGCTTGCTCCGTCCGCCACGTGCCTGCCCGCTCGGTCGCCTCTTGCGCCCGAAACGTTTCGTGACCTACGATACATTCAATACCGAGCGAGCGATCGGTCGGGTGGGTCAAAGTGCCGGAAGAGCACCACCTGCCCGAGTACGACGAGGTACGAAGGACGGACACCTGATGGCAGTCGAAGACACCGCCTCCACGGCACATGTGTGGACGCGAATCTATCCCGCCGGAGTCGGCCAAGACCCGGAGATCCACGACGAATCCGCAGCCCACGCGTGGCGCGCCCGGGTCGCGGCCTCACCCAACCAGCGTGCCGTTCTCTACCGAGGTCGAACCTTCACGACTTCCGACATCGACCGCGAAGCCGAAGCGCTGGTCAGCGGATTCCTCGCCCGTGGTCTGCACAAATCGTCGATCATCGGCATCTACCTCCAGAACGTCCCGCAGTTCGCCGTGGCACTGCTGGCGGCGTGGAAGGTCGGCGTCGTTCCCCTCGTCCTCAACCCGATGTACCGCGGCCGCGAACTGCGCGCACTCATCGACGATTCGGCCGCCTCGGCGATCATCTGCGACGAAGGCGACCTCGACCAGGTCCGGACAACGCTGACCGGCAGCTCCGTGACCTGGGTGCTCACGACGAACGACGACGAATACGCCGGCGACACCACCGTCACCTCGACCGATGCAAGCGCGACCCCCGCAACGTCCACCGGCGCCGAGGCAGCCGGCCCCACTACCGGCGCCGAGGCGGCCGATCCCGAACCCGGAATCACCGTCGAGGCGTGGTCCGACGTCCTCGCAGCCCACCGCGCCGACGCAGGGACCCACCGCGCTGACCTGCTGCCCGGCCTCGACGATGCCGGCCTGCTTACCTATACGTCCGGGACCACCGGCCCGGCCAAGGGGGCGATCGCCACCCACCGCAACATCCTTGCTGTGGCACGTTCGTACGGGGCGTGGATGAGCCTCGGCGAGGGTGACGTCATGCTCGCGATCGCCCCGCTCTTCCACATCACCGGAGCCGTGGCGTGTGCAGCGACCTCACTCATCCACCCGATCACGCTCGACTTCATCGGCCGCGTCAGTGCGGAGAAGATCGTCACGGCCATGCGTGAAGACGAGGTGACCGTGACGATCGGGTCGATCACCGTCTACAACGCTCTGCTCGAACACGAGACCGCCACCGCCGACGACCTCAGAAGCGTCCGCTACCTCTTCTCCGGCGGCGCCCCGGTGCCCCCAGCCACCGTGGAGCGGTTCCGGAACCGATTCGGCCTTTACATCCACAACATCTACGGCATGACAGAAACCGCCTCGGCGGTCATCGGTGTCCCACCGAACACCGAGGCACCCGTCGACCCCGCCACCGACACCCTGGCCATCGGGGTGCCTTTCCCGGGGCTGGAAGCGCGGATCGTCGACGTCGCCGACGGGTCCGTCATCACCGATACCACCGCCGGCGAACTCGAGCTGCGCGGACCGCAGGTCACGCCCGGCTACCTCGGCCGAACCGAAGCCAACGAGGCGGCCTTCGACGATGGCTGGCTGCGCACCGGCGACGTCGGTGTCATGGACGACGCCGGCTGGATCTACCTCGTCGACCGCATCAAGGATCAGATCAACGCCTCCGGCTACAAGGTGTGGCCGCGCGAAGTCGAGGACGTCCTCTACGAACATCCGGCCGTGCTCGAGGCCGCCGTCGTCGGCCAACCTGACGACTACCGGGGCGAAACCGTCGTCGCCTACGTCTCCCTCCGCACCGGTCAGCAGGCCGCCCCCGAGGAGCTCATCGCGTTCACGAAGGAACGCCTGGCCGCCTACAAATACCCGCGCATCGTTCACGTCATGTCCGACCTGCCGAAGACGCATACCGGGAAGATCCAGCGCAGACTGCTGCGCAATTCCGGCACCGAGGCGGCCCCGCAGAACTGAGAACCGTGCCGACGCCGAGGCAGCCCGCCCCGCCGTCACTGACAACCAACCACCCCCACCGGCCGTGACCGGCAGCCACCGACAGACAACCCGCAACACAGGAGAATCTATGAGCGAACACGTGACCGGACGCCGTTTCGAGGGCCAGGTCGCCCTCGTCACCGGCGCCAGCCGCGGCATCGGCCTCGGCATCGCGCAGCGTCTGCAGGCCGAAGGCGCGACCGTCGTCCTCACCGCCCGCAAGCCCGAGCCCCTGGCCGAGACCGTCGCTGAGTTCCCCGCCGGCACCGCCGTGGGCATCGCCGGCAAATCCGATGACGCGGCCCACCGCGCCGAGGTCTTCGACACGATCGCCGAGAAGTTCGGTCGCCTCGACGTGCTCGTCACGAATGTCGGCATCAACCCCGTCTATGGGGGCACCGTCGATATCGAGCTCGACGCGGCTCGCAAGATCCTCGAGGTCAACGTGCTCGGCACGCTCGCCTGGATCCAGGGTGCGATAGGCCACGACGGACTGCACTTCAGGGAGAACAAGGGCCGGGTTCTGTCCATCTCCTCTGTCGCCGGACAGAACCCGAGCGAAGGCATCGGTATGTACGGCGTCTCGAAGGCCGCCGTCGCCCACCTGGTCAAGACCCTCGCCGTCGAACTCGGACCCGATATCCGCGTCAACGGCATCGCCCCGGCCGTTGTCAAGACCCGCTTCGCCACCGCCCTCTACGAAGGCAGGGAAGCTGAGGTCGCCGCCGCGTACGCGGTCGGACGGCTCGGAGCGCCCGAGGACATCGGTGCCGCCGCAGCCTACCTGGCTTCGTCGGATGCCGACTGGATCACCGCCCAGATTCTCACCGCCGATGGCGGACTCATCACAGCAGGAGGCACAGCATGAGCCGGATCCCGACAGAGGTCGAGCAGCTGCGGTCCCGCACCCGCACGTTCATCCACGAGGTCGTCATCCCCGCCGAGCCCCACCCCGGCGACTACCTCGACGAGGCGGTCCTGGCTGAGCTCAAGGCCAAAGCGAAGGATGCCGGTGTCTTCGCCCCGCATGTGCCCACGGAATGGGGCGGCCAGGGAGTGCCGACCGAATTTTGGTCCCCGATCTTCCAGGAAGCCGGATACTCGCCGATCGGGCCCGCCGTGCTGGGCTGCATGGCACCCGACGAAGGCAATATGCACATGCTCGCCCAGATCGCCACACAGGAGCAGAAGGAACGCTACCTCGCGCCCCTGGCAGGTGGCGATGTGCGGTCCTCCTTCGCGATGACCGAACCCCACCCGGGCACGGGTTCCGACCCCTCGGCACTGACTACTCGCGCAGTGAGAGACGGCGACGACTGGGTCATCACCGGGGACAAGCGGTTCATCTCCGGAGCCGAGCTGTGCAGCTTCTTCATCGTCATGGCCGCCACCGACCCCGAGGATGCCGACGGCTCCGCGACCGACGGATCCGGCGCCGCGCAGGCGAAGAAGGGCCAGGCGGCTACGATGTTCCTCGTCGATCGAGACACCCCGGGGGTGACGGTCGGTAAGCCGATCCATACCGTCGACCGCACGATCGCCGGCGGCCACCCCTACGTCCACTTCGACGAGGTGCGCGTGCCCGCCTCGGCGATCCTCGGCGAAGCCGGCAAGGGATTCACTTACGCGCAGGTGCGACTCGCACCGGCCCGGCTCACCCACTGCATGCGCTGGTTGGGATTGGCCCGCCGCGCCCTCGACACCGCCCTCGACCGGGCCGAGCACCGTGAAGCCTTCGGCGACATCCTCGCCCGTCAGGGGCTCGCGCAGGAGCTCATCGCACAGTCGGTCATCGACATCGAGACCTCCGAAGCGATGATCACGAAGACCGCCGAGGTACTCGACACGGACGCGAAGGAAGCGAACTCCCGGTCCTCCATCGCGAAGGTCTACTGCTCAGAGGCCGTCTACCGCGTCATCGACCGCGCCATCCAGCTCACCGGCGGTGACGGGGTCTCCGACCGGCTGCCGCTCATCCAGTACCTCAATGACGTCCGCCCGTTCCGCATCTACGACGGAGCGACGGAGACGCACAAGTTCGCGATCTCCCGCCGCGCCTCGTCGAAGCGCCGTCGGCAGGTCGCAGCCGGAGCGCCGCGCCTCGACATCGTAGAGGAGGCCCGATGACCGAGAAGCTCATCGACGTCGTCGCCACCGTCGCCGAGGCGCGCGCACTGTCGGCTCCTCCGCTGCTCATCGTCGACGTCCTCACCGACTACCTCGACGCCCACGGCATCGGGACCGGCCCCGTCCGCTGGGACCGCATCGGCGAAGGCCAGTCGAATGTCACCTTCCGGATCCGCCGCGATGACATCGACGTGGTGCTGAGACGTGGACCCAGGCCGCCGATTCCGAAATCAACCCATGACATGGTCCGAGAGGCGAAGATCCAGCAGGTGCTGCGCGGCCAGGGCGTGGCGGTGCCGACGATCCACCACGTGTGCGAGGACGAATCGGTTCTCGGCGTGCCGTTCTACGTCATGGATTTCGTGCCGGGCACCGTCGTCACCGACACCCTGCCCGACTTCCTCGCCGAGACGGCCGACCGGCAAGCGCTGAGCGAGGCCCTCATCGACCGCCTCGTCGATCTCCACTCCGTCGACGTCACCGTTCCCGAAGTGGCCGCGCTCGGCCGCCCCGACGGCTACCTGCAGCGTCAGGTGAAGCTGTTCTCTGCCCTGTGGGAGAAGAACACTCAGCGTTCCCTGCCGCAGGTGAGCCGCCTCGGCGAGTGGTTGGCTGCGAACATTCCGGTCACTCAGGCTCATGCGGTCGTCCACGGCGACTATCGGGCCGGGAACGCCATGATCGAGTCATCCTCGCCGGTGAAGGTAGCGGCGATCCTCGATTGGGAGATGTCGACTCTGGGTGATCCGCTCGCCGATCTCGGATACTTCCTGGCCACGTATACGGATCGCGAGCATACGCGCACGGTCATGGACCTGACCCCCGTGACCGCGGAAGCGGGCTTCCTCAGCCGGGCCGAACTCGCCGCCCGGTATGCGGAGAAGACCGGGCTCGACCTGTCCGTGCTGTCCTGGTATGAAGCCTTCGCCCTGTGGAAGGCCGCGATCTTCAGCGAAGCGATCTACACCCGATGGCTGGCTGGGGAGGCGCCAGCGGCCGGCGGATTCACCGGGGCGTTGGAGACCGGAGTGCCCGAACTCATCGAGGCGGCCGACGCCATCGCAGGCGCCATCGCTTAGAAAAGAGCAGATCAGAGCAGTTCAGAACTACCACCCCGAAGAAGCAGTGGAAAGGAAGCCATGACCGTCACGACCGCAGAGACAAAGGTGCCTCTGCAGCTCAAGCGGCGATCCGTCGTCGCAAGCACCATCGGCAACGTCCTCGAATGGTACGAATGGAGCGCCTACGCGGTGTTCACCCCGTTCATCGCGGCAGCGATGTTCAACAGTGAGGACAAGGTCTCATCCGTCCTCGCAAACGCTCGGTGTCTTCGCCGTCGGATTCCTCATGCGGCCACTCGGCGGCATCGTGTTCGGCAGGATCGCCGACGTCAAGGGCCGGAAGTTCGTCCTCATCTTCACCATGCTCATCATGGCCGGCGGCTCGTTCCTCATCGCCGTCCTGCCCGGTTACGGACAGATCGGGGTCTTCGCCTCGCTCATCTTCCTCCTCGTGCGGGTGGCCCAAGGCTTCGCCCACGGCGGCGAATCGGCGACGGCGAACTCCTATATCGCCGAGATCGCCCCGGCACGCCGCCGCGGATTCTGGGGCTCCATCGTCTTCGTCGCCATCTACGGCGGCTCGGTGCTTGCCTACACGGTCGGCGGGGTCATCACGAATGTCTTCTCCGAGGCCGCTGTCAGCGACTGGGCATGGAGGATCCCGTTCGCGCTCGGCGGCCTGCTCGCTCTCGTCGCCCTCTGGATGCGCCGCGGCATGGTCGAAAGCGACGTATTCGAAGCCGATGATCAGGCGGAGGCCGTCGCGCCCGTGCCCGTCGACCGGGGGCGGGTCGCCCGCGCCATCGTCCTCGTCGTGCTCATGACCTCCGGCATCACCGCCGCCCACTACACATGGACGTCGTATGCCTCGACGCTGGCGATCACCGAACGCGGCATGGATGCCCAGACCGCCTACTGGGCGACAGTCGGGGCGCAGATCATCGCCCTCGTGTCGCTGCCGTTCTGGGGACTGCTGTCCGACCGGATCGGCCGTCGCCCGGTGCTCATCGGCTTCGGTGTGCTCATGGCGATCCTGCAGTATCCGCTCATGGGCATGATCACCGCCGCCGGCTGGTCTCTGTTCATCGCATCGACGCTGGCGCTGCTCGTCGTCTCGATGGCGGGCGCTCTGCTCTCGGCCGTGCTGTCCGAAGCCTTCCCGACGAAGGTGCGAACCCAGGGAATCGGCTTCGCCTACTCGGTGTCCGTGGCGGTGTTCGGCGGAACGGCGCCCTACCTCAACGGGCTGTTCAACTCGCTTGACCTCAGTTGGCTCTCCAGCGGCTGGGTGATCCTGCTGTGTCTGGCAACGATCGTCGCCGTGGTGAAGCTGCCCGAGACCAAAGGCAAGGACCTCAACGCGATCTGAGCCGGTCGTGGGCAGACGACACCTCTGCCGACAAACGGGTTGATGACCGAAGCACTCGTGCACGCATGCGTTTCTCGGCACTCACCCCGTTTCTCGGCGAGTGGGCGGGGCGCAGACCCGTTTGTCGGCGAGGGGGCGGGGCGCAGGCCCGTTTCTCGGCGAAAGGCCTATGCGCAGATCCGTTTGTTGGCGAGCAGACCCGTGCTTCGGCGCTCGCCCCGTGCCTCGCCCCGGGTCTCGGCGAGCGCCGATGCGCGGGCGATGCGCGGGCGGGCGGCGCCGCCGACCAGCGCCTGGACTCGAGGTTTGTCGGGGGTGATTTCATTCACTAGAATCAGAGGCGCAGAGCCAGCAGGCGCGGTTCCACACGGACATCGCCGCGAGTCCTGACCGGTGCTGCGCAGATCCGTGCAGGTTCTGCACACAACTTCATACGCCGCTAAGACATGACGTGGGAGAGCTGCCGGGCAGCCGCGACTGCGCGGGAACGGGCACGCCCCAGCCATCGCTGGAGCACCGGCCGACGCAGAAGCAGCAGACACCGAGCAGCGCCGTAGGTGCAATTCCCTCCCCGGGAAACTCTCAGGCCCAGTACCACCGATTGCAGGCAATTCTGAAGGAGCCGACCGGCCACCTCACCGAGGCGACACTCGCGAACGCGACACGTTGTCGACAAGACGACAGGCAGGCAGCAGCTCCGACAGATCGGGGAGGACTCTCAGTGATCGCTGCGTCCTCCGAACTCGGTGGGCGCGACACCGACCCTAGGACGGCAATTGACCAGTTCACTCGCCCACACGACGCAGGCAACAGGGGACACCGCACGCCCCTTCTCCGACCGCCACATCGGCCCGCGCACCGACGATGTCACGGCCATGCTCGCCGAACTCGGCTATGACTCCCTGTCCGCGCTCTCCAGTTCCGCCGTCCCGGACTCGATCCAGAACGAAGAGCTCGACCTGCCTGAGGGCCGCTCCGAATTCGACGTCCTCAATGACCTGCGCGACCTCGCCGACCAGAACGTCATGCGCACCCAGCTCATCGGCCAGGGCTACTACGACACGATCACCCCGGCCGTCATCCGCCGCAACCTCGTCGAGAACCCCGCCTGGTACACGGCCTACACCCCCTACCAGCCCGAGATCTCCCAGGGGCGGCTCGAAGCGCTGCTGAACTTCCAGCAGGTCGTCCAGGACCTCACCGGCCTCGACATCGCCAACGCCTCCCTCCTCGATGAGGCCACCGCCGTCGCCGAGGCGGTCCTGCTCATGCGTCGAGCCGTGAAGAAGGGGACGACCGTCGTCCTCGACTCCGAACTCCACCCGCAGACCATCGCCGTCGTCCGCGCCCGCGCCAAGGCCATGGACTTCCGCATCACCGTCGCCGACCTCTCCGAAGGCCTCGTCGGCGAAGACATCTTCGGCATCGTCTGCGCTCAGCCCGGCACCACCGGTGCCATCCGCGACTTCTCCGAGGCGGTCACCGGCGCTCACGACCGCGGTGCGCTCGTCACCTTTGCAGCCGACCTGCTCGCGCTGACCCTGCTCAAGGAGCCGGGCAGCCAGGGCGCCGACATCGCCGTGGGCTCGGCCCAGCGCTTCGGTGTGCCCCTGTTCTTCGGCGGACCCCACGCCGGCTTCATGGCCGTGAGGTCCGGTCTCCAACGTCAGCTGCCCGGCCGGCTTGTCGGAGTCTCCAAGGACGCTCAGGGCAAGCCCGGCTACCGTCTGGCACTGCAGACCCGTGAACAGCACATCCGCCGCCAGAAGGCGACGAGTAACATCTGCACCGCCCAGGCCCTGCTGGCCAATGTCGCCTCGATGTACGCCGTCTACCACGGCCCCATCGGCCTGACCCGCATCGCCTCCCGCATCCACCGGCTCGCCCGCGCGTTCGCAGGTGCCGCGGATACCGCCCCCGGCGCCGAGGTGGCCACCTGGGAGTTCTTCGACACCGTCGCCCTGCGTGTGGCCGATGCCGAAGCTGCCCGCGCCGTCGCCGACCAGGCCGGATTCAACATCCGCGTCATCGACAGCACGACCGTCGGCGTCTCCTTCGGCGAACCCCACACGGTCGCCGATGTCAACGGTCTGCTCGAGGCTCTGGGCATCTACGCCCGAGTCGATGAGTCCGAGTTCGAAGCCGCCTCGGCGGGGACCTTCGGTGCCAACGCCGTGCCCGAACCCGCATTCGACGCGAAGTTCCACCGCGACACCGAATTCCTCACCCACCCCGTCTTCAGTGCCCACGGCTCCGAGACCTCGATGATGCGCTACCTGCGCACCCTCGCCGACCGGGACCTCGCCTTGGACCGGACGATGATCCCGCTGGGCTCGTGCACGATGAAGCTCAACGCCGCAGCAGAGATGGAATCCATCACCTGGCCGGAATTCGCCTCCATCCACCCATTCGCCCCGGCCGAGCAGACGCAGGGCTGGCGCACCCTCATCAGCCGCCTCGAGGACTCGCTCGTCGCGGTCACCGGCTACGACCGCGTGTCTCTGCAGCCCAATGCCGGCTCCCAGGGCGAGCTGGCCGGACTGCTCGCCATCCGCAGCTACCACGTCGCCAACGGCGATGACGCCCGCACCGTTGTCCTCATCCCGCAGTCGGCGCACGGCACGAACGCCGCCTCCGCGGTGCTCGCGGGACTGCAGGTCCAGGTCGTCGGCACCGCTGACGACGGATCGGTGGACATGGACGATCTCGATGCGAAGATCTCCAAGCACGAAGGCAAGATCGCCGGCATCATGATCACCTACCCCTCCACCCACGGTGTCTTCGAACCGCAGGTGCGCGAGGTGTGCGAGAAGGTCCACGCCGC
Organism: Brevibacterium sp. S111; assembly: GCF_004745075.1. GTDB lineage: Bacteria > Actinomycetota > Actinomycetes > Actinomycetales > Brevibacteriaceae > Brevibacterium. Next base: position 170,494 of record NZ_RHFH01000009.1, read on the forward strand.
CGGCGGCCAGGTCTACGTCGACGGTGCGAACCTCAACGCCATGGTCGGACTCGCCAAACCCGGTGAGTTCGGCGGCGACGTCTCCCACCTCAACCTGCACAAGACCTTCTGCATCCCGCACGGAGGCGGCGGGCCCGGTGTCGGACCGGTCGCCGTGCGCGAACACCTCGCCCCGTATCTGCCCGGCGACGCCACCTCCGCCGAGCTCGTCGCCGGGGATCCGAACGCCAAGGAACTGCCGATCTCCGGATCGATGTTCGGCTCCGCCGGCGTCCTGCCCATCAGCTTCGCCTACCTCGAGCTCATGGGCGCCGAAGGCCTGCGCGAAGCCTCCCGGGCCGCGCTGCTGGGCGCGAACTACCTCGCGAAGAAGCTCGGCGACGTGTACCCGATCCTCTACTCGGGGGAGAACGGCCTCGTCGGCCACGAAACGATCCTCGATCTGCGCGCGATCACCTCGGCGACGGGAGTCACCGCCGAGGATGTGGCCAAGCGTCTCATCGACTTCGGCTTCCATGCTCCGACGCTGGCGTTCCCGGTGCCCGGCACCCTCATGGTCGAACCGACCGAATCCGAGGACAAGGCCGAACTCGACCGCTTCATCGAAGCCATGCGCACCATCCGCGCCGAGATCGACGAGATCGGCACGTCGTACTCCTACGAGGAATCGCCGCTGGTCGGAGCCCCGCACCCGGCGACCGTCGTGATGGATGACTGGGACGGCAAGTACAGCCGTGAGACCGCGGTGTTCCCGGCACCCGGGCTGCGCCTGACGAAGTACTTCCCGCCCGTCAGCCGCATCGACGGAGCCTACGGCGACCGCAACCTGGTGTGCTCCTGCCCGCCGCCAGAGGCCTTCGAAGAGTTCGAGGAAGAGGACAAGTGATGACTGAGAACACGCAGGGCGCCAACGCCCAGACCAAAGAGACCCCGCTGCACGCGATCCACGCCGAACTCGGTGCCTCGTTCACCGACTTCGGCGGCTGGGACATGCCGCTGAAGTACGGTTCGGAACTCGCCGAACACCGTGCCGTGCGCGAGGCCGCCGGCCTCTTCGACCTCTCCCACATGGGTGAGGTGCGCATCAGCGGTGCGGACGCCGCCGCCTTCCTCGACTACGCGCTCGTGGCGAAGTACTCGAAGATGAAGATCGGCAAGGCCAGATACGGTGTCCTCGTCAACGAGGGCGGGTACATCCTCGACGACCTCATCACCTACCGCATCGGCGAGGAGGAATTCCTCATCGTCCCCAATGCTTCGAACACGCCCGCCGTGGTCGCAGCCCTCAAGGACCGGGTCCAGGCCTTCGTCCGGGACGAGGCCCCCGGCGCCGATGTGCATCTCGTCGACGAGTCCGATGCCACCGCTCTCATCGCCGTGCAGGGACCGAACTCGGAAGCGATCATCCTCCGCGCCCTCGACGAGAGCGCTCATGGCGAATTCGGTCCGCGCACCGGGGCGGGCGACCCGGCGAAGGCCGAGGCCACCGGCGATGCCGAGGGGTCAGCCGCCTCGGCGGAGGCGGACACGGTCACCATCGGTGAGGCCGTGCGCGAACTCAAGTACTACGCGTGGATGCCGCTGACGATCGCCGGGATCGACCTCATGCTCGCTCGCACCGGGTACACCGGTGAGGACGGGTTCGAACTCTATGCCCCGAACATCGGCGCCGCCCGCCTGTGGGAGACCCTGGTGACCTCGGGCGTCGACTACGGGCTCGTGCCGTGCGGGCTGGCCGCACGCGATTCGCTGCGCCTGGAAGCGGGCATGCCGCTCTACGGCAACGAACTCGACGAGAACACCACGCCCTACGACGCGGGGCTGGGCCGGATGATCGGGTTCAAGACGAAGGAGAACTTCTTCGCCCGTGAGGCTCTGGCCGCGCTCGGGCAGACCGAACCGCCGCGCGTGCTCGTCGGACTGACCTCGGAGGGACGCCGAGCCGCACGCTCCGGCGCCGCCGTGTCCGTCGACGGCACCGAGGTCGGCACCGTCACCTCCGGTCAGCCCTCGCCGACCCTCGGCCACCCCATCGCTCTGGCCTATGTCGACCGGTCCGCCGCCGAGGTGGGAACCGCTGTGACCGTGGACATCCGCGGCAAGGCGCACGACTTCACCGTCACCGAACTGCCGTTCTACAAACGCCCGTCGAACTGAGTTCACTCGGGCGAAGCCGGTGACTCGTACACTGGTCTCACCTGCCACAACAACGTCGCGGCCCCCGCTGTCTGCCGGGGGCCGCAGAGAAGGAAGAAACATGGCACAGCTGCCCCCACTCCCTGAAAAATACACCTACTCGGCCGAGCACGAGTGGGTCGACGGCGCCGCCGATGCGCTCGTCGGCACGACCGTCAAGGTCGGCATCACGGCGGTCGCCGCCGACGCCCTCGGCGAGGTCGTCTACGTTGACCTGCCCGAGGTCGGCGACACGATCACCGCTGGTGAGACCTGTGGAGAGGTCGAATCGACGAAGTCCGTGTCCGACCTCTACACCCCGGTGTCCGGTGAGGTCGTCACCATCAACGAGGCGGCCGTGGACTCACCCGGACTGCTCAACTCCGACCCCTACGGCGAGGGCTGGCTGTTCGAGGTCAGCGTGACCGAAGTCGGCGAAGTCATGGACGCCGCCGCCTACGCCGAGGCGAACTCTCTCTGAGCCACACCCCTACGCGGGGTACTCGGGGAAACCTCCCGGGATCGGCGGCGAGCACATGCGTGTGCACGCCCGGTCGCGGAAACACCCTCAGATCGGGGTCGGTCGAGGTCGGTGCGGGCGTCAGCGTCCGCACCGGCTCGCCGGGCATGTGAGCGTGCCCGGTCCTTCGGCCGGCCCCGTCGTCATCCCACCAGAAACGAAGTGATTGCCATGCCATTGAGTGTCTTCGACCTCTTCACCGTCGGCATCGGACCCTCGAGCTCGCACACCGTCGGACCGATGCGAGCGGGCTCGAGCTTCATCCACCTCCTCGGCGATGCGCTGGGATCCGTTGCGGACCTGCGCGTCGACGTGTTCGGATCCCTGGCCGCCACCGGTGCCGGCCACGGAACCTTCGACGCCATCCTCATCGGCCTCGAAGGCTGCCGACCGGACCTCATCGAAGCCAACGAACTCACCGCCCGCCGGACACGGATGTCCGAGACCGGGACGATCATCCTCGGCGATTCCACCGGCAACGGAGTCGAGATCGCCCTCACCGAAGACGACATGGTCAAGCGGCCGCTGACCGTCCTCCCGCGCCACACGAACGCCCTGACCATCACCGCCTTCGACTCCACGGGCCAGACCCTGGCCGAAGAGACCTACTACTCCGTCGGCGGCGGGTTCGTCACCTCGGAGACCGAATTCCTCGAGAAGGAGAAATCCGCCGAGGCGGGGGCAGAAGACGGTCCCGAGAGTTCGGAATTCGCGGTCGCCGATTCGGTCGTCGAAGCCGAACTCGAGTCCTACAGCGAAGAGCTGCCGTACCCGTTCCATTCCGGGGCCGAACTGCTCGAACGCTGCCGCGAGAACGACATGTCGATCGCCGAGATCATGCACGCGAACGAACTGTCGATGTGGGACGAGGACGAGATCCGGCACGGGCTGCTCCACATCTATTCGGTGATGGAGGAGTGCGCCTCGGCGTCCTTGGACCGTTCCGGCTACCTGCCCGGCGGGCTCAAGGTCCGCCGGCGCGCCCACGACTGGTATCTCAAGCTCAAGGCCGAGGACCCGAACCACGATCCGGGGTACTACCTCGAATGGGTCAACCTCATCGCCATGGCCGTCAACGAGGAGAACGCTTCGGGCGGACGCGTCGTCACCGCGCCGACGAACGGGGCAGCCGGGATCATCCCGGCCGTGCTGCACTACGCGCTCAACTACGTGCCGTCTGTGGCCGAAGGCGGCGAAGCCGCGAAGCACCGAGCCATCATCGACTTCCTGCTCACTGCGGCGGCGATCGGCGTCCTCTACAAGGAACGCGCGTCGATCTCCGGTGCCGAGGTCGGCTGCCAGGGTGAGGTCGGATCCGCCTCGTCGATGGCGGCCGGGGGACTGGCCGCGGTCATGGGCGGTACGCCCGAGCAAGTGGAGAACGCCGCCGAGATCGCGATGGAACACAACCTGGGCCTGACCTGCGACCCGATCTCCGGGCTCGTGCAGGTCCCTTGCATCGAACGCAATGCGATCGCGGCAGGCAAGGCGATCAACGCCTCCCGCATGGCGCTGTGGGGCGACGGCCAGCACCGGGTCAGCCTCGACGAGGTCATCGAGACGATGCGCCAGACCGGTGCCGACATGTCCTCGAAGTACAAGGAGACAGCGCTCGGCGGCCTCGCCGTCAACGTCGTCGAGTGCTGAGGGCCGCCGGGGCGTCGGCCAGCAGGATTCCTTGCTGTCCCAATTCGATGATGGTGACGTGGAACACGTGGAACCCAAGTTCCAGAAGTCGATAAATGTAACGAAACGATAACGAACATCCGGCCCGTCATGAGCGCGAAGGAGCCCCCCGTCACATCCCAGAGATGCCATGGGGAAGGCCGGGTCTGTTACATGCCGGCAGGCGGCGCTGATCGTTGTCAAAGTGCCCCTGATTAGACGGGTTCGGGGTTGACGCTCAATCTCATGCCGCTAGGTTTATTGGCGTGATTAACGCACTCGCTGAACCGAAGACGCAAACCGACGTCCGGACTCCCGAGCTGGAGGACGGACAACATCTATGGCGGCTCGCGAAAGACACAGCCGTGCTCGATCTGAACTCCTCGTACTCGTACCTGCTGTGGTGCCGCGACTTCGCGGAGACCTCGGTGATCGCACGGATCGACGGAGAGCCCGCCGGCTTCATCACCGGGTACACCCGTCCGGAGAACCCGGACACCCTGATGATCTGGCAGGTCGCAGTCGATGAGAAGTTCCGTGGTCACGGACTCGCCTCCACCATGCTCCATGAGCTGGCTGACCACACCGGCGCTCTCCGCCTGGAGACGACGATCACCGCGGACAACGCGGCGTCCAACCGCCTGTTCCAGGCGTTCGCCGAGCAGCGCGGGGCCGGTTTCGACCGTCGCCCGCTGTTCACCCCGGACCTCTACCCGGACGGCCACGACACCGAGTACCTCTACGAGATCGCACCGCTGTAACGAGCCCCACCACGGCGCTGCGCGGACCCCCGGTGCACGGGAGAGGCCGCGGCCGGCGTCAGGAGGCGGAAGAGATCGCTCGCCATGAGCGACTGCGACCACCGCCTCGGCGGCTGCACACGATGCAGCCGCACAATCAAGAAGTCGAAAGGACTCCAACGATGACCGAAAGCTCCACGACCACACCTTCTGGCAAGCCCGACATCTTCGAAACCCGCGAATCAGCCGTTCGCAGCTACTGCCGCTCCTGGCCGGCCACCTTCGCCCGCTCGCAGGGCGCGAAGCAGTGGGACGAGGACGGCAACGAATACCTCGACTTCTTCTCCGGTGCCGGCGCACTCAACTACGGCCACAACAACCCGGCAGTGATGGGACCGCTCATCGAATACCTGCAGTCGGGTGCCGTCCTCCACTCGATGGATATGAAGACCCCGGCCAAGCGTGAGTTCCTCCAGACCTTCCAGGACCTCATCCTCAAGCCGCGCGGACTCGACTACTCGGTGATGTTCCCCGGTCCGACGGGCACCAACACCGTCGAGGCAGCCCTCAAGCTCGCCCGCAAGGTCACCGGACGTCAGCACATGCTCTCGTTCACCAACGCCTTCCACGGCATGACCCTGGGATCGCTGTCGGTGACCGGCAACTCGATGAAGCGCGAAGGCGCAGGCATCCCGCTGACCAACAGCTCGAAGATCCCCTACGACGACTACTTCGATGGTGAGACGCCGGACTTCCTGTGGCTGGAGAAGGTCCTCGAAGACTCCGGTTCGGGCGTCGACAAGCCCGCCGCAGTCATCGTCGAGACCGTCCAGGGCGAAGGCGGCCTGCGTGCCGCTCGCGCCGAATGGCTGCGCGCTCTGTCCGAGCTGACCAAGAAGCACGACATCCTCCTCATCGTCGATGACGTGCAGGCTGGCTGCGGCCGCACCGGTTCGTTCTTCAGCTTCGAAGAGGCCGGCATCGAGCCCGACATCGTCTGCCTGTCGAAGTCGATCTCCGGTTCGGGTCTGCCCCTGGCTCTGACCCTGTTCCGTCCCGAGCTCGATGTCTGGGAGCCCGGCGAGCACAACGGCACCTTCCGCGGAAACAACCCCGCGTTCGTGACCGCCACCGCCGCGATCAAGAACTTCTGGGCCGACAACTCCTTCCAGAACGAACTCGCCGACACGATCGCCGAGCTGCACCAGCGCCTCGACGGCATCGTCGAGAAGGCCGAGGGCGCCACCATCCGCGGCCGCGGACTGCTGGCCGGCCTCCACTTCGAAGACGCCGAAGTGGCCGAGAAGGTTGCAGCATACGCCTTCGAAAAGGGCCTGCTCCTCGAGACCTCAGGGTCCCAGGACGAGGTCATCAAGATCATGCCGCCGCTGACGATCGACTCGCGCGATCTGCAGGCGGGCCTGGACATCATCGAGGCCGGAGTGGCCAAGTTCGCTCCCGCCGCTGCTGAGGCCGCACTGGCCTGACTCACCTCTGCCGGGCCGGCGCCGCAACCGTGGCGCCGGCCCGAGCTGTGGGCCGAACCGAACTCCGGTTCGATGGCTCAGCCGGGTCGGCGGGCACCGTCGAAACGCGACGGGAGTCCGTGACCCATCACCTGAACTTTCCCCGACCTTTCACGAAAGGACCACGAATGTACGTAGTCAACCGCGATGACCTCAATGACACCGACCGCGATGTGAAGTCCGAGACCTGGCGCAGCCGTCGCATGGTGCTCGGCAAGGAGCGCGTCGGATTCTCGTTCCACGACACCGTGATCTACGCAGGAACCACCTCGACGTTCCACTACCAGAACCACGTCGAAGCCGTGTACTGCGTGCAGGGCAAGGGAACGCTGACCGACCTGGAGACCGGGAAGGAATACCCGCTCCACGACGGCGTCATGTACCTCCTCGACGGAAACGAGAAGCACACCGTCGTCGCCGAGGAAGAGCTGCGCTTGGCCTGCGTGTTCAACCCGCCGGTCACCGGGCGTGAGGTCCACGACGAGAACGGCGTGTACCCGCTCATCGTCGAAGACGAAGCGGCACCCGCGAACTGATCGAGTTCCACTCGCCGAGGCGGCCGATCGTTGAGATCGACTGCTGAGGCACCGTGACGCCGAAGGGCGGCTCGGGCGATTGATCGCTCGAGCCGCCCTTCGTTTTGGCTCCACCCGGGGTGCCGGTGACGACGTCCTCCTGTTACGGTGGCGGCACAACCCGATCTGCGGGGGCGATGAGCGCTCACGCCATCACTCCGGCAGACGGCACATAGCGAAGGAAGGAGAATTGATGACCGCAGTGTCCACTGCGACCGCAGCCACAGATCTCTATCCGACTCGCTCCGGCGAGACCACTGAGGTTCTCCCGCGCACGGGTCCGATCGTCTTCGGTTCCCCCGAAGACGGCCCCCTCGAGGCGGCGGAGCTCAAGCACTTCGAGGACACGGGCTATCTGACGATCGATCAGCTCATCACCCCCGAAGAACTCAGACTCTTCACTGACGAGCTCCACAGGCTTTCGCACGACCCCGAGGTGAAGGCCGATGAGCGCACCGTCGTCGAAGCCGAGTCCGACGAGGTCCGGTCGATATTCGACATCCATCGCACCAATGAGATCTTCAGAAAGATCGCGAACGATCCGCGTCTCGTCGACCGCGCACGTCAGATCCTCGGAAGCGATGTCTATATCCATCAGAGCCGAATCAACTACAAGCCGGGATTCGTGGGTAAGGAGTTCTCCTGGCATTCGGACTTCGAGACCTGGCATGCCGAGGACGGAATGCCCGCTCCGCGCGCGGTGAGTCTCTCGCTGTCGCTGACGGACAACTACTCATACAATGGTCCGCTGATGATCATGCCCGGCTCGCACAAGCGCTACATCAGCTGTGTGGGAGGCACTCCCGAGGACAACTATCGGAAGTCGCTCATCATGCAGGGTGCAGGCACCCCGGATCGTCAGACTCTCACTGATTTCGCCGACGCATACGGCATCGACGTGCTTGAAGGTGCGGCCGGCGGAGCGATCATGTTCGACTCCAACTGCATGCATGCGTCGAACGGCAACGTCACTCCGTTCTCGCGCTCGAATATCTTCATCGTGTACAACTCGGTGGAGAATGCCTGCGTGGAGCCCTACGCCGCGCCGAAGCCGCGTCCGGAGTTCGTCGGCAGCACGGACTTCACGCCTGCCGGCCGTTGACGCCTCGCGCGCAAAGAATTCGGCCGCTGATGCCTCGCGCATGCCTGACACAGGCCGTGGAGTGAGCGCATCAGCACAAGTGGGGCCCGGTGCCGCAGTAGCGGCGCCGGGCTCCTTTGCACTCTCGGAGGAACTCGACGCATCGCGACTACTCGATGATCCTCAGGTCTGTCCCCCGCATCACCCCGCGGGATCCTTCGAATGATCCGATGGACCGGCCGTGACCGACCAGCCGGTCGCCTCGGCGAGGATGTCCGCCAATTCCGAGCGGTCAACACTCATCGGAACCTCCTGTTGAAATCCGGGGTGTGAATACACGTCGGGCGCTCCCGTGTACGGGGCGCCCGACGTGCTAGTTGGAGCAGAATGCTCGCGGCATCACTCGCTGTCGGAGCGTACCTTCTTGCCGCGATCCTGCCAGAATTTCGTCGTGGTGACCTCGTCCTCACCGTCCCAGGCGTCGACGTCGGTGTTGATGTACTTGAAGGTCGGCAGGTCGGTGCGCCGGAAGATCGGTTCCTGTCCGGCACGACGCTGGTCCGTGTAGTTCTTCAGGATTCGGAACACCAGTGGCGAGAGCATGAGCAGGGCGAACAGGTTGATCAGCGCCATGATCGCCATGAAGATGTCTGCCGCACTCCAGACGATGTCGAGCGCCGCGATGGACCCGATGAATACGGCCACCATGACAATGACCTGGTAGACGCGCAGCGCCGTTCTGCTCGTCGTCAGGTGCTCGATATTGGCCTCGCCGTAGTAGTAGTTGCCGAGGATCGACGAGAACGCGAAGAGGAAGATCGCGAAGGTGAGGAAGTGGATGGCCCATTGGCCAAGCTGTCCGCTCAGCGCGGTCTGGGTCAGCTGCATGCCTTCGGCCGAGCTGCCGTACTCGGGGTTTGACAGCAGGATGATGAACGCGGTGATTGAGCACACGAGGATCGTGTCGAAGTACACGCCGAGCGCCTGCACGAAGCCCTGCTTGGCCGGGTGAGAAGCCGAGGCGGTCGCCGCGGCGTTCGGCACCGAGCCGATGCCGGCCTCATTGGAGAACAGGCCGCGCTGCACGCCGACGAGCATGATCGAGCCGATCGCTCCGCCGGAGATCGAATGCATGCTGAATGCGTCGGTGAAGATGGTGCCGATCATCCCCGGAACGGCTTCGATGTTCATCGCCACGACGATGATCCCGACGATGAGGTACACGCCGGCCATGATCGGCACGAGGTAGGCGGAGACGTTCGAGATGCGCTTGGCTCCACCGGCGAAGATCGCATAAGCGCCGAGGGCGATGACCAGTCCGGTGATCGCGGTGAACATGAAGTTGGAATCTTCGACGCCGAATGATGTTCCCACCGCGTCGACGATGGAGTTCGACTGCACCGTGTTGAAGACGATGCCGTAGGTGATGGCCACGATCACCGCGAAGATCAGCCCGAGCTTCTTCATCTTCAGCCCGTGCCTGATGTAGTACGCCGGACCTCCACGGAAGTTCGGGCCGTCCTTGAGCTTGTAGAGCTGTCCGAGGGCGGACTCGGCGAAGGCCGTGGCACCGCCGACGATCGCTGTCAGCCACATCCAGAACATCGCGCCGGGACCGCCGAGCGAGATCGCCAGTGCCACACCGGCGATGTTCGCTGTGCCCACGCGGGAGGCAGCGGAGATGGAGAAGGCGCGGAACGGAGAGATGTTCCGATTGCCCTCGGGGTCCCGTCCACCGGGTTCGACCAGCGTGCGGAACATCTCGGGCAGCAGCCGCAGCTGGACCACGCCCGTGCGGATGGTGAAATACAGGCCCGTGGGGATCAGGACCGCAACGAGAATGTATGACGAGAATGTGTCGATACTGTCAAAGGCGCTCTGGAGCATCTCCATCGAACTGTGTCTCCTTCATCTGGCAATGCGTTGTGGGTCCTGCCCGGCGACAGCACGGGTTCCACCTGTCTTCCACCTCAGTCTGCCACTTATGCCCAACGCAGCCAGCCCTCAGGGGGTGCAAATCCATGATTCACGTCCCGTCCACCTGCCCATCATCGGGAACTTGCTCGCCGAGACTATTCTGGCCGCCATTGCACTCAATGCTCGGACGTCGTCACGACGCCTTGTGGCCACCCCGGAAGTCTCCGCAGAGGAGTTCTGAAATGCCCATCACCCTTCTCACCCCCACCGCCGAACCCGCGCCTCGCCGCTCGAGGGCGAGGACCCATCGCCCCGATGATCAGTCTGCAGCCGTGCCCGATCCCGCCCGGGTCCGCGTCCCGCCCCTGGTCATCGCCCACCGCGGCGCGTCGGCGAACTGGCCGGAGAACACGATCCCCGCATTCATGGCCGGCATCGACCAGGGGGCTGACATGATCGAGACCGACGTGCACATGAGCGCCGATGGTGAGCTCGTCATCATGCACGACGCGACCGTCGACCGCACCACCGACGCCCGCACGCTCTACCCGAATCGCACCGACCGGTCCATCGGCGGGATGAACGCCGCGCAGATCGCCACGCTCGATGCCGGCGGATGGAAGGGGGAGGAGTTCGCGGGGATCCGTGTGCCGCGCCTCGCCGAGGTGCTCACCCTCGTCCACGACACACGCACCGGCCTGCTGCTCGAGGTCAAACATCCCGAACGCTATCCGGGAATCGCCGCAGCGATCGTGTCCGCCCTGCGCGCTCTGCCGAACTATCTCGACCGGGCCCTGGCCGCAGGCATGCTCGTCGTCCAGTCGGCGAACTGGGCGTTCATCCGCGAATTCCACGCCCTGGCACCCGAGGTCCCCGTCGGGGTGCTCGGCCGCCCGTGCCCGGATGAACTCGAGGACTTCGCCGAATGGGTCGACCAGATCAACCCCGAATTCTGCGCCGCCGACCCGGAATTCCTCATGATGATCCACGAGCTCGGCATGTCGAGCCTGGTGTGGACGGTCGACGAGCCCGCGGGGATGGATCGTGCCATCGACATCGGTGCCGACGGCATCATCACGAACACCCCCGACCGCCTCGTCGACATCGTCGAAGCCCTCTGAACTCCAGGATGCGAGGGCTCAGAGCGCAGCCCTCAGCGCAACAGGACGCGAAGGCTCAGAGCGTCACGATGCGAGGGCCCGGCCACGGTCATTCGTGGGGTGCGCGGGCCACGTGGCTGAGCTCCGTCTCCCACGTCGAGGGATCGGTCACGGGGAAGGACCGCCCGGTGACCTCCTCGGCGAGGATCCGGATGAAGTGATTCTTCGTTCCCGGCTGCAGCGGGGACACGTCGAGGGAGACGGTGTCGCGCAGCTCGTCGGGAGCACTGATCGTCTTCGCATCGCCCTTGACGATGACGCTGAACGCGGTGCCCGCCTCAAGCCCGTCGATCTCGAAGGCGACGCGCGGGCGGCTGCGGATGGCGTCGACCTTGGTGCCCTCTCCGGTGCGGATGACGAGCGCGGAATGTTCGACGACGAAGTTCACCGGGAAGATCTCCGGGGCCTCGTCGACGATGACGGCAAGGCGGCCGACAGAAGTCGATCGCAGGCGTTCCCAGCATTCCTTGGCATCGAGCGTCCAGGTTGATTCGGCGTTCATCGTCGGCCTCCCGTTCGGCAGGGGCGGATACCGGAAGCGGCACCCTCACCACTGATTTCTACATATTGTAGAAGAATGTCGCGGGCAGGGGAAGAGGGTGCCGCCAATCGGATCGCACGGTCTCAGGAACGCGCTCACCCTCACCGAGGCGGCCCCGCCTCGGCGAGGTGCGTTCACTTCGGGTCGGCGGGGGCCTTCCGGCGCTGCGTCACCGCGTCGAAGGTGATGACCGCGAGACCGAAACTGCCGATCGTGAACACGAGCAGGCCCACCGGCCCGAATGGGTAGCCGCCGCCGAGGCCGGCGCCGAAGTCGACGGAGGTGATGGCGTACTGGCGGCAGAGGTAGAGGCCCGCGGCGATCGTGAGGAAGGTGAGGGTGTGCGCCAGGTGAGGGCGGGTGCGGCTGAGGTCGCGTCCCACGGCCGGCTGCTCTGCCGGCAGTGAGCGGGCGACCGCGACCGCGCGGAGAGCATAGACCGCGGCGACAGAGCCGAGGGCTGCGGCAACGGCGCCGATAACATCACCGGACTGCGACAGCAATGGTTCAGCCGTGATCGGCTGGCGCAGAATCCACACGACGATGATGACGGCGACCACGGCGAAGAGGACGATCGCGGCGGCTCTGCCGCTGCGGGCCGCACGCTGCTCGAGGCGTCCTGTGTCTGTGCCGGCGGAGTCCGCGTCGACGTCTGTGCCACCGAGCGCAGCCCCGACTCGTGAGACCGTGACGGCCAGAACCTGGGCGACGATCAGCGGATAGATGAGGTCGGCGATGAAGTGAACAAGGCGGACGATGGCGAAGAATCGTGATTCGACTTCGACGCTCGTGAACTGACCGGTGAAGACCGCGGCCAGAGCGGCGAACGCGAAGTAGAAGACGGTGATGACGAGGAAGACGCTGCGCGGAATCGACTTCAGGCTGCGCCCGAGGAGGACGGCGGCGACTCCGGCGACGAGGACGAGCACGATCTGGGCGAGACGGAGATCGGTCCCGCCGAAACCAGCCGAAGGCAGGGCCGTGCCCGCCATCTTCGAACCGATCCAGGTCGCGATGAAGACGACGAAAGCGCCGACCGTGATCGACAGAGTCTTGTCGTCCACGGGTGCGGGAGCGGTCTGCGGAGCCTCATCGTCTGCGGCTCCCGTGGCATCGTTCGGGGTTGGGCTCATGCCGTCATGATTCCATAAAGCCAGGTACCTTGCTATTTTCGATGGGCGGTTTCCGTGGTCGGGCCTCGCCCCGACCCGCGGGAAGTGAGACGCTGGGGGCATGCCGAACGAACTCGCTGCCTCAACCAGCCCCTACCTCCGCGCGCATGCCGACAACCCAGTGGACTGGCGGATGTGGACGCCGGAAACCCTCGCCGAGGCGGCCCGCCGAGACGTTCCCCTGCTCATCTCGATCGGGTACTCCACCTGCCACTGGTGCCACGTCATGGCACATGAGTCCTTTGAGGATGAGGCGGTCGCGAAGCTGATGAACGACCGGTTCGTTCCGATCAAGATCGACCGCGAGGAACTGCCGGACATCGACTCGAACTATATGAACGCGCTCCAGGCGATGACCGGGCAGGGCGGATGGCCGATGACGATCTTCGCCACGCCCGCCGGCAGCCCCTTCTACGCCGGCACGTATTTCCCGCCGGCTCCGCGCGGGAAACTGCCCGCGTTCACCCAGGTGCTCACCGCGGTGTCCCAGACGTGGACGGATCGCCGTGATGAAGTCGATCAGATGACCCGGCGGATGGACCGCGGACTGGCCGAGATGGCCGATGCCGTGACGAGTGCGCTGCCCGCCGAGGCGGCCGCCGAGTCCCTGAGTCCCGAGGAGCTCGATTCCGCAGCCGCGGCGCTCCTCGATTCCTATGACCCGGCGTGGGGCGGGTTCGGCGGGGCGCCGAAGTTCCCGCCGATGATGAACGTGCTCCAACTCCTGGCCGCGTTCGTGCGGTTGGGTGGGACAGCCTCGGCGAGCGGTTCGGGTGGCTCCGACCCGGCGGGCGGGGACGGCGGCGCCGCCTCGGCGAGGGAATCGGACGACGGAGACGATGCCCACCCGATGGATCGGGTGCGCGCGGAGGGACGGCTCGGTTGGCTCGGCGCGGATGGGCACCTGACCGGGGAGCTCGTCCTCGACTGCCTCATCGCCGTCCGTGGGACGCTCGCGCGGATCGCCAGCGGCGGCATGCGTGACCAGGTGCGCGGCGGGATCGCCCGCTACAGCGTCGACCGGCAGTGGTTCGTGCCGCACTTCGAGAAGATGCTCTATGACAATGCCCTCTACCTGCGCGCCGTGGTCGCGTGGGCGAAGGTCGAACGCCGCCTCGACCCGAAGTCGAAATGGCTCGCACTGGCCGAACGAGAGATCGCTGACACCGCGAACTTCCTGGTGAGCGACTTGACGACCGAAGGCGGCTGCATCGCGGCCCTCGACGCGGACTCGCTCAGCGAAGCAGGGGTGTCCGAGGAGGGCGCCGCCTACGTGTTCACCCCCGAGGAGTTCGCACAGGCCGGGCAGGCGGGTCTGCTCGGGCTCGTCGACTCGCCGGCCGGCGCGGAACTGTCCGGGCAGGTCGTCGCGGCCGTGCGCATCATCGACTGGCTCGGAATGGAGGACGTGCCCTTCGACGCCGATCATCCCGCGCCCTGGGACATCGAAGCGACACGACGCCAACGCGAAGTGCTCGCCGAGCTGCGGGCACGGCGTTCGCAGCCGGCCCGGGACGAGAAGATCATCACCGAATGGAATGCGCTGGCCGTCACCGCCCTCGCCGAGGCGGCGCTGTACACGGGTGCGGGTGCTGAGGATGCCGGTGGTGCGGATTCGGACGGTGCGGGCGCGGACGGTGCAGGGTCGGATGCTGCGGATCCGAGAGAGTGGGGCAGGACCGCACTGCGGTTCTGGGAAGCGATGCACGAACGGTTCGAGCGGACGGGGGCGTCCGATTCAGTGGACGCAGCCGGCTCGGCCGGGTTCGATGTGCGGCGCAGCTTCACCGACGGAGAGCCGGGCCCAGGACGGGGCGGGCTTGCCGATCGGGCGCAATTCATCACCGCTGGGATCACGGTCCGGCAATTGCCGGGCGGGGCCGCCTCGGTGCCGGTGAATGTCCTGGTCACAGCGAGTGCGCAGATGCTCGATGACTTCACCGCCGACAGTGAGGACGGGATCCTCGAGGTCGTCGATTCGCTCGGTGACGGAATCATCGACGTGAAGTCGGCGGACCCGGTGGACAACACCGTCCCCTCGGGTCGGTCGGCAGCTGCCGAGGTCGTGCTGCTGCTCGCCGAACTCGGCGTCGACGCGGTGGTGGGTGCAGATGCGTCCGCCGCGGCTGCGGGCGATGCGGGATCCGATGGCTCGGAGGCGACGAGCGGGAGTGCCCTGTTGGAGACGGGGAGGCTGCTCGAGCTGCGGGACCGACTCCTCGGCGTCTATCGGGCGCTGGCCGGTCAGGCTCCGCGCGGCTGCGGGCACGCACTCTGGCAGGCCGAACGGGCCCTCGGATCCGTGCGGGTCGCGACCACGGACGCCAGTCTGCGGGCAGCCGCGGCCCGGCACCCATCCCTCACCCTGCTCGCGGACTCGACCGGAGTGCCGGGACCGGACGGCGGCGAGGTCGCCGTCCCCGCGGGGACAGCGATCGTCTGCCGGGGTACGTCGTGCTCCCTGCCGGTTGGGACTGCTGCCGAACTCTCGGCACTGGTGGCCGGGTAACCGAGCCGGACGGGTAGCCGAGTTCAGCGGAAAGCCGAGCTCGACGGATTGCTGAGCCGGACGGATTGCTGAGTTCAGCGGAAAGCCGCGCGTCGCCTCGGGGACGGTCAGCTTTCCAGGCGGAGCTCGCGGTAGCGGTTGAGGGCGGCGGCGATCTCCTGCGCGCGGGGCCGGGTCAGATGGCCCGGGTGGTCGCGGTGGCCGGTGACTGCGTCGATGCCTTGGGCGTCGAGCATGCTCTCGAGCTCGGTGAGGGCTGTGGTCAGCGAGGTGCGTCCGTCGAAGACCTCAGCGAGGTGCTCGAGCGACTCGGCGACCCCGGCGGTCTGCTGGGCGTCGACGAGCTGAGCGACGGCGATGAGGTCGATGAAGCTGCGGCCGAACTGGATTCGATCGGAGCCCTTCGCACGGGCCGACTTCGTCTTCGACGATGGGCGCAGGGCCCGGGCCGTCGGTACGCGCGGTGACGTGACGAAACCGGGGTCGGACGCGTCCGAATCCGTGGCGAGGCCGTGGGCGGTGACACCGACGAGACGGTGCGCTTCTTCGGTGACCTCGCGGGGGACATAGGCATCGAGAGCGATGACGTGATCGGCGACCTCGAAGAACGCACTCGACCCGCCGGCGACGAGCACCGTGGAGACGCCCTGCCTGGTCAGCAGGGGGCGGACGCGGTCGACGAACGGGGTGATCGGCTCCCGCTCGGCAGGAATGAGGTTCCGCATGCGCTCGTCGCGGATCATGAAGTTCGTCGCCGAGGTGTCCTCGTCGATGAGCAGGGTCTGCGCCCCGGCTTCGACCGCTTCGACGAGGTTGGCCGCCTGTGAGGTCGACCCGCTCGCGTTCGTCGTCGAGAACGATCTCGTGTCAGTCCCCGACGGTAGGTTGTTGATGAACGCCGAGATGTCGTCGCCGGTCACGGCCCGACCGTCCTCGGCTCGGATGGAGGTGGCAGAAGGGTCGCTGATGACCCACTCGCGTCCGTCGCCCGCGATATGCGGGTAGACACCGCGTTCGAGAGCGCGCAGAATCGTCGACTTGCCGTGGTACCCGCCGCCGACGATGACGGTGACACCACGGGGAATGCCCATACCGGTGAGGCTGCGCCCGCTCGACAGATCGACCGTGTGCTCGAGTTCCGGAGGGGAGGTGAAGGAGACTGCAGTCTCGACATCCATCGGCCGGTCCGAATCCCCGGAGACACGCGGCAGGACCGCACCATTGCCGATGAATCCGACCAGCTCGACCTCGCCGAGGTGATCGCGCAGTTCCAACTGATCCCTGTGCAGCTGGACGTGCGCCTCCAGGGCGTGGGCGGACGGGGAGCCGGAAGCCGGCCAGCGGTCGAAGAGGAACAGTGCTTCGGCGAGCTTCGGAAGGTCGCGGGTGAGGATGTCGGCGGCCTGATGGCCGAGGATGCGCCGACCGCGGGCCGGCAGATTGACCAGCAGTCGTGCCTCGAAGCCGGCATCGTCGATGAGGATGTTCGTCCTCTCGAGGATCTCCTGGCCCGGCTGACCGAGGATGAGGGCGCGCTGTTTGAGGTCTGCGAGGATCATGTTGCCGGCCCGCAGAAGATAGTCGGCCGCAGCGATCCGGTCGGCACGATCGGTGGTCAGTTCCGGCGGGAGCTTGGCATCGGCCCGGTCGACTCGGACGCGGACCTTCGACGGTGACGCGAAGGGATCGGCCTGGACGCGGTCGATGAAAAGCGTCACCGGTCCGAAGCTGTAACGGCCGCGGATCTGCTTGAGATTGCCGTAGCTGCGACCGTCGAGGCTGTGCAGAGTGGATGCGAGATTCGACTGACGTGAACTCATTGGACACATGCTACTGGTCGGAGATGACTGCTTACTCGCCCCCTTCGGGTCCGATGCCGTAGAACTGCGCCGCATTGGACCAGAACACGGCATCGGCCTCGGAAGCGGTGAGGACTTCGCAGATGAGCGCGAAGTCGGCATCGGCGAAGGGTCTGCGGGCACGGGTCGACGGCAGGTCCGTGCCCACCATCAGTGCGCCCGGGTCCGTGTCGACGATGCGGCGGACAACCTCGGCGGGATCGAGCTCCACCCGCCCGAAACCGGTGGCCTTGACCTTCACCCCGGCCTCGACGAGGCGCAGCAGAGTGGGCAGACCCTCGGCGTGCATGCCGAGGTGGTCGATGCTCACAGCCGGCAGGGAGGCGATGCGGGAGGCGAGCTCGGCATCGATGGTGCGTGCGTCGATGTAGAGCTCCGCATGCCAGCCGACGAGGTCGAAGACCCGGCGGGCGAAGGTGTCGAGAGCCTCGAGAGCGGTGGAACCGCCACGGGCGATGTTGAAGCGCAGCGCCCTGACGCCGGCGACGTCGAGGGCACGGATCTGATCGTCGCTGGTCTCAGCCGGCAGCTGGGTGACGCCGACATGGTTCGGGCCGAGTTCGCGCAGCGCGGCGAGGAGATACCCCTGATCGAAGCCCTGGAACGAACCGGAGACCACAGCACCGCCGGCGACCTCGA
This sequence comes from Brevibacterium sp. S111, assembly GCF_004745075.1. GTDB lineage: Bacteria > Actinomycetota > Actinomycetes > Actinomycetales > Brevibacteriaceae > Brevibacterium. The sequence continues at coordinate 188,573 of NZ_RHFH01000009.1, forward strand.
CTCCGACCTCCGCCAGGCTCTGCAGGCGGGATCGGTAGTCGGCGACCGTGAACGGGTCCGGCAGATAGCCGTTGTTCTCGATCAGCGGATGATCCGGGTCGATGATATGCAGGTGCGCGTCGAAAGCACGCTGAAGCTCTCCCATGGAACCAACCTACCGAACCCGCGCCCGGGGGCCGACAGTCGGCTCGGGAAGATACACCGTGCCGCCCGCAGCGAGGAACTCGCGGCTCTTCTCCCGCATGCCTGCCAGCGCGGCCTGCGCCTCGGCACTGCCGTAGGTGTCACGGATGTCCTGGGAGATGCGCATCGAGCAGAACTTCGGCCCGCACATCGAACAGAAGTGGGCGGTCTTCGCCGGTTCCGCCGGCAGCGTCTCGTCGTGGAACGCCTCGGCGGTCTCCGGATCGAGGCCGAGGGCGAACTGATCGCGCCACCGGAACTCGAACCGTGCCTTCGACAGTGCATCGTCTCTGGCAGTCGCGCCTGGGTGGCCCTTCGCAACATCGGCGGCGTGAGCGGCGATCTTGTAGGTGATGACCCCGGTCTTGACGTCGTCGCGGTCGGGCAGGCCGAGGTGCTCCTTCGGGGTGACGTAGCAGAGCATCGCCGTGCCGTAGCGGGCGATTTCGGTCGCCCCGATCGCCGAAGTGATGTGATCGTAGCCGGGTGCGATGTCAGTCACGAGCGGACCCAAGGTGTAGAAGGGGGCGCCGTGGCAGAGCTTCTGCTGGCGTTCGACGTTCTCGCGCACCAGGTGGAGCGGAATGTGCCCAGGGCCTTCGACCATGACCTGGACGTCGTGGGCCCACGCGCGTTCGGTGAGTTCGGCGAGGGTGTCGAGCTCGGCGAACTGGGCGGCGTCGTTGGCATCGGCGATCGAGCCCGGCCGCAGCCCGTCGCCGAGTGAGAACGCGACGTCGTAGCGGGCGAAGATCTCGCAGAGTTCGTCGAAGTGGGTGTAGAGGAAGTTCTCCTCATGGTGGGCTAAGCACCAGCCAGCCATGATGGAGCCTCCGCGGGAGACCATCCCGGTGACCCTGTTGGCCGTGAGCGGCACGTAGCGCAGCAGCACGCCGGCATGGACGGTCATGTAGTCCACGCCCTGCTCGCACTGCTCAATGACGGTGTCCCGATAGATCTCCCAGGTCAGAGCGTTCGCCTCGCCGTCGACCTTCTCCAGGGCCTGGTAGATCGGGACGGTGCCGATGGGGATGGGGGAGTTGCGGATGATCCACTCTCGGGTGGTGTGGATGTCGTTTCCGGTCGAGAGGTCCATGAGGGTGTCGGCACCCCACTTCGCGGCCCATCGCAGCTTCTGCACCTCCTCGGCGATGGAGCTGGTGACCGCGGAATTGCCGATGTTCGCGTTGATTTTCACAAGGAAGGCCTTGCCGATGATCATCGGTTCGGACTCGGGATGGTTGATGTTGTTCGGGATGATCGCGCGGCCGGCGGCGAGCTCCGAGCGGACGAGCTCGACATCGCACTGCTCGCGCAGGGCGACGAAGCGCATCTCCGGGGTGATGATGCCTTCCCGGGCGTAGTGCATCTGGGTCACGGTCCGGCCGGGCTTGGCCCGGAGTGGGACCGGTTTGCGACCCCTCCACTGCTGTGAGGGCGCTCCGCGGCGCACGGCAGCGCGACCGTCATCGGCGATGCGGTGTCCGCGGGCGGCGTAGGTTTCGGTGTCGAGGCGGCCCTCGATCCAGGGGAACCGCAGTGCCGGCAGTCCTTCCTCGGGGACGCTGCCAGGGCCGACGGTGCGGTAGACGTGGACGGGAGCGTTGGTCCGTCCGTCGGAGTCCTCGAGTTCGATGCGGGTGACGGGAACGCGGATGTCGTGCTCGGCATCCTCGAGCCACGCCGGAGAATGCGTCGGATACTGCTCGATCGTGAAATCGTTCGTGGAGTTCTTCGCATTGGGCACGGTGGCCGAAGCCGTGGCAGGGACAGGTGTTTCAGGGGTGAACGCAGTCATCTGCAGTCCTCGCTTCCTACGCCGGTATCAACCGGATCAGGTTCTACGGTCTCGGACGATCCAGTCCGATCTCAGCCCTTCTGCAGGGCTCCCGTGGGGTCGTGCAATTCGTATCACGTCGACAGCGGTGAGGACAAACCCCGCCGAGGCGGGGGTGCTTCCACGGAGGGTGCCTCCACGGAGGACAACAGCTCCAGCGAAACGACGCTGCCGCATCAGTTCTGCAGGAGCATCAGCCTTGGAGGAACGTCGTCGCGGCTCTGCCGAGGGCGACGACATCGGCGACCGCGACCATTTCGCGGGCCGAATGCATCGAATACAGGGCCGGGCCCACGTCGACGGTCGTCATGCCCAGGCGTGTCGCCGTGAGCGGACCGATTGTCGACCCGCACGGCATCGCATTGTTCGACACGAAGTCTTGGTAGTCGACGCCGGCGGCCGTGCACGCCCGCGACCACACTGCGGTGCCCACAGCATCCGTGGCGTACCGCTGCTGAGCGTTGAGTTTGAGCAGCGGACCGCCGCCGAGGCGGGGACGCACATGCGGATCATGGCGTTCCGGATAGTTCGGGTGAGCGGCATGCCCGGCGTCCGATGACACGCACACCGATGCCGCCAGCGACGCCAGATAGTCGCTGCGCGTCGAGTCCGGCAGCAGAGAGGCGATGATGCGTTCGGTGACATCGGCGAGGAACGGTCCGCACGCACCGGAGCGTGAGTTCGACCCGATCTCCTCGTGGTCGAAGGCGGCGAAGAGCGCAATGCCTTCGACCGAGTCGGCGTCGAGACTCGTCAGTGCAGTGACCCCGGCATGGACGGACAGAAGGTTGTCCAACCTCGGCGAGGCGAAGAACTCCTCACGTGCACCGAAAAGCGCCGGCTCCTGGGTGGGGACGGTGTACACGTCGTGACCGACCACCGCCTCGGGATCGACCTCGGCGGAAGCGGCGAGCAGTTCGATGACGTCGGCCTCGGCGAGATCGGCCAAGCCGATCACGGGAGCGGTGTGACGCTGCTTGTCCAAGGCCAGACCGTCATTGACCTGCCGGTCGAGGTGGATTGCCAGCTGCGGAATGCGCGCGATCGGACCGGTGCGGGCGAGCACGACCCGGCCGTCGGCGAGGCTGAGGCGACCGGCGAACGCGAGTTCCCGGTCGAGCCAGGAATTCAGCAGCGGACCGCCGTAGATCTCCACTCCGACCTGGCGCATGCCCTCGGCGGTGTATTCGTCCCCGGGTTTGAGTTTGAAGGCCGGGGAATCCGTGTGGGATCCGAACACGCGGAACCCGGGGACTGCCTCGGCGGTGGTCGTGGGATTCATCCACGCGATGATCGCACCGTCGCGGACGACGAAATGGCCGGATCCGGGCGTCAACGCCCATGCGCTCGCCTCATCGAGGCGGGAGAAACCGGCCTGCTCCAAACGGGCGGCTGCGGTGGCTACGGCGTGGTAGGAGCTGGGGGAGGCACTGACGAAGTCGCCGAGGTCGGCCGCTGTCTGCGCGGCGACAACCGGGTCCGGGTGTGATTCACTCATTTCCCCAGCCTATCGTTTGCGGTAGTTTGGATGACAAGGAACAAGGCCTCAGGCACCGGTCAGACATCGGTTCCGAGGGTAAGGCGGCGGCAGGGATCCTGCGCCCGCAACAGCAACGGCAAGGAGTGTTCGACGTGAACCAGTTCGTGACGGAGTGGAACACCTGGCGCGACTCACGGAACTCGGCACTGGCGAAACCGTTCGGCTGGCTCAGCGTCGTCGGACTGCACTGGCTCGACGTCGAGTCCACCTGGCCCGATGCCCCCGGCACCTTCACCGTCGAGGACGGCTGGGTCACCGTCGCCCTCGACTCCGGAATCAATGCCGGTCCCGCTGCCGAGACCTTCGACCTGCTGAGCCAAGCCGCCGGCGGCGGTGCGGGTGCCGGGACAGGCGGCGGTGCGGTCCGAGCGACGAGCCCCTCGGTGCCCAGCGACACCTCGACCCTGCCTGCTGTGACAGACCACGCCGCCACAGGAGCTTCTGCCGCTGACAACGCCTCCGCAGATGCCGGTGCGGCCGAGGCCGGAACCGCAGGTCATGACTCGGCCCCAGCCCGACCGCAGGTGCGTGTCGAGGACAACGGCTTCACCGCGAAGCTGCCGGCCGGGGGATCGCTCAACTGGTTCACCGTCGGCAATGTCCTCTACGAGCTCATCGACCGGGGCGGCCGCCTCGGTGTGCGTGTGCGCGATTCGAAATCGCCGCTGCTGGGCAAATTCTTCGAAGTCCCGGTCTTCGACCCGAACCCAGACTTCGTCTTCCTCGCCCGGTTCACCCGGTTCGACCCGTTCCCGACCCATACGATCGAAACCGCGCAGGAGGATCTGCAGCTGCAGACCCAAGCCGCGGGAACCGTGACCTTCGAAACTCAGCAGGGCGAGGTCACACTGCTTGCCACCGGGTGCCCGAAGACCGGGCTCCACCTGGACTTCCACGATGGAACGAACGGGGCAACCACTTCGGCGTGGCGGACGATCGACCTCGGAGTGCCGAATCAGGACGGCTCGCTCGTCATCGATTTCAACCGCGCGGTCAACTACCCCTTCGCGTTCACCTCGTTCGCGACCTGCCCCGCCCCGATCGAGGGCAACGTCGTGCCCTTCGAGGTCACGGCGGGTGAGCGGCGTCCCCCGTTCTTCTTCTCGGAAGCCGGGATCAACGTGCCGTTCCTGTTCTACGTGTGGTGGGACGAAGAGAGCGCCGAGGTGACCCGGCCCTGGTACTCCCGGTTCGGCCTCGACATCACGGTCCTCAACCCGAACCACGATGACGGTCGGGTCTCGCTCGTCGGCTTCGACGGAGTCGCGATGTCCGGCGGCGACCTCAGCCCGCTGGGGCGCAAGGCCCGATCGCGGCTCATCGACGTCGCCACCGAAGCGCTGACCTCACGGATCCCGGTCATCGGCATCGGAGCGTACTCGGCGTTCGTCATTCAGGCCCAGCGGGAACTGCGCTCGCAGCAGGGCTACAACGACGGCATCGAGGTCGAATACCAGGCGCCGGACGATCGTCTGCTCATCGTGATGAATAACGAACTCGAACCGCAGCAGGCCGGGTTCGATGTCGTCCACACCGACGCCAGTGGGCTGCTGTATGTGGAGATGCCCTTCGACATTCCGCTCGAATCCGAGCTCACCGAGGTCGAGGATTTCGAAGCCGCGCTGCAGGCCGACGCTCCGATCACCAGCTGGCAGGAATTCGACTTCCGCATGGTCCACCTCATCCGCGGCCACCGCTGACCACCCCCAGAACTACCTGACAGCGGCCCAGCAACTTCGCGCGAGGTTGCTGGGCCGCCGTCAGGTAGCAATGGGAGGGGGAGTGGTTACCAGATGGTCACGCGCTCCTCGGGAGCCAGGTACATGCCGTCGCTTTCGCTGACGCCGTAGGTGTCGTGGAAGGCCGTCATGTTCTTCACGACCTGATTGCAGCGGAACTCCTCCGGCGAATGGGGGTCGATCGAGAGCCTGCGGACGCGCTCCTCGGTGCGCATCTTCGACCGCCACGCTTTCGCCCAGGCTTCGAAGAACGCCTTCGCCTGCTCCGGGCTCGGCGCCACTGGCACACCGGGAGTCCCGGCCCGCTCACCGAGTTCGAGTTCGAGAGCCTTCCACCCGATCGACAGACCGCCGAGGTCACCGATGTTCTCCCCGACCGTCAGCGCCCCGTTGACATGCTGGGCGTCATCGAGACCGGCCGGAACCAGTGCCTCGTACTGGGCGATGAGCGCGTTCGTGCGCTCCTCAAAACGCTCCCGATCCTCCGACGTCCACCAGTCGACGAGGTTGCCGTCCCCGTCGTAGCGCGAACCCTGATCGTCGAAGCCGTGCCCGATCTCGTGACCGATGACCGCACCGATCGCCCCGAAGTTCGCCGCCACATCACCTGCGGCATCGAAGAACGGCGGCTGGAGGATCGCGGCGGGGAAGACGATCTCGTTCATCACCGGGTGGAAGTAGGCGTTGACCGTCTGCGGGGTCATCAGCCATTCGGTCCGGTCGATGCCTCCGCCGATGCGGCGCACCTGCCGCACGTGTTCGGCCTGGGCGCAGCGGCGGACGTTGCCCACCAGATCCGAGGAATCGATCGCGGCCGGGTACTCCCGCCACACCTCGGGATAGCCGACCTTCGGGGTGAACTTCGAGAGCTTGACCAGCGCACGGTCCTTCGTCTCCTCGCTCATCCAGTCGAGCTCGCGGATCGACTTGTCGTAGGCCTTGATGAGCATGCCCACGAGGTGGTCGATGGCTTCCTTGGCTTCGGGCGGGAACTCGGCGGCGACATAGAGTTTGCCGACGGCCTCGCCGAGGAGGGACTCGACGAGCCCGACCCCGCGCTTCCAGCGTTCCCGCAGCGCCGGCGTGCCCGAGAGCGTGCGGGCGTTGAAGTCGAAGTTCTCCTCGACGAATTCATCGGCCAGCAGGGACGCGGTGTCGGAGACGACGACGAAGCGCAGCCAGGTCTTGAGGGTGTCGATATCGGTCTCGGCCCACACCTTGGCCATGCCGGTGACGAAGGACGGCTGAGAGACCACGAGGTATTTGAGGTCGGTGGCTTCGGCAGTGAGCAGCCCCAAATAGGAGTCGAAGTCGAACTCCGGGCCGAGGTCGCGCAGTTCGGCGATCGAGTACTTGTTGTAGGTCTTCTCGGCGTCGCGGCAGGCCACCCGGTCCCAGTGGTGGCGGGCGATCTCGGTTTCGAACGCCATGACCTTCGCGGCCACCTCGGCGTCGGAGATCCCGGACTTCTCACCGAGCCCGGCCAAGGCGGACATCTTCTTCACATGGGCGAGGAACTTCGCGCGCACCTCGGCGTGGTCGTCGTTGAAGTAGTAGTCCTCGTCGGGCAGGGAGATGCCGGCCTGGACGAGGTAGAGGGCGTAGACGTCGGAGTCCTTCGCATCGGCGGTGACGTACCCGCCGAGCACTCCGCCGATGCCTTCGATCTCGAGCCGGGCCAGCAGGGCCGCGAGCTCGGACTTGTCCTCGGCGGCGTCGATGGCGGTGAACGTCGAGTCCAGCGGGGTCACACCGAGTTCGTTGATGCGGTCGACGTCCATGAACGAGGTGAAGAGGTCCGCGACCTTCTGGCCCTCGGAACCGGGTTCCTGTGGGGCGTCGGAGACGGCGGTGATGATGTCGCGGACCTTGGTCTCGGCGGTGTCGAAGAGCTCGCGCATGGCACCGTCGCCGGCCCGGTCGTCGGGGATGGTGAACGCGTCGATCCACTCGCCGTTGATGTTGCGGTACAGGTCGTCCTGAGGGCGCACCGAGGCGGAAGAAGTTTCAGAAGTCATGGTGCAACAGTATCGTGATCAGCAGGGGTTCTGCGCTGGAGTTTCCGACGTCGTCCGTCGGTCGGCCGCCCGCCGCAGATCGTTGAGGAGGAACGAATGAGTATGGCATCCGTCGTGTTCGTGTGCACCGGCAATATCTGCCGCTCGGTGACGGCCGAACGCGTGCTCGAGCACCATCTGAGGATCAACGGCACCGAGGCGGTCGTCGATTCCGCCGGAATCAGCGACGAGGAGGCCGGCAATCCCATCGACCCACGTCAGGCGCGGGTGCTCGCGGCCGCCGGCTACCGCACCGATGATCACGCCGCTCGACAGATCACGGTCGACTGGCTGGCCGAACGCGATCTGGCCGTGGCGATGACCGCTCGCCACTATCGTGCGCTGCAGCGGCTGATCGAGCAGATCCCCGCCGAGGCGGCCCCGGAGCTGCGGATGCTGCGTGAGTTCGATCCCCGGCTGGCTCCGGACGGGTCCGAAGACGGGTCCGAAAGCGAATCCGTCGGTCGTGGACAGGGCCGCGGGATCAGTGGTGCGGCCGAGCCCGGTGCCCCCGCACCCGATGTGCCGGACCCTTGGTACGGCGAATTAAAGGATTTCGAAGAAACTCTTGAGACAATTGAAGTGTCCGTGCCGGGAATCACCGATCACCTGCACGCTCTGGCCGAGAAGTCTGCGTGATACTGGAAGCAGAATCGCCGATCGATGAACGAACGCCCTGAAGGAGAAACTCTCATGACTCGTACTAAGTGGTCCGCTTTCAAGCTGGGCTTCGCCGCCCTGCTGGTGGCTGCCTTGAGTGTCTTCGCGTTTGCGCCCGCCAGTGCTCACGACCAGCTCGTGTCCTCGAACCCCGAAGACGGGGCGGAACTGGATCAGCAGCCCGAGTGGCTCGAGATGACGTTCTCCGGGAACATCCAAGAGGTCGGCTCCGAAGTCACCGTCGTCGTCGACGGCAAGGACGTCTCGGCCGGTGAGCTCACCGTCGAGGGCAAGAAGCTCAGCGTGGCGCTGCCCGATGACCTCAAACCCGGCGACTATGAGGTGACCTGGCGTGTGGTGTCCCAGGACGGACACCCGATCTCCGGTGACTATGCCTTCACCATCAAGGACTCCGAGGGCGCAGGCGGCGCTGTCGAAGAGTCCACCAAGGCCGGCCTCGGCGGCGGAGTCGTCGACGAACCGGGCAAGGACACCGGAGAGCGCGGTGAGATCGGAGAGGCCAGCGGCAGCGATTCGGGCATGTCGACCCCGATGATCGTGCTGCTCTCCGTCGGCGGACTCGCGATCATCGTCATCGTCGTCCTGCTCATGCGCCGCAAGGCCCAGGGCCTGCCCGGCACCAAGGGCGATGATTCGAGTTCCGGCCCCGGTCCGAAGAACGACTGAGGTTCGCGGCACAGCGACACTCATCTGACGAACCGATGGCCGAGGCCCCGGAGGCGAGAGCTTCCGGGGCCTCGCTGCATCGTCGGACCGTTTGCGTGCGGGACTCGACCGGCGCGGGGGCCGCGGAATAGAACCGGACCGGGACGCTGTTGTCCTACAGGGCTGATCGCCTCACCGAGCATCGACGTCCGATCGCTCGCCACCACCCAGCTGACCGAAGGACGGCATCACATTGTCCATTCCTCTCAACATCCTCGACCTCGTCTCCATCCGTGAGGGATCCACGGCCCGCGAGGCCATCGCGAATTCGATGTCGACCGCCGCGCTCGCCGATGAGCTGGGCTACTCACGCCTCTGGTTCGCCGAGCACCACAACACGATGGGTTTGGCTGCCAGCGCCACGGCACTGCTCATCTCTCAGGCCGCCTCGGCGACGGAGAGGATCCGAGTGGGATCCGGCGGTGTGATGCTGCCCAACCACGCGCCGCTCATGGTCGCCGAGCAGTACGGAACCCTGGCGAACATCCATGGCGATCGCATCGACCTGGGCCTGGGGCGCGCCCCCGGCACGGACGGCATGACGGCCCAGGCGCTGAGCCGTTCCTCGGCCGAACCGCAGTCCTTCGCGCAGAACATCTACGACCTGCAGGGTTGGTTCAGCGAACGGGGTCAGGCCTACAGCGCGCCGATCAAGTCGGCTGTCTCGGCCGGAACGGACGTTCCGATCTGGGTGCTCGGGTCGACGATGAATGGGGCGTCGATCGCCGGTCAGCTGGGGCTGCCGTTCTCACTGGCCTCGCACTTCGCTCCCGATCAGATCGACGCGGCGATCAAGGTATACCGTGATTCCTTCACCGCCGATGCCCCGACCGCGCAGATCGACAAGCCCTACGTCATGGCCGGGATCAATGTGATGGTCGCCGACACCGACGCCGAGGCGCAGCGTGAGTTCACCCCGGTCAGGCAGATGTTCGCGGACATCGGCCGGGGACGCAGCCGGCAGCTGCAGCCGCCGGTCGAGCCGAGCGAATTCGCCGCTCAGGGCATGGGCGAGAACCCGATGCTCACGATCAGCGCCGTCGGCTCGCCGGACACCGCGACCGAGCAGATGGCCGAGTTCGTCGAGCGCACCGGTGCCGATGAGCTCATCACCGTCACCTACGCCTACGACACCGAGGTGGGCCAGCGCTCACTGCGCCTGTTGGCTGACGCCTGGTTCTGACTCGGCACCTCACCTCGTGAGCCGCACATGTGCCGCCAGCCCGGTGTCGTCGGCGGCCAGGACTCGTGCGGTGCTGAGGATCATGTCCTCCATCGCCGAGGCGGCCCGAGTCGGTCGCACATCTGCGCGAGTCGCGATGCTCACCGTCCGTGACAGGCTCGGCTCCACCAGTTGGGCCGAGATCAGCTGAGGTCGGTCGACGAGGACCATGGCGGGGACGATCGCCACGCCAACGCCGCGTTCGACGAAGCGCAGCACCGCGTCCATCTCCCCGCCCTCGACGACGACGTTCGGGTGCAGGCCGCTCGATTCGAAGGCCGCCGAGGTGGCCTCCCGCAGGTCGTATCCGTGATGGAACAAAACCTGGGGGAGTGCGGCCACCTCGGCGAGGGTGATCTGGTCGCCGCTGATCAGCGCTCCGTCGGCGGCCGCGATGACGACGAGATCCTCGCCGAGCACTTCCTGCATCTGCAGTCGGGGTGTCTGCGCGTCGAGGTCGACGGTGCGGGTGATGAGCGCGAGGTCGAGCCCGCCGGTACCCAGAGCCTCGATGAGCTCCCGGGAACCCTTCTCGACGAGTTCGAGCTCGACTCCGGGATGCTGATGGTGGAAACGACTGATCGCCTCGGCGACGAGGCTCACGCACAGGGTCGGGGTGGCGCCGAGGCGGATCCGACCGCGGCGCAGACCGGCGAGCTCGTCCATGTCACGGCGGATCGCCTCGGCGTCGGCGAGCATCCGACGGGCCGTCGGCAGCAGGGTCTCACCCGCCGCGGTCAGCGAGATGTGGCCGTGGGCGCGGTGGAAGAGCTCTGCGCCGAGCTCCTTCTCCAGGGTCGAGATCTGACGGCTCAGCGAGGGCTGAGCCAGGTGCAGGGTGGCGGCCGCCTTCGTGAAATGACCGGTGGCGGCGACCTCGACGAAACTCGCCAGCTGTTCCAGATTCATGGCAATAGCGTATCGCTATCAACTCGACTCAAACAATGCATTGGACGTATGTGGTGGGCGCTCTTAGCGTGGAAGCATGACCATTACACAGGGAACAGCACGTCGCAGAGAACGCTCCATCTCCACCTCCGTGCTCGTCATCGGCACCGGTGGATCGGGCCTGCGCGCCGCGATCGAAGTCGCCGAAGCAGGAGGCGATGTCCTCACCGTGGGCAAGCGCCCGAAGGAAGACGCGCACACCTCGCTCGCCGCCGGCGGCATCAACGCCGCACTGGCCACCGTCGACCCCGAGGACACGTGGCAGCAGCACGCGGCCGACACGATCAAGGAATCCTATGACCTCGCCAACCCCCGCACCGTCGAGATCGTCACCCAGGGCGCAGCCGAAGGCATCGCCGACCTGGAGCGATATGGAATGGACTTCGCGAAGGAGGACGACGGTCGGATCTCTCAGCGCTTCTTCGGCGCCCACACCTGGCGCCGCACCGCTTTCGCCGGAGATTACACGGGCCTGGAGATCCAGCGCACCCTCATTCGTCGTGCCGAGGCCCTGAACATCCCGATCCTCGATCGGGTCTACATCACGAAGCTCCTCGTCGCCGATGGTCGCATCTTCGGTGCCTTCGGCTTTGACGTCATCGACGGCACCGCCTACCGCATCCACGCCGACGCTGTCATCCTCGCCGCCGGCGGGCACAACCGCATCTGGCGGCGGACCTCCTCCCGTCGGGATGAGAACACCGGCGATTCGTTCCGCCTGGCCGTCGAGGCCGGAGCGCGTCTGCGCGACGCCGAGCTCGTCCAGTTCCATCCTTCGGGCATCATCGAACCCGAGAATGCCGCGGGCACCCTGGTCTCCGAGGCGGCCCGCGGTGAGGGCGGAATCCTGCGCAACGGCCTGGGAGAGCGGTTCATGGAACGCTACGATCCCGAGCGGATGGAGCTGTCCACTCGTGACCGCGTCGCCCTGGCCGCCTATACGGAGATCGCGGAGGGTCGGGGCACGGAGAACGGAGGCGTCTGGCTCGACGTGTCCCATCTGCCGCGGGAGACGATCATGAACCGGCTGCCGCGCGTGTTCGCCACGCTCATGGAGACGCAGATGCTCGACATCACGGCCAGCCCGATCGAGATCGCTCCGACCGCGCACTACTCGATGGGCGGGGTGTGGGTCGATCCCGTCGATCACAGCACCGATGTCGAGGGGCTGTGGGCCATCGGCGAGGCCTCGTCCGGTCTGCACGGGGCCAACCGCCTCGGCGGCAATTCGCTCATCGAACTCCTCGTCTTCGGTCGGATCGTCGGACGGTCCGCGGTTGCCTACTCCGAGGAGCTCGAAGCACAGGTGCGTTCGCGCGATGCCGTCGCCGAGGCGCGGGCCGAGATCGATGATCTGCTCGCCTCCGATGGCACGGAGAATGTCAGGGCGCTGCAGCGCGAGGTCCGCAACCTCATGACCGAGCATGCCGGCGTGGTCCGTGACGAGGCCGGGCTGCAGGCCGGACTGGAGAAGCTCGCGGGTATCGAGGCTCGGATGGAGAATGTGGGCATCCACCCGGACATCGCCGGCTTCGCCGATCTCTCGCACGCCTTCGATCTCAAGTCCTCGGTGCTCGCGGCCCGGGCGACGCTCGAATGTGCGCTTGAGCGCCGCGAGACCCGTGGCTGCCACAACCGCAGTGACTATCCGGAGCAGGACCCGAGCCTGCAGGTCAACCTCGTGTGGTCGCCGTCGACGGGAGTCGTGCGCGAGGACATCCCGCCCGTCGACCCCGAGGTCGCCGAGCTCATGCACGTCGGCGAGATCAGCCAGGAGGGCAAGCTCGTGGAGTGAGGCTCGCCCGCAACGACCCTCCAGACACACCTGACGGCGGCGCAGCTACCCCGCGCGAGGGTAGCAGTGCCGCCGTCAGGTGTGTCTGTGCGCTGAGGGTCAGCAGATCGACGACAGTTCCCGGCCCGCTGGAAAGTGGGTGGGAGAGTTTGCGGGGGCTTGACCGAACCTCAGAAGAGGTTGGGTGGGCACCCTTGCCGGGGGCTGTGTGTTTGCGCCTTCAGGATCTTGATGCATCTATCAATGCATGCATCTGTTAGCCTGTTGGCGTGAACGAACTGCTGACGCTTCCCTGGCAACGCACCGACGACACCTCCCCGATCGCCTCGCGGATGGCCGCCTGGGCGGCTCGAGAGATCATCGAGCGGCGCTTCGAACCCGGCGAGCTCCTCACCGAGGCTGACCTCGCCGAGGCGCAGAAGGCCAGTCGCACCCCGGCGCGGGAGGCGATGCTCCAGCTCGAGCGGTGGAGACTCGTCCGTCTCGTCCCGAAAAAAGGGGCGATCGTGACGACCGTGACGAGCAGGGAACGACGTGACCTGCTCGCCGTCCGTGCCATGTTCGAGACCGATGCCGTCCAGGAGCTGACTACACGCGGCGGCCTCGAAGCCCTCGCGGTCGACTTGCGGGCTCTCCTCGACGGGCAGCGGCAGGCCGTCGAGGAGGGCGATCCGCTCGACTTCGCGAGCTTCGACTACGCCTTCCACGCCCGACTCATCCGCGGCGGAGGCAACAGCATCGTCGAGGAGCTGCTGACCACGATGGGCCCGAGGCTGGCACGGCTGACCTACCAAGTCGCCACCGACCAGCCGGGCACGCTCGACACCCTCCTGAGCGAGCACGAATGCCTCACCGACTGTGCCGAGCACGGCAGCGCCGAGGAGTTCGGACAGCTCGTTCACGAACACATCGACGCCTCCCATTTCCCGCAGGGGCGACCGCTGTGACCGCCGGGTCCGATGCCGCGACCACCGATTCGACGACCTCGCCGATGGCCTCCGCTTCTCCTGCAGAGACCGCCCAGGTGCAGGCCGACGCCGCTGAACCTCGCGCGCGCCGAGGCGGTGCGTGGCTTCGCGTAGCACCGGCCATGTTCCTCCTTGCCTGGGGCGGCAATCACTTCACCCCGCTCGTGCACATGTACGAAGAGGACGGCGGCTATGCCGTCTGGCAGGCGAACCTGCTCCTGGGAATGTACGTCGGTGGACTGATTCCGGGACTCCTGGTCGCCTCGGCGCTGTCTGATCGTCGCGGACGCAAACCGCTCCTCATCGCCGGAACTGTCGCCGCGATCCTCGGCAGCGTGCTGCTGGGTCTCGGCTTCGACCTCTTCTGGCTGCTGTGCGTGGGCCGAGTGCTCGCCGGTGCTGGAGTCGGCGTTGCGATGTCCGTGGGCACGAGCTGGATCAAGGAACTCTCCGCCCCGCCTTTCGATCACCGGGCCGGCATCACCGCGGGCGCTCGCCGCCCGGCCCTGACCCTGACCTTGGGCTTCGCGCTCGGTGCGGCGGTGACCGGGTGCCTCGCCCAATGGGGGCCACTGCCCGAGGCGACCCCCTACGCGGTCCACACACTGCTGAGCATCATCGCCTTGGTCATCGTTCTCACCGCGCCGGAGTCCCTGGGCGGGGACCGCCGTTCGACCGAACACTGGTGGCGCGGACTGCGGATCCCGCTGGTCGGCCACCGGACCTTCGTGCGACTCATCATCCCCGCCGCCCCGTGGGTCTTCGGCGCCGCCGGCATCGCCTACGCGGTCATGCCCGCCCTCGTGCAGGACACGCTGGGGGAGTGGACGACGCTGTACGCGACAGTGCTCACCGTCGTCACCCTCGGTGCCGGAGCGCTTGTGCAGAACGCCGTTCCCCGGATCAACCGCTGGTCAGGAGGTCGGGCGCTCGTCGTCGGGCTCGGCCTGATGTCGCTCGGGATGGTGCTCGCCGTCGTGGCGGCACTGGTGGCCAGCCCGATCCTTGCCTTCGTCGTGGCCATCGTGCTCGGCATCGCCTACGGCACCTGTGTGGTGGCCGGACTCATCCTCGTCCAGGCCATCGCCGCACCGGACGACCTGGCCGGAATCACCGGCGTCTACTACTCACTGGCCTACTCCGGATTCCTCCTGCCGACAGTGCTCGCCGCACTGCTGCCGGTGATGCCCTACAGCCTGTCGCTGGCAGGGGTGGCCGTGATATGCCTGCTCTGCCTCGCCGCTGTCGCCCGCGCTTCGAGCAGGCGCTGGTGAGCAAGCGCCCGTGGCGAGGATACAACCACGGTGAGCAAGCGTCCGGGGTGTGGGAAAGACCATGGTGAGGGGCGCAGGGGAAGAACTAGGATGAAAACACTTCGCAACCACCTGATAGGGGTCGACATTCATGCTCGGTAATCAACGCACGAAGCCATCACCGGCGGTCAGCGCCTTCATCGACATCATGGGACCGCGCCACGTCCTCACCTCGGCGCGGGCCACTGCTCCCTATGCCAAGGGCAACCGCTTCGGCGGCGGCAGCGTCCTCGCCGTTCTGCGGCCGGGCAGCCTCGTCGATTTGTGGCGGGCCCTGCAGGTCTGCGTCGACGACGACCTCATCGTCATCCCGCAGTCGGCGAACACCGGCCTGACCGGCGGTTCCGGTCCCGGCGCGCAGGATTACGACCGCGAGATCGTCATCATCTCGACCCTGCGCATCAACCAGATCCACCTCATCAACGACGCCCGCGAAGCCGTCTGCCTCGCCGGATCGACGCTGTACGAACTCGACGAGAGGCTCGCCCCACTCGGCCGCGAACCGCACTCGGTCATCGGGTCGTCGTCGATCGGTGCGTCTGTCGTCGGCGGAATTGCCAACAACTCCGGCGGGTCTCAGATCCGAAAAGGTCCGGCATTCACGAAGCATGCGATCTTCGCCCGAGTGACCGAGGAGGGACGGCTGGAACTGGTCAACCACCTCGGCGTGAAGCTCGGTGACGATCCCGCCCACATCCTCGACAAGCTGCAGCGCGGTGACTGGGATCCGGCCGATGTCACGCCCCCTCCAGAGGACACGATGGAGACCGAATACGGCGAGCAGGTGCGCCGGATCGTCGACTCGCCTGCCCGGTTCAACGCGAACCCCGACTATTTGTACGAGGCCTCGGGGTCGGCGGGCAAGCTCATGGTCTTCGCCGTGCGCACCCGCACCTTCCCGAAGATCACGGACGCGACCACGTTCTATGTCGGCACGAACTCCCCGGCCGAGCTCGAAGCGCTGCGCCGCGCGATCCTGACCTCGGACATGCCGCTGCCGATCTCCGGCGAATACATGGGCCGGCCGTCATTCGACCTCGCGGAGAAGTACGGCAAGGACACGTTCGTATCGATCAAGCACGCCGGCAGCCGGGAGCAGATCAGGCTCTTCGCGCTGAAGAACTGGGCCAACGGGGTGTTCGCGAAGCTGCCGTTCTTCGGCGAGACCGTTGCCGACACCATCGCGCAGAACGCGTTCAATCTGCTGCCGCAGCAGCTGCCGAAGCGCATGCTCGAGTACCGCGACCGATTCGAACACCACCTGCTGCTCGTCGTCAGCGGCGAGGAGAAGGCGCGGATGGGTGCGTTCCTCGACGACTTCTTCGCCGAGGCGGCCCACCACGGTGCGTACTTCGTCTGCGATGCCGATGAGGCTCAGTCCGCGATGCTCCACCGGTTCGGTGCTGCGAGTGCGGCCACCCGTTACTTCAACCTCAACCGCGAGGACTCCTCGGACATGATCACCTTCGACGTCGCGCTGCGCCGTGATGACGAGGACTGGCTCGAGGTGCTGCCGGACGAGATCGCCGACCAGCTGCACATCAGCTCCTACTACGGCCACTTCTTCTGCCACGTCTTCCACCAAGACCATGTGGCGAAGAAGGGTGTTGATCCGGTGGCGCTGAAGAAGCAGATGACGGCGCTGCTCGAGGAGCGCGGTGCGGCCGTGCCCGCCGAGCACAATTTCGGTCGGCTCTATCAGGTGCCTTCGAAGATGGAGGCTCACTTCAAGGAACTCGACCCCTGCAACGTCTTCAACCCCGGAGTCGGAGAGACCTCGCCGAAGAAGAACTGGGCCTGAGCTCGGCTTCCCGCGCGTTCCTCGCATTCGTGCCGGCCTGCGCTGCCCTCGCGTCCGTGGCCACTCGCGCTTACGGTGCGTCCCTCGCCGCAAACAGCAAAACACCCCGGTGCGCCGGGGTGTTTTCGCGTGAACGATGAGGGATGCTCAGGCAGCAGTGCGAAGTGTCACTTCCGCGACGGTGTGCCGCTGGCAGTGAAGTGATGCCCACTGACCGCCCGACTGCCGGTTGAACGGATGCCCACACCACCGAGGCGGTCAGTCCTCGTCTTCGATGTCAGCAGCTGCGGCCGCCTCGGCGCGGGCCTGCTTGATCTTGCGTGTGCGAGAGATCGTCGTGAGGGTGATCGTAGCGATGAAGCCGACCGCCGCACCGATCACGATGGCGTACATGCTGGTTGGGGCGCCGAATGTGGCGCTCGTTCTCATGCCGGCATCGATGAGCGGCCGGCCTTCGCTCATGTGGAAGACAATCGCACCGACCCAGACGATGGCGAACACCGCGCCGACGATGTTGCCGACGATCAGCCGTTTCGGTGAGACGCGGGCCATCGACATCGAGAAATCCACATAAGGGGTATCCATTTAAGTCCCGGAGTCCCGGTCCTCCGCGGCTCGCCATGGCCGCTTCTCCGGCACGACTTCCAGACTCCCCGGCCGTCGGCGCGGGCCCACTACTCCCGGCGGCCGCTTCTCCTT